>CAVYSY010000028.1:0-144041 GCA_963771175.1 uncultured delta proteobacterium
CACCCCAGACTGGACACTGCAGCAGAGCGCGACGCGGAGCATCCCCGCCTCCTAACCCTACGAGTCGTCTGATACCTTTTCGGGCACTGCAGTTCCGCACAAGAAGCAGGCCAGGGGTCCCTCCCAACTTTCATCCACCTTCAGGGGAGTGTCAGGATGACATGGCACTTCCACGCGCCGCATATCGTTGGGCTCCAGCGGAGGTTTGATGTCCGGCATACGTGTTTGCCTGGTGCGCACTTTTGTTTTTCAAGAGGCCGCCACTGGTGCGCCCCAGACGCTGGAAAGACTTTGCTATGCGATCCAAAGCTGGCTCCATCACCTCCTTGGCGGCCACTCCTCGCGCGTATTCCAGTTGTGCGTGGGTCCACCACGTCTGGTGCCTGTCCATCACAGTGCAGTACGGGCAAGTGTAAAGAGTTTGCTGGTCAATGCGGGTGAGCTTGGCTTTGAATTGGCGCAAGCACTTGGGGCACTCGCGGCGAATGAATCCATCGGCGTCAACGGGGAAGGATACTGGGATATGAACGATGCTCATAGGTACTTTTCCTAGTAGGACAGGGCATGTTGAGCATGCCCCAGTGAAGTTGTGGGATGCGGCTGTCACTGCGCTCGCGACATGCCATCGCAAGTTAAGCAAGACGGGTTGATTGCGTGATCTCTCCGGAATTTCCCTACGGTTGCATCACGTGCACTGAGGCGTTGACATGGCCACCATATCCTCCCAGGTCAACCGTCACATGCCAATGACCAGGGTGCGGAGGCCGAATGATAGCGGGTGACTGCGTGTAACGCCCCCCCAGGTAGCGATGTCGCGCCCCTCGCCGGAAGGCGCTAAAGTTGGTGCCATCCATTACCCGTACGTTGGCCGCATTGCCCGACAAATTCACGACGATGGCGTCACCCGGCTTGGTGTCCACTTCGAAATGCAGAAATTTCATACCGCACCCCGAGCCATGAGCTCAGGCTGGCAGTGGCCGCAGTTGCTGTACCTCACCTCTGCCAGATGCGGATCCGTGGCGGGGTCCCACCGCGTGATGTGGAGCTGCCAGCGCAAGCCATCCCACAGGTAATAACCGGCGAAGAAGTGCATGTGGGCGGCTACCATCGAATCGAGATTGTGGCTGCCGTGGCAGTTGCTGCCCGTGTAATGCACCTCGTGCGTGTGGTGATTCCACAGCAGGTTGAAGCCGAGCTGGTGCTTCAGTCGGATGGTCAGGTGATTCTGGTAATTCAGCATGATTTACGCTCCAATGTAGGTGGGGGCAGGAGAGTTCGGCCCCTCAACTAGTTGGTGCTGGGCAGACGGACACTTTCAGCAAGGGGCTGAAAAAAAGTCGCTGGCCAGCACCTTCCCTTGCCGAGGACGGGGCTGTTCGGATGGAACGGGCGGTTGCCGAGCGGTTTGACAGAGAGTTTGAGAGCGCCCTGCTGAGGACCACTGCGTATGCGGTCCGACTATGTCGGGCGCTACATGGTGGCGAGATGTGGTCACAGGTGCGACAAAGAGCCGAGGAGTACGTGCATGAGGCCATCGCTCTTACCCTGGAGGGTACGCGACCTTGGATGCATGAGAGCGTGCCCCTAGCCGGTCATTTGTCAGGGGTAGTTCGTAGTCTCGTGTCCAATGAGGTGAGTAGTTCCTACATAAAGTTGCGTGACGCGAGAGCGTGGGAGGAAAGCGTGGAGATGAACGCAGATGCGTCAATCCGGCGCCCCATCACTCCAGAGGAGTTCTACCTCTCGAAGGAAGCATGTGAGCAAATCGAGGAGGACGCCTACGATGCCGCAAGCACCGATGACTCGCTCATCGCGTTCGTGCAAGCCGTTGCAGACGGGGCGTTTGAGGTGGGGGAAATAGCGAAGGCAAACAATGTTCCGCCCGAGCGCATTTACCTAGCTAAAGACAAGCTCAAGAAGCGCTACAAGGCTCTTCTCAAAAAGAGGCAGGCATCATGAAAAAGCAGCTTACCTCCTCTCAGCAATTTGTTCAGCGGCTTGAATTGCTGGACGCGCTCGATGCCGAACTGCCCTCCAGCGATGCTGAGGCTGAGCGTATTCTGCGTGAGGCAGGAATTGACCCCAGGGCGCTTGTCGCACGTGCGCGGAAGCATGTGCAAGAGACACGATGCCGCCTATCTCAGTCTCGCTTGGCTCAAGCATCTGAAACACGTGAAGCGGAGAGTTTGCGTCTGGTGGATCAGGTGAAGGCATTTGCCTCCCTGAGCACTGAAGAATTGATGACTCGTGTTCGTGCGCTTGTGGAATCGCCACGGGGGCAACATCTTGCTGTGGCTCACAAGGGACTGACTGGGCCATCTTCGCGTGAAGAGCTTGTGGCTCTTCTTGTTGAGTATGAACACTTAGCGAGCGAGAAGAGCAGTGGGCAAAAGTGATGCTGATATCGCACGTGGCGAGAGGCGAGCCCGTGCAGTGCTTGCCCAAGAGGGGCTTGCCCATCTTGGCGACATAAACATCGAGGATTTTGCATATCTTCGTGGTGCGCTAGTGCGTAATTTCCCGCTCAAGGGCTGCGAAGGTCGTCTTGCGCGGCTCGGCTCTCGTGCCGTCATCAGCGTCAGCGCCTCAATTGAGTATGAGCCTCGACGCCGTTTCGTTATCGCTCACGAGTTGGGTCATTTGGAGTTGCATGAGGAGCACAATCAATTAGAACTCTCCTTGTGTGATGAGGATGTCATCAGTGAACTGTATGATCTAGGCACTGAGCAGGAAGCCAACGCATTTGCCTCTGAGCTCTTAATGCCTAGCGAGGTATGGAGAAAATGTTGCGATGTTGCCCACCCTTCGCTTGACTACGTGTCTGAACTTGCTCGGAAGTTCAAGGTCAGCTTTACTGCGGCTGCTATTCGCTTTGCAAGGTTTAGTGGCGAGCGTTGCTGCGTCGTCTATTCTAAAGATGGAGTAGTCAAGTGGGCTGCGGCGGGACCCGACTTTCACTACTGGATAGAGCGTGGCGCGCACCTTCGTCCAGCAACACTTGCTAGCGACTACTTCCGAAAGGGCGGTTGTCGTGCGGAGCCAGAGGAGGTTGCGGCTTCAGCTTGGTTGGAATCTCCCGATGCTCGTGGCGAAGAGCTATGGGAGCATAGTCGAGTCATTTCATCGCAAAAGGCTGTTTTGTCGCTGCTATGGATCCCAGAAGGGTCTGAATTTTGAAATCGACTTCCACTACTTTAGAGCCGGCGAGAGTCACGGTTCTGTGGTTTTTGGTTGAGTCGGTGGAATGGGAGCCAAGCTTCACTCATGAACCAATTCCTTGACAATGCTTCAGCAATTCTGCGTGCTCCGGGGAAGGTGTCAAAGGATTCGTTCCGACGCCTCGCGCCCTACGAATCGTCTGACACCTTCGGCCGGCGCCCATGACCATTCGCCGGATGCGAATCACGGAGCCGGCGATTCACTTCCCGAGCTGGTTCAAGAGCAGGCTCACGAAGCCGACCACGTCGGCTTGGTTGTCGTCATCGGGCCGGCCTTCGAGGAAGTGAGCGACCCGCATTGGGCCGAGGCTATCCTGGGTCAGGAAGTCCTCGCGGAGGATCGTGAGCGCCTTGATGCAGTGCTCGTCCTGCAAGAGGGGCAGCATCCGTTGGACGATGTCCTCCACGCCTTGTCCGAAGTATTTGAGGACGTAGAACAGATCGTAGGCGTCCTTGTTCGTTCCCCGGATCCTGAACGCCAGCGCTTTGAGGACGATGAAAGCACCCGCACCGCATACCCAGAGGTGACGGTGGGCACGCTCCCCCCGGATCGTGATGTCGTTCATCTCCACGCGGACACGGTCCCTGAACGCCAGATGGAGCCCGCCGGGCATGATGATGGCCGCGAAATCCGGCTCGAGGTTGCGCAGCTTGCCGGGCTGGTCATCAGCGCGCGTGGGCTGAATAAGGAAGTCCAGTGTCATCCGGCCCTGTTCGTATCGATTCCCCACGTCTGGCGCGAAAGCCGTCCGTTCCCGTTCGGGGCTTGCGTGAAGCCCGCTCCCCTCAGCCGTTCGGCGATCTCCTGGTATCGCTCCTCGTCGAACACCGCGATAGATAGACCGAGGTCGAGGTCCGGGTTCCGGCGTGCACCTCCACGGAATCGTCTTGGGGGGTGATGAGCAGCGAGGGGACGAGCCCACCGACGACGGTGATCTCCTCGATGAGATCACCCAGGACGGTCGCCACGTAGAGACAGGTGGCTCGGGCGAGCAGGGCCAGCTCCGGCGGATATCCCGCGCGCGTCTGCGGCTTCTCAGCCATGAAGACTCCAGGCGAGCTGCTTGTGGCGGAGATCCTCCGCCGCCTCCTGTGCGCGCTCGGGCATGGCGAGTAGATCCAGGTAGGTCTGTACGCCGCTGACGCAACGAATACCTCGATGTCGACGGCTCCGTCGAAGACACCCCGGTAATCGGGCAGGATAGCCAGACATCGGCGCCTCGCTCCTCCTGCCTGAAATGGAGCAGGTCCAACGAGGGCAGTTGCTGCACGTCGACCGTCACGACCCGGAAACCGGCGAACCCTGCGTGCAGCCACGCGGACGCAAGCCCCGTTGCGGCATGGGGGATCGAGCCTCTCCCTCAGCGAGCCCGTGAGCGTGCCAGCGGCATCTGGGGAGAGCGCGTCGGGATATGGCCTCGGACAACATTGTGGCGGTTAAACGAGTACGCCTTTCGCCAGGCCTCCAGGAGCAGGCCGGGATTCCTGACCCGGAGGGCACCGTCCTCTCGTGAGAGGAACCCCTCGCTCTCGAGCTGTCGAACAATGCGACTGACGAAACCTTCCCCCAGCCCCGTCTCCTGGGCGAGCTCCCGTTGGCGGAAAACCCGGGTGGGATCGAGCAGCAGGTGGCGTGTCACACGGGCGCTCTTGGGCGCGAAGACATTCGCGGGGCGGCCTGGCTTTCGATGCCGATTGGGGCGGCCCTCGATCCGGACGCGGAGACCCGACCCATGGAGATTGGCGTTCCCAGCCAAGTCGATCCAGGACACAGCTGCGGAACGGCAGAGCTGCTTGCCGACTTCCCCCATGAAGGGGACCGCGATGACGGGAATGGCGGGCTTGTAGTTGCGCCACACGCGCACTCGCTTCAGTTGCTCGATTCCCATCTCAAGGCTTCGGGCACTTGCCGAGGGTTTGCACTCCACCAGGAACAGGTGCTCGGGGCCCTCAACGATGAGATCCACCTGCTTCAGAGTAGGGGGGCCGATGTTGGAGGTGCCCTCGTAGGGACGCAGGGGCTCCTCCAGGACCTCCGTTAGCACGGCAAGGGCTTCTTCTTCAAAGTCCCGGTCCATCATTTCTTCACTAAATACACCGATTTGAGTACTTAGTAAAGTAGGGACATTAAGTAAAGGTGGCTCCAAGCTATTGATTTTAAAGGAGGTTGTTGGAGCTGCTTCACTCAATTCTTTAACTTCACGGTGCGGTGTAGAGGAGGATTTAAGTGAAGCGGCCGGGGGAGCGTGCCCCTGGTTGACCGCCGTGAGGCAGCCCGGGGCCGCAGGGGTTGTGGGGCCGGAGTTCCACCAACCTCCGGCGCAGGTTCTCCGCGAGCGAGGACGGGACCCCCGCGCGCTCCCTCAAGTGAGGGCAAAGCCGAAGAGTTAGGAGGAATGGGGGCCCTGTTGAGGGGCGGGCTGATGTAGCAGGGGCCGAGAAAGGGCCGCTGACGGGTGTCACGCAGGCTGTGCGCCGGGCCAGTGCAGAAGCCGTGCAGGCCCCTTGGGGCACACCCCGCCCAAGCCGCCCTCCCCTCAGGGGCCGGCAGAAGGTGTCAGAGGATTTGTACAGCCCCCTTGGGGCACACCCCGCCCAAGCCGCCCTCCCCTCAGGGGCGCCGGCAGAAGGTGTCAGAGGATTTGTACAGCAGGGCGCTCCCGCCTGGCTCGTGGAGAAAACGGGGCCCGCCGTCCCCGCGCAGAAGGAGTACACCCTCGCCCAGGTCCGCGAGGACTTCTGACTCCTGGGTGAGCAGCTCCGTCATGAGGGGCACCGCAGATGGCAACTGCTCTCCGGCGGCGGGGTCGGTCCCGCCGACTCGGGCCTACTTGTCGAGCACCATGGTGCGGATGAAGCCCTTGGGGTGCCGGGCGTAGGAGCGCAGGTGCATGGCCACGTCCACCATCCACGGCACCCAGTCCCCCGTGTCGATGACCGCGTCCACCGCACGCTCCCGGTTGCGCGCGTACCACTCGCGCCAGTGCTTCACCTCGTCCGACGACAGCCGGCCCGACAGGCCCTGCGCCCTCAACAGCAGCTCGAAGATGCCCCGGTGGCAGTAGATGTACTGGCCCCCGCCCTTCCACGACAGCGCCTCGCGCGACACCTCGGCGAGCTGCGCCTCGTGGCCGCACGCCGCCTCGTACACCATCAGCGGCAGCGGGCTTGCCCCGCGCGATGTCGAAGCCCATCTGGCTGTAGAAGCGCGGGTTGAAGTCGATGAGGAGCTGCTTGCCTCCGGCTCGGATGAACTCCAACTCGAACGTGCCGTGGTAGCCGAGCTTCTTGCACAGCGCTCGCAGCTTCTCGGCGAGCACCGGCTCCACCGGCACCTCCTCGAAGCACAGGCCGATGCCCAGCTTGCGCGGACGCTGCAGCACCTTCACCGCCCCGCGCGCCACGAACAGCTCGCCCGTCCGGTCCACGAAGCCGCTCAGGCTGAAGATGTTCTGCGCCGCCTCCGGGTAGAAGGCCTGCACCATCGGCCGGTTCGCCTTCGGGTCCTGGTCCAGCAGCTTGCGCCCGTACCGGTTGCGCTCCAGGAACTCCCGGTAGCGCGGCAGCAGCTCGCTCGCGCGCTCCACCTGCGCGCCCTTCACGTGGCTCTCGAACAGAATCTGCGTCTGCGGCTTGAGCAGCACCGGGAAGCGCGCCTCGGCCGCCACCCGCTCGAGGTCCTTCTCGCCCTCGGGGAACCACGTCTCCGGCACGTCCAGCCCCACGTCCTTGCACAGGTCGTGCAGCCGCTGCTTGTTCAGCAGCCCGTAGATGACGTCCACGCCCGGCTGGTACATGAGGAAGTGCCGCCCCAGCTCCTCGCGGTGCAGGGCGAACAGCCACGCCATGTCATCGCTCGTCGGGTAGAGCACGTGGCCGGGCTCCCGCTCGCCGAAGCGCATCAGCCACTCCAGGAAGGCGTCCGAGTCGCCCACGTCCGGGCACTCCACCCGGCGCGTCACGTAGCGGCTCCAGCGCGCGGGCGCCAGCAGCTTGGACTCGGCCACCGTGATGGGGATTCCCAGCCGGCCCAGGCAGCGGACCGCGGCCAGCGTGCCGTAATAGTCGGCCATCGTCAGCAGGATGGGAGGACGGGCCAGTGTCGTCATGGGTTGCATTCCTCGGGTGTGACTAGCTCGGGCTCGCCGGGGTGCTCACCACCGGTTGCGGAGCGGGCGCCGGCTTCTTCTCGCCGCGCCAGTCGAAGCGGTCCTTCAGCTTCAGGAAGGGAGTCTCGAAGTAGCGGTAGCTCAGCGTGGCCAGCCCGATGCTCAGCGCCAGCGTCAGCACGTAGTAGACCGCCTCGTTGTGGAACGGCACCACCCGCCGCACGATGTTCAGCGAAATCATGTGCAGGAGGTAGATGCCATACGTGATGGAGCCCATGTAGCGCAGCCACGCGTGGTCCACCAGCGGCGCCAGCACATGGTTGGGGCGGATGCACATGGCCACCACCATCACCGTGAGCAGCAGCGAGGACAGCCACAGCGGCGTGTCGTACCGGTAGATGGCCACCGACACCAGCAGCACCACCACCGGCACGCTCCACGCCTGCCCCAGCACCTTCCACGTCCACTCGAACGTCTTCGGGTAGTGCGTCAGGTACGCCGCCAGGCACCCCATGCAGATGGAGATGGAGACGCTGGCGAGGATGCGCACCCACAAGTGCGTCGTGTCGAGGTAGCCCGTCGTCACGCCCCAGTGCGCGAACAGCCCCAGGCCCAGCAGCCCCGACATGAAGACCACCGGCCCCCAGGCGCTCTTGAAGGCGCGCACCACGAAGGGCCACATCAGATAGAACTGCTCCTCGGTGGCCATCGACCACGCGAAGTAGAAGATGATGCGGCCCTCTTCCAACGGGATGAACCAGTTGGAGGTGTACGTCAGGTAGTAGGGCACGTTGTCGAAGAACGCCCCTCGCACCAGCGGGTCCTTCTCCAGGAAGAACACCAGCACGATGTAGAGGAACGTCACCGCGTAGTAGAGCGGGAAGATGCGCAGCGACCGCCGCGCGTAGAAGCCCTTGAGCGAGATGCTTCCCGTCTTCGCCCGCTCGCGCAGCAGCAGCGTGGTGATGAGGAAGCCACTGATGGCGAAGAAGAGCGAGACGCTCAGGTAGAAGCGGCCGATGAGCCCCTGCCGAGCCTCCAGCACGTGGTAGAGCACCACCGCCAGAATCGCGATGGCGCGCAGCCCGTCCAGGGCGCCAAAGGTCTTCGTACGCAGGAAGGACTGATGAGCGGCTTGGGCGGAGTCCATGTCTTGACGCATTAGATACCCCCTATTCCCCACCGGCCACAGCGGGGAGGAGGGCGGTCCCCCAGCGAACATCCGGCATTACGTCCGGCCGCCCGGCTGCTCACCTTCGCCCACCACCTTCACCTCGGCCACGTGGGTGAAGAAGACGGGAATTCCCAGCACGTACCGGCGGAACAGTCGCTTGGGCTCCACCGCCAGGCGGAACAGCCACTCCATCCCCACCTGCCTCATCACCGCCGGCGCTCGCGGCACCTTGCCGCCCATGTAGTCCAGGATGGCGCCCCCATTCACGATGAGCACCGGGTGCGCGAGGGCCTCGCGCAGCTTCACCGACACCTCCTCCTGCTTGGGCATGCCCATCGCCATGAGGATGAGGTCCGGCTTCGTCTCGGCCGCCAGCTTCACGTACGTCTCCGGCGGGTCGAACCCCTCCTGGCACGCCACGATGGTGAGCCCCATCTCCTCCAGCTTGCGCCGCGCGGAGTCCAGCCACGGCGCGCGCGTGCCGAAGAGCGCCGCCTTCCTCCCCTGGAACCGGCTCGCAATCCTCGGGATGAAGTCCGTGCCGTTCATGTTCAGCCCGAACGGCCGCTGGAAGGCCTTGAGGCCCAGCTTCACCCCAATCCCATCGCGCAGCAGCATGTCCGAGCGGAACAGCCCTTCCAGCATGCCTGGTTGATTCCAGCCCAGGTTCATCGCGTGCGCGTTGACGAAGGAGAGGATGAAGGGGCGCTCGGGTCGGGCGAGCTCGTCGAGCAGCGCCTCCTCCGCCGCCTCGTCTTCAATGATGCGGATGCGGTCCAGCAGCTCGATGAAGCTGCGCGCCCGCTCGGACCTCGTGCCCTCCTGGCTCTGCATGACTCCTCCTCGGCCTCCGAGGATAGTGGAGCGGGCCGGACACCGGAACGACTTGTCGCGCGGTGTGCCCGACTCCACTCCGGGTTGGGGGAGCCCGCCTCCGGGCGCCGAGTGTCCGCCCCCCACTGGCTCCGCCCGAAACCCCGCCGCCGGGTGAACGACTGCGTGTGCCTGCCCCGAGGTGACGGGACACTGAGCATCAGTCGAGGAAGCGTCTCCACCAGCGCCGTGCCGCGTCCTTGGTGAAGCGCATGCCAGAGTAGCTCGATGGCTCGTCGGACCAGGCGCTGTCCGATAACCGCAGAGGCTCGAGCCAGGGCTCCAGCATCCGTGCCAGCTCGCGGTACCCGGGAAGGGACTCCCCGACGGACAGGTCTCCTGCTTCGGGCCGCTCACCCAGGGCGACAACAACGCGGTCCCCGTCGAGCTCGTGCACCGTGGTTTCTGGGCAGCGAGGCGGGAGCGAAGGGCAGCGGCTCCACCGAGCTGGCCCAGCACGGGCTGCGCGAGGAAGTTGAGCCAGTGGACACCATCGACTCGCGCGCCCATCCGGTTCGCGTCGAGCCAGGCGGAGCGTAGGTCGAAACCCGGGTAGCGCAAGAGCTCCGCGCGGAGGGCTTTGTCCTCGAGGACTAGGACCAGTAGAGGTGCAAAGCGAGGCCAGCGTGCCCGGTGGCGAAACGAAGCTGGGACGCCATTCCCAGGGCGAGCTCGCGCACCCTCGCGGGCCCGTGCGCCTCCAGGTAATCGGTGGGGAGCGTCGCGGTGAGCAGACTCACTGAATCAGGGGAGGGGGTACGCCAGGGAAGGCGGGCCAGGTAGCAGAGCTCGTAGCCGTTACTGCTGGCAAAGCCTCCATTGAGGATGAGTTGGGTGGCGTAGCCCCTCTTTTCCAAGCGATAGACGGTGGGTTCGCTGAGCTCTTCGATGAAGCGAAAGGGCCGCTCGGGCTGGAGGAGTTCGCGGATGTAGTCCCAGCGATCCTCGGTCAGTGCGTCGCCCTCATCATCGTTGGTGAACGAATGGTCGATTGTCGTGGGACCTTGCCCAACCGCACGCATGTAGCTCTCGACCGCGTGATTCACTCCAGAGGCGATTTCCGGGTGGTCGTGCGGCATGTAGAAGGCGAAGCGGACAACGTCTCGCGCGAGCAACTCCCGCGGAAAGCGGGGCGTCTCGCCACTCCAGAGCTTGACGTAACCGGGGCGACGTCCACGGTGGCGGATGCGAGGGTAGTGGGGAGTCATGGCGCGATGCCGAACTGGAAAAGCCCTGTGGGAGAGATGAGGGCCGCCGGGCATCGTTTCGTGAGCTTCTGGTAGGCCCCCAATTGCGCCTCTGCACCCGGGGACTTGCGCGGGTCCAGCTTGTGGTTGGAAAAGCAGGGGAACTTCAACTCGTAGACGCACTGCACGTCGGTGGCATTTCTCGTCCCGTGCACCACGAAGTCGGGATGGAGCGTGTTGAGCCCCCCGTTGGTGAGCACGACTCCATCTACATCGGGGTCCGGCTTGTAGCGAGGCTCGACGGTGAAGTTGTCTCGGAGCTCCGGGGGCAAGCGAGCCTTGATGCAGGCAAAGGCCGCGGCGTGCTTGAGCCGCCCGAGTTCCTGGGCGAGGGTGACCCGTTCCCCCGCCGCATCGCGCCCAACGAACTTCTTGCACTCCGCATCGCTTGGGAACTTCCCGTTCTCGAACCTGGAGCCGCCGTCTCGCTGCTGATAGGCCTCGTTGACGTCGGCGTGGGCCTGCGCCACGCACACCTTGAGAATTGCTTCGACGAGGTCCAGCTCCGCGCCGGTCAGGGCTCGCTCGAGGGTGTTGAGGCCCTGGGCGGCCTCAGCGACCCGGACGACCGTCTCGAAGGCCTGGCCGGCCCGAGTCGCCGTCGGCGCGAGGAACTCCCCGGTGCTCGCATTGACCGGGGCGGCACAGACGGCGCCACACGACTGGTCGAACCGAGAGCGCGCGCCAGAGAGTGAGCCGCGAGGCGCGTATGGAGTGGTGGAGCAGGACAGACAAAGCAGAGCGACGGAACCGAGCGCGAGAAGGAACCGCGTCGATGGAGAGGCCCGACGCCAAGGCGAGCGAGATTGCAGCGAGGACACCGAACACCTCCAAGCTATTGCAAAACGCGCATCCGGAATGACACGGAACCACGGAGCCTCTCCGTCAGTCCACCACGAGTCCCGGCTCGCCCTCCCCGAGGGACTCGAGCACCAGCTCCGCCGCCTTCTCCAGGCCGTGCCCCGGCGCCAGCTCCCGCGCCAAGAACAGTACCGGGTGCAGCCGCTCCGCCAGCTCCCGCGCGCCCAGCGTCTCGCCCTTCACCGCCTCCTCGCACAGCTGCAGCGCGAGGTCCACCAGCAGCAGCCGCCTCCGGTCCACCCAGCCCTGTGACAGCTTCGGGCTCGCCTGGTCCGGGTAGGCCTCGTGCACGCGCTCGTGTACCTCCTTCAGCGCGTGCAGGATGGACGCACGGTGCTCCTGCTTCAGCCGCACCTCGGGGTCCGCGGGATTGTCGCTCATCGAGATGGCCTCACGGGGCCGAGGGCTTGGGCGTCGCGAGTGGCGCGGCCGGGGTCTTGGGAGTCTCGGCCGGCGCCTCGGGACGCGGCAGCACGCCGGGCACCTCGGCCAGCACGTAGGCCACCCACGCCAGCGCCGCCGTGCTCTGCGCCAGGTCCTTCGGGTCCACCTTGTCCAGCGTGTCCGCGTGCGAGTGGTGCACGTCGAAGTACCGACTGCTGTCCACCCTCACCCCCACGAAGGGCACCCGCGCCGGTGCCATCGGCGAGATGTCCGCCCCACCCGCATCGCCCTCGAGGAGCGTTCCCGCCCCCAGCGCCTCCAGCGGGCGCAGCCACGGGCGCACCAGCTCCTCGCCCCCCGGCGCCGTCCGGAACGACACGCCCAGCGGCCTGCCTCCTCCCGCGTCCATCTCCAGCGCGGCCACGTGGTTGGCCAGCTCCGCCGCGTGCGCCTCGGCGTAGGCCTTGCCGCCGCGCAGGCCGTTCTCCTCGTTCATGAAGAGCACCACGCGCACCGTGCGCCGCGGCGCTGGCTTCAGCTTCGAGATGAGCCGCGCCGCCTCCATCACCATCGTCACGCCCGCGCCGTCATCGTGCGCCCCCGTGCCCACGTCCCACGAGTCCAGGTGCGCGCCCAGCAGCACCACCTCCTGTGGCTTCTCGCGGCCCTTCACCTCGGCCACCACGTTGAAGGAGTCCGCGTCCGGCAGGTTCTGGCTGCCCAGCTTCAGCTCCAGCTTCACCGGCCCGCCCGCCAGCAGGCGGTGCAGCAGTTCCGCGTCCTCCACGGACACCGCCGCCGCCGGCACCCGCGGCACGCCCTCGTCGTAGCGCATGGCCCCCGTGTGCGGCGAGCGCAGCGATGCCGTGGCCAGCGAGCGCACCAGCATCCCCACCGCCCCGCTCTTCGCCGCCACCGACGCCCCTCGCGTCCGCAGTCCGGCGACCTTGCCGTAGTCCGCCGCCTCGCGCATCGAGTGGTTGAAGAAGACGATCTTCCCCTTCACCTTGTCCCCGAGCGTCGCCACCTCCTCCAGCGAGCGGACCTCGATGACCTCGGCGGTGACGCCCCCGGCCGGAGTGCCCACGCTGCCACCCAGCGCCAGGATGGACAGCGGGTGCTCCCGGAAGCGCTCCGAGGCGAGCACTCGCGCGCGCTCCTCCCCGCGCACCCACCGCGGCACCTTCACCGGCTCCAGCCACACCTTCACCCCATCGGCCTCGAAGCCGCGCTTCGCCCACTGCACCGCGGCCTCCGCGCCCTCGGTGCCGGACAGGCGCGGACCGATGCCATCGGTGAGCTCGGCGAGGCGCGCATAGGCATGGCCCTCCGAGAGCGCCGCGCCGATGAGCTGCCCGGCCACCTGGGGCGACGGGCCCGAATCCTTCATCGCGGCCACCGGAGCCTTCGGCGCGGCGGTGAGCAGGGAGAGCAGTGCGGCGGACAGGGGGAGAGCGGAGGGCACGTCGTGACTCCGGGACGAAAGGGGGACTCGCACTCTCGTCCCGGGCGCGGCGCCTCGCAAGCGCTACCACGTCACGGGTTGACTCCCCGTGAGGCCCGGCTGCTTCCCCGTGTCGCGGCCTGGCGGCCGGGCTACTTCGCGTCGGGCGTGCGGTACGTGAGCACCGGGCAGGGCGCCAGCCGCACCACCTTCTCCGCCACGCTGCCCACCATCATGTGCGACAGGCCCGTGCGCCCGTGCGTGCCCATGACGATGAGGTCGTACGTCCCCTCGGCCGCCACCTTCGCGATGACGTGCGCGGGCTCGCCCGACTCCAGCATCTGCTTCGAGTGCGGCACGCCCTTCAGGAAGGTCGAGAGCTGCTGGTCCGCATGGTTGCGCAGGAACGTGGACAGGGTGAGCTCGGGCTCGCTGCGCGTCAGCATCACCATCTGGTCACCCGCGTACTCGGACGGGCGCCACACGTGCAGGACGTCCAGCTTCGCGTCGAAGCGGTTGGCGAAGAGGAGCGCGTAGTCGAGTGCCCGCTTCGAGGTCTCGGAGAAGTCGACCGGGACGAGGATGCGCTGGATGTTGTTCATGGCTTCACTCCATCAGACAGGGATGCCCCATCCTAGTGCAACGGGCGTTCCCGTGGTGCTCCCTTGGGAGGGCCCTCGCGGCGCGCGCAAATGCTGCGTGGCCACGCCCCCGACGCAATTCCTGCGGGTTCTTCCGGCCCCCGGCCTCCCTTGGATGACGCCCCTGCCCTCCTGCGCGATACTCCCCGGCCAGGAGAAGAGACGGATGAGCCGATTTCGCATCCCCTGGCTGCTGCCGGTCCTCGCACTGGCCGGCTGTGAGCCTTTCGACCCCTGGTTCGACTACACCGCGGATGACCCGAACCTCCAGTTCATCGGGCGCATGGACCTCACCACCGATGAGGGTCCGACGTACGCCCACCCGGGCACCACCGTGCGCTTCCGCTGCAACTGCACCGGCGTGGACGTGGCCTTCGAGGACTACGGTGAGGGAGGCGACGAGCACACCAACTTCGTCAGCATCCTCGTCGATGGTGTGGAGGAGGCGAAGGCCGAGCTCAAGCCGAAGGGCGGCGCCCTCATGTACAAGGGTGCCCGCAACCTCTCCAAGGGCGAGCACATCGTCGAGGTCGTCAAGGCCACCGAGTCCTATGCCGGCAACATCCGGTTCGTCGGCCTGAGCCTCCAGGGCATCATCCTGGAGCCGCCGCCCCGGCAGGAGAAGAAGATCGAGTTCATCGGCGACTCCATCACCTGCGGCTACGGCAACGAGGTGCGCATCTTCGCCCCCAGCAACACCGAGCCCAACACCGGCTACCACACGAAGAACGAGAACATCACCAAGGCCTACGGCGCGCTCATCGGCCGCAAGTTCAACGCCGAGGTCTTCCAGACCTGCATCTCGGGCACCGGCGTCTACCGCAACCTCAATGGCAAGACGGACCAGGCCTTCCCCGTCCTCTACGACCGCGTCTACCCCAACGACCCGGGGAAGCCGCTCTGGGACCCCACGAAGTTCGTCCCCGACCTCATCGTCATCAACCTGGGCAACAACGACTTCAACGTGCTCGACGAAACCCAGACGCCGACCGCCCCGCCCGGTGAGCCCTTCAAGGCCGCCTACGCCGACTTCGTGCGCAAGCTGCGTCGGTACTACCCCCAGGCGACGATCGTCTGCTCCATCGGCCCGCTGATGAACGACAACTTCCCGAAGGGCCGCAAGCACTGGACGCTCATCCAGACCTACGTCTCCGAGATGGTGGCCACGATTCGCAACGAGGGTGACACCAACGTCCACTACTTCGCCTACAAGCCCATCACGGGCGACCCCTATGGCGAGGACTGGCACCCCACCGCCGAGGGCCACCAGGTGATGGCCGACGCGATGACCGCCTTCCTCCAGAAGATCGGCGCCCTCTGACGTCCCATGGGGGGTGGCACTACCGCCCGAAGCGCAGCAGGACGGCGGACTCCGAGGGCAACCGCACCGGCCCGGCGCCGACCTCGGCCAGGCCCGCCGCGCTCGAGAGGAGCAGCGCCTCGCCCGAGCGCGTCATGGCCAGGCGCCCCCCGCGCAGCACCTCATCCGAGAAGAGGCCTCGCGACCACTCGTGCCCGCCGGAGCCCCGGTAGAGCTTCACCACGAAGAGGTGGTTGTCCGGCGAGCCCCCCGGGCGCGAGGGGAGCCGCGAGCCTCCCACGCTGTCTCCCGGACGGTACTGGCCCGTCACCACCACCCGGTTCTCCGCGTCGATCGCCACCGCCGTGGCCCCCTCCGCGAAGTGGCGCACCCACAGCTCGTTGCCTTCATCGCCATAGGCCGCCACGAAGGCGTCCCGGCCCTCCGCCGGCCGCGACTGCCCCCGGAAGGTGAAGTCGCCCGAGTACTCGCCCACCACGAGGATGCGCCCCGGCTCCACCGCCACGCCCGTGACGCTGCCCTCCGCCCCCACGAGGCCGCGAGACCACAGGTGGCGCATCTCCGGGGAGAAGCGGGCGAGGAACGGGCTGCGCGGCAGCGTCGTGGTGAAGGGGCCTCCGCCAAGGTCCACCTCGCCCTCGAAGAAGCCCGCCACCGTGAGGCAGCCGGACGGCTCCACCGCCAGCGCCGTCACCGACAGGCTGCCCCAGCGCACCACGGGCTTCAGCGCGAGCACCCGCCCGTCCTCCACTCGCGCCCGGCCGATGAGCGCGGCGCCGAGAGGGCGTCCCGGGTCGAGAAAGTTCACCGCCGCCACGAGCTGCCCCCGGCGCTCGTCCACGGCCAGGGCGCTCGGGGGGAGCAGCTCCACGCCCGGCAGCGACGTGCCGTGCGACCAGAGGTGCGTGCCGTCCGGCGCGTACTTCGCCAGGAAGACCCCCGCGGGCACCGGCTCTCCCCCGAGGCTCAGCGAGGGCTCGCGGTGCGCCCCGGTGACGTAGACGTTGCCCGCCTCGTCCACCGCCATCGCGGACACGGTGGGCTGGGTGTCGATAGAGGTGGGGAAGGCCTTCGACCAGAGGTGCCTGCCGTCCGGCGCGTACTTCGCCAGCGCGAGGCCACTCTCTCCGGGCAGCGCGCCGCCTCCGAGGTCCACCCCGCTCCGCTCGTACGTGAGGGAAATGAAGGCGTTGCCCCGGCGATCCACCGCCACGGTCCACCCGAGCACCGAGCCCTCCACCGGGCGCACATGGCGCGTGCCGCCCCGCCCCTCGTGTGCCCCTCGCGCCAGGACTCCCAGCGGCTCGACGGGCTCCGGTGGCTGCACCACCGCGCTACACCCCAACCCCAGCCACACCCCGGCCCAGACAGCCCACGCCCGTCCCATGCGCTCCCCTCCCGTGCGCCTACGGCCCGAGCCGCAGCATGACCGCCGAGTCGGTGGGTGCCGTCACCGGCCCGGTGCTCGACGTTGCCGATGAGGCTCGACTCATCCCCACGCATCAGCGCGAGCCCCGCGAGGTTGTGCATGCAAGCGGGACAAGGCATCGCCTGCCAGGGCAGGTGGCGCCCACCGGAGCCGGAGCCCCCACCGGGCAGCCGAGCATGGCTTCACGGCGGGGCCGGGCAGTGTTGACGCGGAGTCGCCACGGCCCGGATGCTGGCCACCCTCACGCCAGGGAGGACTGTGTCGTTCCTCATCATCGTCGCGCTCGCGGTCTTCGTCATCGCCGTCACCTACTTCGCGGGGCGGAGGGCCGCGTCCCCGGCACTGCTCCCCGCGAGCCCCTCGTCGGAGCCCTCACGGGTCCGCCACCTGCCGGGCGTCGATCCCCAGGAGCTCGCGCGGACGGCGGCGCTGCGGGTCCCCGCGCCCGACTCGGTGAAGGGCGGACCGGACCTCCTCGCCCTCCACCTCGTGGACAACGCGCACCGGTTCCACTTCGTCCTCAACCGGGACGACGCCTGGGCCGTCGTGTTCCACCCGCCCGCCACGCCCGCGCCCATCGGCCTCACCGTCCCCGTCAATGACCCGTCCGCCGAGGGGCTCCACGAGGTGCTGAGCAAGCTCGAGGAGCGCGTCCGGCGCTCGGGAGTGCTCGACCTGCCACCGCACCGTGCCGACGAGGCCCTCCAGCCCGCCACCCTGCGCGCCCCGTCCTCGCTGCACTTCCGCGTCGTGCTCCGCGGCGCACCGGGCTGGACGTCCCTGTACGAGGACAAGGACCGCCTCCCCGTCGAGCTGCTCACGCTGCTGCTCGACCTGCGCGCCCTGTCCTTCGCGGCGCTGGTGCCCCAACCGGTGCAGCTGCAGGTGCGGACTCCGGAGATGCTGCACTTCGAGCTCATCGACGAGCGCGAAGGGTTCCGTCTCGCCTCCACGCGAGGCAAGGGCCTCATGCTCACGCACCGCCCCCCGGGAGCCGAGAAGCGCCACACCTACCTGGTGTCCCACGCGGACAACGGGGCGCGGCTCGACGTGCTGCACCAGCGGCTCGCCACCCTGGTGGACCTGCACCGCATCCCCAACGTGGAGCCCCGTGAGCCCAAGCTCGCGATGAGCCCGTCGGCCCACGAGCGCCACTCCTTCGTCGTCCGCATCTTCATGGAGGGCGGCAAGGGCTGGGCCACCTGCTACGAGCCCCAGGCGCACCGCGCCGACGGGCTGCCTCCCGAGCTCGTGGCGCTCGAGCGCGACGTGCGGACCCTGGCGGAGGAGCAGCTCACCCAGCTCGCGCCCCTGGCCCGCCCAGGGAACGCCTGACTCGCCGCCATCGTCCACACGAGCCGGTGAGTGGTCGGTAACCCGGGGCGAGCGGTCGCGCTCGAGCCGCCGCCGTGCGCGTGGGCACTCCGAGAGAGCCGCGACCACTCGGCTCGTACTCCCGACCGCTCGACCAACGTGGGCCTGCGTGGCGCGAGCAGAAGGGGCATCTCTGCGCGCACCGAGACGCATCGGCACCCCGTCATGGGCCCGCGCGTCCGGCGGACCCAGGGAGGACGCGATGCAGTGGCGGAGCTGGCGGCGACACTTCGAGGCGAATCGTGCACGGGCGCTGCCCGGAGGACTGGAACGGTTCAACGAGGCGGCCCCTGAGTGGCGGGACACGCTGCGCTCATCGCTGGCACGGCTGCAACTCGGCGAAACGGGAGAGGGACGCATCGCGCACGAGATCGACTCGGCCCGGCTTCCGGGAATCGACGCGGACTACCGGGCGGCGCTGAAGCTCTTCGTGGCGGAAGAGGGGCGGCACGCACGCATCCTCGGGCAGATCGTGCGGGAGATGGGCGGGGAGCTGCTGGCGCGCACGTGGACCGAGCGCCTCTTCGTCTTCGGGCGCCGGCTGATGGGGCTCCGCCTGAAGCTGACGGTCCTGCTCGTCGCCGAGGTGGTGGCCAGCGGTCTCTTCGACCTCCTGGCGTCCCGGCTTCCGGAGGGCGCCTTGCGACGCGCACTGGAAGAGATCGCCGGGGATGAGACGCACCACCTGCGCTTCCACAGCGACTTCTTCGCGCGGCAGGGCTGGGGCCCGGCGATGAGAGCGGCGTGGTGGGTGATGTGGTGGCCGTTGGCGCTGGCGGCCTCGGCGGTGGTGCTGCTGGACCATTGGCGCACGCTGCGGGCGCTGGGCATCCCCCCACACGAGGCCGCGCGGACCTTCATGGAGCGCGCGGCGGAAGCGGTTCGACGCGCCCTGTTCCGGGTGACGTGACTCAGTCCTCGTGCGTGCCGAGCGTCGTCGTCGGGCCCCAGACCTCCTGGCCCTCACGCTCGAAGAAGAGCGGCTCGCGCTTGAGCAGACGGCCGCCCAGCTCGTTCAGCGTCATCGCGTCGAAGAGCCGGCCACCCACCATCGTGTACTTGATGGACGTGCTGTTCTTCAGGTCCTCCAGCGGGTTCTTGTCGAGCACCAGCAGATCCGCCAGCTTGCCCTCCTCCAGCGAGCCGAGGTCCCCGTCCAGCCCGAGGTAGTGCGCCCCGGACAGTGTCGCCGCCTTGCAGCGCCTGCAGCGGCTTCATCCCGCCCTGACCGAACATCTGGAGCTCCCAGTGCGCGCCCAGGCCCTCGCGCTGGCCGTGCGCGCCGAGCTGCACGCTCACGCCCTTGTCGTTCAGCGCCCGCGTCACCTCGGCGATGCGGAAGTGGTTGAACTCGTCCTCCGGCACCATCGTCGGCCGGCGGCTGCGCGAGTCCACCACCCGCCTCGGCACGAACGCGAGCAGCCGCTTGTCGTCCCACACGTTCGTCTTCTGGTACCAGTAGTTCTCACCCCAGACGCCGCCGTACGCCACGATGAGCGTCGGCGTGTAGCCCGTCCCGCTCCGGGACCAGAGCTGCAGCACGTCCGCGTACACCTTCGGCACCGGAATCGAGTGCTCGACGCCCGTGTGCCCGTCCACCACCATCGTCAGGTTGTGCTGGAAGAGCGAGCCGCCCTCCGGCACCACCATCATCCCCAGCTCGCGCGCGGCCTGGAGCACCTTCTGCCGCTGGTCGCGCCGCGGCTGGTTGTAGCTCTTCACGCTGAAGGCCCCCACGGCCTTCATCCGCCGCAGGTGCGAGCGCGCGTCGTCGAGCGTCTCGATCGGCGCGCGGAACGCCCCCGACGCGCCGTACAGGATGGTGCCCGTCGAGAAGACGCGCGGCCCCACCATGTCACCCGACTTCACCAGCTCGCTCGTCGCGAAGATGCTGCCGGTGTCGTTGGACGGGTCGTGCACCGTCGTCACGCCGAACGCCAGCGAGGCGAGCAGCTTCCAGTTCTGCTCCGGGAGGATGCCCTCGTCCCCCATCGCCCCGTGCCAGTGCACGTCCACGATGCCCGGCATCAGCGTCTTGCCGCTCACGTCCACCACCTTCGCCCCCGCCGGCACCGCCACCTTCGCCCTCGGGCCCACCGCCACGATGCGGCTGCCCCTCACCACCACCACGCCGTCCTCGAGGACCTCGTCCCCCTTCATGGTGATGACGCGGCCTCCCACCAGCGCGACCGTGCCCACCGGCGCGTCCGTCTTCGCCGTGAAGCCGATGTCCAGCCCCTTCTCCGGCACCTCGGGCAGCTTCTCCGGCGCGCCCTCCTGGAAACGGAAGCTGTCCTTCAGCTCGCGCGTGTACAGCTCGGGCCCCAACGCCCAGTGCAGCCGCTTGCCGTCCCCGGACCAGTGCAGCCACTCGCCCGCGTCGCGCGACACCTTCGCCACCGGCAGCGCCTTGCCCTCGGGGCTCGCCACCGCCCCCTTCGCCCCGCGCGGCAGCGGCATGAGGAACGCGTTGAAGTTCTCCCGGAACGCCACCCACTTCTCGTCCGGCGACACCCGGTACTCCGTCGCCTCGTCGCTCGTCAGGTGCGTGCGCGGCTCGCTCCCGTCCAGCCGGATGCTCTTCAGCGCCCGCTCGTCATCCTTCTCGCGCTGCTCCACCGTCAGGAAGTACACCCGCTCCGAGCGCGCGCCGAAGTGCGGCTGCTCGCCGTCCTTCACCAGCCGGCGCGCCGGGCCGCCCACCGCCGGCATCACGAACAGCCCCTGCTCGTGGCTGTAGAGCCCGCTGCGCAGGTAGCCGCCGCCAATCGCGCGGTACACGATGGACTTGCCGTCCGGAGAGAACGCCGGCTCCACGTAGTGCCCCGGCTTCGTGCTCACCACCTTGCCCTCGCCGCCCGTCACCGGCACCACGCGGATGGCGCCGAGCTTCTCGTCGTCCCACGTCGTGTAGACGATGCTCTTCCCGTCCCGGGAGAACGACGGGTACAGCTCCGAGTGCTCCGTCTGCTTCGTCAGCCGCCTGGGCGTGCCGTTCGGCAGGTCGCGCACGTACAGGTGCCCCAGCGCCTGGTACACGACCTTGTCCCCCTTCGGAGACACCTGCACCCAGCGCAGCATCTTCACCTGGAACTTCTCGGGTGCCACGGCCTGCGGGAAGCGCACCGCCTCGTGAATCGTGCGGGTGCCGCGCACGCGGAAGGGGATGGGCGTCACCTTCTTCGTCGCCACGTCGATGCGCTGCAGCTTGCCGCCCGCCCAGAACACCAGCGACTTGTTGTCCGGCGTCCAGGCGATGGTCGGGTACACGCCGTGGATGGCCCACGTCTCCTGCATGTCCCGCTCGAGCCCGTCGTAGAGGGGGCGCTCCGAGCCGCTCGCCACGTCCGCCACGTACAGCGCGCTCTTGCCGCGCACCCGGCGGATGAAGGCCAGCGACTTCCCATCCGGCGACGGCGTCGGACGGATGGAGCCGCCCGGACCCGTCACGAAGCGCTCCGTCTCCCGCGTGTCCAGGTCCAGCCGCTGGATGACATAGATTTCGCCGTTCGGGTCCTTGTTGTACTCGAACGTCTTCCCGGGCGTGATGTCCTGGCTGTAATAGACATACCGGCCGTCCGGGGAGACCGCGGGCTCGCCCACGTCCTTCTGGTCGTTGGGGCGCTCGGTGAGCTGCACGCCCTCACCGCCCGAGCGGTGGTACATCCAGATTTCCCCCGCGCCGAGCGAGCGCCGCGAGGTGAAGTGCTTGCGCGCCACGAGGAACTGCCCATCCGGCGACCACGCGGGGCTGTTGAGCAGCCGGAACTTCTCCTGCGTCACCGCGGTGGGCTCGCTCCCGTCGCGCTTCATCACCCAGAGGTTGTCCCCGCCGCCCCGGTCGCTGGTGAAGGCGATGGACTTCCCGTCCGGGCTGTAGCGCGGCTGCATGTCCCAGGCGACGCCGCTGGTGAGCGCCCGGGCCTCGCCGCCGCTGAGGGGCAGCACGTAGATGTCGCCCAGCAGGTCGAAGACGAGCTCATCCCCCTTGGGGCTCACGTCCACGCTCATCCAGGTGCCCTCGGTGACGTCGAGGTCCACCTGGGTGGCCGGGAAGCCGGGGGCGTTCACGTCCCACTTCTCCTCGGGCTTCTTCTCCTCGGGCGTGCCCGCGTCCCGCGCCGGCATGGCGGGTGACTGCGCGTGGGCGGACAGGGGCAGCGCGCTCGTCAGCACGAGCGCGAGGCAACGGAGGCTCAGTCGTTTCACCGCGGGTCCTCGTCGGTCTGGCGTGAAGGGGTGCCCAGACTACCCCGACGCGGGCTTCGAAAAGGGTCGCCCGGGGTAAGGGTCTTCACGTTCTAGAAGTTCCCGCTTTTCTCATTGTACTCGGAATGTATGTTCGCGGGCCTGACGCACTCCCCCTGGAGCTCCGCATGCCCTCGCACGAGACCCCTTCGCGCCGTCCCTGGCTGATGCTGCCCGTGGCCCTGGCGCTCGCCTGTGGTGGACCCAATGACCTCCCGGAGGAAGTGCGCCTGGCGCAAGAGCCCCTCACGACGCTGGCGGATCCCACGGCGTGTAGCGCCAACGGTGGGGCCGGACCCTTCCTCGTCTACATGACCACCAGCGGCAATGACGCCAATACCGGGCGAACGTCGAGCAGCCCCGTGCGCACCCTGAGCCGGGTGCAGGACATCATCCGGGCCGCGGCCCCCACCTGCCCCACCGAGGTGCGCATCGGGACAGGCACCTACTACGGGCAGAGCGTGGCCTGGAGCTACGTGTCGGGCCATGAGATCAAGTTCATGCCGGCCGATGGGACCAGCGCCGTGCGCCCCGTCTTCGATGGCTGCTCGTCGGCGAGCGGCGCGTGCACGCAGCTCACGTGGTTCACGCTCAGCAATTCCTCCGGCGTCCACTCGAAGCTGCACTTCTGGTACATCCGCGTCCAGCGCTACAACACCGCCATCAGCTTCAACGGCCAGCGGGACAACCTCGCGGGCTACAACGGCGGCAACCGCATCTTCGGCTGCTACTTCGATCAGCTCGGCAATGGCTGGGCGGGCTCCACGAGCCATACATACAGCACGGCGGCCGTGCGGCTGGTGAACTCGGACGACAACGTCATCGAGAACAACCACTTCTACAACATCATCAATTCGACCAGCCCGGCCGCCCTGCACGCCATCTACGTCGCGCACAAGTCGGATCGAAACTCCATCCTGCGCAATGTCTTCGAGCGCGTGTCCGGGGACGCCATCCGCGTCCGCGACTACTCCAATTACAACATCATCAACCAGAACCGCATCACCCGGGCCGGCGCCTATGGGTACTCGGAATGGCTCTGCGACTCGGCGCAGCGCACCGACTGCACCCTGGCCACCGAGTGCCGCTCGTACCAGAACGAGTTCCGCGACAACACGCTGGATGGGACCTACTCCTGCCAGCCCATGACCACCTGGGTGTACTACCAGACGGACTACCCGGTGAACTGCGCGCGCGCGCAGCTCGACCCCCGCCTGCGCACCAGCGGCAACGTGCAGACCTCCGCGCCCTGCTCGCTGTGAGTCAGTGGAGTGCCCCCTGCCTGTCGCGAATGCCCCGCGGTCGGAAGTGGGCTGGGTGCTCGGCACACCCCTTCTCCTGTAGAGGCGTGGTTCCGGAAGGCGGCCCCCCCCACTGAGGAGGGGCCGCGAGACCGTCACTCGGCCTTCTTCGGCGCGCGGACCTCGCCCACCATGCGGTGGACCGGGTAGAGCTCTCCCACCGTGATGCCGCCGTCGAGGAACTGCCAGCGGCAGAAGCCGTCATCGGAGTGCGGCTCGAGCAGGTACACGGCCAGGGTGCCCGCGCGCTGCGCCGTGGGGACGTACAGGGTGCCCGCGGGGAACTCGCGCGTGGAGCGCTCGGGGGCCACCGTGAGCACGGTCTCGAAGCGCACGGGCTTGGGCTTCTGGCTCAGCGGCACCTCGGCCTCACCGGGCGGCGGCACGTTCGCCGCCACGTCCGGGCTGAACGTCTCCTCGCGCCGCGCCACCCGGTAGCTGTCCACCGTGAACCGCTGGGGCGCCTCCACGCGCTCGAAGCGGATGCCGTGCCCCTCCAGGCGCGTGGCGAGCTCCGCCGGCACGAGGTACCCCACCGGCGTGCTCACCGCCTGCGTGGGCACGAACGTCCGGTGGTGCGGGGCGTCATACGCGCGCCGACGCTTTCCCGGGTAACGCCGCTCGGTGATGCTCGCCTCGTCGAAGGCCAGGAGGTGGGCCGTGTCCCCGGGCTTCGCATAGGCCGGGTACTCGAACACGAGCGCGCCCTTGTCATCGCGCGTGGCGACTCCGTAGTTGATGCCCACGAGCGTCTGCACGTCCGGCGACTCGCCGCGCGCGATGATGCGTGCCTCCTCGGCCTCGGTGGCGGCGCGATAGGCCTTGGCGTTCTTGGCCGCGTCGCGGAACAGCTCCAGCAGCCACGCCCGCATCACCTCGCAGCGGCGCTTGTAGTCCAGGTAGCTGTAGGTCTCGAGCAGCACGTCCATCCGCCCGAGCAACCCGCGGTAGTGGCTGCCGAAGCGCGGGAGCGCCGGGTAGGTGTGCCAGCCCGAGCGGGGCTCGCCCTCGACCTTGTAGTTGCCGTACCAGAAGCTGTCGAAGTCGTGGCGCTTCTTCACCGCCTTCGCCACCCGCTCGAGCATCTCGCGGTTGAACGCGCGCAGCTCCGAGAAGAGCGGCTCGTTCGAGTGCGACGTGTCGTAGGTGAGGTCGAAGGCGTGGATGCTGCCGTCGGTGGTGTGGCAGTCGATGAAGAGGTGCGGCCACCACGTCTGATACAGCTTCGCGATGCAGCGCGTCTCGGGCGCCTCCTGCTTCGTGCTGTCGCGGTTGAGGTTCCACCCCTCGCCCGTGTAGCGCGTGCCCACGCCGCCCGGAGGGTTCACCTGCCCCTCGAGGTTCTTCAGGTCCAGCTTGCGGTTGTTCGGGCTGATGCGGTCGTTGCCATCGGGGTTGAAGTTCGGAATCAGCACCAGGCACAGCTTGTCGAGCAGCGTCTTCCCGAGCTTCGTGAGCGTCAGGTCCCTCGCGAGCGCGAGCACGGACTCCTTGCCCTCGACCTCACCGGCGTGGATGTTGGCCTCCACCATCACGATGACCTTCTTCTGCTTGCGCGCGAGCTCGGGCGTGAAGCAGCCGCGGTCACTCACGATGAGCGCCACCATGGGCTGGCCTTCACCGCTCGTCCCGAAGTCCACGCGCCGGACAAGCTTCGAGCGGCGGCAGAGCTCGTCGACGAAGGAGAGCACGTCGGCGTGACGAGAGGTTTCGGTGTACTTCGAGGCTTCAGCGCGAGTGAGCAGCTCGGTCATGGGCGCGCATCCGAGCGTCCCCGTCACGCGGCGTCAAGCACTTGGGAGCGACATCTGGGGCCGCATCGACCCGCTCGACCACCCACGGCTCGAGCCGCGCTGAGCCGCCCCCACGTCAGTGGAATCACGTACTGATGATGTGCCTGTCAGACCTCCCTCACTACGGTTCCCGCCAGCGCACGTCAGGCCGCGGAACATCGCACGTCAGGGCTTGCGCTCCGAGGAACGGACAGAGGGTCCGCTCCCGGGCAGTGAGCGCACATGCGGCCCCATCCGGGCCGATGATCGAGGGGGAAAATACACATGAAGATGAAACTGATTGGAGCGGCACTGGTCGGGGGACTCCTGGGTGCGTCGAACGCCCAGGCCCAGTCGACTCTTTTCTCGGATGACTTCGCCAGCAGCCCGTTCACCAGTGAGAAGTGGGCGGTGACCCGGAACGGCGACCCGCAAGCGGCCCATGATGCCTCGGGGCAGAGCTTCTACCTGACCCAGGTGGGCGGCGGCGGGGGCGGCATCTCCATGTTCGCCAACACCCCGCTCAAGACGCGCAAGTGGGAGGCCTCGTTCCGCTACCGGATCGGCGGCCTGTACCAGGGAGGCGCCGACGGGCTCGTCTTCCTCTTCTACAAGAAGGGCGGCTACACGCCCGGCGCCGGTGGGTTCCTCGGCTTCAACCCGCCCTACGCCCCCCAGCCCGGCTACGGCATCGCCATCGACAACTACTACAACGCGGGGTGGGACCCCTCGGGCAGCTACATCGGGCTCATCTCCAACACCACCTACACCTTCTCGGACAAGCTCGCCTACGCGAACGACCGGCGGACCGAGGACGGCGTGTGGCACTCGATGAAGGTGCGCTTCATCGACGGTGAGGTGTCCGTGTACGTCGACAGCGGGCTGCTCTTCACCCACAAGATGGCCACACCCAACTACACCTATGACGGCGTCGGGTTCTCCGCCGGCAGCGGCGCCGACCAGAACTACCACCAGATCGACGACTTCGTCCTGACGAACCTCGAGGTGCCCGTCTGGACCTCCACCGGCAGGATGAACCTGGAGCACGGCCTCCACACGGCCACGAAGCTGACCGGGGGCAAGGTGCTCGTCGTCGGCGGCTACAACAGCTCGGCCGAGCTGTATGACCCGGCCACCGGCACCTGGAGCTTCACCGGCTCCGCGTCCACCTCGCGCATGCTGCCCACCGCCACCCTGCTGAAGGATGGTCGGGTGCTCGTCACGGGAGGCGAGAACGACGCGCACGCGCTGGCCAGCGCCGAGGTGTATGACCCGGCCACCGGCTCGTGGAGCGCCACCGGGGACCTGGGCACGGGCCGTCGCGACCACACCGCGACGCTGTTGAGCGATGGCCGGGTGCTCGTCACGGGGGGTTACAGTGAGTCCTCCGGGGCCCTCTCGTCGGCCGAGCTGTACGACCCGGCCACCGGCGCGTGGACGCCCGTGGGCTTCCTGTCCCAGGCGCGCAGCCAGCACCAGACGGTGGCGCTGTCCAACGGCCGGGTGCTCGTCGTAGGAGGCCAGGGGGCTGACGGCATGCCCCTGAGCAGCGCCGAGGTGTATGACCCGTCCACCCGCTCGTGGAGCCCCGTGGGAAGCCTGAGCACGGGCCGGCGCTACCACACCGCCACCGTGCTGAAGAACGGCCGGGTGCTCGTCTCGGGCGGGTATGACGCGAACGCCTCCGTACTCGCCTCGGCCGAGGTGTACGACCCGGCCACCGGCGCCTGGAGCAGCACCGCCAGCCTGGGCAAGGGCCGCCGCCACCACACCGCCACAGCGCTCGGTGATGGTCGGGTGCTCGTCTCGGGCGGGTACAGCGAGTGGTACGGCATCCTCGGCTCGGCCGAGGTGTATGACCCCTCCACGGGCACCTGGAGCGACACCGCCAGCATGGGGCTCGTGCGCTACAACCACACCGCCACGCTGCTGAACGACGGCCGCGTGCTGTCCGTGGGTGGCTTCAGCACCGGCGACCAGGCCTCCGCGGAGCTGTTCGGTCCTCGCAACTAACAGCCAGCTCGGCGGGAGCACTCATCGCTCCTGAATAAAAGAAGGGCGGCGGGCTTCGGACCCGCCGCCCGGAGCCTCCGTCGGCCTCGCGCACCCAGTTGCGCAGGGCCGACCCGGGCAGGTCCAGCTCCTTGGCCACCTGGGGCAGGCTCAGCGGATGAGTCGGACCAGACGGCCTACCAACCCCTCCTCGCCAGCTCGCTAAATGAGGGGATGCCTCAGGTCATGACCAATTTACTTGGCCACGTTACCAGAAATGCTGGCTATATCACCAAGATTCTTGGCGAAATAGCCAAGATTATTGGTAGAATTACGTCGTGCTCGACCAGAGGTCTCAGCTCTTTGGTACTTCGACCAGGACGGCGGTGCTCGTCGCCATCCGTTTGCTCGAAGAAACCTATCCCAGCGAACTCGCGGCTCTGCTCGGCGTACGCCCATACACCGTCCAATCCATTCTGGTGCCGCTCGAACGGGAAGCGATCATCGTCAGTCGGTTGATGGGGCGAACTCGTACGGTCGCGCTGAACCCTCGATACTTCGCGCACGCCGAACTCAGCGAGCTGCTTTGGAAGCTCGGAGAGCACGACGTGGATCTTCAGGCCAAGCTCGCCGCGCGACGGCGCCGTCCGCGCCGCGCCGGTAAGCCGGGGCTCTTGTGATCGGGCCCACGTCGTCGCTCACCGACGTTGCCTTCGCCGTGTGCACGGCACTGGATCGCAAGGGCTTCCACGCAGTGCTCACTGGCGGAAGCGCGGCGACCTACTACGCGCCGGACGCGTACCAGTCGGGCGACCTCGACTTCGTGATCACCCTCCATGGAAAGGAAGGCGAAGCGGCGCTGGTTTCGCTCGGCTTCGCCAGGAAGGGAGACTTCTACCGTCACCCACGCTCGCACTTCCTCTTGGAGTTCCCGAACGGGCCGCTGGCGGTGGGTGACGACTTGATCACGAACTGGAGCACCGTCCGTCGTGGCGACGAGGTGCTGTACGTGCTGTCGCCCACCGACTCATGCCGTGACCGACTCGCGTCGTATCTCTTCTGGAACGACTTCAGCGGCCTGGAACAGGCGATCGCCGTCTTCCACGCACGGCCGAATGAGGTGGATCTGAACGTCATCGAGGACTGGTGCCGTCGCGAGGGTCACAGCAAGAAGTTCGCTCTGTTCGCGTCACGCGTTGGTGCATCAACCTGACGATTCCCCACGGGTCGGAGTGCTGCAGAAGCCATGTGCTTGCCCCTGTTCCGGGCTACTCGCGAGGGCGGCGATTGCGCATGCAGTTCCCCTTGCCCATCCGCTTCGTGAGCGCCTCGAGGCGGTCGGTTGCTTCGTCGGCTGCTCGAGTTCTTTGACACCCTCGCTGGCGCTACGTGCTGGCCCATGGGGTGAAAGAGGGGCTGGTGGAGAGGTGCACCGAGTGGCCCCTCTCGGCGGGCGGCGCCTTCCTGGGTGGGCTCTCCTCCTCCGGCCCTACCTTCTCCCCCACTTTGGGGAGCGAGGCGCGGCCTATTGAAAGAACTCCTCCAGCTCCTGCCTCGCCTTCTCCCGCGCCTTCCTCACGGCCTTCACGAAGGCCGCGGCGCCGTAGACGAACTTGGACGACAGCTCCTGTTCGAGGGTGCGCTTCTTCAGCAGGTCGAGTCCCTCTTCGGTGTGGAGGTCCTTCTCGTCATTGGCCAGCTCCTTGACGATGCTGAACGTTGCCACGCTGGACAAGAGCACCCAGGGAAGGTTCTTTCCCGAGAGCGGTTGGAGGCCGACCTTGGGGTCGACGACGAAGAAGGTCACGGCCCCCACAAGGGAGATGCCCTGGCTTTGGAAGTAGCTCAGGGTGTCATGGATGGCGTCGGCGTCGGGCCGATAGTGGCCGCTGTGGCTGGTGATGGCCATCAGCCGGCCATCGAGGATGCGGATCTCGCCTGCGGCCAGCACCGGCCCGCCGCGCACGAAAGTGGAGTGGGCCACATGGTCGCTCTTGTCCAGGTGGTTGAAGACATACAGCCGCCTCTTGAGATCGAGGACGAAGGCGCCGAAGTGGGCCTTGCCGTGGGACTCCATGCCCAGGGTGCTGAAGGGGCGCGGACGCCCGTTCGAGGCGCGCTTGCAGAACCGGCCCCCGGACAGCTCGACCTGGTAGGGGCGTGCCTGCCATTCGGCATACATCTTGGTCTTCCCGCTCGTGAGCCCCTTGCCCTGGTCGAGCTGTCGCGAGGGCTCGTTGACGGTGAGCACCTTCTTGAAGGTGCCGGATTGGGCCCGCTTCATCATGGTGAATCGAATGTCGGACAGGTCCTTGATGCCAAGCAGACGCTTGAGGATGGCCAGGTGTCTGGAATGAATCTCCGAGAGCTTGCGGTCCTCGTCCTCGTCGAGCTTGGAGAGGTCCTTGAGTGCCCTCCTGGTGTTCTCGAGAATCTCCCACGAAGTATCCAGTTGCTCGGGCTCCTCGGTGCACATCATGGACAGTGAATCCAACGACGAGATCTGCTCGAATATCTCGGACATGTAGGCTCCCAGGCGCGGGGGGAGGTCGACTTTAGTGCCGTACGAGGTGCCTGACACCTTCCCAGGCCTATACGCGGAACCCGTGATCGCCCGTCCGCTGCCGCGCGAGCCCTTCAAAGGGCAGAAGCGCCCTCCCTGCACCCGCTACGCCGAGGTGGACATAAGCTGAAGGCCCCATGCCCGGACGTGCTCTACGAGTACCAGGGGGAGTGCTACGTGCCCGCCTTCAGCGCGAAGCCGCCACCCCAGTCGCTCGGGCAGTGAGTGGCGCGGGGTTCCTCGCCCCTGGCACCCGGGTTCTCGCGCCCTACGAGTCGTTTGACACCTTCACTGGGACACCTTCACTGGGGCAACCTCTCCACCGATGCGTCCACTGACACGTCAATTGACGCGTCAACCGACACGTCCACGAGGTGTCAGACGGCTCGTCAGGGGCGCGGTCCCGGCACGACTCCTCTGACACTTCCCCCGCGGCCCCTCGGCCACGCGGGGGCATGTGTCTTGCTGAGCATGGTGTGCCCTCTTCGAGTGGCATGCCGTCGTACCAACCACAGCAATCGATGCAAGGAGAACTGATTCATGTCAATACGTGTGAACGTATCGAAGTCACCATCCATGCTGCGGAAGACGCTCTGGGGGAGTCTGCTTGTGGGGCTCATGGGGCCGCTCACCGCGAGCGCGCTGTCGGTTGGCGGACAGAACGGCCAGATCGACTGGACGCAGTCCGAGTTCTCGGGGGCGGCTCGTCCCGGTGCGTTGTCCCTGGCCGAGCTGAAGACGTATCACGAGGATCGCAGGCACGTCCGGAGCATGGTGAAGCCGGACGTCGCCACGAGCCTCGACTACTCGGACCCACAGGTGTTCCGGTTCGTGCTCGCCCGCATGAAGATGGCCGGGAAGACGCCGCAGACGGCGCCCCGTCTCTTCGATCTCATCAACCAGCGGCGCGCTGCCGATCAACGGCATCAGCGCACCACGGAGAGCACACTGGCTTTCGCAACCGGGCGGAAGGAGCAGCACTTCATCAACTCGAGCAACTTCCTCACCGAGAGCAGCCCGTTCATGGAGGCCAACGCCCTTGTCACCTACCCCGGCGTGGCCAGCTACCTCTATATCGACAGTGCCGCCTGGGACAACAACGGCACTCCTCTCGGGGTGATGGGTTATGCCGAGAAGTTCAATGGCTCCATCGCGAAGTCGGCTGCGATCGGAGACGTCACCCTGACCGGCGCGCTGGACTACGAGGTGGACTCGCTCGCCTTGACGGACTCGGCCAGCGGCCTGCGGGAGACTTACATCGTCCGCGAAAACAACAGGAAGTGCCAGTTCGACCTGTCCACACTGAACATCACCGACCCCGTGAACACGACGGGCGGACAGTGCGTGGACATCTGCCTGAACCGGACCTGGACGGGTGATTGCGACTACGACCTGACCGGAACCCCGACGGCGTTGAAAATCCCCCTGGGCGGCTCCATCGGCATCTCCTTCAACAACCCCAATTGCGTCTTCGATGCCGCCAGGATTGCGCAGTACCAGAATGGAACCGTCACGCCCCCGGGAGATATCAAGGTCGTGCTGGCCAACGTGGGCGGCGGCTGCGACGTGGACAGCTCCAATGCCCTGCACACCCCGATGCAGAACTTCTGGCAGCACGTCACGCTCTCCGATGGAGGCAAGACGCTGAGCTGGAATCTCACGGGGGCGGACGCAGCGCTCTTCGACTCGAGCTGCAGGCAGGTCCAGGACCAGCTGTTTCTCACCATGATCTTGGGCATTCCGATGAAGCAGGGGGCCGTTGAGCTCCCGCCTCGTCCCATCGTCGTGAGCAACGACCCCGACTCACAGGCCACGGACTACCAGCTGCCGTGCATGACCATGACGAACAGCTGCCTCGCCGAGGGCACGAAGGTGCAACTGGCCGACGGCCGTCTGGTGGCCATCGAGTCCATCAAGATCGGAGACAAGATCTTCAACCCCTTCCACTCGGGCACCCAGGCGCTCACCGTGACGGACATCGCCAAGGGCTTCGAGACCGTTCCCATGGTTCGCATCAAGGACAAAGCCGGGCGGGACCTGCTGATGACGGAGATGCATCCCATCGCCACGGTGGACCGGGGCATGGTGCAGGCCCGGAAGCTGAGGGTGGGCGACAAGGTCCAGACCCAGACCGGCATCAGCCAACTGGTGAGCGTCACCCGCGAGTCGTTCTCCGGGAAGGTGCACAACCTCAAGGTCGGCTCGCCCGAGGAAGCCCTGAAGCTGGGCACGGATCAGACCGTGGTGTACGCGAACGGCTTCCTCGTCGGTGACGGGCAGATCCAGCAGAAGTACGAGTCCGCCGAGCAGAATGCCAACGCGAAGCTCGACATGCGCACGCGTGTGAACAAGCGCTGGCTCCAGGACTACGTGAAGAGCGCCACCCGGTAGGTGGAACGGCCTCGCGACGAACGCGCGGTCGCACAGGCCAGAATCAGGCCTGCTTCGAAGCAGCCGGAGCGTGGAGCGTGGCTCGAGGGAGCTCGACGAAGAAAGTCGTCCCCTTCCCGGGCTCGCTTTCCACCCAGATTCGTCCGACGTGCGCCTGGACGATCTGCCGCACGATGAAGAGCCCGAGGCCGAGTCCGCCGTAATTGTGCGAGGCCGCGCGCTCGAAGCGCTCGAAGATCCTCGCCTGATCCTCTTTGGGAATGCCTATCCCGCAGTCTTCGACCAGCAGCCTCGCCTTTTCTCCCTCACTGCACACCTTCATTCGGATGGGGCGATTCGCTCCGTACTTCATGGCATTCGTCAGCAGGTTCATCACGACCTGCTCGAGGCGAAGCCTGTCCCACTCTCCGACCACCGGGCCCTCGTGCTCCAGCTCGAGAATGCAACCGGCTTTCTTGAGCTGCTCGGAGAGCCGGTCCGCGACCCCCCACGCGACGGCGGCGAGGTCCACCTGCTCCAGGTGCAGCTCGAGCCGCCCCGTGTTGATACGGGAGACGTCGAGGAGCTGATCGACCAGTTGCGCCAACCGCTGTATCTGGTCACTGAAGGTCTCGATCATGCTCGAGACCTTGCCGCCGAGCTGCGGTCCCAGCGGATGGCGTGCGAGGGAGAGCGCCACTTGCCGGGCGCGCAGTTTCATGGAGGTGAGGGGCGTCTTGAGCTCGTGCGAGGCGATTGACAGGAATTCGTCCCTCACGCGAATGGACTCCTGGGCTTCGCGGTAGAGCAGGGCATTGTCGATGGCGAATGCCGCCCGGCGTCCCAGTTCCTCCACCAGTGCCAGGTCGGCTGGGCCATATCCACGGCCCGGCTTCGTGGAGAAGAGCGACAGTACGCCGAGGCAGCGCCCCCTGGCCCAGAGCGGCACGTACATGGACGGTCTCCCCTCCAGCTCCCTCAGTGCATCCCACTGCACCTCCTCCGGGATGGGCTGTCCCAAGAACCCGGGCATCTCCGAGGAGAGCTCCGGCTGGCCGGTGCGGCTCACCCGGTACGGGACCGTTGAGACGCTGACGTCCAGCGGGTGGCGCTGGAGGAACTCGCGCACGTGCTCGGCTCGAGACGGGAGGACATCGGACACCGCCACCGGGTGGAGCTGCCCGTCCTCGTGGAGCGCGAAGATGATGCACAGGTCCGCCAGCAAGGGGACCGTGCGCTCGACGACATTCTGGAACGTGGTCTCGTAGTCGAGCGAGGTCACCAGCTCCCGGCTGGCCTTGGCCAGGAAGCTCTCCGCCATTTCCATCCGTTTGCGCTCGGTGATGTCCGTGGAGATGCTGCAGAGCGAGTAGGAGGGCAGGGCCGCGTCTCCGAGGGGAAATTTGACGGAGAGGTATGTGTGCGGGCCGTCGTCGTGGGGCATCGCCTCCTCCCATTCGAGCGATCTGCCTGACTCGAGCACTTCGAGATCATGGGTCCGGAATTCCTCCGCCAGCTCTTTCGGGAAGACATCGGCGTCGGTCTTGCCGATGAGCTGTTCCGCTGTGACCCCGAAGAGGTTCTCGAAGCGCCGGTTGATCAGGAGAAAGCGCCCCTGGGCGTCCTTGATGGAGACGAGCGCGGGGGTGTTGTCGATGATCGATTGGAGCTGGCGCTGGCTTCTGCGCAGCGTCTCCTCCGCCTTCTTGACGTCGGTCATGTCCCTGAAGACGGCGACCCCTCCTCGGATGGTGCCGAGGTCGTCCTTGAGCGGGCGGGCGGTCACGAGCAGCCATACCCCCGCCGGCCTCGCGGGGTGGCGCATGAAGAGCTCCACCCTGTCCACGGCCTCGCCCCGGATGGCCCGGGCGAGCGGCAGCTCCTCGGGTGGATGGAGGGTGACCTGGTCGTGCAGGTAGAGGCCGTAGCGGTCCGCCCATTGCTCGAAGGGGATGTCCGTCAGACCGATTCCCACGATCTGTTCCGCTGCCGGGTTGATGAGCACGAGCCGTCCGCGTTCGTCCGCCACCGCGACGCCATCGCCCATGCTCGTGACAATGGACTGGAGGAGCTGGCCCTTGGCGTGGAGCGCTTGCTCCGAGCGGGCCAGCGCCGCCGCCCGCTCCGAGGCGGCCGCCTCCGCCTGCTTGCGTTCCCGGATCTCCTCCTTCACCTCGGAATAGAGCCTGGCATTCTCGAGGGAGATGGCTGCCTGGGACGCCAGGAGCTCGAGCGTCGCCACCCGGTCCGCGGAGAAGGCGTTCTTCGCCAGGTCGTTCTCCAGGTACAGGATCGCCACCAGCTCGCCCTGCCTCAAGATGGGCAGGCCCAGAGCGGAGCGGGGCCTCCTCGAAGCGGCGGGGTCGTCCGAGCCAAACAGCCCCGGGGCGGACGCTTCCCCCAGGATGACCCGCTCTCGGGTCCGCTTCACGTAGTTGATGATGGCTTGGGGCGGAGCCCGAGCCGAGGATGCCGGAGGGAAGAGCCGGACCACGACCTCCCCTCTCTCGAGCCACGCCTCGGCGCTGATGGACAGCTCCTCTCCCCGGCGCAGCATCAGGATGCCCGTCTGGGCGCCGGCGTGCTCGATGAGGACGCGCATCAGGGTCTCAAGAAGCCTCTCCAGGACGATCTCACCGGAGATGGCCTGCGAAGCCTTCATCACCGAGAGCAGGTCCAGTTGCTCCGGGCGCGCCATGACCGTGGCGGTCATGGGGATCACGGGCCGTTCCAGCAGGTCCGGGTAGCGCTCGTCGAGCTGCCGGACCTTCCCGTCGGCTCCCCAGCGCTCGTAGCAGGCGCGGGCCTTCCGGAGATAGGTATGGGCGAAGGACTCGAATCCCCGCTGGAGGTAGAACCGGGCGGCCAGCTCGTAGGAGATGCCCTCGTTCTGGACGAAGCCATTTTCCCGCGCTGACCGGATCGCATCCTCATACAGGTGCATCGCCTCCTGATCTCTACCGAGGAGGCGAGCGATCTCCGCGGAGACCAGCGCATGGGTGTTGAAGAAGGTCTCCGGGCAGTTGCTCGCCCACTCCTGGAGCTGCCGCTGATGGGTGGCGAGTGTCTCCAGCTGGCTCGCACGCTCATCGGGTGGAGCCTTGTCATGGATGGCGGCCAGGGTGAGTGCGTAAAAATAGTAGTAGTCGTGGAGCTGGGGGTGGGCCACCGATGACCACAGGAGCTCCCGTGCGCGCGACGCAGCGGCGATGGCCTCCTCGTAATCTCCAGACATGAAGCGGGCCTGCAGCTGGAGGATGTAGTACCAGCAGCTCGCCGTGGTCGTCCGGTTCTCGCTCAGCCGGGCCTCCAATTCCTCCTGGTCCAGCCTCTCGTCGGTGAAGGTCGAGAAGGTCCGGGTGAGGCCTCGCATGTTCCGGATGAAGCATTGAATGCTGTCGATGACGTCGACGACACTCTGGAACCTGGCCTTGCGCGCGTAGTCCAGCCGCATCTCGGACTCGCGGTAGACCTCGCTCAGTGGGACTCCCTGGGTGAGCAGATCCGTGATGATGTGATTGCTGCAGTAACAGGAGACGGCGAGATCACCCGTCTCGTTGCCTATCTGAAATGCGGTCTTGATGTGGTCGAGCGCCTCCGGGAGTGGCCGGTTCCAAAAGGAGAGCAGCTCCATGAAGAGATGGACCTTGGCCGCGCAGGCGAGGAAGTGGTGCTTCTCGACGAGGTCGCAGGCCAGCCTCCCGAAGCGGTAGCCGTCCTGGTAGCGGAGGAAGACGGGTCCGAGGATGAGGCCGAACGAGGCATAGCCGGGAGGAGTGGCGTCGGTGGTGCCATGGCGGAGACTGAGGTTCACCATGTGGCACAGGTGGAGGTAGTACAGGTTGCGGTCCGTGTAGGAAGCCGGGGAGAACAGGACCGACAGCACCCTCATGGTGGCTTGGATCTCCGGGTCCGTCGCGAGGGGGAGGTCGATGAGCTCCTCGATGCGACGGCTGCCCAGGTTCGTCCAGATCTTCTCGTACTCCGCCTCGACCTCGCTCCAGCTGGGGTGGGGCGACATGTGGATGCCGAAGAGCTCGAGGCATTCCAGGGCGGCTTCGACTGCTCTTTCGTTCTCCGATTTCGTGACATGGAGCTCGACCAGGATGCGATAGGCCGCGGCCTTGTCGACCCGCGTCCTGGCCCGTTCGAGGACCCCGGTGAGCAGCCGCTCCGCTTCTTCGGTGCCGCCGCTGAGGTACTCGCATTCGGCCAGCTCGTAGTGCAGCGCATACGCCAGGGCGTACTGATCTTCCCAGCAGCGCTCGGTGAGCAGCGTCATGCCGACGGACAGGTACTTGACGGCGGAGCGGTATGCGGTGGAGGCCTTGGCCTTCCTCCCGGCCAGGAGATCGAGGCCCGCGATCCGCTCCTTCTCCTCGGGGGAGACGGCGGCGGGGGCACCGAGGTTGAGCTGATTCACGACGTCGAAGATCCGCTCCTCGACCTCCGCTGGCGGGAGGTGGGCCAGGAGGAGGCGGCCGTTTCGCAGGTGCACCTCGCTTCGTTGGTCCTCGGGGAGCAGGGAATAGGCCGCCTGCTGGACACGGTCGTGAAGGAATCGGTAGGTGTCCCCGATGCGCAGCATCAGTCCTTCCCGGACTGCTTCCCATACCTCCTGGTGGATCTCCTCCTCCGGCTTGTCACGAATCATCGCGAGCAGCCTGGCCTCGATGCGGCCACCGACACTGGCGGCGAGCATCAGCGCGTTCCGGGTCGGAACCGCGAGGCGCTCGAGTCTCTTCACCATCAGCTCGACGACGTTGTCCGTATGGCTCTTGGCTCGGATTCGGGTGATGTCCCAGGTGCCACGCTCCCGCCGTCCGATCGAACTCCACCAGCCCCTCCTGATAGAGCATCGTCAGGAACTGGATGACGAAGAAGGGATTGCCCTGGGTCTTCTCGTGGACCAGCCGGGCCAGCGGTTGGGCTGGCGTGGCTCCTGGTGCAGGGTGTCGGCGACGAGCCGGTCGAGGTCCTCGACGGAGAGCGGTGCAGAGGACGAGCCGCGTCACGACCGCCCTCGTCTTGCGGATCGCCCAGGGTCAGCATCAAGGGATGCGAGGGGCTGACCTCGTTGTCCCGGTAGGCGCCGATCAGGAGGAGGTACGGGTATCCGGGTGCGGTCGATGCAGGTGCTCGAGCAGCCGCAGGCTGGCCGTATCGGCCCACTGGAGATCGTCGAGGAACAGGACCAGGGGGTGCTCCGTCCGTGGCGAACACCCCGAGGAACTGCTGGAAGACCAGGTGGAAGCGGTTCTGCGCCTCGAGCGGCGGCAGCTCCGGAGCGGGCGGCTGCTTGCCGATGATGAGCTCGAGCTCGGGGACGATGTCGATGATGAGCTGTCCGTTGAGCCCCACGGCGTCCAGGAGCCGCCGCTCTCCAGGCGGCGATCCGCTCTTCGCTCTCGGCGAGGAGATGCTGCATGAGCTCGCGGAAGGCCTGCACGAGCGTGGCGTAGGGCATGTCACGCTTGTACTGATCGAACTTGCCCGAGAGGAAGAGCCCCGCGCCCGTCACGACGGGCTTGTGCAGCTCGCGGACCAGCGAGGACTTGCCGATGCCGGAGTAGCCGGAGACGAGCATGAGCTCCGGGGGCCCCGCTGGAGACGACCCGCTCGAAGGCGTCCAGCAGGGCGGCGATCTCCGTTCTCGCGGCCGTAGAGCTTCTGCGGGATCTGGAGCCGATCCGAGACGTCATGCGCGCCGAGCGGAAAGGGCGCGATGGTGCCCGTGCGCCTCCCACTGCGCGAGGCACCGTCTCGAGGTCGTACTTCAGGCCGAGCGCGCTCTGGTAGCGATCCTCGGCCGTCTTGGCCAGCAGCTTTCAGGACGATCGCGGGAGAGCGCCTCGGGAACCGCGGGGACGATGTCGGAGCGGACTCGGCGGCGGCCGGGCGATGTGGCAGTGCACCCATCCCAGCGGGATCGCTGGCCTGGAAGGGCAGGGTGCCGGTCAGCATCTCGTAGAAGGTGACCCCGAGCGAGTAGAGGTCGGTGCGGTAGTCGACGGCCCGGTTCATCCGGCCGGTCTGCTCGGGAGACATGTAGGCGAGGGTGCCCTCGATGAGCTCGAGCGGTTGCGCGCCGCCGATGTTCGCGGGGGAGGAGGGAGGCGATGCCCGAAGTCCGGTGAGCTTCACCTCGCCGGTGCCGGGGTGGACGAGGATGTTCTGGGGCTTGAGGTCCCTGTGCACGACGCCGCGCCGATGGACCTCGGCGAGCGCCTCGGGTGATTCGGATGGCGAGCTCGAGAAAGCGCCCGACCTCCATGGGCGCGCCGAGGAGTTGAGCTAGAGGGAACGGCCGCCAAAGTCCTCCAGCACCAGGATCAGCCGATCCCGGCTGCGCTCCAGGTCGTACGGTTCACCGCCGCCAGTCCCCCACCTTCTTCCCGATTTCGTACTCGCTCTTCAGCCGCTCGAGATCCCGGCGGGCGGATGCTCCGAGCGGGGCATCTTGAGCATGACCGGCTGCCCATCCCGCTCCCTCAACGCGCGGTAGATGACGGTCGAGGCCCCTTCCTGGAGCATTTCGGTTGAGGTGTATCCCAGGAGAATTGGCATACTGGCGGGCATCTTGAGGATGTTAACAACTCCTCTTGAGCCACCCTGCCTCTGACAGATTCCAAGGCCGCCGGCTCAGCAGGGATCGTGGCGGGTGCTGCAAGGGCCGCAAGGGCTTGGTTTGGTCTCATGTGGAGCACCCTCCCGGCCGTCAAGGAGCGCTCAACCGGGGAGACGCGGCAGCAGTACGGACAGCCCGAGCTCCGGAGAGTTTGGATTGGGCCGGAGTGGAGGCGGCGGGCTTCGGACCCGCCGCCCTTTTTCCTCGGCCTGCCTCGGGAAGGGTGTCGGGCCCTCCCCGAAGGGCTCAGGGCTTGAAGACGCCCGTGAACGCCTGCGCGACGTGGTTCGTCACCGAGGACCGGTAGGGATTGCTCGGGTCCGTTCCCGGCCGGTAGTACGAGCTCACCTGGAGGTAGTAGTTCTCACCCGGCAGGAGGAGCTCGGGAGGCAGGCGAAGCTGCGTCTGGGGCGTGTAGAGGTACGTGACGAGCTGCCGCGAGAGGAAGCTGCTGCCGGGCGCCGTATAGAGGCGGTACAGGCGCAGCTGGTAGTGGGTCGGCACGCCCAGGGTCGGCGGCGTCCAGCTCACCAGCGGCGTCGTCCCCACTCCCGTCAGCTTCCCGGTCGCGTCCAGGCCGTTGAGCCGCAGCTCCCGGGCCGGGCCCACCTTCGGGTGGATCGGACGCGTCGCGGCCACCTCCCACGGCTCCATGGCGAGCACGTAGGACGAGAACGCTCGGGACGAGGAGGTGCTCCCATCCGGCAGCTCGATGGAGTAGCGGACCGAGGCGCTCGCCTGGGTGTAGACGAACAGGGGCCAGTCTCGCGGGTACGGGTTGCTGAACTCGAAGACCGGGGTGAAGTCCCCCCCACCCGGCGTCCGGACGAAGGCGACGGCGAGATCCGGAGAGCCCGCGTAGGCGCCAAACTCGGAGTAGCCCAGCAAGGGGTCGATCCCCACGTGCTTGCTCGTCAGCGTCGCGGTGGGGTGGGCGGCGAGCGCCAGGCTCTCGAACTCGGAGCCGCGAATGTCCAGGGTCTGCGTGGAGGTGGGCAGGGCCTCCATCGTCCCCTGCAGCAGGATGGAGCCCGTGGAGGTGCGCGCCGGACCGGAGAACCGGAGGCTCCGGCGCGTCTCCTGGTACTCGATGCCCGTGACCGTGTCGGTGCGGCTGGCGAGCTGGGTGACGTAGAGGGTGTCCTGGGTCGAGTCGAGCCGGAAGGGCTGGTTGGCGCACCCCCCCGTGAACGCGGCGTAGTCGATGCTGCCCGAGCTGCCCGTGCCGCCCTCGGCGGGAAGGGGGAAGTCCGTCAGGCCACAGCCGGACGTGGAGATGTAGCCGAGGCCCGCGGTCGCCGAGTGGAATTGCAGGTCATCCTGGGCCTGCCAGGGGGAGAGCCCCTCGAGCTGCAGCTCGAGCTGCGTTCCCTCGGGCTCGAGCACCTCCTGCGGACGGCCCAACAAGGCCCGGTTGAGGTCGAGGACGCGCTTGTCGGTCCAGATGTATCTGTTCTCGAGGCGGAGGAGATAGGGCGAGCCTTCCGGCACATCGGGGATGACGAAGGTGCCATGGTCATGGCCGGTGCCTGCACGCCAGACGTAGCCCGAGCCCTCGGGAACCCAGGCACCCACATCGGAGAAGGACAGGATGTACGGCGAGGGAATGATGGAGCCATCGGGCTGGACGTTGAGGGCGCCGTACTCCCCCGTCACCATCGTCGGGGCGCACTCGGAGCCCGGGCGCGCGGCGATGGAGAACAGTTGGCTCACCGTGTTGCCGGTCGCGTCCTGGATGGAGGCGGTGACGAGCACCGGCCCGCTGAAGCAGCCGGGCAGCCGCAGGTACCGCTCGGTATAGGTGGCGCTGTCACGAGGACCCCACATGAAGTCGCCCACGCTCGCCGTCCAGGAGTAGCGCAGGGGCGTGCCCTCCGGGTCATGCGCGAAGACGCCCATCGTCACCAGCTCGCCCCCGGGGGCCTCCAGGTGGGTCTGCCAGGTGCCATCGATCTGGGGAGCGCTGCCCGAAGGGGCCCCGGTGCCAGCATGGAGGATGAGCGAGCCCAGGTGCCGGCCTCCCCGCCCGTCCGAGACTTGCAAACGGAAGGCGCAGCGGCCGGTGGCCGGCAGGGCGCCCAGGATGAAGGTGGGGCTGGCCAAGGTCGCATCATCGAAGCGGCCCACACAGTCGGAGCCCCAGGAGAAGAGCAGGGCATCGCCGTCCACATCCGTGACCGAGGCGCTCAGCCGCGCAACACCCCCGAGCACCAGGACGGACGGAACGCCATTCATCGAGGTGATGGTCGGCCAGGTGTTGAAGCCGGCGGTCACCACGGCGCCCCCGACGGAGCCCGGGCTCACCACGCCGATGTTGATGCTCAGGGTGGCGCTCGCCCCCTTCGAGTCCACCACCTCCAACTGGATGCGCTGCGAGCCCTCGGAGGAGGGCGCCGTCCAGGAGGTCACCGCCGACGTGGGCGCGCTGAAGGTGCCCGCGGTGGCGCTCCAGAGGTAGCGCAGGGTGTCTCCGGTGTTGGCGTCACGCGCGGTGGCCGTCAGCATCACCGTCCCACCCGGCTCCACCGGGTTGGAGGAGACCACCACGGAGTCGATGCGCGGCGCCTCGTTCTCGAAGGGCGGCGGCACCTCCAGCTGCTGCAGCAGGATGGCGACGCTCGCCGTCCGGCCCGGCTCGATGGACACGGGGCCCGCCTGGCCCTTGTAGAGGGGCTTCGCGGTCGAATCGAAGGCCGTGGCGACGAAGGTCCGCTCCACGCCCGCCGGGATGTTGGCGATCGTGCCCTGCCATGAGCCCCCACTCTGGGAGAGCTCGGCCGACATGGGCAACGAGATACCGGGCCCGGAGACCTCGACGTGGACACGCACCACGTCGGTGCTCGCGAGCGCCTGCGGCAGCATGACGGTCAGCTCGGCCCGCGCGGTCCGCGTCTCGTTCTCGCCACCACAGGCCGCGAGCACGCCCAGTGCCAGCAGCGTCACCGTGAGCGCGGCTCGCCTGCTCCAATTGCAATATGACATGTGAGTGATTCCCCCTCAGACAGCGACTCCCGTGCACCCGGCCGGGCTCGGGAGATCGCTCCTCTATCTAAGCCGCCACAGGGTGGAGTCGCAAGGCTGCCCTTGTCCCCCTTCCATGGGCTGTTACAAGGGGCAGCAGAGACACCGAGGCACCTCCCGCGCCTCCGTTCAATCGAGGCCCTGATGGATTTTTCCGCGCTCGCTCTTTCACCGCCGCTGCTGCAGGTCCTCGAGGAGTTGGAGTTCCGGACCGTCACGCCCATCCAGGCCCAGAGCATTCCCGTGCTGTTGAAGGGCAAGGATCTCGTCGGCCAGGCGAAGACGGGAAGCGGGAAGACCGCGGCCTTCTCGCTTCCCATCCTGGAAAAGATTCAACTCCAGCACCGGCGAATCCAGGCGCTCGTGCTCTGCCCGACGCGAGAGCTCTGTGCCCAGGTGGCCGGAGAGCTCCGCCGGTTGGGTCGGCGGTTGCCCGGACTCCAGGTCCTCGTGCTCGCGGGGGGCCAACCGGTCCGGCCCCAGGTGAACGCGCTCGAGAAAGGCGCCCACGTCGCCGTCGGGACTCCCGGCCGCATCCTGGACCTCCTCCAGCGCGAGGCACTCGACACGCGTCAGCTCGCCACCGTGGTGCTCGATGAGGCCGATCGCATGCTCGACATGGGCTTCCGCGAGGACATGGAGCGCATCCTCGGCGCGACCCCTCCGACGCGCCAGACCGTGCTCTTCTCGGCGACGTTCCCCCCGGACATCGAGGCGCTGAGCCGCGCCTTCCAGAAGCAGCCCACGCGCGTGACGGTCGTGGAGGAAGAAGCGGCTCCCGACATCCAGCAGCTCTGCTACCCCTGCGCGCCCGAGGAGAAGACGGCGCTCCTGCTGCGCATCCTGCGGCAGTACCAGCCGGCCTCCGCCATCGTGTTCTGCAACCTCAAGGCGACGGTGGTCGAGCTGACGCGGGCACTGATCGCGGCCGGGGTGAGCGCGGACGGTCTCCAGGGAGACCTGGAGCAGATTGAGCGCGACCGCGTCATGGCGAAGTTCCGCAATCACAGCATCCGCGTCCTCATCGCCACGGACGTGGCGGGCCGTGGCATCGACGTCGAGGCCCTCGATGCCGTCATCAACTTCGATCTGCCCTCGCAGTCCGAGCCCTACGTGCACCGCATCGGTCGCACGGGGCGCGCGGGAAGAAGGGGTCTCGCCATTTCCCTCGTCACCCCGGCAGACGAGCACAAGGTCGAGAACATCGAGCACGACACCAAGGTGCAGCTGGAGCGCGCGAGCGTGGAGACGCTGCCCCCGGCGGCAACCCGTGGGGCGTCACTGGAGTCGACCTGGGAGACGCTCCTCATCTTCGCCGGACGCAAGGACAAGATGAGGCCGGGTGACATCCTCGGTGCGTTGACGGGAGAGGCCGGCGGGCTGAGTGCCTCCGACGTCGGGAAGATCGAAATCCACGACCATCTCGCCTACGTCGCCGTCTCCAAGCGCCTCGTGAACGTGGCACTCCAGCGGCTGCGCGACGGCCGCATCAAGGGGCGCAAGCAGCGCATCGAACGGGTGCGGTAGAACGCACGAAGGCCCGCCCTGGGGTGCGCTCCAGGACGGGCCTCGGGTGAGTGGCGCTCTCGCCTACCGGCCCCGACGTCCCCCGCCGCTACGGCCTCGCGAGGAGGGGCCCCCACGTGGAGCACTACCCCCGCGCCCGCCCCCCTTGCCACCCGGGCGCGCCGAGCCACGAGGCCCGCCTCTGCCCTGGCCGGAGCTCCTCCCGCCTTCATCCCTCGCTCCACGGGCCGTGTCCCGACCACGCCCGCCTTCACCGCGGCGCGCGGGCGGCCCCCGACGAGAGCCTTCCCGGTCGAATGCGCGCTCCCCGCGCGGGGCCTCCTCCCTCCCGCGACGAGGTGCCGCGCCACGGGCGGAGCCACGCTCGTCCGTCGCTCGGGCGGAACCCCTGCCACGACCCGGGGCCTCACGGCGGCTGCCGTCCCTCCCCCGGCCCTCCGAGGCCTCGCGTCTCGGGCCCGCGCCACGGGCGGAGCCACGCTCGTCCGTCCCTCGGGTGGAACCCCTGCCGCGACCCGGGGCCTCACGGCGGCTGTCATCCCCGCCGCGGCGCTTCGGGGCCTCACGTCTCGGGCCCGCACCACGGGCCTCGCTCCGGGCACCGCTGGCGGCCCGGGAAGGTGTGCGCTCCGCCTTGCGTCCCTCGCGGCGGGGCGCCTTCCGGTCGGGCACCGCCTTCTCGAGGCGCTTCTCCGCCGCGCGTGTCCGGGCCTCGTTGCGCGCCCTCGTCTTTCCGCTCACGGGGGCGGACTCCAGCTCCGCCTCCTCCTGCCCGCCCTCGAACGCCTCCAGTTCCTCGCGGAAGGCGGGGTCCTCGCGCGGCACCTCGGCGCGTGGCAGGGGCATGCGGATGATGCGCTCGATGGCGTGCACGGTCTCCTCGTCCCGCGCGGTGACGAAGGTCGAGGCGCGCCCACTCGCGCCGGCTCGCGCCGTGCGGCCGATGCGGTGCACGTAGTCCTCCGGCGAGTGGGGCAGGTCGAAGTTGATGACGTGCCCGACGTCATCCACGTCCAGCCCGCGCGACGCGATGTCGGTGGCCACCAGGCAGCGGTACAGCCCGTTCCGGAAGCCCTCGAGCGCCTGCCGACGCTGGCCCTGCGTGCGGTCGGAGTGGATGAGGGCGGCCTTGTAGCCCGCGCCCTTGAGGATCTCCTGCACCTTCTCGGCGCGCTCCCGGGTGCGGGTGAAGACGATGGCGCTCAGTTGGTCCCTGGCGAGCAGGGAGAGCAGCAGCGGGTACTTCTCCGTGGCCTCGACCTCGTACATCCGCTGCACGGCGCGGGCAGCGGGAGTGCCGCTCGGAGTGACCTCGACGCGGACGGGCCGGCGCAGCACCTCCTGGGCGAAGCGGGTGACGTTGTGGCCGAGGGTGGCGGAGAAGAGGAGCGTCTGGCGCTCGCGAGGCAGGGCGGCGAGGATCTGCTCCAGCTCGGGCTGGAAGCCCAGCTCCAGCATGCGGTCGGCCTCGTCCAGCACGAGCATGCGCACCGCCGAGAGGTTCACCGCGCCGGCCTTCAGCAGGTCGGCGAGCCGGCCCGGGGTGGCGAGGACGAGGGAGGGACGCTGGCGGAGCGCCTCCACCTGGGCGCCCATGTCCGTGCCGCCGATGACCACCGCCCGGGAGACCCCGCGCGGCTCACCGAAGAAGGTGGCCTCCTCGGCGATCTGCTGCACCAGCTCGCGGGTGGGGGCGAGCACCAGCCCGGCCGGGCCCGGCTCACCGGCCAGACGCTCGACGAGGGGCAACAGGTAGGCGGCGGTCTTGCCGGTGCCGGTGGCGGCACAACCGATGACGTCCCGCCCGGCGAGTGCCGGCGGGATGGCCTGGGCCTGGATCGGGGTGGGCGAGGCGAAGCGGGCGCGCCGCACCGCACCAAGCGATTCTTCAGAGAGGCCGAGGGACTTGAAAGATGAGCTCACACAAGAGGGGCTATCACGCCCGGACGCGCGGGGCGACCCACAACGGCTCACCGGGAAAAGGAGGGCCTCCGCCCGGCCGACCCCCTGACACCCATTCCTCCCGGTTCAACTCACCCTCGGTAAAGGGGGAAGGTTCAGCTCGTCCACGGTGAGCGACTGGATGCGCACCCACTTCATCCGGGCGGAGCCGACGCCGAGTGAGCCGAGGCCCAGGGCCCCGATGGAGAGCGCACCGATGCTCAAGGCCCCGAGGGCGAACGCCCCCACGGCCGTCGCGCCAATGGCCAGGGCCGGAAGGGCGAGGGACCTGCCTCGCTCACGGAGGCGCCGACGCTCTGTCCAACGGAGGAGGAGAGGCACGGCAATCGTCTGGGCAACGAGCAAGGGAACAGACGAGAGGAATCCCTCCCGTAGTCGGGACGACAGCTGCATCTTCTGCTGGGTGAGCGCGAGCATGTGCCATGGATGGAGCGACCCGAGCCCCGAGGCAATTGCCCTGGCGGGTCCCCGGACGCTTGCACGAGGCGCACAAGGAGACCTCCCGGGCGCGTTTTCGAAAAACCTGTCCGACAGTCGGACAGGTTTGCGCGAAGTGCACCCGGGGGGGCCACCGGTTCCACTCCTCATCGGGAAGTCGTTCCGGAAGATGTCCACCACGTAGCCGAGCGCATGGTGCTCACGTTTTCGGGTCGTAGAAGTAGACCCTGACCACCTCGGCTGGAGGCAGGATGCCGTGCCTCCCACACCCGTCTCGGACCACACGAACTCCCAACGTCTGGGCAACTCCCGGCCCGCCATGTCTTCCGCGAAGGCCGTCACCGTTGCGAGCGCCTGCTTGCGCAGCCCCCGCGATGGAGACGAGCGAACTCCGGGGCTTCGGCCAGGCCTCTGAGGAACAAAGGCCGCGCGCGCCCACCTGGGCAGTAGGACGTCCCGGATGCGCCCGCGCACCTCCTGGATTGGCGGCTCGACTCGGTGCAAACAGGAGCCTCGGGCCTTGAGCAGACGGGGAGGCCAGGGAGGAGCACGCGTGGGCACGGAGAAGAAGGTCGAGTCGAGCAGGGAGGACGTGGAGCAGTTGGGGCCGTACCAACTCCAGGAGCAGGTGCCGCAGGACGAGCACAGCCGGGGGGAGCTCTACCGGGCCACGCACGAGACGAGCGGGGCGACGGCCCTGGTGCTCAAGCCCTCCGCCGGGGACGAGGCCCACCCGGAGCCGCTGACCGACTGGCGGGTGCGCTACATCTCCTCGGCCTCTCCCAACTACGTCGCCATGGAGGTGGAGCACTCTCCCTGGTCCGTTGCCCAAGACAAGCACTCCGTGGAGGCTCTGGTGTGCACGTTCGAGGATATGCATGAGGGGGTGCGGCGCATGACCCATGCCTTCCCCGCCACCAAGGAGCCTCGCCCCCGGTGGCGCATGGGGCTGGTGCTGGCTGGCGCCGCCGCCGTGGGTGCCCTGGTCTTCGCCCTGGTCCGTCTCGCCCCCGGAGCCCAACCGCCCGCCGGCCCGGACCCCGTGGCGAGAATCGCGCCTGCCCCCCTGCGCGACGAGGTGCCGACGGACGGCCTGGTGCCCCTCACGGAGCTTTCACTCCTGGTTCCCACGGAAGGGTCCCCTGCCCTCACCCACCCCTTGCCGAGCAGACCCTACAAAGGGCAGAGGCGCCCTCCCTGCAAGCCCCGGGTCGAGGTGGAGCTCAACGGTGGCTGCTGGGTGCCTCACGAGTTGAAGGCACCCTGCCCGGAGGACCTCTACGAGTACCAGGGCAAGTGCTACACGGTCTCCATGCAGCCCCAGCCGCAGCCCCAAGCGCTCGGGCAGTGAGGGGCACGGGGCCCCTCGCCAGGGACTCCGAGCCGCCAAGAGCTGAGTCCTTCCGCACACTTAGAGCCTCACCCTCGGGGTCCACCCTGTCGGGTGGGTCACCCCGACGAGATCGACCTCCAGAGGGGGGCAACAGGGCATCCACGCCCGTGACGGCCCGGCCGCTTTTCCGTGGAGTCCTGTCCGGTGCCGCCCCAGGGTTCGCGGTTCCACGGCGGGGGCACGGGCCGGGCGTTATCCCTGGCATTACCGTCCCCGGTCAGGGAGAGTGCGGAGCGGGCTCCCCCGCCTACCGAGTGAGCAGGCACTTGGAGGCACTGCGGTATAAGGTGGCCCCCCTGTCAGGCTCGGGACGAGAGAAGGGCGGACTGCCGTACACATCCGTGTCCGACCCCCTGTCACACCCGAGGGATCTGCCCCACCATTGAGGGGCAAGTCCTGAAACCCATTTCCGAGGAGAGGCACATCATTCGCGAACAGAGAAGCAGCCGCGGCGGGAGCCGCGATCAGAGAACCAACCGGCGTATCCGCGCACGCGAAGTTCGCGTCGTGGGATCCGATGGCGGGCAGCTTGGCGTCATGCCCCTCGAGGCCGCCCTCGACCGGGCCCGGAGCGAGGGCCTCGATCTCGTCGAGATCAGCCCCATGGCCAGTCCACCGGTCTGCAAGATCATGGACTACGGCAAGTTCAAGTACGAGGAGAAGAAGAAGGCCTCGGAATCGAAGCGTGCGCAGCTGAAGGTCGAGCTCAAGGAAGTGAAGCTCCGTCCGAAGACGGAGGATCACGACTACGAGTTCAAGGTGCGCAACATGCGCCGGTTCATCGAAGAGGGGAACAAGGCGAAGGTCGTCGTCCAGTTCCGCGGGCGAGAAATCACCCACCGGGAACAGGGCACCGTCATCCTGAATGACGTGGCGACGGACCTGAAGGACATCGCGGTGGTGGAGATGCCGCCCCGGATGGAAGGGCGTCTGATGTTCATGATTCTGGCGCCCACGCCGAAGGTCGCCCAGAAGGCCCGCGAGCAGGCACGGCAGGCCGCGACGAGCGCCAAGCGGACCCAGGAGGCCGAGAAGCCGGCGACCGCGACCGCCACGGCCACCGCCCCGGCCACTGCCCCTGCCCCTGCCCCTGAGTCGGGCGAGCAGGAAGCGCCGAGTCCGGCTCCCTGAATGGAACCTCCCGCACGCGGTGGACGCGATCCACGGCGTGCGGAACCGAGGCGCGGCCCGCTCCGTCACCTGAGTGAGGGCGGGCCGCGAGCCACGTGACTAGGCGTTCTGCGGCGGCGGTCCACTCATCATGGTCGCGGCGCGGCGAGCCATCTCCTTCGGAGTGACGTTCTCCTTGTGGGTCGCGATCTGCCAGTCGTGGCCGAACGGATCCTTGACGCGCCCGTAGCGGTCTCCCCAGAACATGTCGGCCAGGGGCATCGAGACCTTCGCGCCCGCGGAGAGGGCCTGGTTGAACAGCGCGTCCGCGTCCTTCGTGTAGATGAGCATGCTCGCCGAGATGCCGCCGACGGTCTCGGGCGAGGAGGAGCCCATCGCGGGGAACTCGTCGCTGAGCATCACGATGGAGTCGCCGATCTTGATCTCCGCGTGCATGACCTTGCCCTCCGGACCCGCCATCCGGTTCAGCTCCTTGGCGCCGAAGGCCTTCTTGTAGAACTCGATCGCCTTGTCCGCGCCGCGCACCACGATGCTCGGCGTGACCACGTGATAGCCCTTCGGAATCGGCTGCACCTTCGCGCGCTTCTTCGCGGGCACCTTCTTGGCGACCTTCTTCGCCGCAGTCCGAACCCGCTCCGCTGCCTTCTTGGCTGCCTTCTTCAACGCCATGGTTCACCCCTCCGGGAAAGTCACATCCAGCTCCCAGTCCTCGCGGAAGAGCGCGTCACAGTCGACTCGCGCGACCGCAGCGGACCGAGGGCAAGCAGCATGAAATGAATTCGAGCGCCCTTCAACACGCCAGCCAGGCCCATGGTCGTCCATCTATCGGGTCGAGGCGGGGCCGCTCGGCGGCGTTGCGAACCTCGGGACCCTGGCCTAAGACTCGGTGCGCCGTCCGGGAGCCGCTCGTGGCCGAAGCCGTCGACTACTTCTCCAATCATCGCTTGAAGCTGCGCTACCCCTGGCGCCTGTACCACGGGCCTCTCACGGACGCGTTCTCGCGGGCGGTGCGCGAGGCCTCGGGACCCGAGCTCCTCAACGTGGGCTCCGGGCCCTTCTTCGAGCTGGAGCTCCTCCCTCCGTCCGACAAGCGCTGGACCATCTGCGACATCGACGCGCGCGCCGTCGAGCTCGCCCAGCGGATTCATGGCGGCCGGCTCGCCCGGGCGGATGTGATGGAGGCCGACAAGCCCCTGCCCTACCAGGACAACAGCTTCGACCTCGTGGCGAGCATGGACGTCATCGAGCACGTGCTCGAGCCGGAGCGGTTCGTCCGCGAAATCCTCCGCGTGCTGAAGCCGGGTGGCCGGCTGTTCTTCACCACGCCCAACTACCAGTCCCTGTCCCTCAAGGTGCTGGAGTCCACCGTGCTCGAGGCCATCGCCCGGGTGCAGGGCTTCAGCCGCAAGAACCTCCACCCCACCAAGTTCAACCCCGACCGACTGCGGCGCATCCTCGAGGACTGTGGCGCCACGCGCGTGTCGGTGGAGGTCATCTCGTTCGGCTGGGTGCTGGTCGCCGAGGCCGAGAAACCGCACGCCGCCTGAGCCATGAGCAACGAAATCACCCTCGACGATTTCCGGGAGTACTTCCCCTACGCGCCCACCGCGCTCTCCATCAAGGAGTGCGTCCGGCTCTCGCGCACCCGCGGGCTCAACTGCCCCAGCCCCATCCTCGACGTGGGCTGTGGCGACGGGCTCTTCGCCAAGCTCGCGTTCCAGAACGCCGAGGTGTGGGGCATCGACATCGACAGCAGGGAGGCCCGGCGCGCGCAGGCCAGTCGCGCGTATGAGCAGATCGTCCTCGCGGATATTACGCGGGCGAAGCTGCCGGACGGCTTCTTCGCGTCCTGCCTCGCCAACTGCTCGCTCGAGCACATCCCGGACCTGGGCGCGGCGCTGCGCAACATCCACCGCGCGCTCAAGCCCGGAGCGCCCTTCTACACCTTCCTGCCGAACAAGGACTGGGCGCGCTACATGACGTCCACCCAGACGCTGGCGAAGCTGGGGCTCACGCCGCTCTCGGAGACCCTCCAGGAGAGCATCAACAGCATCTTCAAGCACCGCCACCTCGAGGACGCGGACGGCTGGCGCCGGCACTTCGAGGAGGCGGGCTTCGTCGTGGACGCCGTGGAACCCATTGGCAGCACCGCGTCCACGCGCGCCTTCGAGGCCTTCCTCCTGCCCTCCACCCTCGGGTGGCTGAACAAGAAGCTCACCGGCCGCTGGTCTCTCTCCTCCGAGCTGAGGAAGTGGACGGTGCTGCCGGCATATGCGCTGGTCCGCATGGCCCTCGCCATGGCGAAGGATGAGACGCCCACGGCGGAATTCCTGCTCGCATGTCACAAGCCGAAGGCGTGACCCCCCCGCCGGGTGCCCCCTCGCGCGCCCCCTCCCGGAGCGCGCCAGGGCCCCGGTTGGAGCCTCCCGCGAGAAGGCGCGGTGCTGTTGCTGTTCACCGCGCTCTCGGTGGCCATGACCTGGCCGCTCGCCTGGCGTCTGTCCACGCACACCGTGGACGTGGGGGTGGATGACCCGCTGCTCTGCGCGCGCATGCTGGACCACCAGCTCGCGTGGCTCTCCGGCCAGCGGCGCCTGTTCGACCTCAACTTCTTCTTCCCCCACCCGAACGCGTTCACCACGACGGACATCTCGCTCGGGTTCCTCTACAGCGCCCTGCCCTTCCTGCCGTTCACCCAGGACAGGCTGACGCTCGTCAACCTGGGCACGTTGCTGAGCTTCGTGCTCACCGGGCATGCGGCGTTCCTCCTCGTGCGGCGGCTCACCCGTCACCCGGCCGCGGGACTCGTCGCCGGGGCCGCGGCCGCCTTCTGCCTCTGGCGCTTCCACCAGCTCGACCACTGGAACGTGCTGCAGATGCAGTGGTGGCTGTACCTGGCCTGTGCGCTGCTGTGGCTGCGCGATGGGCCGTCGCCCGGACGGGCCCTGCTCGTCGCCGTGCTCACGTTCGTCACCTTCAGCGCCACCGTGAACCTCGGCATCTACTCGGTGGCGCTCTCGCTCGCGTTCGGGCTGTACGTGCTCGCGAGCCTGCCCGAGGGTCAGCGCGCGCGCGGCGTGGCGTACACGGTGGGCGCGGTGGCGCTCGGCGGGTTGATGCTCGTCCCCATCTACGGGCCGTACCTCCTGCAGGCGAAGCTGTATGACATCCAGCGCGCCATCGGGGAGATCCAGCTCTACTCGGGGCGCGTGGAGCAGCTCGGGGCCGCGCCGACGTTCAGCAGGCTGTACGGTGCCGGCTCCTCGCACCTCATGGGACGCGAGAGCCTCACGTTCCTCGGGTGGACGGTGCTCGTGCTCGCGTTCGCGGGGCTCCTCCTCCCGGAGCTGTCGCGGAAGGAGGGCCGGGCGAGGGCGCTCGTGCTGTCCATCGCCCTCGGCGGTGGCGCGCTCCTCCTCGCGAGGCTGGGGCTCCAGCAGCCGTGGCTGGCCGTGGCGGCGGTGCTGCTGTTGCTCGCCACAGCGCTGGCCGGAGGTCGGCTGGGAGCCTCCGAGGCGCAGCGCGCGGCGTGGCTCTTCGCCAGCGTGGCGGTGTTCTACTTCTTCGCGTCGCTCGGCCCCGAGGTGTACTGGCGCGAGCGGAGCCTCGGCCCCGGCCTCTGGGCCTGGGTGATGAAGCTGCCCGGCTACAGCACCGTGCGCACGCCCGCGCGCTTCCACTTCGCCACGTCGCTGGCCGTCGCGGTGCTCGCGGGAGTGGGGACCTCGGCGCTCCTGGGGTTGAGCCGCTCGCGCACGGTCCAGGGGGTGCTCGGTGCGCTCGCGATGGGGCTCGTCCTCCTCGAGCTCCACAGCGCGCCGCTGCCGCTGCGCAGGATGACCACCTTCCAGGAGGCGCCGCCCGTGTACGCGTGGCTCGCGCGCCAGCCGGGGAAGGGCGCGGTGGTGGAGCTGCCCGTCATCGAGGGGCTCGAGCGCTACCGCATGTTCTTCTCCATCATCCACGGCCGGCCCACGGTGGATGCGGAGAGCGGCTTCATGCTGCCCTCGTGCACCTGGGTGCTGCACCCGAACATGGTGACGGGCGCCGCGCTGCCGAAGCTGGAGGCACTGCGCTGGGCGGGGCTCGAGTACGCGGTGCTGTATCCGGGCTACCTGCCGCCGGACGCGCAGGCGCGCTACCGCGAAGTGCTGGGGCGTGCGGGTGCGAGTCTCGCCACGACGTTCCCGGGCGTGGAGGTCTGGCGGTTCAGCGCGCCGGGAGCGCCCCTGCCCTTCACACCGGAGAACGTGGTCGCGAACGTGGCCACCGGGCCCGCGCTGAGCGTCGGCCAGCCGCTGCCCGTCCGCGTCGAGCTCGCGCCGAAGGGGACTGCGGCGGTGCACGAGCAGGAGGTGCGCCGGCTCACGGTCATCGTGGAGTCCGAGGGGCGGAGCTTCCGTGCGCCGCTCTACCTCGCGCCGCCGCTGCTCGTGCCCGCGCAGGTGGAGACGCGCTCGGTGGAGGTGCCGGTGAAGCTCCCGGCCGGGAAGGCGCGACTCGCGCTCCGGGTAGAGGACGAAGAGGGCCGTGTCCTCGCGAGCGCCAGGGGTGAGTTGCTCGTCACCACGCCCGCCGAGTGGGCCTCGCGGGAGCGGAGCCTGCGCAATGGGCCCTGTGAGCTTCAGGTTCTCTCCAGCACGCGGGCCCCGTATGGCATTGCCCGCCTGCTCGTGCGCGCCGGCAACCGGACACAGGACGCCTGGGCCGGCGCGGCGCACCCGAGCGTGGGTTGGACGACGACCGGTGGCGAGCAGGGGACCCGCGTGACGCCGCCAGCAGTCGCCGCGGGCGAGGACGTACTGCTCACGCTGGGCGTCCCGAGGGCCTCGGGTGAGGCGGTCCGCGTGCGCGTGCTGTCCCCGGATGGGACCGAGCGCTGCGCGGTGGACGCCGCCCTGCCCTGAATGTGCACAGGCGGGGATTTGGGGGCCCGGGAAGGGGCCTCATCCCCATCCTCAGGCGCTCAGCATCGCGCTACGGGGTGCTAATCCTCTGGGTCGTCCACGTAATCAAGCGCGATTTGGGCCTGTTCACGGTAGAGCGGCACGACCTCAACGGCCAACACGCTCTCCAGCACCGTTCGCGCTCCAGTCACGTCATCCGCTTTCTTGCGGCGGGCGGAATCAACGAGCGCCCGGGATAGTCGCCGACTTCCCTCGAAAATCCGGCGGCGCATCTCTCGCACGAGTGTTTCCGCGCCCGCCAGGGTGAGCAGTGCGCGTTCTGCGTCGTCATGGCTGATAGCGATGTCCCGAGCCACTCGCCGGCAGAGATCGCGCACGTCGGCGTTTAGTTCTATCGCCTCGTTCCGCTCAAGCTTTGCATATAGCCCAAGCACCCTGTCCCAATCGTGGGGCTCTCCCATCCCTGCATCACCTCGTTTTTTGCCAGCACATTTGGAAGGGCCATTGGTGCTCTGCACAGGACGTAGGTGTCTCGGCAGTGCTCCCGCCATCCCTCGTCAGGGTCATCTGCCTCCTCCCCTTCGCCCTCACCTGCTCCCTCGTCTGTCCTTCGTTGTAGAGCGTCCTCGACCATCACCCCAGCCTCTATCGCCTCCTCTATGTCCACAGCAGTGGCGCCACAGGCGCCCACCGGGTCGTATGGGAACTTCTGGATGCAACACGTCATGGTGTTGTTTCCGCAGTCGCTCAGGCCGATAGCAGCTGTTCCAGCCCGAGCAACCCGACGCGAGCACGATCCACGGTACAGCCGCCCCAAGGCGCAGGACGCAATTCAGGCCTTCCATGCCTCCGATGCCAGGCAGGTCAACCATGGGATGCCAGAAAGGGACAGGGCGTGACAGGCCACCAGCGTGGCCAGAGTGACGTTGACGCCGCCCCCTCGAGTAGAAGTTCATCAACCTCCCCCGCCTCCGCTCCTCGACGAGGGTCTGCAGCAGGTAGTTGCAGTGGCCCAGCGCCCGGAGCAGGAACCTCCAGCCTCCCGCCTGCTCCTCCCCCACCGTTCGCTCCGCCATCCCCGCTTCCTCCCGACGCTCCGGGCGCTCCAGACTCCCCGGCGCGCCCCACTGCCTCCCGTTAAAGGAGGCTCCAGCGCCGCTCCCTCCGCCCTCGCATCCAGCCTGGGCCTCGCCCGGTCGGCTGCAAGACAGAGATGCCTCTGCAGGTCATGATGCGCTGCGGTATAGAAGGCCTCGCCCCAGCGGACCATGACTCAGCCACCACCCGGGCTTTTCCGGACTGCAATCTTCTGCTGAAATTGGTCAGAGAGGGCCTGACTTCGTCAGGGGGACGGAAGTGGAGAGCCTGAAGCCGCGACAGCCGGAGCCATCCGCGGCCCTACCCGAGACGGAGGGTCCGCCGCACCCGGACGACTGCCCGGGTTGCGCCCGGTGCGTGTCGGACGCGCTGGAGCGCGAGCTGCTGCGCGCCCACGCGCTGCTGGTCGACCCCGAGGCCGAGCCCACCCGCGTCGTCGGCGCGCCCCCTCCCCTGCCCTCGGAGACTCCCGCGGCGCTGCCCCGGGGCACCTCGGTGGGGCGCTACCTCGTGCTGGAGCGGCTGGGCACCGGCGGCATGGGCGAGGTGTACGCGGCGTTCGACCCACAGCTCAACCGCAAGGTGGCCATCAAGCTGCTGCTGCCGGGAGGCGAGGGGCTGGAGCCGGGCGAGGCCCATGCGCGCCTGCTGAGCGAGGCCCGCGCCATGGCCCGGCTCTCCCACCCCAACGTGCTGCCCGTCTACGACATCGGCGAGCACGGCACGCGGGTGTTCATCGCCCTGGAATTGGTGGAGGGCAGCACCCTGCGCCAGTGGCTCAAGGCGCAGCCGCGGCACTGGCACGAGGTGGTGGACGTGCTCACCCTGGCCGGTCGGGGACTGGCGGCCGCCCACGCCGTGGGGCTCGTGCACCGCGACTTCAAGCCAGACAACGTGCTGGTGGGCAAGGACGGGCGCGTGCTCGTCTACGACTTCGGCCTCGCCTGCGAGCAGGGCACCGGCACTCCCGACTCGCCCACCCCGATGGACCTGGGCGCCATCCTCGGCGCCGAGCCCCTCTCCCCGGACGGCTCGCTCTCCCGCCCCACCCACCCGAGCACCCAGCCGCGCGAGACGCCGGTGACGCGCGCCGGCAACATCATGGGCACCCCGGGCTACATGGCCCCCGAGCAGTACCGCCAGGAGCCCGTCACCGCCCAGGCCGACCAGTTCAGCTTCTGCGCCACCCTCTACTACGCCCTCTACCGCGAGCACGCCTTCGTGGGCGCCGGCGCCGCCGCGCTCGCCCGCGCCACGCTGGAGGGCCACGTGCGTCCCCCCTCCCGCGACTCGCGCGTGCCGGGCTGGGTGCGCGAAATCGTCCTCAAGGGGCTCAGCCTCCAGCCCCAGGAGCGCCACGCCTCCCTGGAGGTGCTGCTCGAGGCGCTCCATGACGATCCGCGCGTGCGCCGCCGCCGCCGGGTGTTCATCACCGTGGCCGCCGGCTTCCTGCTCGCCACGGTGGCCGGCGCGGTGGGCGAGTGGCACCAGCGCAAGAGCGCCTGCGAGAGCGTGGACGGGCGGCTGGCCGGGGTGTGGGACGGCGCGCGCCAGCAGGTCGTGGAGAAGGCCTTCCTCGCCACGAGCCAGCCCTACGCGGCGGATGCCTGGGCCGGGGTGAGGAGCGCGCTCGACGCCTACGCCTCCGACTGGGTGGGCCAGCAGCGCGAGGCGTGCGAGGCGACGCGGCTGCGGGGAGAGACCAGCGAGGAGGTGCTCACCGTGCGCACCGCGTGCCTGGAGCGCCGCCGCTCCGAGCTGCGGGCCCTCACCGACGTGCTCGCCCAGGCGGATGCCTCCGTGGTGGAGCGCTCGGTGGAGGCCGTGCGCGGCCTGTCCGAGCTGGCTCCCTGTCACGAGGTGGATCCGCTCGCCGCGCGCGTGTCGCTGCCCGCGGACGCCCGGGTGGCCAAGCGGGTGGAGGACCTGCGTGCCTCGCTCTCGCGGGCCCGGGCCCTGCGCATGTCGGGCCAGTACGCGGCGGGGCTCGCGGTGGTCGCCCCCGTGGCCGCCGAGGCGCGCACGCTGGGCTACCGTCCCCTGGAGGCCGAGGCCCTCCTGGAATGGGGCCAGCAGCAGGCGGGCTTCGGCAATCCCGAGGCCGAGCGCCACCTCAAGGAGGCCTCGTGGACGGCCGACGAGGTGCGGCTCGACGAGGTGCGCGCCGAGGCGCTGGTGACCCTCACCCAGCTCGTCGCCTATGACGCCACGCGCGTGCGGGACGGGCACGACTGGTACCACCAGGCCCGCGCCCTGCTGGTGCGCACCCGGCGCGAGGGGCGGCTGCTCGCGGAGCTCGAGAGCGCCCACGGGCTGGTGTACGCCGCCGAGGGAGATGCGGTCGCGGCCGAGGCCTCGCAGCGCAACGCGCTCGCCGCGCTGGAGCAGGCCTCGCTCCGCGAGGACCCGGAGCGGGCGATGGTGCTGCGCCGGCTGGGCAACACGCTGACGGCCCAGGGTCGCCACGAGGAGGCCCTGCCCGTGTACAAGAGCGCGCACGCGACGTTCCGCCGGGCGCTCGGGGCCGAGCACCCACGCGTGGGCAGCACCCTGGTGAACATCGGCACCACGCTGAGCGCGCTGGGCCGCCATGCCGAGGCGCTGGTGCCGCTGCGGCCGGGGGTGGCCACCCTGGAGCGCACGCTGCCGGAGCGCCACCCGTTCCGCGCGGTGGCGCTGGACGCGCTGGGCGCGGCGCTGTGGCGGGACGGGAAGGCGAGCGAGGCGGTGCGGGTGCTGCACCGGGCGGTGGAGGCGGCGGAGCGGATGCGCGGGCCGGAGCACCCGGACGTGGCGCAGCCGTGCAGCACGCTGGGGCAGGTGCTGATGGACCTGGGGCGCCCCACCGAGGCCCTGGGCTTCTTCGAGCGCTCCCGGCGCATCCGCGAGCAGGCGCTCGGGCGGGAGCACCCGGAGCTGGCCTTCTCGCTGACGGGCCAGGGCGAGGCGCTGCTGAAGCTGGGCCGTGCCGCCGAGGCGCTCGCGCCGCTGGAGCGGGCGCTGGCGCTGCGCGAGTCCCGTCCGGTGCCGCCGGTGGAGCTGGCCGAGACGCGCTTCGCGCTGGCGCGCGCGCTGTGGGAGACGCGCCAGGACACGACGCGGGCCCGGCAGCTCGCGAAGCAGGCCGAGAGCACGCTGGAGCACCCCGGCTCCGAGGGCCTGCGCGCCCGCGTCCAGGCGTGGCTCGGGGCCCGGACGCCTCGCGGGTAGAGAGCGGCCCCCCCCTTGTCGTCCCTCCGCGTGCGGTGACACCCTGCGCGGCAATGACGCACTCCTGGACTGCCCGCTGTGCCCTGGCGCTGCTCGTGCTGCAACTCGCGAGCGCTTGTGATTCGAAGCCGCCCACTCCCCCTCCGGCCGACACGGACACTACCGCCCCGAGCACCCGGGCGAGCCCGGCCGGCGGCGCGTACACCGCGGATGTCACCGTCTCGCTGCTGTGCGACGACGGCACCGGCAGCGGCTGCGCGGCCACGTACTACACCACCGACGGCTCCGAGCCCTCGCGCGGCTCGCCCACCTTCCGGGACGCGCTTCCCCTCTCGGCCAACACCACGCTCAAGTTCTTCTCGGTGGACAAGCAGGGCAACGCCGAGCCCGTGAAGTCCGAGCTGTACACCTTCACCTCCACCGGCGGTGACACGCAGCCGCCCACGGTGAGCGCCTCGCCCGTCGGGGGCACGTATGGCGGCGCGCGCACGGTGACGCTCTCCTGCGAGGACGCGGGCGGCTCCGGCTGCGCCGCCCTCCACTACACACTGGATGGAGCCATGCCGACGACGGGCTCGCCGCTCTACTCCGGCCCCCTCGCCCTCGCCTCCAACACCACGCTCAAGTTCTTCGCCGTGGATGGCGCCGGCAATGCCTCGCCCGTCAGCATCCAGGTGTACGTCATCGACACCACCGCCCCCACGACGCTCGTCTCTCTCCCGGGCGACGTCTACGCCCAGTCCCAGCAGGTGACACTCTCCTGTGACGACGCGGGCGGCAGCGGCTGCACGGCCACGTACTACACGGTGGACGGCTCCACGCCGACGACGGGCTCGCCCCGCTACACCGGCGCCCTCTCCCTCTCGGCCACCACCACGCTCAAGTTCTTCTCCGTGGACGCCGCCGGCAACCGCGAGTCCGTCCACACCGAGCGCTACGTCATCGACCTCCTCGCCCCCACCACCACCGCCCGTCCCGCGGGTGGCGCGTACAACAGCCGGCAGGACGTGACGCTCTCCTGCAATGACGGCGTGGGCACCGGGTGCGCCGCCACGCACTTCACGCTGAACGGCTCCATGCCCACCACCCTCTCGCCCCGCTACACCGAGGGCACCGTCATTCCCATCTCGGCCAACACCACGCTGAAGTTCTTCTCCGTGGACGCCGCCGGCAACACCGAGCCCGTCCAGACGCAGACGTACTTCATCGACACCACCCCGCCCACCACCACCGCCAGCCCCGGGGCCGGCACCTATGGTGGGACGCGCAACGTGACGCTCTCCTGTACCGACGACGCGGGCAGCGGCTGCAAGGTGACGTACTACACGACGAATGGCACCGCCCCCGGAGCGGGCTCGCCCCAGTACGAGGCGGGCAAGCCCATCGCCATCACCGCCAACACCGTGCTGCGCTTCCTCTCGGTGGACACCGCCGGCAACGCCGAGCCCGTGCAGGTGCTGGAGTACAAGCTCGACGTCCTGCCGCCCGTCACCACCGCCTCGCCCCAGGGCGGCGCCTACAAGGCCGCGAGGGACGTGACGCTGGCGTGCGCGGATGCCACCAGCACATGCTCGGCCACGTACTACACGCTGGATGGCACCACGCCCGGCACCAACTCCCCGCGGTATGACGGCACGCCGCTGCACATCGCCACCAGTGCCACGCTGAAGTTCTTCTCCGTGGACGCGGTGGGCAACGCCGAGCCCGTGCACACCGAGGGCTATGTCATCGACACCGTGGTGCCCACCGTCTCGGCCAACCCGGCGGGCGGCTTCTTCCGTGGCACCCGCGGCGTGACGCTCTCGTGTGACGACGGCACGGGCTCGGGCTGCGTGGGCTTCATCTGGTACACCACCAACGGCTCCGAGCCCACCACCGCCTCGAGCGTCTACTCCGCCCCCCTCTCCCTCTCCGCCACCACCACGCTCAAGTTCTTCTCCAAGGACGCGGTGGGCAACGACTCGGCGGTGCGGACGGAGACGTACACCCTCGACGCCCAGAGCCCCACCACGTCGGCCAGCCCGCCGGGCGGCAGCGTCTCGGACACCGTCAACGTGACGCTCGCCTGCGACGACGCGGGCGGCTCGGGCTGCGACGGCACCTGGTACACGGTGGACGGCTCCACCCCCACCACGAGCTCCACGCGCTACGACTCCTCGGCCATCTCCATCTCCGCGACCACCACGCTCAAGTTCTTCTCCGTGGACAAGGTCGGCAACGTCGAGCCCGTGCGCACCGAGACGTATGTGTTCCCAGACCCGGCCGCGGACACCTCGGCGCAGATCGCCGCCGTGCGCGCCGCGGAGGCGGGCCCGGTCGACCTCCCCATCCAGCGGGCGCTCGTCACCTACGTGAAGCCGCCGACGGGCAACGACCCGGCCGGCTTCTTCCTCCAGGCGCAGAAGGATGGCCCAGCCCTCTTCGTCGTGGTGGACGCGAGCACGCTGTCCCCCTCGCCGCTTCCAGGTGACCGCGTGTCGCTGGTGGCCACCACCAAGGACGTGGTGGTCGGCCAGACGCGCGTAACGAGCCTCCAGTCCGGATCCTTCGTCGTGCACGGCCGGGGCGAGCCCCTGACGCCGCTGCTCTCCGACGCGAGCGCCGCGGACCTCATCACCCAGGTGGAGGACTACGAGAGCGAGTACCTCTCCGTCTCCGGCACGCTGAGCGGCACTTTCGGCTCCTCCGGCGCCGGGCACATGCAGGCGAGCCTGTCCACGGTGGGCAACCCCAACGCGCCGGGCGCCTTCACCAACCTGAAGCTGCGCATGCCCTCGCCGCTGCTCACGACGCTACAGGGCAGGTACGACCTCGCCCTGGGCTGCTCCGTCACCACCACCGGGCCGCTGTGGCGCTTCGGCACGACGGTCCAGCCGTCCGCCTGGGTGGAGGAGGACCTGCAGGTGCTGAGCTGCCCCGCGCCCCGGCTGCTGTACGTGGTGCCCACCAGCGGCACCTCGCTCTCGTTGCGCTTCGATCGGCGCATCCGCCCGGAGAGCGTGCTCTCCAGCGGCGGCCAGTTCACCTTCGACAACGGGCTGGTGGCCACGAGCGCCACCGTGGTGGACACCGAGGTGCGGCTGACCACCTCCTCACAGGTGGCCGGGAGCGACTACACGCTGACGGTGGCCGGCACCGTGCAGGACGTCATGGGCACGGGCGTGGACGCGACGACCCGGAGCAAGTCCTTCGTCGGCTTCGAGAAGCCCGCCCTGCTGAACATCAACGAGGTGGCTCCCAATCTGAGCACCGGGATTCCCTCCGTCCAGCGAGACGTCGTGGAGCTGTATGTCGTCGAGTCCGGCAGCACCGTGAACATGACGCTGACGACGGACAACTTCGTCGTGGCGACGCTGCCCCGAGTGCAGGTGACGAAGGGCGACATCATCGTGGTCCACCTGAGCCCGGACACCGCGACGAACGGGGATGCGCCGGCCTCGGAGACGCTCGGCAAGGACGAGTACCCCGAGGCCACCCATGGCGCCAACTACGACACCGCGTGGGACTTCCACGGCGCCTCCAACGGCTTCATCTCGTACACGAACGCGGTGCTGCGCGTGAAGGATCCGGCGGGCACCACCCTGGACGCGGAGGCCTTCGCCCAGCCCTCCATGTCGCCCCCCGGCTTCCCCGCCCTGCTCCAGGCCCTCCAGGCCGAGGGGTTGTGGCAGCCCGCCGACTGCGGTGGGGCCCTGTGCACGTACAGCTCCGTCCCCTCGGCGCTCGACGTCTCCGCCAACTGGGCGGGCCTGCCCAACAGCCGGTCCACCACGGTGTACCGGATCAACCCGACCTATACCCGCTCGGCGGACGACTGGACCACGGGCCCGAGCTCCCTGGGCCTGCCCAACTGGTAGCACCGGGTCCGAAGAGAGGGGCACCCGCCGGGCGCGATCTCGAGCAACTGCTCCGACAGTCGGACCAGTTCGTGAAGAACGCGCCCGGGAGGGCCGGGGGTCGCGGCTGGCGTGGGCGGTGCGGACGCACTGGCACGGGGCAGCGCCCCTGAAGGCACTTCCTCCGGATGGCAGGCGAGCCGCGTAGGATGGGCGCCGTGACGGAGAGGATGGAATGAGCGAGCGCAAGGGGCGCGAGGCGTGGCCGCCGGAGCTGACCGAGCTGCTGCGCAAGGTGGACCGCCTGCGCCGGAGCGGGCGTTATGAGGAGGCGCTCTCGCGCATGCGCCAGCTCGCCGAGGCGCACCCCCGCCAGTTGCGCGTCCTGTTGGAGATGGGGCTGACGCTCGGCATCTGGGGCGGTGCCCCCGCCGAGGCCCTCCCCTGGTTCGAGCGCGCCCTGGAGATGGCACCGGGCCACGTCACCACGCAGCTCCACCGGGCCCTCGCGCTGGCCCGGCTGGGCCGTCACGCCGAGGCGGTGGCCGACTTCGACGCGCTCGAGGCCGCGGGCTTCCGCAAGGCGCTCGTCCTCCACATGAAGCGCGCCGAGTCCCTGGAGGCGCTCGGCCGGCACGCGGACGCCGAGCGCGACTGGACGCTCGCCCTCGCCGAGGACCCCGGCAATCCCTGGCTGCTCCACCAGCGGGCCTCGGCACGGGCCCGGTTGGGCCGGCGGGAGGAGGCGGTGAAGGACCTCACCGATGCGCTCGCCTCGCACGCCCAGCAGGGCGAGGAGGTGGACGCGGAGTTGCTGCGCGACCGGGGGGTGCTGCGCGAGCGGCTGGGTGACACGGCCGGCGCACGCGAGGACTTCGAGGCCGGGCTCTCCGCCGTGCGCGCGGGGGACCCGCCCGAGCTCGTGGACGACCTGCGCCAGAGGTTGTCGGAGCTCATGCCCCGCGCGCCGTGACGCCCCCTCCCCGACCGGACCCTCGTGGGATATGAGGGAGCGCGCCCCGATGTCTCCCACCGCCTCCTCGCGAATGCCGGGCCCCACCGCCTGGGCCGCGCTCTTCTTCCTCGGCCTCACCTCCGCCACCTGGTGGCCCCACTCCGACCTCGGAGACTCGCAGCTCTACCAGGTCGTCTCCCGCCACATGGTCGAGGACGGAAGCTGGCTCGCCCTGCGCTACCTGCCGGACGTGCACGCGCGCTTCTTCGAGCACCTGCCCTTCGGCTTCTGGCCCTTCGCCCTCGTCATCCGCCTCTTCGGCGAGGCCGCCCTGCGCCCCCTGTGCGCCGCCTTCTCCCTGGGCACCCTCCTGCTCACCGGCTCCGTCGCCCGCCGCGCCGCCGGTACCTGGGCCGGTGTCACCGCCATGCTGGTGCTCGCCCTCCCCGATGGGTTCTTCATCCGCGGCGGCCATCCCTTCCTCGAGCCCCTCCTCCTCCTGCTCGCCACCGGCTCCGCCGTGCCCCTGTTGCTCGGCGTGCCGCGCCCGCGCGACTGGCTCGTCTGTGGGCTGCTCGCCGCCGCCGCCTGTGCCGTGAAGGGCCCTTTCGGGTTGTTGCCCTTCGCCGGAGCCGCCGTCGCCCGCGCCTTCGTCGAGCGCTCCTGGAAGGTGCTCATCGTCGGCACCCTCGTGGGCATCGCCGCCGCCGTGCCCACCGTGCTCTTCCTCGTCTTCAACGCGCAGTGGTGGGAGGGCTATGTCCGCCATCAGGTCCTCGCCTCCGCCACCGGTGAGCGCACCGACGGGCAGCTCTCCTGGTACATCCCCTTCCGCACCCTCGGCAGCCGCTTCTGGCCCGGGCTGCCGCTGCTCGCCGCGGGTGGGGTGCTCGCGCTCGGCCGGCCCGCTCGCGCCTTCCGCGCCCTCCTGCCCGAGGGCACCCGGGACGCGGCCGGAGTGCGCCGCTCCGCCCAGGTGCTCCTGCTCGCGAGCCTCTTCATCCTCACCGCGCTCTGCATCCCCGGGCGCAAGGTGTGGAACCACTCGCTCATCGCCTTCCCGCTGCTGGCCATGCTCGTGGGCGTGGGGCTCGGCCCATGGCTGGAGGCCCGGCTCGCCTCCCCCACGCGAGAGCGCCGCGCCCGGCTCGGGCTGGCCGTGCTCGCACTCGTGGTGCTGGGCGCCTCCGCCGCCGGAGCGGGTCGACTGCTGTTTCCCCGGCCGTGCCCCGCCGCGGGCTCGCTCGCCCCGGCGCTCGCGGACGTGCCGCCCGGTGCCCATGTGTTGGTGGTGTCGCCGCGCCACGAGTGGACCACCGTGGCCGCGTTCGCCGTGGAGCGGCGCTGGTCTGCCGTGGCGCCTCACCGAGCTGGGCTCCGAGCGCGCCCCGGGTGGCCCCACCGAGGCCCGCGTGGCCTTCGTCGCGGACGGGGCTCCCGTGAGTGAGCCAGGCTGGCGCGAGGTGGGCCGGGACGGTCGCTGGCGGCTGCTGCGCCGGCCTTCGCCCTGAGCGCTCCCCAGCCAACACCGGGTGCACATTTCACGGTGGCGCGGGGGTGAAGCTGCTATCCCTTCGGGGCACGGCACGTCCGTGGCGAGGCCCTCCCATGTCGAGCGATGACGCATTCCCCTCCGACCCGCGGCAGCTCTTGGAGAGCATCAACCTCTTCATGAGCGAGTCCGTTCCGCACAACCACGCGCTGGGCTTGAGCGTGGTGGGGCTGGGGAAGGCGGAGGCCACCGTGCGACTGCCCTACTCGGACAGGCTGGTGGGCAACCCCGAGACGGGCGTGCTGCATGGCGGCGCGGTGACGACGCTCATCGACGCCACGTGCGGCATCGCCGTCTTCATGAAGCTGGCGCGCATGGCGCGCATCGCCACGTTGGACCTGCGCATCGACTACCTGCACCCGGCCACACCCGGGAGCGACCTGCTGGCCCGCGCCGAGTGCTACAAGCTCACGCGCACGGTGGCCTTCGTGCGAGCGCTGGCGCACCACGGGGACCCGGACAATCCGGTGGCCTCGGCGCAGGGCACCTTCATCATCGTGGAGGAGTGAGCCATGGAGAGCACGCCTCCGGGAACGCCGACCCGCATCGCCGAGCTCCTGCGCCACGTGCGCCAGACGGGCGACTACCGGCAGCTCACCGAGGTCATTCCCTACACGCGCTTCCTGGGCATCGGGGTGGAGAACACCACCGGCGAGGTGCTGTGCCGGATGCGCTATACGCCCATGCTGATCGGCAACAGCGCCATCCCCGCGCTGCACGGGGGCACCCTGGGCGCGCTGCTGGAGTCGGCCGCCATCTTCGAGCTGCTCCTGCGCACCCAGGTGGAGCGAGTGCCCAAAATCATCACCATCACGGTGGACTTCCTGCGCTCGGGGCGGCCGCAGGACACGCTGGCCAAGGCGACCATCACCCGGCTCGGGCGGCGCGTGGCCAACCTCCAGGTGCAGGCCTGGCAGGAGGACCGCGGCAAGCCCATCGCCAGCGCCAACGCCCTGTTCCTGCTGTCGTGAGGGAGGGGCCGCCGGGCGCGTTTTTCCAAAACCTGTCCGACAGTCGGACAGGTTTGCGCGAAACGCGCCCGGGAGGTGGAGGCCCGTCGGGCGCGGTTCTCCGCAACCTGTACACTTAGTGGACAAGTTCGCGCGAAACGCGCCCGGGAGGGCGTCCCGTCACCGGGTCTCCTGGGTTAGAGCTGCTGGCCTTCGTGCCGCACGGGCCGGTGCTGCTGCTCAGGCTGCTGCTCCACGAGCGCCCGGAGCGTCATCAGCCGGCGGACCTTTTGCTCCTTGTTCCCGCCGCGCGCGTCCGCGAAAGAAGCCCGCAAAAGCGAAGGGCGGGGCCCCCGTGAGGAGCACCCGCCCTGCTTCAACCACCCGCCGGACTGCTTAGCGGATGTTGCCGATGATGGACTTCTGCGTCTCACCGCGCATCTTGATGACGTTGCTGATCATCTGGACCATCTCGGAGTAGTTCTGCAGCTCGTACTGGGCCTTGAGGCGGGCGGCGTCCTTCGGGTCCAGGCCCTCGAGCGACTTCTGCTGGGTGGCCGACAGGCCCTTGCCCGTCTGCGCCATGGAGATGGCGTTGTCCCAGATGCCGCCGCCGCTGGCCGCGGTGGTCACCGCGTTGTTGATGGCGCCCGCCTCGACAGGCGAACGGGTCGGGATGCTCGGGGCCGGAGCCGCACCACCGGTCGCACCGCCCACGGGAGCGGGGGTGGTGGGCAGGTTGGTGCTCACGCCACCCTGGGTCGCGGAGGGCGAGGGCAGGCCGAGCGCCTTGGCAACCTGCTCCAGCAGGCTCTTCTTGGCACCCTCGAAGCCGGACTTGAAGAACTCGCCGATGACGTTCTTCAGCGCGTCCTTGACGCCGTTGAGAACCGTGCCGCCGATGCCGCCGCTGCCGAGGATCTTGCCGAGGTCAATCTTGGGAAGCTGGAAGCCGCCGATCTTCATTTGGGTCTCTCCGGGTGGAGGGCAGCGCCAGCGCCGCCCTGCTTACAAACAGATTATCGCAAAGGCCGTCCGGGAGTTTCCTGCTGATTTATTTCTCCCGATTTTTCTCCGAATCCCCCGGCTGAAGCGGTGCGGCAGGCGGGGAGGCCGAACCCGCAAAAGCGAAGGGCGGGGCCCCAGTGAGGAGCACCCGCCCTGCTTCACCACCCGCCGGACTGCTTAGCGGATGTTGCCGATGATGGACTTCTGCGTCTCACCGCGCATCTTGATGACGTTGCTGATCATCTGGACCATCTCGGAGTAGTTCTGCAGCTCGTACTGGGCCTTGAGGCGGGCGGCGTCCTTCGGGTCCAGGCCCTCGAGCGACTTCTGCTGGGTGGCCGACAGGCCCTTGCCCGTCTGCGCCATGGAGATGGCGTTGTCCCAGATGCCGCCGCCGCTGGCCGCGGTGGTCACCGCGTTGTTGATGGCGCCCGTCTCGACACCCGCGCGAGTCGGGATGCTCGGCGCGGGGGCCGCACCACCGGTCGCACCGCCCACCTGGGCGGGGGTGGAGGGCAGGTTGGTGCTCACGCCACCCTGGGTCGCGGAGGGCGAGGGCAGGCCGAGCGCCTTGGCAACCTGCTCCAGCAGGCTCTTCTTGGCACCCTCGAAGCCGGACTTGAAGAACTCGCCGACGACGTTCTTCAGCGCGTCCTTGACGCCGTTGAGAACCGTGCCGCCGATGCCGCCGCTGCCGAGGATCTTGCCGAGGTCAATCTTGGGAAGCTGGAAGCCGCCGATCTTCATTTGGTCTCTCCGGGTGGAGGGCAGCGCCAGCGCCGCCCTGCTTACAAACGGATTATCGCAAAGGCCGTCCGGGAGTTTCCTGCCCGAATTCTTTTTCTTTTTCCGGCCCCTTCTACCCGCCCGCGCTGGCGGAGGAGCGCGGGGAGGCGCAGGAAGACGGCCTCCTCGAGCCGCACCCGGGGCCAGGCCGCTCGGGCGGAGGCGAGCAGCTCCGCGAGCACCGGCTCCAGCGAGGGCAGCTCCGCGTAGCCCCGCGGCTCCGGCCGCGAATGGAGGGCGAGCAGGCGGGCGAGCAGAAGCTGTGAGGCCATGGGAGCGGACCCTGGCGCGATTACAGCGTGGAACGGGACTTTCCTCCGTTCTTACAGGCTCCGGGAAGGCGGGGTGAGCCGGGAGCCCGTGGGCCCCCGAGCAGAGGGAGCCCGCGCTTCCCCCTCGGGGTCCCCGGCACAACCCATGCTTGCACCTCCCCGACGCCGCGGGGGCGAGGGCGGCTCTCGGGCGCGTGTCGGGGGTGGCATGGGGGTGAGGGAGCTGAAGGAAAAGGCGCTGGACCTCTACGCGCGGAGGAAGTTCGCGGACTGCGCGCGCACCTACGCCAAGCTGCTCGAGCTGGAGCCCAGGGACCCGCACCTGTACGTGCGCCACGCCGAGGCCTGGCGGCGCGCGGGAGATCGGCGCAAGGCGATCTCCTCCTACCGGACGGCGGCGGAGCTGCTGCTGCAGCTCGGGTGCGAGGCGCGGGCCCGGGCGGCGTTGAAGGTGGCGCTGGAGTTGGATCCCCGGGACTCGGAGGTGGCGCACGCACTGGCCCGACTGACGCCCACGTACCCCCAGGGCAGGCCGGCCTCGCGCATTCCCGAGGACAAGCGGGACATGGTGGAGCTGCACACGCGGGCGGCGAACGTCCCGGGGCAGCGCGCCCTGCCCCCGGCACCGGCCTCGCCCGCGGCGCCCCTGCCCTCTCCGGCGGAGGTGCGGCGGCTCTCGGCGAATACCCTCGCCCTGAGGGCCGCACCGGGGACGCGCTGGGTGGTGGTGTCCTCGCGCACACCCCTGACGGCCTACGAGGTGGATGAGCTGGAGCGGGTGATGACGCGGGAGTTCACCCTGGAAGTGACGCTCACTCCCGAGTCTTGAGGCAGGGCACGGGGAGGAGGCACCTCCCCACGAGGAGCCCCCCCCACCCCGGCCGCGCCCCTCAGAGGGCCGCGGATTCCCGCTGTTCCCGCTCGGTCTCGCTGGAGGAGTCCCCCAGGGAGGCCAGGAAGGCGTCCACGCGGGAGGCGTTCTTCTCGGTGGGCTCAGGCGCCCGCACCATGGCCTCGCAGTGCTCGCTCTTGCGCTTGGGATGGCAGTGGCGGACACCGTAGACATGGTGGCAGCCGCACGCATCCACGCGCTTCTTGCCGCAGACGGCCGGGTTGAACACCGGCGCCGTCTTCACATCCACCGGCCCCGCGTGCAGGGTCGCCGCCACCACCAATGCTCCGAGAATCCCCATCTCCCAACCCCCCTTGAGTCTCCGGGGAAAGGAATGGGAATTCTTCAGTGAAGGGGCAACTGCGGGCGCTCGGGAGCGAACATCTCACGGGCACCGGCCGTTGACCGGTCGCAGGGCTGGCCGCTCGTTTTGTCCGTCAGCTCCCACAAGACGCTTCCGTCGCTACCGTCGGTTGAAGGACTCCGCGGGGAAATCGCCATGAGCTGGACGCAAAGGTTGGAGAAGGTCGCGGAGGGGCATTTCGTCCTGCCGAAGACGAAGACGATGCGGGTGGATGCCCACCTGTTCCTCTCGGACAAGCTGCTGTGGGGCGAGGGCCCCGAGCTGCCCGGTCTCGAGGAGGCGGTGTTCGACCAGGTGGTGAACGCGGCGTCCTTCCCGGGGGTGACCCGGGTGGCGGTGACGCCGGACTGTCACGTGGGCTACGGCGTGCCCATCGGCACGGTGGTGGAGACGGAGGGAATCCTGCTCCCCACGGCGGCCGGCTACGACATCGGCTGCGGCATGGTGCAGCTCAAGACGACGCTCACCGCCGAGGACGTGGCCGACAAGGCGAAGCGCCGGCAGTGGATTGACGAGGTGACGAAGCGCATCGCCGTGGGCGTGGGGGCGTCGCGGGTGCAGAAGCAGCGGAGCATCAACGCGCGCACGTTCGCCGAGGTGGTGCGCCATGGGGCCAAGGCCCTGGGCCGCAACGCGTCCACCACCGAGCGCGACTTCATCCCGGTGGAGGACGACCGGGTGGACATCCCCGAGCGGGCCTACGACAAGAGGGACCAGTTGGGCAGCCTCGGGGGCGGCAACCACTTCACCGAGATGCAGGTGGACGAGGAGGGCCGCGTGTGGGTGATGTTGCACACGGGCAGCCGGGGCTTCGGGTGGAACATCGCGAAGCACTACTTCGTCGAGGGCGCGGCGGCGCTGGGGCTGAGCAAGCGCAGCGAGGACTTCATCTGGCTGGACGCGGACAGCCGGCTGGGGCGCGAGTACTGGAACCTGCACAACATGGCGGCCAACTTCGCGGTGGCCAACCGGCTCCTCATCGGCGAGGCGGTGTGCGCGGCGCTCGAGGAGGTGTTCGGCGGGACGGCGGACATCTATTACGAGATTTCCCACAACCTCATCCAGAAGGAGGCGGGGAAGTTCGTGGCGCGCAAGGGGGCGACGCGGGCCTTCCCGGGCGGGCACCCGGCGCTGCGCCGGACGCAGTGGGAGAAGTCGGGGCACCCCATCCTGATTCCGGGCTCGATGGAGACGGGCAGTGCCATCCTCTTCGCGCAGGAGGGAGCGGAGGCCTCCATCTACTCGGTGAACCACGGCGCGGGGCGGCGGCTGTCGCGCGGCGAGGCCCGGCGGGTGCTCAACCAGTCCGAGACGGACCAGCGCATGTCCGAGGCGGGCATCCTGCTCAACACGCGCACGACGCCGCTGGACGAGTCGGGGCCCTGCTACAAGAACCTCGACGACGTGCTGGAGACGGTGGAGATGGCGGGTCTGGCCAAGGTGGCCCGGCGCCTCAAGCCCGTGGCCTGCATCAAGGGCGCGGACTGACCTCCCCTCTCCTTAGGGAGCGGCGGCTCGCCCCCCCCTTATTTAAGCCCGCTTTCCTAAAGGCCGGCCTTATTTAAACAAGAGCGGCATTGCTTAAATAGCGCCCCGGTGTTTCGCTCCTCCTCATGAGTTCGGAGCGATCGCAGCACCTGGAAGGTCGCCTCGGCCGTTACGTCGAAACCGTAGCGGCTGGCGAAACGGTTCGCGCATTTGTACCGCCTGCGCTTCCCCCCCAGCCGGAAATCGATGTCTTGAGTCTACTGCCGCGTCTGAGCGCGGCCGAGCGTGCGCTCGGTCGGCTGGATGGTATTACCGTCCTGCTACCGAGCCAGGAACTCTTCCTCTACATGTACGTACGTAAGGAAGCAGTCCTCTCCTCTCAGATCGAGGGCACGCAGTCGACGTTGTCCGACCTGCTTCGCTTCGAGACCGAGGCGCAGGAAGGCCAACCCATCGACGACATCCGAGAGGTGTCCAACTACGTCGATGCCATGATGTATGGCCTTGACCGGCTTCGGGAATTGCCGCTCTCGCTGCGGCTCGTGCGAGAGATGCACACGCGGCTCCTGCGCAGCGGGCGTGGCGGCACGAAGAACCCGGGAGAGTTCCGCCGTTCGCAAAACTGGCTCGGCGGCACCCGGCCCGGCAACGCCATGTTCGTGCCGCCCCCAGTCAGCGAGCTGGACGCCTGTCTCGATAGCCTGGAGCGGTTCATGCACGAGAACACCTCGCGCCTGCCGGCCCTCATCAAGGCGGGGCTCCTTCACGTCCAGTTCGAGACGATCCATCCCTTCCTGGACGGCAACGGCCGCATCGGGCGTCTGCTCGTGACCCTCTACCTGTGCGTGGAGGACGTGCTGAAGAAACCCCTGCTCTATCTGAGCCTCTACCTGAAGACACATCGGGCCGACTACTACCGCTTGCTCCAGGAGGTGCGCGAGCGTGGCGCCTGGGAGGCCTGGCTCGAATTCTTTCTCAACGGTGTCGCGGAGACCGCCAATCAGGCCTTCGACGCCGCGACTCGGATCGTCGACCTGTTCAAGCGGGACAGAGAACGGATCACCGCGCGAAGTGAGCGGGCTGGTTCGTCCCTGCGCGTACATGACCTACTGCAGCAAAACCCGTTCGCCACGGCGAACACGCTGGTCGCGAGCACGGGCCTCAGCGCGCCAACCGTCAACGCGGCTCTGGCCGACCTGGGGCGGCTCGGCATCGTCGACGAAGTCACCGGACGCCGCCGCGGTCGCGTCTTCGCCTACCGGGAGTATCTCGACATCCTGAGCGAAGGCACCGCGCCCCTGCCGACCGGCGAGTGAAGACCCAGGTGCTGAGCCGCAACGCGTCCACCCAGGAGCGCGACCTGAGGGACGGGGAGCGGACCTCCCGGGTTGACTCGGTGTAGGCCCCCTCTCTCCCTGGGGTGAGGGACTTCCCCACTCGTCTCACCCCGGGGGCGCGCGCTAGAGTGGGAAACCGAGATGAATGCGCCGGCCACCGTCCCCTCCCCCACGCCCTCCCGTGAGGCCGAGCTCACACGTGCCGAGGCCGAGCTCGCCAGCCAAGAAGCCCGCCTCGCGGAACAGCTCAACCGGGAGGCCGCGGAGACCGAAACCCTCGTGCGCCGGGTGACGGAGCTGCGGCAGGAGGTGTCGCGGCTCCCCCCCGAACGCCAGGACGATGATGCCGTGCGCACCGCGAAAGACCGGCTCCTGTCGGCCGTGATGAACACGGACTCGACGGAGGACGCGCGGGAGCGGGCGCTGGCCGCGCGCCACGAGGCACTGGAGGCCCGTCTCCGGTCGAGCAAGGAGGCGCAGGCGGCGCTGAAGCTGCTGCAGCAGCTCAACACCCAGGCACGCCAGGAGCTGACCGAGGCCGAGTCGGGGCTGAAGCGCGCGGCGGAGGCGGCGGCGAAGGCCCAGCGCGAGCGCGAGACGGCGGCGAAGCGCGAGGCCACCCAGGCCCGTCAGGCGGCGCTCCAGGCCCGTCAGGTGGTGCTCTCCCAGGGCAACGTCACCCTCCCCGAGCCGAGCCCGCTGGGCGCACGGCTGTCGCGCGTCCGGATGCAGGCGATGATCGACCTGCGCAGCGACTCGAACTTCTTCACGGGCTTCTCCACGAACATCAGCGAGGGCGGCGTCTTCGTCGCGACGGTGCAGGCGGTGCCGCGCGGGACGACGGTGGACCTGGACTTCACCCTGCCCGGCGGCCGGCCAATGAAGGTGTCCGGGGTGGTGCGCTGGACGCGCGAGGTGAACGACAAGACGCCCGAGCTGATGCCGGGGCTCGGCGTACAGTTCACCCAGCTGCCTCCGGAGGTGGCCTCGGCCATCTCGGACTTCGTGGCCACGCGCGAGCCGCTGTTCTTCCCGGACTGAGCCTCGCTCAGCGGTGTCGGGTCCTGCCTCTCAGAGCGCCACGCCCACCTCGAGCAAGGTGAGCCCGTAGAGCAGGCCGAGCCCGGGCCGGTCGCTCCCCACACCCACGCCGAGCTCGAAGAGGGACACCTGCGCCTGCCCCAGGTTGAAGCGCGCGGGCGCGAGCGTCACCCCGAGCCCCAGTGATGGCACCGGGCTGATCGCGGGGTGCTCGGGGGTGACGAAGTCCAGCCGGTCGCCGAAGAGGCCGGTGAGGCTCACCAGCGCCGCCGGAGCCCACCACCCCTGGCGCTGCACGCCCGCTCCCACCCGCACCGCCAGCGCCGCGCCCAGGCCCGTGAGCCCGCTCGCATCCGCCTGGAGCAGCCACCGCCCGTCCACCGTGTCCCGCAGGCCGAAGCCACCTCCCACTCCGCCGTGGGTGCGCGACTGCGAGAGGTACACCGTCACCCCCGAGCGGGCATACAGCGAGAGCTGGTGTCTCGGGGCACCGCGGCCTCCTCGGCCGGAGCCGGCGCGGCCGCCAGCGTGGAGAGCACCAGGAGCGTGGAAGCCATCATGGCAGCGGTCCCTCCGCCCAGAAGGCGAGGCCGGCGGCGGACAGCCGCGTGACGTCGGTGAGGAAGTCCGCATCCAACGTGGAGGGCACGTCTTTGTCGGTGTGGTAGTGGGGGTTGCGGAAGTTGGCGGTGTCGGTGAGGAAGAGGGAGCTCTGCCCGGCCATCCAGAAGGGGGCGTGGTCGCTGCGCATGAGGTTGCCGGTGGCGGGGCCAGTGCCATCCCCTGGCGTCAGCACGCCCCGCAGGGACACGCCGAGCCGGGAGCCCAGCGCGTACAGCTCCTCCAGCCGGACGTTTGACCGCTCGTTGGCGATGGCGGCGATGAAGTCGCCCGTGTCGGGGATGGGGAAGCCGGGCAGGCCCAGTTGGGCGCCGGGGGTCGGGTCCTTGTAGCCGATGCAGTCGAAGACAATCGAGGTGACGACCTTCTCCTCCGGGTGCGCACTCACGTAGCGCGTGCTGCCCACCAACCCGAACTCCTCCAGGTCGAAGCCCACGAAGCGCACGGTGCGCGCGAAGCGCTTGCCCGAGGCCAGCCGCGCCATCTCCAACATCGCCGCCACGCCCGAGCTGTTGTCATCCGCTCCCGCGTAGTAGGCGTCGTAGTGGGCGCCCACCACCACCACCTCGTCGGGGCGCTCGGTGCCGCGCAGCTCGGCGATGACGTTGGAGGTGGGAAAGCGCGGGTCGTCCACGTCGTGCGTGGAGACGCTGTAGCCGAGCGACTCGAAGCGCCGGAGCACGAGCTGGCGGGCCTTCTCGCGGGTGAGGTTGCACACCGGCCGGCGCGCGTTGTCGAGCTCCGAGGGCGCGAAGAGGCCACAGTCGAGCGGAGTGTCCTCGCGGTGCGCGGCGACGAGCACGTCCACGTCCGACATCAGGCGCTGCTGCTCCACGCCCGCGGCGAAGTCCCCGGCGCGGGAGAGGCCGGCCTCATCGGGAGCGGACCGCGAGGCGCAGGAGCTCACGGCGAGGAAGAGGAGTGTGGCGGACAGGGCTCTCACAGCGTCATCCCCAGGTGCAGGAGGCCGAGCTGCAGGCGCAGGGTGGAGCCGGGCCGGTTGAGGGTGGTGCCCCACTGGAGCTCGAGGGCGCTCACGGTGAAGCGGCGGAAGGCGAAGCGCAGGGGCACGGCGTGCAGGGCGACGTAGGCGGGCCCGAGCTCCTCGGCCTGCCGGCGAAAGAGGTCCTCGGGGAAGCCGCCCGCCGGAGTGAGGATGATGGGCAGGCCGCTGAGGCCCAGCTCCGGGCCCACCGCGGGCCGCCACGCACCGGATTGCGTGGAGAGCAGGGCACGGGCGTAGAGCTCGACTGGCAGGTTGCCCCGACCCGAGGGGGCCCAGCGCACCCCGCCTCCGAGTCGCCAGGAGCCGAGCTCGCGCGCATAGGCGGCCTCGAGGGCCAGGCGGGGAGCGGAGATGTTGTAGGCGCCGCCGTTGGTGAGGGTGACGGCGGTGGCCCCGAGGGACACGTCGTGTCCGGCGGCGGCTACGACGCTCGGAAGGAGCGAGGCGGCGAGGAGCAACCAGGAGCGCATGGGCGGAGGACTCTAGCCCGTGCCCCGAGCAGGCGCGAGGCGGGCGCCCCCGTCGCAGCAGGCAGCCAGGCCCCGTCCGCGCCTCCACGGCTGGCCCACCCTGGCGCCGCACCCCACCTTTCGCACGAACGAAGCCGCGGGCCCGGGGAGGCCCGAGCGGAAGGGAGCCTCGGGATGCGCGTCCATCATTTGAACTGCGTGACGATGTGCCCACCGGGTGGGCGGCTGATGGATGGTCGGCGCCGGCCGAGGGGAGTGCCAGCGGCGCTGGTGTGCCACACCCTGCTGCTGGAGACGGACCAAGAGCTGGTGCTGGTGGACACGGGCTTCGGCCTGGAGGACGTGCGCAACCCGAGGCCCCGGCTCAGCCCCTTCTTCCTGAAGATGAACCGGCCACGGCTCAACGAGGAGATGACGGCGCTCCGCCAGATTGAACGCCTGGGCTTCAAGGCCGAGGACGTGCGGCACATCGTGCTGACGCACCTGGACTTCGATCATGCCGGGGGCCTGGACGACTTCCCGACGGCACGGGTGCACGTGATGGCGGCCGAGGCGGAGGCCGCGGTGGCGCAGACGACGTGGCTCGACCGGCGGCGCTTCCGCCCCCAGCAGTGGAGCACGCAGCCGCACTGGGTGACGTACCCGATGCCCCGCGGGGGCTCGCGCTGGTTCGGCTTCGAGTGTGTGAGGGACCTGGAGGGCCTGCCGCCGGACATCCTGCTGGTGCCGCTGGTGGGGCACACGCAGGGACACTCGGGCGTGGCGGTGCAGCTCTCGGACGGGTGGCTGCTGCACGCCGGAGACGCGTACTTCTACCACGAGGAGATGAACCCGAACCGGCCGCGCTGCACGCCCGGGCTGTGGGCCTACCAGGAGCTGATGCAGAAGGACGGACGGCTGCGCAAGCTCAACCAGGAGCGGCTGCGCGAGCTGGTGCGCCGGCATGACCGGGACGTACGGGTCTTCTGCGCCCACGACGCGCGGGAGTTCGAGCGGCTGGAGGAGGACGCCCGCGCCCACGAGCCCCACGCGCTGCGCGGCCTGCCCTCGGTGGAGCAGGCTCCCCTCCTCTAATGGAACAAACCCGGAGCCTGCGCGGAGGCCTCCACTTCCCGACTCACCGGCACCATCGGCAGCTCGACGGTGAAGGTCGCCCCGTCGCCCGGGCGTGCTCTCCACGGGATGGTGCCCCCGTGCGCCTCCACGAGCTGCCGGACGATGTAGAGCCCCAGCCCGAAGCCCTCCTTCTTCCCCTGGGAGGACGAGGCCTTCTTGAAGCGCTCGAAGATGGAGCGCTGCTCCTCCAGGGGAATGCCCTGCCCGTGGTCGCGCACCACCAGCCGCGCCTGGCCGTCCGTGCGCTCCACCCGCACCTCGATGGGCTGGCCCTGGCCGTACTTGAAGGCGTTGGACAGCAGGTTCGTCAGCACCCGCTCCAGCCGCAGCCTGTCCCACCGCCCCACCACCCCCAGCTCCGCGTCCAGCACCAGCCGGCTGCCCACCTCCGCCGCCTGGTCCGCGTGCCGCTCCACGCACCTCGCGCACCAGCTCCGCCAGGTCCACCTCCACCACCTCCAGCTCCAGCCTGCCCCGAGGACAGCCGCGACAGGTCCAACAGGTTGTGCAGCAGCCGCCCCAGCCGCTGCGTCTGCCGCAGCGCCGCGCCGAGCCCCTCGCGCAGCTTGTCCGCGTCCGCCGACGGCGTGCGCCGCAGCTTGCCCAGCGTGAGCTGCAGCGCGTTGAGCGGGTTGCCCAGGTCGTGCGCCGCCACGCCGATGAGCTCCAGCGCCGCCTGCGCCTCGCGCAGCAGCCGCGCGTTGTCCAGCGCGAGCGCCGCGCGCCCCGCCAGCTCCTCGATGAACACCCGGTCCGTCTCCGTGAAGCGGCGCTCCGCGCTCATGGAGAGCAGGACGAGCACCCCCAGCGACCGCTCGCCCACGCGCAGCGGCACCGACAGGTAGGAGCGAACGCCGCAGCGCGCCGCATGAGCCGCCAGGTGCTCGGCGTCCTCCGCCGACTCGCGCCAGCAGCTCCGGCCTCACCTCGGTGACCAGCTCCGTGCTGGCCCGTGCGCAGCACGCTCGCGGGCGTTGCGCTTGCCACGTCCGCTCCGGGGCTGGCTGTAGCGGAGGATGCCTCCCAGAGGAGCGCTCGCTCTCCGGGGAGACGTGCGCCACCGCGCGCGGCCGCAGCTCGCCCGCGGGCGACAGCAGGAAGAGGATGCACCCGTCGGCCAGCTCCGGCACCAGCAGCCGCGCCAGCTCCGCCACCGCTCAGGTCCGGGTCCAGCTGCTGAGTGGAAGAGCCGCCGGCCTCGGCGAAGAGGCGCTGGGTGCGCTCCAGGCGCGCCGGCGCTCGGTGATGTCGCGCGTCACCACCGCGTAGCCCTTGAGCCGGCCGTCCTCGTCGCGCAGCGCGGTGAGCAGGGTCTCGGCCCAGAAGCGCGTGCCGTCCTTGCGCACCCGCCAGCCCTCGGACTCGCAGCCGCCCGTCGCGCGCCGCCCGCTCCAGCTCCGCTCCGGGGCTGGCCCGCCGCCACCACCTCCGGCGGGTAGAGGATGCGCCCCCGGCGTGGCCCAGCATCTCCTCGGCGCGCCAGCCCTGGATGCGCTCGGCGCCGGGGTTCCAGCTCGCCACCCGGCCCTGCGGCGTCCAGCAGGTACGAGGGCGTAGTCCTGCACCCCCTCCACCAGCAGCCGGAAGCGCTCCTCGGTGGCCTGGACCTCGTGCTGCAGGGGGCGCAGCTAGCGCACGGGTGAGCACCCACGCCAGACCCCATCGCCACCAGCAGCCCCAGCATGGCCACGGCGAGGATGAGCCAGAACACCCGGTGGTCCGACCTCCTGGCGCGCTGGGCATCCGCCTCCAACGAGCGGTCGGTGTAGAGCGACAGCCAGTCCAGCGCCTCGTCGGCGCGCCGCCGGGACTCCCGCTCCATCCGCTCGACGTGCGCCTCCAGCTGCTGCCGCGGAGACGCCCTTCGCCCGTAGGCCTCCCTCAGCGCGCGGTGGCGTCCTCGTGCGCCTGCTCCGCCCGGGCCACCTCGTCCAGCAGGTCGGGCTCCACGAGGCCCTCCTCGTGCGACGCGCAGCCGCTCCAGCGTGCCCAGGAAGTCACTGCCGCGCCTGCACGCTCCTCCCGTCGAAGTAGGACTCCTCGCCGAGTCAGCTCATCGCCGCGCTCGCTGGACGACCTTGTCACTGCAGGCCCGGTGCAGCCGCTCCACCTCCAGCGGTGCAGGACGCGCTCGGCGGTGAGCCGCTCGTTGCTGGCGAGCACCGAGCGCAGGGCGACAGTGGTGATGGCGGCGATGGCCAGCGCCACCACCAGCGAGGCGGCGAGCCCCACCGCGATGCGCCTGGCGAACGTCCAGCGGACGCCGCATCAACCACTCCCTCCGCCGCGCTGGCAGCCGGCCCACGGCAAGGTGGCGCCCCCCCGCGCCTGTCGGAATCGGTGCTCTCGGGCAATACGATGTCGGCAACCGTGTCGCCCTGTACGTCCTGGGGAACAAGCCGCTCCGTTCACCGACCAACCGCCCGGCCCCGGAGCACTTCCACGCGTCCGGGGGAAGCGCCCCGAGGTTTCCCCTCGGGCGGGCGACAGCGGCGGTGGGCGGGTGAAGGACGGGGAATGGGGCCGGGAAGTCGGTCGGGGTGGGCCGCGGGTGTCTGCTCGCCCTGCTGGTGGCGCGTGCGGGGCGACGGAGCCGGAGGCCCCGGACACCCTCGGGCGCGGCGCGTGCCAGCCGCTGACGTGCGCCTCGCTCGGCCTGGACTGCGGCGTGACCATCGACGGCTGCGGGGGCATCGCTGCGCTGCGGCACCTGCGCCGAGGGCGAGGTGTGCGGGGTGACAGGGGTGCCCAACGTGTGCGGCCCGCCGCTCGTGCCCGCCAGCCACCTGCGGCGCGCTGGGGCGAACTGCGGCACGGTACCGGACGGGTGCGGCGGCACGCTCGAGTGCGGCACCTGCGAGGCGCCGGAGACGTGCGGCGGCGGCGGCGAGCCCCACGTCTGCGGCCGGGCCGCCCTGCACGCCCACCACCTGCGCGGCGCTGGGGAAGGACGTGCGGCACGGTACCAGACGGGTGCGGCGGCACGCTGGAGTGCGGCACCTGCTCCGAGGGCGAGACGTGCGGCGGCGGCGGCGCCCCCAACGTCTGCGGCCGCGGCCTCGTGCCTGCCCACCACCTGCGCGGCGCTAGGCGAAGAACTGCGGCACCCGTCTCCAACGGCTGCGGCGGCACGCTCGAGTGCGGCGCGTGCCCGGCGGGCACGAGCGTGCGGCGGCGGCGGCGTGCCCAACGTCTGCGGCGCGCCGCCGTGTACCCCCGCCACGTGTCGGCGCTCGGGGAAGGACTGCGGCCTCGTACCGGACGGCTGCGGCGGGCGTGCTCGACGTGCGGCACCTGCCCCGAGGGGGAGACGTGCGGCGGCGGCGCCCCCCAACGTGTGCGGCCGCGGCCTCGTGCCTGCCCACCACCTGCGCGGCCCTGGGGAAGGACTGCGGCACCCTCGCCGGATGGGTGCGGCGGGACGCTCGACGTGCGGCGCGTGCCCCGAGGGCCGAGACGTGCGGCGGCGGCGGCGTGCCCAACGTGTGCGGCACCGCGCGCTGCCTGCCGGCCACGTGTGACGCGCTGGGCAAGGGCTGCGGCCCGTGCCGGACGGGTGCGGCGGGATGCTGGACTGCGGCACGTGCCCCGAGGGCCAGACGTGCGGCGGAGGCGGCGTCGCCCAACGTCTGCGGCGAGCCCGGCGTGCCGGCCGTACACCTGCGGCCTGCTGGGGAAGAACTGCGGCACGGTGCCGGACGGGTGCGGCGGAACGCTGTACTGCGGCACGTGCGCCGCGCCGGCGAGACGTGCGGGGCGAGCGGCGTCGCCCAACGTCTGCGCCACCGCGCGACCTCGGTGTGCGTGGACAGGGACCTGGGCAGCGCGCTGCCGGTGACGGTGAAGGGCACCACGGCCGTACGCCAACGATGACCACCAGGCCTCGTGCGGGGGCGGCCGGCGCGCCGGACCGGGGCTTCCTCTGGACGGCGCCGAGGAGCGGCACCTTCACCTTCGACACGGCGCGCTCGGCGCTGCGACTCGCTGCTGTGCCGTGCGGCGCGACGGGTGCGGCGGCGCGGAGCTGGCGTGCGCCACGGACGGCATCAGCTACGGCGGCGGGCGCGCGGGTGACGGCGCTCGCTGGAGGCAGGGCCAGCGGGTGCTGGTGGTGGTGGACTCGCCGACGAGCGGGCGCTTCAGCGCGGGCCACTTCGAGCTGCACATCGACGAGCTGCGCGCGAGCGAGGCGGGCGCGTGCTTCGACGGCAGCGGACAACGACGGGGACCGCTGGGTGGACTGCGCGGACACGGACTGCCAGGCCGAGCCGGGCTGCGACGGGAGCGGGTGCGCGCACCACGGACCTGGGCAGCGCGCTACCGGTCACCTTCCTCGGGGACACGGTGCAGTCCGGGGACGGCTTCCAGGGCACGTGCGGGGCGCAGGCTGCAGCAGGACCGGGCGCACCTGTGGACGGCGCCCGTGAGCGGCACCTACGTCTTCGACACGGCGGGGAGCGGCTACGGCAACGCGCTGTACGTGCTGACGCGGCTGCCGGGGGCACGGAGCTGGCGTGCGCGGCGAACGAGACCGCGGGGAAGACGCGGCGCGCCGGTGGTGAAGCTGTCGCTGGAGCAGGGGCAGACGGTGCTGGTGGTGGTGGACGGAATGGCCAGCACCGTCGCGGGCACGCCCATCCGCTACACGCTGCACATCCGCGAGTACGGGCCCCGGGAGACGGGCCGCTGCGCGAACGGCGCGGACAACGACGCGGACGGCCGGGCGGACGACGCGGACTCGGACTGCCGGTGAGGGCCTCGCCCTCCTTTTGGACAACAAGGAGGTTGGCCAACAGGCTTGTTGGCTACACCTCCTCGAAATACGTCCCGGTGGCGCCGATGCGCTCCAGTGCGTGCTTGATCTCCTGGGAGACGATGAGAGCGACCGTCCATCCCCAGGTGCGGAATACCTTGGCGTCTCCTACTTTCGAGGGATCGATCCGCATCCCGTAGACATCCCGGTACTGCCCGACCTTCTCGGGTCGTCCATCCTCCGGGGTCCAGATCTCCACCTCCTTGCATGCCGCATCATCGATGCACCGGAGGGTCTTGGTCGCGACGAGGATGCAGAACTGCTCCGGCTGACCTTCGACCTCCACGGGGAAGAGCTGCACGTCCTCGGGAGCAAGCTCCGCGAACACGGTGGCCACCCGGACGTGGACCAGGGGAATGGCGAGACCCGCGAGAGAGAAATCAAGCGGCTTGCCAGGACGGTCAATGGCGATCTTCAGGCGTCCCGGGTTGGGAAGACGCCTTCCGTCCGTGAACATCCACGGGTCGTCCACTTCCCGGCCACTCGGATCCGCAGGGTTGTGGAGATACCAGCGACCCGGCACATAAACGTCATCGGAAAGGTCAAAGTACCGCTTTGGCATGTGAGGACCCTGACGTCACTGGCTCCGAGTCACCAACCTGTTCAGTTCGGTGCCTTCCGTCGAGACTTGACGCGCCAACCTTCGGAGCTCCGCCGTCAATGCCTCTCGGCAATGCTGGACACTGCGGCACGTTCTCGTTGCTTCCATCAGTCGCCTGAAGATCCTCGCATGGTACTCCCGCGGATGTGGCCCCCTGTGGCCCTGGACACGAACGATGTTGGCCGGGTCGTTCAGTGACATACCTGCCTTGTCGAAGATCTTCTGGAACTGAGGCGACCAGGGGCCGCCATTGTCCGTGGAATCCCACCACTTGTCCGTGGCGATGTGGTGGTCGTGTCCCCGCGCATCCACCGGGCCGGCAGCACCAGCACCCATCCCCCGCGCCGCCATGGCAACCGCGCCAGGAGCAAGCGACAGGGTGATGGCCTCGCCCGTCACGGCAACCGCCTCCACCTGGCCCACGGCCGAGAGCTGGATGCCTGCCTGTGCCCCGGCCTGCATGGACGCCTGCGCCGAGCCGGGCAACGTCGGCACCGTCGACGCGAAACCCGCCGCCGTGTTCCCGATGGCCGCTGTGGCGAGCAAGGCGAAGGCGCGCGCCGCGTTCCGTCCCATCACCTTGCCGTACCGCTCTCCTGCGCCGCGGAGCTCGTCGAACGTGGTGGCCTGGTCCGCCTCCTCCACCAGCCGTTTGAAGCCCGTTATCAGCCCCCAGAAAGTATCCACGCCCAGGTAGACAATGAGGGTCGCGGTCATCACCGCCGCGAGGCCCTTCGAGACCGGCTCCGGTAGCGACATGAGGATGAAATACGTGGTGCCCGTCCACAACGCCGCCGCCAGCATGGCGTGCGGGTCGGCCATGTCCTTGAAGGCCTCGAGCATTTCCTCGAGCACCGCGCCCTGGGCCAGCGCCATGGCCAGCGCGTAACGGCCATCCCCGTTCACCGTGGGGCACTCCACCAGCAAGCGCAGGCAGTCGCCCTTCCTCCCAGTGCGCTCGCACCAGCGCAGGTAGGCGTGGGTCAACTCCACGTCCGCTTGCAGCTGCTCCGACCCCCGCGGAGTACCCTCCACAGGGGTCACCCCATGGGTCAGGGGGTTGAACAGATACGATCCGCTGCGCGCTTCCACCTCCAGCAGCCGCCGGGCGGCCTGCTGCGGGTTGGCGGAGGGCCGTACGCTCCGGGACAACTCGGAGACCGCCTCCTGGAACTCGTCTTCCTCCAGCTCGACCGGCTCGAATGCGCCGATGCGTGGAGTGAGAACAATGGGCGCCCCCTGGCCCGTGTCCAGGCGCACCACGCGAGCCGTGGTGCAGCCGGTCGTGAGCCACAGCAGCACCAGCGGCATCGCCCAACACGATTTCATGGAGCACCCCTCTCCCGATGATGCAGCAAGCGCCTATCCGCTCACCCGTGCTCGCGGTCGAGCTTGTCCAGCACGGAGCGCGCCTGGGCGTCCTCCTGCTGGTGGGCCTGCACCTCGGCCACCTCCCGCCAGCGAATCCACCCCTGGCTCGCGGCGTGGCGGGCGGCCGTCGACCGTGTCGTCCACCATCAGCATCTGGCTGCCGTGCGGCGCGCACGTCCTCGGCGATGAGGGCCAGCTCGCGCTCGCGCCCCGCGCGGTCCCACACGTTGCGGATGTAGACGCAGCGGATCCGGCCGGGGAACTCGCGCACGATGGTGCGGTAGTGCTCGGCGTCCTCCTGCCCGCTGTCGCCGATGAGAAGGAAGGGCAGCGGCGCGAGCGAGCCCATCACCTCGCGGATCTTGTCCAGCTTGTGCCCGTGCCCGCCGCCGGGCGCGAAGCCCGTCGCCGGCTCAGCCCCCAGTCGCGCAGCAGCAGCGGCCCCGCGGGAATCCGGTGCAGCCCGAGGAACTCGTCCAGGTGCTCGTAGAGGTTCCACGGGCTGGAGGAGACGTAGAAGATGGGGTTGCACGCCGAGCCGGTGCTCCCCTCGTGCAGCGCCTCGTAGAAGGCGTCCACGCCCTCGAAGGGCAGGCGCGTGCGGTGCTCGGTGAGGAAGAGCGTCCAGGCGCGCTTGAGGAAGTTGGTGACGTTGGTGACGATGACGGTGTCGTCGATGTCGCTGATGACGCCGTACTCCGAGCCGCGGCCCCGGCCACCAGCACGGGCGCCCGCGCGCGCTCCACTGCCCTCGGGGGCCGGCGACGGCAGCTCCAGCTCCACGTCGTGCCAGCCGGGCCGCGCGCCCGGCGGGCGGCTCCACCCACAGGTCCAGGAAGCCCTCCTCGTCGGTGATGCCCCTCCCAGCGGTGCTCGCCCCAGCGACGCCTTCACGCGGCGCCGGGAACCTCCACGTCGTGTAGCGCTTCCACGAGGCGATGGCGCTGCCCAGCAGCGTGTGGCGCTGCCGGGCGGGCGCACGTGCCGGTCCTCCAGCACGCGCGCCTTGACGACGGGCGCGCCGGGGCGTCCGTAGCCGCGGTAGGGCAGGATGCGTGGCGGGCGGGCCAGCCCCAGCTTGCGCCGGAGCCTCCAGCCCCACGACTCGACGTGGTGCTCGACGTAGAAGGCGAGCCGGATCAGGGCATTCGGCGGCTTCCGGGACATGAGGGCGGGCATCTCCGAGGCCCACACTCGCCCCGTCCGCGCCTCCCGTCAACGGAGACGCGCGGGCCCCTCTCGCTCCGTGAACACCCCGAGCCCCCGCTGTCGGGCCTCCGCCGCCTCAGGAGGGCTCGCGCGCGAACAGCACGAGCGGGTGGAGGAGCAGCGCGAAGGCCTCGCGCACCGTCCAGTAGAAGCGGTCGAGGGCGCGCATGTTGCGCTCGGTGAGGAAGGCGGGGCTGGTGGCCACCTCGAAGCCGTGGAGCCGGAAGTACTGGCGGGCGCGCAGCAGGTGGTACGGGTCGGAGACCACCACCACGCTGCCGCGCGCCGAGCGAGCGCAGCAGGTCCGCGGAGAAGCGCGCGTTCTGCTCGGTGGAGTGGCTCTGCTCCTCCAGGAGACAGGCCTCCTCGGGGACGCCGAGCCGCACCGCGAGCTCCTTCATGACGCGGGCCTCGGAGGGCGGGTTCACCCCCACGCCGCCGGAGAAGAGGAGCCGGGGGGCGAGGCCCTGGTGGTAGAGTTCCACCGCCTTCTCGATGCGGGCGCGCAGCGCGGGAGAGGGAGAGCCCCCAGGCAGCACCCGGGCGCCGAGCACCACCACGACGTCCGAGCGGACGGCGCGCTCACGCTGGCCGAAGCGGTCGACCACGAAGGCCAGCCCGTAGACGCCGCAGGTGAGCACGCCGACGAGGGCGAACACCCAGCGCCGGAGGGGGCCGGGCCCCTTCCTGAGAGCAAGCGGAGGCATGGAGCGCAGGGTACGCCATCGGCTCAGCGGGAGGGGAGCCGGCGGAAGGACTCCGGGTAGTCGAGCACGAGCCCGCTGGAGTCGACGCACAGCTCGGCGCGGTAGCCGGACTCGAGGCTCTCGAAGAGGTAGAGCTCGGGGCCGAGGCAGATGTAGCGCTGGCGAGCGCGGCGGACGGTGAGATCGGGCACGGAGAGGAAGACGACCAGCACGTCATCGGACGAGTCGGGCGCGAGCCCCAGCCGGCGGATGGGGAGGGTGTTGGTGAAGGGGGTGACGGAGATGTCCACGTCGATGCAGCCGTCGAGCTCCGGCAGGGGCCGACCCTTGTCGTCACTCCACAGGCCCGCGCCGTCGGAGTGAAGGGAGAGGCGCGAGTCACTGCCGAGGAGGGCGAGCTCCACCTCGCGGACGCGGCAGGCGGAGTCGGCGCGCAAGTAGTAGCGAAGGGAGAAGGGGCGCCCCTGGTCCGAGACACCCTCGACGGAGCTGTGCGCGGTGAGACCCTTGGGGGCCTCACGCAGCACCAGGTGCTCGTGACCCGGGCCGGACCAGGGGGCCCAGGCGACGTGTTGCTCGTTCATTCTCGGGCGCAGCATACGGGAGACTGGCTCATTTCAGTCGAGGAAGCGTCTCCACCAGCGCCGGGCCTCATCCTCGGTGAAGCGAAGCGAGGTGTACCGGGGCGGCTCAACGGCCCCCAGGCTCCACGGCAGGAACAGCGGCTCGAGCCAGGGCTCCAGCACCTGGGCGAGCTCGCGGTACGCGGGAAGGGTCTTCCCGGTGGCCAGGTCTCCGGCTTCCGGCCGCTCTCCCAGGGACACGACGACGCGATTCCCGGCGAGCTCCACCAGCGTCGTCTCGGAGGTGTGCAGGCGGGAACGAAGGGCCGCGGCGCCGCCGAGCCGGGTGAGAACGGAGGGGCCGAGGAAGTTGAGCCAGTGGACTCCATCCACCCGAAGGCCCATGGATTGCGCGGGGCCCCAGACAGTTCGGAGGTCGATGCCAGGGTAGCGCAGGGCCTCGGCGCGCAAGGCGTCGTTCGAGCGCCGGAAGAGCCCGGGATAGGGGTGAAGGGCCAGGCCGGCATGCCCGGAGGCGAAGAGAAGCCCGGAGGTCATGTCGAGGACCAGCTCCCGCACGCGTGCGGGCCCGTGCTCCTCGACATACTCCATGGGAAGTGTCGCCGTGAGCAGGCTCACGAACCCGTCTTCGGGGGCAGGCCGCCACGGAATGCGAGCCCGGTACTCGAGCTCATAGCCATTTCGACTGGCGAGGCCTCCGGTGAAGAGCAGGCCCCTCTCGAAGCCTCGCTTCTCGATCTGCACCTGCTCTCTGTCGTTGAAGTCATCCGGGAAGGACCAGGGCTTCGTGTCCTCCAAGAGCCGGCGAACCCAAATCCATCCTCCTCGGTCAGGCGCGAGCCTTCGCTGTAATCGATGTGAACGAAATTGATCGTCCTGGGCCCTTCGCCAACGGCACGCATGTAGCTGTCGATGGCATGACTCACTCCGACGGAGAGCTCGGGGTGGTCGTGCGGCAGGTAGAAGGCAAGGCGGAACACCTCGCGCGCAAGCAACTCTCGCCGCGGGTACGGCACGTCGCCGTCAGGAGGCTTCCAACCCCAGGGATTGGGGCCACGCAGGCGAAGACGTGGGTAGCAACCCGTCACGGATTACCCCCAAACGGCTTGAGCCCAACCGGTGTCAGGAGGACCACCCGGCAACTCTTGGAGAGTTTCTGGTAGACCTCCAATTGCTCCTGCACCCCAGGAGACCTCATCGGATCGAGTTTGTGTCTTTCATAGCAAGGGAACTTGAATTCGTAGACACACTGCATGTCGGTGGCGTTCCGGGTGGCATGCACGTACGACGTCAGGCTGAGAGACCCAGGACTTGTTATTCGTGAGGAGGGCGCCATTGACATCAGCGTCTCCCTTGTAGCGCGGCTCAATGGAGAAGTTGCCGCGAAGCTCCTCCGGGAGGCGAGCCTTGATGCAGGCGAAGGCGGCGGCGTGCTTCAAGCCCCAAGCTCCTGGGCGAGGGTGATGCGGCCTCCCACCCTCATCGACCCCACGTGCCGGTCACACTCAGTGTCGTTCGGGAACTTTCCATTCTTGAATTTGAAGCCGCCCTCGCGCTGCTGGTAGGTCTCGTTGACGTCGGCGTGGGCCTGCGCCACACACTCCCGAAGAGTGGCTTCGACGAGATCCAACTCCGCGCCAGTGAGGAGCCGCTGAACGGTGAGGAGGCCCTGGGCGGCCTCCAGGGTCTGGACGACGCCCTCGACGAGCCCGGAGCCAGTCCGAGAGACCGCTGGCGCGAGAAGCTCCCCCGTGCTCGGGTTGACCGGGGCGGCACACGTCACGCCACACGACTGGTTGAATCGAGAGCGCTCCCCGTTGAGCTGCCCTCCCCAGGCGGACTGAGGCCCTAAGCGAGCCGAGCGGCCGGAGAGCACCGTGCCGAGGTTGTCGCGCGGTGCGTGCGGGGTGGTGGAGCAGGAGAGGCAGAGGAGCGCGGCGGTCGAGATGGCGAGGAGGAACCGCGAGGGCGACGGAGCCCGAATCGAGCGTGAGCCAGTTTGAAGAGAGGACACCGCACATTCTCCAGGTCATGTCACAAGTGTCACAAGGCATCCACTCCACAGCGAAGCGCAGGGAGCGGCGCGTGGGGGCCTCACGCAGCACCAGGTGCTCGTGACCCGGGCCGGACAGGGGGCCCAGGCGACGTGTTGCCCGTTCATTCTCGGGCGCAGCATCCGGGAGCCCCGGCCCAGGGCAACCTGCACGCGCAGGCTCATGTGCCCACCGGGTTGCTCGCCGCGTCTGGAGTGGTCATAAGGTGCCCGGGAGTGAACCAACCGCTAACGTAGCGCTGGACGAGGTGACCGGATGAGTGGTGTGCTGGCCGCGCGTCACTCCTTTGAACCTCCGAATGAGAACGATCAGAACGAAGACCGCGATCAAGGTGCTGGCACAGTCGGACATTTCGCTTTTCAAGGCCCATCAGAGACTCTCCAACCAGAGGGCGCTCACTCTCAATAGTGAGGTCTTCATCGAGCGGTTCTACCCGGGGCTCCGGGGCTCCTATGAGCCCGTGCTCTTTCCCTTGACGATCATCGGACCCGGGGCAAGGGGAGCTCACCAACTGACGCGCATGGCCATGCGCTCACCGGGAGCAAGGGACTGGCACATCAAGGGCGAGCCCATCCATGACCCGGCCGAAGAGCCGGGTCGCTACGACCAGATCGCGAAAAACGACTTCGCCCTCATGGCCTTCGGAGGCACCGAGCAACCGCAAGCCGTGACGATCATCCTCGTCTCGGCCGCCGAGGACGCCGAACTGCACGCCGCCATCGCAGCCCGCTTCGAGTTGCCCACACAGCACACCATGATAGAGGTCTCGGAGATAGCCATTGAGCATCTACGGGCCACCACCCTCGATGCCTATCCCGACAACGAGCACCCGCTCGACCTGCTCATCTCGGGCGATACGGTTGAAGATGTGCTTTTCGCCACCGGAACTCCCCGCCCTACCAACGCGCGGCCCCTCCGTCATCCGGTAGCGGTATCCCCCGAGAACCTTCTCCAACAACTTCTCGCTGCCCTGGAGACCACTCGAAGAGGCGAAGAGCTCTTCGGGGTCTGGCTCACCGCCACTGGCCACGAAGAAGACGACTTCAAGTGGGTTTCACAGACCCATGCGCGCTCAGCGTACGACTACGAGGTGTACGCAGCCAGGTGGCTCAACCCCGCAGTGCATGCCTATGTCGAGGTGAAGACGACGTGCGGGCCCTTCAAGCGGCCAATACACATGAGTCTCACCGAACTGCGATTCGCGGCGGAGACGGAGAACTATCGTATCGCGCGCCTGTACAAGCTCGATGATGAGACGCCGAAACTCCGAATCCTCACCGGCGTCCAGGCCGTTGCCGTGCGGCTCATTGAGAAGCTCGGCGCTCTTCCAGATGGAGTTGCAGCCGACAGCCTGCAAATCGATCCGGGTGTGTTCGAGGTCGAGCTGGAGACGAACCTCCCATCGCCAAAATCCCTTGGATCAGACGAGACTCTCCTCGTCCCTGGGAGCCGCTCCGTCGAGTTCGCGTCGGATCTCGGGAGGAAGGGGCCGGTCCAATTCTAGAGCGACGGTCATGGGAGCATCCCCATCGGCGCCAACGACCTTGACCTCACCCAGGTAGAGAGCGGGCTCGTGCGAGCGTCCCTGGACGAACAGGTGCAGCGTCGAGCCGCGCTCTTCATGTTCGAGCACCCTCCGACCGACCTCGTTCGTCCGCGTCATCTTGTTCTGGCTGGTCCACGAGAAGCGCTGCTCCGAGATGAACCGATTGCGATAGCGATGCGTCTCCTTCGCCGTGCTCGTATCGAGCTTGGTAATGATGACGCCATGCTGCTCGAACCAGAGAATGCCCGCGTTGTGGCGCGCGGGGTCGTACTGCCTCCCAAAGTAACGGACGATTTCCGGCCGGGTGTATTGCGCGTAGCGCGACAGATCCGCCGGCGTGCGGAGTACGCCGCCATGGCGCTCCTGGTGGTCCTTGTTCACGGTGTACAGCAGGCGGCCCTCCACCTGTGGCAGCAATTCCGGGCCGAGCGCCGCGATGATGGACCTCGCCAGCTGAGTCCCGGTGAGCACCTCCGACGGTACTTTCTTGCGAAGCGTCTCCCAGGTCCGAGACGTGTCGTCGAGCGGCGCGTGCTCGGCTTGCCATTGTGGGTACTTGCGGAAGAACTCCTCGTAACCGGACTGTGGGTCGTCAGGACGCGCGGCCAGTCCCCAGAGAATCGCGTAAGGGCCAACGCGTTGGGCCTGCCAGTCGGTCTCGGCTGCCGCGAGGAGGAGCTGGGCGGGATGCTCCTCCGGGAGCCCCTTCGCCCATGCGGGGAGATCCCCGTGGGCCTGCTGGCACTCCAGCCATGAGCCGTAAGCCGCGCGGAAGTCACTGAGCTCCGGCAACTCCTCCCGGTGCCAAAGGTCGACGGGAAGCGGTGGCCGACCCAGCTCGCCACGGAGCGTGAGGTAGGCTTCAGCACAGCGCTCCCGTCGGGTCGTATGCCGGCGAATCTTGGCGAGGAGCTCTCGTGTGCGTTTCTGGAGGACGACCTCGCAAGCCCGCGGCGGCTTCAGGGTGAATCCCTCGACGACGTCGAGGCGCGCCCCCGTCCCCTTCGGGTCATGCAGCGCCTTCAACGTGACCCACGCACTCCGGTGATGGCCCACGAAGTCGAGGACCGTCAGGACCTCCGTTCCCGGAAAGAGGCGCAGCCCTCGCCCGAGCTGCTGGAGGAACAGCGAGGCCGAGTCCGTCGGCCTCAGGAAGAGGAGCGAGTTGATGGCCGGGATGTCGACACCCTCGTTCAGGACGTCGGCGACGAACAGCCACTCGAGTGGATCCCTTACGTCCGCCAGCCGGGCGTAGATGCGTTCGCGCTCCTGGATCGACAGATTCCCCGAGACGGCCACGGCGTCTTGATGCCGTCGCTTGAAGGCCTCGGCCATGAACTCCGCATGACGGATGCTGGCACAGAAGCCAACGGTCGCACGCTTCGGCCCATCGAAGCCGCGCATCAGTGCCTGTTCGAGCACCAACTCGGCGCGCGCATCGATTGAAAGCTCCCGCTCCAGGACGTCGATGGGAATCTTCCCGTTACGCCAGGGAATCCGCGCGAAGTCGACCGTCTCGTCCGCGATGCCGAAGTAATGGAACGGAAGGAGCCAGCCACGATCGACCGCCTCGGGCAGACGCATCTCGTAGGCGATGTTCCAGTTGCACCACTCGAGCACGTCATGCCCATCCTGGCGCTCGGGGGTTGCCGTCATCCCGAGGAGGAATGCGTCCTCGACGAGCGCGCGGAGCGGCTGGTAGCCCGGAGCTTCCGCGTGGTGGAACTCATCGATGATGACGTAGTCCCAGCGACGGCTGAGCAGCGAGTCGTTACCGCGAAGGCTCTGGATGGTCGCGAAGATGATCTCCGCGTCCACGTCCTCCTGACCCCCACCGACGAGCCCGAGGCGACGGTCGCGGAGCACGCGGCCAAAAGCCCTGCGGGCCTGCGTCAGGTGTTCGAGACGATGCGAGACATACAGGACACGTCGCGCCCGACTCGCGGCGACATCGAATGCAGCCAGGAACGTCTTCCCCAGGCCGGTGGCGGCGATCACCGCGGCACGACGCTCCCCGCGTGCACGGAGCTCGGCCAGCTTCCGCAAGGCCTCGCGCTGCGCCGAATTGGGCTCGGGTGCCGGCTCCAACTGATCGGCGGCCACCAGGAAGGGCCTGGGCGCGCTCTCGGGTCGTCGGCGCAGGCGGTAGCCGTGAATCAGCTCGCGTGAGAGGGGCCGCACATCCGAGCGACTCCAGAGCGCCTCGAATTGCCGCTGGGTCTGCTCGATGCGAGCCCGCTCCAGGGAACGGATGTTCCACTCCAGGTTGGTGGCGAGCCCACCCTTGGTGAGGTTGGAGGAGCCCGCCCAGCATTCCGCGCCAGTGCTCCCGCGAAACCACCAGAACTTCGCGTGGAAGCCGGTCGGGCCTTCCTGGACCCGGCATTCAACGCCTTTCATTCCCAGGAGCGCCTCCAGCGCCTCGGGCTGCGTCACGTCCTGGTAGGTGGACGTGAGAATCCTCACGCGGCCTCTCCTGGCGACCAGCTCTTGGAGGGGATCGACGAGGAGTTGCAACCCGCTGCACCGGGTGAAGGAGACGGCGAGCAGTGCCTCTTCCGCCCCCGCGAGGCCCCCGCGCACGGCATCGAGCATGCGGGGCTCGCCGGGGAGGTTCAGGATGGAGTGCTCTGGGTCCGCAAGCATTACGACCAGGTTAGCTTGCTCCGCCGAGATTCACTCAAGCCGATCTCCCAGTACTCCTACCAGGCAGAAGCCTCCCCAGGTGCTTGACGGGCGCACTCGCGCCTCCGTGTAGTTCCGGAACCATGGTTTCCGGCCCATGCGGCTCGCCGGGGGAGGAATGGCATGTCCCGTCGTCCTGGTCCGTACTCGGAGCGCGCGCGGCGGCGTCCCTGGTTGGGCGCCTGGGCTCTCCTCGTGCTCTTCCTGTTCTCCGCGTGCGCCACGGGCGTGCCTCGCGGCGGCATGATGGCGGGCTACCGCTATCAGGGCGCTCGTGCCCCCACCGGCCCCCCGAGAGCGAGTGGCCGTCACGGCGGAGCCCGGCCTGGAAGGGGCCACCGTGTACGAGCTGGGCTTCCTGGAGCCCGAGCGCGGTGGCCACCCGGCCGGTGCCCATCCCTCCGGCCGAGTTCCAGCGGGCCGTGCAGCGGCTCTACCGGGAGGTGCGGCTCGGGGGGAAGACGCCCCGGGAGGCCGCCCGCGAGTTGCTGAGCCTCCTGCCGCGGCCACCAGGAGAAGAGGAGACGGTGGCGAGCAGGGGGGATTGGCGGATGGAGCTGTACTGGGGCCGGGCCTCCACCCTGGTGCCGGAGAAGCAGGACGGCCCGGTGGCCCTCACGCCCGAGGCGGAGGAGACCCTGAGGGCGAAGTACCTCGGGTGGTGTGAGGGGCAGGGCGGCGGCGACTGCCTGGGCCTGTTGGACGACGGGCCCTACCTTCGCATGGACGACCGGCGGACACTGGCCCTGGCCCTGGCCTTCGGCAACGTGCTCGACGAGACGCGCCAAGCCCTGGCGCGCGAGCTGCTGGACGTGCGGGCGCTCGTCTCCATGGTCGTCTGGACGGTGGCCCTCTACTGCATGATGTGGCTGGTGCCCGAGCCGACGACCAAGGCCGTGGCCGCCGGCCTGACCCTCATCCTGGTGGGCTACCTGGGCCTCGAGACGGTGTACGGGCTGATGGACGGGTGGGCCCGCATGGACAACGCGGCCCATGAGGCCACCACCTTCGAGGAGCTGCGCGCGGCGGGCGAGGCCTTCGGCAAGGTGCTGGGCGAGGACTCGGCGCGGGCGATGATTCTGGCGGTGGCCACGCTCGCGGGCACACGCTGGGGCAGGTGGCCGCGCGGGTGAAGTCGCTTCCGGGCTACAGCCATGGCGGGGGCGCAGTGGGAGGCGCAGGGCGGGGCGGCACTGCTGGCGCCCGAAGTGGCGGCGGAGACGGCGCTGGTACAGGAGACGGCGCTGGCCCGGGCGGTGGCGGCGGCGGAGACGGTGGCCACCTCTCCGCAGGGCCCCCTGGCCGTGGTGATGTTCAAGAAGGGTCCGGGCGGTGGGGCGGGACAGGCTCCGGGAGGCCGCTCCGCCACCACCGTGCTGCGGCACCGGGGCGGCAACCAGCAGGTGGCGCTCAGCGACGGCCAGCGCTGGCACTTGTCGCGCGGCAAGTCGGTGGCGGACATCCCCGCCGAGGACGAGGTGGGGGACATGCTCCAGGAGGCCGTCACCCGTGCCGCGAAGGAATGGGGGCCGAACAAGCTTACCCGGACAAGGAGAAAGCCGCCATCAAAGAGGCCTGAAGCAAGGGCGAATACTGGCTGGCGCGGCTGTTGGAGCGCGAGGCCCGGGGGCGCTTCGTCCACGCCAGGGTCGAAGAGACAGTTCGAGGGGCGCCTCGAGTTCAACCACCAGGGGGTCGACGTGATTGACCTCAAGACGGGCCGCAAGTACGAGATTCTCTCCGGAACGGAGTCGAATCTGGCACGGCACGGCCGCCGCATGGCGGGCGAGTTCTTCCGGATGCTCACCTTCTGAAAGGGGCGGCCATGGAGTGGCTCGGAGAACGTCATCTTCGAGGACAAGGAGATTGCAAACGAACGGCTGGAGCTGACGGACAAGAGCTCGCTCTACTTCCTCGGCCCCAACCTGACGCTGCGCAACTGCACCCTCGTCCTGAAGGTGTCCGCCAGACACCTGCACATCCTCGGAGCCCGCCTCATCGACTGTACCGTCGAGGTGAAGCAGGAACTGAAGAACCACCAGGACTGGATAAGAACCTCCCTCAAGGGCTGTCGGTTCAAGGGGCGGCTGTCGGGGTGCGATTTCGGCCACTGGCCCGACTACGCGAGTGGCGAGGAATGGAAGCAGGGATCCATTGAGGACTGCGACTTCACGGAGGCGCGGCTGGATGGCTGCCGCTTCATGGGCTGTGACCCCCGCCCCCTGACGCTTTCCCAGGTGGCCCTGCTTCACCATCCTGGACCCAATCCAGAGAGCCCCCGAGCTACGCAGCGTCAAGTGGCCGGGCCTTTTCGGTGACGTCGTTATCGACAGGCTGCACAAGCAGCCACCGGGAACCAGCGCCCTGTCACTATTCGCCCCGGCCGAGGCGAAGCGGTTCGAAACCACCGAGGAAGAACTCCGGGCCGTCATCGAGAAGTTCGACTGCATCGTCTACTGATGCAGACACTGACGGCCTCGGCTCGGCGCCCCGGTTCAATCCGGGAAGCGGCGCCCGGGGGCCTGCACGTACACCGTCACGTAGGCGGCGCTCATGACGGCGGCGTCCCGGCCGCGATACACCACCTTGGACTCATCAATTCCGGGCCCATCGGGCGGATCGGCCTCGAACGTCTTCTCTCCGAACTTCGTCATGTCGCGCCAACTGATGAGCGCCGCACAGAGGGGCGTTGGCACGCGGCCTCGCTCCGGGTAGAGCGCATCGAGGTAGATCCGGTCGAACTGGATGTAGACCCGATCCTCGAACACCTTCAGCTCACCCGCCACCCAGTGGATCTTCCCATCCGGCAGGTCCATCGAGCCCACCACGGGCCCGCTCCGGACGTTGATGTCGCCTACGCTTCCCTCGGCGCTGACGGGGATGCCCTCCACCTCGACCCGGGTGATGGGCCCCTTGTCGAACCCCAGCCGTGCGGCCGTCGCGAGAGCCTCGGGAGGGCAGCGCTCCAGGAAGCCGCCGACGTCGGGGCGCACGGGCGCGCTCGCGCAGCCCACGAGCTGGGATGAGGCGGCACAACACAGCGCGAGGAGTCCTCGCAGGGCTTTCGGTGTGGAGGAGAGCAAGGGGTGACGTCCTTTCTCGGAAGGCGCCAGCGAGGCCGGCGCGGTGGAAGCCGTGCCGAGGCACTCCACCTCCAGGGCGGACGCGCACACGGTGCGGGCGAGTCCCCACCCTAGCCCGAGCAGCACCAGCACGAGGACGAGCCCGGCGAGCGCCCTCCTCCACCCCTCGCGACGCCGCACCGCGCCCCTCTCCCCCTCGCCAGAGCCGGCCATTTCGGAGGCGGCCCGCGCCTCCTGTCCTGGCGGTGGAGGCGAAGGCTCCTCGGCGGGGGGCTCCCGGGGTGGCTCGGACTGTGGCCGGACCTCCTCCACCGGTGCGACGTCTTTCCCCCGCGCCGTGGGAAAGGCATACGGCGCCGTCCAGCCCTCCGTGCCCCCTTCCCGCTCCAGCATCCGCATCAACTCCTCGTGGACTGCCCGGGCGCTCGCGGGCCGCTGCCCCGGCTCCTTCGCCAGCAAGCGCATCACCAGCTCGTTCAGCCCCGCTGGTACGCGCGGGTCCAACTGGACGGGCTCCACCGGCGGGAGGAACTCGATGGCGAGCAGCAGCTTCTCCGGGGGCAGGCGGGGGTTGAAGGGATGGCAGTCCGTGAGCGCCTCGTAGAGCAGGGCGCCGAATGCGTAGAGGTCCACCGAGGGATGGGCGGGGAGGAGCACTCCCTTCTCCCAATCCCCGGCGCGCAGGAAGGCCGCGACCTCGGGGGCCATGTTGTGGAACGTCATCGGGGGCAGCGCCTCGGTCAGCGTGTAGGCCCCAGGCAGGGACACCGAGCCGAAGTCGATGAGGAAGGGTTTGTCATCCCCCTCCCTCACCAGGACGTTGTCTGCCTTGAGGTCACGGTGGCACACGCCCCGCTCGTGCAGCTCCGCCAGCACCAGCGCCAGCTCGCCCAGCATGCCCACCTGCCGACGCAACGGCGCGTGCGTCTTCCAGCGCCACGGGTTGAAGGTGGAGCCGGGGACGTACTCCGTGACGAAGAAGAAGTAGCCGCCCTCCAGGTCCGGCCAGCGGCCCAGCTCGCGGACGGCCAGCAGGTTGGGGTGGTGGAAGTGTCCCAGCGAGACCGCCTCCCGGAAGGTCCGCTCATCCACGCGGGCCTCGTCCCCGCCATCGCCTCGGGGTCGCGCCGCCATCTTCATGGTGTAGGGCCGCCCCTCGTGCTCCACCTGCAGGACGGTCGCGAAGCCCCCCGTGCCCAGGCGGCGCACCACCCGGTAGTGCCGCACGGTGTCTCCTGGCTGGAGCAGATCCGGGTGGAAGGACTTCGTCATGGGAGCAGCCTCGAGTCCTCGAAATGAAAGCTGCGGGGACCGTCCTCCTCCAGCGTCAAGGCCAGACACCCGGCTCCTTCCGGTACCCACGTGGAAAAGGTGTGGCGTTGCCAGTGCGGCCCGAGCGCGGCGGTGGTGATGCGCACGGGAGCCGGGGTTTCCGCGCCCGCCCGAGTTCCCCCGCACCGGGTCTCCAGCCGGACCCGGGAGAGCCGCCAGGGTCGGGAGGTGCGCTGGCGGGTACCGATGTCCACGGTCACGAAGAGGCGCCGCTCCACCCGCAGCACGGAGTCGACCCGGGCCTGGATGTCGTCGGACTTCTTGAAGGCCCAGCTCTCCCCCGGCGTGACGAGCTCCATCCTCGGGCGGGTCCCAGGCTCGGGGCTCGCGAGGAGCAGCGGCGTCCCCTCGCTCGCCGTGGCGAGGGACACGCTCACCTGCGCGTCCACCTCGTCCCGCCGGGTGACGAGCGCCAGCGTCAGGGTGAGGGGCTCGCCCGCCTCCGTCCGCCCCGTCACCGGCAGCAGGAGGCGCTCGCCCTCCGCCAGGTCGTGCACCAGGACGACCACCAGGGAGTGGAGGCCCATGGGAGCCACCCCGACCCGCTCCCCCAGCTCGGGCGTCAGCAGCGCACGCGGCTCGAGCAGGCCCTCGAAGTCCACCAGCGTGGAGAAGCGCGCGGCCACGTACAGCACGGGCAGCGCCGCGCCCGGCTGTCCCGCGACGAGCACGGTCCCCTGCCTCGGCTCCCGTCCGGTGGCCCCCGCCTGGGAGGTGGCCAGCAGGGAGACGAGGAGGACCCAGAGCGGAACCGGCCAGGGACGAGCGTGCACACTGCCTCCGTGAGGAGGGCGGCAGGGTAGAGGAGCCCGCGCACCCGGGCAAGGACTGCTCGACCTTCCCGGTCATCCCGCGACAGGTGACTCCCGGAATCGCGTCTGGAGCTTCCAAGCCGGCCCAGGCGGATTACTGCGGCATCAGCCAACCCCTTGCATCTCCTTTCTGGTTCCCAATCCATTGGATTGACGAGGGTGCCTGTCTCTCCGTTTGATTCGAGAACCGCGGTTTCCAGCCCGCGCGATCCGCTGGGGAGGCACCGCATGTCCACCCATCTCTCGCTCCGTGGACACGGGCGGCACCTCGGTTGGGTCCTCCTGACCCTGGCCGCGCTCGTGCTCCTCGGCGGCTGCGCCACGGGCTCCCCGCGCGGGAGTCTGACGAGCGGCTTCGGCCCGCACTCGCGCTCCGCCCCGTTGCGCTCCAGCACCGGGCCTCGGCAGTCGGCCGATACTCCGAGGGAGGCGGCGGGAAGCGCCGGCGGTTTCCCCGAGCAGCGAGCGGAGGGCTCCCCGGTGGCCCCGCTCACCTGCGGAGGGGTGGCCGTACCCCCGGGCTGGCCCGACCTGTCCTCCAGCGACACCGAGGCGCTGCTGGCCCCCTTCCTCTCGTGCTCCTCGCCCGCGGAATTCATCGCGCTGCAGGAGCGGGTGGACATGCCCCGGCTGGTGGAGAAGCTGGAGGACTCGCGCGCCGTGCGCCTGAGCGCCCTGGGGCCCGTGCGCGCGGACGCCGCCGCCCTCCTCCACCGCAAGCGCGCCTCCTTCCTCGCCACCGCCACCGAGCGGTATGGCCTCCCCCATGCCGAGGTGCTCGCCCTCTTCCTCCTGCACTCGGCCCATGACGACGAAGTGCGGGAGGTGCTGCGACTGCTGGCCGGGGACAAGCAACTGGCGCAGACGCTGGGACTCATGCCGGCCGTGCGCGCGGAGTTGGAAGCGCGGGGCTTGCCTCTCTCGGACTGGCCGGACCGGGTCGAGCAGGCCGGAGACGTACTGCGGGGCCTGGGCCGCGCCGCCCGGGACGCCCTGTCCACCAGCCAGCAAAGCGATGGGGCGCGGTACATGGAATTGACGGCCCTCTGGGGGCGGTTGCCGCCCGCCTACCAGCGGGCCCATCACGAGGTGGAGCGAGCCCTCATGCGAGCGGCACTTCTCCCCGGGCAGCGTGGTGCTGGGCAGCTTCGACTCGATGACGTTCGGCGTGCCGCTGGGCTTCTACTCCCTGGTGGCCAGCACGGGCCATGGGGCGTACTCGCTGTCCCAGGGGCAGTACGAGCAGGCCACGCGCGAGCTGGCGCCCGCGGCGCTGCTGGTGGCCCTGTACGCAGGAGGCAAGGGCGTGCGCGCCCTCTCCGTGGCCCGGGGGGTGGAAGGACTCCGAGGGCTCCCGCCTCCAGCGCTGCGCCTGAAGGCCCTCCAGGAGACGGCGCGGCTGTTGGAAGCGCGGCTGGGCGTGGACGGCCTGCGGGAGCTGGCCCGGGACATCCGCGCCAGCCGGGAGGCGGGCCATTTCGTGGCCGTGGGGGGAGTGGACGCCGCCCTGGCCCTGCGCGAGGCCCGGGGGGATGTGGCCAGGGCCCAGGCGTGGTTGTCCCAGGCCAGGCCCGAGCGCGTCGGGCGCCCCGGCGACGCCCCACCTCGAAGAGCGCCCGTGCCGGGAAGTCCCCCGGTGGCCTGTCCTCGCTGGTGGACGAGCAGGCGGGCCTCACCCCGGAGGTGGTGGAGGCCAAGCTGGCGCGGGTGGAGCTCGACTCCACGGGCCCTCGCCTGTCCCGGGACGTGGCGCGTGCTGGAGAAGCAGCGTCCCTCCCTCGACGCCCCGCCGCCCGGAGCCCAGGGCAACCCGCGCTGGAGCGAGTACGTCGCCTACTACGAGCAGCGCCTCGCGGAGCGTAAAGCAGGGCAAGGCAGTCGAGGGGCCTCTGCGGTGGGAGGCCTATGAGCGGATGCGGGGGTGGTTCGCCCGGGGGCTGGCCTTCGAGCGCACCATGGTGGAGTTGCTGCGCGCCGACGCGGCCCTGCCCCGGGCGCAGCGTCGCTTCCTCGGGGACTTCGACCAGCCCGCGCGTCGAGACCTACGTGGGCGTGAGGAAACCCGAGGCCGGCCTGCGCTTCGCGGACGTGCTCGTCATCGAGCAGCGGCCACCTCGCCGGACGGCCTCCTCGCGTGGAGACGTTCAGCTTCAAGAGCCGCGACCTCTCGCGGCTGGAGAAGGAGGCCCTGACGGCGCAGATGAAGGCGGACGCGAGGGAAGCCCTGGGGTATTACGGCGAGACGCTGGACATCCGTCGGCCCTCCCTCCAGTCCCTTCTCCACGAGGGCAGCAAGATGCCGGTACAGAGGGTCCGCCTCATCTACGAGGGCGGCGACCTCAAGCCCACGAAGGTAAAGGACATGAAGGCAGTCGTGGGAGAAACCGAAGAAGAGGTTCCGGGAGTGGAGGTGTTGTTCCAATGAAGGTGCTGGAGCTTCACGATTGAAGGAGGAGGACTGCCTCCGGCTGGATCTCGAAGGTGCCTTCGACCAGCAGGCGGCACTGGAGAGCGAGCTGGAGCCCTTCCTCCAGGCGCTCGAGGAGTACGCGGGCGAGTGGATGCCGGACGTCGTCAACGGCAAGCGGCGACGCAAATACTCCCGCCCTGCCTTCTGGAAGGCCCTGGAGGAGCGGCGCAGCGAAAGAAGCACGAGACATCGGGCTCTATCGCACGAAGTGGCCCGCGTTGGACATGTCGCTCTCTCTCTGGTTCCCGCCGCTTCCTCCCAAGCTGGACATCACGCTCAAGGTGCAAGCCGCTCTCCTTCTTCGCGGAGGCGGAGCGCTGCCGCAAGTTCGTGGAGATGGTGCGCGCCTGGGCCTCTCGCTACCCGGTCTCTCATGCCTCGGCCCACAGCGCTGATGACGCGGAGTTGGCGGGCTCCCCCGACTTCGGCCGCGATGATGCAGACCTCCATCGCAGAGACGGGTTCGACAAAATCTACGAGGTGTTCTGGCTCAACGTCTTCGGCCCGAAGCTGGTGGAAACGGTCGGCCGCGAGCGCATGCTGTCCACGCCGGCCTGGCGGGTGGAGGAGTTGCCCAACGGCTCCGTCCTCCTGGTGACGTGGCCCACCGCCGCGGACTTCGCCAGCGACGAGGCACGAGTCGCCCAGGCCCGCGCCCACGTCCACCTCCGGCCGGACCTGGACTTCGACACCGTGCTGCGCACCCTGCGCGAGCGCAGCGCCATGCTCGCCCCCGTGGAGCCCCGCTTCCACCCGGACGTGGCGCCGCTCCTCTCGCGTGTGGTGGACCGCGTCGCCAGTCACGAGCGCCAGCGCAGGATCGCCGAATTCAACGCCTGGCAGCCGCCCGAGCCCGAGGAGTGGCTCCCCGCCGACGCCGCCCTACCTCCGGACGTGGAGGACCCGGAGCGTGCTCGCGAGCATTACGCCACCCTCGCCGAGCACCTCGTGGCCCTGCTGCACACCGAGGTGCCCTCCGTCTTCGAGGCGACGCCCGAGTCGCTCACGGACGCCGACTTCTACTTCTGGCGCGAGGACTTCCCGAAGACGCGCCTGCGGGAAGCCATCGACGCGCACGCGGTGCCCGCCATCGGCGCGTACCTGGGCGAGGTGCTGGTGCGCAACCTCGGCGGCCGGTGGATCCCGCGCCAGAAGCTCGAGGAGGCCCAGGTGCTCGTGGGCAATCGCGTCTGGTTGCCCTTTGTCCGGGCCCACCGCTACATGCGCTCCCGCCAGTCGCTGCTGGATTTCTCCCTCACCCGGCTCTACCGCGTCGCCGAGCGGCACCGCTCCTGACCTCCTCCCCCTGCCCCTTCGAGCGATCGGACAGGAGCCAGCCGAGTAGCCACGAGTGGCCGGACATGACCGGCGAGGTCATCTTCTGGCTACCTATGGCTGACGTCCACCCATCCCCTCCGGAGAAGTTGCCCCTCAAGGTGTTCCGCGAGGCCGTCGAGGCTCGCCTGGAGGCCTGTTCCCCCGACGAACTGCGCGCCCTCCTCCGCGCCCTCGCCGGCCGGGTGCGCCCTTCCGAGCGGCTCGCCTTCCTCCACTCCCTCCGCGCTTCCTCGGACTCCGGCGCGAGCGACCCGTTCCGCCAGGACGCGCTCCTCGACGACATCTCCGAGCTGTCCCACGCCCTCCCCGAGAAGGCCAGGGACTGGGAGGAGGAGTGGCCCGACGAAGAGGACACCCTCGGCCCCTACGCGGAGCTCGTCGAGCCCCTCACCGGCCTCTTCGAGCGCGCCCAGGAGGCCTCCGAGCGCGGCCAGTACCGGCTCGCCCGCGAGGCCTACAGCGACCTCTTCGCGCTCCTCCACTACGAGGACGACCGGGGCCGCGGCCTCCACGCCGAGCACCTCCCGGCCGTGGACCTGCCCGAGGCCCGCGCGCGCTACCTCCGCGCCGTCTACGTCACCACCCCGCCCCAGCGGCGCGCCCCGTCCTCCTCGAGGAGATGCGTCTCATGCGCGCGCTCCTCCCCCACGCTCCCCGGCCCCTCATGCAGGAGTGGCTCGACATCACCTCCGAGCCCCTCCCCGATCGCGAGGCCTTCCTGCGCGACTGGGTCTCCCTCCTCCGCCAGCAGCGAGACCCGGACGCCGAGGCCTGGCTGCGCGAGGCCATCCGCCTCTCCGAGGGCACGCGCGGCCTGCGCGCGCTCGCCTTCTCCGAGCCCACCCGCCACCCTCGCGCCTTCCTCGACCTGCTCGCCGCGCTGGAGCGCGAGGGCCCGCCCCAGGAGGTCCTCTCCACCGCCCGCGAGGCCCTCGCGGTGCTGCCCGCCGGCCTGCCCCTGCGCGCCGCCCTCGCCGACTTCCTCGCCTCGGCGGCCGAGCGGCTCGGGCAGCCCGACCTCGTCCGGGATGCGCGCTGGGAGGCCTTCGTCGCCCGTCCCACCCTCTCGCGCCTGTTGGATTCGCGGGACTCGCGCCCCTCCGAGCCCGAGCGCGCCCCCGTGCTGCTCCAGGCCGCCCGGCACCTCGAGGACGTCCTCCAGCGACCCCGCAAGCCCTCGGGCTCGATGGTGGCCCTCCCCGACACCGCGGAGGAGCTGGAGACTCCCGCCCGCGTCGACCGGCGGCTGCTCGCCCACGCCCGGCTGCTCGCGCACGACTGGGAGGCCGCCCACGCGCTCGCCGCCACCGAGAGCCCGCTCGGGTGGACGTACGGGGACAACCCCCAGGGCACCGTCGTGCCCCTCTTCCTCGCCCTCCTCTCGGGCCAGCCGCTCGGCGAATTGCCCCGGAACGTGGCCCGGCTCTGGCAGTGGGGGCTCGAGACCGGCACCCAGGCCGGGGACTGGTACGCGGGCGGTGTGCGCCAGGACGTGGCCCTCCAGGAGCGCCTGTCGCGCGCGTATGCCGAGGCCCTCCCCGCCTTCTCCCTGGAGCCCTCGGAGGAGCAACGGATGCTGGAGTGGTGCCTGGAGGTGGCCCGCAAGCGCGCCAGCACCCTCGTGAGCCGGCAGCGCCGGCGCAGCTACGACAAGGCCGCCGTGCTGCTCGCCGCCTGTGCCGAGGTGCTGTGGCTGCGCGGCGAGGAGGGGCGCGGCAACGTGCTGCTCGCCGGCTTCCGTGAGAGCTTCCGCCGCTACCGCGCCTTCCAGGCCGAGCTCGACCAGGCGGTGGGCTCGCCCACTGCCCGACACCCGTGACAGGGCCCCCCTGTGGGCCCGGAATCACTCCGGAGTACGTTGGCCGACCCTCTTCACTGAGAGTCCGAGCCCATGCACACCCGGTCCTCGCCGTTCCTCGCCTCGCTCCTGCTCGTGGGAGCCCTCGCTTCCGGCTGCGATTTAATCGACAAGCCGTCCCCCCGCCAACAAGGTGCCCGTCCTCGCGGGCGCCGTCGCCACCCCGGCCGAGGTCTCCTCCGGCAACGCCGTGGCCCTGACGCTGGACGTCGCGGATCCGGATGGGGACGCGCTCACCTACGCCTGGACGCAGAGCCCCGCCTCGCCCGCGGGCACCTTCAGTGACGCCTCGGCGGCCAACCCCACCTGGACGGCCCCGGAGGTGACGGGGGAGACGTCCTTCCAGCTCAACGTCGCGGTGGCGGACGAGCGCGGCGGGAGCGCCCGGGGCTCGACGGTGGTGAAGGTCCTTCCTCCCAGCAACAACGCCGCCCCGGTGCTGAGCGAGGGGCCCACGGCCTCCGCCACCACCACCGATGAGCAACTGGCCGTCACCCTCTCCGTCGCCGCGACGGACTCGGACGGCGACACGCTCACCTACGCCTGGAGCCAGGAGTCTCCCGCCTCGCCCACCGGCTCCTTCAGCGACGCCGCCTCGACCCATCCCACCTGGACGGCCCCGGACGTGGGCGCCACCGGGGCGTACACGCTGCGCGTCACCGTCTCGGACGGCAAGGGCGGCAGCGTCCAGGGCTTCGTCGACATCACCGTGCGGAAGATCAACCAGGCGCCCCTCGTGCCCGACACCATCACCGCGCCCGCCTCGCTCAAGGCCGGGGACCTGGCCTCCTTCCAGCTCGCGGCGAGTGACCCGGACGGCGACACGCTCACCTATACCTGGGAGCAGACGGCTCCGGCCTCGCAGGGCACCTGGTTCTCCGGCCAGGATGCCGCGCTCGCGAAGTGGTACTCGCCCGTGCTCGCCACCGAGACGTCCTTCACCTTCTCCGTCACCGTCACCGACGGGGAGAGTCCCGCGGTGACTCGCACCGTCACCGTGCCCGTGGGCGTGCCCGCCTACTCCGACGTCCAGGCCATCTGGGATGCCGCGTGCATCAGCTGCCACAACAACCCCCGGGGGGGCCTCGACCTCCGGGCGAGCACCAGCTACGCCAGCCTGACCACTCGCGCCACCCAGAATGGCGCGTGCAGCACGTTCAAGATGGTGGAGCCGGGCAACCCGGACGCCTCGGCGCTGGTGAAGAAGATAGAGGGCAACTGCGGCACCCTCATGCCCCAGGACAACGCCGCCTACTTCGCGACCCAGAACCCGAACCTCCTGGTGCGCGTGCGCTCGTGGATTCAGGCGGGCGCCAACCCGTGAGCCCGCGGCGCGCCCTGTCCTCGCGCGCACACTGACGAGCAGTGGACCCAAGCACCGCACTCCCGTGCGCTGTCCTTCGCTGGCGCAACGGAGCATGACGGCCCCCGGCACGAGGAATGGACCCGCGTGCCAGGGGGAATCCGACATGGCCGAGACGCGCGGCAGGACTGGGGCTCGCATCCGTTACGACGACGTGGGACAGGGCGAGCCCGCGTTGCTCTTCATCCCGGGCTGGTGCACCAGCCGCCAGGTGTTCCGCAAGCTCGTCCCCCCGTGCAGCGCCATGCACCGGGCGCTCGTCGTGGACCTGCCCGGGCACGGGGACTCGGAGCTGCCCGGCCCCGACTTCGACACCGCCACCCTCGTGGAGCACCTGCGCGCCGTCATCGACGCCAGTGGCGCGCGCCGGGTGGTGCCGGTGGCCCTCTCCCACGCGGGCTGGTGCGCCATCGAGCTGCGGCGCCAGCTCGGCTCCCGCGTGCCGGGACTGGTGCTGTTGGACTGGCTCGTGGTGGAGGCCCCGCCTCCCTTCCTCCAGGCAGTGCGCGCCCTCCAGTCTCCCAACTGGAAGCAGGCCCGCGACGGGCTCTTCTCCCTGTGGCTCCAGGGCGTGGACTCGCAGGACGTCATCCGCTTCGTCCACGAGGACATGGGCTCCTTCGACCAGGACATGTGGCGCCGCGCCGGCCGGGAGATCGAAAAGGCCTACGCCCACCACGGCAACCCGCTCCAGGCGCTCGCCAACCTCTCGCCCCCCGTCCCCACCCTCCACCTCTACGCCCAGCCGGAGGAGCCCGCCTGGCTGGCCGCCCAGCGCTCGTTCGCCTCCTCGTCCCCCTGGTTCCAGGTGCAGAAGCTCCCCACGCACAGCCACTTCCCCACCCTGGAGGTCCCCGAGGAGATGGCTGTCCGCATCGGCCGGTTCGTCTCTTCCAGCCTGGGCACCCGTCCTGAGGGGTTGGGCTCCCACCCCACTTGATTCCAACCCCCTCCCACGGTTAGTTAGTTATCAGTAGCTAACCAATTCCGTGGTGGAGTCATGGCGCGTCCCCGACAGGTCCTGGACGAGGAGATTCTCGAAGTCGCGCGAGCGTGCTTCATCGAGCACGGTGCCTCGGTGAGCACCGAGGCGATCGCCGCGCGGCTGGGAGTGTCCGGACCGGCGCTGCTCAAGCGCTTCGGAAGCAAGCGGGAGCTGCTCAAGGCGGCGTTCTCGGTGGGAACGACCCCACCGTGGGCCCAGCAGTGGCTGCAGAAGGTGGAAGCGGGTCCGGACGAGCGCGAAATCCCCGTGCAGATCCTCGAGCTGAGCCTGGCCATCGACGGCTTCTTCCGGAAGATGGTGCCGGCCTTCGCGGTGTTGCGCGAGGCGGGGCTCACCCCCGAGGAGTTGCGAGGTTCGGGAAAGGACTCCCCGCCCGTCCGCTCGCACAAGATGATGGCGGGCTGGTTCCGCCGGGCCCAGGAGCAGGGCCGCCTGCGCGCGGGGGACTGTGATGTGATGGCCAGCCTGTTCCTGTCGGGCCTCCAGCACCGCTATTTCCTGGCCCACGTCTCGGGCCTTCACATCCCGACGGAGGAGGAAGATCCCTGGCTGGAGCGCATGGTGAACATCTTCTGGCACGGGGTGGCACCGGAGTCCGGGGAAGACAAGCCCGCCTCCGAGAAGACTCGCGCCTCCAGGGGCAAGAGCGATGGGAAGCGAGAAGGCTGAGCCGAAGGAGAACGGCCCGCGCATCCGCGGGGCAGGGGCGCACGAGCTTCATCGACACGCGCGACATCGCGGCCGTGGGCGCCCGGACGCTGCTGGAGGACGGGCACGAGGGCAAGGAGTACGACCTCACCGGCTCCGAGGCGCTCACCTACGCCGAGGTGGCCACGCTCTTCACCGAGGTGCTCATCCGGCCCATCCGCTACCTCGTGACGAGCACGGCCGGGCAGTCGGCGACTCGCGAAGGACAGGGGACCCTCCGGGCTCGATGTTGAGCAACCTGTCCACTTAGTGGACAAGTTCGCGAGAAGTGCGCCCGGAAGGCCGGTGGTTCTCGGAGGACAGGACACCCCTCCGGGCCTGGTCTGGAGAAACCTGTCCGACAGTCGGACAGGTTTTTAGAAAGCAGGGCCGGGAGGTCGGCTTCCCCTCGGGGCTTGCCGTCTCCCGGCCCGCTCAGGCTAGAGATTGAACGAGCAGCTCGCGTCGCAGCGCACGCAGCTCGAGCTGCCCTGGGGGCACCGTCTCCGTGACGGTGTTGCCGTCGTCGCAGACCTCGCCACTGCGGACGAGGCTGTCACCGCATCAGGGCCCCGTGAGGTTGAGGGTGGCCGTGCACGTCGCGTTGCAGCTCACGCAGCTCATGGTGCCATAGGGGCACGCGGTCTCCGTGACGGTGTTGCCGTCGTCACAGACCTCGCCGCTGCTGACGAGGCCGTCGCCGCAGAAGGAGCCCGTGAGGTTGAGGGTGGCCGTGCACGTCGCGTTGCAGCTCACGCAGCTCATGGTGCCATAGGGGCACGAGGTCTCCGTGACGGTGTTGCCGTCGTCGCAGACCTCGCCGCTGCTGACGAGGCCGTCACCGCAGAAGGAGCCCGTGAGGTTGAGGGGGGCCGTACACGTCGCGTTGCAGCTCACGCAGCTCATGGTGCCATAGGGGCACGAGGTCTCCGTGACGGTGTTGCCGTCGTCACAGGCCTCGCCGGCCGACGGGTTGATGAAACCGTCCCCGCAGAGGGCCGCCGTGCAGTCCGTGTCGCAGGAGGCCGAGCTCCCGGCCGTATCGCACTGCTCCCCCACCGCAGGATTGAGGAAGCCATCGCCACAAGCGCTCACCGTGCAGTCCGCGTCGCAGGTTGCGGTGCTGCCCCCGGTATCACACTGCTCACCCCGCGGGGTGTTGACGTAGTGGTCGCCGCAGAAGGCGATGGTGCAGTCGGCGTCGCAGCCAGCCGAGTCCACGCCACCGGTGTTGTCACACTGCTCCCCGGCACTGGCGTTCACGAGGCCATCGCCACAGACCCTCACCGTGCAGTCCGAGTCACAGGCCGAAGACTCGCCCGCGGTGTCGCACTGCTCGATGCTCGGCGACTGCCCGTCCACGTACCCATCACCGCAGGAGGCCAACACGCACATCGCGAGGCAGTTGTCCTCGTTGCTGCCGTTGCCATCGTCACAGGTCTCACCCTCGTCGAGGGTGCCATCGCCGCAGACGGCCGTGGGGCAGCTCGGAATTCCGGTGAAGGAGAAGGAGGTCGCCGCCGAGAGGCCGAGCGCATTGGACACCGTGGCCGTAATCGTGGGCGAGACGCCCGCGGGCACGCAGGCGGGAGCCGTCCACAGCACCTCGCTGGTGGTGGCCGTATCCGCCGGAGTGGAGAGGGTGCCGGTGCTGGCCGTCCAGGAGAAGGAGAGCGCGCTGTCCTGCGGATCCACCGCCTTCATGCCCAGGGTGACGCTGCCACCGGCTCCGACGGACGAGGCGGACCGCCAGGCCTCCATGATGTTCGGGGGGAACTTCGCCGTCGGCTTCGAGCCCACGCAGATGGACAGGGTGCCCGTCGACTGTCCTCCCCGTCCGTCCTTCGCCGTGACGGTGAGCGCACAATTGGGGCAGGTCTCACCGGCGGGCAGGGTGCTGGGGGTGAAGGTGGCGGTGGCACTCGTGGCATCGGCCCACGTGCCCGCGCAGGAGGCGCTCCACTGGTACTGGAGCACGTCTCCATCACTGTCCGAGGCGGTGGCCACCACCGTGGTGCTCTCCCCCACCTCCACCGCGGTGGGCGTGGCGTTCACGCCGCTCACCTGGGGCCAGGTGTTGATGCGCACCTCGACCTCGGCGCTCCCGGCGTTCGCCACGGTGAGGGTGAAGCTGACGGTGGCCGAGGAGCCGTGCGGATCCGTCACCGTGAAGGTCAGCGTGACGGGGCCCGGCACCGCCGGGGCCGTCCAGGTGGTGGAGAGACTCGAGGCCGCCGAGAAGCTGCCCGCCGAGGCCGTCCAGGCGTAGGCCAGCGTGTCGGCCGCGTTGACGTCCTGGGCCGAGGCCTTCAGGGACACGCTGCCGCCCGGAGCCACCGTGCCGGGCGTCACCGTCAACGAGGTGATGGAGGGCGCCGCGTTCTCGAAGGGCGTCGGCGGAGTCACCTGCTGCAGGAGGATGGATACCACCGTCGTCACTCCGGCGAGGATGGTGACGTCGGTGGCCTGCCCCGCGTAGAGCCGGGTGCCCGAGGCGTCGAGGGCCTCGGCGGAGAAGGTGCGCAGGGTGCCCGCGGGAATCCCCTCGAGGGTTCCGCTCCAGGAGCTTCCCGTCAGCGTCAGGGACGCGGTGCGCGGGGACATGTCCGCCGCGGTGACGGTGACTCGCACCTCGGAGATGTCAGCCGAGGAGACGGACTGAGGCAGGGAGCCCAGCACCTGGACGGAACCAACGGTTCCTGCTTCCGGTGCGCAAGCAGCGAGGGTCAAGAAGAGCAACCCGATGAAGCCAATGCATCTCCTGAGGGAGATTCGAGACACGCGGGACTCCTGAGGCATGGACGGAAAGACGTGCATCTTCCCCGGAGTCCCCGAGCGGCTTCAATCCCCGCTACTCCATCCAGGGTCCCTCAGAGACCGATGCTCCGGGTGTAGCAGTAACCGAGCACGAACGCGCCCGACTCGTAGACGTAGCCACCGCACTGCTCGATGACGGTGTAGCCCTCGATGTAGTAGTAGCCCTCCGGCTGATACGCCCAGAGATGCGTCTGGTCCACCTGGTGCGGGGCGTAGGCGGCCCAGGGGGACACCGCGTTGAAGTTCTGCACGGCGATTTCGCGCGCCACCTGCTGTGACAGGCCTGGAAGGGTGCCGTTGAGGACGGGAGTGGAGAGTCCCGCCTCGGCCGTACCCATCGGACCCGTGGACTCCCCCATGGCACTCTCATCGGCACCACAGCCCGTCCACAACAGCATGGCGCACAGCGCTCCCGCGAGTCTCGTCACGTAATACCTCTCCGTTGTGTGCCAGGCCGTATCGCAGGACATGCTCCGCGGTGCAGGAGCCCAGCACGAGTTGTCCGCACGCGCCGGACTCTACAAGCGCTCGCACCCAAGAGGAGAGGAGTATGTGGTTACACCTACGCGGGACGGGAGGGGGCTTCAATCCCGGTGGCCCAACGCCTTGTCCAGGTTGAAGGCCGCGCTGATGAGGGACAGGTGCGTGAGGGCCTGCGGGAAGTTGCCCAGCGCCTCGCCCGAGGGCCCCGTCTGCTCGGCGAACAGCCCCACGTGGTTGGCGTAGCCCAGCATCCGCTCGAAGGTGAGGCGCGCCTCGTCCAGCAGGTCCGGCCGCGTCACGCTCGCCCGCGTCATCGCCTCCACCAGCCAGAAGGTGCACAGGTTGAAGGTGCCCTCGCGCCCCGAGACTCCGTCCTCCGTCGCCTCCACGTCGTAGCGGAACACCAGCCCGTCCGACGTGAGCCCGCCCTGCGCTGGCGGCTTGCGCAGCACGTCCAGCATCGAGAGCATCCGCGGGTCCACCGGGGACAGGAAGAACACCAGCGGCATCAGCAGGTTCGCCGCGTCCAGCGACATCGTCTCGTAGGACTGGATGAAGGCGCCCCGCTTCGAGCACCAGCCCCGCTGCATGATCTCCTCGAAGATGGCGTCGCGCGTCTGCAGCCAGCCGGACCCGGTCCGCCGGGAAGCTGCGCTTGTCCGCCAGCCGGATGGCCCGGTCCACCGCCACCCAGCACATCATCTTCGAGTACACGAAGTGCTGCTGCCCGGCCCGCACCTCCCAGAGGCTCTCGTCCTTGTCGCGCCAGTGCTCGCACACCCAGTCCACCAGTCGCCGCAGGTGCCGCCAGAAGTCGTACGCAGATGGGCGCGCCGTGCTTGTTGTACAGGTACACCGAGTCCATCAGCTCGCCGTAGATGTCGAGCTGGAGCTGGTGCGCCGCGCCGTTGCCCACGCGCACCGGCTTCGAGCCCAGGCTCCCCTCCAGGTGCCAGAGCTCCTCCTCCTTCGGCACCTCGCCGCCGTTCAGCGAGAACATGAGGGGGAGCGGCTCGCCCAGGCGGCAGCTCCGCGATGCGCTTCTCCAGCCAGCGCATGAACGCGCCCGCCTCCTGCTTGAAGCCGATGCGCATCAGCGCGTACACCGTGAAGGCCGCGTCGCGAATCCACACGTAGCGGTAGTCCCAGTTGCGCCGGCCGCCGGGGAACTCGGGCAGGCTGCAGGTGGGCGCCGCGACGATGGCCCCCGAGGGCTCGAACGTCATCAGCTTCAGCACCAGCGCCGAGCGATGCACCGTCTCGCGCCACCGCCCCGTGTAGCTGCAGCCCGCGAGCCAGTGCCGCCAGTAGTCCACCGTGGAGCGGAACAGCGCCTCGGAGGCCTCGTGCCCCATCACCGTTTCGTGGCACGAGCTCCGGGGCGCCCTCGCGCAGGCTGAACACCGCCGACTGGCCCTCGCTCAACGTGAAGCGCGAGGTGACGCGCTGCCCGTCCGTCTCCAGCCTCGCCGAGGTGCTCAGCGTCAGGTTCAGCGTCGCCGAGAGGAAGCTCGCCCCGCCGTGGAGCAACCGCACCGTGTGCGGGTCCCTCGCGTAGTTGAAGGCGGGCAGGCACTCCAGGCGGAAGGCCATCTCCCCGCGCACCGCCCGGATGCGTCGCACCACCTCGCGCACCCGGTGCCCCTTGCCCAGGGGCATGAAGTCCACCAGCTCGCCCACGCCCTCCGGGGAGTAGAAGCGCGTCACCAGCACGTTGGAGTCCGGCCAGTAGAACTGCTTGTGCACCACCCGCTGGCCGTCCAGCTCCGGGGAGATGCGGAAGTGGCCTCCCTTCTCCGGGTCCAACAGGGCCGCGAAGACGCTCGGGCTGTCGAAGTGCGGGAAGCACCACCAGTCCAGCGTCCCGTCCGTGGCCACCAGCGCCACCGTGCGCAGGTCACCGATGACGCCATGGTCCTCGATGGCCGGCGGCCGCGACGTCTTGTCCCCGTTCATGTGCTCCCTCCCGCTGACGAGCCCTGGCGATTTCCCATCCGCCGGTTCAGGGCTTGTCATGGGCTCGACGCGCGCGACCCGCCAGCCTGGAGGGACCGACGCGAGGGGAGAGCGCCCGGATGTCAGCACGCGGAGCTTCCGGCCCTCCCTATAAGACCTCGCACTGGTCCACGCTCGACTGGAAGCGCGAGTAGGAATCGCTCTTCGCCCCGGGGTTCCGGGCCAGCTTCTTCTCGCGAACGTGCCGCGCGATCGTCGGCGAGTCGGACTCCTGGTAGTGCGGGAAGCTCTTGCGCTTCTCGGGCTTGAGGTCCTTGGGAATGACCCTCCTGCGAAGCTCCTCTTTCGCGTCCTTGATCAGCCCTACCCGCTTGCCGAGATGATCATCGGGGGCGCGCCAGCTCTTCGGCCTGACGGCCTGGACCGCCTCGGGCCACATGAACCACCAGGCCTCCAGTTCCCACGCGGGCACGACCGCGTGAGCCGGGCAGCCCGCCTTGGCCAAAGCGGTCTCGATCTTCGTGCACGCCGCCTCGTGCTTCGGCTCGACGTCGTCGCAGTCCTCGTGGGCGAAGACGCACACGATGTCATGCGTGGCGCGATCGATGTCCACGGCATCGGCGATCCTCCGCGCACGATCCGGGACGTCCTCGGGCCGCGCGTTCTTGATGAGGACCAGGGGCTGCCGGCGGTGCTGGACCTTGCCAACGAGGTCCGGCCGGAGCGCCTCGATGAGCTCACGGATGGACTTCGTATCGTTCTCGTCCTCACCAAAGACCAGGATGAGGGGAGGACGTTTGTCAGCCTTCCGCTTCCCGTCCTGACGCTTCCCCTTCTTGCCGCTCACCGGGGAACGCCTCCGAGCGAGCCGGTGAACCACAGTTCCCCGAGCCCCATCCGGCCCTTGGCCCGCTCCTCCATCGCCCGGACCTCCTCGGGGTCGGCCGCGGGGATGCGGGACTCCCCGGTCTTGGGGTCTCGCTCGCAGACGATGAGTTCGTCGCGCCCGCAGCCGGTTGACCAGCGAGGGCGAGTGGGTGGCGATGAGGAACTGCGTGCGCTCCGAGGCCCAGCGCAGACGCTCGACCAATCGGTCGAAGACGTACGGGTGGAAGCCGTGGTCGATCTCCTCCACGCAGGTGAGCAGGGGAGGGTTCGGGTCGTAGAGCATGGCCAGCAGCGCCAGTGCACGAATGGTGCCGAAGGAGGCCTCGGCCAGTGTGGTGCGTCCCTTCAAGCCAGACTCCTCCAGCTCGATGGTGACCGCCTCCGCGGCTCCGCCCACCTTTCGCAGGTGGATGCGCTTGAGACCCGGGACGATGGCACGAGCGTCCTCCTGCAATCGCTCGAAGGTCTCCTCGTCCTCGCTCAGGTAGTGAAGAAAGGCCGCGAGATTGCTGGCATCCGGCTGAAGCGTGGGACTGCTCGAGACAGCGGACGGCTGCCTTGCGGCACGGGTATCCACATCGAAGACCCGGAAGGTGGAGAAGAGTTCGGCCATCTTCCGTACCGCGTCGCCGCCCTGCTCGGCGGAGAGCCGTGGCAGGGTGGAGAGCCCCAGCGAATCACTGCGAAGGGCGAAACCGCGCGTCGTCTTCTTCTCGCCGCGCGTCTCGACCAACTCCGCTTTCTTGCCGCTGATGGTGATGCGCCGCCCACGGCCCTTGGAGGGCTTGAAGGTGAAGTCCTCGCCTCGGGACAGATACTCCTGGAGCACCTTCGTCTGAGGATTCTGACGAACCCCTCCCAGGTGGAATCATGCGCCCCACTCGCAACGGCGCGAAGCTGAGCCCGTACTCGTCCGGCGCCCCCTTGTGGGCATAGGAGGTGACGTGGGCCTTGACGTGGATGTGGATGGGACCGCTTGTCTTGCCCCGGAAATACACCCGCTCGAAGCCCTGGCGGCGCTCCAGCGCCGGCCCGAGATCCTCCCGCGCCGAGTCCCCCAGGAACTGGATGACGTCCAGCAGGTTGGACTTGCCGCTCCCGTTGGGGCCCACCAGCACGTTGAGCGGACCGAGCCGCACCGTGACGTCCCGGAGGCTCTTGTAGTTCTTCACCGAGAGTTCGAGCAGCGGAGTCGGCATGGGGCCGGAATCTTGAGCACGGGGCCCCGAGTCCCACAAGCAACCGTCACGGGCGGAGGGCTCGATGCCCCTCCACCCCTTCGTACGCCTCGTCTCGTCCTCCGGACTACTCGCGCATCGCGCGCACCAGGGCCCGCGCCGGCGAGCCCCACTCCGCCTTCACCTTCAGCGGCAGGCACACCAGCTCGTGCACCCCCACCTTTATCTCGCCGAGGTCCAGGCCCTCGATGATCCACACCCCGGCCTCGCGCAGCTTCTGGTGGACCTCCAGCGTCTCGGAGTGGAAGCCGCCGCGCGACACGTAGTCCACCCCCACGCACGCCACCTTGCGCTCCACCAGGAGCTGCGCCGCCGCGTCCGACAGCCGCACGAAGGACTCGTCGTTCGGCTGCTTCCACCACTCGCGCTGCGAGTTGCGCGTGCGCAGCAGCAGTCGCTCTCCCGGCCGGGGCTCGTAGTCCGCCAGCGAGTCCGCCCGGATGCAGTCCACGTCATCCAGGTGCAGCACCCGCGCCCGCCCCACCGTGGCCGACAGCGGCGCCCGCTCCATGTCCTCCAGGTCCAGCTCGAGGCTCGGCGGCGCCGTCACGTACGTGCCCATCCAGGCCGCCCGCTTCAGCCACTCGGCCTGGGCCGCCGCGCCCTCTGGGAGCTCCGGCCCCGGTTCCGTCCCGTCCCCCTCCTCCGAGGGCTCCACTCCGAACGGCACCGAGATGTCCAGCCAGACTCCCTCCATGTGCTCCTCCTCAGTCCAGACGCGGGTGGCCCTGGGGCGTCAGGAGTCCCCAGCCTAGCCCTCTCCGGGGGACCCCCGCGAGTTCGCGCGTGCCCCGCTCGCTCGGCTGGTCTATGACGGGGCCGTGAGCGACCCAGTGCCCTCCGTCACCCCCTCGCGCTCGCTGTTCATCGGCGCCATCGGCGTCCTGCTGCTGTCCATCCCGTTCTTCGTCTTCGGGCTGGCCTTCCTCGATACCAAGGCCCGCATCGTGCTCCAGTGCGAGCGCGGTGGTCCCTGCACCGTCACCCGCGCCGGTTGGCTCACCGAGCAGGTCGTCGGCATCTACACGCTGGCCGAAATCCAGGGCGCCCGCGTCGAGCGCGGTCGCAGCCCCCGGGGTGAGCAGCAGAGCATCTACCGCCCCGTGCTCGTCACCACGCGGGGAGAGGTTCCCCTCGCGCACGACTGGATGGGCGAGGAGAAGCAGGCCAGCCGCCCCGTCGCCGCCATCAACCGCTTCCGCCAGAACCCCGAGAGCCCCGGCTTCACCCTGTGGCACGACGACCGGCCGCGCGCCGGGCGCATGGGGCTCATCTTCACCATCGCCGCCGGGGTCGTGCTCCTGTTCGGGCTGTTCCTGCTGTGGCGGGCCGTGAAGCGTCGCCGCGAGGAGCGGGCCCAGGGGACGGCTCCGGGGGCGTAGGGGCGTCAGGGCTCTCCGGAGACCCCGGGGAAGCGCCTCGCCCCACCGTGGAAGTGCTCGTCCAGGAAGGCCTCGGTGCGCTCCCTCTAAGCGCGCGAGTCTCCGGGGTAGGGCCCGCCATCCTCGGACAGGTCCGCGAAGCGCGCGCGCTCCAACACCGGGGACGGACGTACATCCGTGTCGGCCGGGAGGTTCGCCTCCAAGGCAGACAGCAGGGCATGCGCCCGGTCCACACCACCGCGAGCCCCTCGCCGAGGGAGAGCCTGCCTCCGGCCAGTTCATTGAACAGGCGGCAACTGTAGGCGCGGCAGCCCAGGGGACGCTCGGCGTAGAGCGTGCACCGGCGGTCCTTCAAGGCCGAGCAGCCCAGCCGGAGCGCGGGCGAGCCGCCCACGAGCTCCACCACGTCCAGCCCGTTGCGCCGAGCGGGAGCGATCTCCTCGGGCCGGAGAGGCACGTGGCTGAAGAGGTTGCCGTCACAGCACAGGCCGCAGCGCTGGCAGAGGGTGGACAGGGACACGACATGGCTCCAGGCGTCGCGGTCCGCTCGGGGCGCGGCCGGGCCCTGTTCGAGGGGTGCACCCGCGAGGCTACTCCAGGTGGTGGGAGGCCTGGAGGGACGGAGCGAGCCTTCAAGCCCCTGCCCTCTTGGGCACCCTCTTTCCCGGCGCCTGATGTGACCAGCCCCGCGCACCTGGAAACCGCGTGGTCATGACCCATCACACCCGGGGTGAAGGGGACTCCCTCCTTATGAGGGGCGCGAAACCACCATCCAGGCAAGGCGCTCCGGAAAGTGAGGATGCCACCGTGAGCAAGATACTCCTGGTCGATGACGAAACCGAACTGCGTGAGCTCTACACCGATGTGCTGGAGGTCATGGGCTATGAAGTACTCCAGGCGCACGATGGCCTCGAGGCGCTGGAGATGGCCCACCAGCTTCAGCCGGACTTGATCGTGACGGACTGGATGATGCCTCGCCTGGATGGGGTCGAGCTCTGTGAGTGTCTCCTCCGAGACCCCCAGCTCCACCGCATCCCCATCATCCTGCACAGCACCCGGCGGGCTCCCCGGATCCCCGGGGTCCACACCGTCCTCTCCAAGATCTGCCCGCTGGAGGAGTTCGAGGAGGCGGTAGCCCAGGCGCTCGATGACTCCGCTGGACACATGGAGCTGGAGACCCCTCTGCAGGTGGCCGCGGGAGCCTGGTAGGGGACGGTTCACCCTCTAAACGCCGGCCTATGGGTAGCGCACGGGGGCGGGATCCTCGGGCAGCGGGATGAACTCCGTCTCCTCCGGCACGGGCGCGAAGCGCCCGGCCTGCCAGTCCGCCTTGGCCTGCTCGATGCCGCTCCTGCGAGCTCGAGACGAAGTTCCAGAAGATGTGGCGCGGCCCGTCCATCGGCTCGCCGCCCAGCAGCATCAGCCGCGCCGGCGCCGTGCGCCCGAGCGCGATCGTCCTGCCCGGCGCGGAAGCACCAGCAGCTCGCCCGGGCTCGAAGCGATCGCCGTCGCAATCTCCACCGCGCCCTCGACGACGATAGAGCGCGCGCTCCTCGTGCTCGGCCGGGCAGCGCGAGGCGCGCGCCGGCCTCCAGCGCCGCGTCCGCGTAGAACATCTCCGAGAACGTCTGCACGGGCGAGCGCGCGCCGTAGAGCGCGCCCGCGATCAGCCGCAGGCGCTCGCCCTCGCCCTCGAGCGACCGGCAGCGCGTCGGCCGCGATGGTGGACGAAGGCGGGCGCGCGTCTCCTCGTGCGCTGCGCGGCAGCGCCACCCACGTCTGGATGCCGAAGAGCCGCCCGCCCGCCGGCGCGCACCTCGGGCGCGCGTGCGCTCGGAGTGGACGATGCCGCGCCCCGCGGTCATCCAGTTGACCTCGCCGGGCCGGATCGGCTGCACGTGCCGAGGCTGTCGCGGTGGAGGATCTCGCCGTCGAAGAGATAGGTGACGGTGGCGAGCCCGATGTGCGGATGCGGCCGCACGTCGAGCCCGTGGCCCGAGCGCGAAGCACCGCGGGCCCCATCTGGTCGAAGAAGATGAAGGGCCCGACCATGCGCCGCTGGGCCGAGGGCAGCGCCCGCCGCACCTCGAAGCCGTCGCCGAGATCCCGGGTGCGGGTGACGATGAGGGTTTCCAGCGCGGGGTGCTGCTTCGTTTCACTCATGTCATCCCAGCTCATGGGTTGCTCCTTGCTCCTCAGGTGACAACCATCATGTGGAGGTGACCCGTTGCGCGCCAGACGCCAACGACGGGACACACCGTTCCACCCATGGGATGGAGGAGACGAACGCCCTCATTCCACGGAAGGGGCGGGCCAGTGCTCACGCAGGAAGTCCACGAAGGCCATCACCTTGGGAGAGTGGTGCCGGGTGCTCGGGTAGACCGCGTTCACCGGGGCGCCGGCCGAGCTCCAGTCCGGCAGGAGGCGGTGCAGGAGGCCGACAGCGAGGTCCGCGGCGGAGTGGATGTTGGGGAGGAGCGCGATCCCGGAGCCCGCCAGCGTCACCGCGCGCAGCATGTCGGGCTCGTTCACGACGAGCCGCGGTCGGATGGAGACTTCGACCGACCTGCTCCCGGAGTGCAGGGTCCAGACGTTCCCCTCGCGTCCCGCGCCAAAGAGGAGGCAGTCGTGTTTCTCGAGGTCCCGGGGTGACCTGGGCGCTCCCCGAGCCTGGAGGTAGCTCGGGGCCGCCACGACGAAGCGCTCGATGCTCCCGAGCTTGCGGGCGATGAGCGACGAGTCGGCCAGCCGTCCAGCGCGCACGGCCAGGTCGAATCCCTCCTCCACCAGATCGACCGTCCGATCCGTGCACACCAGCTCGAGTTGAACCTCGGGGTAGCGCTTCAGGAACTCGGCGACGAGCGGCCCGAGGAAGCTGAAGGTGAGCGGTGTCGTCACGCGGAGCAGCCCGTGAGGCGCGGCCTGCATGCGGGTGACGGCCAGCTCGGCCTCCTCGGCCTCGGCCACGATGCGAGCACAGTGCTCGTAGTAGGCCCGCCCCACTTCCGTGAGGCGCAGCTTGCGCGTCGTGCGCTGCAGGAGCTGCGCGCCGATGCGCTCCTCGAGCTCGGACACCTTCCGGCTGACGGTGGACTTGGGCATTCGGAGCCCGCGAGCCGCCGCGGTGAAGCTGCCGGCCTGGACCACCTTGGCGAAGACGAGGAGTTCGTTGAGGTCCATGAGGTTCCCGGCCCGGGAGTCGTTCCATGGGTGGAACAGTCCTTCCAGTCCGCCCCATCTAATCAAGACCACCGTCCGCCGCTACCTTGAGCACATCAGTCACTCACTCACGACAAGGAAAACACACATGGCCAACGCGACCTGGAACATCGACCTGACCCACTCTGGCGTGCACTTCTCCGTCCGGCACATGGTCATCGCCAAGGTGCGGGGGAACTTCCGGAAGTTCACCGGGACGGTGTCGCTGGACGAGCAGGATCCCTCCACCTCGTCGGTCACCGCCAGCATCGAGGCGGCGAGCATCGACACCGGTGTCCAGCAGCGCGATGACCACCTGCGCTCGCCGGACTTCTTCGACGCGGCGAAGTTCCCCACCATCTCCTTCCAGAGCACGAAGGTGGAGAAGACCTCGGGCAATGGCCTGCGGGTGACCGGGAATCTGACCATCCGTGACATCACCCGCGAGGTGGTGCTGGAGACCGAGCAGCTCGGCATCGGGAAGGACCCGTGGGGCAACACCAAGGCCGCCTTCGAGGCGAAGACCTCGATTGACCGCCGGGACTTCGGCCTGACGTGGAACCAGGCGCTGGAGGCCGGTGGTGTCCTCGTCGGCGAGAAGATCGAGATCGCCCTGGAGATCCAGGCGGTCAAGGCGCAGGCCACCGAGAAGGCGGCCTGAGTCATCGCCTATAGTGCCCGCGTATGGTCTGGCTCCGTGCCGTGTCCGTCTGGCTGCTGCTCATTGGCGCCGAAGTCATCAACGGCACGGTGCGGGTGCTCGTCCTGGAGCCGAGGCTCGGAGACTTCCGAGCGCGGCAACTCGGCGTGTTCACCGGGTCGGCGCTGATCCTGACCCTCACCTATACCTGCATTCCGTGGATCCGAGCGCGCTCGTCGCGGCAACTCCTCGCCATCGGAGCGCTCTGGGTCTCACTCACGCTGCCCTTTGAGATCGGGTTGGGACGGCTCTCCGGGAACTCGTGGCAGCGGATCGGCTCGGACTTCGACCTCTCGCATGGCGGGCTGCTTCCACTCGGGCTGCTCGTCATGCTCTGCGCCCCACTGATTGCCACCCGGATTCGCCGCCCGCCTACGGAGTGAATGCGGAGCGGATGCGCAACTCGGGGCATTTCCGCTGGAGCCAGGCGACTCCCTGCGCAGTCACCTGGGTGTCCCTCAGGTCCACTTCATGGAGCTTCAGGCGGACTAAGTAGGTGACCAAAAGTCCCCGACATAATAACGCGGAGGGCCTACGCTGAGCCGATGCGCAAGGCACTGGCCCCCGCCCAACGGGGGCTGACCAGGTATGACCGCGCTCGACTCCGGCGAGCGCTTCGGCACGCCGAGGATGTACGCGTGTTCCAGCGTGCGCAAGCGCTGCTGCTGGTAGCTGAGGGCCACACGTTGACCCAGGCGGCGCACGTCACGGGGTTGAGCCGACCGACGGTGTACTTCTGGCTCAAGCGCTACGTGCAACAGCGGCGCATCGAAGCACTGCGCGACGGACCTCGCCGCGGACGGCCGCCGGCCGCCGACTGCATCAGTCCGGAGCAGATACTCCTCGAACTCAGCAGCCCACCCTCGGACTGGGGCTATAGCACCCACATCTGGACGGTGGCGCTGCTGGCCGGGCACCTGGAGCGGCGCTACGGCTGTCCCATCAATCCTCGCACCCTGCGCCGCCGCATGAAGGCCATGGGCCTGCGCTGGAAGCGTCCGCGCTACGTCTTCTCGGAGAAGGCGCCCCACCTGCCCCAAAAAAAGGAGCGCTTGTCCGTAGGCTGAGACGGCTGCCCGAAGGCGCGGTGTTCCTCTTTGAGGACGAGACCTTCCTGCGTCAGTTTCCGCCGCTACGCGCGGCGTGGGCTCCCCGAAGGCAGCAGGCCCGAGTGCCCATCACCGGGCAGAACGCGAAGCGTGTACTCTTCGGTGCTCTCAATCCGCTCACCGGCCACCGTGTCGTTCTCCAGCGCCCCTCTCTGCGTCAGGAGGACTTCCAGGCCTTCCTCCGGCTGTTGCGAGCGCACTACCCTGGGCGCCCCCTCTTCCTGCTGCTGGACAAGGCCGGCTGTCACACCGCCGTGCGCTCCCTGCAGCTCGCCGCGCACCTGGACATCCACCTGCTGTGGTTGCCCAAGCAGTGGTCGGAGCTCAACGCCATGGACCACCTGTGGCGCGGCCTCAAGCAGCACGTCGCCGCCAACCGCCAATACCCCACCGTTGACGCACAGGCCCAGGACGCCGAAGACTGGGTGCTGGGCCTGTCGCCTCGGCAGGCTCTGCGCAAGGCAGGAGTCCTCTCCCGCCGTTTCTGGCTCCGTTCCTTTTTGTAAAGGAACTTTTGGCTACCTACTTAGAAGAGGTCGCCGAGGGTCTCCAGCGCGCCGACGACGAGATTCGACGCCCACATCGATGAGGTCGACGCTCTCCACGGCCACCTCCACGACATCCACGGCCATCTCCGCGACCTCCAGGGCCGTCTCCACGGACTCCGCGACCGTCTCCCCCGTCTCCGCCATGCGGTTGCGCTCCACCCCTTCACTCGTCAGGGGCAGCACCACGGCGGTCGTACGGAGCGTCGGGCCTCCGGTGGAAGCCCTCCATCCGCAGGTTGTCCATCAGGAGCCGGGCCGCCACCTCGGGCGCGACGTCGTGACGCGAGCCCGTCGCCTGTTCCGCGTCCCGCACCGTCTCCTCCACGCAGTGTGGATCCAGGATGGAGACGGGCGCGTGGCAGCGCGCGCAGTCGGATTGGGTCGCCAGCTCGATGGGCGCCGCGCAGTCGGAGCACTGGAGCGTGTCCACGTGCTTGCGCAGCTCGGTCAGCTCCTTGCGGTTGAGGCTCCGGACGATGCCCTTCTCGCGCAGGAACTGGAAGAAGGTGATGAAGTGGCCGTGATTCTCGGGACAGCGCGCGTACTGGAAGCTGTTGTTGTGGGCCATGTCGTGCGTCAGCGCCAGTGGCGAGTCGCAGCGCGGGCACCTGCGCGAGCGGCTCGGGCGCTGGCGGTACTCGTTCCGCCGGCCGTGCAGCTTCCGGAAGAGCTGCAGGGTGCCGAGCGAGGAGAGCCGCCGGCTCTCGTTCTTGTCGAACCACAGGCCGTGGCAGCCCTGGCACACGTCCAGCACCACGCGCTTGCCGCTCAGTCCCTCGAAGGACTGCTCGACCATCTGCTCCTTGCACTCCGGACAGTTCATCGCACCTCCAGCGCGCGCCGCATGACGTGGAACACGCTCTGCTTGTTGCCGAACTCCGCGATGACCTGCTTCACGGTCTCGAAGCCGCTGCGCGTCCAGAAGCGCCGCCCGGCCTCGTTGTGCTCGGAGGCCGCCAGGCGCAGGTACGCGGCACCCTGCCCTCGCAGCCAGTGCTCCAGCGCGGCGAGCAGCTTCGGGCCCAGCCCGTGGTTGCGGTACTTCGGGTCGAGCACCAGCAGCCCGAGGTACCACTCGCGCGGCTCCGGGAAGTCGCGGATGACGTCGATGCCGCCCACCAGCCGGCCCGAGCGATTGAAGACACCCATGCCGAACTTGTCGGCGAGCGTCTTGCCCGGAGGCAGGTCCGTCAGCAGCTCGCGAATCATCTGCTCGGGGTCGGGCGGCGAGCCGTAGTGCAGCTCGAGGTGCTCCAGGCAGCGCTCACCCAGGTTCCGGAGGAGGGGCGTGTCCTCCTCGGAGACCCGCCGCACCCGGTACTCCTCGACCTCGAACAGGGCCTCTCCTCGAAGGGACGTCATCCACCGCATGCGGGGCGCACCCTAGCAGGAGTTCAGCCCACCCGAGCCCGGGGCCGGCGCACCTTCACCGCGCCGAGCGCCTTGGCATGGCGCGTCAGGGCCTCGTCGAGCGCCGCGTCGTCGAGCTTCACGCCCTTCTCCCTCCACAACTTCTCCACTCGGAGGACGCCGTCCTCCACGCGCGCCTCCAGCCGCCCCACCAGTTGGCCCCGGTGCAGCAGCGGGCACACGTACCAGCCCCAGCGACGCTGGGCCTCGGGCTTGTAGACCTCCCACACGTACTCGAAGCCGAAGGCGTGCTTCACCAGCTCTCGGTCCCAGAGGAGCGGCTCCAGCGGGCCGAGGATGCGCAGGCGCTCATCCGGCGCCGTGATGGGTCGGGAGCGGAAGCCCGCGGGGACGAGGTAGCGCCGGGGCGAGCCGGGCAGGGCCACCTCCTCCAGCAGGCCCTCGCGGACGAGCGAGTCCGGGAGGGGAGAGGTGCGGACCGGGGACAGCGAGGACCAGTGCGCCCCGCTCGCGCGTGAAAGGAGGCCGGCGGCTTCCACACGCTCGGTGAGGGCCCAGCGCGCGAAGCCCTCGTCACCGGTGTAGCCCACGGGCGAGCGCGCCACGGTGGGGAGGGCACGGTGCGGCATGTCGTAGCGCTTGCCCCCGGGGCCTCGGCCGCACACCACGACCTGGCAGCGCGTCCACAGCACCTCGAGCGCCATCGAGGTGGCCTTCCCCGTGCCTTTCCACCCGCTCCAGTCGAGGGGTTTCACCGCGCCGTGGTCCGTCAGCTCCGCGGCGGTGATGGGGCCGCGGGCCTCGACTTCCTCCAGCACGGCACCGAGCACCTTCTCGGGCAGACGCTCCAGGCGGGTGGCGAGGCGCCACCACGGCGTCTCGAGCGAGCGCTCGCGGTAGTGCGGGAAGGCGCTGGCGGGGAGGATGCAGCGCTCCTTGGCCCAGTGCTCGAAGGCGTGGCCCGGGTAGAGGTGGCGGTACACATCGCCCTTGGAGATGCCATCCACGCGCGCGAGCGCCACCAGGTCCGCGTTGGTGCCGATGACGTCGAGCGGGTCCAACTGGATGTGGCGCAGGTGGCGGAGCAGGGCACGCACGCCCTCGGCGCCGGGTGGGTAGGTGGGCGCGGCGAGCCCCAGGTGGCTGACGAGCCAGGCCCGTGCTTCGTCCACGGGCAGTGTCGCGGGAGGGGGAGTGGTGGGCTTGGGCATGAGCGCTGCGGACTATCAGGAGCTGGATATAAGCAATGAGCGACGTCCTACTGCTACCGTGATGTCTGGGATTACGGGCCGGAGCGGCGCAGCGATTCCACGATGAAGGTCTTCAGCGCCCGCGCCGCCGCCGTGAGGTACTCCTCGCCGCGGTGCACCAGCGCCACCTGACGTCTCGGGCCTCCCTTCTCCACCTCCACCACGTCGAAGCCTCGCGCCGCGTGGTCTCTCGCCATCAGTCCCGGCAGCAGCGCCACTCCCAGGCCCCGCTCCACCATCCTCCTCAGCCCCTCCGCGCTGTCCATCTCCACCGCTATCCGGGGCTTCACCCCGATCGCCTCGCACGCCGCCTCCAGCGCGTTCGTGCCCGACATACCCGGAATCACCACCAGCGGCTCCTTCACCACCTCCGTCAGCGCCACCGGCCTCTTCAGCTTCGTCAGCCGGTGCCCCCTCGGCACCGCCAGCACCAGCTCCTCCTCCCACAGCCTCTGCGCCACCAGGTCCACCCGTCTCATCGGCAGGTTCACGATGCACAGGTCCAGCTCGCCGCTCGCCACCCGGCTCTCCAGTGTGTCGTGCGTCCCCTCGCTCAGCCTCGGTAGCACCTCGGGGTAGCGGTCCTTGAACGCCCGCACCAGCTCCGGCAGCAGGTACGTCCCCACCGAGGGCAGCGTCCCCAGTGACACCGCGCCCCTCGGCGTCGTCGTGAGCTCACCCAGCTCCGCTGTCCCCGCCGCCAGTGCGTCCAGCGCCCGCCTCGCGTGGGGCAGGAAGCGCTCCCCCGCGTCCGTCAGCACCGCCCCGCCCGGCGCCCGGACGAGCAGGCGCACCCCCAGCTCCGTCTCCAACGCCTGGAGCTGCCTCGACAGCCCCGGTTGTGACACCCCCAGCCGCCTGGCCGCCACCGTGAGGCGCCCCTCCTGTGCCACCTGGATGAAGGCCCTGAGCTGCTCCGTGTTCATGCGTTCTCCGCATGCACTGTATGCGAGGGATGCGGCTTTCGCATGTCCCTCCCGGGGCTACTCCTGGAGCATGGACGGGAGTGTTTCAGAGCTTCAGGTGGCCGCTCGCCCCGGTCTGGCCCGCCGCATGGCCACCTCCGCGGTGCTGCTCGGCCTCGTGGTCTCCGCCTTCGAGACCACCGTGGTCACCAGCGCCATGCCCACCCTCACCCGCGAGCTCGGCCGGCAGGACCTCTACTCCTGGGTCTTCTCCTCCTACCTCTTCGCCTCCACCCTCGGCGTGCTCGTCTTCGGCAAGCTCGCCGACCACTTCGGCCGCAAGCCCGTCTTCTCCGCCGGCATGGGCCTCTTCCTCCTCGGCTCCGTCCTCTGTGGCGCCGCCGGGTCCGTCCCCGCCCTCATCGCCTTCCGCGTCATCCAGGGGCTCGGCGCCGGTGCGCTCCAGCCCACCACCATGACCATCAGCGCCGACCTCTACACGCTCCGCGAGCGCGCCGCCGTCCAGGGCGTCTTCACCGGGGCCTGGGGTGCCGCCACCGTCGTCGGCCCCCTCATCGGCGGCTGGCTCGTCATGCACGCCTCCTGGCGCTGGGCCTTCCTCGTCAACATCCCCGTCGGCCTGTTCGCGCTCGTCCTGCTCCACGTCTCCTACCGCGACCCCGCCCGCCGCCCCGGCCGCGTGGACATCTGGGGGCCCGCCCTCACCGGGGCCTCCTTCGGCCTGCTCCTCTTCGCCCTCGAGCGCGGGGGCGCCGGTGGGTTGCGCCTTCCCTTCGCCCTCGCCGCCTCCGTGGGCCTCGTCGCCGTCGTCCGGCAGCAGCGCTCCTCGCCCTCGCCCCTCATGCCCCTGGAGCTCCTGCGCGACCGCACCGTCCTGTGTGGCGTCTTCGGCGGCCTCATGAGCGGCGGCCTCCTCTACTCCACCACCGCCTTCGTCCCCCTGTGGATGACCGAGCGCGGCGGCTACAGCCCCTTCATGGCCGGGCTCGCCCTGGTGCCGTTGCTCGCAGGCTGGGCCTGTGGCTCCACCTTCGGCGTGCGCGTCTTCGTCCGCGGCGGCCTCCGCGCCAGCGCCGGAGGGGGCTTCGCCCTCGCCCTGCTCGGTGCCTCGCTGTTCGCCCTCGGGGTTGCCCGGGGCTGGGGCATCCCCGCCACCTTCGCCAGCCTCGGGCTGCTGGGGCTGGGGCTCGGGCCGGCCGCCTCCACCTCGCTGATCGGCCCCCAGACGCGCGCTCCCTGGCACCACCGGGGCATGGTGACGAGCGCCATCTACGCCACCCGCATGCTCGGCGGCTCCTTCACCATCGCCGCGATAGACCTCGTGCCCGGGAGCTTCGCCCTCCGCTTCGCTCTTGTCGCCGCCATCGCCGGGGTGGCCGCCGGGGTGCTCGCCAGCCTGGCCCCGGGCCGGATCGTCACCGAGGACTCCGAGTCCCCCTGAGCCGGGCTTCCCGGGCCTCGCCCGCCTCCCCTCCTCTCGTGCACCCCTGGCTCCCTGGTGGGTTTGTTCGCTCCCGGGCGCCAGAGGCGCCATGATGCGCCCCCATGGGAAGTACGAGGCATCCATGGACGCCCCTCGGGGCCCCCCTGGCGTTCCTGCTGGGGACGCTGCTCACGGGCTCCTCCGTGCGCGCCCAGGACGCGGGCACTCCGGACACCGTCCCTGTCACGCAGGATGCGGGCACCGCCGACAGCTCCGCAGTTGCCGCGGACCCGGGCGCCCAGGAGCCGGCCCAGGTCCAGGCTCCGGTCCCCGAAATCACGAACTGCGGTGACAAACAGGTCGGCACCGGCGAGGGCATGCTCCGGCCGCTCGGGCAGGGGTTCTACGCCGATGGCACCCGCGTGCGGCGCGGCTGCACCCTCATCCTCCAGCGCCCGGTGAAGAACCGCCCGCCGGTGCCCTTCGTCCCGGACTCCTTCCGGCCGCTCGGGTGCGGTTTCTTCCGCTACGCCACCAGCATCTACTGGGACCGGCCGCTCTCCGCCGAGGACTCCGCGAAAGAGCCCAACGGGCAGCCCGCGGACGTGCTCACGCGCCTGGACCTCGCCGACGCGCAGACCTTCGAGGTGGATGCGGACTGCCGGCCCCGGGACGCGCGCTTCTTCTACCTCAACCACACCCGCCGCCCCGAGCTCCCCGCCTTCGTCGCCGTCCCGCGCGGTGATGGGCAGGGCTACGAGGAGCTCGGCTGCGGCTTCGTCCGCTACGAGGGCCGCGTCTTCTTCGGGGCCCGCGTCGTCGAGGGGGTACATGCGCCCTCCTTCACCACCGTGATGGGCCGCCTGCCCTACCTGGAGTGCGGCACGGCCATGTACGGGAAGGACCGTGCCAAGGTGTGGTGGCAGCACCTGATGGTGCGCGGCGCGAAGGTGAAGACGTTCCGCATCCCCCAGGCCGACAACCCCGACTTCCGCGTGGCCTGCAACGGCCGCCGCTCGTTCCAGCAGGGCGTCGTGGAGAAGAAGCCGAACGCGCTCTGCCGGCCCGCGAAGAAGGCGGTCAAGGCCAAGAAGCGGAAGTAGGCGGGCCCGGGCTGCACGACGGGAGGGTGCTCTCCAGTCCATCGCCTCTCCCTCGAAGGTGGCTGCGCGAAGGGAGGGGGTGTCGGGCGCGCGGCGCGAAAACCTGTCCGACTGTCGGACAGGTTTTTCAAAAGTGCGCCCGGAGGGGGCTCCTCCCCTAGTTGTTGTTGGGGAGCGTGAGCTGCACGTACTCGGTGATGACGTGGCACTTGTCCGGCGTCTCGGTCACGGTGACCTGCTGCTGCACGGTGCGCTGACCATCGGCGCTCGTGGCCGTGATGACGAACATGCCTGGTTGCTCGCGCCCCATGAACCACCGCTCGCAGCCTTCGGCTCCATTCGAGGGGCTGAAGCACTCGGCCTGCTGCACGGGGCCTCCGTCCCGGGTGTAGGTGACGCGGGAGTCCCGCAGCAGGTTGCCCTGCGTATCCACCACCGTTACCCCCACCGAGGCGCGCAGCTCCAGGGTGCAGTAGGAGCCGATCTCTACTCTCTCTTCGCTCTCAGGCTGACCACAGGCGGGGAGCACGACGGAGACGGCGAGCAGCAGGGCGGCACGGCGGAAGCGCATGGGCAGTCCTCGGGTGGTGCGGGAGCGCCCCTGTATCTTATGAGATGCCACGCCCTCCGCGCGCCGCCTCGCTCTCCTGGAGCGCTGATGCGGGGGACGCCTCGTCTGATGGCTGACGCTTGCCGGCTCGCCCGGGAGCCCGCCCGGATGCTCCTCCGTCGAGCGCTGGACGCGGGCGCACGTTTCCTCTGGCTGGGGCCTCTTCGCCCTTAAGATGCGCGCCCTCATGCGCTCCCGCTCCCTTTTGCTCTCCGTGCTCGCGCTCTCCGCCCTCGGTGGTTGCGCGACCGCTCGCGGCCCCGTCATGGCCGAGTCCGAGTCCGCCTCCCGCCCCCAGCCCTCCTCGGAGGGCTCCGTCAGCAGCGCGGCTTCCACTCCCGCCGCCCCCGTGGCTCCTGCCGAGCCCGTCGCTCCCGTCGCTCCCGTTGCTCCGGCTGCCGCTGCCGCTGCCGCACCGGCCGAGCCCGCGGCTCCGGCCGAGCCCGCCGCTCCCGCCGCGAAGGCCGAGGACCCTCAGGCGGCGGATGCGCTCTACGCCCGGGGCGTCGAGGCCCTCAAGGTGAAGGACGCCAACGCCGCCATCGCCTCCTTCTCCGAGTGCACCCGCGCCGCTCCCTCCCGCATCGACTGCCACTGGGAGCTCGGCTGGGCGTACTCGCTCGTCAACCGCTGGTCCGATGCCCTCACCGAGTGGTCCACGGTGCAGACGCTCGATCCCAACCACCCGGACCTCGAGGACGCCCTCACCCAGGCCCGCGGTCAGTCCGCCCTCCAGCGGAAGCTCGCCACCGCCGACTCGAAGCCCACTCCCCGCTCCGCTCCTCCCAAGAGCGCCCGCGTGCGCATCCGCGCCGTGGGTGACGTGATGCTCGGCTCCTCCTTCCCCGAGGGCCTCCTTCCCCCGGATGATGGGGTCTCCAGCCTCGCTACCGTCGCCCCCCTGCTGCGCGACGCGGACCTCACCTTCGTCAACCTCGAGGGCCCCCTCTGCGACAACGGCGAGACCAAGAAGTGCCGCAAGGGTGGCAACTGCTACGCCTTCCGCTCGCCCACCCATTACGGCAACTACCTGAAGGACGCCGGCGTGGACCTCGCCTCCACCGCCAACAACCACTCCGGTGACTTCGGCGAGCTGTGCCGCCGCGAGACCGAGGCCACCCTCGACAAGCTCGGCATCGCCTGGAGCGGCCCTCCGGGCTCCGTCGCCACCGTCGAGCGCAATGGCCTGCGCATCGGCATGGTCGCCTTCCACACCTCGGCCGCCTGCAACTACCTCAACGACACCGCCAGCGCCGCCGCGCTCGTGCGCTCGGCGAAGCAGAACCACGACCTCGTCCTCGTCTCCTTCCACGGCGGCGCCGAGGGCTCCAAGGCCCTCAACATCCCCCAGGGCTCCGAGCTGTTCTTCGGCGAGAACCGCGGCAACCTGCGCGTCTTCACCCACGCCGTCATCGACGCGGGTGCCGACCTGGTGCTCGGCCACGGCCCCCACGTCGTGCGCGCCATGGAGTTCTACAAGGACCGCCTCATCGTCTACTCCATGGGCAACTTCGCCACCTACGGCACCTTCAACCTCAAGGGCCCGCAGGGGCTCGGTCTGGTGGTGGACGTGGAGCTCGACTCGCAGGGCCGCTTCCGCTCCGGCCGCATCCTCCCCACCCGCCAGGAGGGCCGTGGCATCCCCCAGCCGGACTCCTCCGGTGCGGTGATTCCGCTCGTGAGCCGCCTCACCAGCGAGGACTTCCCCGAGACGGGCGCGCAGATTGGCGCCGACGGCACCCTCTCGCCGCGCAAGCCCATCGCCACCGACGCCGAGTAGTCCTTCTCCCCTGCACGTCTGGCTCTCCCCGAGCGCCCGTGGGCCCATGCCCCGGGCGCTCGTCATTTTCCGGGAGATGTCAGGCGTCACGCTCGCGGGCCGTCTTCCTGAGACGCGCCGTGTGGGATTGGCTTGCTTTGCATGCAAAGGACTTCGTCGGCATTGAAGGCTTGCCGAGACGTGTGGGCAGGTGCCCACCGAGCGCGTGTCACCGGGCTGCGTTACAAGGGATGCGCCGTGCCTGCCCTTCGACTGACTCGCTTTTCCTCGCTCCGTGCTTTCGGGCATCGAGACTTCGTCCACGTCTGGTCTGGCGCCCTCGTCTCCAACATCGGCACCTGGATGGAGACGCTCGCCCTCGGCGTCTTCGTCACCACGTTGACGGGCCGGGCCGAGGCCACGGGAGGCATCGCCGCCCTCACCTTCCTGCCCGCGGTGGTGCTCTCTCCCGTGGGAGGGGCGCTCGCGGATCGCTTCGACCGGCGCGTGTACCTCGCCGTGGGCACGCTCGTGCAGGCGCTGCTGGCCGCCATCCTCACGGTGCTCGCCTTCACCGGCCGCCTCTCCGTGCCCGCCGTCGCCGTCATCTCCTTCCTCAACGGCTGCACCAGCGCCCTCTCCAACCCGGCCTTCTCCGCCCTCATCGCCGAAATCGTCCCCCCCGAGGAGCTGCACAGCGCCGTGAGCCTCAACTCGGCGCAGTTCAACCTGGGGCGCATCATCGGCCCGACGCTCGCGGCGGTGGTGCTCGCCGCTGGAGGCCCCGCCTGGGCGCTCCTCGTCAACACCCTGTCCTTCCTGGCGGTGCTCGTCGCCCTCTCGCGCGTGCGCTCCTCGGGTCGCTCCCGCTCGCACAAGCGCGAGGAGCTCTGGCCCGGCATCGTGCGCGGCGCGCGCCTGGCGAGGCACGACGGCGGCATCTTCCTGGCCATGATGGGCACGCTGGCGGTGTCCGCGTTGGTGGCGCCCTTCATCGGCCTGGTGCCGGTGTTCGCCATCCGCGTCTTCCACCAGGGCGCCGCCGCCACCTCGCTGCTCGTCGCGGCGCAGGGCGTGGGCGCGGTGACGGCCGCGGTGATGCTCGGTCCGCTCGTGGAGGGGTTCGGCCGCAGGCGGGTGCTGGAGGTGTGCCTGTTGCTCATCGGCCCCATGGCGGCGCTGTACTGGATGGCGCCCACCCTGCACGTGGCCGCGCTGGCCATCGTCGGCCTGGGCGCGCTCTACATGGCGACGCTCACCGGCCTCAACACCACCTGCCAGCTCCGCGCTCCCCAGGAGCTCCAGGCCCGCGTCACCAGCCTCTACAGCATGATGCTCGGCGTGGGGTACGCGGGCGGCGTGTGGCTCCAGGGCGCGCTCGCCGATCGCGTGGGCGTGCGCTTCGTCACCGCCAGTTGCGCGCTGCTGATGCTCGCGCTCGTGCTCACCCAGCGCCTGCTGCGCCCGCGCGCCTTCGACGCCACCGAGGCCCCGCTCTCCTTCGCCACTGCTGGGGAGCCGAGCCCCTCGGTGAAGCTCGAGGGGCCCGGGGAGTTCTGAGCCATCCCCGCGCTCTCGACCCTCGGGGGGAGAACGCGGGGACGGAGACCTTCAGTGGAGCGGTGCTACTTCGACTCCACCGTGAGGACCATCCAGCGGTCCGTGGCGTAGTCGATCTTCACGTTGTTCGCGCCGGACTCCTGGAGCTGCTGCACCACGCGCTCCAGGAACTGGAGCTGCTCCTGCGTCGCGTCCACGAACACGTTCTTGCTGCCCGGGCCCTTCGCCTTCGGCTTCTTCGCCGGCTGCGCGCTCGCGCCGTTCAGCTCGGACGAGGCCACCGCCTTCAGCCTCGACGCGGCGTCCTCCACCGGCGTCTCGGTCTCGGTCGAGGTCTCCTCGGCCTTCTCCTCGGTGCTCTCCACGTCGTGCTGCGCCTTCTCGCGCAGCTCGTTGAACGTCTTGGCGTTCAGCGACGCACCGAACTTGTCCTTATACGCCTCCATCGCCTCGTTGCGGCTGAGGTCCGGCTGGTTGCGGAAGAGCTCGAGCAGGAACGTGTGGCGCTCCTGAGCCTGGTCGTTGGAAATCCTGGCCATGGTGGGGTTCCTCGGGTTGCTGCGTGCTGCGGGACTGCGGAACGCAGGGCGGCGCAAGGTACCCGAGCCCTTGGTGCAGAGGAAGTGGCCCCGCGCTCGCCCCTCCCGTGTGGCCGGGGTGCACCCGGAGTCGTGGCCACGCAACTTCGAACCACCTCGTGCGACAATTCCGTCAAACGTACTCCTTCAAAGGTTTCCCCCCCATGACCACCGTCAGCCGCGCCACCCCCAAGCCGGCCCCCCAGCGCACCGAGAGCGCCCCCCGGGTCGAGACCCAGACCGCCGCCCCGAAGGCGGTCGAGCGCAACACCGTCGCCCAGGCGCGCAACACCGATGCCTTCGAGGCGCGCGCGCTGCGCTATGACGGCTCGAAGCCGGCGCCGGGCACCACCAACACCCAGGCGTGGATTCCGGTGGACGCTCCGGTGCGCGGCAACCCCACCAACCGCAACGCCGCCACCTACAACGAGGTCCTCAACCAGTTCGCCGTGGGCAACAACCCCCGCTACACCCCGCGCGGCGGCAACACCTACTGCAACATCTTCGTGTGGGACGCCACGCGCGCCATGGGCGCGGAAATCCCCCACTGGGTGGACAACGCCGGCAACCCCACGGGCGTGGGCAAGGGCCGCGAGCTCAACGCCAACGCCACCGTGGACTGGCTGCACCAGCACGGCGCCGAGCACGGCTATCGCAAGGTGAGCGCCGAGGAGGCCCAGCGCCTGGCCAACCAGGGCCACCCCGCCGTCGCCGTGTGGAAGAACCCGGGCGGCATCGGCCACGTCGCCATGGTGCGCCCCGGTGAGGTGACGAGCCAGGGCCCCGCCATCGCCCAGGCCGGCTCGAGGAACTTCAACAACGGCCACGTGAAGGACTCCTTCGGCAGCCGCCCGGTGGAGTACTGGGTGAACGACTCGGGCAAGGCCACCGGCTCGCCCGCGCCCTCCCCCACTCCCGCCCGGCTCCGGCTCCGGCTCCGGCTCCGGCTCCGGCTCCCACCACGGGCGGCTCCACCAGCGTGCCCCAGGTGGACCTCAAGCGCGGCGCCGAGGGTGCCGAGGTGAAGAAGCTCCAGGACGCCCTGGTGAAGCTCGGCTACATGACGAAGGAGCAGGTGGCCACCGGCCCCGGCACCTTCGGCCCCAAGACCGAGGCCGCCGTCGCGAAGTTCCAGGGGGACCACGGCATCAGCCCCAACTCGGGCCTCTACGGGCCCAAGACGCGCGCCGCGATGACCGCCGAGCTCGAGAAGCTCAACCGGCCCGCCGTGCCCCAGTCCAACCTGAAGCGCGGCTCCACGGGCCCCGAGGTCCAGCAGCTTCAGGACGCGCTGGTGAAGCTGGGCCACATGACGAAGGAGCAGGTGGCCACCGGCCCCGGCACCTTCGGCCCGAAGACCGAGGCCGCGCTCAAGGCGTTCCAGGCCTCCCGTGGCATCACCGTGGACGGCGAGTACGGGCCGCAGTCGCGCCAGGCCCTCACCGAGGCGCTCGGCGGCAGGCCCGCGCCCTCCCCGGGCCCCGTCACCGGCCCCGCCCCCACCCAGCCCACCACGGGCACCGACGCGGCCAAGGCGGCTCGCATCAATGACATGCTGAAGAACAGCGGGCTGCGCGGCCAGGGCGAGCACCTGCTGGCCATGTCCAAGAAGTACAACGTGCCCGTCGAGCTGGCGCTCGCCATGTTCCAGAAGGAGGCGCAGTGGAACACCACCGGCGTCGCCCCGAAGAACAACAACCCGGGCAACCTGCGCTTCGCCGAGTGGGAGACGGAGTTCGGCGGCGTGCGCAACGGCGGCTTCACCAAGTTCCCCAGCGTCGAGAAGGGCACCGAGGCCTACTTCCGGCTGATGGACAAGGGCTACCGCAAGTTCATCGACACCAAGGACTGGCAGGGGATGATCAACAAGTACGCCCCTCCCTCGGACGGCAACGACAGCTCGCTGTACGCGAAGCAGATCGGCCAGTGGATGGACAAGTACCGGACGCAGATCAACGGCTAGTCACCACGCCGTGAAGTCCTGAAGGGCCGAGGGCCGGTCTCCCGATGAGGGGGCCGGCCCTTGGTGTTTCAGCTCAACGGCTGGGAGGGAACACCGCCGCCATCTGCCGGAGCTGGGCGAGCAGCCGCCCGTCCTGGCTCCACAGCTCGGCGAGGTCGTCCGCGTAGCCCCCGGCGGCGTGACGGGAGTGGCCGGTGCGCAGGTAGAAGGCGTCGGGCGCGGCCTCCAGCGGCAGCGGGGCGTAGAAGTGCGCCGTGTAGTCCATGGTGGCGCCGTTGCAGAAGCCCTCCACCCGAGCGAAGGCCGCCGGAGGGAAGGAATCGAGCATCCCCACCACCAGCGGCGCGTCGAGCGGCGTCGGGACGCGCGGGCGGATCCACCCGCCCACCCGGGCCTCGTCGGCGCCCGAGTAGGGCACGGCTCCCACGCACCAGCGGTACTCGAACTGTGCGCCGAAGGTGGGCAGCACCTCGCTCGGGACGGGGGGCACGTCGTCCGGGGGCGGCACCTTCGGCGGGCGCGCGTCCACGTAGGTGAGGGACGTCTCGCGCGAGGTCGCGAAGGTGGCGCTCGCGAGGCATGCCAGTTGGCCTCCCTGCTCCAGCCGCGCGGACAGGTGGGACACCCCTCGCCCGGCGCGCTCGATGCGCACCGCGATGATGGCCTCGCCCGCGGTCACCGGAGCGCAGAAGTGGACGGTGAGCGAGCGAGGCGCTCGGGCCGGGTCGTTCAGCTCGCGAATCATCGAGCGCAGCAGCGCACCCCCGAGCATCCCGCCATAGGCGCCGCGCCCCTGGAACCACTCGGGGCGGATGTCACCCTGGTAGCGCCCCTCGCCGAGCGGGCTCCAGGTGGTGGCGGTGACGAAGGGGGAGTCAGGAGTGTTCGCGGACATGGCGCCACCCTAACCAACGATCCGTGACAGGTCATTCGGAGTGAGCCCGCACTCGGGGTCCGGGTGCGCACGGTGGGTGTCAGGAGGGCACGGCTGTGAGAGTTCCCGTTCAGGGGTAATGTTCACTCCGCGTATGCAAGGAGAAAGCAGCGCATGGACGGGTAAGCAGGCGGCCGTCGATACTTCGTTCATGTCACGGGTGCGCAGCTGTCTGGTGGTGGCACTGCTGATAGGGCTCACCGGTTCCGCTCATGGTGCGACACCCGTCCGGGAGACGGTGGCCGCGCAGGTGATGGGCGCCGACTCGTTGAGGTCACATACCCTCAGCCTGCTCGCGCGGGGACAGGTGACGGAGGCCATCGACTACTGGGTGCTGACCACTGGCAAAGATGCACCCACCTGGCTGTTGGCTTTCAGGACGGCGTTTGATGCATCCAAACAAGTAGCGGGAGCCTGTCAGGGGGTGGCGCAGTCCATCCACACGGCTTTCACCCGGCTGGGAGGGCGGCCGGAATTGGTCGAGCTGAGGACCAGGACCCAGTCGCCGAAAAGCTTCTATATCATGTTCAAGACGCCGAGCGGCCGGGACATGAATCTCACGCGATGCTGGCTATCACGTCCTGGTACGGATGAATGGTCGCGCATATGACGCATACACCGGAGCAGCGGGGATGCCCTGGCCGGAGTACTTGAGCAGGCTGGGCGCCCAATCGGCAACTCACCCAGAAGGTCGATTGAAGCCGTGACGGAGGTCCCATGAGCCAGCGCCCGTCTCGCACGTCGAGGTGAAGCCCGCTGTTCCCTCTGCTGGACGTACTGCTGCGCATTCGCCAGGACATGCGGAGTCGCAAGGTGGGGCCATATCTCTACATTGGCAAGCCCGACGTGGAGCGGATGAAGTGCTTCGTCGGGGGCTATGGGGAATGTCTTCACTCCCTCGGGGTGGAGACCGGGAGCTGATGCGCTGTTCGGCGAGTGGCTTCGCGACATCAAGAAAGCCTGGCCGGGCCGGGGGTGGGGAAAGGCCTATCTGGAGGAATTTCACGGCGACCAGGATCGCGCCCTTCTCAAGTACCTGGACTTCGTCGCCGAGTTTCGAGCCCTTCCTCCTGAATCGTTGGCCTCCATCCCTTGGTACTTCAGTGGTGAGCACCCCGCCACCCGGGCGCCCTCCTGGACTCCTGTCCACCCACCCAAGCCCATGCTGGACATGCTGTTGGAGATCCGCCGGGAGATTGGCGACGTGCCCGGCCGGATTCGGCATGTTCATCGGGGATGCCGACGTGAAGCGGATGGCGGGCTTCATCGATGGCTATCGGCTGTGCCTCGCCCTCGCGGGAGCCAGGGACGAGGAGTATGCCCGCTTCGAGCGCTGGCTCCAGGAGGAGAAGGCCCTCCCTCCGGGTCAGGAATGGACGTTGCCTCTCCTTCAGGCCTGCCAGGGAGACTCGGAGCAGGCCATCCGCCGGCTCCTCGAGTACGCAGCGGAGTTTCGAGGGAGGGGCGCTTAGCGGGCGGGCGGGCGGGCCAGGGCTCGTCCCTCCCCGGGAAGCTTGGAGCGCCTGGAATGAGCCCCACATTGAACCTCGGAGGGTCGCGCAATCCGCGCGTCCGCGTTCCACGAGGAGCCCGTCGCCATGGCCGAGCATGAGAAGCGGAGGAAGTACGACCCCGTGCATCCCAAGGAGGACGAGGACCACAAGCCCCCCTTCGCCAAGGACCGGGTCGAGCGCGGGCTCGAGGCCGATGACACCCGGCCCCTCTACGCCGCCGCCTCCATCCACCCCACGCGCGAGCTGAAGTTCGCCCTCGACAGTGACGCGGAGGTGGGTGGCCACGTCCCGGACATCCGCAGCCCCATCGACGAGGCCGACGAGGAGGTGCGTCGGGCCCGCGGTGAGGAGGAGCTGGAGAAGGACCGGGACTGAAGAAGGCTTCGGACCCGGTCCCTCCCGGGTGGCGCTACCGCTTCGTCGCGGGCGGCGCCACCGGCTCGCGCGGCACCAGCTTGCCCAGCTTCAGCGGCTCCACCTGCTGCTGGATGGCCTCGGGGTCACCCACCAGCACCACCTGCATGGCGTCGGGGCCCAGGTAGGCCTCGGCCACGCGCTGCACCTCGGCCGGCGTCGCCTTCTCCAGCCCCGCCACCGTGCGCGCGAACTCGTCCATCGGCCGGCGCAGGAAGAAGAGCTGCGAGGCGCTCGCGCCCAGGCCCTCCACCGACTCGAAGGCACCCGGGAATGGCGCGGATGAGGCCCTCGCGCGCCGACTCCAGCTCCTTCTCGGTGATGGGGCGCTCGCGCAGGCCCTTCATCTCCCCGAGGAACTCGCCGAGCGCCGGGCCCGTCACGTCCTGGCGCACCGACGAATAGGCCGTCAGCGGACCCACGCCCAGCCGCGCGTCCGAGCTCGCTCCCGCCCCGTAGCTGTACCCCTTGTCCTCGCGCAGGTTCATGTTCAGCCGGCTGCCGAAGAAGCCGCCGAAGACCGTGGTGGCCAGCTCCAGCGCGTACTCGTCCGGGTGCCCCACGGCGATGCCCGGCCGGCCCACGATCATCACCGTCTGGTTCAGCCCCGGCTTGGGCACGAGCACCACCTGCTGCGCGGGGCAGCGCGGCCGGAGCGGCCGGCACCGGAGGCAGCGCGGCGCTCCCCTTCCAGTCGCCGAAGTACTTCTTCGCCAGCCCCAGTGGCCTCGTCGAGCGAGATGTCCCCCGTCATCACCAGCGCGGCGCCGGGGGCCCACGTTCTTCGCCGTAGAAGGACTTCACGTCTGCGAGCGACATCGTCGCCACGGTGGCGGGCAGTCCGCTCACCGGGTGCCCGTAGGGGTGCTCCGTCGCCGAAGTCACCGCGTCCAGGTACGCCTGCGCGCGAGGAAGCCCGGGCTGCCCATGGAGCGCACCAGCTCGGCGAGCTGCAGCTTCTTGCGGCGCTCGAAGTCCTTCGGCGTGAAGTTGGGCTTGCGCACCACGTCGGCCAGCAGCGCCACCGCCGCGTCCTGGTTGCGGCTGAGCACCCGCGCGCCGATGAAGGCCCCGTCCGGGTTGACGTTCACCGAGGGCGAGACGCCCAGGTTCTGGAAGGCCTCGTCCAGCGCGAGCGTGTCCTTCCCGGCCGCGCCCTCCAGCATCGTCTTGTAGGTGATGTCCGCCAGGCCCCCCTTGCCCTTGGGGTCCTGCGAGCCTCCCGAGGCGAAGGCCACGCCCGTGAAGACGAGCGGCAACTCCTTGCGCGTGCTCACCAGCACGGTGAGCCCGTTGTCCAGCTTCGCCTGCTCGAACTTCGGCAGCACCAGCTCGGGGTCCTCGCCCGGCCTGGGCGGCTGCGAGCGGAAGGCCTCGGGGTCCTCCGCGGGAGGCGCGGGCGTCTCGGGAGCCGGAGGCGCGGGCGGAGTCTCGGGGACGGGCTCCGGGGTCGTCTTGCAGGCGACGACGAGGGCCAGGACGGAAACGGCGACGAACAGGCGGCGCATCAGCGATTCTCCTTCGCGCTGGAGACGGGGGCCTTCGGGGCGGGCACGGCGTGGAGCACCACGCGGGCGTCGGGGTTGAGGTACTCGCGGGCGAAGTCGCGCACCTTGTCCGTCGTCACCGCGTCGTAGCGGGCGAGGTCCTCGTCCAGGTAGCCGGGGTCGTTGACGTAGTGGTTGTAGCTCTGCAGCACGTCCGCCTTGCCGCCGAAGCCGCCCACCGACTGGAGCCCGGCGAGCATCTGCGTCTCGAAGCGCGTGCGTGCCCGGCTCAGCTCCTGCTGCGAGATGCCGTCGCGGCGCAGCTCGTCCAGCACCGCGTCGAGCTCCTTGGCGAGCTCATCGCTGGTGACGCCGGGCCGGGCCACGGCCTCGAGGGTGAAGACGGACTGGGCGCCGAGGCTCTGCTGGCTGGCGTTCACGCTCGTGGCGAGTCCCTTCTCCAGCACCAGGCGCTTGTAGAGGCGGCTGGACTTGCCGGTGCCGAGCGCGTTGGCGAGCACGTCCGCGGTGGCATCGCCCTCGGCGAAGTACGGCGGGGAGTGCCAGGCGAAGACCACCATCGGCAGGGTGCCCACCGTCTCGTCGTGGCGGATGACCTTCTCGCCGGAGACCTTCACCGGGGCCACCTCGGGCTTCTCGGGCTTGGGGCCGCTGGACAGTGAGCCGAAGTACTTCTCGATGAGGGCGCGGGCGTCCTTCGGGTCGAAGTCCCCCACCACGGCGAGCGTGGCGTTGGAGGGCGCGTACCACTTGCGGAAGAAGCCCTTCACGTCCTCGAGGGTGGCGGCGTCGAGGTCCTTCATCGAGCCGATGACCTTGCCGTGGTAGGGGTGGGGCGCGGGGAAGAGGGCCTTCCAGAGCTTCTCCTGGGCGAGGCCGTAGGGGCGCGTCTCCACGCTCTGGCGGCGCTCGTTCTTCACCACCTCGCGCTGGGTGCGCAGCTTCTTCTCGTCGAGCGCGTCGAGGAGGAAGCCCATGCGGTCGCTCTCCAGCCACAGCGCGGTGGCGAGCTGGTTGCTGGGCACGGTCTCGAAGTAGTTGGTGCGGTCGAAGTTGGTGGTGCCGTTGAGGTCCGTGGCGCCGAGCTGCTCGAGCAGGGCGATGTGCACGTCGTCCGGCACGTGCTTGGAGCCCTGGAACATCATGTGCTCGAAGAGGTGGGCGAAGCCGGTGCGGCCGGGCTGCTCGTTGGTAGGCGCCCACGTGGTACCAGACGTTGACGGCGACGACGGGCAGCTTCGGGTCCTGGGCGAGGATGACCTCGAGCCCGTTGGGCAACTGGAACTTCTCGTAGGGGATGGCCAGTGCCTCACGCCCGGGCTCCAGCGGCTTCGCCTCTGGCTGCTGGGCGAGGGCCGGGACTCCGAGGGCGAGGACGGCGGCGGCGATGAGCGCTTTCATGCGACGGGTTGCCTCCTCTGTGCTGAGGCCCTCCGCTTAGCACGCACCGTGTCCCCGTCGGAGCGGGAATCCCCTCGGGGAAGAACGTTCCGTGGCCAGTGTTGGGAAGGACTCTGGGCCTATGGGGCGAGGTGTCGGAACGAGTCCTTTGACACCTTCCCGAGACACCTTCCCGACAGCTTCCCGGCGCTCTTCACCAGCGCGGCGAAGCGTGCTTCGGGAAAACGGTCCCCAGGCGGCCCCGCGCAGAAGCGTGCTTCGGCGTCGCGCGAGAGCGCACCCAGTGCTCCTCCAAGGAGGTGAGCAAAAGTTCCTTTACACAAAGGGCTCGCTCCCAGAGGGAAGTGGGCCCCGTTCGTGTCGAGAACTTCTGGCGACCGACTTCGAAGCCAGGGGCTCGGTCCAATTCCTGCATCGTGAAGCGGCACTCGCCCTCTCGGGCCACCATGCAGGAGGACGCAAGTGCTATCACGACCACCGTGGACCGATCCCTCGCCATTCGAGCTGGAATCGGATCCGGAGGAGGAGCTGTCGTTCGAGGCCAACCGCCAGCCTCGCTCCCGTGGCGCGCAATCGGGTCGCTGGGTCCGGCGCGGCTCTCGAATCATCGTCCTCGGTCTCGAGGTTCCGGCGGCGGACCAAGAGGAGGAGTGGAGCGGTGAAGCCGAGATCGCTCCTCCCACCCTGCGCCGTGGCTCGAAGGGGCAGTCGGTCAGCGAGCTGCAGCAGCGCCTGAAGGCGCGGGGGTTCGATCCCGGACAGGTCGACGGCATCTTCGGCCCAAGGACCGACTCCGCCGTCCGGGCATTCCAGCGGGCGCGGCGGCTCACCGTGGATGGAATCGTGGGCCCGCAGACATGGGGCGCGCTCCTCAGCGGCGGGACCCCCGGGACTCCGCCAGTGCCGCCAGTGACCGTCGACCGATGGGTCCTCCCGCCGGACGTCCGCGCCGAGGGCGAGCGGCAGAACGTGCGCTATGATGAACCCGGTTCGAGTTGCTCGGGGGCGATCACGCCGGGAGCCCGGCAGCTCGGCGACTATATCAGAGCGAACTTTCCGGGTGTCACGAGCGTCGGGGGCTACAGCTGCCGGCCGAACACCGCCAATTCCTCCCAGATCTCCCTCCACGCCGTCGGGCGGGCCCTCGACATCATGATCTCGCCGGTGGGCGGACGCGCCAACAGCGCGGTCGGCGATCCGATCGCGAACTGGCTGGTGCGCAACGCCGCCACCATCGGTGTCCAGTTCGTCATCTGGAACCGTGTCTCCTGGGGAGGCCACCGTCCGCCGCCGAAGGACAGCACCTATACCGGTCCCATCCCGCACATCGACCACGTCCACGCGGAGCTCAACCAGGATGGCGCCAACCGTCGTACGCCCTGGTTCCGGGGCGGAGGCGGCACGCCAGGAACGCCGCCGACAGGCGGGACCACCGATTGGACCCGGGTCACTCCGGATCAACGAATGCGGCATGTGATGCAGCGGCTGGTGAACCAGTATGGCTACCCGGTCAACGCCGCGGCCGGGATCGTCGGCAACGTGTGGGGGGAATCGCAGGTCATTCCCAACCGTCTGGAAGGAAGCCAGGCGGCGACGCCGATGCGGGCCCAAAACTTCCAAGGTCGAATGACAGACTTCACCGCCGAGCAGATCATGAATCGAAGCTCGAGCAGGGGAGTTGGCCCGAGGTTCCCTGGGGTGGGTCTGGCGCAATGGACCTCGCCGGACCGGCGCCGGGGACTGTTCGAGCACGTTCACCAGGGAAGGCGCCTGGGCGCCAACATCCTCTTCGACATGGACGCGCAGGTCGATTACCTGGTGACCGAGCTCCGCACCTCGTACCAGGGCGTCAATCGGGTCCTCACCAATCCCGCTGTCACGGTCGAGGATGCGAGCGACGAGGTCGTCTATAATTTCGAGCGGCCGGCGAGCGTGCTCGAGAACGGTCGCTCGCGCCCGCGCACCGATCCGCAAGTGCAGGAGGAATTCAGGAAGCGACGGGAATTCTCGCGCCGAGCGCTGCAAGCGTTTGGCTGAGCGCGGGTCCGCCGGAAGAGCGAGTGCCTACGGTGATGAGCGGCGCGCGTGCGCGAGCTGCTCGGAAAGGCCGGCTTCGAGACCGCGGAGGACACCGAGCGCGGCTTCGATCACGGCACCTTCGTCCCGTTGAAGCTGACGTACCCGGACGCGGACGTGCCGGCGGTCCAGCCCGCGCCCGCCGCACGGCTCGCGCACCCGCGCGAAGAGCACCTCCTGCCACTGATGGTCATCGCCGGAGCCGCGGGAGAGGATCCGGGCACCCTCGGGTACAACGGGACGCTCCTCGGGCTGAGGCTGTCCGCGTACCACTTCGGGTAGCGACGGAGCTCTCGGGCCTCCGCTGTTCGCGGGCGGAGCCTCGGAGGGTGGCCTCCGCTTCGCGGAGCCCGTGGAGGGCGGTGGTGACATCCTCGGCCCCATCCACCTGGCCGAGGGCCGCGTTGAAGGTCCGGCCCGCGCACGTCTGGCCCACGAGGCCCTCGAGGAAGCGGGGAACGCCGGCCACCACCGGGAACGTCGGCTCCGGATTGGCGAGCAGCATCTCCACCGGCACGAGCCTGACCGTTCCCGTGTGCCTGGGCTCCAGGTTCAGCATCACTCGGCACTGCGCGTCCACCAGCGCGCTCAGCTCCTCAGTGGCCTCCCGCGGCAGTGCGAGCGTCGAGACGAGCGCGACGGTCAGCTTCTCTCCGAGCGCTCCCACGTCATGGAGCCAGTGCGAGGGCGGAAACCGCGCGCGCAGGGCCTCGGCCGTGTCCCGGAGGAAGCGACGTTCCAGCTCGCCCCCGTTCCAGTCCTTCCGACCCAGCCACTCCAGGCGGTCGATCAGCCAGGCGAGGAAGGTGCGGAACTGCCGGAGGCATTCCAGCACCTCGCACCCGACGAAGGTCCGGGAACCCGCCAGGTCCACCGACTCGGGCAGCTTGCCCCGAGCGGCGATGATGCCGATGAAGGGCCCTCCGAAAACGAGGGGCGTCTCCAGGTCGAGGAAGCGGCCGTCCGCGGTGAAGTTGTTGTGGAAGGAGCCCCAGTAGACGCCGGCCTGGAAGAAGCGCTCGAAGTGGTGGGCCAGTCGCTCGATGGCGCGCTCCAAGCGTTCCGCGAGCGTCTCGGGGGAGACGTCGCCAGGGCGCACCTCTGGCTGGGAGGGGCCTCCCAGGTATCGGGCCATCCTCAGGAACAGCTCGACCACGAAGGGGGCGCCGCCCCGCCACTGTGAGAACGCCCAGGCGAAGTTGGACAGGCGCGCGAACCCCGCCTCCTTGACTGTGATTGCCTGCAACCGCCGGTCCGCCGGGGCGAGCTGGCTTGGAGCTCGGCCAGGAAAGCTCGACTCGACATAGCGCTCGGCCTCCGGTGGCAACGGCGCGAGGAGCAGGCCCTCGCAAGCGACGAGGGTGTCACCCGCTCCCAGCTCCTCCAGGTAACAGCTCACGAGGTACTCCCTCGCGGCGGCGGAGGGAAACAGGTGCCCGCTGCTGTGGTAGCGATCCGTCGGGTGGCGCCAGTTCGCCGCGAGCAGGGTGCGGCCCACGCCCTTCAGGTACTTGCCGGTGTAGAAGCCCGCTCGGCCCGACCCCAGCCGGCGGGAGATGTTGACGTCCGCGCTGGTCTGGAGGTCCGCGTACAAGGGCTCCGCTTCGTGCTCTGGTCGCGCCGAGAACCCGAAGGAGCCGATGCGCCCCAGGTCGACCTGGACGGCGCACCCGGCATGGCTCGCGTGCAACGCGGTGAACCCGGCGGGCGCGACCGGCACGGGGACCGCCCAGGGATCCGTCGGGTGGCTCGGTGGACTCTTGCAGGTCGGGGACAAGGTCGACTCCTTCGTGTGCTCCAGGCTTCTCGCTAGTTCAGGACGAACAGGTCTCGTGGCTCGGCTCCCACGGGGAGCACGCGCTCCGCCCCCTCGATGAGCCGCAACACCTCCTCGTACTCCTCGCGCCGGAGCGCACGCGAGAGGGCCTGCCGGGCGTCTCGGGTCAAGCCGTCGAAGGCCGTCGCACAGACGCGCTGGAGGACGTAGTAGCGCAGGCTCTCGGGGGAGGCGGTGGCTTCCGGCGTGGGCGGGACGACGTTCGCGTTCAGGAAGCGGAAGTCGGGCCGGCGCTCCCTCGGGCTTTCGGGAGGCTCCTTCCGGGTCCGGAGCGAGAATCCGCTGTCGGAGTCCTCCTTGATTTTGGCGAACAGCACGAGCCCCAGCTCGTGAATCAGGCGGTGCTTCCACGGCTCCTCGAGGGAGATGGGCGCGGCCAGTTCGCGGGAGTCGTAGGGCAGCTCCTCGGCGGCCAGGAAGGACATCCACAGCCGGGTGTACGTGCGCTGCGTGGCGCCGTAGCTCAGCTCGTGCGAGAGCCACTTGAGGAGCCGCGGGCTCCTGCGCACGTCCCGCACATCGAAGCCCTGGAAGACTCCCGAGCAGTAGAACCGGGCGAGGTCGCTGAAGAACTCGGGGCGCTGCGCGTCCCAGCGCGGGCAGAACCGGCGGTATTCGGAGACGTGGCGCTCGTGATAGCTGACCGTGAGGTTCACGAGCGTCGTTCCGATCGGTATCCGCTCGGCGAGGTTGAAGGTCGAGAGGTACCAGTAATCAAGTCCGACCGTCGCGGCCGCCTCTGTCAGGAGTTGGCAGAAGACGAAGTCCTCGAGGTTGTCGCGGAGGATGGGGCCGGTCTCGAACCGGACCCAGGGGGCCAGCACGGAGATGACCGCCGCGGACCAGCAGTGCAGGTAGTCGTGCGCGGCGAACAGCACTTCCCGGACGAGGTGGTCCCCCTCGTTGTAGTCCCGGGCGGAGCCGTACGGATCGGCGAGCCAGCGCGAGAGGGTCGAGTTGCTCGCGTAGAAGAGGGTCCGACGGAAGGGGTTGAAGCCCGCCAGGGTCACCGGGACGATGCGCTCGTAGTACCAACGTTGGTCGATGGCGCGTGGCGTGAAGCGTACCAGGGGGTCCGAGAGCATCCGGTGCACCAGGGGGAGCCGCAGGAGCGACTCCGAATGGGGCTCGGAAGGAACGGGGAAGGGGGAAGCGCTGAGCATGACGGTGGACCTGCGGGTGAGGGACGGCGGCGCGGTGAGGCGCCGCCGTCCCGGTGTTGGGGTGAAGGTGCCTGCTCCCTCCGGGACGCGTCACTCCGCCTCGGCCTTGTTGCCGCTGCGGTCTTCCGCCTTGGCCGACACCAGCTCATCGGCCATGGCTTCGAAGCCGCCCGTCACCGAGGCGAGGTCCTCGAGGGTCAACTGCTTCTCCTTCCGTGCCTGCGACTGCTGCTCCGGCGACCGCCGCGGGTCCTGCGATTGCTGCTTCCTGTTGTGCTTCATTGCGTGGCTCCTCGGTCATGGGCCGCTGCCATTGCGGCCTCACCAGGAACTACGCGGAGGCGGTTGGAGTGGATTTTCGAAGCGCCTCGCCCCAGGCGGGCAGGGTGTCCGGGCAGGGTGTCAGACGACTCGTAGGAGGCGAGGTGTCGGAACGAGTCCTTTGACACCTTCCCCGGGACACCTTCCCCGGAAGCGCCCGGCTGTAGGGGCCGCGTCACCCCGTCCGGGCGCGCTTGCCACGCGCGTCCCGTTCCTCCAGCCGGCTCAGGTCCGGCCCCTCCGCGGTGGGGACCTCGAGCGTCACCACGGGCGCGACCTGGAGCGGGCGAGGCGTGCGCCGACGCGACAGCCGGCGAAGGCTATTGCCCAGGATGGAGCGCCAGTTGCGCAGGGAGAGCGGCGCCAGGCAGATCAGCACCTCCCCCTCTTGGTGACGCGGGTTTCGCTCGTGGAAGAAGCGGATGTGAGGCTCCGCCAGGTCCGTCTCGGAGATGGGAGCCACCCCCGCCCTCAGCTTCTTCCCGCCCTGGTGGTGCACCACGCCCTGGGTGGAATCCCAACCGTCGCCGTACCGCGGGCGTGCCAGGGTCTCCAGCAGTCCTCGCTCCCAGCGCGGCAGCGGCTGGTCGGGCCTCGGCCAGAACTCGGCGAAGTTGAACGCGAGCAGCAGGTAGCTCTTGTAGCTGAACGTGTCGAAGAGCCAGTAGATGGGGGCCAGGGGGTGGCGGAGCCGCGTGCGCAGGAAGCACGCCAGCCCGGCGCGTTGCAGGAGGTTTCGGCCCCGGTAGAGATCGTCGATGAGGACGCTCGACGTAAAGATGATGTGCACGCGGCGGTCCTCGTGGGTGACGTCGTGGAAGTCCACCGCCGCCATCCCCACGAGTGCTCCCGAGTCCCGGCCGCGGTACAGGATGACCTCCGCGTGAGCGTGGAGCTTGCTCTCCCAGGCCTGACGGTCGGTCTCGACGAACCGGGAGGTGAAATCCCACAGCTCCGACAGCGTCTCGTCCGTCAACGTTGTCGTCGGAAGCATCTGCATTTGTACTGATTCCATGCGGTCCATCCTCGCACCTCCCCTGGGGTGGGGTACGCCCGCTGCTCCACTCCCCAGGCAGGGTGTCAGACGACTCGTAGGGGGCGAGGTGTCGGGACGAGTCCTTTGACACGTTCTCCGACACGTTCTCCGCTACACTCGGAGTCC
>CAVYSY010000029.1:0-42501 GCA_963771175.1 uncultured delta proteobacterium
TCTCGACACCCCCCACAGGGAGCACACGCCACACATCGACGCCCCGACAGCCCCCGAAGCTCACGCTTCTCGTCCTCCTGACGTTGGCCGCCCTGGCCGGCTGCGAAGCCCACACCAGGCCCGATACCTCCGCGGAGAAGCCCTACTCCGAGGTGCAGCTCGACGTGATGGTGCCGCCCGAGACGCCGGTCGACGCCGCCGTCTTCATCAAGGGCTCGGACCCGTCGCTCACGGGCGCCTCGGGCAAGGGCCTGGAGCTCATCTACCAGGGCGGCAACACCTTCTCGGCCAAGACGCGGCTGCCCAAGGGCCAGGACATCACCTACACCCTCCACGTCGACAAGCCGAGCGAGCAGGTGGCGCTCGACGCGGCCGGCGCGGTGGTGCCCGAGCGGACGCTGAAGGTGGAGACGGACGAGGAGAACCGCGCCTTCACCGTGGAGCGCTGGGGCCCGGAGACGGGCGGCGGCATCGAGCCCCAGCTCGTCTTCGTGGTCGCGGTCCCGAGCAACACGCCGGGAGAGGCCAGCCTCTGGCTGTCCGGCAACCACGAGCTGCTGGGAGGCTGGAACGGGGCGGGGGTGAAGCTCTACAAGGCGGTGAACGACCGCTACGTGGCGAGCCTCTCCTTCGCGCCGGGGACGTCGCTCGAGTTCAAGGCGACGCGCGGCTCATGGGAAACCGTGGAGAAGGGCTCCGCGGGTGAGGAGATCGACAACCACACCTTCAAGACGGGGAGCGGCTACGAGCGCACCTTCGTCACCGTGGCGAAGTGGGCGGACCTCGACGGGGTGCCGGCCACGCCGGTGCTCACCGGCAACATCGAGTACCTGCGGGAGGTGACGCCCACGGACACCACGCTGAAGAAGCGGGACGTCATCGTCTGGCTGCCGCCGGACTACAAGACGAACCCCGAGCGCCGCTACCCGGTGCTGTACATGCACGACGGGCAGAACCTGATGGACGCCACCACGGCGTTCGCGGGGGAGTGGGGCGTGGACGAGACGGCGCAGCAGCTCGTCGAGTCCGGGCAGGTGGAGCCCGTCATCATCGTGGGCGTCTACAACACCGTGGACCGCGGCCCCGAGTACACGCAGGTGCCGGATGCCCGGTACCCCGAGGTCGATGGTGCCAACGGTGGCCGGGCGGACCTCTACGGCAAGTTCCTCATCGAGGAGCTGAAGCCGCTCATCGACACCAGGTACCGCACGAAGCCGGACGCGGCGTCCACGGGCCTGGCGGGCTCGTCGCTGGGCGGGCTGGTGTCCATGTACCTGGGCAGCAAGAACCCGGGGACGTTCACCCGGCTGGGCGTCATCTCTCCCTCGGTGTTCTGGGGCAACAACGACATCGTCACGAAGGTGCAGGCACTGCCCGGCAAGCTGCCGCTGCGCATCTGGCTGGACATCGGCACCGAGGAGGGGAGCAGCAGCCAGGAGACGGTGGGCGATACCCGGCTGCTGCGCGACGCGCTGGTGGGCAAGGGCTGGGTGCTCGACGACGACCTGAAGTACACCGAGGTGGTGGGCGGCCAGCACAACGAGAAGGCCTGGGCCGCGCGCTTCGGGGACATCCTCAAGTACCTGTACCCCGCGCCGTAATCCCTCTCAGTCCCCGCCCTCCGGCCCGGGTCCGGCGGAGGAAGGGCGCTCGGCCCGGGGTGGCTCCATGAGCGAGGCCACCTCGGGCGAGTAGCCTCCCGGACCCTCGCCGTGGACGATGAGCGGCGGACGCACCGCGAGCCCCCGCTGCCTGTCCCGCACCGCGTGCACCAGGAAGCGAGTGGCCGGAGCATCCACCCGCGCATGCACCGTGCGCAGGGCCACCGGGTGGAGCCTCGCCGCCACGAGCAGCCCAAGCACCTCCGTCAGCCGCGCCGCCGGGTAGACGAGGCTCACCCGCCCGCCCGGAGAGAGCGCGTGCCGGGCCGCCGCCACCACCGAGGGCGCGTCACACGCCAACTCCTGCTTGGACAGGGCGCGCTCCTCGTCGGGGCTGAGCACCCCCGCGCGCACCGGGCGGAAGGGAGGGTTGGACACGACGTGCGCGTAGGCGCCCGAGGCGAAGAGCGTGCGGGCCTCGCGCAGGTCTCCGAGCAGGGGCCGCACCCGTGCCCTCGCAGGCGTTGAGGGCCACGGCGCGCACCAGGCGGGCGTGGACCTCGGGCTGCAGCTCGAGCGCGTCCACGGGCCCCAGGCCGAACTGACACGCGAGCAGGAAGGACACCACGCCACTGCCCGCACCGAGCTCCAGCAGGGGGCCACCGGCCTCCTTGCCCTCGGTGGCCGCGAAGGCCGCGAGCAGCACCGCATCCAGCGTGAAGCGGTAGCCACCGCGGCGCTGGAGCACCCGCACGCCCGCGGTGCCGATGGAGTCGAGCGTCTCGTCCGACGCGGGTGCGTCGTGGAAGGGGTCGGTCTTGTTGCTCACCACCAGACTCCGAAATCGCCGGGGGATGGTCCTCACTCTATCCGGTGCTCAAGGCTTCGGGGTCATATGAACCGAGCCCTTCCGCATCGAAGGCTGCTGTCGCTGTTGCTCGCCGCGCTGCTGCTGGCCGCATGCGCCACCTCCTCGCCTGCCCACCGTGCATGGGAGGGAGCGGGGCCTGACGACACCACCTCCTGCGACGAACCCAACGCTGACCAGTGCGTCGTACTCGCCTGTGACGAGGGCGAGTGTGCCTTCTTCGACTGTGAGGACGTGGACCCGGAGGCGCTCGCGCACGTGCCCCTGGCACACGGCGCGGAACTCGCGCAATTCCATCGTCCGCCCTCTCGTGGCCCCGGGATCAGCGCAACTGGAGACGCGCGGGACTTCGAGAAGGCGCCCGGCCCCGGCTGACCTTCCACTTCCGCTACCGCCAGGGCTTCCTCCCCGCCTTCCCCCGCCTCGAAGGCAAGCTGATCAAACACCACCTCTTCCCCCAGGCTCAGGAGTTCAGGCAATGGTTCAAAGACCGTGGCATCAACATTCACGAGTGGACGATGGTCATCCCGGAGCACGTGCATCTGCGCATCCATCACGGTGCGAATGGGGGATTGTGGAACGAAGCATGGCGGCAGTTCATCAAGGCCAATCCAGGCCACGTGCCACGAGAGGTACTGATCCGCAAGGCCTTCGAGCTGGCCCTGCGCTTCGACATCGCCGGTCCCCTCATGCCGTATTACGCTCCGGTGCTTCCGCCCGGCCCGCAGCTTCTCGCTCCTTGACCTCCAGGAACGGAGACACGAACGCATGAAGTTTTATGAGCTCGATAGAGACCCGTCGCCACGGTACACGGGCTATTTGAACGCCTCGCACAAATGGGGGCTACCCGGCGTGGAGCCCTGCCCTGTCTGTGATTTACAGCCAGAGGGGTATACGATGGCCCAATACCCGTGCGTGGATTTGTCGGTTCTGCCACCCGAGGAGCAGGAGAAGCTGTTGGATTCCTGGCCCGTCCCGCACGAGGAGTTCATCCGGCGGCGCGAGCTGGTGCGCCCCCTGGCGCCTCCAAGCGCCGTGCTGAAAACAGGAGCGACATTCGGCCCGCTCCAGGGAACAGGCCTGGGCTACTTTGGCCAGCTCATCCTGCAGAGTCCCTGGTTCTTCTGCATGCGCCGCGAGGCCCTTGGAGCGATTGCAGGACGCGGGCGTCCGCGGCCTTCTCGGCTGCCCCACCCAGGTGCGCTTCCGCACCAAACACGCACCCGAGCTGCGAGAGATCCAGCTCGAAGTCCACGGGCGATTCCACCCAGACTGCCTGCCGCCCAGGGCGCCTCCGTGTCCCACCTGTGGTGTCGCCATGAGCTACAGCGTCCCGGACCCGTACTGGCTCGACGCCGCCTCGCTGCCGGAGCACGTGGACGTCTTCCGGCTGGCCGATGCCTCGACGCTCATCATCGCCAATGAGCGCCTGGTGGACGCGGTGCGCCGCCTGGAGCTGGACGGCGTCGTCTTCAAGGAGCTGGAGGCCCGCTGAGCCGTGCGGGCGTGTGGAGGCGTTGGCAAGACGCCACGTCCTCCCGAGTCACCCGCTCCAGGGTAACGGTCTTGTTGCTCACCACCAGACTCCGAAATCACCGGGGGATGGTCCTCACTCTATCCGGTGCTCAAGGCTTCGGGGCCATATGGCCCGAGCCCTTCCGCATCGAAAGCTGCTGTCGCTGTTCCTCGCCGCGCTGCTGCTGGCCGCGTGCGCCACCTCCTCACCTGCCTCGCACGCATGGGAGGGAGACAGGGCCTGACGACACCACCTCCTGCGACGACCCCGACGCTGACCAGTGCGTCGTGCTCGCCTGTGACGAGGGCAAGTGCGCCTTCTTCGACTGTGCGGACGTGGACCCGGAGGCGCTCACGCACGTGCCCCTGGCACACGGCGCGGAGCTCGCGCAATTCCATCGTCCGCCCTCTCGTGGCCCCGGGATTCAGCGCAACTGGCGACGCGCGGGACTTCGAGAAGGCGCCCGGCCCCGGCTGACCTTCCACTTCCGCTACCGCCAGGGCTTCCTCCCCGCCTTCCCCCGCCTCGAAGGCAAGCTGATCAAACACCACCTCTTCCCCCAGGCTCAGGAGTTCAGGGAGTGGTTCATCAGGAATGTGGATCAACATCCACGAGTGGACGATGCTGGTCCCGGAGCAGGTGCACCTGCGCATCCACCGCGGCGCGAATGGCGGACTGTGGAACGAGGCGTGGCGACAGTTCCACGAGGCCAATCCAGGCCAGGTGCCACGGGAGGTACTGATCCGCAAGGCCTTCGAGCTGGCCCTGCGCTTCGACATCGCCGGTCCCCTCAGGCCGTACTACTCTCCGGTGCCTCCACCCGGTCCCCAGCTCCTCGCTCCTTGAGCTTCAGGACGGAAACTCGAACGCATGAAGTTCTACCAACTCAGACGAGACCCATCGCCACGCTACACGGGCAACCTGAATGCCAAGCATACGTGGGTGCTGCCCGGTGTGGAGCCCTGCCCTGTCTGTGATTTGCAGCCAGAGGAGCATACGGTGGCCCAATACCCGTGCGTGGACCTGTCGGGCCTGCATCCCGAGGACCAGAAGAAACTGTCCAGTGCCTGGCCCGTCCCGCGCGAGGAGTTCATCCGGCGGCGCGAGCTGGTGCGCCCGCTAGCGCCTCCAGGCGCCGAGCTGAAATCAGGAGCGGCATTCGGTCCTCTCCAGGGAACAGGCCTGGGCTACTTCGGCCAGATCATCATGCAGAACCCCTGGTCCCTCTGCATGCGCCGCGAGGCATTGGAGCGATTGCAGGACGCGGGCATCCGCGGCCTTCAGGGCTGCCCCACCCAGGTGCGCTTCCGCACCAGACACGCACCCGAGCTGCGCGACATCCAGCTCGAAGTCCACGGGCGATTCCACCCGGACTGCCTGCCGCCCAGGGCGCCTCCGTGTCCTACTTGTGGTGTCTCCAGGGACTACAGCGTCCCGAACCCGTACTGGCTCGACGCCTCTTCGCTGCCGGAGCACGTGGACGTCTTCCGGCTGGCCGACGCCTCGACGCTCATCATCGCCAATGAGCGCTTGGTGGACGCGGTGCGCCGCCTGGAGCTGGACGGCATCGTCTTCAAGGAACTGGAGGCCCGCTGAGTGTCGGACAGGCGGCCCTCACTCTATCCGGTCGTTCACATGCGTAGGACGTGGGTGTCGCTTTTCCAGCCCCGCCGGGTGGCTCCACTGGACGTGATGAGCAGCGTGCCAGCCCCATGACCCGCCACCTTTCCCTTCCAGTCCTGCTCCTGGCCCTCACCTCCAGCGGCTGCGGTGCCGACCAGGAGCCCTGCACCAGGGGCTGCCCCAACATCTCCGGTGTGTATTCCATCGAACACAACACGCCCATGGGGGAGTGCTCCTTCAGCCCCTACCTGCTGGGCCCCACCGTGCAGCTCCTCCAGAGCGACAACGGGAGGAGGGTCACCCTCCACATCATCGATCCGTCCACGCAGCTCGAGGTGCCGCTGACAGGCGATGTCTACGCCCCCGATCCCAAGGACGATCCCGAGCTGCTCGGCTCCTTCCTGATGACCGCGCGGACGGTCCGGTCCGCCACCCTGTCCTCGAATCGCACCGTCACACTGGACGTGAATGCCTCGGGCTCGGTATTCCTGCGGGACAACCGCCGGGTGCTGTCAGCGACGCTGACCACCACGGAAATGGGCTCCAGCCAGAGCTGCGAAGTCACGCTGTCCGTCATGGGTGAAGGGAGTTGAGTACGTGGAGACAGAGGGCTCGCGGCCCGAATCCAGCCAGGCGCCCAGGCGGCGCCGAGGACCCACCGCCTTCGCCTGGCTCAGCCTGGGCGTGAGCGTGGCCATCGGAGTCGCCGTCGGCATCGGCGGCTTCACCTTCGCCTACGCGAAGGGCGCCTCGTACATGACGGACGACCCCGCGGCGTGCGCCAACTGCCACGTCATGAACGAGCAGTACGACGGGTGGCTCAAATCCAGCCATCACACCGTGGCCGTCTGCAATGACTGCCATACGCCGCACGGGTTCGTCGGCAAGTACGCCGCCAAGGCGCTCAATGGCTGGCACCATTCGGTGGCCTTCACCTCCGGCGACTTCCACGAGCCCATCCAGATCGGCCCGCGCAACCGCGCGGTCACCGAGCAGCGCTGCCGCACGTGTCACCAGCCCATCGTCCAGGCGATCGACTCGCACGCGGCGGACAGCGGCAAGGAACTCTCCTGCATCCGCTGCCACAGCGACGTCGGACACGGACCCTAGTCCTCCCCCATCTCCCCCAATAGACCCGACCTGAATGGACACGAATCAAACCCGCCGACGCGCCTTCCTCCTCCTCGGCGCGATGGTCCTCGCCGCTGTCGCCGCGGTGGCCGCCGCCTCGCTGGCCGTGAACGTCATGGAGCGCAAGCAGGAGGCCCGCAATCCCTTCTACCGCGTCGTCGAGCTCACCGATGACACGGAGGATCCGGCCATCTGGGGGAAGAACTTCCCGCTCCAGTACGACAGCTACAAGCGCACGGTGGACATGGTGCGCACGAAGTACGGCGGCAGTGAGGCGGTGCCGCGCGCGCCCACCGAGAAGGATCCGCGCCAGGTGACGGCCCAGTCGCGCCTGGAGGAGGACCCTCGGCTGAAGACGTTCTGGGCGGGCTATGCCTTCGCGGCGGACTTCCGCGAGGAGCGCGGCCACGCGTACGTGCTGGAGGACCAGTTGTTCACCGAGCGCCAGCACGTCACGAAGCAGCCGGGCGCGTGCCTCCACTGCCACGCCTCGGTCTACGTGCCCTACAAGAAGCTGGGCGAGGGCGACATCATCAAGGGTTTCGAGAAGGCGAACCCGATGCCCTACGCCGAGGCGCGCAAGCTGGTGACGCACCCGGTGTCGTGCATCGACTGCCATGATTCACAGACGATGCAGTTGCGGGTGACGCGGCCGGGCTTCATCGAGGGCATCCGCGCGCTGAAGGCCAGCCAGGGCGTGAAGGACTACGACGTGAACAAGCAGGCCACGCGCCAGGAGATGCGCACGTACGTGTGCGGGCAGTGCCACGTCGAGTACTACTTCAAGGGCCCGGAGAAGCGGCTGACGTACCCCTGGGCCAATGGCATCAAGATCGAGAACATCCTCACGTACTACACGGAGAATCAGCACAAGGACTGGACGCACGCGGAGACGGGCGCGCCGGTGCTCAAGGCGCAGCACCCCGAGTTCGAGATGTACAACCAGGGCATCCACGCCCGCTCGGGGGTGGCGTGCGCGGACTGCCACATGCCCTACAAGCGCGAAGGGGCGCTGAAGATCAGCGACCACCACGTGCGCAGCCCGCTGCTGAACGTGAACAACGCCTGTCAGACGTGCCACAACTGGTCGGAGCAGGAGCTGACCCAGCGCGTGTACACCATCCAGGACCGCACCTTCGAGCTGCGCAACCGGGCGCTGGACGCGATGGTGGCGCTGATTGGAGACATGAAGGCGGCGAGGGCCGCGGGCAAGACGGACGCGGACCTGAAGACGGCGATGGAGCTGCAGCGTCGGGCCCAGTTCATGGTGGACTTCGTGGAGGCGGAGAACTCGATGGGCTTCCACGCGCCGGAGGAGGCCGCGCGCATCCTCGGCATCGCGATGGACCTGGCGAGGCAGGGGCAGCTCGCGGTGCGCCAGCCCGACTTCGTCCCCAGCCTCTTCCCGAGCACCACGGCCACGGTGGCACCCACCGAGCGCGAGGTGACGCCAGTCTCCCGCTGACACGGGGTGGCAGGCTGACCGCGTCCTCGGACGCGGTCGCCTGACTCAGGAGCGGTTGCCCGCGAGCCGCTCGGCGACGTCGATCACCTTCGCCTCGACGTTCGTGTTGTCCAGCTTGTCGATCTCCGCGATGCCGGTGGGGCTGGTGACGTTGACCTCGGTGAGCCAGTCGCCAATCACGTCGATGCCCACGAGGTACAGGCCGCGCTCCTGGAGCGAGGGCTTGAGTCGGGCGCAGATCTCCCGCTCACGCGGGGTGAGCGACGTCTTCACGGGAGTGCCACCGGCGGCCATGTTGCCGCGGTGGTCGTCCTGCGCGGGGACACGGAGCACGGCGCCAGCGGGCTCGCCATCGACGAGGATGATGCGCTTGTCGCCCTGGCGGCTCTCGGGGAGGTAGGCCTGGGCGACGATCGCCTTGCGACCACCGAGGGTGAGGACCTCCAGGAGCGAGCGCATGTTCCGATCGCCGGGCTGGAGGAAGACGATGCCCTGGCCACCGAAGCCCTCGACGGGCTTGAGGATGGTGCCCTGGGGGTGGCTGGTGACGAATTGGGCGAGCGAGACGAGATCCCGGGCGATGAGCGTCTCGGGCATCAGCTCGGGGAAGCGCAGACCGAAGAGCTTCTCGTTGGCGTCGCGGATGCCAGTGGGGTTGTTGAGGAAGACGGGCCCCTTGTCCCCGCACAGCTCGACGAGCTGGGTGGCCAGGATGAAGTCGGCGTCGACGGGCGGATCCTTCCGCAGGAAGAGGACGTCGAGGCTGGAGAGGGGGCGAACCTCCTCGTCGAGGATGTCGAAGTGGCGGCCGGGCTCGCGGCGCACGGTGACGGTGCGCATGCGGGACTCGGCGCGGGAGCCGCCGAAGCGGAGCCAGGGCTGCTCGAAATAGCGCACCTGATGGCCGCGCCGCTGGGCCTCGAGCATGAGGGCGAAGGTGGAGTCATGATCCACCCGGACCGTCTCGAGCGGGTCCATGAGGAAGCCAAAGGTGAGCGCGGCCATGGTGAGAGAGCCTCCTTGAGGGCGGGGAATGATACCCGGTGAGTAGACGGACGGAGGAGGGCGCGCGACAGAAAAAGCACATGGAGCGGGGGAAGGGTTACGGAGGACGTGGTTGACACGCAGCAGGCCCGGCGTCCGGGCAGGCAACCTCGTTCTCGGTGCGGGGCCGGGTGCAGGCCATCTTCAGCTTCACGACGCCCGACTTCGTGTAGCGGAAGGGTCCGAGGGTGCACTGCTCGTCCTCGGGACAGGGGCTCCGTCGACAGTTCTCCCCCAGCACCTTCACGCACACCGAGACGCCATCCTCCATGGGAACGCACTGCTGGCCCTCGGGACAGCTCCTGCCCTCACAGCTGGGCATGCAGGAGGGCCCGTTCAGCCCGTCCCGACAGAAGAAGCCCGCCGCACAACTCTCGGGCTCATCCAGCTCGCAGGGACGACCACACCACCCGTCATTGCAACGAAGCCCCTGCGCGCAGGTGTTCTTCTCTGGACCCATGGCAAGTACACAGGCCTCGCCCTCCTTCCTACGTCCCGGATCGATACACACGCGCACCAGAGGCCCTTCGTCCAAGGTGCGTAAGGTCTGGCAGATGCCCCCATCTCTGCACTGCAAGTCCGTCATGCACCAGCTGTCGCTGCAGAGTCCCTCACGCTCGTGAGCTGAAAAGCTCAAGCACCCGAGTGGCGGCTCACAATCCGCGCCCTTCCAGCACTTCTGCGAATAGGTCTGGAGCCTCCAGGTCTCTTCCAACTCAAGCCGAGGGCTCTCCTTCGCCATCCTCGCGCGTTCCTCGGACCAGGACTTCCACGCCAGTCCCATGATGAGGACGAGCGGCAAGGGAAGCAGGACGCAGAGAATGCTGGCGAGGAAGGGACTCCGCTTCACTTGCACGTCACCTTACAAGGCTGGGTTCTACAGTCCCAATCCTCTACCTTGTCATCGGGGCAGTACCTCTCCTCATCTTCCTCTTCATCCTCGTCATCCCTCTGTCTCGCGTTCCTGAACTCTTCCTTGCGCTCCCGAAAGTTGTCGTTCAGATCCTTCTCAAAGGCTTGGTCGAGCTTGCCGCCTTTCCGGTAGGTATGTGGGCACCCCGTCCCCAGAGCCAAGAGCCACACAGCAGCTGCGATCATCGCGCGTTGAGACATGAGGCCCCCCTGACTGGATGATGTCTCAAGGGTCGGAGGACCCCTGCAGTGAAGCGGTGCGCCATCCACCCCGGATGACCACTGCAGGACACCGCACCCGGGGAGGGGACCTTGATGCAGTGCCTCGACTTCGAGGACGCTCGTGTCCGTGCCCCTCGTCAGAGCGGATAGCCGGAGCGCCGCCTCCTCCCTCCACGAGCTGGAGCGGCATCAGCGTCGCCGCGAGCAGGGCATCCCCACGCTCACCGTGCTCGCCGGCCCTCCCGGCACCGCGGCGTCCCTCTGGCGTCGCTGGCTCGACTCGCTCCACCGGCCGGCCTGTACGGTGCTCGCCGCGAGCGAGCTCGAAGTCGCTCGCGCGTGGACGGAGACGCTCGCACGCCTCAGGAGTCTCGAAGCGGATGCGGCGGACTTCCTCGGTGGGGCCGCGGGCCTCGCTCCAGGTGAATTGCCCTCCCGGCTCCAAGGAAAGACAGCTCACGAGCGCGAGGTCCTCCTCCAGGAGCTGCTCCCCCTGGCTCCCGACGGAGACTCCTCCGCCGCGTGCAGGGGTCTGCTCCAACCACAAGTTACCCACAATTCAGGGGGTCCCCTCGACCCGGTGCTCGTGGCACTGGGTGGCGATCCCCTCCGAGCCCTCGCGGCCCTGCATGCGCTCGTCCCGCCGGGCTCGGCTCCGGCCCTGTTGCTCACCGGCTCCGGCGTGGACGGGGTGACTCGTGCGGCCCGGGTGGCCGCGAAGCTGTGTGCCTCCATCCCGTCCCTCGTCATCGCCCTGACCACGGACCGACCCGCGCTCGACGCGTACCTGCACGGCAGTGAGTCCCAGGCACTCGCCATGGTGCGCGAGGGTCTCATCGAGCTCGCCGCGCCCTCTCCCGAAGCCCTGGGGCGCAGACTGGAAGCACTCGGAGTGAACCGCTCGGAAGCACTCTCCGGCTCGCTGGCCCGGCTCGCGGCGGACGGAGTTCCGGACGAGGTCCTCACCCTCTTCGGCGAGGCAGCTCGCGAGCAACAACGGGCCTCCCGGGAGGACGGACCCCAGGACCGTGCGCGCAGCACCGAGGAGCGATTCCTCTCCGCGTTCCTCGAATCGCTCCCGTCCACCCAGGGGCTCTTCGAGCTCAACGCCTCCCCGGGCTTCCGCCTGGCGGGCAGGCAGGTTGAGGTGGACCTGCTGGCCCGGCGGCTCTCCATCGCCGTGGAGATCGACGGCTACCGTCACTTCCAGGATGCCAAGGCGTACCGGCGCGACCGGCGCAAGGACCTGGCGCTGCAACAGCATGGGTATGTGGTGCTGCGCTTCCTCGCCCAGGACGTGGTGGCGCGGCTCGAGGAAATCCTCGACACTATCTCGGAAGTCATATCGCAACGACGCGAGGCCCTCTCCCAGGGGTCCTCGCCGGGGGAGGCCGAACATGGAGGGGCAGGAGATTTCTCGTCTGGGTGAGCTGGTGCTGGCGTGGCTGCTGACACGCGGGGAGGGGTGGGGTGCGCGGAGTGAGTTGTCTCGTGCACTCAAGTCGTTCGCCGATCACCGGTGGAACCCCAGCGAGTGGAATACCCGACTCGACGAGTCGCTCGCGGCGCTCGAGGCGGGTGGGCTCGCCCTGCGCAAGGCGCGCAATGCCCTGGAGCTCACCGCCCAGGGACGCGCGCATGCCCTGGCGTGGCTCGGGGTGAAGCGCCTGCCCGAGGGCACCACCTGGAAGAAGCTCAAGAACACGCACCTCCTGGCACGGGTGCTGGAGCTGCCTCCGTCCAACGGCAACCTGACCCGGCTGGGCACCGCCAATGGGATGCGCGCGGTGCTCGTGCAGAAGCACCTCGGCACCGCGTCCCCCGGCTCCAGGAGCCTCACCCAGGTGCGCGACGCGCTGTGCTGGAAGCAGCTCGGCGTCGAGTCGGACAAGCCCTTCACCCTGGCCGCCGTGCAGGCGGTGCTGCTCGCCCGGGCCCTCCAGGCCTCGCGCGAGGCCGAGCCCATGCAGGCCATGCGTCAGCTCGCGGCGAAGAGCGTGGGTGCCCGGCGCGCGGACGCGGACAGCCTCCGTCTGGCGGCCCTGCGCTCCTGGCTCGTTCCCTCCTCGGAGCCCCTCACCCCGGCCCCGCGAGCCGAGCCCGTGGCCGAGCAGCCGGCTGCCTCCCCCCCGGGGAGCAACGAGCTGGCCGGCCCCGTGGATACGTCGTTCTTCGATGCGACTCCCCGCCAGGAGGATCTCCGCACCTTCGCCGAGCGGGTGAAGGAGGCGGCGAAGGCCTCGACGACGGGGCACTTCGGCGAGGACAAGATCTTCATCTCCCACGTCTGGCGCACCCTGCGGAACCAGGTCCAGGGCCTGGACGATCGGACCTTCAAGGACAGGCTGGTCGAGGCCAACCGGGAGCGGCTCCTCTCCCTGAGCCGGGCCGATCTGGTGGAGGCCATGGATCCGACGGACGTCGCCGACTCGGAGACGCGCTACCTCGGCGCCACCTTCCATTTCATCGCCTTGTAGTCGCTTCCTTCCGCGCGGGTGCAAGGGGTTCCCGATGAGCCAGTCCGATTTCCGCCTCGCCGCCTTCCTCTCGGACCGCACCGAGGTCTTCCACTCCATCCAGCACCGCCATGAGATCTGGCGGCCCGATCCGTTCGACGTGGAGCGGGTCCACCAGGAGGCGCGCACCTCCTTCGAGCGCCTGCTCACCCGTGCCACCACGCCACCGGGCCTGGACTCGGGGCGCATCCTGCTGCTGCTCGGCGAGTCCGGCTGCGGCAAGACGCACCTCGTCCGCGCCTTTCGTGCCCGCGTCCATGAGCAGTCGCTCGGGTTCGTGGGCTACATGCAGATGACGACGTCCACGTCCAACTATGGGCGCTACGTCCTCAACAACCTCATCGAGTCGCTCGACCTGCCCTACTGCGAGCCCTCTCAGCCCGGCTCCGGATTGATGAAGCTCTCCAGCGCGCTCTTCTCGCGCTGTGGCAAGTGGGCCGCCGGCCTGTCGCAACCCGACACGGACCCGGACGACGTCCATCAGATCATCAGCGACGCGGCCGACGAGCTCAGCACCCTGCCCGCCTTCGCGGACCTCGAGCTGGATCTGCTGCGCGCGCTCCTCTACCTCCAGCGCAACGAGACGCCCATCAAGAAGCGCGTCATCAAGTACCTGCGCTGCGAGGATCTCTCCGAGTCGGACCGCAAGGTGCTCGGAGGCATGGTGCCTCGCATCCACGACGAGCATCCCAAGCAGATGGTGGAGGATCTCGGCCGGCTCGATGCGGGCACTGGAGCACTCGCTCGTGCTGTGCGTGGACCAGCTCGAGGACATCTACGAGCCCAACGACGCGGGCAACCCCTTCCGGCGGGCCATGCAGACGCTCTGCGACCTGGCCGACCGGGTGCCCTCGTCGATCATCGTCATCAGCTGCCTGCGAGACTTCTGGCAGGCGATGCACGCGCAGCTCACGCGGCCCATGCTGGACCGGATCACCTTGGATCCCGCGCCCATCACCCTGCAGGGCCTGCGCACCGCCGAGGAGGCCCGCCTCATCGCCGAGCGGCGCCTGGAGCATCTCTACGAGCAGGAGAACGCGCCCTTCGATCCGGCCGAGCCCACCTATCCCTTCCCCCACGAGGGCTTCGAGGCGCTGGCCGGCATGCGCGCCCGCGACGTGCTCAACGAGTGCCGCCGCTACCGGGAGCTCGCCATCCGGGAGGGCCAGCTTCCCGAGCACTTCCCGCTCGTGGACGCGCTGCCGGGGAAGGGCGAGCAGGGTGGCACTCCACAGCCCCCGCCCACCGCCTCGGCGCTGGATCCGCTCTGGAACGATTTCCGGGCCGCCTACGCGGGCGCACCTCCGGATGATGACTCCGAGCTGGCGGTGCTCCTCGCCTGGGCCTTGAGGGCCAGCGCGGACGAGGTGGACACCGGACACCGCTTCGAGGCCAAGACTCTCGGCGAGTCCATCCACGTGGACATCTCCCCCGGAGACACGAAGCTCCACGTCGCCCTGTGCAACAGCAAGCCCAACGGTGGGGCACTCGCGCGACAGATCGACCAGGCCCGGAAGGACGCCAAGGGCCGCACGCCCGTCGTCGTCCGCTCCACCGCCTTCCCCAGCAACCCGAAGACCCAGGCCGCCGAGGAGCTCGGCAGGCTCATCAGCAAGGGCGGGCGCCGCGCGGTGCTCGAGGACAGCGATCACCGCACCCTGCTCGCGTTGCGCGAGTTCCGAAAACAGCACGAGGCCCGCGCGGACCTCGCCGACTGGCTCCGCTCGGCCCGGCCCCTCACGCAGACCAAGTCACTGCGCGACATCCTCGACCTGGACCACCTCCGTCCCGCGGCCCGTCCGGCTCCCGCTTCCCAGAAGCCCGCCGCCGCTCCAGCCGTCGCCACCCAGCCGCTCCCCGTGATTCGCACCGAGCCAAAGCCCGCCGCTCCTCCGGCTCCCACTCCCGCGCCCAGGGAGCCGCCCCGGAAGCTCGAGCCCCTCCGCATCGGTGTGCTGGACAGCCTCTCGAAGGACTCCGTCTCCCTCGAGCCCCGGGAGCTCATGCAGCACGCCGCGTTCCTCGGTGGCTCCGGGAGCGGCAAGACGACGCTCGCGCTCAACGTGGTGGAGCAGCTCCTGCTCCAGGGCATCCCCACCATCCTCGTCGATCGCAAGGGAGACCTCGCCGGCTACGCCAACGACGCCGTCTGGACGCGCCCGCTCGATGACCCGCGCCGCTCCGAGCGTCGGGCCCTCCTGCGCGAGCGGCTCGACGTGGCCCTCTTCACTCCCGGGCACCCCCACGGTCGTCCGCTCGCCATCCCCATCGTCCCCGAGGGGCTCGACTCGCTGCCCGAGTTCGATCGCAAGCAGGCCACCCAGCACGCGGCCGAGGCGCTCGGCGGCATGCTCGACTACAAGCACAACGGGCGCGACAAGTCCTGCCGCACCATCCTCACCCAGGCGATTGATCAGCTCGTGCAGCTCTCGCCCGGCGGCGTCTCCCTGGAGAAGCTCGTCTACTTCATCGACGAGAAGGATCCTCGCCTGGTGAACGCCGTGGGCAGGCTCGACACCAAGCTCTTCGAGAAGCTCGTGCAGGACCTGGAGACGCTCCGACTCAACTCCTCCGTGCTGCTGGCCAGTGGCGGCGAGAAGCTCGACATGGATCTGCTGCTCGGCCGCGGCGCCCACGCGCAACCGGGCAAGACGCGCCTGAGCGTCATCAGCACCAAGTTCCTCGGGGACAACAACAACGTCCTCTTCTGGGTGTCCCAGCTCCTCATCGAGGTGTCGCGCTGGCTCAACCGCAATCCCTCCAACGCGCTGCAGGCCGTCCTCATGTTCGACGAGGCCGACCTGTACCTGCCCGCCACGCGCCAGCCCGCCACCAAGCAGCCCATGGAGAACCTCCTGCGGCGCGCTCGCTCCGCGGGCCTGGGCCTGATGCTCGCCACCCAGAGCCCCGGCGACTTCGACTACAAGTGCCGCGACACCATCCGCTCCTGGTTCGTCGGCCGCGTGAAGGAGAAGAACTCGCTGGAGAAGATGAAACCCATGCTCAGCGAGGCCCGCGTGGACTTCTCCGCGAAGATCCCCACCCAGGTCACCGGCGAGTTCCACGTCCTCCGAGAGGGCAGGGTGGAGCGCGTCAAGGCCGACCCCTCCGTGCTCGCCACCGAGCAGCTCTCGGATGATGAGTTGTTGCGCCTCGCCGCGCGTACACTGCCCGCCGCCGAGGAGGCCCGGCGCACCGGTTCGTGATTCCAGTGAGGGGGAGTGAATGGCCGCCTACGTCAAACCCACCCCCCTTCTGGGCGCACTTTTCAGAAACCTGTCCGACAGTCGGACAGGTTTTTCCAGAACGCGCCCGGAGGCCCCCTACTGGACCGCCTTTCCTCGGATGGCTTGGATGCCGCCTCCACCCCCCGCGCACACCAGGCTGTGCACCAGCCTTGAAGCTCGCGAGTCATGCCTCCGGTGAAACCAGACCCGCTCCGGTGCGTCAACGAGACGGACACCTCCGGAAGAGGGGAGTCACCCCTCGGGGATGTCCGTCAGCGCCAGCCGGAACTTCGCCGTCTTGCCCGCCTCGATGGGCACCGACAGCTTCCGCCGCTTCCCGTCCTCGCCCTTGATGCGCAACAGGTGTCTGCCCACCGGCACCGGCGTGTTGAACAGCGGTGTCTTCCCCAGCGAGCGCCCGTTCAGGAACACCTCGGCCTGCGGCAGGATGAGCAGCGTCAGCGATCCCTGCTTCACGCTCCGCACGGGCTCGCCCTCGCCCTCCTTCTTCGCGGCGGCTGGCGCGTCCTCCTTCTCCTGCGTCTCCGCCGAGGGCTGGGCTCCCACGGGCGGCTGCGCGGCCACCTCTGGAGGAGTGCTCGTCGTCGGCGGCTCGATGGGCCGCATCGCCGTCAGCTCCGCCACGTTCGGGAGCGGCTCGGAGGACTCCTGCGCTTTGATCGCCGCCACCAGCTTCATCGCCCCGAAGCCCCCGCCTCCCAGCACCAGCAGCCCGAGGATCACCGCCCAGAGCCGACCCTTCCCCTTCTGCTCCGGCCCCACCTGCTCGTGCTGCGCCGTGACCGCCGTCGTCCGCTGCTCCCGCGTCACCCGCCTCCCGGTCGTGGCCACCGGACTCGTCGCCGCGGCCTCGTCCGGATCCACCCCACGCGTCGGCCGCGCGGGCTCCTCGCGCTCCCGCCGTGGCGCCGGATCCTGGCCCGTCCGCTGCTTCGCCTCCGCCTTCGCGGGACTCGGCTCCGACGGACTCCGGGGCCTCGCCGCCCCCCAGCATCCGCGCCATCCCCGAGTCCACCTGCGCGCTCGCCTCGTCCGCGCTCTCCAGCAGCCGGCGCGTCCCCTCCATCCGATCCTGGAAGTTCTCGCGCATGAAGGCCGCGCGCTGCTCCGCGTCGAAGAGCAGGTTCCCCGCCGCCGCTTCGATGGCCCGCGCCATCTCGCGGCCGTTCGGGTAGCGCTCCTCCCGCTCCCTCGCCAGCGCCTTGAGCACCACCGCCGACACCGCCTGCGAGATGGATGGCACCCGCGCCGACGGCACCGGGATGGGCGCCTCGAGGATCATCTCCATCTCCTGGCGCTCGGTCTGCGCGGCGAAGAGGCGCTCGCCGGTGAGCATCTCGTGGAGCATCACCCCCACGGAGAAGAGATCGCTGCGGCCATCGAGCGGCTCGCCGCGCACCTGCTCGGGCGACATGTACCCGGTGGTGCCCTTCACCACGCCCACCTGCGTCTGTCCCCGGCCGTCTCGCGCCTTGGCGATGCCGAAGTCCAGCAGCTTCACCACCCCGTCGTACGTCACCATCACGTTCTTCTGTGCCACGTCCCGGTGGATGACGGGGTAGGGCTTGCCCCCGGGTGTGGTGAAGGTGTGCGCGTAGTGCAGCGCCAGGCAGACGTCTCGCGCCACCGACAGGGTGAAGCCCGGCGGCAGCGCCCTCGCCCTCCGGCGGCACACCCCGGCGATCTGGTTGAGGTTCTGCCCCGCGATGAACTCCATCGCCAGGAAGAGGCCCTCGTCGTCCTGCCCCAGCTCGAACACCTGGGCGATGTTGGGGTGGTTGAGCGCCGCGGTGATGCGTGCTTCATCCAGGAACATGCGCTCGAACTGCTCGTCGTCCCGCGCGCCCGGGAGGATGCGCTTGAGTGCTACATACTTGCGGAATCCGCCCGGCCCGGAGGTGAAGCCCAGGAAGAGCTCCGCCATGCCTCCCACCGACAGCTGCGCGATCACCTGGAACTTCCCGATGCGCTCGCCCCAGTGCAGATCGAGGTTGGCGGAGCTGGCTGTCGAAGCGCCTCTGGCCGGTGCGGACATGGGGTGGAGGATAATCCACAACCCCTGTGGACGGCCTGTGGATGGACCCTGGCCTCCCTGTGGATAACTGGCGGGCTGATCCAACCCCTGTGGGTGGCCGGGGAAAAGCGCCAACTTCCCCACATGTAGCAGAAACGGAGAACCTCAGTCCTTCCGAGAGGTTACGGACTTTTCCACAAGCCCACACCCCCTGCTGTTGCTCCTATTTGATTCAACATCTCAATTCACTCAGTACAGAAACAGAGGGGCCTGGGGAAAGTGTGGGGTTGTGGATCGCTCCCGGGCGGCTCAGTGCCAGCCCCGGGTGAGCGAGACGAGCGTCAGGCGGGCCTTGGGGGCATCGAGCTCGACGCTCACGTCACAGCCGGCCAGCGGGAACTCCAGGGTGAGGGGAGCGTGATGGGGCAACAGGGAGCGCTCGTGCCAGGCCTGGACGGCCAGCCGGAAGAGCTCGCCCAGCAGGGCGTGGCGGGTATCCAGAGGCAGCAGGTCCATCCGCGGCTGGAGGGCGAGCGGAACGAAGACGGTGAAGGACTGGGCCAGTTGCTCGGAGACAGCGGATTCGGTGGAAGCCATGCCTCCGGGTATTGCGAGATTCGTACCGAGAGTGAACCCCAGGAATTCCGGGGTGTTGGGGGAGTCCCCCTCGGGGTGGACCGTAGAAACTCCAGTGTTCCCGAGGGTGACCCGGTGAACGGGACGGGGTGGACCCCCTCGCACCCAGGGGGGGCGAGGGCTATAGCCGAGAGGTCAGGGGTCCACACATGAGGCACGAAGCGAGCGCAGTCGGCTGGGTGTGGGTGCTGGGGGTGCTGCTGCTCACGGGGCCGCTGGGGGCCTGCCGTGACGAGAAGCCACCGCTGGTGGGCTCCTCGGGCCAGGTGCGCTTCTCGCAGCAGGCAGTGGCCTTTCCGGCCACGTACGTGGGTGTCTCGCGGGAGGGCGAGCTCCGGGTGGGCAACGCGGGCCGGGCCCCGGTGCGGGTGACGTGGGGCCCGGTGCCGGCGCCCTTCGCGGTGGAGGGGCTGCCGGAGCGGGTGGAGGTCTCCGCGGAGTCCACGGTGAAGGTGCGCTTCGCCCCCACGGCGCTGGGGACGTACGAGGCCACGCTGGTGGGCACGGAGGAGGGGGGCCGCACGGTGACGCTGCGGCTGACGGGCGAGGGCGTGCAGTCGCCGCCCTGCCCCATGCCGGTGACGTGCCACCGCTTCACCTTCGACGCGGTGAGGGAGGAGTGCGTGGAGGAGGTGCTGGCGGACGGCACGGCGTGCGATCCAGGCAACGCGTGCGTGCTGGACGCGGTGTGCCAGGCGGGCCGGTGCAAGGGACGCGAGCTCGTGTGCGACGACGGCAACGCGTGCACCACGGACGTGTGCGGCCCGCTGGACGGGTGCCAGTCGGTGCCAGCGCCGCCGTGCCCAGGGGATGGGGCGTGCCAGGAGGGCTGGTGCGATCCAGGGAAGGGCTGCCAGCTCCGGCCGGCGGCCGACGGCACCTTCTGCGGCGAGGCGCGCGAGTGCGACCTGGCGGACGTGTGCGTGGAGGGGGCGTGCGTGAAGCGCGACCCGCCGGACGGCTTCGTGTGCGCGCCGGAGTCACCCTGCCAGGGCGAGGGCAGGTGCCAGGGCTCGACGTGCGCGCGGCCGCGGGCGATGCCGCTGGTGCCGGACTGGACGTACGACGCGCAGGCCGAGAACAAGGAACTGCACGACGTGCTGGTGGGCCCCGAGGGGGACGTGACGCTGGCGGGCTTCTTCGCGAGGCCGGTGCTGGGGGCGACGGAGGCCTCGCGGGTGGAGTCCCAGCTGTCGGCGCGGCGCTGCATGCTGTGGAACGAGCGGCTGCTGTGCATGGACTCGCCGCAGCAGGGGAAGGTGTCGCTGATGGAGCGGGCGACGGGGGCGCCGCGGTGGACGTTCGACCTGGCGAGGGCGAGGCCGGACATCGCGGCGAAGTCCTCGACGCTCTTCATGGCGCGGCTGGCGGTGATGGCGCCGGATCGCCTGGCGGCGCTCTTCGAGGCCTACCCGGCGGGCCAGAGCTCGGCCTCCCTGTGCCGGCTGTACTACCTGGTGGTGCTGGACGCGGCGGGGGGGATGGTGTCGGCGCAGGGGCTGGAGGATCCGCTGCTGTCCGAGTGCAACCACCCGCACCCCTTCGGGCTGGCATCGGACACGGTGGGGGACCTGTACGTGACGTTCTCCCCGACGGTGAAGGCGGAGGCGCCGCTGTCGGCGGGGGCGCCGACGCTGGTGATGGCGTTCTCGTCGGACGGAGTGCCGCGCTGGAGGAGGACGCTGCCCTTCCCGGGAGGAGAGCTGGGACTGGTGCGAGGGCTGCTGCTTCCGGAGGGAGGCACGGAGCCGCTGCGCACGTCGGATGGTACGCCGGCCTCGGCGCTGGAGTGGAAGCTGGGGCGGGCGGTGGCGACGCGCGAGGTGCTGGTGCCGAGCCCCCGGGACACGACGGTGAACCCGGACGTGGTGCCGGTGGAGTCCCCCGAGTTGAAGGGGTACACGGTGCCAGGGCTGAAGCCGGCGTGGACGTACCGGCTGCCCACGGGGACGAGCTTCTCCTCGAAGGAGCTGCGGCTGGGGACGTGGCCGGAGGGTGGGGTGTCGCGGACGATGGTGCTGGGCTTCGCGGCGGAGGGGCCGAAGCCGCTGCTGGTGGGGGTGCGGGCGAAGGACGGGAGCGAGGCCTTCCGCTGCGAGTTGGGCTACACGCCTCGGAGCGTGCCGCAGCTCTTCGAGCTGGGTCCGGGGGCGCTGACGCTGATGGACGGGGCGCGGAAGTGCGGCGAGTGCGATCCGCCCTTCGCGAGGAGCATGGCGAGGTTCCAGCGCTTCACCCTGCCGGGGCTGAAGCCGGCGGAGGAGCCGTGGCCGGGCACGTTCGGCGGACCGGGGCACGACCACCACGAGGATCCGGTGCGCGCGGCGCCGTGACTCCCCAGCGTGTCAACCTCGGAGGGGCTATCGCCGAGCACCACCTATCAGGTCATTATGTGGATGCGCCCGAGCCCCTCGGCGGTTATCATGGCATCGAATGTCCATCTCCTGGCTTCCGGCCCAACACGAAAAAGTGTCCAAGGTGCTCGACAGACATCCTGCGGACAGCAATCGCTGTGAAACCGCAGCGAGAGAGATCCTCCCCGTTGCTCGTGAGATCGAAGCAGGTGCGCGAGCGCGGAAGCTGGTTCCACTCGAGGGCCGCTTCCTGGTCCCTCGGCGTGGGATGCGCTGGTGGGAGCATGTAGCCGTCCACGTGCAGCAGCATGTCGTCGATGCACTGACGGGGGCCGAGGGCACTGCTGAGCGCTCGTATCTCGACCAGCACTATCAATATTCCGATCGCCTGGCCTGGAAGGAGTGGGAGGAGGACGGGCGGGTGGCGAAGCAATGAATCTGCTGCAGCGAACATTGCTCGGATTCATCGACGAGCGGATCGCCTCGCTGCTCCGTGTTCCCGCGATGTGGGGCTCGGACGAGAGCGTCGAGTTGCAGATCCTGCAGCTGTTGGAGCTTCGCCTGCTCACCCTGAGCCCATCCTTGAAGGATGAGGTGGCCAGGGTTCAGCAGGACTATGTCCGGTATGTCCGCGAGAAGTTTCCGGATGAGCCGCCCGAGCCGCTATCCGCATTGCTGGCGAGACACCAGCGCAGTGCGGACCTGTCGGACATGCTCCGGGAGTTCGTCGAGGCGGAACACAAGAGAGCTCGGGAGGCTGTCGAACGATTTCCCATGGGCCGGCGGTTGCTCGATGATGTACCCGGTCAGAAGCGACCCCCTCGTCACTACGAGCTGAGCTGATGTACGCGACCGCACATCGGGTTTCCCGAAATGGACAAACGGGCGTCAACGCCTTCCTGTACCTGCATGGTCAGGACTTTCCCTGGCCCGAGGACGCCTCATTACTCCCGGAGCAGACACCTGGAACGCTCACCGAGCGTCAGTCCATTCTCGATTCCGCCGGGTCAGAATCCAGTCCATTCCTTCCTGGATGTGGTCGCTCCAGATGGAACGCCTCGGGATGTGCTGCTCGAGGCCCTGAGGATGTTCCGCCAGGACATCTCCGAGCGAAGCAATCCAGCCGTCCTCACCTTCGGTCGGGTCACCGTCCGCTTTGGGGTGAGGATAGCCCTCGAGCCGGAGCGTCACTCGGAGTTCGACCTGCTGCTCACAGCTGTTGGGCAGGTCCTTCCTTCTCCTTGATTCCTGGTGGGAGACGAGGCCTGGGTTCCGCCGGAGGCCCGCCTCTAGAGCACACGGGGGAGCGTCCATGCCTGCTCCACGTTCGAGCCCCTAGCTTGAGGGGTGGCGATGAAAGGCAGGTACACCGTGACGCACTCCGCAAGGCCGGGGCGTGGTGTCCTCGCTCTGCTCGCGGTGGTGCTCGTGCTGGGTATGGGCGCGCTCGTGGCGGCGGAGGTCACCGTCTCTGAGAGGGAGCTGATCCTGCTCCAGGTGGGCGAGCGCAGCCTCCAGGTCCGGATCGAACCCGAGCGCATCTCCGGTGGCGGCCTCCAACTGCGACGGACCCGCCAGGGCCTGAGCGGCACGCTGAAGGGTCAGCCGGTGGAGCTGCGCTGGGACGAGGGCGGCCACCTCACCGGCCGGGCGGTCGGCAATGACGTGAAGTTCGAGGTCACCCCCCTCTCGCCCCAACCCGGGCTGCGCATGGAGGGGTGGTTCGGAGAGGACACGGCCGAGCTCACGCTGACGCCCACGGCAATCACCGGCTCGGTGGGGGGGTGCGGCTACTCGCTGTCCCTGGCGGGCAACCGGTACTCGGGCTGGCGCACGTGCGACGTCACCCGCGGCCCGCCGCTCCCCGCGACGCTGCGGATTCCCGAGAACGTGATGCTGCTCGGGCCCGCCGAGGAAGGTGCCCTCCTGGCCCTCCTGCTCTCGGACGAGGCCCTCTCGCCGGCCTCCCCTGCGGCGGAGACGCCGGGCGTGGGCGGCGCGGGCACCCCATCTCCATAGAGGGCAACGCAGAGACAGGAGGCTCCCATGGCACGCAAGGCGTTGGCATGGCTCGCCGTGTTCGGGCTGGTGGGCCCGGCGGGCGCGCAGGAGGTGTTGGGCGGGGATTCCGGCAACGTCCAGGACGAGGCGCTCCAGGAGGACCTCCCGGACAACATGGACGCGTTCCGCCGGACGCCGCAGACGGACGACACCCCCGTCACGCCGGAGGCCGAGGAGGAGCCGGGCGTGGGCGGCTCCGGGATGGCCGGCACTGGCGAGGCGCAGCGGGGCGAGCTGGTGGGCGAGGTGGTGCGGGTACAGGGTGACCAGCTCTGGCTGAGGCACGCCGGGAGCGTCTTCCCGCTCGAGCTGACCGAGGACACGCGCTTCACCCCGGACTGCTCCCAGGCGCTGCGGCCGGGGCGGGAGGTACGGGCGCGCTTCACCCTGGAGGAGGGCGGTTACGTGGTGAATGCCCTGGAGCCCACGGAGCAGGCGCCGGCCCGGGAAAAGTCCTCCGGGCAGAAGCAGGGGGCGGAGCAGCCAGAAGCGCCGAAGCGGTGAAGTGCGACCGGATTCGTGCACCCGGGCACCGGCTGGGGTTGAATGCCCCGCTTCCGTGAGGTGAGGGAAGCAATGGGTAACGGCAGCCAGGGAGCACGGGTCCGTGGGTCGGAAGGAGCCAGGGGTCGCGGGATGAGCCTCCCTTGGAGCTTATGAGGACACCCCGCGCCCCCCAGCGGTGCTGCGCCTGTCCTCATAGTACGCCTCACGTCCTGATTTCCAGGCACGACCCATCAAGGAACAACGCTTCGCGTCGACCATGCTGATGCAGACCGAGCCCAGCGCCGTCTCCTTCTGCCGCGAGCTGTTGCCCGCGGTGTCTCGCACCTTCGCCCTGAACATCCCCGTGTTGCCGAGGCCATTGGATACGGCGGTGATGGTGGCCTACCTGCTGTGCCGGATCGCCGACACGCTGGAGGACGAGGTGCGGGGCCCGGCCTGCCCGGTGCTGCTGGCGGAGCTGGCGCGGCTGAGCACGCTGCCCGCGGGGTGGGAGGCCGATGCGAGGCGCTTCACTCAGGAAGCCGGGCGGGTGCTGCGCAAGGAGACGCCGGTGGCGGAGGCCCGGCTGGTGGAGGGCACGCCGTTGGTGCTGGAGGCGCTGGCGCTGCACGAGGCGCCGGTGCGCGAGAACGTGGCGGCGTGCGTGGCGACGATGGCGAAGGGGATGGGGAAGATGGGGGACAAGGGCCGCGCGTCGGGAGGGGGCCTGGGGCTGGAGAGCCTCGAGGAGACGCTGGAGTACTGCTACTACGTGGCGGGGACGGTGGGGGAGATGCTGACGCGGCTGTTCCAGTGGTACTCGCCGGCGGTGGCGGAGCGGGCGGGGAAGCTGGAGGCGCGGGCGGTGGCCTTCGGCAACGCGCTGCAACTGACGAACATCCTCAAGGACGTGCGCGAGGACCTGGAGCGCGGGAGCTGCTGGCTGCCGAGGACAGTGTTGGCGGAGTACGGGCTGACCCCGGAGGCACTGCTGGAGCCCGGCAACCGGAGCGAGGCGATGAAAGCGCACGAGCGACTGGTGGCGGTGGCGCACCGGGAGCTGCGCAAGGCCTTCGAGTACACGCTGGCGCTGCCACGGGAGGAGCGGGGCATCCGGCTGTTCTGTCTGTGGCCGCTGTTCCTCGCGGTGATGACGCTGCGCAAGGTGTACGGGAACGAGGCGGTGCTGGAGTCCAAGCCGGTGAAGGTGTCGCGGCGCACGGTGAAGTGGGTGATGGGCTCGACGAAGCTGCTGGTGGCGCAGGACTCGGCCCTGAGGGCCATGTTCGCCGCGCTGACCTCCCCACTGCCCGCCTGAGCGGAGGACCCGAGGGCCCTTCCGGTCGCGCGCCGCTCGAACTTGTCCACTAAGTGTACAGGTTGCGGAAAAGTGCCGCCGACCCCCCGGGCTCGTTCTTCAAAAACCTGTCCGACTGTCGGACAGGTTTCGCCAGACTGAACCCGGCGGCCTCCCTGGTTTCGGAGCGGATGCCCGCCCTCCGCGGCATTCAGCAACCTCGTGGGCCTGGCGCTCCATGACCTCTCCGAAGCGACCCATCATGGGGAGGCTCCCGCGCCAGCACCGCGGGAGAGTGGACGGCCGGATTGTGGAGAACTTGGGGACGGAGCAGGGCGGCTCGAAACGTCTTCGTGTAACCGATGGGCCCCGAGCCACTTATCCACAAGATATGAGCCGAGGGAGACGAGTCCGAAGCGGGGTGCTGCTGCTCCTGTCATTGCTGGCGCTTGGAGGCCTCGCCGCGGGAGGCGCGGAGCCCGAGCACTCGCACCAGGAGGGCACGAAGGTGTACGCGGTCCAGAAATCCGAGGCCGAGTGGAAGCAACAGCTCACCCCCGAGCAGTACAAGGTGCTGCGCCAGAAGGGCACCGAGCGGGCCTTCACCGGCAAGTACTGGAACCTCCACGCCGCGGGCACCTACCACTGCGCGGCGTGTGGCCAGCCGTTGTTCAGCTCGGACGCCAGGTTCGACTCGGGGACGGGCTGGCCGAGCTTCTGGCAGCCCATCTCCTCCGACGCCGTGGACACCCATGAGGATCGGAGCGGGTTCATGGTGCGCACCGAGGTGGTGTGCGGCCGATGCGGCTCGCACCTCGGGCACGTCTTCGACGATGGCCCCCAGCCCACCGGGCTGCGCTACTGCATGAACTCGGTGGCGCTCGACTTCCGGCCCAGGTGAGCCTCACCCTCCGCGCTTGCGGAAGATGACGGTGAAGTTGTTGCTCGGCATGTCGACGACGCGGTCGGGCTCCAGCCCGTGGGCCCGGGCCTCGGCGGTGACGGCGCCCAATTCGCGCACGCCCCAGGCCGGGTTGCGCTCGCGCAGCGAGGCGTCGAAGGCGAGGTTGCTCGGCGCGGTGGGCCGGCCCTCGATGAAGTACGCGCCGTAGAGGATGAGCGGCCCACCGGGAGGCAGTACCCGGCCGGCGCCGCGCATCAATCCCTGACACGCCTCCCAGGGCGAGATGTGCACCATGTTGATGCAGACGATGGCGTCCGCCTCCTCCACGGGCCAGGTGGGGGCGCTGGCATCCAGCGGCAGGGGCGCGCGCAGGTTGGGCGGGCCCTCTTCCACGCGCCAGGCATCGATGCTCTCCCGCGCGGTCGGATCCGCGTCGGTGGGTTGCCACACGAGCCCGGGGAAGGCGCGGGAGAAATAGATGGCGTGCTGGCCGGTGCCGCTGGCCACTTCGAGCACGGTGCCCTGCCGCGGCAGCACCTCGCGGAGGACGGAGAGGAGGGGCTCGCGGTTGCGCTCGGCGGACGGGGCGTGACGTTTCATGGGTGAGGGATCGGCGTGGAGCCACTCTCTACTTCCTGGCCATCGTCAGCACCACCTTCCCTCGCCCGTGCCCCGAGTCGAACTGGCCGAGTGTTTTCGGCACGACGCACCAATCCCTCACACTGCGTCCACGGCAGGATTGACGCTCGCCCCCCGCTTCCACTGCACTGGAGGTGAAGAGCCCGGAGACTCGAGGTTTTGGAGGGGACACGGAATGGCGTCGAATCTCGCGAGCGGAGTGACGGTGGGACCCATCGTGGGGCACACCACGGACACGACGGTGCGCCTGTGGGGGCGCGGAGACCGTCAGCGGACCCCGGGCGGACCGAGGCGCTGCCACGGCGTGGCTCAAATCCTGGCGGTCGACTCGCACACCGTCCTGCAGGCGCGCTACTTCAAGCTGCTGCCCGAGGACGATTACACGGGCAGCGTGGACTTCACCGGGCTGCAGCCGGGCAGGCAGTACCGCTACCGGATGGGCTTCTTCCACTCGGACTCCGAGCCCTTCCACCTCCTGCCGCCCCAGGAGTTGGACCTGTCCTCCACCGGCACGGGCTCCTTCCGCACCGCGTCGCGTCCGGGTCCCGGGCCGCTGTCGTTCGTGTTCGGCTCGTGCCGGCACCCCTCGCCGCTGCACTCCGACGCGGACGAGCCGAGCGATCGCGGAGACCGCATCTTCCGCACCATCCTGTCCCAGGTGGACCAGGGCGTGCGCACGGACGCCCTGCTGATGCTCGGAGATCAGCTCTACGCGGACGTGGGGCGGATGGATCGCACCTGGCCCGAGTACTGTGAGAACTACCGTCGCATCTTCCGGCAGCCCGGGCTGCGCGGGCTCATGTCGCGCGTGCCGACGTACATGGTGCTGGACGACCATGAGATCTCCGACAACTGGAGCGCGGATCGGATGTTCGACCCGAAGCTGTCGCAGGAGGAGCGGGTCGCCAACAAGGCGCGCTACTACGCGGCGATGATGGCCTACCGCTCCTACCAGATGGTGCACGGGCCGGCGCTGGTGCGCGAGGGCGAGCCGGGCCGCACCAACCCACTCCAGCGCTACTGGTACACGTTCCAGCTCGGGCCGGCGCGCTTCTTCATCATGGACACGCGCACCGAGCGCTCCTACCTGACGGCGCCCCCGGAGATCATCAGCGCGCGGCAACTCGATGCCTTCAAGCAGTGGCTGGTGGAGGACCGGGAGGGGCTCAAGTTCGTGGGCTCACCGGTGCCCTTCTTCCCGGACGTGAGGCTGTCGGGCTTCATGGAGTGGGAGCGCAAGGACAAGTGGGCGGGTTTCCTCCTGCAGCGCCAGAAGCTGCTGGAGTTCATGCGGGACGAGAAGGTGAAGCGCGTGGTGTTCCTCTCGGGGGACGTGCACGTGTCCTTCTGGAGCGAGCTGCGCAGCACCTCGCGGCCGGACTTCCACGTGCTGTCGCTCGTGTCCTCGGCCTTCAACGCGCCCCTGTTCGTGCCGCCGCTCGACATCTTCGAGAAGGAGGGCATCCTCGATGGGCAGGCGGACTTCGCGGTGAAGCGCAGCGGCGGCTATACGGCGAAGAGCAACTTCACCCGCGTCACCTGGACCGAGCCCGAGCTGCGCGTGGAGGTCTTCGAGCGCAAGGGAGAGAAGACGGCGGACACCCGCTTCACGCTGTGATTGCGGAAAGGATGGAATATTCGTTCCGGTGCCGCCTTGACCCTCGCGGGGAGCGGAGAGCAGGCTCGCGACGTGCTTGCCTTTCTGCAGGGCCACCTCTCGCTGGTGGTGGGGATCGTCCTCGTGCTGGGGGTGCTCGGCGCGCGGGCGGCGAGCTCGGATGCGACGTTCCGCAGGGACCTGCGCGGGGCGCTCGTCTTCCTGGTGACGTTCCTCGTGCTGCGCCTGGTGGACAAGGAGTTCGGTCCACTCCTGCACGAGCGGGTGCTCCAGGGCCTGCGCGTGGCATGGATGCTCACCTTCGCCTTCGGTGGCATCCGCGTCGGCGTGTCCTTCGGCCTGTTCCTGCTGCGCCTGCGCTCCCGGACGCCGCTGCCGAAGATCCTCCGGGACGTCCTCGACTTCTCGCTCTACAGCATCGCCATCCTGCCCATCCTCAAGACGCAGCTCGACATCGACCTGACGAGCCTGGTGGCGACCTCGGCCATCCTCTCGGTGGTGCTCGGTATGGCGATGCAGGACACGCTGGGCAACCTCTTCGCCGGCCTGTCGCTGCAGCTCGAGCGCCCCTACCAGGTGGGGGACTGGGTCACCATCAAGGACGTCACCGGGCGCGTGGTGCAGATCGCCTGGCGCGCCACGCGCATCGAGACGTTCCGCAAGGAGGTCGTCACCCTCCCCAACAACATCTGCTCGAAGGAGGCGGTGAAGAACTACTCGCGGGCCGGGCTGCCGGTGGCCGCGGACATCTACTTCCACGCCCCGTACGACCGGGCACCCAACGAGGTGAAGGCCGCGGTGCTGGACATGCTGGAGCAGGTGCCGCTGGTGCTGCACGAGCCGCCGCCGCTGTGCCGCACGTGGGGCTTCGACGAGACGGGCATCCGCTACCAGATTCGCTACTACGTGGCGGACTTCGGGCAGGCGGACTGGGCGATGGAGGAGATCTACACCCGGCTCTGGTACCGCCTCCGGCGCGAGGGTGTGGACCTGCCCTACCCGCAGCGCACGGTGCACATGCGCGAAGGCGTGCCGGCGTGCGAGTTCCCCGACGAGGTGGTGGTCGAGATGTTCCGGCGGGTGGACCTCTTCAAGGTGCTCAAGGAGGACGAGCACGCGCGGTTGCGGCGGGAGATGGTGCCCCGGCGCTTCGCGAAGGGCGAGCACGTCATCGAGCAGGGCGAGCCGGGCAAGACGTTCTACCTGGTGGGCTCGGGAGAGCTGTCGGTGCGCGCGGGTGGAGTGGAGGTGTCGCGGCTCACGCGGGGCCACTACTTCGGCGAGATGTCGCTGCTCACCGGCGAGCCGCGCTCGGCGACGGTGGTGGCGCTCACGGACGTGGTGTTGCTGGAGCTGGACCGTCCGGTGTTCGCCCGCCTCTTCGCGGAGCACCCCGAGCTGGCGCCGAAGCTGTCGGGGATGCTGGCCCACCGGCGCACGCAGTTGAACGCGGCGATGACGGCCTCGGGAGACACGTTGCCCGTCGCGACGGAAGAGGGCCACATCCTCGCCCGGCTCAAGAGCATCTTCCGGCTGGGCTGAGGCTCGTGCGCGGGACTACTCGTACTCGATCTGGGAGCCGCCCGTGGCGCTCACCTGGATGCTCTCGGGCTTGCTGAAGGACTTCACCGTGGAGCCTCCGGACAGCGAGCCCTGGATGCTCCGCTCGGGCGAGGCCTCGACGCGGGTGCCGCCGCTGGCCGACAGCTTCAGCGACCCGGCCTGGACCTTCCGGGCCTCGATGACCGAGCCCCCGCTGCCCTGGATGTTCATCTCCGCCGTGCGGCCCTTCAGCGTCAGCTCGGAGCCGCCGCTGGCCGTCACCTCGAGCTCCTTCGAGTCCACGCCCGTGACGTTGAGCTCGCGAGCCGCCGCTGGCCGCCACCTCGAAGGTGTTGGCCGCCGTGGCCTCCGCCTCGATGTGGGAGCCGCCGCTGCCCGCCACGCTCTCCACGCGCGGGTTGGTGACGTAGAGGCGCACGTTCTTGAGCCCCTTGGAGAACAGCGCGAACACACCCTCGCTCTTCTCCACCCGCGTCGTCAGCACGCCGTCCTTCACCTCGAGCTTCACCCGGGCCAGGTCGTCCTCGCTGCCCTCCAGGCGCACCGACTTGGGGCCCGGCTTCACCTCGGCGTGGATGCCGTTGCTCACCGCCACGCCTCGGAAGTCGGGGACCTCACGCTGTCCTCCCCTGGCGGTGTCCTGCGCGAGGGCCGGGGCGGAGACCAGGAGGGCGACGGGGAGCACCAGGGAGCGCAGCAGCATGATTCGGACCTCGGGAGAAGGGAGGCACAAGGCCTCGGTCAGCCCGGGATACGCACCGCCGCCGGAGTGATTGCACCCGGGCCGGTCGCGGGGCCGCCTACTCCCGGGCGAGCTTCTCCCGGGGAACGCGGACGGAGGTGACCTCGCCGGCCTTGATGTCCACCTGGAACTTCAGTGACTTGCCCTCGGGACCCACGAGCCGCAGCGTCTGCTTGCCCACGGGCACGGCCACCCGGAAGAGCGGCGTCTCGCCCAGCAGGAGGTTGCCCAGGTACACCTTGGCGGTGACCTCCGTGGTGAGCGTGAGGGCGCCCTTCCCCTCCGACGGCTCGGACGCTCCCGAGCGCTCGCGCTCCAATGCCTCCCACGCCCGTTCCGCCTCGTTGGAGTTCGTCACCAGCTCGGGCGAGGTCTCCATGTCCACGGGAGGGCGCTCGCGCTTGCGGCGGGTGCTCGTCGTCACCTTGCCGCCCCGCTTCACCGGCTGCGTGGGCTCGACGCCGGCCTCGGGCTCTCTGTCCTCCTGGCCGGCGGGCGTGTCCGTCTCATCCGGAGCCGCGTCCGCGGAGGCCGCCTCGTTCTTCACCTCGGGCGAGGCCGTGCCCTCGGCGACCGCGGCCGGGGTGGGCGAGGGCTCGCCGGTGGCGACAGCGTCCGCGGAGGCACCCGCGTCCGGACTGCTCGCGGCAGCGGCCCCCGGCTCCCGAGGGTCGGCAGTGGGGGTCTCGTCGCTGGCGGGTGGAGGCTGGGGCTGCGTGGCGTCGACCGCCTTCACGACGGGAGTCGAGGCCTCCGGAGGGGGTGGGAACAGCCGCGAGGACACGAGGCCCCCATCCAGCCTCAGGGCCACCGCGGTGGCGCCACCGCCCAGCAGGAGCAGGAGCAGCAGCACGGCCACCCAGGTGCCTCGTCCCGACCGGGAAGGCGCGGGTGCTCGGGTCTCGGAGCGGGTGGAGTCCTCCACGGCTCGTGGCTCCCCCCTCTGGGAGAGCGTGGCCGCGGCGATGACGGGGGAGGTGGGGAACTCCGAGGTGTCGTCGTCCTCGAACTCCGTTCCGCGGCGCCGGGCGGACGTGGGCGGCGCGACGGCGGTGAGGAACTCCGGCCGCGCTTGGATGGGGCGGGTGTAGTCCTCGGACTCGTCCACGTCCGGAGGCTCCACCCGGGAGGGCCGCGCTTGGATGGGGCGGGTGTAGTCCTCGGACTCGTCCACGTCCGGAGGCGCCACCTCGCGCGGCCGGGCCAGCGGCGAGCGGAGGGCGGGCACGGTGGGGCCATCCGGAAACTCGTGCTGTTTGGGCACCGGAGCGGGAATCCCGAGCCCGCCGACGGGCTGGGTGACGGCGTCCAGGTGCGGCAACGCGGTCTCGATCGTCGGCCGGCGACCCGGGCGCACGGGGTTGCTCCGAGGTCCGCCCCCGCTCGCGGCGATGGGCTGCTCCCCGGTGGTGCGCGGTACCCGCATGACGGAGGTCTGGATCTCCGCCTGGGGTGGCGGCTGCTCGGGCACGTCGGTGCGGGGCAGGCTGCGCGGGCGCGCGGGGACGGTGCGCTCCCAGGGCGGCGGCAGCGCGGGCCGGTGGAGATCCTCGGTCTCGGGTGGAGGCGGGGGCGTGACAGGCGCCGGAGGTCGGGTGGCGACCGGGGGGGCGACGAGCTCCGTCCGATCGGAGTTGACCGAGGGCGTCGAGAATTGGGGCGCGGAGATGCTGGGCAGGCGCCCCGCGGCGGTGGAGGTCCTCGGGGGAGTGGGCGCGGTGACGCCCGGCGAGGCGGCCGGCACGGGCGGAGGCGTGGTGATGGCCTCCTTGTCCGAGAAGAGCTGCGCGAGCTTCACCTCTCCCGTGCCGTCGCCGGCGGCCCGGCCGCTGGCGAGGAGCTGGCGCGTCTGCTCCCGCCGCTCGGCGAAGAGGCGCCGCAGCAGCTCGCCACTCTTCTCCGGCAGCCAGATGAGCGGGCCCACGGCGCGCTCCAGCTCGCGGGCGAACTCCAGCGTGGTGGCGTAACGGTCCTCGCGCCGGCGCGCCAGCGCCTTGAGCACGATGGCGTCCAGCCCGGGGGGAATGGCCTTGTTGACGCGCGAGGGCTCGGGGATGGGGGCGCGCAGCACGGCCTGCGCCACCGCCATGGGCGCCTTGCCCGGGAAGAGCCGCATGCCGGTGAGGCACTCGTGCAGCACCACGCCCAGGCTGAACAAGTCACTGCGCGCGTCCAGCGGCTCGCCGCGAATCTGCTCCGGCGACATGTACCCGCTGGTGCCCTTCACCATGCCCACCTGGGTGCGGCTGGCGCCCGCCAGGTTCTTGGCGATGCCGAAGTCCAGCAGCTTGGTGACGCCCTCGTACGTCACCATGATGTTCTTCTCGGCCACGTCCCGGTGGATGACGGGCGAGGGATCTCCAAGCGGATCCGTGTAGGTGTGCGCGTAGTGCAGTGCCAGCGCGGTGTCGCGCACGGCCGCCAGCCCGAAGCCCACGGGCATGGACTCCTGGGCGGAGCGGCACGCCCGGGCCACCTCGATCAACGTGGCCCCCGGCACGAACTCCATGGCGAGGAAGAGCTCTCCCTGGGCCACGTCCAGATCGAACACCTGGGCGATGTGCGGGTGGTTGAAGGCCGCCGTCACCTTGGCCTCGTCCAGGAACATCTGGACGAACTCCTCCTGGCCCTGGATGTCCGGGAGGATCTTCTTGAGCACCACGGGTTTGTGGAAGCCGGCCAGGCCCCTCTTGGAGGCGAGGAAAATCTCCGCCATGCCGCCCGTGGACAGGCGACAGAGCACCTCGTAGTTGCCCATCTGCCGACCGCGGACGTCATCCGGGCCAGAGGGTGTCGTCGACCCAGCCATTCGAGAAATACAAGCTTATAGGAACCCAGACCCGAGGGCGAAAGCCGAGCCGTGATTTTCGCGTGGGGGTGCAACGGGAGCGGATTCCAGTCACACGCCCCGTGCCCGTTTTGCCCCCGGTAAACCCCCACCAAGACAGCCGGTGTGGGTGCCTGGGCTCACTTTCTTGGGTTTTACAAGAAGAATCCAGAGGGCCTGAAGTTCCCGTTCCCTGCCCACGGGCCCCCGTTCCAGCAACCCGCATCTTCTGGACGGTAGGTCCGTTCACCAGGCGGCACCGCGCTGGGAGTCGATGGGTCCGCAACGCTTTAGAGAGCCCACTCCCCGGACAGCGCTGCAAGCCCCGAGGGGGGTGTCCACATTGGCGGAACCGAAATTCCACCGGGTGGCCGGTCGGAGCGGTGGAGAGGAAATTTCCACTGGTCCCATAAACCGGTGCTCCACGACAGACGGAGTTCCCATGGCGACGGAGAAGGCGGACCGTATGCGAGCCCGAGAGAGCGTCCTGGGATACCGGATGGGACCCGGGCAGTCGGCGGTGGCATCGGTGGAGGGCGAGTCGCAGCCGGCGGGGAGGCTGGTGCAACTGTCGCCGGAGCACCTGACGCTGCACCTGTTCATGCCCACGGCGCTGCGCCCGGGACAGACGGCCAACGTGGTGGTGGGCACGGGGGAGCAGACGACGTCGCTGCGGGCCGAGGTGACGAACGTGCTGCTGCAGGGGCCGGGGGAGCTGCCGGAGCTGAGCCTGCGCTTCGTGGCGCCGCCGCTGGACAAGGGCCGGTGCATCGTCTCGATGCTGGAGCGGCTGAAGGACGAGGGGCAGCTCGAGACGCCGCGCGGGAGGCCCATCTGGAAGGAGCGGATTACGCGGGCGGATCGGATCGGCCGCATCTTCGAGGCGCTGACGGCGAGGCGGTGCCGGGGCCGGGTGCGCGCGAGCACGGGGGATGTGGACCTGGTGGCGGCGCTCTATGACCGGTTCGACGGGAAGGTGGCGTGGGAGGTGCGCGGGGTGCCGCCCCCGGCGCCCTTCACGGTGGAGCTGTTCGGCTACAGCTCGGTGCTGCACTTCGAGGTGGAGCACGCGACGTACGAGGACGGGCTGTGGGTGGTGCCGCTACCGCGCGAGGTGGTGCGCTACCGCCACCGCTTCCTGAGGAGGGCTTCGGCGTGGGGTGGGTGCACGGTGCGCTTCTCCCATCCGCTGTGGCCGCAGGTGCGGGTGTGGCGGGAGCTGGCGGACATCTCCTACGAGGGACTGTCCTTCTGCACGGAGCCGGGGGAGGACCTGCTGTACCCGGGGCTGCGGCTGCCGGAGGTGGAGGTGGATCTGCCGGGGAAGGAGCCGGTGAGGCTGAGGGCCGAGGTGCGCAACATCACCGGGCTGGCGGGGGGCCGGCGCTGCGGCATGTCGGTGGTGCCGCTGAGCGAGGAGGAGGGAGCGCGCTGGCGGCTGACGGTGGAGGAGCAGAGCCACCCGAACACGCGGGTGACGGGGGACTGGAACCAGGGAACGTGGGAGCTCTTCGAGCGCTCGGGGTACTTCCGGCTGTCGGGGAAGACGCCGGCGGACTTCGCGCGGATGCAGGCCGAGTACCGTGACGCGCACGAGCTGCTGGAGAGGCACGCGCGGCTGGGCTACCGGGTGGTGCGGCCGATGCCGTCGGGCCAGGCGGTGGAGGCGAGCCTGTCGTGGCTCAAGCCGTACACGGGGAGCTGGCTGGCGCACCAGCTCGCGCGCCAGGCGCCGCCCAACGAGAAGCTGCGCAGCACGGCGCGAGAGGCGCTGCGGGACGTCTACCTGCGGGGCTTCGAGCCGGCGCAGATGGACTCGGAGGTGAAGTGGTTCCTGGCGTACTGCGAGGCGAACGTGCGCTGGGTGCGCTTCACGGCGTTCGACTTCGCCGAGTGGTACCAGCACACGGGGCAGGCGTGCATGGTGCCCTTCCGCTTCATGGAGGCGGATGCGCGGCGGGAGTGGAAGGTGCCGGAGGGCTTCACGCTGGGGGAGCCGACGGAGGAGGAGAAGGCGGCGCTCTTCGCGCGGCTGGAGGAGACGCGGCCGCGGGCGTACCGGGAGGCGTTGGATCTGGTGCCGGAGCGGTTCGACCTGGCGGAGCTGAAGCGCAAGTGGAGCGAGGCGGGGCTGAAGCGGGAGCGGGAGGTGAGGGTGGCGCGCAAGGACGGGCGAGCGCTAGCGGTGGGGGTGCTGGAGACGGCGCACGTGGGGTTGAACCTGTTCAACGTGCTGGACGGGGTGCGGCATCGTGCCGCTGGTGGACGCGGCGCTGCCGGAGGCGCAGGAGGCGATGCTGGCGCTGCTGGCGGGAGCGGCGGAGTGGTACCGGGCCCGGGGACTGAACGTGTTCGTGCACTACGTGGAGACGGAGCACGTGGAGTACACGGAGCGCGCGAAGCTGGTGGACCTGGGAGAGGGCCGCATCTGGATATTGTCGGCGCAGCTCCTGCCGGACTTCATCGAGCACCTGTGCGAGGCGACAACGCCCCGCGGAGAGCCCTGAGAGGAGAGGCCGGAGGCGCCCGCGTCGGCGCCTCCGTGACTCCCGGATGACTCAGGCCGCCTTTTCGGTGGTCTGCGCCTTGACCGCCTGGATCTCCAGGGCGATTCCGATCTTCTCGCCGACGAGGACGCCACCGGCCTCGAGCGCCTGGTTCCACGTCAGGCCGAACTCCCGGCGGTCGATTGAGGTCTTCGCCTCGAAGGCGGCCTTGGTGTTGCCCCAGGGGTCCTTCCCGATTCCGAGCTGCTCGGCCTCGAGCACGATCTCGCGGGTGACGTCACGGATGGTCAGGTTCCCGGTCACCCGGAGGCCGTTGCCCGAGGTCTTTCTCCACCTTCGTGCTCTGGAAGGAGATGGCGGGGAACTTCGCCGCGTCGAAGAAGTCCGGCGAGCGCAGGTGGTCGTCGCGCTGCTGGACACCCGTGTCGATGCTCGCCGTCTCGATGCTGGCGGAGACCGACGAGGCGGTGGGCTCCTGCTCGTCCAGCGACACCGCCCCGGTGAACTTCCGGAAGCTGCCGCGCACCTTCGAGATGACCATGTGGCGGACGGTGAAGTGCACGCCGGAGTGGGTCAGGTCGATGTTCCAGGTTGCGTTTGCCATGTGTGTTTTCCTTGTCGTTCGTGTGTGACTGATGGGCTCAATGTAGCGGCCGAGGGTGGCCCTGATTAGATGGGGCGGACTGGAAGGACTGTTCCACCCATGGAACGACTCCCGGGCCGGGAACCTCATGGACCTCAACGAACTCCTCGTCTTCGCCAAGGTGGTCCAGGCCGGCAGCTTCACCGCGGCGGCTCGCGGGCTCCGAATGCCCAAGTCCACCGTCAGCCGGAAGGTCTCCGAGCTCGAGGAGCGTATCGGCGCGCAGCTCCTGCAGCGCACGACGCGCAAGCTGCGCCTCACGGAAGTGGGGCGGGCCTACTACGAGCACTGTGCTCGCATCGTGGCCGAGGCGGAGGAGGCCGAGCTGGCTGTCACGCGCATGCAGGCCGCGCCTCATGGGCTGCTCCGCGTGACGACACCGCTCACCTTCAGCTTCCTCGGGCCGCTCGTCGCGGAGTTCCTGAAGCGCTACCCCGAGGTGCAACTCGAGCTGTTGTGCACGGATCGGACGGTCGACCTGGTGGAGGAGGGATTCGACCTCGCCGTGCGAGCTGGACGACTGGCCGACTCGTCGCTCATCGCCCGCAAGCTCGGGAGCATCGAGCGCTTCGTCGTGGCGGCCCCGAGCTACCTCCAGGCGCGAGGGGTGCCCAGGTCACCCAGGGACCTCGAGAAGCACGACTGCCTCCTCTTCGGCGCGGGGAACGTCTGGACCCTGCACTCCGGGAGCAGGTCGGTCGAGGTCTCCATCCGACCGCGTCTCGTCGTGAACGAGCCCGACATGTTGCGCGCGGTGACGCTGGCGGGCTCCGGGGTCGCGCTCCTCCCCAACATCCACTCCGCCGCGGATCTCGCGGCCGGCCGCCTGCTTCGCCTCCTGCCGGACTGGAGCTCGGCTGGCGCTCCGGTGCACGCGGTCTACCCGGGCACCCGGCACCACTCCCCCAAGGTGATGGCCTTCGTGGACTTCCTGCGTGAGCACTGGCCAGCCCCTTCCGTGGAGTGAGGGCGTTCGTCTCCTCCATCCCATGGGTGGAACGATGTGTCCCGTCGTTGGCTATGGCGCGCACCGGGTCACCTCCACATGATGGGTGTCACCTGAGGAGCAAGGAGCAACCCATGAGCTGGGCCGAGACGAGCGAGACGAAGCAGCACCCCGCGCTGGAAACCCTCATCGTGAGCCGCACCCGGGATCTCGGCGATGGGTTCGAGGTGCGGCGGGTGCTGCCCTCGGCCCGGCGTCGCATGGTCGGGCCCTTCATCTTCCTCGACCAGATGGGGCCCGCGGTGTTCCGCTCGGGCGAGGGGCTCGACGTGCGGCCTCATCCGCACATTGGTCTGGCCACCGTCACCTATCTCCTCGACGGGGAGATCCTCCACCGGGACAGCCTCGGCACGGTGGAGCCCATCCGGCCCGGAGAGGTGAACTGGATGACCGCGGGGCGGGGCATCGTCCACTCCGAGCGCACGGGTCCCGAGGCGCGAGCAGCGGGTGGGCGGCTCTTCGGTATCCAGGCCTGGGTGGCGCTCCCGAAGCAGTACGAGGAGACGGCTCCCGCTTTCGTCCACCATGCCGCCGACGCGCTGCCCTTCCTCGAAGGCGAGGGCGTGCGGATGCACCTCATCGCGGGAGCGCTCTACGGGAAGCGTTCACCCGTGCGAACGTTCTCGGAGATGTTCTACGCGGACGCGGCGCTGGAGGAGGGCGCGGGCCTCGTGCTTCCGGCTGACCACGAGGAGCGCGCGCTCTACCTCGCCGAAGGCACCGTGGAACTGGACGGCATCGAGTTCGGCCCGGGCGAGCTGCTCGTCTTCCGTCCGGGAAGTGAGATTGCCCTCCAGGCCACTGCTCCGGCGCGGATGATGCTCCTGGGCGGCGAGCCAATGGACGGGCCGCGCTACATCTTCTGGAACTTCGTCTCGAGCTCGAAGGAGCGGCTGGAGCAGGCCAAGGCGGACTGGAAGGCCGGCCGCTTCGCCCCGGTCCCGCGGGAGACGGAGTTCATCCCGCTGCCCGAGGAGCCCGCCCCCGTGCGCTCTCCGTAGGCCGGCGCTTGGAGAGTGAACCGCCCCCTACCAGGCCCCCACGGCTACCTGCTGAGGGGTCTCCAGCTCCATGTGTCCAGTGGAGTCATCGAGCGCCTGGGCCACCGCCTCCTCGAAATCCTCCAGCGGGCAGATCTTGGAGAGGACGGTGTGGACACCGGGGAGCCGGGGAGCCCGCCGGGTGCTGTGCAGGATGATGGGGATGTGGTGGAGCTGGGGGTCTCGGAGGAGACGCTTACAGAGCTCGACTCCATCCAGGCGAGGCATCATCCAGTCCGTCACGATCAGGTCCGGCTGCTGCTGGTGGGCCAGCTCCAGCGCCTCGAGGCCATCGTGCGCCTGGAATACTTCATAACCCATGACCTCCAGCACATCGGTGTAGAGCTCGCGCAGCTCGGACTCGTCATCGACCAGAAGTATCTTGCTCACGGTGGCATCCTCACTTTCCGGAGCGCCTGACCTGACTGATGGTTTCGCGCCCCTCATAAGTAGGGAGTCCCCTTCACCCCGGGTGTGATGGGTCGTATCTCGCGTTTCCAGGTGCTCGGGCCGGGTCACCTCAAGGCGCCAGCAAAGAGGGTCCAGGAGGGTAGGGGCTCGAAGGCTCGCTCCGTCGAGCCATGCCTCCCGCCACCTGAAGTAGCCTCGCGGGTACACCCCTCGAGCAGGGCCCGGCCGCGCCCCGTCCGGACTCCGGCGCCTGGAGCCACGCCGTGTCCTTGTCCACCCTCTGCCAGCGCTGCGGCCTGTGCTGTGACGGCAGCCTCTTCAGCCATGTGCCGCTCCAGCTCGAGGAGGTCGCTCCCGCTCGGCGCAACGAGCTGGACGTGGTGGAGCTCGTGGGCGGCTCGCCCGCGCTCCGCCTGGGCTGCTCGGCCTTGAAGGACCGCCGGTGCACGCTCTACGCCGAGCGTCCCCTGGGCTGCCACGCCTACAGTTGCCGTCTGTTCAATGAGGTGGCGGGAGGCAGGCTCTCCCTCGATGAGGGGCTCGCGGTGGTGGACCGGGCGCATGCCCTGCTGTCTGCCTTGGAGGCGAACCTCCCGGCCGACACGGATGCACATCCGTCCCCAGTGCTGGAGCGCGCGCGCTTCGCGGACCTGTCCGAGAGCGGCGGGCCCTCCCCGGAGACCCGCGCGCTGAGGGAGCGCACCGAGGCCTTCCTGGACGAGCACTTCCACGGCGGGGCGAGGCGCTTCCCCGGGGTCTCCGGAGAACCTTGACCGGGCTTGTCGTCAGGGTTCATCTGAACCCAGGCTGAACTCATCCAGCGCGAGCCGGGTCATGCCGAGATAGCTGGCAACGTCGATGGAACCCAAGTCACGGAAGTTCGTAGCGTCGATGCGGACCTTCCCATTCCCGGTCAGCACCTGTTCCATCCAGCCAAGCACTTCCAACTCATCCGCGGGTTTCAGTGGCGCATCCTTCGGGAGGATGAAGAGCAGCGACACCCTGAAGGGCGCCATGGCATCCGGCGTGTGGAAGCGGATTTCGCTGACCTGGTCGAGAAGAGGCGACACCGGGTCGTTATCGGGGAGTTGCCGTATCGCCACCACCAGGGGCTTCTGGATGGCATCGACGATCGGATCGGGAACGGCGGGCCGGTCATAGCGGCGAGCCAGCCAGCTCTTGAAACGGCCGAGCGTGGAGGCGTCCAGACGAGGCAGCCCCGCGCTGGGTACCAGTTCCAGCAGCGAATCTTTCTCGACATGGACCCGGACCAGCGCGTCCGCGATGAGGCCCTCCTGTTTCCCATCCGGAAGCTGATGGCTCCGAAGGAGGAACTTCCGGACGGAGTTCAGCCGGGCCTCGCGAATGGCACCCTTGTCCTTCGTCCACGAGGCACGCAGCAACTCGACCCGAGACTCCGCTTTCGCGGCGATGTCGCAGTCCTGAGAGGCCACCACCCACCATTCGTCCGGGTGCCCGTCCTGGGAAGCGACGCTCCAGGCCTTCTGGGCTTCAGCTCCACCCGCGTCGCGGCGGAGCCACGCGTACCGGGTGCCTTGCGCCATCAGGAATGTGCCCTGTCGCCAGCCCTGATCGAGCAGGCGCCGTCCCAGCGGAGGTGCCTCCGTGGTCATGGCTCACCCGATGGTCTCTCGCCCTCCTGCCCACCGGCCTCTTCCAGATCTTCACGTGCTGGAGGAGGGCTGAGCCGTTCCGCCTCCAGGCGAAGCGCATCGGGACTCAGCTGCCGCACCGTCCCCGAGAGCGGTTGCGGTGTAGGGAGGAAGGAGGACGGCGTCCGCGCGCGAACGAGCAGCCCCTGGAGCGCGCGCCAGCGGCGCTGCTTCATCAGATGAAGAGGCGTCTCCGCGCCCGGTGCCACGGGGGTCAGCAGCCACTGCTTCAGGGTCTGGGTGTCCTTGAGCTGCCTGGCCGCGGTCTCGACGAACTTCAAGGCCTCCAACAGGTGTGACTCCCGCTCGCCGCGAGGCGAGGTGCCGTTGAGCCAGCCGTAGAAGGCGCCGCGTGTAATGTCGAACACGTCCGCGAGCTGCTGGACGTTCAAGTCGGTCAGCGCACGCAGACGTTCCGCGGGATGATCTGGCCGAGTCGCGGCCTCTCGAGCAGTTGGGGGTTCACCTGTGCCGGTGGCATTCTGGAGTGTCTGGCCCCACCTGGCGATCAGGGCAGTTGCTACCCCGAAGATTGCCAGCTTCGCGAACAGAAAGTCCGACGGACTCTCCGATGAACTGCAAGGGGCAGCAGGCGGGTACAGGGCTCTTAGGGCTTGCTGCGAGCCATACGCCCCGTGATGGGCCAGCCTCGCCCAGGTACCGTAGTAGCAAAGCGTGACGGCCGACCCGACCTCGCACTCGGGGTGGTTGCCCGTAATGGAGTCTGGCGAGAAGGCCAGGAGGGTCGGGACCTGCGTGTTACCCGTCCCCGTCAGCCCTTCAAGCAGTGGATGGAGGGGGAAGGCAGGAAGGGGACGGCGCCTCGACGCGGGTCGGGGCGACACCTCGGTTGGCTCGGCCCATGGCCCTTCGCGCAGCTCAGACATCGTGAGGCTCCAACGCGTCCTCGAGGCGCTTGCTCAATGTCCAACGGAAGAAATGATAGCAGAACCTGTTGTAGGCCTTGAGCTGAGCCGCACTGCCCGCGAGGTCCAGGGGACTCGGGCGAGCATCCGAATAGTCGAGGTCGAGGAGGTAGAACGGCTCCTGCGCCGTCGAGCCGACGGTGGTGGGTAGCAGCGGATTGCCTCCCAGCAATCCGTGGCGGACGACGAACCTGCCATCCGGTCGATTGACCTGGACTTCCTGGACCATGTGGCTCACGGGCTCGTCGAACAGGGATGCAGCGAAGCCGAGAAACTCGGGTTTGAACTGCTCACGCCAGTGCGCCATCGAGCCTGTTTGGGGCGAGCGGAACTCGTTGATGTACCGCAATCCCAAGCGGTGCCGCTCGCGCAGGCCCAGATGCTCCTGGGCAGCGGTCATGACGCGTTCGAAGCGTGCGAGCAGGTCATCGATACTGGAGTACCTGCGGGTCTCCAGCGTCAGCGAGTCTTCTCCCAGAACAATCGACCAGTCGCCAGTACGCTCGGAGAACCGGTAGAGCGTCTCGTTCGTCTTGGGGGTCACCGCCGTGGCTGTCAGCCGGAAACTGGGCTGCTCCTCACGGTCCACGTCCGGGTAGACGTCAGCAAGGGACTCCTGGAAGTTGGCAATGGACTGCGCGTCCCTGAACCGGAGGAGGAGGGAAGAGCGGACCTGGGCAATCACCAGCTTGAGTGGTGACTTGGCGAACCGGACCCGCGGGTACTCAGGTAGCGGCATGAAGGGGCCCCTTAACGAAGCTGTACACCGAGCTGTACATATGCACGACCTTCCGTACGCTTAAGTGTACAGCAGTGTTCCCACCGGCTGGAGGGGAAGGGGTCGAGCAAGGGTATTCCTGATCGGTCCATCCTCCCTTCCAGGGGACGAAAACGTTGGGATACCGGGTACTTGGAAGGACCGAAGAGGCCTTCCAGCCTGGGAGGCTTCCGGTCAGGGGACCAGGTGAGCCAGCAGGCGACGAGCAACTCGGGGGACATCCGAGTCCC
>CAVYSY010000030.1:0-294677 GCA_963771175.1 uncultured delta proteobacterium
GCAGCAGCTGTGGAACAACCGGATCGCCCAGGCCGAGCTGGCCAAGGACGAGAGCGTGGTGGTGGAGCTGCTGCGCCACTGGCTGAAGGCCGGGGAGTTCGAGCTGCTGGCCAAGGCCATCTTCGTCTTCGGCGATCGGCTGTCCCTGGCCTTCACCTCGGACGGAGAGCTCGCCGTCCGCAAGGTGGAGTTCGCCGAGTATTTGAAGACGGTGGACGAGAAGGCGCTGCTCTCGGACGCGGAGTTCTTCCGCTTGCTGAACCAGCACGCCATCTCCTCCACGCTGATGGCCCAGGCGGACGCCGAGGTGTACCGCAGCCTCCGCGAGGAGTTCGGCTCCAACGGCGTGGCGAACCTGCTCGAGGGCCTGTCGCCACGTCATGGGGCGCTGCTGTTCGGGCACGTGCCCACCGACTGCCAGCAGGACGTGGCGCGGATCATGTCGCCCGAGCTGCGGGTGCAGGTCGCCGACGAGCTGCTCGCATCCAACCGCATCTCGAAGGACGAGACGGTCCACCTGTTCGAGGTGCTCAACGCCGCGCGCGCGGGGAAGCCGCTTCCTCCGGCGCCTCCGGCCCAGGGCATCCTGGACCGGGGTCGCGAGTTCGACGCCGCCGGCGCGCTCTCGGTGCTGTTGCCGCTGCTTGAGTCCTCCGAGCGCGGTGCGCTGTTCGCGCGGGCGCTGGGGCGCTCCGGCGGGACGCTGCCGCGCTGGTACCAGGACATCCTCTACGGCGACATGCTGCTCAAGCTGCCCGACGAGCTCCAGAGGGACCTGCTGCTCGACATCGACGTCCGGGGGCTCGCCGGCTGGTCTTCGGTGCAGCAGCCCGCGTGGCAGGAGAGCTTCATCGCGCGGCTCGCGCCGGCGATGCAGAACGCCATCCGCGCCAACATGTCGTTCATCTCGCGCGAGGAGCAGCTCAGGGCCGCGCGGCGCGGCCAGAACGAGTTGATCTCTGCCGTGAAGAAACAGGTCGCGCGAGGGAAGGTCTCCTTCGCGGAGATCATCGCCTAGGTGGGGTGGACGGGATGGACCGCGCGCGCCTGCTGATCATCGGTGTCACTGCCATCGCCGTCGCCGCCTGCGAGAAGGTGCCGATCGTCGACATCAACGCGGGCTTCTCGCTCGCGGACGTGGCCTGGTTCGAGGAGGAGGACACGCTCTTCGTCTTCTACCAGGCCAACGCCGAGCAGGGACTGGGGCCCGAGAGCCAGCTCGAACTCGCGTTCCGCACCGATCACTTCGAGCTGCCCTGGACGCCGCTGTCACAGCTCAGCAAGGTGCACACCCACGTTCCGGTCGACTGCGGCCCCAAAAGCGTGTGCGGCAGCACCAGCCTGGCGCTTGCCGAGCCGCCGCGCGACGTGAGGTTGCGGCTGCGCTACCACCGTGACGGCGAGATGACGCTGAACGCGCCCGTGGCCCTCAACATCATCGGCAGGGGGCCGGCGCACACGAACCGGAGCCTGCTGGTGTACGGCGTGTTCGACGAAACCAACACGCACGTGCAATGGCGCGCCCGGCACCAGTTCCCGACGCTGCGGAACCACGAGGTGCAGAAGTACGGGCTGCGGCGCCACTTCTCCATCGCCGACCGGCGGCACGGCGCCATCGCCGCGAACTTCGGCGAGAACCCGTACGGCTACGGTTCGGTTCAGGGCTGTCCGGGAGCGCTGCTGCCGCTGGACTTCGGACCGGTGGAAACCACCGATCGGGCCGTGTTCGACGTGGGCACGCTTCCGCTGTCGGCGTCCGAGTCCCCGGTCGTCTGTGCGCGCTCGACCGTCACCGATGCACAGGGGGGCACCTTCGATGCGGTGGCGCTGGCGCGGAAGAACCCGCAGGTCCGCCCGGCCTTACCCGGTCCTGCGCAGCCCGATCACCGAGAACACCCCGATCAAGTTCATGTTGAGCCCGTGCCAACGGACGATCTCCTCGCCGCACTACAAGATGCAGGAGCAGCGCCTCTTCCTCGAGGACGCTCCGGAGATCTGCATCGACGACTGGAACGCTCCCGGGTTCGCCGACGAGCTCGCCGCCCAGTTCCGCACGCGGATCGATCAGGTGCGGATGCAGGGGCGGGACATGGTCCTCGTGCTGGGTTTCCATCACGACGACACGACGGGCCGGCTGGGCGCCGTGCTCGAGGAGGCGCTCCAGAAAGTGCTGCCCTTCGAGCGGGACAAGAGCTCGCCGCGGGTCACCGGTGCCTTCGTCTATGACAGCGTGGTGCACGTCGTCGGGCGCCCGGAACTTCGGCGACTGGTGTTGTGGTGCCCACCCAACCACTCGGTCAACGACCTCGACGAGGTCCCAGCAGAAGCGTCGAGCAATTGCCCCGCGGTGTCGGAGATCCCCGACCTCCAGCTCGGGCCGTTCCGCTTCAATCAGATCCCCATCCTGACAACCCGTGCGCAGTACCTCAGGTTCATCGAGAAGTACTCGGAGGTCCAGGCGGGGAGAATGACCTCGATGTCGTTCCGGGCTCCCGAGCACACGCCGCTCTCCGACAACATACCGGTCGGAGAGTTCGGGACCGCGACCTTCTACAACAACGAGCTCCTCACGGCGGAGCCGGGCGATGCGTTCTCCTATTGCCCGGACGCGGACACGAGGAAGATTGTGTTCCGCACCCCGCTCACGTCGGAGCCGGTAGGGCTCGAGCTGCTTCCCGAGCTGCACCAGTCGGCCCCGCAGCCCGCGTATGCGCTCGGGCTGTTCTGGGACTTCCCGTTCCTGTTGAAGGCGGAATACGAGAGCTATCTCGCCGGAGCCGCGACGGCCTACTCGTTCACCGTGCCGTTCGGAATCGTCAGCTCCCGCGAGGAGACCTGGGCAAGCGAGCTGTGGATGACGGGCGAGTTCCCCGTGGGCGACATCCTGGCGCAATGCACGCGCTTCTGCGCTCACCCGACGTTCGATACGAGCGTCACCTACAATGTTCAGGCGCTGTTCCGGGACGCCTACCGCATGCAGTGCTATCGCCCGATGTTCCCGCGACCGGGTGACGGAGGCTTCCCGCATGATCCGTAGCCTCCTCGTCCTCTTCGTCCTCCTGTCGTTGCCGCGCGCCGTGCTGGCCGCGGAAGCGCAGGCCCCGGAACCGTCCCCTGCCGACCCCGAGAAGGTCGACGACACGCTGGAGGGCTTCCGCACGCCGCTCGACGCGCTCAACGAGCGGATGATCGGCGCAGCCTCGAAGTCGGTGCGTTTCGACTGGCGGAAGTCCACCCTCGGGTTTGGGCTGATCGGCAGCGAGCTCCTCGAGCGGAACAACTTCAGCAGCACCCGCCTTGGACTCATGGCGCGCAAGCCGTTCGGGAGCTTCGTGGGGGAGGTGGCCATTACCCGCGCGTTCACGTGGGGAACCGACAGCACCGAGAAGCTGGCGCTCACGCCGTACCGCCAACACGGCCGCCCCAGCCGCTTCGAGCTCGACATCAACGTCGGGTACCCGTTGGCGGAGGGCGTGGTGACCACGCTGCCTGGCTTCTTCCCCGCGACCGAGCTGGTGTTCTCGGCCAACGCCGGCTTCCGCTACCTCTTCTACCCGGGCTCGATGGGCGGCATGAAGTTCCAGGAGGTCGCCACCTCGCTTCTCGCGCCGCGCCTCACCGACCACGAGCTGGGGCAGCTCGAGTCCTCGCGGCCGGGCGGCATGCAGATCGACCCTGCCCGGTATGGCCTCCTCGCGGGGCTCTCCGTGGACGTGTACTTCGGGTCCGGAGGTTTCCTTTCGCCGCGAGCGATGATGGCCGTGCCGCTGTTGGGCGGCGTCACCGGAACAGGCCTGGGGTTCTGGTGGGAGCTCTCGCTCGCTTTGGGCTGGACACTCTGATGCGCTGGGTCGTCGCCCTCATCGCTGGCCTGTTGTCGAGCGCCGCGGCCGCGGAGGCGACGGCGTCCAGGCAGACCTTGGTCTTCTACAACGCGCGCCTCGCGCTCCGGGACGATCGTCCGGCGGACGTGCTCAAGCTGTGGCTGCTTCGCAACAGCCTTCTCCAGCAGGGCGAGCGCCCGCGAGATGATGCTGAGTTCCGCTCGGTGGTGTGGGCAGCGCTCGGGAGCCTCGGGCTGTGCCAGGACGGGTTCGATGATGACGAGCGAGAGGGCGCGGGCCTTTGGCCGCTCGCGCTGCACAACTGGTCGTCCACGGGCTCAGCAGAGGCCCGCCGCCCTCGATGCCCGCGCCGTGGGACGTCTTCGAGGTCGGGCGCCAGCAGCGGTCCATCTCGCTGCAGGACGTGCTCTCGGCGGAGGAGCTGCGCTCGGTGACCTTCTTCCGGACCGACTGCCTGCTGCCGGCCACCACGGCGCTGCGGTTCGGACGGACCCCGTTCCTCGACCTCAAGGATCGACTGAGCGCGGGCTGGCTCCTGCGCGACCTGCTGGTGAAGTCGCGCGCCACCCTGGTGCGGGAGAAGGTCCGGAACCTGTCGGTGGTGGAGGCGCGCATCTTCGATCTCGACCTGGTGCTCGCGGACCTGGAGGCGCGCAAGGCGCGTCGCAACGCTCGGAGTATCGCGCAGCAGGCCCGGGTGGCCGGCGTCTCCGCGGCCGGCGCGGCGGAGCTCCGGGGCAAGCTGGAGACCCTCCCCGAGGACTCGCCGCAGGCGGCGTTCCTTCGACGAAGCCTGACCTGGACCCCGCAGGAGTGGCTGGCGCTGAACCGGGAGCGGCGGCTGTTCCTGTTCGCCCGGGCGCAACCGCTGTCGAAGGAGCCGGACGCGCGCCAGAAGCTCATGCTCGGGATCATCGACGAGCTGCTCCGCCGCAAGGACGGGAAGGAGCTCGAGGCATGGATCGGTTTCGTGGGAGCGAGCGACTCGACGGAGCTGCGCGGCGCGCTGACCTCGGGCGAACGAGGCAAGCGCCTCCTCGAGCTCGATGAGAGCACCGGGTTCCGCGAGCGCGCAGTCGTCGCGCTGCACCGGGGTGTGGGCTTCCTGGAGGCGGGAGAGCTGCAGGAGTCCCTGCGCTCGTTCGCGTACGCCATGCAGCAGGCCGAGACCTCGCGCGAGGCGACCGTCACCCTGGGTCTCGCACGGCGGTGGCTGTCGTACGTGCTCTCCCGCTACGAGACCAACGACGAGGTCATCGCCACGCTGAAGGCGCTGGTTCCGCGACAGGAGTACAACGCGGTCATCGAGGATCTGGTCTGGCGCGCAGCGCTGCGCGCCGATGATCGCTCGTTCGAGCGGATAACCCGGACTGCCCGGCGCGGTGGCTCCTTCGACGCGACGCTCGCGCGGCTCCAGCCGCTGTCGCAGGGCAAGCCGGGAGAGCTCGCGACGCGGCTGCGCGACGCCCTCCCCGAGGAGCCCTCGTCGGTGCTGAGGTTCGTGCGACAGCTCATCGAGAACATCGAAGCGGAAGATGCGGACGTCCGCCGGGCCAACGTTCCGACGCTCGAGCGCGTGCTCGAGGTGCTCCGGCCCCTGACCGTCGAATCCAGAACGGCGAAGTCGCAGAGCCGGACGGCCGACGAGCTCATGGAGCGGACCCAGTCGATCCTCGACGGCCTGAGTCACCTCGACGACTCGATGAGCGGGAACGCGCGGGCGCTGTCACCCACGCGCTCGACCTTTGCCGGGAGCATCCGCCTCGCGCCGGCCGATCCGCTGCCATGGCCCTTCAGGCCGCCCGAGCCCGAGGCGCCGTCCGTCTTCACGCCGATCGTGCTCGAGCCGGTGGAGTGGCGAGACGCGAAGGGCGCACTCGTCTTCGGGTGGAGGCTCACCGAATGACCCCCGGGGAGCTTCGGCGCGAGCTGCGCCGGCGCAAGAAGGAGCTGCGCCGCTCGGCAGGGCTCATGAGGCGGGCGGCACGCGAGCGGATGGAACAGGTCCCATCCGTCCGACGCGAGAAGAGGCGGAGACGTATTCGTCGAGCGGTGATGATCGCCGCGCTGCTGCTCCTGGCGATGTTGATGCGCTGTGAGTGCGAGCCGTCGCCGCCCGCGCCGCCACCGGAGCCGGTGGTGAAACCCGCGCCGGAGGTGAAGCCGAAGAAGCCCGCGCCGCCCGCGAACAAGCCGAAGGCATTCAGCGATCGGATGGAGCGCCAGCGGCGGGGGAGCTACCAGAACGAGGGGCAGACCTCGCCGAGCTGGCTGGACGACTTCCGCCTTCAGGTCGCGGCGCGCAGCCCGCGCCTGGCCCAGTGCTTCAGTGGGACCGATCGACCCGGGGCTCTGCGCTGGACGGCCGCGGTGAACGCCGCGAGCGGCTCCGTCTCCGACCATGCGCTCGAGCTCGTGGGAATGGGCGGCGAGCTGAGCGGGAAGCAACGCGACTGCGTCCTGGGCGTCCTCTCCAGCCCGGGCTACCGGCTGAAGCCCGAGCAGAAGCAGGACCTGCCCAGTCGGGTCAGCATCGTCATCGAGTTCTGACGAGGGGCTCGAATCGGAGCAGCCGCGACTCGCCGACCCAGCAGGTGCGGAGGAGGCGAGCGTGGCGCTTGAAGCAGCGGTCAGCAAGGAGCCGATGAAGGAGAGGACGTCGGGAGTGGACTGGGCGGAGGTGCTCAGGAGGACGTTCGACGTCGACGTATGGGCCTGCGTGAGGTGTGGAGGCAGGCGGAGGCTCTTGGCTTACGTGAAGGAAGCGGGAGTGGCCCCGCCGCTGTCCGATCCACGTGGGACTACGTCAGGAAGTCGTAGCCCACCACGGAACGAAGCTGGTTGAGCGCCACGGAGGGCGGCAAGGCCTGCATCAGCGGATCCCTCGCCCACCGCGCCACCGGGTTGCGGAGGTACCGGATGGACCCCGCTCGCACGCTCAGCTCGGAAATGTGTGCCGTGCGAGGTTGGCAGCAAGCCGGAGTCGTGCGAGCGATTCTGGAGCACCTGGACTTGCCCACTGCTGGCAGCACCGCCAGGGCCGACGTGTGCCTCCTGGGGCTGCACTCTGCGTGCTCCGGCATGGCTCACTTCTCTTCGGCTCCCCTCAGCACCCTTCCCCTGCCTCTCTGCCCCATCCCCTGCCCTCAACCGTTCCCCCATTTCTCTTATGCGCTGGACCTCACGCTCGCCCGGGAGTAGCGCCGGGGCTCGGCCCCTCCTGTCGGGAAGTCGGTTGCGGCCTCACCCTCGCGGGCTTCGTACGCCCAGACGATGCGCGTGAGGGCGCAGGGGCCCGCCCTTTCCCCGTCCCACCCCCCACTGGGCCTCTTCGGCCCGTGTGGAACCCCGGAGGAAGCCTGTCATGTCGAGAGCCTTCAGAGCCCCTGGAGTCGCGGCCCTCGTGTTGGCGCTGTTCGCCACCGCGGCCTGGGCCGTCCCCCCGCCCAATGACGACATCACCGGGGCGACGCTCATCCCGAGTGTCCCGTTCACCACCACGCAGGACACCCGCGAGGCCACCGTCGCTCCGGATGACCCCCAGTGCTCCGGACAGTCGGCCACCGTCTGGTACGTGTTCACCCCGACCACCGATGTCACGTTGCGCGCCCATACGTTCGGGAGCAACTACGACGCCGCCCTCTCGGTCTACACCGGGAGCCCCGGGCAACCTGACGCAGATTGGCTGCAACGATGACTCGATCGGCCTTCAGTCGCAGGTCATCTTCACCGCCCAGGCCGGCGTCACGTACTACTTCATGGTGAGCGGCTTCGATGGGGTTGGCGGCGGAGACCTGGTCTTCACGCTCGAGGAGTTCACCCCGCTCACCTTCGAATTGGATGTCAATCCCAGGGGCACGGTGTCGCCCCGTCGATGGCGTCGTGACGATCAGCGGCACGGTCACCTGCAACAAGCCCGCGTCCGTCTCCATCTCCATCTCCGGGACACAGCGCGCCGGCCGGCTGCTCATCCGGGGAGTTCCGGCGTCTTCCTGACCTGCGACGGCGTGACGCCCTGGAGCACGACCTTCACGGGCTTCAACGGTCGCTTCACCGCCGGACGCATCCAGGTGACCGCCACCGGCAGCGCCTTCTCCGAGAGCACGGGAGAGTTCCTGGAGGACTCGGAGACCCGGACCGTCCAGCTCACCGGGGCGAAGACCCTTCGCTGAGCTTCCAGCGATTGACGGTGCGACAGGCCCCGCCGAGACTGCCCGAGGATCGGCGTCATCTCGGAGGGGAGTACCTTGCGCACCGTCATCCTCAGCTCCCCCAAGCAGGTGCGGAGGAGGCGAGCGTGGCGCTTGAAGCAGCGGTCAGCAAGGAGCCGATGAAGGAGAGGACGTCGGGAGTGGACTGGGCGGAGGTGCTCAGGAGGACGTTCGACTTCGACGTATTGTCTGCCCCATTCCCCTGCCCTCAACCGTTCCCCCATTTCTCTTATGCGCTCGTGGTGATGCACGACGTGGCGCTCGCGCGGGCCTTGGAGGTGGTGCTGGACCAGGGCCACCTCGTGGAATGGGCCCTCCCGCTCAGGTGCTGGATGCCCCCCAGCACGAGGCCACGCGCCGGTTGCTCGCCCAGGCACACGGTCACCTGGGAGCGGCATTGAGGCGGCGGTAGTAGATATCGAAGTCGCCGCCCGAGTCGTCCGACCAGACGAGGTGCGCCCGCGAGCCATTGCTCGCGGTCGCATACTCGAAGGACGTGCCCGGCGTACCGCTCAGGTTCTCGATGGGGCCCAGCTTCGGCCCGGCCTTCCGGGTGGCCCGGGAGTAGATGTCGAAGTCCGTGAAGCTCCCCTCAGCCAGAAGACCCGGACCCCAGAGCCCGCCCGAACGAGCTGCGGCGCGAAGGAGCCGCCCGGGCTTTCACTCACGTTCACGGGGGCGAGGAACGTCTCTCCCCGATCGAAGCTCTGGGTGAGCAGGATCTCCTGCCGGCCCTCCGCGAACGAGGCTGTCGCGAGATAGACACGGTTGCCTCGGACCAGCAGCGGGGTGGGCGCGCCCGTGAGGCCCAGCGATTCGCTGAGGTTCACGGCGGGTTCGAACGTGGCGCCCTCGTCCAGGCTCCTCGCATGGAACACACCTCCGCCCGCCGGCCAGGTCACGTGGACGGCGTCCCCCTCCAGCGCGATGTCGAACCCGGAGGCGACGTCGGCACGAGGCCCACTGAGGAGGCGGGCGTCCTCGAAGCTCGTCCCCCCGTTGGGGCTTCGCCGGTAGAAGAGCGCGGGATCATCCGCGGAGCTACTGTCGTCCCAGATGACATGCACCGTCTCGCCCCGAGCCGCGATCCTCGCGGGCCCGAACAGGGTGGTGCCCGGGGTGAGATCGAGGATGGAGCCGAAGCTCCTGCCGTAATCATGGCTCGCCCGGAACAGGACGTCTCCCCGCTCGTTTCCGACCGACCTCCGCCACCTCCTCACGAGCGTGAGTGAGAAGACAGTGAGGTCGTGAAGGCGGCTTGCGCCATCGGGCTCGGAGGTGGCGGAGGTGTCTCCGAATCCACCCTTACAGGAAGTCTCTTATGCGCACGACAGGGGCGCACCGGAACCCGGCGCGCCCCCATGCTTCATGCTTCACCCGTGCTCACGGAGGAGCCGGGAAGCAGCCACCGTCGTACAGCGCCCTGCTGCCGACGTTGGTGTTCATCGGGCTCGGCTTGGGCGACTGCACCGTCGAGGGGGACTCACCATTGGGGCAGTTGCCGCTCGCGGGCTTGCAGCGCGAGGAGCCACTCTTGCGCATGGTGAAGTGCAGGTGCGAATTGCCGCCGGCGCTGCCGCTCTGACCCACGTAGCCGATGACGGTCTGGTCGGTGACGCCCGTGCCACTGGTGAAGTTGCCGTAGCCCGACAGGTGCGCGTAGATGGTGGTCACGCCCGTGGTGCCGTGGACGATCTCGACGTAGGTGCCGTAGCCCGTCCCATCCGAGGTCGACTTCTTGTACGCCGTGCCACCGGCGGCCGCGTACACCGGCTGGCCGGTGGAGTTGGTGGCGCCTCCGCAGCTCGAGTTGGAGAGGTTGAAGTCGACGGCGTAGTAATCGTTGTTGCAGTTACCGTGGTAGTAATTGCCCCAGAACGAGCCGACGCCACCCGCCATCCAATAGGTGCCCCAGGAGAAGGGCACGTTGAGGGCAATGGGCGTGTTGGCCGCGATGCTGCCGCTATCACTGCCGAACCACTGGGTGCACGGCGCCGCCGCCATGCTCTGCATCGGCAGCCGCAGGGGCTGGAGCGGAGCGGCCAGCACGGCCTTGTCGCGGCCCTGGATGGTCCCCAGGCTCGCCTGCTCCTCGGCCCGGGTGCGCATCGCATCGAGGATGGGCAGCGCCTCTTCCAGCGTCACGCTGGTGGCGGGCAGGATCGAGACAGACAGCACTTTGTCCTGGCCCCAGGGCACCGCCATTTCCAGCGCCACGTCCATGCCCTGCATCATCCTGTAGGCCACACCCTCCCGCCGGGCGAGCTCATACACGAGCGGATTCAGCGAGTCCGCGGCGAGCGCCTGCATCTGCGCGCCCGAGCTGCGCGAGGCCTCCATGCGCGCCTGGGCCCACTGGGTCACCGTCTTGCCCTCCAGCGGCACGGCGATGATGTCCACCTTCACCCGCTCCGGCGACATGTAGTGGGCGGGGTCTCCCGTCTGGATGCGCGAATCGTAGTCCACGAGGGTGATCGGACCACCGGAGGCCAGCTCGGTGGGGACCACGGCGTACCAGCCCTTCGGCAGCTCCAGCACGACATCGTTGTGAGGGTTTGAAATCCGCTGCGGCCCCTCGACGTGGACGGCGCCCAGGCCGGCCTTCGCCGCCGCGCTCTCCGGCTGCTCCGCCTGGGTGGCCTCCTCGGCGGGACCACAACCCGTGCCCGCCAGCAGCCCCGTCGCCAAGACGCCACAGGTCACCAGCGCTCTGCTCTTTGCTCCCCTGTTTTTCATGAATTCTCCCGATTACAACTTACGAGCGAGTTCACCGCATTGATGCGAATGCCAATTATCCTGGAAAATGAGAAATAGTCAAAATGTGGAAATTCAGGAGTCATCAGAGGCACACGCCAGCCGATGCCGCCGAGGAGGGGACAGTGCGTGTGAAAGGAGGGAGGGGCGAGCCCCTACGGCACCGCCACCGTCAGCGCAGGCTGGTCGGCGTGCTGGTCATCGGCTATTCCGGGCCGCGCCGCGTCTCCCCGGACGAGATGGCCCTGGCGCGCGCCTGCGCCAACTGGGCTTGCCCACGGCAGGTGCGAGCCTGACCCCGGCGCGAGGGCCACATAAGGCCGCGTGGTGTTGAGGCTTACGCCGCCACAGCCCACTGGCCCAAACCCATTTCTCTTATGCCCTGATGGAGCCGAAGGTCAGGACCTCGGCGGCTTCCTCCAGCGCCCAGGCCAGGTCTAGGAGCGTGCGTGTGAGGGTGGGCTCGCCGGCCTTTTCCGAGAGCCTTCGCACCGACGCGGCGGTCTCCATTGGCCGCTCCACCGCGTCCCTCAGCACCTCTTGGATCTCTCGGATGACCTCCGCCAGCGGGAGTGTCCCGGCGTGCGCGAGCGCGGCCTCGTGGAGCTCCGCGATGGCGTGCCCCGCGCCGAGGACCGCGAGGCTTCCCGTGGGCATGTGCGCGCCGAGCTCCTTGGCTCGTCCGAGGTGGAGCGTCAACCGCAGGAGCTGCCGCGCGGACTGCGCGTGCCAATCCGCGGCCGTCGGCGTCCAGGTGCGCTGGATGAGGCGCCGCAAGTCCCGACGGAGGGCCTGGGCGGCCTCGAGCGCCTGCCGTTTGGCGCGGCGTGGGACGAGCATGAAGCTGCCGACCACCACCGTTGCCGCGATGATCAGCGCCAACGAGCCGCTCCACGCGGCGGAGGGGTCCACCACCGTCGGGAGGACGGCGACGCTCGCGAGCAGGAAGGACATGTTGTAGTCGATCGCCATCAAGCGCGTGCGCGTCGCCGCGCGGGCCAGTCCCCCCACCAGGAAGAAGGGCACCACCGACACCAACAGCTCCGGCAGCGTGGAGATGTGGGGCTGCAGCCACAAGCGATAGCCCAGGGCCGCGCAGGAGCCCGTGACAATGCCCGCCCACAGTTTGGGGGCGATGAGCTGGGGCACCGGCATGGTTCCCAGCACCATTGAGAAGATGCAGACGCCTAGCGCCACCAGCTCCGTGGCGGGCCGTGCGGACGCGTACGCCACCGCCGTGGCCGCGAAGGCCACCACCCCGGTGATGAGGCCGCTGCGAACCGCGAGTCGCCACTCGCGGTGCGGGGCCAGGTGGGCCACCCCTTCGTTGGACGCGCGTCCCGCGGCCGCCTCCGGCCTGGCGAAGAGCGCCTGCTCGGCGGTGATGAGCTGACCCACGGCCATGACGAATCGCCTCACGGTGGGGTCCGCTTCTTCCGCGCCCACCGTGAACTCGCGCCAGAGCGGGTCCGAGGGCGCTGTCGATCGCAGCTGCTCGGCCAGGCGCTCGAGGCGAGCCAGGAGCGCCTCCTCTACGGCCTGTCGTCCCTGCCGCACCCGCCCGCGCAGGACGAGGGCGCCAGACACCACCGAGAGGGACGCCGCCACCAGTGCGTCGATCAGCGCCACGCGGCGGTAGCCCTCGATGGAGCCCGCGGTTGCCAGACGCGCGGAGGAATCCACGTCGCTGAGCTCCGAGAGGAGCCTCCGCTCCTCCTCGCTCGGGTCTCCCTCGTCGCGCAGGAGCCGGGCCGCCAGAGCGACCGCGTCCGCACCGAGGACGCGCGCGCGCTGGAAGAAGAGGGGAAGTGACTCCGCGGGGGTCAACAGCCCCGTCACCAGGGTGACGACGACCACGCCGATGAGCGTGCACTCCACGCGGGAGACGGCGGTCACGAGCGAGACGCCTCCATGGAGCACCGTGGGCAACACCACGATCGACGCCGTGAGCCCGGCCAGCAGCGCCCAATAGCCCTGGACCCCGCGCAGGACGTGGTTCGTTCCCGTCATCGCGGCCATCCACCCGCCCATCAGCGCCAGCTGCACGTAGGGGCTGACCGGCAAGTGCACGAGGCCGAAGCCAACCCCCGCGCCCAGGAGCGTGCCGATGACACGGTAGAGCCCGCGCTCCAACATCACCCCCCGCCGAGGCTGTGCGACGACCCAGATGGGCATCGCCGCCCAGAACGCGTTGGGGATGCGCAGCCACGAGGCAATCGCGAAGGCAATCCATGCGGAGATCGACAGCCGCAGGGCCAGCCCCACCGCCGCGCGGTCCAACCCCAGGATGTTCCCTAGACGAGCAAGCATGTCAGGCGCTCGGCGCCAGGTGCCACCAACGCCAATGTTTCTCTAGGGCGCGCCACGAGAAGGTGCAGCGCTTTGTGACTCGCCTGGCGCTGGCTCCAGCCCGATTCGACACTCGGGACCATCAGGTGGGCTCATGGTCCCGTCGTACTTCCTGCCTTCCGTTGGGCTTGCCCACGGCAGGTGCGAGCCCACCATTCAGAACGCGTAACGGGTGGACAGGGCCACCGAGCTGTACTGCTCGACCGCGGCGCCGCCCGCGGCCGAGAGTCCGGAGCCCTCGAACCGATCGAAGAAGGCCTGGTGGTCGAAGGCGAGCGCATAGCCCCAGCGTGAACCCGGAAGCTGGCCTTCGAGGCTGGCCAACGCCTTCGCTCCCCAGGACGAGACGGACTGCTCGCCGAACAGCGCTCGCTCCTCCTTCCCAGGTGCCGCGAGGAAGATCGCCCCCGCGCGCACGCGCAGACTCGCCCAGCGCGGCACCAGCACCACCCGTCCCTCGAGTGAGGCCTCCGGTGCGAGCTGACGGTTGCTCGACGGAAGCACCGGGTTGGTCGCCACCGTGAACGTCCGGTGGTGCACCCCGAGCGCGATCGCCACCTGCGGCTGAGCGAACGCCTGGCGAAACGCGTGGGCGTACACCAACGCGAGCCCGAAGCTCTGGTCGCTCGACCACTGCGCACCGGCGCTGCCGACCCCGATGATGTGGGTCTGGACGAAGCCCCGACTGTAGCGACCCAGCAGACCGAGCCCGGCAAGTGGGCCTCGAACCTCACGGAACGGAAGCACGCGCGCTTCCACCCACGGGCCGAGATAGGGAGCACGGGTCTGGTACACGAGTGGCGTTCCATCGGCGGGGTGGCTCTTCTGCCCGCAGGCTGAAACCCCGGGGCAGAAGCGGTACGTCCGCCAGAACGCCGCTGGCCCTGCTCGTACGTCGAGCAGCGCGAGCCCCTCCCCCTCTCCCGCCGAGGGCTCGACCGCGAGGGGGGTCGTCGCGGCGACCGGCGGCTCGCCGAAGGCATTCAGCGAGCGGATGGGGCGCCAGCGGCGGGGAGCTACCAGAACGAGGCGCAGACCTCGCCGAGCTGGCTGGACGACTTCCGCCTTCAGGTCGCGGCGCGCAGCCCGCGCCTGGCCCAGTGCTTCAGGGGACCGAGCGACCCGGGGCCCTGCGCTGGACGGCCGCGGTGAACGCCGCGAGCGGCTCCGTCTCCGACCATGTTGAGAAGCGATCAGCCTCCGCTGCGCGGAGACTTGTCGGTGCGGCCGTCGTCGTACAGCCCGGTCAGCCCCGTCACCTTGCCCGAGGCATCCTTCTCGATGCGGAAGCGAAGGATGTCCATGCCGTCGTCGAGCATGAGGGTGTCCGCCGTCATGGGGACGGCCCGGATCCTTCTCTCGCTGTTCTGCCACTGGAGCCAGAGCGAGCCATTCTCGTAGATCAGCATGCGCGGCCCGTAGCTCCCCGCGAAGCTCTTCAGCACCTCGGCGGTCAGCGTCACCGGCCTGGCGAGCGCCTCCACCTTCTGGATGGACCACGCGAGCCGCCGCTTCCGCTCGTCGTCCTGGGCCTGGGACTGTAGCTTCTTCAGCGCATCCAGATGGGCGGTCTCGAGCGCCTTGTCCGCTGGCACCTGGATGTCCGGAGCAACGCCGGTGCCTTCCCAGTTGGTGCCGGTGATGGGGTTCACCGCGCGGCCGAAGGGAATGAACACCAGCAGGTGCACGTCGGAAAGGAATTGGGCATCGACTGGATGGGCCCCGCCGCCGGTCGTCTCACCGACAAGGGTCGCTCGCTTGAGGTGCTTCAGGTCGTAGGCGAACTCCTCGGCCGCGGAGAATGTGCGCTGGCTGGTGAGGACATAGACGGGAACTCCGGTCATCCGCTGGCCCGTCACGTGTGCCGAGGTCCAGAACTGCTGCGTGGTATTCCCCTTGCGGATGTAGAAGCCGTTGAGGTGCGTGGGCTTCTCGAAAAAGTAGCTGGTGATGAGCTGGACCATCGACGGCTCGCCACCGCCGTTCTTGCGCAGGTCGATGATCACCGCATCGGAGTTGGCCAGGAAGTTCATGGCGGCGATGGCGGTCTCGCCCGCCAGCTCGGCGCCGATGAAGCCGCGCAGGTCCAGGTACCCCACGTTCCCCGCGAGCCGCTCCACCTTCTCGAAGCCGAAGTTCATGGACGCCAACTCGCGGCGGAGCTGCTCGCGAGCGGCCGGATCGCCTGGCCCATTGGGGTCCATCGCCGGGGGCATCGAGGTCGCGTAGTGGATGCCCAGGTGCTTGTCCTTGCTCACCTCGCGGAGATCGCGGGTCAGCGCTTCAGCGAGCTCGGCCGAGTGGGTGAGCTTGTCGTAGGCGCCCGCCTTCAGCTTCTGGCGGATGCTCGCCTCCATCTTCTTGGCCACCTCCGGGAAGACATAGGTCTCGTTCAGTGCCGCCGAGACGCGATCCACGATCTTCGCGCGCGCCGCCGTGTCCACAGGCTCGCCGCGGCCGGGCCCCGGCTGGGCCCGCGCGGTGCCCGAGACCAGCAGGAGCGCCGCCGCCAACAGCACGGCCATCCCTCCGCGCGACACGCGCCCATCTCCGTTCTCACTGCTTGCCGTCATCACTGGAGTCCCCTCCGGGTTGGAGTTCATCTTTGAACCCTATCCAATGGCGTTCACTGTGCAGGTTCGACCGCAAGAGCGGCAAGCGCAGTCGGAGCACTTCGTACGGGATCCGATCAGCGGCTTTCCCGCCTTCCGCTCCGGGGTGTGCCGCGTCGAGCCTCTGGCCGGGAGCTGAGGTTCACGCGGCCTCGTGGGTTCGCCTCACGGACTTGCACGAGTCACCTCAGCTGACGGTGTAGGCGACCTCCACGCCGAGAACGGTGAAGGCGCTCGTGTTCGTCTCGCCGTTCGAGGAGGCCGCCCCGCGCACGAAGGCGAAGTGCCAGAAGGGGTTGCTGCCGAACGAGTTGGCGGTGCTCGTGGGACGGAGCTGCTGTCCGACTACGACTGGACCCCCTCAACAGGGCCCCCGCCGGCCATCAGGGCCCTCTCGACGCCTGCTTCACCAGATGACCCGTGAAGTTGTACTCCAGCAGGTGGCGCTTCTGGTTTCCATCGCTGGTAGCGAACGTCTGGACGTAGTCCCCCTGATTCAGGAAGAGCGTGACGCTGTACACCCCAGTGTCCCGGTCCACGTGGCCCTGCCCGCTCATGGCGCGGCCCTTGGCCACCCCGTTCTTCAGCACATGGACGAACACATCGTTCGCGGTCGCGCCGTAGTAATAGGCATCCTTCACGAACGAGACGTTGAAGAAGTACAGGCCGGTACACGGAGCGATGAAGGTGCCCCCTCCCGCCCCCCAGCCTCCGCCCTCCAGGGTGTGGGCCGTCGGGTAGCTCAGCAGGGCGAGCCCCCCTTCCGAGACGTGGCCATTCCCACTCACACTGAAGGCAACGAGGCCTGACTCCGGGCAACGGGCGCCGGCCAACAGCTCGGCCTCCCGGGCGGTGGTGGGGTCCACCGTCTTGTATTGAGCGAAGAGCACCCCCTCCTTCTGGGGACCGGCCCGCCAGGCGGAGGCGACGGGCTCCGCGGCCCACGCGGAGCCCGGGGTGAGGATGGAGACCAGGCCGGACAGCAGCATGAGCCACGACTTCTTCATGAGAGCCTCCCTGCCCGGGTCTTCCGGGGGTTCGGGGAGGCTTGGCCTGGGAGGCCCCCACCACAACCTGTCCCCAGGGGAAGACAGGCCGTCGTTTACCCGACCGCTCGCGCTGTCAATCGAAGGCGCGAGGGCCCGCGACTGGTTCACACAGCTCGAGGAAATCGACGGGGGTGTCCCCGGTTTCCACGCGTGGAAACCCCAGGGCTCGACGCGTGGAAAGTGCCGCGACGCGGAGGGGCCGGCGAGAACGCGCCCGCCCGTGGAGGCGGCCCCCCTCGTGTTCCGCGCTGAGAACGCGCGGCTCGACGGACTGGTACGTCGCTTGCTCGAGGCCCAAGCCCGAGACCTGCAAGGGGTCTCGGCAAGAACTCCCACCGCCACACCTCCCATTCATGAGCCCGTCCCTCCAGATTCCGTTCTTCCGTTGGCTGTCTCCCCTTTCGAAGCTGGGGCTGCTGACGGCCCTGATGACCACGGCGACCAGCCACGCCTCGACGCCCGTGGTGGATCAAGCGAACGAGCCCTATTCGCTCTACTCCGTCCAGCTCTACACGGGAGCGGTGCCCGGCGGACAGACCTTCACGGTGGGCAAGGCCGGGACGCTCTCGCGGGTCTCGGTGTATGTGCAGAAGCAGTGCCTGCCAGACTGCCCGGACATGCTGGTGCAGTTCCGCTCGACCGCGGGCCAGGTGCTCGCCAGCGGCACGGTGAGCCAGGCCATGATTCCTACCGGCAGCTACAACTGGATCGACGCCGGGTTCTCGCAGCCGCTCAGCGTCCTTCCGGGCGAGCAGTACGCCATCGTGGTCCAGAACGCCCAGCCGTACTTCTCGGGGGGGTATGACTGGAAGTACGAGGCCAACTCCTCCGTCGACTCCTATCCTGGCGGGATGCTGTTCCAGGTCGGGTACAACTCCCACCCCGCGTATGATCTGTACTTCCGGACCTACGTGACCCCCAACGAGGTGCACAACTGCGCCGAGGTTCGCGCGCAGAACCCCGCGGCCCCGGATGGCACCTACCCGCTCACGCTCGGTGGCAAGCAGGTGGAGGTGTACTGCCACGACATGGCCGGCACGCCCCGTGAGTACCTCACGCTGAAGACGGGGAGCACCACCAACTACTCCTACTACGGCCAGGGGCCGAACACGTCCGCCGGCGGGCAGACGACGTGGTTCACCAAGGTGCGCCTCGACCCCGCGACGCTCACGCTCGCGCTCGACGACACCACCTTCTCCACGAGCCAGGGCTGGATGAGCTTCGGAAGCACCTTCCTCTACACCAGCCCGCTGGGGAGCGCGGGCGACTGCGTGACCGCCTATTCCCAGACGGGCCGGAGCAACATCGACCTGACGGGCACGCCCTTCGACATCGCGCCCGGCCAGTTCCAGGTCGAGGGGTGGGTGCCGGCGGGCTCGACCACCTACAGCGGCAGCCAGATCGTCAACCTCATGGGAGGAGGCTACTGCGGCGCCAACCACGACCCCGACAACCGCCTGCAGCTCACCTTGCAGTAGTCACCCCTGGAGCGCCGCTGCCATCCTTCACCGGCAGCGGAGAGACCACGAGGAAGGCCCCCACCGGAGGCTGGGCGTGCAGACCCTGCAGCCCACCCGGGGGCCTCTCGGTAGAGGTCGTTGAGGTTGTGGACGAGCGCCCAGAGGTCTTCCACCTCCCAGCACTCCGACGTCTCCCCGGCGAGGATGTGAAGTTCCAGGGCGGGGCGCTCGCGCACGTCGACGACCTTGAAGCGGTGCGCGGCACCGCCCATGGCCGGGGAAGGTGTCAAAGGATTCGTTCCGACGCCTCGCGCCCTACGAATCGTCTGACACCTTCGGCCCCTTCGGCCAGCCCTCGTCTTCAACCGTCCTCCCATCTTTCTTATGCTTTGGCGTGTCCATGAGGTTTTGGACCTCGCGAGAGGTCAAGACATCGCCCGGGTCAGGTCATGAATCTGAAGCGCCTCCTGGGGCGAGCCCAGCCCATCATCCGCGTAGCGCAGACAGAAGTAGAAGAGCGCCCAGGACTGAGAGGCCTCTGGCGACAACGGAAAGCTCATTCTCGCGAGCGCGCCCACGGCCATGCCCAGGAGCTTGCTATCGAGAGCGAGCGCATAGGCCATACCGTGATGCATGAAATACTGCGGCGCGCCGCGTGGGACCTTCTCATGCACGGCCACGCGGTAGGTGAAACCGCGGCTCTCCTCCACCTCCAGGTCGAGATTCTGGTTGGGCGGAATCATCGGCGTGCCCACGGCGGTATGCGGGCCTCCCCTGCCCCAGCCCCGCTGCGCCAGGCCCTCGTAGTTCCTCCCCCACCGCCAGTGCAGGTGCAGGCAGTCGTGGACGCACACGGGAGCCATGGTGATGCGTTCGAGTGGCAAGTTGCGGAACTGCGCCTGCTGGCGGATCCGTAGCGGCGCGATCATGGTCGGCGCGATGTGGAGGTTGTCGAAGGCGCCCTGGCGCTCCACTTTGTGCACCGTGCGCGGAATGGGGTAGGGGTGCGAAGGGTAGACGCTCACCGCGCCGCCGATGCTGCGCTCCGCGAGCGAGGGAGACACCATGCGGTAGCTCCCGCTGGCAACGTGGAGCTTGTAGTAGTCGAACAGCGCGGACCAGAAGGGCTTCTCCAGGAAGAACTGGTTCGTGTCGGTGAAGAGGGAGAGGCTCTGGCGGCGACCCATTCCATCACTCTGGTCAGAGTGCAGACCGTGCGCGGGCGCGAGCTGCATGTCGGTCGTCTCGGGCCGCATGACGGTGAGCGCCGCGTCGAAGCCCTCCAGGTCCTGGTTGGAGACCAGCATGAGGTGCGGGCGGATCCGCGACATGGTCGCAACGCCCAGCGGTTCGAAGTCAGCGCGCGGGGCGCACAGCGCGAACTCGACGAAGACGAGGATGCGCAGCGGAGAGGCCGGCAGCTTGAGCTGCTTGCCGCTCGGGACGTAGACGGGCCGCCCCGGGGGCGGTGGGGCGCCCGGCTCGGGCATGAGCTTGTCGCTCTCCAGCGCCTTGCGGTGCATGGGCCCGAGCTGCCCGCCGGGGTTCAGCTCGTAGCCGAAGACGAGCAGGCTCCCGGCCTCGAGCGTCGTGGGCAACCACCCGTGAGTGAGGGTGGGGATCTCCCCGTGTGTCGCCGAGAACCGCCGCAAGAGGAAGTCCGGCTCGAGCCTCAGCGTGAAGCTCTTCTGCTTGTAGCGCACGGTGAGCGGGTGCCACTCGAGCCGCTCGCACACGCGCAGCCTGCCGCACGTCGCGTCGGGCACGTCACAGGCCAGGCCGCTCACATGGTCGAGCCTGGGGCGCTGCCAGGACCAGAGCCGGGTGCGGCCGCCCCCCGCGGAGCCGTTGCCCTCGCCCGCCACCAGCCCGGGCAGGGCCGTGCCCAGAAGTGTCTGGCGGAGCAGTGTCTTGAGATTAGGCATTCTTCAACTCCCAGGAGTCCATGGCCGCCAGCAGCACCTTGTCCTCCTCTTCATTCCCGGGCAGGCCCATCAAGGTAAACTGCTCATGCACCGGGCAGAGCAGGGAGATCTCCCCCTTCTCATCCGTGACCAGCGTGAGCGCGTTCCCGGCCGCGTCAGCGACCCGCAGGGGGACGCCGGAAAGGGGGCGCTCCTCGTCCGCCTCGTCCACCACCTGGATGACGGAGTACGAGAGCACGGGGCGCAGCTCGAGCTTGAACCTCGGCGGCTGCTCCCAAGGGAGGAGTTCGCAGCGCGAACCCACGAGCTCGAGCTCGACCGCCATGGGCTCGGCTGGCAAGGCTCGCGTCCCTTCGAACCACACTCCGTCCACGGACTCTTTCTCCGCCGTGCTGTCATTGCACTGACGACGACGCCGGGTCGTGAGCTCGAGCGAGACCTCCGCCCACAGGGAGTCCTCCTCCGGCTTGATCGCGATGCTGACGTTCACCGTCGCCGAGAGGACAGCAGTGACCTCTTCGACCGAGTGCACATCGTCCCCCGCCTCCGGGTGGCTCTGAACGAACTGCTCGAACCAATAGGAGAACTCCAACGGGACCTCCCTTTCGAGATTCCTGTAGCCGTATTGCGGTGAGCCCATGCAGCGGAGCAGGGGACGGGAGAGGCGGAGGCTGCTCTTCCATTCAGTGTGGACGAGCTCACCCCCGACGTAGCCGCTGCTCTTGTGATGGTGGGAATGCTCGATGCTGAAGGCACACTCCCACTTGCCCACGGCCTTCCAGGAATCGTTCATGTGGACGCCCGAGGTTGAACTTCGAGGAAAGCCCATCACGACCTGGTATTGCCTGGCCAGCGAAAGTGAGTACACGGAGCCACGGCCCGCTCCTCCTCCAGGGAGAGTGAGAGAAGCAGCGCCAGCAACCGCAGGAGAAACCGTTCGGCCTCCGCCAGGCGGGCAAAGGCCACCAGCGTGGTGCTGTCCCACTCGGCGGTGCCGTCCGCCTCGGGCGCATCCGTGGGCATCTCGTACGCCCGAGCCTCGATGCGCTCGATGGGCACCACCTCGCTGCTCCTCTGGCCGATGTGGCCGCGCCCCTCGCGTCGTGACTCACCGTAGGAATGGCTCGGGGCACACCGCAGCCCTCGCCGCTCGTCCGCTCCCTCTCCGAGCCACCGTGACGGCCCGGGCCTAGCGCTGGCGCACGCGCTGCGGAGATGTCTTCCAGCCGCGACTCCTCGCGCGCGCCCGGCGCCGGGGAAGGTGTCAAAGGATTCGTTCCGACGCCTCGCGCCCTACGAATCGTCTGACACCTTCGGCCGGCGCGGCAGCCACACCTGCGCGGCATGCTCGCCGGTGAATCCGTCCACGGTGACGCGGACGAGGAAGGTGGGTTCGTCGGGTGGGTCCGCCGGGATGATGAGCTCGTAGATGAGGCCGGGCGGCTCCCGCGTCTGTCTCCAGCACCAGGTGGTCATGGCCTCGTGGAGGAGGCGGGTATCACATTGCTTGAGCTCCTCCGCTGCTCGCTTCTTGGCGATCGCGAGCTGGTCCATGACGTGAAGTCTCTTCATAGGCCTCTGCCTCCATCCGTCCCATGCCCGTGAGAGTGTCAAAGAACTCAAGCGGCGTTTCGAATCCTTTGACACCAGTTCCGGAGAGTGGCGGACCACGCTTCAGCGAGTGAACTCTTCTCGCCGCAGGAGGCCGTCTTCAGGCACTTCGTAATAGTCGCCTTTGCTCCCCAGGTAGATATGTGCCTTCGGCCTCAGCCCAGTCGGGGCATCGAGGGTACCCGCGCAGATCGACATCTTCGGCTCGCCCTCTTCGTCCCATAGCAAGCTCGAGCCGCACTCGCCGCAGAAGCCCCTCCGCACGGTCGGCGACGCCGCGTACCACCTGAGCCCGCGCTCCTCGGTGAGTTGAAAACCGGGGCGGTCGACGGCGGTGTAAGCCCCGACGTGTCCATGCCAGCGACGGCACTTCGAGCAGTGGCAGAACGTGACAGGGGTCAGCTCGAGGGTGACCGCGTACCTCACGGCGCCGCATGCGCATCCGCCCGTCTTCATCGCTCCACTATACCCACAAGGTCCGGTGCCACTGCCAGCCGGACCGCCGAGACGCCGGGCGTGTCTGACCAGGGAAGGACTCCAATGCCTCGGACCGCGCCCGTGGTGCTAGCGTGCGTGCTGATGACGACCCCCGAGACGCGCCCCGCGCACACCGTGAGGATCCGCCCCGCGACGCTGGCGGACGCGGCGACCCTGACGGAACTCGGCGCGCGCACGTTCCGAGACACCTTCGCCGCCGACAACACCCCCGAGAACGTGGAGGCGTTCCTCGCCTCGCACTACCGGCCGGAACTCCAGGAAGCGGAGCTGAAGGATCCGCGCAACCTGTACCTGCTGGCGGAGGTCTCCGGAGTCCCCGCTGGCTTCGCCCTGCTGCGCGACGGAGCCTGCGAGCAGGGAGTGCAGGCCGAGCGCCCGCTCAACCTGTCCCGCCTGTACGTGGACCGGCCCTTCATGGGAGCCAGGGTGGGGGCCGCGCTCATGCTCCGCTGTCTTGAGGAGGGGCGCGCTCGGAGGCATGACGTGCTGTGGCTGGGAGTGTGGGAACGCAATGCCCGCGCACGGGCCTTCTACTCGCGTTGGGGCTTTACCGAGGTGGGCGAGATGCGCTTCCTGCTGGGGGACGACCCGCAGCGCGATCTCGTGCTTGCCCTCGCGCTCTGAATTGTCGGTCTTCACACCAGCAGAAGGTGTCAGAGGATATGTACGGGCTCGAATCCTCTCTGACACCTTTCCTGCAGGCTTCCGAAGGGCGCCGAGCCGCCCAGCACCCCCAGTCTCGAGACCGCCAGCAGGAAGCCCAGCGTGTTCGGGCCCCCTCCCAGCATCTCCGAGGCCGTCACCGGTACGGCCGCCGGGGAGGTGTCAAAGGACTCGCTCCGACACCTCGCTCTCCACGAGTCGTCCTACGAATCGTCTGATACTTCCGGAGACGCTTCACTTCATGCGTCTTCGCCGGTAGGAGGGCTTCCTGCGCTCATGGGCGAAGGCCACCACCTGAATCTCGTCCTCCAGTTGCCTGAAGATGACGAAGTAGGGGAAGTCCCGCAGGCGCAGCCGCCGGACTCGAAGCCGCTCGGGGACGCCAGGAACCAGACTTCCGTGTGAGCCGACGGCGCTGCTCAAGTCCCGCAGGGCTGTGTCCACCGACCGCAAGAATCGGTCGCCGAGCCCTCTGCGCTGTCTTGCGTACCAGTCCACCGTCTGACCGAGATCTGCTTCTGCTTCGGTCGACAACAGGACACGCCGCTCAGCTCCCAAGGTACTCCCGCTGGATGCGTTCGCGCACCGTGGCCCAGTCGCTTAGCTTCGACTCGCCGGAGCTGACCCGCTGGACCCGGGATTCGATCTCCTCCGCCCAGGCCTTCTCCACTTCTCCTGGCTCCTCGTCGCGTTCCACGCTCGCGCTCAGTTCAACCGCCAGGTGAGCCCGCTCCTCCACAGGAAGATGAAGCGCCTCATCCAGCAATCTGCGGGCCTTGTCGTCCATGAACTCAAGAATAGGGCCGCCCCCCTCTGTCTGTCGACCGCAGCGCCCACCTGGCAGGCAGCCAGGCCCAACGGAATGAACCTCCAAGGCATGGCGGGTAACAGCGCGTCATGCCTGGGGTTCCTCATCCCTTGTCCGCAGCTCCGAGTCCCGCGACCCGGGCCTACCTGTCGAGCACCATGGTGCGGATGAAGCCCTTGGGGTGCCGGGCGTAGGAGCGCAGGTGCATGGCCACGTCCACCATCCACGGCACCCAGTCCCCCGTGTCGATGACCGCGTCCACCGCCCTCTCCCGGTTGCGCGCGTACCACTCGCGCCAGTGCTTCACCTCGTCCGACGACAGCCGGCCCGACAGGCCCTGTGCCCTCAACAGCAGCTCGAAGATGCCCCGGTGGCAGTAGATGTACTGGCCCCCGCCCTTCCACGCGAGCGCCTCGCGCGACACCTCGGCCAGCTGCGCCTCGTGGCCGCACGCCGCCTCGTACACCAGCAGCGGCAGCGGGCTTCCCCGCGCGATGTCGAACCCCATCTGGCTGTAGAAGCGCGGGTTGAAGTCGATGAGGAGCCTGGAAAAGGTGTCAGATGTGTCAGGAGGGGAGGGCGGGTCGAGAGGGCACCTGCGCGGTAGGGACACCCCGGATGCACCGAGCACCTCCTGGAGTAGGGGCTCGGCTCCATGCGAAGAAGAGCCTCGAGCCTTCCGTGGGCGGTGAGGCCAGCGAGGAGCACGCATGGACGAGGAGAAGAAGAAGTCCGAGGCGAGCTGGGAGGAGCGGGCGCAGTTGGGGCCCTACCAACTCGAGGAGCAGATGCCGCAGTCGGCTCACAGCCCGGGGGAACTCTACCGGGCCACGCACGAGAAGAGCGGGGCCACGGCCCTGGTGCTCAAGCCCGCCGCCGAGGAGGACGTGGCGGGGCTGAGGGACTGCCGGGCGCGCTTCATCTCCTCGGTCGCGCTGAGCTACGTCGCCATGGAGGTGGAGGACTCCCGAGGGGCCGTGGCCTCCAACAGGAACTCGGTGGAGTCGCTGGTGCTCCTGTTCGAGGGAGTGCACGAGGGAGTGCGGCGCATGGCCCGCGCCTTTGACGACGACCACGAGTCGCGCCGCCGGTGGCGCCTGGGGCTGGCGTTGGCGGGCGCCGCCGCGGTGTGCGTCCTGCTCCTCGCGCTGGTGCGTCTGGCTCTCGTGTCCCAACCGCCGAGCGGCCCGGAGTTCCTGGCGAACACCCCGCCCGCGCCCATGAGTCACGAGGTGCCCACGGCGGGCGGGAATGCGTACCCGTTCTTCAACAGTGCGCTCATGGACACCACGGACGCCGGGGAATCCGTGCTCGCCTGGCCGCTGCCGCGCGAGCCCTTCAAGGGGCAGAAGCGCCCTCCGTGCGCTCGCTACATCGAGGTCGAGCTGGTCGGCGGCTGCTGGGTGCCTCACGAGATGAAGGCCCCGTGCCCGAAGGAACTCTTCGAGCACCAGGGCAAGTGCTACGTGCCCGCCTTCAGCGCGAAGCCACCGCCTCAGTCGTTCGAGCCGTGAGTGGTGCGGGCGCCTTCGCTCCTGGCGCCCGAGTTCGCGCGTCCTCCAGCTCGCTCCCTACGAGTCGTCTGACTGCGTGCACCGGACCATGTGGAACACCGATTCCGGGGCAAGTGGAACACTGATTCCGGAGCAAGTGGAACGCCCATTCCGGCCATGTGGAACACCGATTCCGGGCAAGTGGAACGCACCCTGGAAGTAGGTGGTGGGACGGGCGACCCAGTGGAGCGTTGACGGTGCTGGACGAGCCGCCGCCTCTGACCTCCCCCAAGAAGGAGGTCGTGATGGCGGCAGAGAGGCTGTCCATGCGCAAGCTGAGAGAGTTGTTGAGGCAGAGGTTGGAGCTGAAGCTGTCGGTGCGGGAGATTGCCCGGAGCCTGGGAATCGGCGTGGGCACGGTGAATCGCTACCTGTACCGGGCGCAGGCGGCGAAGGTGACGAGCTGGCCGCTGCCGCCGGAGCTGGACGACGACGCGGCGCTCACGGCGCTGCTGTTCGCGGACGAGGGCAAGGTGGTGGCGAGCCGGCCGGAGCCGGACTGGGCGCACGTGCACGTGGAGCTCAGGAGGAAGGGCGTCACCAAGCTGCTGCTGTGGCAGGAGTACCGGGAGGGCAACCCGGAGGGCTACCAGTACAGCCAGTTCTGCGAGCGCTACGCGCGGTGGGCGAAGTGCGTGAGCGTCACCATGCGCCAGGAGCACCGGGCCGGGGAGAAGTGCTTCGTGGACTTCAGCGGCGACGGGCTGGAAGTCCACGACGAGGTGAGCGGAGAGGTGCGGGTGGCGAAGCTGTATCTGGCGGTGCTGGGGGCCAGCAACTACACGTACGCGGAGCCCGTCTTCAGCGAGGACATCGCCACGTGGGTGGGGTGCAACCAGAGGGCCTTCGCGTACTTCGGAGGGGTGGCGGAGCTGGCGGTGCCCGACAACCTGAAGGCGGCAGTCACGAGGGCCAACCGGTACGAGCCGGACATCAACCCCAGCTACGCGGACATGGCCAGGCACTACGGCTTCGCGGTGGTGCCGGCGCGGCCACGCAAGCCGCGGGACAAGGCGAAGGTGGAGAACGGAGTGCTGCTGGCCGAGAGGTGGATTCTGGCGGCGCTGCGCAACCGGCGCTTCACGTCGCTCGTCCGAGGTGCGCGAGGCGGTGGCGGTACTGCTGGAGAAGTTGAACACGCGGCCCATGCGCAAGCTGGGCAAGAGCCGCCGGCAACTCTTCGAGGAGGTGGAGAGGGCGGCCCTCAAGCCGCTGCCGGACAAGCCCTACGAGCTGGCGCACTGGAAGAAGGCGCGCGTCAACGTGGACTACCACGTGGAGTTGGAAGGGCACTGCTACAGCGTGCCCTACGGGCTGGTGGGGCAGCAGGTGGAGGTGCGCTACACGCAGTCGTGCGTGGAGGTGTTGCTGGGAGGCCGGCGCGTGGCCAGCCACGTGCGCAGCGAGGAGCGCGGACGCTTCACCACGCTGGCCGAGCACATGCCGGCCAGCCACCGCGCGCATGCGGAGTGGACGCCGAGCCGAATCCTCTCCTGGGCCGCCACGGTGGGCCCCAGCACGGCGACACTGGTGGAGGAGTTGATGAAGCGCCGGCCCCACCCCGAGCAGGGCTTCCGCTCGGCCCTGGGCGTCATCCGCCTCTCGCAGCGCCACGGGCAGCAGCGCGTGGAGAAGGCGTGCGCGCGGGCGCTGCGCCACCGCGCCTACAGCTACAAGTCCGTGGCCGCCATCCTCCAGCACCACCTCGAGGAGGTGGAGGCGGCGCACGAGGACAAGGGCCCGCTGCCCGAGCACGAGAACGTGCGCGGCGCTGACTACTACCACTGAGGCTTCCCGCGCCCGGCCACGGTGCGCGGACAACTCTCCGCGGTGCCGGCCCTCGCGGCCCGGTGCCTCGGAGGACGCCTGCGCGCGCCCTTCGGGCGCGCTCCGGCGGCGCAACACCCAACACCCCAACGAGGAGACGAGACGATGCTGGTGGAGCAGACGCTGGAGAAGCTCAACGCGATGAAGCTGTACGGCATGGCCAACTACCTGCGCACCTGGATGGAGCGGACGCCCGACACGCAGCTGGGCCCGACGGACCTGGTGGGCCTGCTGGTGGACGCCGAGTGGGTGCACCGGGAGAACAAGAAGCTCACCTCGCGCCTGCGCAACGCGCGGCTGCGCCAGACGGCGTGCCTGGAGGACATCGACTACAGCCTGGCGCGAGGGCTGACGAAGGCGCAGGTGCTGGAGCTGTCCACCTCGCGCTGGGTGGCGCAGGCGCAGAACGTGCTGGTGACGGGCCCCACCGGCGTGGGCAAGAGCTTCCTGGCGTGCGCGCTCGGACAGAAGGCGTGCCGCGACGGCTACGGCGTGGTGTACCGCCGCGCCTCGCGTCTCTTCGACGAGCTGGCGCAGGCTCGCGCGGACGGCACCTACCCGCACCTGCTGCGCAGGCTCGCCAAGGCCCAGGTGCTGATTCTCGACGACTTCGGCCTGGAGCCCCTGGGCGCCAGCGAGCGCAAGGAGCTGCTGGAGGTGCTGGAGGACCGCTACGGCGTCGGTGCGACCGTGGTGACGTCCCAGCTCGAGCCGAAGGACTGGCACGCGGTGATTGGCGACGCCACCCTGGCCGACGCCATCCTCGACCGGCTGGTGCACAACGCCCATCGGCTCAAGCTCACGGGCGACTCGGTGCGCGACCCGGAAAGGAATTTGACCCGGTCCAAGAAGGGGGCGAAGTGAACCCCGGCCAGCGTCGCTGACGCTCCGACTGTTCCGCTTGCTCCGGAACGGGCGTTCCACTTCGTCCGGAACGAGTGTTCCACATCGCCGGAATACGCACTCCGAGCTCATCGCCCACCTCGAAGCGAGCTGGCCCGAGTACAACCGCCTCTACGCCCACCCATTCACTTGGTCCTGGACCCGTCCCAAAATGCACGATTGGGTGGACAGGCATCACTCCTGACTATGTCGAATTACTTCGCGGACAGTCCACTAGGAGCTTGTCGGAGAACCCCACCGCTGAGGGTGGGGTAGAGGGGAGACGCCCCAGGTGGTCCTTCAGAGTGGAGGCGAGTTCTGGTTGAAGCTGGAGGGTGAGCACCAGCGAGACGAAGAAGGCCGAGCAGAGCGTTCTGTTGGATGTGCCCGAGGCCCAGAAGCCGCAGCGGCAGGAGGAGACGAAGAGCTCCGCGCGCTTCAGCTCGCCGCGACCGTTCCGGGAGTGGCAGCCGGACCAGGGGCAGCTGCTGCCGCAGTACGCGCGGGAGGTACTGGGAGAGGGGCACCTGGCGTGCTTCTTCGTGGAGCTGGTGAAGGTGCTGGATTTCGGTCCGATTCTGGGGGCGTACACCAAGGAGTGCGGCCAGCCGCCCTACCACCCGGTGATGATGACGTTGCTGCTCATGTACGCCTACGCGCGCGGCATTACGAGCAGCCGGGAGATTGAGCGGCGGTGCGAGACGGACATTGCGTTCCGCTACCTGACGGGAGGAGAGCAGCCGGACCACGACACGGTGTGCGCCTTCCGGGTGAGACACCTGGAGGCTTTCCGAGCTCTCTTCGTGGACACGCTGCGGGTGGCCAGCCAGTCGGGGCTCAAGAAGGTGGGGCACCTGTCGGTGGACGGCACGAAGATGAAGGCCAACGCCAGCAAGCACAAGGCCATGAGCTACGGGCGCATGGACGAGGCCATGAAGAAGCTGGACGAGCAGGTGGAGCGCCTGCTGGCGGAGGCCGAGGAGCTGGATGCACAGGAGGACGAGCGCTACGGCAAGGGACGGCGTGGGGACGAGCTGCCCGAGGAGATGAAGGACCCGAAGAAGCGCGCCGAGCGGCTGCGAGAGGCGGCGCGCCAGGTGGAGGCGGAGAAGAAGGTGGCGCTGGCGGTGGAGAAGGAGAAGCGGCGGGAGAGGATTGGCCAGGCGAAGCAGGAGTTGGAGGAGCAGGCCAGGAAGAAGGCCGAGGCCGAGGGGAAGCAGCCCGAGGAGGCAAAGCCCTCGCGAGAAGGCGCAGTACAACTTCACCGACCCCGAGTCGCGAATCATGCCCAAGGGAGGCGCCTTCCAGCAGTCCTACAACGCGCAGGTGGCGGTGGACGCGGACACGCAGTTGGTAGTGGCGCAGGAGGTTGGGCAGAGCAGCAGCGACGCACGTCAGCTGGCGCCCATGGTGGAGCAGGTGGAGGCCAACACGGGGCTGGTGCCCGAGGAGCTGAGCGCGGACTCGGGCTACCTGTGCCAGGAGGACATTGAGAAGGTGGAGGACAAGGGCGTGGAGTGCTTCGTCGCCACCGGGCGCGACAAGCATGGGGAGGAGGCGCCGCCGGCTCCGAGAGGACGCCCGCCGGCTGGCCTGAGCTTCAAGGAGCGGATGAAGCGCAAGCTGTTGACGAAGCGGGGACGCAAGGCATACGCGCGACGCAAGGTGACGGCCGAGCCGGTGATTGGGCAGGTGAAGAACACAGTCCTGCCACGCTTCTCGCTGCGGGGCCTGCTGAAGGTGCAAGGCGAATTCTCGCTGGCGTGCGCCGTCCACAACCTCAAGAAGATGTGGAAGCAGGGCTGGGAGCTTCCCAGCCTGGCCGCGCAGGCCGCGTAGCGGCGAGGTCGCCGCGAGGCGGCACGACGAGTAGGTCGCTTCGTCCTCCCCCCATGACCACTGGGCCTGTAGCGCCATATGGCGCCTGTTATGCGCCACTGTCCCTCTGGCCGATTCCCCGACACGCTCCTAGTTCCGTCGGCGAGGCATCGGCCCGGAGGACCGGGGTTCGGCCCACTTCTCGTTCACAAGCGGAGTGTCGCTGGCAGGCATCACGTTGGCGGTGAGCAGGCTGCATGCGGTGCGCCCCTTCTCGTGGTGGGTAGTGCCAGGGGGATGGAAGTCCGACAGGAGCGGAATCTGGATGTGGGGAACTTCGTGGTGCGGGCGATGTGCGTCTACGAAGAGTCGACGGAGGGGCTGAACACCCGCGCGCCAAATCGGCTGAGCGCAGGAGGATCTTGTTGAAGATTTCCAGTTCGCCAGTGCAGACCGGAGTGAAGTTAGCTGGATAGAACACGAGTACGATCGGCGGGCCCTTGAGTTCCGCGAGCGATACCCCAAGCCCGTCGGGAGTGGACGGTAGCCCGAGCGCTGGTTCGCATACGCTGCCGAGCGGTAGCCCGTGCGAACAGATGCAAGAAGCGGGAGGAGCAGGAGTAACCCATGTGTTCCACCTCGTTTGATCCCTAATGTGGCTCTGGCCCCATAGCAGCGACTACCCCGACTCAATGGAATGAGCGGAAGCATGTCGGGCTGGCCGGTGTCAGGAGGCTCGGTTAGGGCACCGCTCCCCGTTCGCTCCCTGCCCCGGCAATGAACGGGCAATCCCTCGTATACTCGCCGAGAGGACGCCTGCATGCATGAGACGACAAGGAGGTGGGGGCGGGGACTTGCCTCCCCGTCGCGGCGGGGGCGGCATGAGCTTCGGCTTTCCCTGGGGCCTGCTGGCGCTCGGCGCGCTGGTGCCGCTGGTGGCGGCGTACTTCCTCCGGCGCAAGCAGAAGCCGGTGGTGGTGAGCGCCCTCTTCCTCTGGCGCTCGCCCCGCCCTCGCGCCGAGGCCGGCCCCCGCTTCGAGCGCTTCACCCGCGAGGCCTCGCTGCTGCTGGAGGCGCTCGCGGTGGTGGCCGCGGCCCTCTTCCTCGCGGATGTGCGCTTCGGCGAGGCGGCGCGGGCGCGGCACCTGGTGCTGGTGGTGGACGGCAGCCTCTCGCTGTCCGCGCGCGGGCCCGACGGGCGCCCCGTATTGGAGAAGGTGCGCGCCGAGGCTGCCCGCCGTGTGGAGGAGGAGAAGGCCACGCAAGTGACGGTGCTGGTCAGCGGCACGGTGCCGCGCGTGCTGGCGGGGCCCGAGGCGGATCCCTCGCGGGCCCTGGCCGCCCTGGAGTCCTTCCGCGCGCTCGGAGCGGACCACGACGTGGCCCCCACGCTGCTGTGGGCGCAGGAACTGGCGGGTCCGGGCAGGCGGGTGCACTTCCTCACCGATGCCATGCCCGCGCAGGGCGCGGCCGTGCCCCCGGCGGTGCGGTGGACGGCCCTGGGCGCGCCTCGGGACAACGTGGCGCTGGTGTCCGCGTGGCGCCGCGACGAGGGCTCCACGGCCACGGTGACGCTGCGGTTGGCACGCTTTGGCGCGGGGCCGGAGGAGACACAGGTGAGCGTGGTGGCCCGGCCCGGCCCTGGAGCGAAGGAGGGCACCGAGCGGCGCGAGCGCATGCGGCTGCCCGAGGCGGGCGCGGCCACGCTGCGCCTCACCTTCGAGAACGCCGGGGACGTGGAGGTGTCCCTGCCCCCGGACGCGCTGCCCGAGGACGGCGAGGCCCGCCTCCCGCCCGCCCCGGAGCGTCGGGTGCGCGTGGCGCTGGCCGAGGGGCTGGATGCGCAGGCGCGCTCGGCGCTGGAGCGCTTCCTCGCGGTGGCCCCCGAGGTGGAGCAGGGTCCCGGCGAGGGAGCCGTGGTGCTCGGCCCTCGGGGGACGGACGCGCGGGTGACGGTGGGCGCGGGCGGCACGGTGCGCACCTTCGTGGGCCCCTTCTTCGCGGAGAAGGGCCACCCGTTGCTGGATGATGTGCAACTGGGCGGCGTGCGCTGGGCGGCCGGCAGCGAGGCTCCCCCGGGTCGGCCCCTGGTGACGGCGGGCACCGTGGTGCTCCTCTCCGAGGAGGAGGGCCGCGTCCACCTCAACGTGGACCTCGCGCGCTCCAACGTGCAGCGCACGGCCGCGTGGCCGGTGCTGCTGGGCAACCTGCTGCGCGAGGCTCGGCGCGCCCAGGAGGGCTTCCCCCGGCGGCAGCTCTCCCTCGGCGAGCCCCTGTCGTTGGTGACGGTGGCGGGCGCTCGCTACACGCTGGCGGGACCCGAGGGGAACCGCCCCCTCTTCGGCGCGGGCGCCTTGAGCCTGCCCCCGCCCGCGGTGCCCGGCCGCTACGTGCTGGAGCGGGACGGCGAGCCGGTGGATGCGGTGGAGGTGCTCGCGCTGGATGCCCGCGAGTCGGACCTGCGCGGGCGTGGCGAGGGCGACAGGCCCGCTGAAGCCGAGGGCGATGACGACGGGGGCGAGTCCTCTTCAGGCCGGGCGCGCTGGCCCCTGCTGGTGCTGCTGGCGGCGCTGCTCGCGGACTTCTCCCTCACCCGGCGCGCGGAAGCGAAGTGAGCAACTCTCCGCCTTCGGGCACGAGGAGCGACTCCACCGCCGCTCGCGCCTTCTTGAAGCGCTCGTCCCACGAGCCGCTCAGCTTCACGTAGCGTCGGCCCCGCGAGCGCAGGGCGTTCTCGCAGCTCTCGAGGAACGAGGTGCGTTCGTCCGGCAGGTAGCGCACCGGGTCCGCCACCCACGGCACATCCACGTCCGTCAGCAGGTAGAGGTCGTAGTCACGGCGCTCCGCCTCCTGGAGGATGGGCGCCGGGCACTCGCCGAAGAGCACCTCGCTCCAGATGCTCGTCTCCAGCACGTCGGTGTCGCAGATGAGGACCCGGTTCGCGCTCCGCGCCAGCGCGTCCTCCGCCGCCGCCTGCCCCCGTGCGATGCGCGGCATGTCCGCCAGCTCCACCTTGCCTCCCCGCGGCTCCAGCAGCAGTCGGGCGTACTCCGGCACCATCACCGTCTTGAAGTGCTCCGCCAGTTGCTTCGACAGCGTCGTCTTCCCCGTCGACTCCGGGCCGAAGACGCACACTCGCCGAGCGAAGTAGGGCCGCACGCACCTCGGCAGGTAGTCCCAGTGTTTCCACGGGTCATTCCGGATTGCCGTGCCACTCACCGGCACCGCCCCCCGCGCGATGTCCACCGGGATGAACTCGGCCCCCAACACCTCGGCCAGCTTCGCGCCGTACTCCTCGGAGGCGAACACGTAGTCCGGCCGGCCCGGCAGCACCCGCCGCAGGCTGTCTCGCCAGATGTCCCAGAACTGGGGGTGCTCGTGGGGGTACTGCGGGTTCTCGTCCGTCAGGTGCACCACCCGCGTGTCCGGGAAGAGCTCGCGCATCCACCCGTGGCGCAGCTCCCCGGGAATGGGCTCGGCCTTCAGCGTGCCCACCACCACCGTGAGGTCCGCCACGTACTCGCGCGCGAACTCCACCAGGAAGACGTGCCCGAGATGCGGCGGCATGAACTTCCCGAGCACCATGCCCGTCCCCTGGCGCACGCTGCTCGCCCCTCGAATGCTCCTCGTGCTCATGCTGTGCCCTCTGCTTCCCGCGCGAACGTATACCCAAGATAGGTGTGCAGCAGCGCCTCGGTGACCGGTGGGCACGAGAGCCCCGAGCCCTCCAGCCCCGCGCGCGCGTGCTCCATGCCGAATTCCGCCCCCGTCGCCTGGAAGAGATCCATCGTCCGGTGTCGCTCGAAGGCGCCCCCGGACAGGCCCCGGCAGAGCGCCAGGTACGCGGCGGCCTCGGATGAGCCCACCTCCTCCCGTGCGAGCGCGGCGAGCCGGGCCCGCCACTCCTCCTCGGAGACGGTGGCGAGGGGGATTCCAAAGGAGCGCAGGGCGTCCACCAGCACGGGCAGCGACAATGGCCGGGGATTGGCGAGGTGGAAGGTGGACGAGCCCTCCGCCGGGGCCGCGTGCAGGGACAGGTGGGCCACCGCCGCGGCGGCGTAGTCCACGGGGGTGATGTCGACCGCGAGCCCCTCGCCCGCACCGCGCGGGATGCAGCCGAGCGAGGCCACCCCTCGGAAGAACAGGGACAGGAAGTCGCTCGCGGAGGCGCGCCCCGTGCGCGTGTCGCCCGTGATGAGGCCCAGCCGGTAGTACGTGATGGGCCCGGCCTCGCCCCGAGCGGAGCGCAGGAGCGCCTCGGCCGCCCACTTGCTCTGCGCATACCCGCCGAAGATGCGCTGGGGGCCCTCCAGTGCGTCCGTCTCCTCCAGGCGCCCGGTATTCCTGTCCGTCGACACGAACACCGACAGGGTGGAGATGTGGTGCAGCGACTTGCGTGCCCCTTCCGCCTGCAGGCGCAGCACCTGCTCGGTGCCTCCGACGTTCGCCTCGCGCAGCGCGCGGTACGGGAGCACCATGTTGACGTGGGCCGCGCAGTGGTAGATGTGGCCGACCTCGCGAGTGAGCCGCTCCCACTCGAGCTCGTCGAGCCCCCAGCGCGGGCGTGCCAGGTCTCCCCGGAGCGCTACCAGACGCGCGGCCTCCTCCCGCGAGGGCGGCGTGCCTTGTGCCTCGAGTGCGCCCAGCAGGCGCTCCCGGGCTTCCTGGTCATCCCGGGCCCGCACGAGGCAGAGCACCCGGGCCTTGGTGCGCCGGAGCAGCTCGTGCAGCAGCCGCGAGCCGAAGAACCCCGTGGCTCCCGTGAGCAGCAGGTCTCCACCAGGAGATGCCGCTGGCCGCTCGCGGGCGGTGTGCAGGAGGGCCTCCCAACCGGGCCCCAGTGCGACGTCCGCGCGCAGTTCGTCCGCGCTCATGCCTCCATCCGTGGACGGCTGCTCCGGTCCTCCGGCTCCCATGTGGGCCAGCAGCTCGGAGATGGTCGGGTGCGCGAGCATCGCGGCTGGACGGAGGGGGAGCCCGAGCGCCTCGGCCGCCGCGACGACCTGAAGCACCCCGAGCGAGTCCCCGCCGAGCGCGAAGAAGTCGTCCGTCACGCCCACGGGCGCCACGCCCAGCACATCCTCCCAGAGCTCACACAGCAGCCGCTCCGGCCCGGTGGCGGGAGGGACCACTCCGTCCGCCTCCCGCCGGGCCGAGAGTGGCAGGCGCGAGAGCACCTCGAAGTCCACCTTCCCCGTCACGGTGCGGGGCAGGCGCTCCAGCGGCTCGAAGCGCTGCGGTAGCATCCACCGGGGCAGCACGCCCGACAGGTGCGCGCGCAGCGCGTCCGGCGCGGGAGTCTCCCCGGGGAGGCGGGGCACGACGAACGCCACCAGCACGGCGCGCGCCTTCTCCCCGTCCGGGACGAGCGGGCGCTTGAGGACCGCCACGTCTTGGATACCTGGATGGCGCAGCAGGTGCGCCTCCACCTCCTCCGGCTCGATGAGCAGGCCCCGGAGCTTGAGCTGGCGATCCACGCGGCCGAGGAATTCCAGCTCCCCGTTCGGGTGCTCCACCACACGGTCGCTCGTGCGGTAGAGGCGCTCGCCGCCCCGCTCGACGAAGCGGGCCGCGGTGAGCTCGGGGCGGTTCACGTACCCGCGCGCCAGCCCCACGCCTCCGAGGTACAGCTCCCCGGGAGTGCCCGGTGGCACGGGCTCGCCTCGCGCATCGAGCACATGCCAGGACATGTTGGGAATGGGCTGACCGAGCAGCGGGCGCGTCCACGTCTCCGGATCGCACGCGCAGAGGCTGGTGCAGATGGTGGCCTCGGTGGGGCCGTAGACGTTCACCACGCGCAGGTGACGTGCCCAGCGTCGGACCACCTCGGGAGGACAGGGCTCTCCGCCGATGACGAGGACCCGCAGGGTGGCGGCCAGGGCCTCCGGCTCGAACATCCGCAGGAGCGAGGGGGGCAGGTCCGCGTGCGTGATGCGCCACCCGTTGAGCAGCGCCACGAGTCCCGGCCCGGGCTGGAGCGCGTGCGCGGGTGGCAGGCAGAGCGTCGCGCCGGACAAGAGCGCCGTGCCGATGTCGGACAGCGACGCGTCGAAGCTCGTCGACAGGTAGAGGATGGCGCGGCTCGTCTCGTCGAGCGCGAAGGCTTCGATCTGCGCGAGCAGCAGGTTGACGAGCCCCCGGTGCGGTACGAGCACGCCCTTGGGTGTACCCGTGGTGCCGGAGGTGTAGATGACGTAGGCGAGGTCCTCGGGGTGCGAGGACCCGCTCGGAGTCTCGCCGGTCGGAGCGCTCTCCGGCACGTCCTCGAGCCGCACGACGCGGGCCTCCACTCCTTCCAGCCGGGGCTCCGCACCCCGCCGCGCCACCACCAGCCCGAGCCCGCAGTCGCGCGCCATGAAGTCAATCCGCGCGGGGGGCAGCGTGGGCTCCAACGGCACGAACGCCGCTCCCGCGGCCCACACACCCAGCAGGGCGATGACGTACTCGGGGGACTTCTCGAGGAACAACCCGACGATGCACTCGGGTCCCGCCCCGAGCCGCCGCAGGTGCGCCCCGAGCGCGGTGGCACGCTGGAGCAGCTCCGCGTAGGTGAGGCGGTTGCCCTCCGACTCCAGCGCCACCCGGTGGGGATGCGCGGCGGCGACGGCTCGGAAGTGCTCCCAGAAGGTGCCGGTGGGCGGGCTCAGGATGCGCCTCCGGCGGGAGCCGCCGCGGGGTGGACGTACTCCTCGAGCGTCGAGCCGGTCGAGCGGTTGTCCACGTCGGGAGCACCGAGACCCTGGCGGTGATCCTCGAGGTGGACGGAGCGGAAGTCGACGCTGAAGCGTGTGCGCCCCGAGGCGTGTGGTCGCGTGCGGTGCAGGTGCGCCGCGGAGAAGACGAGCACCTCGCCCGTCCGGCACGCGAAACCCCGCTCCTGGAGCCCGTCGAGTGGGACGAGGGACGTGGGGTACGCGGCGCTCGCCGCTCGCTTCGGGTTCTGCCACCCCGCCTGGGTGCGCCACGTCTGGTAGTCGAAGGTGGAGGAGGAGTTGGGCACCGGCTGGTCGAAGGCCTCGGGGAAGAAGGTGAACGTCTCCTCCTCGGTGCCGTCGTGGAGCGCGAGCCACCAGTTGAGCTGTGCCCGAGGATTGGCGTACCAGGTGTCGCGGTGGGCGAAGTAGACGGGCGCGGCCGCTTCAATCTCATGCCCCCGGTGCAGGACGCCGCGGAGCCGCGGCTTGTCGAGGGCGTACTCGTCCGGCGCCTGTCCCGCCGCCGCCAGCACCGCGCGAGCGCCCGCGAGGAAGCGCGCCTCCCCGGTCAGCACCTGGCGCACGCGCCCCAGGCGCTCGAGGTGCTCCGCCGCCGGTAGCCGGAACTGCGCCTCGCGCGGGTCTCCCACGTCCTGGAAGGTCTCCGCGAGCAGCTCGAAGACCTCGCGCGCCAGCCGCATCGATGCCTCGCTCGGGGCCAGCTTGAAGAGGGCCCCGGCGTAGAGCGCTTGCCGGAACTCCGTGGGGCGGGAGGGCGGTGGGGCGAAGGGGAGGGGGCTCATGGACGCTCCGCCGAGGAAAGCACAAGGGAGGTGCTCCGATGAAGACGGGCCCCGGGGTCACCCCCCTTGGACGGCCAGACCCTGGTAGCATGGTGTACCTGTCTCCCCGGGAGCCCGGTTCCTCCACGCATGAGCTTCTCCCTGCCCCAGGCGCTGGTGCTACTCGTGCCGCTGGGCCTCTTCCTGTGGAAGCGGGGCCGGCGCCCTGGCCCTCCCATGGCCCTGCGCTGGGCGCTGCTGCTGCTCACGGTGGGCGCGCTCGCCGGTCCCGAGCTGGTGCTCAGCCACGCGGGCAGTGACGTGGTGATGGTGGTGGACCGCTCGCGCTCCATGCCAGCGGACGCGGGACGGGTGGCCTCGGAGCTGGTGGGCCTGCTGGAGTCGCAGCGGCGGCCCGGGGACCGGGTGGGCGTCATCTCCTTCGGGCGCGAGGCTCGGGTGGAGCAGCCGCTGTCGCGAGGCGGGGCGCTTCGGCGGCTTCACCCGACCAGTGGACGCGGAGGCGTCGGACCTGTCGGCGGCGCTGGACTGCGGCGGGAGGCCTCATTCCTCCAGGCCGCACGGGCCGGGTGCTGGTGGTGTCCGACGGTCGGGCCACGGGCGCGGATGCTCGCGGCGCGGCCCGGCGACTGGCGGCCCGGGGCATCGCCGTGGACTTCCGCCACGTGGCCCGCGAGGACTCGCCGCTGGACCTGGCCGTCCTCTCGCTGGACGTGCCGGCCTCGGTGACGGCGCGCGAGCCCTTCCAGATGACCGGGGTGGTGCAGGCCTCGGCGCCCATCACCGGCACGGTGCGCCTGGAGCGCAATGGCCACGTATTGGTGAAGGGGCCCTTCGAGTTCCACACCGGGCCCAACCTGCTGCCCTTCCGCGACCTGGTGGACGAGCCGGGGCTGGTGGCCTACCGGCTGACGGTGGAGGCGCCGGGCGACGGAGTGGTGGAGAACGACGTCGGGCAGGCGGTGCTGCGCGTGGAGGGCCCGCCTCGGGTGATGCTGCTCACGGACCAGCCCGAGGGCACGCTCGCCAAGGCGCTGCGCTCGGCGGGGCTGCTGCTGGAGGTGCGCGCGCCCTTCCCCGTGACGATGGACGCGCTGGATGGCGTGGGCGCGGTGGTGCTGGAGAACGTGGACGCGAACCGGCTGGGCGAGCCGGGGTTGAACGTGCTCGCCACCTACGTGGAGCAGGCCGGCGGCGGGCTGGTGATGACGGGCGGCCGGGCCAGCTTCGGCGAGGGCGGTTACCGCCGCTCTCCGGTGGAGCCGCTGCTGCCGGTGTCCCTGGAGATGCGCGAGGAGCAGCGCCGCACCGCGCTGGCCATGAGCGTGCTGATGGACTGCAGCTGCTCCATGGGCATGCAGGTGCCGGACGGGCGCACGAAGATGGAGCTGGCCGCCGAGGGCGTGGTGGGGGCGCTCACGCTGCTCAACGAGAAGGACGAGGCGTCCGTCCACATGGTGGACACCGAGGCGCACGAAATCTTTCCGCTGAGCCCGGTGGAGAACGGCCTGCCGCTGGACGAGGTGTCGCGGGGCTTCAGCGGCGGAGGCGGCATCTACGTGGGCGAGGCCCTGCGCGTGGGCCGGAAGGAAATCCTCCAGAGCGACAAGGTCACCCGGCACGTGCTGCTCTTCTCGGACGCGGCGGACTCGGAGGAGCCGGACGACTACCTGAAGACGCTGCGGGAGCTGCAGGGCGAGAAGGTGACGGTGTCCGTCATCGGCCTGGGGACGGAGAAGGACCCGGACGCGGAGCTGCTGAAGGAGGTCGCCGCGAGGGGTGGAGGCCGCATCTACTTCGCGGAGGACGCGACGAGCCTCCCGCGCATCTTCAGCCAGGAGACCATCGCCGTGGCGCGGGCCACCTTCGTGGACGAGCCCGCGTCGCTGGAGGCGGCGCCGGACCTGCCGCTGCTCGGGAGGCTGCCGGCGGTGGGGCTGCCCCAGGTGGGCGGCTACAACCTCACGTACCTGCGGCCGCGCGCGAGCGTGGCCCTGCGGACACTCGACGACAACGCGGCGCCGGTGCTGGCGCTGTGGCCGCGCGGGGCGGGGCGGGTGGCGGCCCTCATGGCGGAGGTGGACGGGGAGTTCACCGGCGAGCTGCGCTCCTGGAGCGGCCTGCGCGCGGCGCTGGAGGGCATGGTGCGCTGGACGATGGAAGGGGCGGGCGAGGCGGGCGAGGCGGTGGCGCGCTCGGAGCGGCGGGGCAACCTGCTGCGGGTGACACTGGACTTCGCGCCGGGAGAGGCCCTGCCGGGTGCGCTGCCCTCGCTGGTGCTGCTGCCTGGGGACGGGCGGGGCACGCCGGTGGAGGTGCCCATGCGCTGGGAGGACGAGGACCGGGTGGCGGCCGAGTACACCCTGCCGGGCAGCGGCACGTGGCACCCGGTGGTGAAGCTGGGGACGCGGGTGCTGCGGGCCCCTCCCGTGGCGCTGCCCTACGCGCCCGAGTTCGAGCCCGGCAACGCCCAGGAGGGACTGGAGGTGCTGCGCGCTGTCGCGGGCGTGGGCGGTGGCATGGAGCGGCTGTCCATGGCCGGCCTCTTCGCGGAGGCGCCGGAGTCGGAGGGGCGCGTGGTGCTGGCGCCGTGGCTGGTGGGGCTGGCGGTGGCGGTGCTGCTGTCGGAGGTGGCGGTGCGCCGCTTCCTCTCCGGTCCGAGGCCGAGGCGCGCGGTGGCTCCCTCGGCGGAGGCCGTGGTGGTGCCGGGCCTGTCGGCTTCGGCCGCCGTGCGCCCACCCCCAAGGGAGAGTGGGAAGGGCACCGCGCCGGAGGCCCCAGCCGCCGCTTCGGGCGAGGCGACGCGCGAGACGGAAGGCGGCGTGGACTCGGCGCTGGAAGCCGCGCGGGAGCGGGCCCGGCGCCGCCTGAAGCGCTGAGTGTGTTTCGCTCGATGATGGCCCAGGCGTAGAGTCGTCCGCCACCTCGGACAGAGGCGCGGGCCCGAGGTCGACAGGGGAGGGTACATGAGTCCCAAGAAGGTGGCCTGGGCACCGGGTGCCGGGTTCGAGGAGCCCTTCTGGCACCTCGCCGCACTCCAGGTCTCCTCGTTGTGGGAGGAGACCCGCGGCGAGGGCGTGGTGATCGCCATCCTCGATGGTGGGGTGGATGACGTCGTCGGCCTTCGGGGAGAGCGCATCCAACATGTCGATTACCAGGGCCGGGAGAGCTCTCCCTGGGATGACAGCAACGGCCACGGGACCGCGTGTGCCAGCCTCGCCGCATCCAGCCACAAGCACGCACCGGGCGTGGCTCCCGGGGCGAGCCTCCTCAGCATCAACGTCGCCGGGGTGAACGGAGAGCCCCTCCTCTACAAGGTGGAGTCAGGGCTGCGGGTGGCCATCGAGTCCGCGGACATCATCTCGTGCAGCTTCGTCATGCCGGAGGTCTCGCAGGCCATCTGGGATGTCCTCCGGGAGGCGCAGGCCCTCGGGCGCGTGGTGGTGGGCGCCGCTGGCAATGACGAGACGCTGACCTCCGCGTTTCCCGAGAACGTGCCCGAGGTCATCTCCGTGGCCGCGCTCTCGCGCCAGCTGACGCCCCTCTCCGGCGGACGCTTCGGCCCGTTCGTCGACCTCGCCGCACCGGGTCAGGACCTCCGGGTGAGCACCTCCCTCGGCATCAAGAACTGGCGGGGCGCCACCTCCGGCGCGACCGCCCTCGTGTCCGGTGTCTGCGCGCTCGTGCTCTCCGCGGCGAAGAAGCACGGATTGAATGTCACCGAAGTCGGGCGCTCGCTCCCGGAGCTCCTCCTGTCCACCGCCACCGACCTGGGCGAGGTGGGGCCGGACGTCACGACTGGCGCCGGAATGATCAACCCCCCGAAGTTGCTGGAGGCGGTCCTCTCCCAACTTGGAGTCTCTTGATGTCTCGAAGGCTTGCACGCCCGTTGTGCCTGGTGCTGTCCCTGTTCCTCGTCCCGCTCTCCGCGCGTGCGAACACCGCGAGCGAGGAGGAGTGCGCGGAGACCGGACGGCTCGTCATTCCCTCCGTCCCCCTGGAGCAGGACCGCTTCGCGTTGGCGCTGAACAGGTTCTGCGCGGACCTCCGGACGTCGAGGTTCGAGCCCGGCAACGTGACCGATCTTCCCCCCACGAGCCTCGCCCCGGCGCGAGCCGCCGAGCGGTTCGTGGTGGAGTCGCTGGTGGCCGCGGTCTCTTCCCTGGGCAATGACAAGGCCAGGGCCGGGGAGGCGGTCGCGTCGCTGAGCGCCCTCAAGAAGACGTGTGAGGCCATCGCCTTGCGGCGGCTCGAGGGTCAGGACATCCAGAACCTGAGGGCGTTCCACGGCCAGCTCCCCGAAGTGCTCTTCGTCATGGACCAGCTTGCCCTGAACCAGACGACGCTCCGGGGCCTCTTCACCGGGGTGAGCGGGCTCAAGTCCGGAGCCGAGGAGCTCGCCGCCGGGCCCTGGCAGGCACTGGAGGCGAACCTCGTCGCGGGAATGACGACGTTCGTGGTGGGACGCGCCAAGGCCGAGTCCATCCTCTACCTGTCTCAGCAGCTCAAGAAGACGCTGTGCGAGGGCAAGGCGCGGCCGTACTACCGCAACGTGTGCGTGGCCCTGGGCGATCTGGATGTGAAGCTCCAGCTCGCGGCCATGGGCGCCTACATCCAGGCCGCCGCGCAGCGTGACCTGGAGGATCTGCCCGATGCGCTCCTCGAGCAGACCGCCTGCAAGCCGTCCGCGCGCGTGCCCGAGCTGACCGCGGCCCGCCTGGGCCTGTCGTTCTACCGGGAGTCGAAGTCGAGCCGGCACCCCCTGGAGCTCTCGCGCAACCTCCAGCATGTGCAGCTCGCCTGTGCCACGGGGCCCTGCTCGGAGTTGATGGAGGTCATCAAGGTGGGCTCCCGCCTGATGGAGGCCATCCAGCGGCAGAGTGGCTGGGAGCGACTGCCCCTGGCGGCCCCGGACGACATCAGGTGGCGGCACCATGCCCTCGGCACGCTGTTGTCGTTCGAGAAGCTCCAGCACATCACTCTCTCGGAGGGGGATTTCGCCACGGGGTTGAACTTCATCGACAGCGCGCTGCACGAGGTGGTGGACATCTCCTCGGCCATCCAGCAGCTCCGCGATGACCCGAAGGGCTCCAAGGCGTTGGACCTGGGAGTCCAGGTCTCGCGCTCGGTGTCCGTGTTCATCCAACTGGGAATCGAGGGCGGCCAGCGGTGGGCCGGGCTGAGCGCCACCCAGACGCGGCCGCTCCTGGTGGCGCGGGAGGTGGCGCGATTTGGCGAGCACGCGATGGATGACCTGCGGCCGGGTCCCCTCGCGCTGGCGCTGAGCGACCTGCTCGTGAGCCTGAGGACACACGTGCCGGAGCTCCAGCTCCCCCCGGCGGTGGGCCAGGTCATGCCCTTCGTGGTGGAGCTGGCGAACGCGACGACGAGCGATCATGTGGCCAAGGCGCTCGAAACGGCGGCGGCACCGGTGGGGGGCTACCAGGGCAAGTTCGAGCGCTTCACCGTGTCCCTCAATGCCCTGCTGGGGGTCTCCGGCGGCTTCGAGTGGCTGGATGACGGCACCCAGGTCACCAACAGTCCCATCCTCGGCCTCATCGCGCCGGTGGGCGTGCATGCCGCCGGACCGGTGAGCGACAACGTGCACCTGGGCGTGATGGCCTCGGTCCTCGACCTGGGAAACCTGGCCGCTGTCCGGCTCGACAACGAGACCCAGACGGGGGCGACCCGCACGTCCGTGGAGAACCCGTCCCGGGTGAGCTTCGCGCAGGTGTTCGGGCCGGGCTTCTACGGGACGCTCGGGCTCGGGCTGGGGACGACACCCCGCTCGCCGTTCCTGATCGGCGCCGGAGTCTCCCTGGTCCCGGGTGGCCGTGAGGTGACCACCACCACCACGCGCACCACGCCCGAGGGCGGCGTGGAGACCGTGACCAGCACCACCACCGAGACGGCGGTGCGCGCCTCCATCTTCCTGGCGGTCGACGTCACCCTCCTCCCGTTCTGAGTCCAGCCACCCTGCCGCTCCAGTCCTATTCCTGACGTCTCCTGGACATTCCTCCTCATGAAGGAATTCCAGGAAGTCTCCGGGCTGGTGCTAAGACGCGCGTCCTCCCCCTGTCGTGGGGTCGGGCTCCCCCCGCCCGGCTCCTTGGCCCCAACCGAGGCACGCGATGAATCTCCGATACACGTTGTTCTTGATGCCGGCGCTGTACCTGGCGGGCTGTGGCCCCTCCCAGGACGAGGTCGTGGTGGATGAGCTCACGGGCCAGGTGCTCGAGGAGGCCACGACCGAGTACGACATGCATCGGCTGCTCGAGGACTCGGACATCACCGGCGGGCAGTGGATTACCACCGCGCAGGTGCAGGCGTTCCTGCAGCAGAAGGGCTCGTACCTGGCCACCTACAAGGACCCTGCCTGGAGCAACAAGACGGCGGCGGCGCTCATCGTGGAGCGCTCCAAGGCGTACACCATCAGCCCGCTCTACATGCTGGCGCGCATCCAGACGGAGTCGAGCCTCATCACCAGCGGCACCTCCACCAATCTGGCCAAGGCCACCGGCTGTGGCTGCCCGGACAGCGGTGGGTGCACCGTGTCCTACGCGGGCTTTGGCAACCAGATTGAGTGCTCGGCCAAGAAGATGCGCGGCTACCTCACGGACCTGGAGGCGGGCCGGGCCACCATCTCCGGGTGGAAGCCGGGCGTGACGAAGAGCACCTCGGATCCGTGCTCGGTGACGCCGGTCAACAAGGCCACCGCGGCGCTCTACACGTACACCCCGTGGGTGGGCGCGTACGCCATCCAGTGCGGCCGCACCGACATCGGCGGCTCGTCGCTGGTGGCGGTGAAGTACAACCAGTTCAAGGGCGAGTACGCCTGGGGCACCGGCACCACCGTCACGTGCTACTCGGGCACGGTGGACGCCAACGTGGCCGTGGGCGTGTGCGTGCAGAGCTCCTCGGATGCCATCTGGCGGCAGTGCCAGGCCGACGGCACCTTCACCGCGGGCACCACCACCAAGCCCACCAACTGCACGGCCTCGTGGCCGTGGTGCAGCTCGGCCACGCTGGGCAGGTACGTGCCGGCGCGCACGTGCGTGCAGTCCAGCGGCGACCTGCAGTGGCACCAGTGCGGCTCCGAGGGGGCGTGGCTGTCCGCGCCGAACGCGTCGACCACCGGCAGCGGCCCGGTGGGCACCTGCTACGCCTCCTACGCGCTCTGAGGCCCCGTGCCTCCCATGGCCCGGGGCCCCGAGGGCTCCGGGCTAGAAGGCCACGGGCAGGCGCTGCAGGCCATTCACGAGGATGCCGTCGCGCCAGCGCAGCTCGGCCGGGTCCACGGCGAAGCGCAGGCGCGGCAGGCGCTCCAGCATCAGATTGATGGCGATGGTGGCCTCGAGCCGGGCCAGCGGCGCGCCCAGGCAGAAGTGGATGCCGAAGCCGAAGGCGATGTGCCGGTTGGGCTCGCGGGTGATGTCGAACCGCTCCGGCTCGGAGAACTGCTCGGGGTCGTGGTCGGCCGCCATCAGCGAGGCCACCACGCCCTCTCCCTCGGGAATCACCTGGCCGCGGAACTCGATGTCCTTCGGAGCGAAGCGGAAGGTGGAGGTCTCCACCGGGCCCCGGTAGCGCAGCATCTCCTCCACCGCCGAGTCGATGAGGGCCGGGTTGGCGCGCAGCCGCTCCAGTTGCTCCGGGTGCGTGAGCAGCGCCCAGGTGCCGTTGCCAATGAGGTTCACCGTCGTCTCGTGGCCCGCCACCAGCAGCAGGAAGAGCATGCTCATCAGCTCCATCGGCGAGAGCCTGTCTCCCTGCTCCTCGGCGGCCATCATCGCGGTGAGCAGGTCGTCGCGCGGGTCGGCCCGGCGGCGCGCCAGGAGGCCCTGGAAGTACTGGACGAACTGCATGCCGGCCCGCTGGATGGGCTCGAAGTTCCCCCCGACGGGTGGGGTGAAGATGGTGGTCGTCCAATCGCGGAACTGGTCCCGGTCCTCTACCGGCACCCCGAGCAGCTCGGCGATGACGGTGATGGGCAGGGGGAAGGCGAAGGCGTCCAGCAGGTCCATGGAGCCATTCGCCTGGACCGAGTCCAGGAGCTGGGTGGCGATGGCGGTGATGCGCGGGCGCAGGTCCTCCACGCGGCGCGGGTTGAAGGCCTTGGACACCAGCGTGCGCAGGCGCGTGTGGTCCGGCGGATCCGCCATGAGCATGTGCTGGTTGAGCGCCTGCATCGTGTCGGTCCGGATCTGCCGGGCGCGCGACGCCTCGGGGAGCTTGCGCATGTCCTTGGTGAAGCGCGGGTCTCTCAGCAGCTCCACCGCGTCCTTGTAGCGGGTCGCCACCCACACCGGCAGCTGCTGGTGGGGGTCGAACAGCCGCACCAGGGGCGCCTCCTCCCGCATGCGCGCGTAGAGGGGCAGGGGATTGGCGCGCGTCTCCGGCGCCCACAGGTCGTAGCGATTGGGGTTCGTGCTCAAGGTGTGCCTCCAGGGGGTGAAGCGAGGGGCCCGGCCCGTCCTCGCGCGACTCCCTGGATAGCCTAGAGCAGCGTCCCGCGCAGGATGAGGCTGGCGACGGTGAAATAGATGACGAGACCGGATACATCCACCAGCGTGGCCACGAAGGGCGCGGAGGCGCTCGCGGGGTCGAAGCCCAGCCGGCGGAGCAGGAAGGGCAGCATGGAGCCGGAGACGGTGCCCCACATCACCACGCCCACCAGGGACAGGCCCACCGTCAGCGCCACCAGCAGGGCGTGCTCGCCGTAGCTGTGGAAGAGGGACTGCCAGAGGAGGATGCGCGCGATGCCCACCGAGCCCAGGACGGCGCCCAGGGCCAGCCCCGCGCCCACTTCGCGCCGCATCACGCGCCACCAGTCGCGCAACCGCACCTCGGAGAGCGCCAGCGAGCGGATGATGAGCGTGGTGGCCTGGCTGCCCGAGTTGCCCCCGGAGCTGATGATGAGCGGGATGAAGAGGCTGAGCACCACCGCCCGGGCAATCTCCTCCTCGAAGTGGCCCATGGCCGTGGCCGTGAGCATCTCGCCCAGGAAGAGCACGAGCAGCCAGCCCGCCCGCTTCTTCAACATGGCGAGGAAGCCCACCTCGAAGTAGGGCGCGTCGAGGGCCTCCATGCCGCCCACCTTCTGGATGTCCTCGGTGGCCTCCTCCTGCACCACCTGGACGATGTCGTCCACGGTGACGATGCCCTTCATCCGCTGCTCGGCGTCCACCACCGGAATCGCCATCAGCCCGTGCTCGGCGAAGAGCCGGCTGACCGCCTCCTGGTCGGTGTCCTCGGAGACGGTGATGAGGTCGCGGCTCATCACGTCCACCACGCGCTTGTCCGGGGCCGCCTGGAAGAGCTGGCGCAGTGACACCACGCCCCGCAGGTGCTGCTGCCCGTCCAGCACGTAGGCGTAGTAGACCGTCTCCACCTTCTCGCGTGTCTGCTTGCGCAGGTAGCTGATGGCCTCGTCGATGGTCATCTCCGGCCGCACGCGCGCGAAGCGGGGATTCATCAACCCACCCGCGTCGTCCTCGGCGTAGGCCAGCAGGGCGTGCACCTCGCGGCGGGTGGTCTCGTCCAGCTCCCTCAGCAGCGGCTCCCGCGCCTCCCCGGGGGCGGACTGGATGACGTCCACCGCGTCGTCCGGGGCGAGCAGCCGCAGCCACGTGCGCCGCTCGCCCGGGGCCATGGCGAGGATGAGCTCCGCCTGCTCCTGCGAGGACAGCGAGAGGAAGAAGTCGTCCGCCGTGCCGTGCGGCACCAGCTTGAAGCTCTCCACGCGCTCTTCGCGCGAGAGCGCGGGCCAGGCATCACGCAATTCGTGCGGGAAGATGGGCTCGGGGTCCAGCGTCGCCATGGCGGCTGCTCCTCTGCGCGGCGGGGCACCCTTCATCCAACTCCCGAGGATTGTCCAGCCCGTTCAATCCTTCGCGTCCTCCTTGTCCTCGGAGGCGGCGCCACCGTTGCGCCGGCCGAGCTTGCGGTAGAGCGTCTTGCGGTCCACGCCGAGGATGCGCGAGGCCAGCGTCCGGCTGCCGCCCACCGTCTCCAGCACGCGTTGGATGTAGCGGCGCTCCATCTCCTCGAGCGAGACGAGCTCGGAGACATCCTCTCCCTGGGTGTTGTTGCTGGGGGCGCGGTAGTCCCGAATGCGCTCTGGCAGGTCCTCGACGGTGAGCTGCTCGTAGGAGGTGAGGGCCACGGCGCGCTCGATGCAGTTCTGCAGCTCTCGCACGTTGCCGGGCCAGGAGTAGGCCAGCAGGCGCTGGGCCGCCGCGGGGGTGAGCCCCACCACGCGCTTGCCGCCACGGGCGGCGAAGTGCTCCAGGAAGCGCTGCGCCAGCAGCAGCACGTCATTGCCGCGCGCGCGCAGCGGGGGCAGCTCCAGGCCGATGACGTTGAGCCGGTAGTAGAGGTCCTCGCGGAAGCGCCCCTCCTCCACGGCCAGCTCCAGGTCCCGATTGGTGGCGGTGACGATCCGCGCGTCGAAGGGCATCTCCGTGTCCCCTCCCACCGGGCGCACCGTGCGCTCCTGCAGCGCCCGCAGCAGCTTGGGCTGAAGGAGCAGGGGCAGCTCCCCCACCTCGTCCAGGAAGAGGGTGCCGCCGTTGGCCTTGATGAAGAGGCCGGTGCGCGCGGCCTTGGCGTCGGTGAAGGCGCCCTTGGCGTGGCCGAACAGCTCGCTCTCCAGGAGCTGCTCGGGCATGGCCGCGCAGTTGATGGCCACGAAGGGCCCGTGGTGGCGCCGGCTGCGCGCGTGCAGCGTACGAGCGGCCACCTCCTTGCCGGTGCCGCTCTCGCCGGTAATCAGCACCGAGGTGTCCGAGTCCGCCACCCGGTCGATGAGCTCGTACACCCGGCGCAGCGCCTGGCTCTCGCCCACCACGCTCCCGTCGGCCGACACGGCCCCGAGGGCCCGGCGCAGCCGCCGCACTTCCTCGCGCAGCGCCCGGTGCTGTACCGCCCGCTCCAGCACCAGCACCAGCGCGTCCGGGTCCACCGGCTTGGTGACGAAGTCGTACGCCCCCGCGCGGATGGAGGCCACCGCCGTCTCCAGGCTGCCGAAGGCCGTCACCACCACCACGGGGATGTCCGGGCGGTTGAGGGCGATGCGCTCGCACAGCGCCAGCCCGTCCATGCCCGGCATCCTCAAGTCCGTGAGCACGGTGTCGAAGTCCTCCGTCTCCAACAGACCGAAGGCCTCGTCCGCGTTTCCGAGCACCGTCGGGACGAACCCCCGCCGTGCCAGCCCCTTCTCCAGCAAGGAGCGCATCTCGCGCTCGTCCTCGACCACCAGGATGCGGCCCTTCGTCGCGTTCATGCCTCAGCCCCCTGTGACTCCTGGGTCTCCTTTGGAAGGAAGATGGAGAAGCAACTGCCCCGCCCGTGCTCACTGCTCACGGAGATCCACCCCCCGTGGTCCCGGATGAGCCCATAGGAGACGGACAGGCCCAGTCCCGTGCCCTCTCCCACGTCCTTGGTGGTGAAGAAGGGCTCGAAGATGTGGGGGAGCGTCTCCGGGGGGATGCCCTCGCCCTCATCCATCACGTCCAGCCGCACCCAATCGGCCTCCGGGCCACCCGGGTCCGATGGCGGCAGGGCACGCGCGGAGCCCAGGCTCACCCGCAGCGTGCCCGGGCGCTTCATCGCCTGGAGGCCGTTGACCACCAGGTTGGTGAGCGCCTGTTGAATCTGCCCGGCATCCACGTGCAGGTTCACCGGGCCCGAGGCCTCGAAGGCGAGGATGATGTTGCGTCGCGCGGCCAGGGGCCGCAGCAGCTTCAAGCTCCGTTCCACCAGCTCGGCCAGGTCCTCCGGGCTCCGCTGGGGCGTCCGCCGCCGGGCGAAGTCCAGGAGCTGGCGGATGATGCCCGACATGTGCTGCACCTGCTGGGAGATGATGCGGGCGCACTCCTGTATCTCGTCTCCCGCGGCGTCTCCGGAGGCAATCATCTTCGCCCGGCCGAGCACCACGTTGAGCGGGGTGCCCAGCTCGTGGGCCATGCCGGAGGCGAGCTTGCCCACCGTGCCCAGCCGATCCGCGTGCCGCAGGTGCTCGAGCGTGGCCAGGCGCGCCGCTGTCTCCGCCGCCACCTGCGCGCGCGCGGTCGCCAGCCCCGCCGCCATCTGGTTCATCGCGTCGGCCAGGGTGGCCAGCTCGTCCTTCTGCTTCAGGTTCACCCGCGCCTCCAGGTCTCCCTGGCCAATGCGGTGTGCCAGCCCCACGAGTTGCTCCACCGGGCGGCCCACCAGCCGGCGGCCCATGGCCATGGCCACCAGCAGGAAGGCCAGGGTGATGGCGCAAGTGGCCAGTGCCGTGCCCACCACTGTCTGGCGCACGTGCAGTCGCTGCTCCGTGAGGGGCTCGATGATCTCAATGGCGCCTCTCCTCGGACCGATGACCACCGGGGTGTAGGAGCGCAACAGGCCCGGTCCGATGTCGTCGTCCACCAGGGAGGTGTCCCGACCGGCGAGCAGCTCCTCCTGCTGGGCTCGCGGCAGCTCCCTCGCCTCCGGCGAGTCCAACCACAGCCAGCTCAGTTGCACCTGCTCCTGGAAGCGGTTGGCCTCCGCCAGCAGCGTGAGGGCCTGCTCCTCGCCCTCCGTCTCCCAGGCTCGGACGAAGGAGCCGCCCAGCGAGTGGCCGAGCAGGCGATGATCATGCTGCATGTCCAGCGCCGAGCGGGCCAGCTCTCGTTGGACCTCGACGGTCTCGAGCCCCGCGATGACGGCGAAGGCGAGCAGCACGAGGGCGAGGGTAATCTTCCGAGCGAGATTCATTCGGCCTGGGTATCCGGGAGCGACCGTGGGCCCCAGAACAGCTCCTGCTCCACCAACAACTCGCACACCTGCCCTGGTCCACGGTCAGTGGGGGAGGGAAGAGGGCATGGGCCAGGATGGGGGTGCAAGCAGGAAAGGGGTCGCCTCCTGAGCATGGCCCGTGCCACCAGGGCTTCTCCTCGGGCCCCCGGGAGGTGGTGGGGAAAACGGGCTCCGAGGCCTGGGGCACAATGCCCCGTGGGGCAGGATGCCCCGTGCGTCCCACGGGGTGAGCCCCTCCGGGTCGGGTTGTTCACACTGGCATGCGCCATGCTGTGCAGGGGCTGACCCCTCCCGCTCTGGTCGTGCGCCATGATGCCACCCCTGCCGTCCGAACCCCGCCCCCTGCGCATCCTCCTGGCAGAGGATGATGACGAGATGCGCGCGCTCCTCACGCTGGCGCTGGCGCGGGCGGGCTACGCGGTGGTGGCGCTGGAGGACGGCTTCGAGCTGGCCGACTACGTGGCGCTGACGCAGGTGTGTGGCGGTCCGTTGCTGCCGCCGGACGTCATCCTCTCGGATGTGCGGATGCCGGGGCGCACCGGGCTGGAGGTGCTCGCCCAGGCTCATGCGGCCGGGCTCTCCTGCCCGGTGATCATCCTCTCGGCCTTCGCGGACGACGAGACGCGGACGGAGGCGCGGCGACTCGGTGTGTGCGCCGTGCTGGACAAGCCGGTGGACCTGGAGGTGCTGAGGGATACCGTGGTAGAGGTGGCCCGCTCCGGGAGCAGGCCCCGCTGATCCTCCGCTGGCCCACCGTGTGCAGTGGGTGGCTGATCCCACGAGGACCTTCCCGCTCCACCTCGCGCGCCCCCCGCATGCCTCGCTCCCGTACGCTCGTCCTCGCGATCTCCGTTCTCCTCCTCCTGGCCGCCGGGGCCGCGGTCTGGCGTCCCGCCGCGGCCAAGACTCCGCCCGTCGCGCCCCCCCAGGCGCCAGTGGCCCAGGCGCCAGTGGCCTCGTCGCCCGCGCCAAAGGAGGAGCTCCTCTCTTCCGCCGCTGGCTACGTGGGCTCGGAGAAGTGCTCCGAGTGCCATGACGAGGAGCACGCCGCGTGGAGCAAGGACTGGCATGCCCGCGCGCTCTCGCCGGCCACTCCGCGCTTCGTGGTGGGCGACTTCGCCAACGCCCATTACAAGGGCGACTCCAGCGAGGCGTGGATGACCCGGCGGGACGAGCGCTCCTTCATGCGCACCCAGGGGCCCACCGGCGCCGTCTCCGAGTACCCGGTGGACTGGGTGGTGGGCGGCAAGCGGATGCAGGACCCCATCACCCGGATGCCGGACGGCCGCTGGCAGGTGCTGCCCATCTACTTCCACGTCACCGGCAAGGGCGAGTGGGTGGACTACTCCGAGTCCAAGCAGGGCGCGCTGTCGACGGACCACCCCTTCTTCTGGTCCAACTGGCAGCGCAACTCCCAGCACTCGTGCCTGGACTGCCACGTCACCGGCCTCAACACGCGCTACGACCGGCGGAGCCACCGCTGGAGCACCGGCTTCGCGGACGCGGGCGTGGCCTGCGAGAGCTGCCATGGCCCCGGCGCGCGCCATGTGGAGACGCAGCTCGAGAAGGACATCGTCCAGCCCTCGAAGCTCCCGCCGCAGAAGGGGATGGCCGTGTGCGCGCAGTGCCACGGGCCGCACCGCACGCTCTTCCCCCTGCTGGACGCGCAGCACCACTTCCAGCCCGGGGAGCGCTACGAGGACCACTACCAGCCCATGGTGGTGCTGATCAGCGGCAGCGATCGCTCCGGGGACTTCTTCGAGGACGGGCGCCCTAAAACCTCCAGCTTCGAGTACCAGGCCCTCTCCCAGTCGCGCTGCGCCATGCAGGGCGGCGCCACCTGCCTCACCTGCCACACCGCGCCCCACGTCCCGCACGCGGCCAATGAGGTGAAGCAGCCGAAGCACCCCACGCCGGGGGTGACGGTGGGCTCGGCGAGCTGCCAGGGGTGCCACGCGAAGGTGTTCGCCGAGGGGCAGAAGCACACGCACCATGCCTCGGCCGAGGCGCAGGACTGCGTGGCCTGCCACATGCCGCCGACCGTCTCGGGCGTGCTGGACCACCTGGCGGACCACGCCATCGACGTGCCGGTGCCGCGCAACACGGTGAAGCACGGCATCCCCAACGCGTGCAACGCGTGCCACACGCACGAGAAGGCCACGCCCGAGTCGATGGTGGAGGCCCTGGAGAAGTGGTGGCCCAAGGCGGGGCAGCGGCAGGCGCGGCGGCTGCGGCTGGCGGACGCCATCGACGTGAAGACCGCGGAGGACAGCCGTCAGCCCCTGGAGCAGGTGCTGGCGGACAAGAAGGAGGCGCCGACCCTGCGTGGCGTGGCGGCCCGGTTGCTGGCCCAGCGCTTCCGCAAGGACGCCGTGCCCGCGCTCAAGGCGGCCCTGCCCACGGCCACGGACCCGGTGCTGCGCTCCGATCTCGTCGAGGCGCTGGCCGCGACGGGCACGCGCGAAGTGGCGGACGTGCTCGCCCCGTTGCTGCAGGACAAGTCGCTCTGGGTCCGCCAGGCCGCGACCCTCCCGCTCGCCAGCGTGGGGGACCCGCGCGGGCTCGCCGCCCTGGAGGCGCTGGCGCGCCAGCCGGAGTCGGAGGGGCTGCCGATGCCGCACGTGGTGCTCGGGCAGTTGGCCTTCCGACGGGGCGACCTGGCCACGGGGACCCGGGAGCTGGAGCGGTCCCTGGAACTGCAGCCGTACAATGTCGAGGTGCTGGTGCTGCTGGCGGACGCCTATGCCCGCCAGGGCGACATGCCGCGGGCGAAGGACCGGCTGGAGGAGGCGCTGCGATTCGACCCGCGGCACCGCGGCGCGAAGCAGCGGATGGGCCTCATGCAGCGCGGCCCGGGGCGCTGAGCGGCCCAGCCTGGGGCCTCCATTTCAAGCAGGCAGCCGGGCGGGAGCTGGCGCGAGCGCATTGCGCATTCCGGGGAGATGGCGGAAGGATGCGGCCACTTCTTTGACCCCCTTCCTCTTCACCGTCGTGGTCTTCGTCGTGTCCCTCGGGGCGGGGCTGATGGGCTCGCTCCTGGGGCTCGGCGGTGGGCTCATCCTCGTGCCGGTGCTCACCCTGGTGCTCGGGGTGGACATCCGCTACGCGGTGGGGGCCTCCATCGTCTCCGTCATCGCCACCTCCAGCGGCGCGGCGGCGGCCTACGTGCGCGAGCGCCTCACCAACCTGCGCGTGGCCATGTTCCTCGAGCTGGCCACCACCGCCGGGGCGCTCACGGGGGCCTCGCTCGCGGGCTTCATCCGTGGCCGCTGGCTGTACCTCGTCTTCGGCATGGTGATGGCGTACTCGGCGCTCGTCATGCTCCGCAAGCTGCGCGGGGGCTCGTCCGCGGAGGGGGAGCCTCCCTCCGACGCGCTCGCCGACCGCCTGGGGCTGCATGGCAGCTATTGGGACGAGGAGACCGGGCGCGAGGTGCCCTACCGCGTCACCCGCCCGCTGACGGGCCTGGGCCTCATGTACGGGGCGGGCATGGTCAGCGGGCTGCTGGGCATCGGCTCGGGGGCGCTGAAGGTGCCGGCGATGGACCTCGCCATGGGCCTGCCCCTCAAGGTGTCCACCGCCACCAGCAACTTCATGATCGGCGTCACCGCCGCGGCCAGCGCGGGCGTCTACTTCGCGCGGGGCGACATCGACCCGTTCATCGCCGGCCCCGTCTGCGCCGGTGTGGTGCTGGGGGCCTTCGCCGGCTCGCGCTACCTGACGAAGGTGAAGGCCTGGTGGCTGCGCGCGCTCTTCGTGACGGTGCTGCTGTGGGTGGCCTTCCAGATGCTGCGCAAGGGAGTGAGCCCGTGAGCGTGGAACCCGCCCGTTCCTCCACCCAGGTCGCCACGGAGGCGCTGGAGCAGGGCGCCGCCAGCCCGGAGCTGCTCATCAGCAACCTGCTGCGCTCCGGCGTCGTGCTCAGCCTCACGCTGGTGACGTTCGGCATGTCGCTGACCTTCTTCCACCACCCCGACTACTTCTCCTCGGAGCAGGCGCTCCAGCGACTCACCGCCCCGGAGCGCGGGCCGCATGACCTGTCGGACGTGCTGGCGGACGTGATGAACGCCCGGGGACAGGCCTTCGTGATGGTGGGGCTGCTCGTGCTGATGGCCACGCCGGTGTTGCGCGTGGCCCTCTCGCTGCTCGTCTTCAGCCGGCAGCGCGACCGGGCCTTCGTCACGGTGACGTCCGTGGTCCTCGGCCTGCTGCTGCTGTCCTTCCTGCTGGGCGGCGTGGAGTAGGGCGTCAGTAGTCCTTGCTCCAGATGACGTCCGCGCCACCCTGCTCGGCGTCGCCATACTCCCCTTCGACGCTCCAGCGAGGGCTGAACTGGTACTCCAGCCGCACGGCGTTGTTGTTCTCCCGCCGGGTGGTGGACTGGTTCTGCGGGGTGCCGAGGCGGCCCCGGTAGCCCAGGTACAGGTCGTCCGTGAGGTACTTGCCCACCTCCAGCCGAGCGCCCGTGAGGCCCTCCTCGCCGGCCTCGATGGAGAGCACGTCCAGTGGCAGCTTCGCCGCCAGCGCCTTGCGCGCCTGCGAGGCCAGCACCGAGCCCAGTACCGAGGCCACCTGCCCCTGGTCCATCGACGCGCCCGAGCCCACCTTCAGCGTGCGCCGGCCCGTGGCCAGCAGCGTGTAGATTTCCGTCTCCGGCAACGGCGGCTCGCTGGTGGACTTGATGGTGAACTCCTTGCCCTGCCCGCGGACGTTGACGAACACCTTCACCCCGGCACGCTCGTTGTTGTACTCGGCGGTGGCGTTGATGTACGGCGTGAGCGCCGGGCCGGTGAAGCGGAGCTGGCTGGAGTTCTGCACCGTGAAGCGCCGGCCCATCACCTCCACCTCGCCGCGCAGCACGCGCACCTCGCCGTAGATGGAGGTGGTGTCCGCGTACTCGATGCGCAAGTTCTCCGACAGGCCGAGCTCCGCGTTGACGTCCGTGCCGTGAATCCAGATGTTCTTCGGGGCATTCACGTTCACCCAGTACTTGAGCTGCGCCTCCGCCTCCTCCTCGGCCGAGCCGGCGCCGCCCTGGGCCGTGCCCGTGGCGGGCGCACCCTTCTTGCGCTTGCGCTTCTCCAACGGCACCCCGTTGCGCACCAGGACGATGCCCTCGGGCCTGTCCAGCGCCTGGACGTCCTTGCGCCTGGCCTCGGGCAGGGTGATGTGGGCCTCGGGGATGGTCACGTTGCGCAGGTTGACGAGCTCGTTGGACACCTCGCCCTCGATGTTGGTGCGCAGGGTGAGCTCGGCCAGGAGCTGGTCGTCGATGACAAGCGGGAAGTCCTTCAGCTCCCCCTGGCCGGTGAGGGCGAATTGGCCGGACCTGGTGCGGTTGGCCTGGGCGGTGAGACTCAGGGTGCCGCGGCCGCTGCGAGCGGAGAGCTCGGAGAGCTTCATGCTCTCGTTGTCGACGTCGAGCGCCACCTGGATGTCCCGGTACTCGCCGTAGCTCTCCAGGGCGAGCTGGCCGTCCTTCCAGTGGATGTTGCCGCGGAAGATGGGGTCGCCGACGGTTCCCGTCAGGTGCGCGTCCGCCTGCAGCATGCCGCCGAGGGTGCGCACCATGGGGAGCTGCGAGCCGGACAGGAAGGACAGGTCGAACTGCCGCGCGTCCAGGTCCACCTCCAGGGGCGCGCGGTCGAAGGACACGCCCTGCCGCAGCGTGGGCAGGGACAGCTCCTGCGTCGCCTGGCCCCGCACCAGCAGCGTGCCGCCGTTGGGCGAGGTGAGGAGCGCGTCCAGCACGGAGCGGGCTTCATCGTAGGTGTAGTGGAAGCGCGCCTGGCCGAGAGCGAACTGACGGACGCCGAGCTGCTGCAGGCCGGCGGTGAGCTCCAGCTCGGGGTCGTTCAGCGTGCCACGCGCGGCCAGCTCCAGCGAGATGGCGCCCTGGACGAGCTGCTGGGGCGTGCCGGTGGTCGGCGGCGGAACGGCCATGGCCTGCAGCTCGCTCATGGGAATGGGGCCGCCGCGGGCCTTGAGCGTGAAGGGCACGTGCCCCACCACCTCCTGGTCCTGCAGCGCGGCGATGGGCGCGTCGACGGTGGCGTCCAGGTCCACCAGCAGCGTGTTCTCGCGCCGTACGGTGAGCTGGAGCTTCACATCCGAGGCGCTCGTGAGCAGGGCGAGGTTGCCGTCGAGAGGCTCGAGGCCATCCACCGTCGCCCGCCGGGCGTCCACCTTCAGCTCGCCCACGGGGGCCAGCAGCGGGCCGGTGAGGTTGGCCGCCAGCGACACCATGCCGCTCGGCCCGGTTGGCCAGACCGAGCTGAGACAGCAGGCCCAGGGGCGCCTCCGTCACGCGCGCCTCCATGTTGCGCATGGGCGTCTCCATCACCTGCGCCGCCGTGGGCGGGTTCGACAGGAGCTGGCCCAGGGTGAAGGGCGTCTCGAGCGCGGCGTAGGCCTCCGAGCCGATGCCCTGGAGGTCCAGGCGCGCGCTGAGCCAGCCGTCCTTCTCGTCGGAGCGGGCGGTGAGCTCGATGCCGAGGGGTTGGGCGCGCAGCTCCGGAGGGAGCGCGCCGGGGGCGAGCACCACCGGGGGCGGCTGCTGGGGAGGGACGCCCCAGTAGCGGAGCTGCGAGCCCTTCAAGGAGAGCGCCAGGCGCGGGTCGTTCGCCATTCCCTGCAACTTCATGCTGCCGGAGAGGATGCCGGTGGCGGACTCCGGCTGGCCGGCCATGCGCAGCGCGGGGCCGATGTCCACGCGGTCCATCGTCACCGTCAGGGACACGGGCTCGCGGCGGCGCTTCATCAGCCCCTGCACCGGCACGTCGAAGTCGGCGGCGACGCGGCCGGCGGGAGCGTTCGCGGCGAAGGTGCCGGTGGCGCGGTCTCGCACGTAGCGGCCCTGGAGGTCGAAATCCAGCTCCGCGTACTGCTGGTAGCGCCCACCCCGCAGGGTGAGGTTCACCTGGGCATCCGGTCGGGGCAGGCGCCCGCTCACCGCCACGGTGCCGGCGAGCTGTCCGTCCAGTTGCAGCGACGGGGGCAGGAAGGCCTTCGGCAGCATTCCGAGGTCGAAGGCCCGCAGCTCCGTGGCCGCGTCGAGGCGCTCGCCCACCTTCAGCAGAGACAGCGAGAGGCGCTGGGGCCCCGAGGTGAGAGTCAGAGGCGCATGGGGCGTCGCCACCGCCACGCGGCCGTTGCTCCAGCCCACGTGCGTGGGGTCCTGGAGCGTCCAGCCTGCCTCGGGGTAGCGCAGGGTGAGGGCGTCGAGCTCGAGGCCCTGGCGGTCCTTGTCCACGGTGCCCCGCAGCGAGACGAGGAGATTCGTCGCGCCCCCGGTGCTCACGGTGGCCTCCAGCGCCCGGCCCTGGGTGGCGAGCGAGGCGTGGAGGTCCTCGAAGGTGCGGCCGCCAGTGGTCAGCGTGGTGGCCTTCAGCGTGGCGTTCGTGGTGAGGGGATGGGTGACGTCCGGCACGCGGGCGTCCAGCGTGAGGCCCTGCACGGCCGTGTCCGCCCAGGCGAGCGCCTCGAAGCCGCCCGAGGCGGTGACGGCGGGCTGGCGGGCGGGGCCGGAGACGGTGAAGTCCAGGGCGCCGTGGCCCGAGAGGGGCAGGGGCTTGCCGTCACCCAGTCGGCCCACGGTGTTGGCGAAGGTGTCCAGGTCGGAGGCGACGAGCCGGCCCTCGAGCCGGAGGTCCTTCAGCGTGCCTCCGCCGCTCGCGGTGAGGCTGGCACCGGGGGCCTGGGCCTGGAGCTGGGAGAGAGTGAAGGTGCCGTTCTTCGCGCTCGCGTGCAGCTCCACCGGCCCGAGCGGCCGGCCGGCGATGCGCGAGGGCGGCACGGTGAGGTCCACCGTTCCATCGAGCGTCTCCAGGCTCTTGCCGCCGCCGGTGACGCGCAGGTCCGCCCCGAGCTTGGAGCTCGGCCCGCCGCCCAGCAGCTTCGCGAGGTCCAGCTCGCGCACGCGGGCGGTGAGGCCGTCCGTGCGGAGCCGCGCCATGTCGAGAGAGCCCTCCACCTCGGCGGTCCCCCCGGCGGCCTGGCCGTCCAGGTCCACCCGGAGCGTGTCCCCCGCCTGGGCCACGGTGCCTGAGAGGGTGACGGGAGCGGTCACGGGGTACGAGGGCAGGAAGGCGCGTGCCGTCTCCGGCGCGAGGGTGAGCTGCTTCACCTCGGCGCGGGCCTGCTTCTCGCCCTCCAGCCCGCCCTTCGCCTGGAGGGTGAGCCCCGGGGCGGTGAGGTCCACGTCCGCGTTCAGCTTGCCGTCCTCGCCCTGGCCCTGGAGGGAGAGGCGTACCGGGCCCGCGAGGGGACGGGCGAGGCTGGCGGTGGCATCGAGCTTCACCTCGAGCGCCTCGGTGGCCGCCGCCCAGGAGGCCGCGCCGTTGGCATCGAGGTCGTCGAGGCGTACCTCGCGCGTGCCCTCGGGTGCTTGCACCGTGTAGTCGACGGAGCCGTCCTCCAGGTGGACGTCCTTCAGGGTGAGGCGCAGGGTGCCGCGCGGCGCGTTGGGCGGCTCCTCCGGCTTGGGCTCCCGGGGGGCGATCGCGCGCGAGAGGTTGAGGCCACGCTCGTCCTGGCGCAGGTAGAGGTGGGGCTGCTCCACGCGCGCGGAGCGGAGGACGATGTGCTTGCGCAGCAGGGGGGCGAGCGCCAGTCGCGCCTCCACCCGGTCCACCTCCGCCACCAGTTCGCCCTCGGGGTCGTACAGCTTCACCCCGGTGAGGACGAGGGAGTTCAGGCCCAGCTCGAGCCCCCCTACCTCCAGGCGGCCGGAGAGCTGGGTGTTCGCCTGCTCGACAACCAGGGCGCGCACGCGCACTTCGCCCGCCGGCGAGGTCAGGTAGAGGAGCGCACCGACGACGAGCACCAGCACGAGTCCGAGGACACCGAGCAGGCTCCACAGGAGCCACCGCCCCCGGCGCCGCGGGGGCGGAGCGGAAGGGCTCTCAGGACCGGGGCCGTTGCCGCTGCTCAAAACGCCTCTCCAATCGACAGGAAGAAGGTGCAGAGACCTTCCGGGGCCCCCGCGTATTCCTTGCCCACGAATCTACCCGTGACGGGGTCCTTCTCCTCCGTTCCGCCCAGGCCGAAGCAGTCCCCCAGTCCGCCGACGGTGGTGGCTCCTCCGGTGGTTGGGTCGAAGATGGGCAGGGGCCGACCGACGTTCAACCGTCGGGCGAGATCCAATCGCAGGGGCCCGACGATGGTGAGGTAGCGCACACCGATGCCCACCGCCTGGTAGTGGTAGTCCCCGAAGACACGGCTGCTCTCCTCGCGGACGTCGTCCCGGCGGGAGCCGAAGTTCAGCGGACCGGCGCCAGCGAGGCCGGAGTCGTGGAAGGCGACGAGCACCAGATCCCCGAACAGCTTGTAGCGCAGCTCCACGGTCGTCTCGAGGAGGCTGTTACCGCCGATGGGGACGACCCGATCCGGGGGCTGCTCCGCGTCCGGGTTGCTGATGTTCATGGGGGAGAGCCGCTGGCTGTTGAAGCCGCGCATGGAGGAGCCGCCGCCCGCGAAGAAGCGGTTGACGATGGCGCTCTCCTCGCGGATGCGCTCGCCCGTCTCGTTGGTGGTGATGGGGGTGAGGAGCGTGCCCATCCGCAGCCGCGCCGCGAGGGTGATGCGATCCTTCGCGCCGAACGTCTGGTAGACGCGCATGTCCGGCAGCACGCGCAGGAAGGTGAAGTCTCCCTGGAGCGGCCCACCGCCCTCCTGCAGCGACAGCGTGGCGTAGTAGCCGCGGCTCGGTGCGATGGGATCATTGCGCCGGTCCCACTCGGCCACCTGCTCCAGGTAGCTCACCGAGATGTTGCAGGTGTCCTCCAGGCTCGTGCCCGCGGGGCAACCCAACACGAGGGTGGGCACGGTCGTCTGGTCCTCCAACCCCCGCTGTCCTTGGAGCCGGTAGAGCTCCAGGTTGTAGGTGGAGAAGAGGGACAGGTACGGCTGCGGTCGCCAGACGACGCCGCCCCGTGCTCGCCCGCCAATGTAATTGTACGCCTGCTCCAGCCCGCGCTCCGCGACGAGGGAGGCCTGCAGGCTCAGGTCCCGAGCGAGGAATCGGGGTTGCTCGAATTGGATGGAGAGCTGGCCCAGGGGGCCATGGGGCGTGCTGAGGTTGGGCTCGTCTCCCTGGCCATCTCCATTCGTATCGATTTTGTCGAAGGCGGCGGTGATGTTGGGGATGAAGGCGTAGCCCACCCGGCCGCTCACGGTGAGCCGGCGCAGACCGCCAAAGAAGTTGCGGTTCGTCCACTCGCCCAGCACGCGGATTTCCTGTCGGGCCGCGTCCACGCCGATGCCGCCACCCAGACGGATGGAGCGGAAGGGCGCCTCGCGCACGTCCACCACCACCGGCACCGTGAGGTTCTCCCGGTCTGGCGAGCCGCGGTTGACCTTCACCGCGCCGAAGACGCCCATGCGGAAGACGCGCGACTGCGCCTCGGCCAGGGCCGACTCGCTGTACCAGTCACCCTTGCGCACCGCGCCCTTGGTCTGCTCGATGATGCGCTTGGGCGCCACCTGCGGGTTGGCGTCCGTGGCCACGAAGATATTGCCGAAGCGGTAGCGCGGGCCCGGTGTCACCTGCAGGTCCACCTGGGCTCCCCGCGTGACCAGGTCCACCCGGACCTCGCCGCCCACCTCCGCCTCGGCGTAGCCCAGCTCGCGCAGTCGCTGCCGCACCGTCTCCTGTCGTCGACTCCCAGTCCGCCTCGCGGAACACCTTCCCCTGCACCAGCGGCAGCTCCGTCAGCGCCTTCTCGCGGTGCTCCGGTGGCAGCTCCTCCATCCCCGTCACGTTGAGGGCGATGACATGGGTGGGCGCCCCCTCGCGCACCTTCACCTCCAGCGCGACGGCGTCCTCTCCCTCGGGCCGCACGTTCTCGGAGACGACCTCGGCCTGGTAGAAGCCCTGCGACTGGTAGTAGCGCTCGATGCGCCGTAGGTCCGCCTGCCACGCATTGGCGTCGAAGTAGTTCGGCGGGACGAAGGGGTTGAGCGGCTCCCACCAGGGCGTCTCGCTGGTGACGATCTTCTCCTTGATGTCGGAGGCTCTGACCTGGTCGGTGCCCTCGATGTCGAGGTCCACCACCTTGGGCTGGTCCGGCTGCCGGGCGGCGCCCGAGGAGGTCGCGCACCCGGCCGCGAGGGCGAGGAGGACGAGGACGGGGAGGTATTGGTGGCGATGTGAGTCGGCGACGTCCACGGTGGGTTCATAACCTGGACGTCACCCTGTTGACTCGCAAGGTGTGCGGGGTCTCGTGCAGCGGACACTGGACACGCCTCGGACGCGCGCTCTGTCTGGTGGCACGCGGTGAAGAGCCCTTGGAGCGTGCATCACGGGCCCGTCTGCTCCACAGTGGCGCCGTATGCCATGGCGAAACAGAGGACTCCTGGGCGCGGCGGCACTGGTGGCACTCAGCGCGTGCGGCGTGACCGAGGGCGAGGCGGTGCGGCTCAAGGAAGGCGCGAAGCTGTTCCCCGAGGATATGCCGGAGCAGTACAGGTATTGCTCCACCCTGGGCTGCGCCTTTGAGGGACAGGCCTGCCTGGAGGTGTTCTTCGAATACGGTCGTTCCCCCGCGCTGTGCCTCTTCCTGGACGTGTGCGACAAGCTCGATTGCGAGAAGGAGGGGGGCGCTGCGCCATCTTCGATGGCTTCCCCGGCCAGGTGAAGTGCATCCGCGACTAGGGCGTGGGGCCCATGCGCGGGGCCCTCGTGCTCAGGGCGTGCCCGCGTCGGGGCTGGTGGTCTCCTCGCAGGCGTAGACGGCGTCCCAGGCCTCGCGGCACGTGTCGAACTGGGTGAGGGTGCGCCCGCCGCCCTCCTTGGGGACACAGAACCAGGAGTGGTCCGCGCCGCAGCCATAGGCCTGCACCAGGTTCGTGCGGCAGGCCTCCTGGGCGGCGTCGATGTCCCGCTCACAGGTGCGGACGCAGTCGTCCCAGTAGTGGTCGTCGGACGCCTCGCAGGAGGACGCCCCCTGGGTGGGGACGGCCTGGATTTGCCCGTAACAGTAGCGCTGGCAGAGCCGCAGCTCGGAGGTGGGCTGCTCCAGGCAGGCGCTTCCCAGGGCCGCGAGGCCCGCCGTCAGCAGAGGCGCGAGGAGGCGAGTCTTCATGGCAGGTCCCTGGGTAGCGAGGCACCGGGCGCCCGCGGGGGCGGCCCGGGCTGGCGGAGTGGGCTTTAGCGACGGGCCGAGGCGGTGAGGAGGCCGAGCCGCTCGGCCGCCGAGCGCGTCTCCGGGGTGGTGAGGAGGTCCTCCACGTCCTGGGCGATGCGGTAGGCCCAGTTGGTGTCACTCATGGTGCCCGGCAGGTTGATGCGGTCGCGCGTGCCGAGCACGTCCTGCCAGGGCAGCACGCACAGGTCGCTGCCCGCGTTGAGCGCGGAGGCCAGCATGGCGCGGTGCACCTCGGGGGTGAACTCGCGCGTGGCCGCGACGCCCTGGAACTCGGGGTAGACGCGCGCGGTGCCCAGGCGCTCCTCCTCGGAGGCCGCCTCCCACCACTCGGCCACCGTCTCGGTGTCGTGGGTGCCGGTGGTGACGAGCGACACGGCGGGGAACTGGTGCGGGTCGCGGTAGTGGCTGTCGTCGCGCTCCCAGCGCATCACCCGGTAGCCCGGCAGCCCCAGGTCCTTGAGGATGGTCGCGGACGAAGGGGGGAATGACGCCCAGGTCCTCGGCGACGATGCCCGCGTCCTCCGACAGCAGGCGGAAGTGCCGCTCGCCGAGCGCTCTTCCACGGCCTCCTCGGTGTCGGGGATGAAGCGGCCGGTGGGCGTCTTCTCGTCGCGAATCCACTGGCGGAAGTAGCCCACCGCGTGGTCCACCCGGCGCAGGTCGTAGTAGCTGGCCGCCTTGGTGGCGCGCGACTTGAGCCAGCCGTAGTCGTCCTTCTCCATCTGCTCGAAGTCGAAGTAGGGCAGGCCCCAGTCCTGGCCCGTGGCGGAGAAGTCGTCCGGCGGCACGCCCAGGCGCGCGTCGCGCCGCAGCACGTCCCGGTGCGCCCACACGTCCGCGCTGTCCTGGCCGATGATGAAGGGCTCGTCGCCGCACAGGAGGATGCCGCGCGCCTTGGCCAGCGCGCGCACCGCGTTCCACTGCACCTCGGCCACCCACTGCAGCCAGGCGTGGTAGCGCACCTCGCGCTCCAGCCGCGCCGCCTCGGCGCCCAGCGCGTCCGGGTGCCGGTTGCGCAGCGGCTCCGGCCACTCCCACCAGGCGCTGCTGGTTCCGCTCGTGGGAGATGGCGGTGTAGAGCGCGTAGCTCTCCAGCCACTCGCCCTGCTGCTGGCGCCACGTCATGAACTCCTGGGCGCGCGGGCTGTGGGGCCACTCGGTGCGCTCGAAGTGCTCGAAGCAGCGCCGGAAGGCGGCGTCCTTGAGGCGGAAGACGAGGTCGTAGCGGACGCGGGGCGCGGCGCGCGCCTCGTCCAGCATGCGCTTGTCCTCGTCGGAGAGCGCCGCCTCGCCGCCGGTGGCGTGGAACTCGGGCAGCATCTCCAGGTCGATGAAGAGCGCGTTGAGGCCGAACGCCGAGCGCGTGGAGTAGGGGCTGGGGTCTCCCGGGGCCGTGGGCAGCAGCGGCAGCAGCATCAGCAGCCGCTGGCGCGCCGCCTCCATCCAGTGGAAGAGGCCATCGAGCCCGCCGAAGTCGCCGATACCGAAGTCGGTCTTCGAGCGGAGGGAGAAGAGCGGAAGGAGGAGACCGGAGATGCGGCCGGTGGAAGCCATGGTGGGCGCACAATGCACCACGTCCCCGCGCCTGTGAACTGTCCTGGCGCGCAGACGGGGGATTCCGTGCAGGCTTGCTTCCCGGGGGAGCGCCGGGCCCCGGGCGCCACCCCGGGCATTGACGGAGGGACGGGCCGGCGGCATCCGTTCCTCCGCCGTGCGTCTTCCCTCCTCCTTCTATGCGCGCCCCGCGCTCACCGTCGCCCGAGAGTTGCTGGGCGCCCAACTCGTCCTCGACGAGGGCGGCTGGCGGCGCGTGGGCCGCATCGTGGAGACGGAGGCCTACGTGGGCGAGCACGACCTCGCCTGCCACGCCTCCAAGGGGCGCACCCCGCGCACCGAGGTGCTCTTCGGGCCGCCAGGGCGGGCCTACGTCTACCTCATCTACGGCATGTACCACTGCTTCAACACCGTGACGGACGCGGAGGGGGTGGGCGTCGGCGGTGCTGGTGCGGGCGGTGGAGCCGGTGGAGGGCCTGCCTCCAGAGGCCCGGACGGACGGGCCGGGGCGGCTGTGCCGGGCCCTGGGGCTGTCGCTGGCCCACAACCGCTGGGACCTGCAGAGCGCACGCTCCACCTCGAGGCGGGGCCACCGGTGCCCGAGGCCCGAGGTGGAGCGGGGTCCGCGCATCGGGGTGGACTACGCCGGAGCGTGGGCCCTGGAGCCCTACCGGCTGTGGGTTCGGGGCAGTCAACACGTGAGCCGTCCACCCCGGAGACGGCGCCGCGAGCGCGCTTGACGCGGGGCGTGGCTGGACTGGGAGGGTGCGCCGCACGATGTCCGACGAGGCCGTCAAGGAAGAGGATCCGGCAGCTGGCGCTGCTCGCGGGCCCAGGCCGGCGACATCAGCGCCTTCGAGGCGCTGGTGGAGGCCCACCGGGACAAGGTGTACGGGCTGGCGCTGCGGATGACCCGCTCCGAGGCGGATGCCGCGGAGATCACCCAGGACACCTTCCTGTCCGCCTACCAGCACCTCAAGGACTTCCGCGGGGATGCGGCCTTCGGCTCGTGGGTGCACCGCATCGCCGCCAACCACGCCCTGATGCGGCTGCGGCACCGCCGGGTGGTGCAGGCGGCCGAGGAGGAGCTCCAGGGCCCGGAGTTCACCGAGCGGGGCAGCCTGGCCGAATACCCCCCCCAGCGACTGGAGCCGCGAGCGCCGAAGGGCAGGCATCCTGGACGCCGAGCTGGGGCGGGCCATCCAGGAGGCGACCGACCGCCTGCCCGAGGGGTACCGGGAGGTCTTTCTCTTGAAAGACGTGGAGGGGCTCAGTTACGAACAGATCGCCGAGGTGACGGGGGACTCCATCCCCGCCATCAAGAGCCGGCTGCACCGGGCGCGGCTCGCGCTACGCGACGCCATCGATCGGTTCTACAATCAGGGCAACACCAGCGCGTGAAACCCATCAGGGGGCTGGGCATCTTCGTAGGTACACGAGGCAGGCCGCGGCCGAGGTCCGGATGTACACGTGTAAAGACTCCATCAACCTCCTGCTGGACTTCCTCGACGGCGAGATACCGCCCGAGGAAGCGAAACATCTGCGCGAGCACCTCTCTGGCTGCGCGCCGTGCATGGACTTCCTGCGCACCTACAGGGCCACGCCGGGTCTGTGTCGGCGAGGCGCTGGCCCAACAGATGCCGCAGGAAGTGTCGGCCAAGCTGACCGAGTACCTGCGCGCCCGAATCAAGTCCGCCTCGTGAAGCTCAACCTGAAGTCCCTGTCCTTGCCGGAGCTTGCAGCAGGCACTCTCGCCCGCGGAGCCGCTCGCCTCACCGCGGTGCGCAAGGTGTTCGCCTCCGTCTTCGCCCATGGGGCCTCCTCGCTGGAGGAGGTGTGCCAGCGCGCCCCAGGTGCCGCGCCGCGTCGCGGAGCTGCCTCCGGGCGCAGCGCGGAGACTGACCCGGCTGGAGGTGGTGGAGCGCCGCCGGCCGACGACGGCTTCGTGAAGTACCTCTTCGACTCGCCCCTGGGCGGGCCGGGTGGAGGCGGTGCGCATCCCCATCTTCGACGAGAAGTACGTGGTGTGCGTCTCGCAGCCAGGTGGGCTGCGCGCTGGCCTGCGACTTCTGCATGACGGGCAAGCTGGGCTTCCAGCGCAACCTGCGCACCTGGGAGATTCTGGACCAGGTGCTGCAGATTCGCGCCGAGGCGGACCGGCCCGTGCGCGGCGTGGTGTTCATGGGGATGGGCGAGCCGCTGCTCAACTACACGGAGACGCTGCGCGCGGCGCAGCATCCTCTGCCACCCGGCGGGCTTCGCCATCGCCGGCCCGTCCATCACCTTCTCCACGGCGGGCATGGTGCCGGCCATCCGGCGCTACGTGCGCGAGGGGCACCCGTACCGGCTGGCCTTCTCGGTGACGAGCGCCATCCCGGAGAAGCGGGCGAAGGTGCTGCCGATCGAGAAGGGCGCACCCGCTGCCGGAGCTGGTGGACGCCATCCGCGAGTACGCCGCCGTGCGGCGCGAGCGGGCGATGATCGCCTACGTGGCCATCAGCGGCTTCAACCTCGGGCGCGAGGACGCGGTGGCGCTGAAGGAAGCGTTCGAGGGCATCCCCATCAAGGTGGACCTCATCGACGTGACGGACCCGACGGGGAAGTACCTGCCGCCCACGCCCGAGGAGCTGAAGGCGTTCCGGGACCACCTGCAGATACTGGGGGCGCCCATTGCCCGGCGCTACTCGGGGGGCAAGGAGATTGGGGCGGCCTGCGGGACGCTGGCGGCCTCACAATATGGCGGCGTGGTGCTGCCGCCGCCGGGGACCCCTGGTTAATCTGGCGGTACATGGTCGAGTACTTCGACAACCTCATCACGCACATCGGCCTGCTGGGGCTGCTGGTGCTCGGGCTGGCGGCGGCGGTGGAGTACGTGGTGCCGCCGTTTCCCGGGGACACCATCACCCTGCTGGGCGGGGTGTATGCGGTGCGGGGCGAGCACCCATGGCCCCTGGTGTTCCTCGTGGTGGTGGCGGGGAGCGTGTTGGGGGCGTTCATCAACTACCAGCTGGGACGGTGGCTGGTGGGGCGCTTCGAGCGGCGGCCGGGAGAGGCGTTTTTCGGCATCACGCACGCGAGGCTGGAGTCGGTCCAGTCGCAGATGCGACACAAGGGGCCGTGGCTGCTGCTGGCCAACCGCTTCATTCCAGGGGTGCGGGGGTTGATTTTCGTGGCGGCGGGGGCGGCGCACATGCCGCGCAGCAATGCGCTGATTCTGGGGGCGCTGTCGGCGATGGCGCACACGGGACTGGTGCTGGGGCTGGGCGCGGCGGTGGGCGGCAACCTGGAGCAGCTGGAAGAGCTGATGTGGCGCTACCAGCAGGCGATCCTCGGACTGGTGGCGGTGGGCGTAGTGGCGGTGGTGGTGCGGGCCCTGGCGAAGCGCAAGACGCCGGCCACCTGAGGGCGATTGGGAATTCGTGAGCAGCCTATGAGTGCGCAGGCCTCGAGACCTCCAGGGCGCGAACATCCGGTGTTCGTATTGGATGTGTTGATGGGGATTCGGGAGGAGGCCCGGAGCGGGCGCCCCTTCTGGTTCTTCTTTGGGGCCGAGAGCGCCGAGGCGATGTGGGCCTATATCGCAGGCTACGTGAGTTGCTGTTACCGCAACGGCTTCACCGACGAGGAGTGGGGTCGGTTCGTGGATTGGCTCGCGGATGTGAAGCACGAATTTCCCGAGGGTGGAGGTTGGGTGAAGAAGTTCCTCGACGACTGCGGCGGCGACCACGGCAAGGCGATGATGAAGTTTCTCGACCTCGTCGCGGAGTTCTGCTCCACGCAGAGGGGCTGAGCGCCAGCGCACCGCGCTCAGGGCGGAATAGTGCAGTGCACTGGAGGTCCGTGCGGTGGGCTGAGCCCTGTCGACGTCACCTGAACGACAAGGTGAAGCGGTTCATCCTCATGGTGCATGAGGGGGCGTTGAGCGTGCGAGCGGGCCCGCGTTAACTGGCGGCCATGCTCCGTTCCCGCCCCTGGTTCCTCCTCCTCGTGGCGTTCGTGCTCGCTGGCGGCTGTCAGTGTGACGAGCCGCCCGTGAGCGGGTCGCGTGGGGGCTTCCGAGTGGAGCAGGAGGTGCTCGACTTCGGTCGGGTACTCGAGGGCGACACGGGGCGCGGCTCGGTGCAGGTGTTGGGCACGGGCCGCGCCAGTGTGACGGTGTCCGCCTCGGTGCGCGGCGGTCCCTTCTCCCTGCCTCGAGCCCGAGGTGTCCGTTCCGGGTGCCGGCTCGGCCTCGGTGGAGGTGCTGTTCCTCGCGGGGAATGGCCCGGCGGAGGGCACGCTGGTGCTGTCGGCGGACGGTCACTCGCAGGAGGTGGCCCTGCGGGGCGAGGGCGTGCGGCCGTTGGCGTGCGTGCCCTCGGCGCAGTGCCGCCAGTCCCGTTTCGAGCTGGAGCCGGGCGTGTGCGTGGAGTCGGTGGTTCCGGATGGGACGGCGTGCATCCCCGGGAGCCGCTGCCAGGAGCGCGGGCATTGCCAGTCCGGGGTGTGCGTGGGCTCGCCGCGCTCGTGCGATGACGGCAATCCCTGCACCCGTGATGCGTGCGCGCCGGAGATGGGTTGCGTGACCTCGCCGGTGACCTGTCCCTCGTCCGGCAATCCCTGCCGCGTGGGGGTCTGTGACCGGGAGGAGGGTTGCACCGAGGTGGATGCCTTGGACCTGACCGTCTGTGGCAAGGTGGACTGCATCTCCGCCCGGCTGTGTGTCTCCGGCACCTGTCAGGATGTGCCCACTCCCGAGGGCTTCACCTGTTCGCCCGCCACGCCGTGCCAGGGCGAGGGACACTGCAGTGCCGGCAAGTGCGTGCGCCCGGACGCGGGGGAGCTCGCCCCGGCCTTCGTCCAGGAACTCGGCGGCGAGCCGTCCTCCGAGCCCGGCGGACCGGTGCTGCTCACGCACGGCGGAGCCCTCTTCGCCTCGGTGTGCGGTGGAGATGCCGGCTGCCGGCTGGTGTCGTACACGAGCAACGGTTTCCTGCGCTTCGAGACGCCCTACCCGGATGGTGCGGCGCGCACGCTGCTCGCCGTCTCGGACGCGGGCGTGGTGTTGCACGAGCCGGGTGCCCTCGAGTCCTACGCGTCCGCGGGGACGGGCGCCTCGCTGTGGCGCGTCCCTCTCATGAGTCTCGAACCGCCAGCGGGCGATGGGGGATGGGTTCCCTCCACGGGCGCGGGGCGCACCGCACTCGGCTCCGAGGGCGAGGTGGTGTCGCTCGTGTCGTGGGCACCGCCGTCGGACATGGCGGATGGTGGCGTGGCGGGGGACGCGGGAGGACGCGCGACGCTCGTGGTGCTCGCCTCGGATGGGGGCGTGCTGCGCTCGGGTCCGGTGACCGGCTTCGCGGGAAGTGCGCGGGTGGCGCTGGACTCGCGAGGGGACGTCTTCCTCTTCGCCGCGGGCGGGCCGTTGGCTCGCGCCGAGCCGGAGGATGGCGGCGCGGGCTTCCTCCTCGTGCCGCTGCTCGCGGAGATGCCGGAGGCGGGGGCCTCGCTCGCCGTGGCGGGGGGGCGGCTCTTCGCCGGGACGCGGGCCTTCGTGGACGCGGATGGAGGTCTGTCCGGCACGGCGGACTGGGAGACGGCGGGGCGGGTGACCCGGCCACTCGACGAGCCCGTGCTGCTGCTGGCGGACACCGGATACGCCTTCGCCCGGACCTGTCTGCGCCCGGACGGCACGTCGTGTACTCCGGACGAGGAGGGGCTCGTGCTGCGCGCGCTCGATGTTCGCGGTGGCTCGGTGCGGTGGGAGACCTCCGTGCTGCTGGACGAGGCTCCGGGGATGCTTCACGAGGCGACGCTGGTCCAGGGGGGCGCGGTGAGTACGGTGACGAGCGTGCGGCTCGCGGGGGGCTCGCGGTCCTACGTGCAGGTGTTCGCCAAGGGAGAGCGTCTCATGGCGTGCCCGCTGCCCGGCAATCCCCACGTGGCCGGTGCCGCGTACGCTGGAGCGCTTCGTCTACGTCGCGCTCGAGCGCGACGGCACCTGGTGGTTGGAGGCGTTCGACCTCGGGGAGCTCGTCACGGCGGAGACGCGTGGGTGGCCCCAGGGGGCCGGCGTCTCCGGCTCGCGGCGCGCGCGTCCCTGAGGCTCAGCGCGTCTCTTCTTTCTCCTCCCTGTCCATCCACAGGTCCTCGAAGCGCACCTGCGGCGGCGTCTGGTGCAGTCGCAGCCCCTGCACCCGGCCGCTGGCCGCCGAGTGCTCGCGCAGGTGGAAGAGCGGGATGATGGGGCAGTCCTCGTAGGCGAGCTTCTCCGCGCGCAGGTAGAGCTGCTTGCGCTGCTCCGGGTCGATGGTGATGCGCGCCTCCGTCGTGAGCTTGTCCAGCTCCGCGTTGCGGTAGCCCAGCGAGTAGACCGTCTGTGCCTTCGAGTTCAGATGGAAGTAGAGGAAGTTGTCCGGGTCCGGGAAGTCGGCGATCCACGCCAGGCGGAACGCGGGGAGCCGTCCTTCGCGACGCCGCTCCTCGAACTCCTCCGCGCGCAGCTCCACGTGCCGCAGCTCCACCAGCCCCGCCTCCACCAGCGGGCGGAAGAGGACGGCATCCTCCGCCGAGGTGTCGCGTCCCACCGCGTGGTAGAGGGTCAGCGGCAACACCCGCACTCCGGCCTCCCGCAGCAGTCGCTCGGCCAGGCCGATGTCCAGACACGGCTCGGGCTGCACGCCTCCGTCGTCCAGCAGCTCCGGTGGAGTGAGCATGCGGGCCACGCGCGCGCCCTTGTGGAAGCGATCCACCAGCCCCTGGAGATCCAACCCCGCCCGGAGGGCCTTGCGGACCCGCACGTCGTTGTACGGCGCCTCGCGCAGGTTGAAGCCGAGGAAGGCCGTGGATGGAGTGGTGCTGGTGACGACCTGCTGCCCTTCCTGCTCGAGCGAGTCCACGTGGGTGATGAACAGATGCGACACGAGGTCCACCTGTCCTTCCCGCAGCGCGGCCACGGCCTGCTCGCGTGAGTCCAGCAGGTGGAACTCGAGCCGGTCCAGCAGGGGCTGTTCCCTGCGCCAGTAGGTGGGATTGCGCTCGAACGTGATGAGGTTCGTGTCGATGCTCGACTGTCGGAAGGGGCCCGTGCCTATCGCCTGGCCATTCGAGCTCAACCGGGCCACCGCCGTGCCCGGCAGGGCCATGAGCTGGAGGAAGAAGGACTTGGGCTCCTCCAGTCGGATGTCGAGCGTCAGGTCGTCCAGCACCTCGAGGCCCGTCACCTCGCCGTGTCTTGCCCTCCGCGAACGCCTTGGCTCCCTCCACATCCTCCAGCAGGCCGCGCTCCGGCGACTTCACCGCTGGGTCCAGCAGCCGCTCGAAGTGGCGCTTCACGTCGCGCGCCGTCAGGGGCTGCCCGTCGTGGAAGGTGACGCCCTTGCGCAGGTAGAAGCGGTAGCGGCGGGCCGAGGGGTCCGCCTCCCAGCGCTCGGCCAGGTCCGGCACCAGCACGCCATCGTCCAGCCGCAGAAGGCTGGAGAAGATGCAGCAGCTCATCTCCAGGAGCTGGCTGTCCATGGCGAAGAGCGGATCCAACCCGCCTCCCATGGCCCGGACGAAGGTCGTCTGGTGGATGCCCGCTCGGATCGTGCCTCCCGAGTGAGGTGCCGGCAGCCGGAAGCGGAACACCTCGCCGTCCAGACTTGCCGCCTCGTGGGCCAGTTGCTCCACCGTGCGGCTCAGCCCGTCGCCGATGCGGATGACCTGGAGCGCGTCCTGGCTCACCCGCGCCACCTCCTCGCCGATGGCCGTGTCCCCGCGCATCAACACGCCGTGCGCCGCGCGGATCTCCTCGATGGCCGCGCTCAGCCGCAACACCGCGTTGGACAGGTCCCGGCCCGTGCGAGCCTGACCCTCCGCCTTGTGCGAGGCCTCCTGTGCCAGCTTCGCCATCTGCTGCGTCTGGTGCACCAGCTCGCGCCCGTGCCCCGCCTGCTCGATGGCGGCGCGCGTCACGTCGTCCACGCGCCGCGCCACCCGGCGGCTGGCCTCCACCACCGTGGAGCCCTGGGCCTCCAGCCGCTTCGTCTCCGCCAGCGTGGCCTCCACCGCCGTGAAGGTTCGCTGGGTGATGGTGCGGATTTCCTTCAGCGCCTCGGCCGCCCGGTCTCCCAACAGCACGCCCGTGCCGGCCTGCTCGCGGCCCTCCTTCACCAGTGACACCGTCGTGTCCACCTCCCGGCGGACGCCACCCACCATGGTGGCGATCTCCCGCGTGGAGCGAGCGGTGCGCTCGGCCAGGCCGCGGATTTCGTCCGCCACCACGCCGAAGGGACGCCCCTGCTCACCGGCCTGCGCGGCGATGATGGCCGCGTTGAGCGCCAGCAGGTTCGTCTGGTCGGCGATCTCCTGGATGACGTCGACGATGCGGCCAATCTGCGTGGAGCGCACCCCGAGCGAGTCCACCAGCTCCGCGGCCTTGCGGACCGTCTCCTCCACCCGGTACATGCCCTGGACGCACTCGGTGACGAGCACTTCGCCGCGCTCGGCGGTGGCCGTCACGTCGTGGGCGAGCTGATTCGTCTCCGTGGCGCGCAGGCGCACCGCGTCGATGCCCGTCTGCACCAGTTGGACGAAGTCCTCCGCCTCGTTGGCGAAGCGCGCCAGCTCATCGCCCGAGGAGGCGATGTGGTGGAGCCGCTCGCTCATGGACTGCACCTGCTGGGTGGTGCGGTGCGAGAACTCGTCCAGTGCGAGCAGCGCCTCGGCCACCTGCCCGAGTCGCTCGGCCATCTCCACCAGCGAGCCATTCGTCTCCTGGGCGAAGCTCTCCAGTTGCGTCACGCGCTTGCCCGCGGCCTGGAGGCTCTGGCCCATGCTTTCCACCGACTCCTGCGAGCGCTCCACCGCCCCGCCCTGCCGGCGCGCGGCCTCCAGCAGCACGCGCACCTCCTCGGACACGCCCTGGCAGGTGCGGCGCACGTTGCCCGTCACCCGCTGCACCTGGCTGAGCGCGCGGCGCAGGGAGTAGATGAGCCGGCGCACCTCTCGCTGATCTCCCATGCCGTCGTAGACGGCATTGGTGAGGTCCCCCTCGGCCAGCCGGCTGAGGATGTTGGTGCGCTCCTTGGCGCGCTCCATCGCCCAGACGAACCAGAAGGCGTAGCTCGCCGCCAGCAGCAGCAGCGGCGTGGCGACGAGCAGCACGGCCCAGCCGACGGGGGGGACCGGATGGCCGGTGAAGACGTGGAGCAGCCCGCCGAGGGCGGCGGCAAGCAAGAGCCCCCCGACGACCATGAATGTGAAGAAATACTTTTTGGCGGCCATGTGAGAACGGGAGTCACACCGTATCCCGCATTCTCGCCGCGATCTTCAATTCGGCACAGACTGAGGGGGTGCTCGCTCTCTTCTCCGTGCTCCTGCTCGCCCTGCCGGCGGGGAAAGGTCCGTCCGCTGCCACCTCCGAGGAGACCTCCCGCTTCGTCTTCGCCTGGCGGGGAGTGCCGGTGGGCACCGTCAGCCTCTCCCTCGCACCCGAGGTGAAACGTTTCACCTACACCTCGCGTCACCTGCACACGCGGGGGGGACACAGGGGCGAGCGTGTGCGGGAGGTTTCCCTGGAACTGGGCTCGGGGGGCACCGTGGTGGGGCGCTCGAGCGTCCCCCAGGCCTTGTGGCTGTGGCGGGGGCCTCCAGCCCTCGGGTGTGTGACGGGACGGGAGGAGCTGTCCGGCCGGGAGGGACCCCACTGCGTCACCGCCGTCCGGGGAGACACGGTGGAGGGAACTGTGTTCGGCCAGCCCTTCACGGCCCGTTATGACGAGCGCGGCCGGATGGTGGCGATGGAGGTGGGGGAGTCGCGCTTCACCGAGGTCGCGCCCGGAGTGCGGTTGCGGCCCCCTCCCGAGCTCTTCGCGGATGGGCTGCCCGTGGAGGGGGAGACGGGCCCACTCGCCTTCTCTCCACCATGGCCGCTCGCGGGGCGTCCCTCCTGGCTGACGGCCTGGCGGGCGGGAGCGGCGCGAGCACTCGCGGAGGAGGTCCACGCCGCCTTTCCGGAGAAGGGTCCGGGGGAAGCGGATCTCCGCGAGGGCGGCGAGGGCGAGGCGGGAGGGTGCCTGGCCCATGCACTGCGCTTCGCGGCGCGGGCGGTGGCGCGCGGGCAGCGGGTGGCGTTGGTGCACGGGCTGCTCGTGGTGGACGGGGGGCCCGCCCGGCCTCATGCCTGGGTGCGCGTGGGCCTCGGGGGTGGGGGCACGTTGGACCTGGACCCCACCTCGTTGGACCCCGTCACTCCGGAGACGCACCTGCCGCTCGCCCTGACCGAGCCCGGCGGTGCCTCGGTGGAGGCCGGAGAGCGGTGGTTGGCGCTGCTGCGCGGCGAGCACCGCGTGGTGCGCCTCAGTCGAAGGGAATGATGGACAGCTTCGCGCCCGCGGGAGCGTCCAGCAGCTCCTTGGTCTTCGCCGGCAGGTAGGCGCTCTTGTCGTCCAGCCGGGCCGTGGTGCGCACCGCGCGGAAGCGGTTGCGCCCCGACTCGCGCTCGAAGGAGACGAGCACGTCGTCCCCCTCCAGCTCGAAGTCCTCCTCGGCCAGCTTCACCGAGCGGTAGCGGCGCACCAGGGAGATGTCCGAGAGGTTGGCCTCGAAGTGGGGGCCGCCGTCGAACGGGTCGATGCGCTCCACGTAGCGGAAGCCGATGCGCTCCAGCATCCGCTGCACGCCCTGGGTGTCGGGGCCCACCTCGCCGAGCACCTTCTGCACGCGGTCGGGGAAGAGCGACGCGTAGATGTCCGAGGAGGGGAAGAGCTCCTTGATGAACTCCTTGTTCTGCCGGCTGAGGCGATCCGCCTCCTGGTAGGTGAGGCCGGTGAACTTCTTGCCGCACGCCTCCCACAGCAGGCTGCGCCCGTCGGGGAGCAGCGGCGGCAGCAGCTCGGCGAGCACCCGCGGGCGGAAGATCCGCCTGTGCATGGCCATGAAGAGGAAGCGCACGTAGGAGAGCTGCTTGCCGGGCTTGTCCGGTGTGGCGCGGTAGGGCGGGTCCACCACCAGGCCGCCGATCTCCGTGGGGCCCTCGTAGTTGTAGCCGATGGAGAGCACCTTGTGCCGGAAGTGCCGGTCGATGCTGGCCGAGTAGTGCTCGCGCTCGGACACGTCGAGGTAGATGTGCGGCGCCTCGTAGGTGCCGTGCTGCGCGATGATCATCGACGTGCCGATGATGAGCTCGTTGCGCACGTCCTCCAGGACGAAGAGGTATTCGCGCTCGAAGGGGTCCTTCACCTTGCCCGCGAAGCTCTTCACGGACTTGTCGATGATGGCCTCGAGCGTCTCTTCGTTGTTGGGCAGGTTGACGGTGTTGAGCACCGCGGCGAGCCGCTTCAGGCCGGGCAGATCGGTCTTCTGGACATCGCGCAGGACGAGCATGGGAGCACCTGGGTTCCCCCTGGAGGGGAAACCGCCGAAGGGGGGCACCATACACCAGCCCTGCATGCCGTCAGCCGCCCGCACGCCCTTCTGCTTCGACGCGTCGCGTCGAGCTGGCTCGCCTGGCCGGTTGACGGGTAGGACAGGCTGTCTCCTCCTCCAAGAAAGACAATCAATGGGAGTCGAACGCCCGGTTGATTGTCTGCTCTTCTGTCAAGGGAAAAGAAATAACAGTCGCTTGAAATAGAAGAGAAACGTGAGAGCGTGCGCCTGTCGTTGGCTGTCAAACATTCTGCCAAACATTAGCGAGGGCGCGCCTTGGGAAAGCTCCTGGTTTTACTGCTCGCCGTACTGCTGCCGGGGCTGTCGTGGGCCGGCATTGTCTGGAAGGGAGATTTCGAGACGGGAGACACCTCCCAGTACTCGTCGTCGCAGCGGGTGAGCGCGGACCGGCTCCAGGTGGTGCAGTCTCCGGTGCTCCAGGGGCGCTACGCGCTCAGGGCCACGGTGAGGCAGGGGGACGACCCCATCAACTCCAGCGGTAACCGCAACGAGCTCGTCTATCAGGGGGGCGAGAAGGAGGGCTCGGAGTACTACTACCGCTGGCAGGTGCTGTTCCCGACGGACTACCCCAGCGCGAAGACGTGGCAGGTCTTCACCCAGTGGCACCACGATGGCTGCTGCGGCTCGCCGCCGGTGGAGTTCTTCGTCTACGGCGAGGAGATCCGCTTCACGCTCACCGACAGCGTGACGCCATGGCAGACGAAGCTGGTGCGCGATGTCTGGCAGGACTTCATCCTGCACGTGAGGTGGTCGTCGGACCCGAACGTGGGATTCGTCGAGCTGTGGCACAACGGCCAGCTCGTGCTCTCCAAGTACAAGCACGCGACGATGTACGCGGGCGACGGCATCTACCTGAAGCTGGGCCTGTACCGCAGTGACACCGTGCAGCCGGTGGGCGTCGTGTACCACGACGGTTTCGTGCAGGCGACGCAGCTCGCGGACGTGCTGCCGTCCACGCCCCAGCCCCAGCCGGATGCGGGCACGCCGGCTCCGCCTTCCGACGCGGGCACGCCGGCTCCGCCCTCCGACGCGGGCACCGCGCCGAGCGACGCGCCGCCGGCTTCTCCGGACGAGGCGACGCCCCCCATCGTCCCCACGTTCCCCCAGCCCGGTGCCACCGACCCGATGTCCCCCGAGGCGCCCGCGCACTACGGCTGCTCGAGCACGAGCGGTTCGCTCTGGGTGGTGGCACTGCTGGGACTCGGGGGCCTGCTGCGTCGAGTCCGGCGCAGGTAGGCCAGCGAGCCCGGTCTCGGGCGCACTCGGTGCTACCCGTCCTCGGGGGGGCGTCGTATGAGGAGGAGACCCCCGTGAGGAGACCCGAGATGAGCGACGCGCGTGAAGGGGCGGTGCCCCACCTGAGCCCCGAGGAATTCCGGCGGCTGGGCCACCGGATGGTGGATTGGATCGCGGACTACTGGTCCCGGTTGGAGTCCTTCCCGGTGCGCGCGGCGGTGGCCCCGGGCGAGGTGCTGGCGAAGCTGCCCGAGCACCCGCCCGAGGAGGGCTTGGGCGGCGACGCTGGCTGGGAGGTCGTGTTCCGCGACCTGGAGCAGGTGGTGCTGCCCGGCATCACCCATTGGCAGTCGCCGTCCTTCTTCGCCTACTTCCCCGCCAACGCCTCGGGGCCCGCGGTGCTCGGCGAGCTGCTGTCCGCCGGCCTGGGCGTGCAGGGCATGCTCTGGTCCACCAGCCCCGCCGCCACCGAGATGGAGACGCGCGTGATGGACTGGCTGGCCGAGCTGATGGGGCTGCCGGCCTTCTTCCGCTCGGACTCGGGCACGGGCGGCGGCGTCATCCAGGGCACCGCCAGCGAGGCCACCCTGGTGGCGATGGTGGCGGCGCGCGAGCGGGTGCGGCGCAAGCTGGGCCGGGAGGCGGAGCTGGTGGCCTACACCTCCACGCAGGCGCACTCGTCCGTGCTGAAGGCGGCCATGCTGTCCGGTGTGGTGCGCGGCGTGTCGGACGACATCCACCTGCGCCAGCTCGGCACGGACGGCCGGTACGCCCTGCGTCCGGAGGTGCTGGAGCAGGCCATTCGCGAGGACCTCGCCGCCGGCCGCCAGCCCTTCTTCGTGTGCGCCTCGCTGGGAACCACCTCCTCGGGGGCCATGGACCCGCTGCCCGCCATCGGTGAGGTGCTGGAGGGCACGGGCTTCACCGCCTCGGGGGGCTGGCTGCACGTGGACGCGGCGTGGGCGGGCTCCGCGCTCATCTGCCCCGAGCACCGCGCCATGCTGGCGGGCCTGGAGGGGGTGGACTCCTTCGCCTTCAACCCGCACAAGTGGTTGCTCACCAATTTCGACTGCAACGCCTTCTACACGCGAGACCGCAAGGCGCTGCTGGATGCGCTGAGCGTGATGCCGGAGTACCTGCGCAACGCGGCCACCGCCAGCGGCGCGGTCATCGACTACCGCGACTGGCAGGTTCCACTCGGCCGCCGCTTCCGCGCGCTGAAGCTGTGGTTCGTGCTGCGCCACTACGGTGCCAAGGGGCTGCGGGCCTACATCCGCGAGCACGTGCGGCAGGCGGAGCTGTTCGAGTCCTGGGTAAAGGGGGACGAGCGCTTCGAGCTGGCCGCGCCGCGCTCGCTGGCCCTGGTGTGCTTCCGGCTGCGGCCGAGGCCGGGCGAGGAGCCCGCGGCCACGGACGCGCGCAACCGCCAGTTGCTGGAGCGGCTGAACGCGAGCGGCAAGGCCTTCCTCACGCACACCGTGCTGCCCGGGGTGGACGGCGCGCCGGCGCGCTACGTGCTGCGCATGGCCATTGGCGCCCCACGCACCGAGGAGCGGCACGTGCGCGCGGTGTGGGAGCAGCTCGCCGCGCTCGCCGACTGACCCTGAGCGGCGCTACTGTTCGATGGGCGGCTGCAGCACGCCGAAGCGCTCGATGCCCTGGCGCATGGCCGAGCGCACCGCGTCGAGGATGGCCTGGTCGGAGAAGTGCTTCACGACGAGGGCGCCAGGGGTGACGAAGGAGGGTGCCCGGTCGAGCTGGCTCCGCAGGTGGTCGAGGGTCAGCAGGGTCAGGCCGAAGCGGCGGCCGTCTCCCAGGCGGACCATGATGTCCAGGCTGCCTGCCTGAGGCAGGGTGAGGTCGTCGGCGATCAGGATGGAGGCGAGCTTCCCCTCCCCAATGTCGATGGAGCGCATGGTGGACCGACCGTAGCCGCCCGCCAGCCGGGGAGGGGGGTTCATCGGCGCTTCCGTCCACCGGTGCACCATCCGGTGGGGGCTGCCGACGCGGGGGAGACGGTATAGGTTCAGGGCAAGGGAGGAACGCCTGAAGTCACCTCGCAAGCCCACGAAAGAGGAGTTGCTCGCCGCGGTGGGGCGGACGATGCCGGACCTCATCAGCTCCGGGCTGAAGGTCCTCTTCTGCGGCATCAACCCCAGCGTGTACTCGGCGGTGGTGGGCTACCACTTCGCGCGGCCGGGCAACCGGTTCTGGCCGACGCTGCATGCCTCGGGCTTCACGGAGCGCCTGCTGGCGCCCTGGGAGCAGGAGGAGTTGCTCGCGCTCGGCTGTGGCATCACCAACGTGGTGGAGCGCGCCACGGTCTCCGCGGACGTGCTGACGGCCGAGGAGCTCGCCCAGGGCGGGCGGCGGCTGGAGGCGAAGGTGCGGCACTACCGGCCCCGCGTGCTGGCGGTGCTGGGCATTGGCGCCTGGCGCACGGCCTTCGGGCACCCGAGGGCTTCGTTGGGGCCGCAGCCGGAGACGCTGGGCGGGGCTCGCGTCTGGGTGCTCCCCAACCCGAGCGGCCTCAACGCGCACTACCGGCCAGCGGAGCTGGCGCGGCTGTTTCGCGAGCTGCGTGTTAATTTCCAGGGGTGATGTCGTCCACGTCCAAGGTCGCGCTCGTCCTGAGCTATCAGTACCCGGGTAAGTACGCGCTCACCGTCCTCGCGGGGGCGGTGGAGGGGGATGCGGTGGGGCAGCACGTGTCCCTGCGCTTTCCCCGGGACCGGGAGTCGTTGCTGGCCACGGTGCGTCAATGCCACGACGAGGGGTACCGGGTGGTGGTGGCGTGGTCGTTCTACTCGGCGAGCTTCCCCGCGGCGGCCGAGGAGCTGGCCTGGCTGCGCGAGCGGCTGGAGGGCCGCGAGGTGCTGTGCATCGCGGGTGGGGTGCATGCCACGGCGGAGACCGAGCAGACGCTGCGGGCGGGCTTCGACCTGGTGGGGGTGGGCGAGGGCGAGCCCATGTTGCTGGAGCTGCTCGGCCGGCTGGTGCGTGGGGAGGACCCCCGGCAGACGCGGGGCTTCGCGCGGCGGGTGGAGGGCCGGATGGTGCCGCAGGGGCGGGGAGAGGGCGTGGTGCTGGACACGTACCCGCCCTTCGCGGCGAAGCACTCGATGTTCGGGGCCATCGAGATAACGCGCGGCTGCATCTACGCGTGCCGGTTCTGCCAGACGCCGTTCATGAGCAAGGCGCGCTTCCGGCACCGGAGCGTGGAGAACATCGCGCACTGGGCGCGGGTGCTGCGCGAGACGGGCAAGCGGGACGTGCGCTTCATCACGCCGACGTCCATGTCGTACGGCTCGCCGGACGAGTCGGTGAACCTGGAGGCCCTCGAGCGGCTGCTGGCGGCGGTGCGCGAGGCGATGGGCCCCGAGGGGCGGGTGTTCTACGGGACGTTCCCCTCGGAGGTGCGGCCCGAGCACGTGACGCCCGAGGCGCTGGCGCTGCTCAAGCGCTACGTGGACAACGACAACCTCATCATCGGCGGGCAGTCCGGGAGCGAGCGGATTCTGCAGGCGAGCCACCGCGGGCACGACGTGGAGACGGTGGTGCGGGCGACGAGCCTGGCGGTGGAGGCGGGCTTCGTGCCGAACGTGGACTTCATCCTCGGGTTGCCGGGGGAGGCTCCGGAGGACGTGAGGGCGACACTGGCACTGATGCGGCGGCTATCGGACCTCGGGGCGAAAGTGCACGGGCACACGTTCATGCCGCTGCCCGGGACGCCGTACCGGGACGCGCCCCCGGGCTCGGTGGACGACGAGACGCAGCGGGAACTGGACCGGCTGGCCTCGCAGGGCCGCCTCTACGGTCACTGGAAGCAGCAGGTCAAACTGGCGAACGGAATCGCCGAGAGACGTCAGCCGAGGCGCTGAGCCCCCGCTTCCTCTCATTCGACGAGCACCGTGGCTCCCGCGTCCTTGCCCAGGGGGAGGAGGGTCGCCCCGGCATGTTTCTCCAGGGCGCTGGCGAGCTCCTGCGCGTGCGTGGTGACGAAGACCTGGCCCCGGCGGCTCGCGGCGGCGATGAGGCGGCCCAGCGCTGGCAGGAGCGAGGGGTGCAGGCTCGTCTCCGGCTCGTTGAGGGCGAGGAAGGGCGGGGGACGGGGAGAGAGCAGGGCGGCGAGCAGGCAGAGGTAGCGCAGCGTTCCGTCCGACAGCTCCGCCGCCTCCAGCGGGCGTAGCAGCCCGGGCATGTGCATGTGGAAGGAGAAGCGCCCGGCCTCGCTGGTCAGCTCCAGGCTCGAGCCGGGGAAGGCGCTCTCCACGCCCGCGTGCAGGGCCTTGGGGTCGCCGATGTCCTGGATGGTCATCAGGGCCGCCGCCAGGTCCCTCCCGTCGTGCGCGAGCGCGGGAGTGCGCACGCCCACCTGGGCCTGGCGCAGGGGTGACAGCGGGTCGGTCCGGAAGTGGTGGTAGAAGCGCCAGCGGAGCAGCTCCGCCCGCAGCGCGCTCAGCATGGGGAAGCGGTGGGGCTCGGAGATTTGCGCCAGCACGGACTCCCCGCCCCAGAGCTGGGCCGCGAAGGTGGTGCGGTTGCCCTCCGCGTCACGGGCGAAGACGCTCGTGGCGCGGCGCTCGGCCATGACGTGCCGGCGCTTGCCCTCGTGGAGCCACACCGTCTCCTCCTTCACGTCCGGATCCAACGTGAAGGGCCCCTGGGGCGGCGGCACGAGCCCGCAGGACAGCTCGTAGGCGAGGTCATCCAGCCGCACGCCCACGGTGAGGCGCGCCGGGGCATTCTTCTGGCGCTGGCCCGCCCACAGGACGGAGGGCATCCCTCCCTCTTCCGCCAGCGTGCGCGAGAGGGTCCCCTCGGCGGCGGAGAGCAGCAGTTGCAGGGCGCGGTAGACGTTCGTCTTGCCGCTCCCGTTGGGGCCCACGACCACCGTGACGGGCGCGAGTGGGAAGCGCAGCTCGCGCACCGAGCGGTAGCCGGCTATCCACAGCTCACGGACGGACATACTGGGTCAATGTAACCTGTCCGGGAGCGCGGGTCAGGGGTTGCCCGTGGCGTAGGCGAACAGCTCGATGGGAGTGGCGTAGTAGATCCACCCGAAGAAGCCGCCCACCGCCGAGTTCGAGGGGGGCTCGAAGTACGCCTTGTTGCGCACGCCGGCCAGGGCCAACGCCCCGCCAAGGGTGAGGGTCCACACAATCTGGAGGGTCGTGGTGACGGCGTAGGAGGCGATGATGAAGGGGATGTAGGCGGGGCCGAGCACCCGGGCCTGCAGCAGGTGCATCCGCTCGTGCTGGCCCGCGCCGCCGAGGTTCACCGTCCCAATGGTCTGGAGCACGCTGTGGCCGAAGCCGCTCGAGCTCCTCGGCTGGAAGCTGATCCACGCCTGCCCCTCGGAGTCCGTGCGCGAGGGGTTGCCGAAGAGGATGTAGATGAGGTTGCCGAGCACGAACCCGACGATTGTGTTGGGCAGGCTCCAGGTCAGGTCGACGAACAACTCGAGCCACCCGACGGCCGTCTCCAGGTCATAGATGCATAGGATGCCCGCCTCCAGCCCGTAGAGAAGGCCGAAGCCGCCTCCGACGATGAGCGCGACCTTGGGCAGCTCCGAGACGACCTGGGGCGGGAGGAGGTCTCGCCACACCGGAAGCACGCTGATGATCAGCAGCAGCACGGTGGGAACGACGAGCGAGATGAGGAACGTGAGAAAGCCCTGCAGTGGTTTGGACATGAAGCCCCCTTGGGTCCGGTAGGACGCGGTCCTGGGGACGGATGTGAGTGGTGCCGGATGTGACGGGCCATGTCCGCACTCCCAGATTGGCGCCGTACCACCCAAGCGGGCGAGCCCTGTCGTCCCCCACGCCCGTGGTTTCTGGCCCATGGGTGTGGGACGGCTACTGTGGGGCCCCCATGCGCTTCAAGTTCGTCCATGCGGCCGACCTGCATCTGGATACCCCCTTCCGCGGCATCTCCGCGGACTCGGCACTGGCGGGTACCTTCCAGCAGGCGACCTTCCGGGCCTTCTCTCGCGTCGTGGACCTGTGCCTGCGCGAGCACGTGGCCTTCCTGCTGCTGGCGGGGGACCTCTTCGACGCGAAGGACCGCTCGGTGCGCGCTCGGCTGGCGCTGCGGCGCGAGCTGGAGCGGCTGGACGCGGCGGGCATCCAGACCTTCATCGTCCACGGCAACCATGACCCGCTGAGCGGGGACACGGGGGCGCTCGGGCTGCCCGGCTCGGTGAAGGTGTTCGGCTCGGAGTGGGAGGAGGTGGAGGTGCGCCGGGAAGGTCGGCTGCTCTGCCGGGTGCAGGGCATCTCCTACCCGGAGGTGGAGGTGCGCGAGAACCTGTCCGCCCGCTTCCACCGGACGGCGCCGGACTTCACGGTGGGCCTGCTGCACGCCAACCTGGGCGGACTGGAGGGCCATGCCAACTACGCGCCCTGCACCGTGGAGGACCTGGGCGCGCGAGGCCTGGACTACTGGGCGCTGGGCCACGTGCACACCCGCGCCGAGTACGCGCTCGCCGGTGGCGCGGTGGCCGTCTACCCGGGCAACCCCCAGGGGCGGCACGTGAACGAGCCGGGCGAGCGCGGCTGCGTGCTGGTGGAGGTGGAGGAGGGCAAGACGCGGCGCCGCTTCGTCCCGGTGGACCGGGTGCGCTGGTACCGGTTGGAGGTGGCGCTCACGGGGCTCGGGTCGCTCGACGCGCTCGTGGGCGCGGTGATGGAGCAGGTGGACGCGAGCTGCCCGGAGGAGCTGGACGGCCACGCCGTGCGCCTCACGCTCACGGGCCGGGGCCCGCTGCATCGGGAGCTGTCCCGGCCGGACGCGCTCGGCCAGCTCGAAGCGGACCTGCGCGAGCAGCTCTCCCGGCGTCACCCGCCGGTGCTGCTCGAGTCCCTGCGCGACGCGAGCCGCCCCGAGCTGGACCTCGAGACGGTGCGCCTGGCGGGAGGCTTCACCGGGACGCTGCTGGCCGAGGCCGAGGTGCTCGCGGAGGACCCGGAAGCACTGGCCGCGCTGTGGGCGGAGGACACGGAGCTGCGCGCGCTGAGCCAGCGACTGCGGCGGCTGGGCGTGGACGCACTGGAGGAACCCCGGCCCGAGCTGCTGGAGCGGGCCGGCTTGCAGGTGGTGGAGCAGCTCCACGAGGAGGACGTGGCGTGAGCGGGGGACTGCGAATCGACGTGCTGAAGGTGCACGGCTTCGGGCACTTCTCCGACTACGCGCTGGAGCTGAAGCCGGGCCTCAACCTGCTGTACGGGCCGAACGAGGCGGGCAAGAGCACGCTGCTCGCGTTCCTCCGGACAATGCTGTTCGGCTTCGAGAAGCGGGGCCGCTCGGAGTCGCGCTACGAGCCCGAGGCGGGGACCTTCGGGGGCGAGCTGTGCGTGAGCACGAGCGTGGGTCCGCTGGTGGTGCGCCGGGTGGTGGATCGCCGCGGGAAGGCGGCGGTGACGGTGCTCAGCCCGGAGGGGCACGAGCTGCCCTCGTCCCGGCTGGACGAGGCGCTGGCGCACGTCTCCCGGGACTTGTTCTGCGAAGTGTTCGCCTTCAGCCTGGAGGAGCTGTCCACCTTCGAGAAGCTGGCCGAGGAGGATGGCGTCTCCCGGGCGCTCTTCGCCGCCGGGCTGCAGGGCGCGCGCCGGCTGCCGGAGGTGGAGAAGCACCTGGAGAAGCGGGCCGGAGAGCTCTTCAAGGTGAGCGGAAGGAATCCCGAGCTCAACCAGGTCCTCAAGCAGTTGGAGGAGGTGAAGGCGCGGCTCCGCGAGCTGGAGGACCGTCCAGCGAAGTACTTCGAGGAGCGCGAGCGGCTGGCCTCGCTGGCACGGCAGCAGGAGGAGACGGCGGCGCTCCAGGAGACCCTCTCGCGCGAGCTGGGGCGGTTGTCCCGGTTGGAGGCCGCGCTCGGAGAGCTGGGAGAGCTGGCGCGGCTGCGGGCGGAGCTGGCCGCGCTGCCGGACCTGACGGCCTTCCCGGAGAGAGGGGAGGCGCGGCTGGAGGAGCTGCTCCCGCGACTGCGGGAGACCCGTGCCCAGCAGGCCCGTGTGGAGGAGCTGCTGTCCTCGGCCGAGCTGGAGCTGTCCCGGCTGTCCGGGGCCTCGGCCGTGCGCGAGCGGGAGGAGGGGTTGCGCTCGGCGCTGGCCGCGTTCACCGCGAGGGGCGAGCTCCTGCGTGCGCTCCCGGGCCGCCGAGCGGCGCTCGAGGCGAGGCGCCGGGAGGTGGAGCAGGCCCTCGGGGGGCTGGGGCTGGAGGTGGACGCGGCGGGCCTGCTGGCGCTGGAGCTGGGCGCGGCGGCGCGGGGCACCCTGGAGTCCCTGGCGGACCGGCTGGCGAGGGCGGAGACCGAGCGGCGCGACGCGGAGGGGGCGCTGGGGCGGGCACGTGGGACGCTGGAGCGCCTCGACACCGCCCTGACGCGTCTGGATGCGGAGCGGGCCCGGCTTCCCGCCGTGGCCGTCGCGGAGGTCCGCCGCCGACAGGCGGCACTGGGGCGCCTGCGTCCCCTGCGCGTGGAGCGGGAGCAGGTGGTGGCCCAGCGCGCCGAGCTGCGGCAGCGGCTCGAGGCCCTGCGGGCCCAGGTCGAGCCTCCGCTCGGCGCGGCACCGGCGCTCTGGCCGGTGGTGGTGGGCGTGGTGGGGGCGGTGGTGCTGGCCCTCGGCCTCGGGCTGTACGCGGGGGCCGGAGCGGGAGTCCTCGCGCTGGTGGGCGCGCTGCTGCTCGTCGGCCCGCTGGTGCTCGGCCACCGGAGCGCGGTGAGCAACCATCAGCGCAATGAGGAGGCCCACGCCGCGCGCCAGCGGCTGCACGCGCAGGAGGTGGCCCGGGTGCAATCGTCCCTGGACGTCCTCGCGGGGCGGGGGGCCGGGCTGGAGCGCGAGCTGGTGGCGGCGGCGAGCGAGGCGGGCATTCCTCCCGGGGCATCCGTGGCCGAGCTCGGCGCGCGGGAGGAGGCCATGGCCGAGCTGCTGCGGCAGGCGGAGCGCCTGGAGCACCTCGGCCGGGAGTGCGAGGCCCGTCTGTCGGAGCGGGACGCGGTGGCGCGCGAGGCCCACGCCGCCGAGGACGCGGGACACCGGGCCGAGGCCCAGGTGCGGGTGCTCCAGGCGGAGCTGTCCGCGCTGCTCGCCGCTCGGCGCTTCCCCGTGGAGCTCTCACCGCAGCGGGCGCTGGCGTTGTGGCGCGACGCGGCCGAGCAGCGGCAGCGGCTGGCGGATTTGAGGGCGGACGAGCGGGCCCTGGCCACGGACGAGGCCGCCTGTGACGTGGTTGTCTCCCGGCTGCACGAGGAGGCCCGGGGCGCGGGACTCGCGGAGGGGCCCGTGGAGTCGGTGGCCGCCGGGGTGGCCACGGCGCTGGAGGAGCTGAAGGCGCGGGACGCGGAGGCGCGGGCCCTCCGGGCGCGGAGGGACGATTGGCACGCGGACAGGGCCCAGCTCGCGCGTCTTCGCGAGTCCGAGGAGCAGGCCCTGGAGGCGCTGCTGGCCCAGGGCGGGAGCGACACCGAGGAGTCCTTCCGTCAGCGGGCCCGGCAGGCGGAGCACTTCACCGGGCTCACCCGCCGCGTGCACGAGCTGACCTGGCGCATCGAAGCCGCCGCGGGTCTGGACGAAGCGGCGGCACGGGAGGCCCTCCAGGCGTTGGGCGGCGAGGAGCGACTGAAGGAGAGACTCGGGCTGCTGCGCATGCAGGAGCCCGCCTGCGCCGAGCGCCTGAAGGCGCTGCACACCGAGTACGGCGCCGCGCGGAGCCAGCTCGCGCAGTGGGAGAACGACGAGGAACTGGCCACGCTGCGCATCCAGGAGGAGCGGCTGCGGGCGCGGGCCGCGGAGCTGGCCTGGCGCTATGCCACGGACAGGCTGGGGCTGGCGCTGCTGGCCCGGGCGCGGAGGCGCTTCGAGGAGGAGCAGCAGCCCCGGGTCATCCAGCTCGCCTCCGAGCACTTCGCGGAGCTCACGGGCGGCCGGTACCGCCGCGTGTTCGTCCCGGCGGGAGGCAAGCGCGAGCTGCGGGTGAGCGACGCGCGGCGGGACTGGAGCGCGGAGCAGCTCTCGCGAGGCACCCGCGAGCAGCTCTACCTGGCGTTCCGGCTGGCGGTCATCCAGGACTTCGGGGAGACGCGCGGGGCGCTGCCGCTCATCGTGGACGACATCCTGGTGAACTTCGACCTGGAGCGGACTCGGGGCACGCTGCGGCTGCTGGCGCGGCTGTCCGAGCACCACCAGGTCATCGCCTTCACCTGCCACCCGTGGCTGCGCGAGCGCTTCGAGGCCGAGGGCGCGCGGGTGGTGGAAGTGGCGGGGTCCGCACGCGCGGAGGCCGCGAACTCCCGGGGACAGTCCTCGGGAGCCGCGGCCTCGGTGGAGCAATCAACCGCCCGTTCCTAGAACTGGTGGGTCTCGGTGGAGTCGTTGAGGGCCAGGGTGCTGGCGCAGCCGCCGGAGATGACCTCGGCCACCTTGTCGAAGTAGCCGGTGCCCACCTCGCGCTGGTGGCGCGTGGCGGTGTAGCCGTCCTTCTCGGAGCCGAACTCCTTCTGCTGCAGCTCGGAGTAGGCCGCCATGCCGCGGTCCTTGTAGGTCCGCGCCAGCTCGTACATCGAGTAGTTCAGCGCGTGGAAGCCGGCCAGGGTGACGAACTGGAACTTGTAGCCCATGGCGCCCAGCTCCCGCTGGAACTTCGCGATGGTCTTGTCGTCCAGGTTCTTCTTCCAGTTGAAGGACGGCGAGCAGTTGTAGGCCAGCAGCTTGTTGGGGAACTTCGCGCGGATGGCCTCGGCGAACTTCTTGGCCTGGTCGAGGTCCGGGGTGCTCGTCTCGCACCAGATGAGGTCCGCGTAGGGCGCGTAGGCCAGTCCGCGGGCGATGGCGCACTCCAGGCCGCCCTTGAGGCGGTAGAAGCCCTCGGCCGAGCGGCCCGCCTTGCGGTCGATGAAGGCGTGGTCGTACTCGTCCGCGTCGCTCATCAGCAGCTTGGCGCTGTCCGCGTCCGTGCGGGCCACGAGGAGGGTGGGCACGCCCATCACGTCCGCCGCCAGCCGCGCCGCCGTCAGCGTGCGGATGAAGTTGTTGGTGGGCACCAGCACCTTGCCGCCCATGTGGCCGCACTTCTTCTCGCTGGCGAGCTGGTCCTCGAAGTGCACGCCCGCGGCGCCCGCTTCAATCATGGACTTCATCAGCTCGTAGGCGTTGAGCGGCCCGCCAAAGCCCGCCTCCGCGTCCGCCAGGATGGGGGCGAACCAGTAGCGCTCGCGCTTGCCCTCGGCGTGGTCGATCTGATCCGCCCGGCGCAGGGACGCGTTGATTCGCCGCACCACGTTGGGGACGCTGTCCACCGGGTAGAGGCTCTGGTCCGGGTACATCTGCCCGGCGCTGTTGGCGTCGGCCGCCACCTGCCAGCCGGACAGGTAGATGGCCTCGAGGCCCGCGCGCACCATCTGCACCGCCTGGTTGCCGGTGAGGGCGCCGAGCGCGTGCACATAGTCCTTGGTGTGGAGCAGCTCCCACAGGCGCTTGGAGCCCATCTCGGCCAGCGTGTAGCTGATGCGGATGGAGCCGCGCAGCTTCTCGACGTCCGCCTCCGAGTAGTTGCGGGTGATGCCCTCGAAGCGCTGGGCGTGGAGCTTGGCGTGGGGCGAGGCGTCACTCTTCGGCGTCATGGCGTCGTACATGTCGGCTCCTCTCGAGCTGGATACAGAAAGGTGTGGAAGGAACTTCGGGTTGCGGGGAAACGGCCGCTCAGGCGTGAGCGGTGAGTGCCTCGTAGGCGGGCAGGGTGAGGAAGTCCTCGAAGCGGGGCGCGGTGGAGAGCTTCTCGAAGAGGGCTCGGGCCTCCTCCAGGCGCTCGGCGCCGTAGCGCTCCGTGGCGCCCTCGGCTTCAATCCGCTTCACCTCCTCGGCGAGCACCAGGCGGAAGCGCTCCGGCGTGACGGGCTTGCCGTCGGCCAGGGGCACGCGGTGGTGCATCCACTGCCACACCTGGGCGCGGGAGATTTCGGCGGTGGCCGCGTCCTCCATGAGGTTGTAGAGCGGCACGCAACCCAGGCCCCCGAGCCACGCGGCGATGTATTGAACTCCCACGCGGATGTTGTGGCGCAGGCCCTCCTCGGTGCGGGTGCCCTCGGGCATGGCGAGCAGGTCCGCCTCGGAGATGCGCACGTCCGGCGCGCTTGTTGCCGAGCTGGTTGGGGCCCGGCATGTGCTTGTCGAAGATGGCGCGAGCCACCGGCACCAGGCCCGGGTGGGCCACCCAGGTGCCGTCGTGGCCGTCGCGCACCTCGCGCTCCTTGTCCGCGCGCACCTTGGCCATGGCCGCCTCGTTGGCCTCCGGGTCGCTCTTGATGGGGATGAAGGCCGCCATGCCGCCCATGGCGTGGACGTTGCGGCGGTGGCACATCTGGATGAGGCGCAGCGAGTAGTTGTGCAGGAAGGCCTTGTCCATCGTCACCTGCCCGCGGTCGGGCAGGACGAACTTCGGGTCGGCCTGGAGCTTCTTGATGAAGCTGAAGATGTAGTCCCAGCGGCCGCAGTTGAGCCCCGCCGAGTGCTCGCGCAGCTCGTAGAGGATTTCGTCCATCTCGAAGGCGGCGGGCAGCGTCTCGATGAGGACGGTGGCCTTGATGGTGCCGCGAGCAATGCCCAGCTCGCTCTGGGCCAGGTGGAACACGTCGTTCCACAGCCGCGCCTCCAGGTGGCTCTCCAGCTTGGGCAGGTAGAAGTAGGGGCCGCTGCCCTTCTCCAGCAGCGCGCGCGCGTTGTGGAAGAAGTAGAGGCCGAAGTCGAAGAGCGAGGCGGAGACGGGCTTGCCGTCCACCTCCAGGTGCCGCTCCAGCAGGTGCCAGCCGCGGGGCCGGCACAAGAGCACGGCCGTCTTCTCGTGGAGCGCGTAGTGCTTGCCGGTGTCGGGGGCGGTGTAGCTGATGGTGCCGCGCACCGCGTCGCGCAGGTTGAGCTGCCCGCGCACCACGTTGTCCCAGGTGGGGCTGTTGGCGTCCTCGAAGTCCGCCATGAAGACGCTGGCCCCCGAGTTGAGCGCGTTGATGATCATCTTGCGCTCCACCGGGCCGGTGATCTCCACGCGCCGGTCGAGCAGGTCCGGGGGCAGCGGGGCGACGGTCCACTCCGACTCCCGGATGTCCTTCGTCTCCGGGAGGAAGCGCGGCCGCTCGCCCTTGTCGTAGGCGGCCTGCACCGCCTTGCGCCGCTCCAGCAGGGCCTCGCGCCGGGAGCCGAAGGTGCGTGCCAGCCTGGCCACGAAGTCCAGGGCCTCGGGGGTGAGGATGGCCGCGTACTCGGGCAGCCAGGCCCCCCGGATGGAGACACCCTGTCCCAGGGGAGGATGTCCCTCGGTACCGATGGCCGCGTCCATGCAAATCTCCTTGGCGTGGTGCGTTGTAAAAGTCGCCAACGCGCCAGAATCTGTGTCTTCCCCGACGTGGAGGGAAGTGCGTGTGAACGAAAGTAGACGGTTTTGTAAGGCTGTCAACAGGGTCGGGATTAAATTTGTAAATTGACCGACTTGAAAACGGGGAAGAAGGGGGGGGCGCAATGGGGGAGCAACCTGGGTCGTAGGGCGGAATGAGGCCAGGGGAGCACGGGCCTCTTTCGAGGAGAGGTTCCATGGACGAGACGAAGCGGTGCGTGGCGTGCAGGATGGACCTCCAGGCCGAGGCGACCCGCTGCCCGCACTGCCGCGAGCGGCAGCCGGGGGCGGAGCCGATGCACCGAGGAGGGCCAGAGCGGGTGCTGGGCGGGGTGTGCACGGCGCTGGCGCGGCAGCTCGGGTTGGACGTGGCGCTGGTGCGGGTGGCGTTCGTGGTGGCGCTGGCTGTGTCGGGCGGGACGGCGCTGTTGGTGTACCTGCTGCTGTGGGTGCTCACGCCGGCGTCGGCGACGGGAAGGGCGCCCGTGCAGCGACTGGTGGACTGGCTGTCCAGGGTGACGAACGCGGCGGAGGACGAGCCCCGCGTGGAGCGCCGGGTCTGAAGCGGGTTCCCCCTCAGTAAGTTTGTAAAAGCAGCGCCCTCTCCCACCGGAGAGGGCGGTAGGCACGGTCATCCCGGAGTGGGCCCCGGGCTTTTTGATGCGTGTACGTCAGGGCAGCTTCGGCCAGATGGGGCGCGGCGCATCCGGGTTGACGTCGAGCAGGCGCACGCCATCCCCCTCCCGCACCGTGCCTCCGCGCAGCACCCTGGCGAGCTGCCCCCGCTGGCCCCAGGACTCCTTCAACAGGCCCGGGCGGATGCGCTCGAGCTTCGAGCAGGGCACGCAGGGCTCGGTCAGCTCCACCACCACCTCCGTGCCCAGCGCCAGGCGCTGCCCCGCCGGGAGGGACTCCAGCGGCAGTCCGGAGATGACCACGTTCTCCTTCAGCGCTCCCACCCCGAGCCGCAGCGAGGCATGGGAAGCCTCATCCAGCAGCAGGAGCTGCCGCTTGCCATTCGGCTTCTTCTTCCCGTGGCGGTCGCCCACGAAGCCTCGGCCTTCGAGGGCCTGGGCCTCGGGGACGCGCTTCATGGGCGTTCCCCGCTCCTGGGCGAGCAGGAGTGCGCGGATGGTGCCGGTGGGAGTGTCCACTTCCGGAATCCTGTCCCCGGACTCCTCCCACCGCAAGACGCATGCGGGGAGCGCTCGGCACGCGGGAGTCGGGCCCGTGCTATCGCCCCCGTCGAGGAGGCAGCCACGTGAGCAACCAGAACGTTCGCATCGAGAAGGACACGTTCGGTCCCATCGAGGTCCCGGCCGAGCGCCTGTGGGGCGCGCAGACGCAGCGCAGCCGTCAGAACTTCGCCATCTCCACCGAGCGCATGCCGCTTGGCCCTCATCCGCGCCCTGGTGCTGGTGAAGAAGGCGGCGGCCCTCGCCAACATGGAGAACGGCACGCTGCCCAGGGACAAGGGCGAGGCCATCGTGAAGGCCGCCAACGAGGTGCTCGATGGCCAGCACGACGAGGAGTTCCCCCTCCTGGTGTGGCAGACGGGCAGCGGCACGCAGACGAACATGAACGTCAACGAGGTGCTGGCCAACCGGGCCTCGGAGCTGCTGGGCGGCGAGCGCGGCGAGCGCCGGAAGGTGCACCCCAACGACGACGTCAACAAGGGGCAGAGCTCCAACGACGTCTTCCCCACCGCCATGAGCGTGGCCGCGGCGGAGGCCGTGGTGCGCAACGTGCTCCCCGAGCTGCAGGCGCTGCGCGACGTGCTCGCGGAGAGGGCGGCGAAGTTCCGGGACATCGTGAAGGTGGGCCGCACGCACTTGCAGGACGCCACCCCGTTGACGCTGGGCCAGGAGTTCAGCGGCTACGTGGCGCAGCTCGAGCATGCGCGCAAGCACCTCGAGCTCACCCTGCCGCACCTGTCCGAGCTGGCGCTCGGGGGCACCGCGGTGGGCACCGGCCTCAACGCGCCCAAGGGCTTCGCCGAGCGCGTGGCGCAGGAGCTCGCCCGCCTCACGGGCCACCCCTTCGTCACCGCGCCCAACAAGTTCGAGGCGCTCGCGGCCAACGACGCGCTGGTGCAGGCCCACGGCGCGCTCAAGGGCCTGGCCGCCGCGCTCTTCAAGATGGCCAATGACGTGCGCTGGCTGGCCTCGGGGCCGCGCTCGGGCATCGGTGAAATCACCATTCCCGAGAACGAGCCGGGCAGCTCCATCATGCCGGGCAAGGTGAACCCCACGCAGTCCGAGGCCATGACCATGCTGTGCGCGCAGGTGATGGGCAACGACGTGGCCATCTCCCTGGGCGGTGCCTCCGGCAACTTCGAGCTGAACGTCTTCAAGCCGCTGCTCATCCACAACTTCCTGCAGAGCTGCCGGCTGCTGGCGGACGGCATGCGCAGCTTCCGGCTCCACTGCGCGGTGGGGATCGAGCCGAACCTGCCGCGCCTGAAGGAGAACCTGGAGCGCTCGCTGATGCTCGTCACCGCGCTCAACCCGCACATCGGCTACGACAACGCGGCCAGAATCGCCAAGAAGGCGCACAAGGAGGGCAAGACGCTCAAGGAGGTCGCGGTGGAGCTGGGCCTGCTCACCCCCGAGCAGTTCGACCAGTGGGTGCGCCCGGAGAAGATGATCGGCAACCTGTAGGGCCGAGTGGGAAATGGCCGAGCGCGAGGAGTGGGGGTATGGCTCCTCGCCATGGATGCGAAGCCTCCCCCGACTCCTCCAGCTCCACCTCCCGGGCAGAGCAGCCCCGAGGTGGTGATGCGGACGTGCCCCAACTGCGGGGCCCAGCTCGAGGAGCGCAAGTGCAAGCTCCTCTGCACGCGCTGCGGCTACTACATGAGCTGCGCGGACTACTACTGAGCCAGTCCGCGCCCGCTCACCGTCACGGGGGCGCGAGCTGCTTGAGGATGTTCACCGTGTCCACCGCGGCGGTGGACGGCGCGAGCGCCGTGTCCGCGATGCCGGACACCACGCGGGTGATGTTGTGGTCCACCACGCCCTCCTGGGCCCAGGTGTCCACCGTGGGGGCGGTGATGTAGACGGAGAAGGCGTGGTGGCCCGAGCCGGGCCGCTCGCCGATGACGTGCAGGATGGCCCGGCGCGAGTCCTTCTGCGGCAGCGAGCCGTACAGCATCTCGCCGATGCGGTAGCCGGCGCGCACCCGCCCCGACGTCACCACGACGGGCTCGGGTGCCACCTTGTAGCCCGCGGCCGTCAGCTCCGCCTGCAGCCGCTCCAGGTACGGCTCGAGGTGCCCATCGTCCGTGATCGCGAGGGCGTTGAGCCCGTCCGAGATGACGATCTGCACGTCGTAGTGGCCCGCCTGCGCGTCCCGCAGCGTCTCGCAGCGACTCCAGCGCCGTCTCGGCGAGCTGCTCGCCCGAGGGCGGGTGGAGGATGTAGTCCGTGCGGTCCTTGGAGCCGGTGGCCACGGTCACCGCGCTGCGGGCAGCGCGGCTGGTGAAGGTCGGGGGCAGCTCGGCCCAGATGCACTGCTTCGCGTCGTCGTAGAGGGAGCGGATCTCGCCGGTCCAGCTCGGGTTCAGGTCCCACGCCTGGGTGCCGTGGCCCTCGGCCAGCCAGACGCCGCGCTCGCGCACCTCCGCCATCTGCGCCTGCCCTCGGCGAGGATCTCCGCGTCCGGGCGCGTGTCGCCCTTGCGCCGCCGGTACTGCAGGTACACCCAGGTCGGGTCACCGAAGTGCTCGGTGGGGCGGCCCGCGCGCGTCGATGACGCCGAGCTCCTGGAAGAAGGCCCACATCCGGTCGTCCACCTTGTAGCCGAACTTCTCGCGGATGCGCACGTGGTCCTGGAACGCCGGTGGTCAGGTAGCTGAGCATCGGGTCGTTCTTGGTCGGCAGCGCCATCAGGTAGGCGGGGTTGGCCGGCATGATCTGGTCCAGGCACCAGTCGAGGTCGTCGAGGTCGACCTCCATGTGCAGCGTCGAGCAGACGTCCAGGCCGATCATCAGCCCGTGCAGCTTGCCCATGACGATGTCCTCGAGGCAGCAGCGCACGAGCTGCTCGCGGGTGCGGAACACCTCGGGGCCGATGAAGCCGGCCACGTCGTTGAGGTGGACCCAGGGCGCGGCGGCGCGGCCGGCCCCGAGCTGCGGCCTCGGCCACGCGCTGCTTGAGCACGCGCGCGAAGCCGTACTTGCGCGACTCGTGCATCACCATGTCGAAGCCCTCGCCGTGACCGTTGGTGCCGTCGGCGCCCTGGCCGGTCTCGAAGTAGAGGCCGTACTTGCCGGTGCGCTGCGCCGCGTGGGCCAGCATCTTGGGAATGGTGACGTCGAACGTCGCGTTGGCGGCCTCGGTGCCGCCGAGGCTCTGGAACCAGAGCGCCGGTGGTGCCGGGCTGCAGCTTCTCCACCTCGGCCTGGATGTCGATGTGGGACAGCACGCAGTGGGGCATGACGTCGGTGAGCCCGAACGTATCCAGCACGTCCTTCAGTGCGTTCTCCACCGCGGCCACCGAGGACACCTCGCTGGAGACGGGGTTGGTGCCGAGCACCACGTCGCCGACGGCGTAGGACCAGCCGTCGAAGACCTGCCAGCGGATGTCGTCCGGGTGGTCGGTGGGCGAGTTGGGCTGGATGCGCGCGCCCAGGTAGCCCTTGGCGCCCACCTTGCTGCCGGGCAGCGGGTTGAAGAGCTTGCCGCCCACGGCGATCAGCTCCTCGTTGCTCATCAGCTTCACCACGCAGGCGATGACGTCGCTGCCGAGCCCGGGCATGTGGGCCTTGATGGCCTCCTCCGGCTGGTCGAGCAGGAAGGCCTTGAGGTCGCCCAGCTTCCAGCCCTCGAGGTTGGCGGCCATCGCGGGGTCCACGCCCTGCTCGATGAGCGTGAAGAGACCATCCTCGAAGAGCGGATGGGCGCGCAGCTCGCCGATGCGGGTGTGGTGCAGCAGGAGGCGGGCGTTGGCGCGCGAGGCGTCGTCCGCGGCGGCCAGGCCAGCGGCCTCATCGCCCTCCTTGTACGCGTTGGCCGCGCCGATGATCTGCCGGTAGAGGGTCTGGTCGAAGCCGCCCCGGGTGCGCTCGATGTAGCGGAAGACGCTCTCCCCCTCCTTCACCGAGGGGATGTACACGCCCGGCGGGGGTGGAGTCGTCGCGGGTGGCTTATCCTTCTTGCACCCGCTGAGGGCCAGCGCGGAGGCCCCGAGCATCAGCGAGGTCATGAACGTCCGGCGGCGCATCTCCACCGGAATCCAGCGCTGGCGCGTGGGTGGAGGAACAGGGCCTCGTGGCATGACACGACGTGGCCGGACCCGATGCATCGTCTTCATGATGGCTCCCCTCGACGAATGGACTGGGAATTCTACGAGGAGCCCTGACACGACAAGCAAAACGGCTCTGTCCATTGATGGACAGAGCCGTGACCCCCGCGCCTAGTAGTAGCCGCAGGTATCCATCATCTGGCCACCGTTGCTGTCCGGCGTGCCGTCCAGGGACCAGTTGATGCTCACGCTGGCGCTGCCGAGGTTCGAAACGGAGCCAGAGGCATCCGCCGTGAAGGCGTACTTGTGGGTGCACTTGCTCTCGGCGATCCACTTGCCGGTGCCGCCGGTGGTGCCATAGCCGAAATCGTTGTCGCAATCACAGCTCCAGCCCAGGAAGCCCTGGCAGCTCGAGGCATAGCTGTAGCCGTACGGAGACGGCGCGCAGCTCGTGCTGCAGCGGATGCCGGACTGCTGCGCACCCATGACCTTGCGGACCAGCACGCCACCAAAGACATTCTTGTACTCGATGGTGTAGCCGTACCAGGTCCTGGACTTGTTGGTGGTGCTGGGGCTGCTCGCCAGACCGCAAACGGCGGTGGTGCCCATCTCACCGCTCGGCGCGGCGGCTCCCGGCTCCTCGACATCCTTGGGGCCCCAACCCTGGGCGGCCAGGCGCATCCGGTTCTGCGTCATGGACTCCATGAACATCACCGTGGGATCCAGCACCGTGCAGTAATTGGCGGAGGCCCAGCAGAACTCGAGGGCCTCGTGCTGCTTCGTCTCGGAACCGATGGTGGCGGAGACCGCCAGCTTCCGGTAGACGCCCTGGTTGACGGGACGGCTCGCCACCGTCTCGAAACCCATCGCGGTGTTCTTCAGCTCCGAGGCCATGAAGACGTCGAACCCCAGGGTGTGGGGCGCGACGAAACGGGGGGCGCGGAGCTCGGTGCCGACCTGGTCCGCGGCGACCAGATAGTTGGAGGTCGCGAGGAGCTCTCCGAAGGGAGTCTCGGCGATCTGCGTCATCGAGCCCTTGGCCAGGGTCTTCACGTCGAAGGAGATCTGGTTGCCGGTACCGGCCGCGTACTCGGCATACATGCCCTCGGCATAGCCGCGGCTCGCCTCCTGATTGCCAGCAGCCTGCGCATGTCCAACTCCGAGAGCGAGCACGCCAACAGCCACCCATCCAACCTGGGGAAGACGCATGTGAATCTCCTTTGGGGGTCAAGAAAAAAAGAAGTGCCTCGTTCTCCAGAGTGGAAAGGAGGCGCACGCAAGGTGCGGTTTCTCAGAAATTAAGTCAAATGTTTTTTGGGTTTTACTGGTTAGTCTGGTTGTGCGTGGAAATGGGGGTGAAGGTGGTCGAGGTGCGCAGGTCGCGCCGATGAGCTGCCGGTAGGACGGCGTCCCTCGGCGACACGACAGGCAAACGACGCTGTCTGGCATTGAGAGCTGGAGCCGTTGCACGAGGCGTGGATTCCAGCGACCCTCGGCCGCGCATGGAGGAGCCGGAGCCCCCGTCGATGACGCGCCAGGACGACTCGCTGGAGGATCTGGACCTGCCGTTCTTCCAGGCCGTGGCGCTTCAGGTATCGGTGTTGGCCATCGGTCTCTTCACCCGAGTCACGGACGTGTGTGTGCTGCTGGTGCGTCCGTGGCTGCTGCGGCCCTACCTGGGCATCTGGCTGGCGGAGCTGCTCCACTCGCCCTACCGGCCGCGGCGCACCTTCGAGGTGACGCGGGCGCTGAAGGTCAGCGGGCAGGGGTTCCGCGAGCTCATCTATGGCGAGACGCCGTTGCTCACGGCGCTCCGGTTCTTCCGGCGGGCCGGAGTGGGCCGGGGCAGCCGGGTGGTGGACATCGGAGCCGGGCGGGGGAGGGCGCTGCTCGCGGCGCGGTGGTTGGGCGCGGAGGCGCGCGGGGTGGAGCTGCTGGTGGACCATGTCGCGAGCGTGGCGGGGCAGCTCGGGCCCGCGGGCATCACCCTCACCGTGGGGGACGCGACGCGCGAGGACCTCGGGGACGCCACGCACGTCTTCGCGGCCTGGACGGCGTTGAGCCCCGAGACGAAGGCCCGCCTGGTGGAGCGCTTCCGCCTGTGTCGGCCGGGGACGCGCTTCCTCACGGTCTCGAGGCCCATCGAGGGCGCGGGCTTCGTCACCCTGGCCCGCTACCGGATGCTCTTTACCTGGGGCTTCGAGGCGGTGTGGCTGCAGGAGTACCGTCCGGAGAACCCATGAACCTTCCTTCGCTGCCTACTCGCCCGGCTCCGTCCACGGGCAGGCGACCAGGGGCTCTCGCCCCGGTCCGACCGTAGTCTGGAGCACGATCCCTGAAGAACGAGCGGGCGCCAGCCGGAAAGGCGCATTAGTGTTGGGACGCCATGAACATCCCCTTCGTCATCGAGACCACCCACCGGGGCGAGCGCGCTTACGACCTCTACAGCCGGCTCCTCAAGGACCGGATCGTCATGTTGGGCACGCCGGTGAACGATGATGTGGCCAACATCATCGTCGCCCAGCTCCTCTTCCTCGAGTCCGAGGATCCGGACAAGGGCATCAGCCTCTACATCAACTCGCCTGGGGGCTCGGTGACGGCGGGCCTGGCCATCTACGACACGATGCAGTACGTCAAGTGTCCGGTGTCGACCATCTGCATCGGGCAGGCGGCCTCGATGGGGGCGCTGCTGCTGCTCGCCGGGTCGACGGGCAAGCGCTACGCCCTGCCCAATGCGCGCATCATGATCCACCAGCCGCTGGGTGGCGCGCAGGGTCAGGCGTCGGACATCGACATCCAGGCGAAGGAGATTCTGCGCCTGCGCTCGTACATCAACGGCCTCATCGTGAAGCACACGGGCCACACCGTGGAGCGCATCGAGAAGGACACCGAGCGCGACTACTTCATGAGCGCCGAGGAGGCCCGGCAGTACGGCATCATCGACGAGGTGGTGAACAAGCAGATCCTCGTGCCGGCGGCCAACAAGTCCTAGCTGTCTTCCGAGGGCCCGCCCGCCGCGTGCAACCGCTGCGGGCCGGGACTCGGCTGGACGCAACACTTGCGGGCCGGGCTCCGGGGCTCCCGTCGAGCCCCCAGGAAGCCGCCCTTGGCACGGACCATGCTCACCTTTGAATCGTCATGGTCCCATTCCGCCCCGCACTTGCCCTCCTCTTGAGTTTCACCCTCCTTGGCGTCGGCTGTGCCGGCCCGACCCAGGAGCGCCGCATGTACCCGGAGCCTCCGAACACCGTCCAACAGGAGCTCGGCTACAACGACGTCATCCGCCTCGGCCAGGAATACGCCATGTCGGCGGGCTACGAGGTGACCGAGGTCGCCGAGGCCGAGCAGGTGCGTCCCAACTACTGGCGCGTGCGCTTCGGCCTGGCGCCTCGGGGCTCGGGCAAGCTGCTGGACCTCGAGTTCGATGGGACCCAGCCTCGGGTCATCGGGACCACCGAGGTGGGCGGCGCGGCGGGCCGCGGCACTCCGGCGCCGTGAGGAGCCAGGGTCCCCGGCTCCTCGGGGGCCTGCCTCACGGCAGGGACGACAGGAATCGCGTCACGTCCTGCTCGAAGCGGTCCGCCTCTTCCAGGTAGGGGAAGTGCCCGCTCCGCTCGTATTCGAGCAGGGTGGCGCGCGGCAGGGTCGTCGCCAGGGCCTGCATCGTCTCCAGGCCGATGGCGCGGTCATGGCGCCCGCCGACGACGAGCACCGGTGCGGTGATTCGCTCGGAGGCCGTGAAGCGGTAGGAGGCCAGCTCGTTGGAGAACAGGGCCCGGGACAGCTCCCCCGTGTTGCGCAGCCCGCTCTCCGCGTCCACCGCCTCCTGCATCTGGAGGTACGTCGTGTTCTGGAACTGCAGCGTGTTGAAGAAGCGCTGCGCGTCCAGGCCCCGCAGCGCCCGCATCACCCGCGTGTAGTCCGAGGAGTCCTCGTCGGAGGCCGTCTCGGCGAGTCGCCCGGGGTGCAGGCGTTCGAGCTCGCGCTTCCAGGTGGCGAACGAGGCCGCCGAGTCGGACAGGCCGCTCACGTACACCACGCCCGCCACGTGCTCCGGGTGGCGCGCCGCGTACTCCAGCGCGAGCGTCCCGCCGAAGGAGTGCCCCATCAGCACCCAGCGCTCCACGCCCAATTCCTGGCGCAGCGCCTCCAGGTCCGCCACCAGCACCTCCAGCGAGTAGCGGCCGTCCCACGGGCGCTCGGAGCGGCCACAGCCGCGCTGGTCCAGGTAGACCAGGCGCCGGGTCTTCTCCAGCCGCTGCCCCATCAGCCGGGCGAAGCTGTAGCTGTTGTAGCCGGGGCCTCCGTGGAGGAAGAGCACCGGGGCGCGCTCGGCCGGGGCCTCACCGGCGACGCGGTAGTACAGCCGGACGCCGTTGATGACGCGGTGGTTCTCGCCCATCGCCAGCGGTGGCTCGGCCCCGCCGGACGGTGGCGCGTGGTGGCTACAGGCGACCACCAGCGCAACCAGCACGGCACAACCCAGGACTCCAAGACGCGAGGAAGGCATGGCCCGTATGTGCCACGTCTCTGCTCGGGCTGCCCGTGCGAGGAGCGGAAAGTGTCGCCCGCTGCCCGGCTCGACTGTCAGGTGGAGGCTACTCGACGCGGGTGATGCGGTTCGTCTCCGGCGGGGTGAGCGGGGAGTGCGACTTCAACCACAACTCCAGTGCATCCACGTCCACCATGCCGCCGCGCCGCTCCGTGCCCTCGGCGAGCACGCGGAAACCGTCTCCGCCATTCGAGAGGAAGTTGTTCACCGTGACGCGGTAGCGGCCCGCCGGGTCGATGGGCTGGCCATTCAACCGGAGGCTGGCCGGGTCCACCCGCTGGCCCACGGGTGCCGAGGCCTTCCACGTATAGGAGAAGCCTCGTGAGGGCTGGAGGATGCGGGGATTGCTGCCCTCCCACTGCTGCTCCAGCAGGGTGTGGAGCTGCGCGCCGGTGAGCGTCATCGTCACCAGGGCATTGCCGAAGGGCTGGAGGGTGAAGATTTCTCCGTAGGTGACGTCGCCCGCGTCGAGGTCCCCCCGGATGCCGCCCGGGTTCAGGAAGGCCACCTGGGCGCCCGCGTCCTTCGTCGCCTCGAGCTGCGAGTCGGTGATGGTGTTGCCCAGCGTGGACTCGCCCGAGGGCCACACCTTGGCGTTCGGCTGCCGGAGCGGCACCGTCACCTGGCCGAGCACGCGGTCGCGCAGGGGCGCGGCGAGCGCGTCGTAGCGGTCCACGAGCGTCTGCACCTCGGGGACGCCCTCCACGTCCCGGGTGACGATCACGTTGTGCGCGGTGCTCTCCACGACGTCTCCGGTGGCCGAGTCCAGCACGAGGTCGATGTCGGTGATGAGCCGCCCGAAGGACGCCCCGCTGGTGACGCGCTTGCCGTCGATGACGCAGTTGTACGCCTGGTGGGTGTGGCCGGTGACGAGCACGTCCACCGCCTTGTCCACGCCCTTGGCGATGTCGACGATGGGGCCGGAGATGCCCTCGCACCCGTCGTACAGGCCCGGCTGGGTGCCGCCCTCGTGCACCACCACGACGATGGCCTCCACCCCCTGCCGCTTCAGCTCGGGCACCAGGGCGTTGACCGTCTCCACCTCGTCGCGGAACTGGAGCCCCACGATGCCCGAGCCGTCGACGATTTCCGGGGTGCCCTCCAGCGTCATGCCGATGAAGGCCACCTTCACGCCCTCGAACTCGCGGACGGCGTAGGGTGGGAAGAGGGTGGTGCCCTGGGGCGTGTGCACGTTGGCGGCGAGGTAGGAGAAGCGGGCGCCCGCGTAGGGGGTGCCATCCTGGCAGCCGGCCACCGGGTGGCAGCCGCCGGACTGCATGCGCTGCAGCTCGGCGGCGCCCTCGTCGAACTCGTGGTTGCCCACGGCGGCGAGGTCCAGGCCCATCAGGTTCAAGGCCTCGACGGTGGGCTCGTCGTGGAAGAGGGCGGAGAGGAGCGGGGTGGCGCCGATGAGGTCCCCCGCGGCCACCACCACCGTATTCGGATTGGTGGCGCGCAGGTGGGCGAGGTGCCGGGCGAGGAAGCTGGCACCCCCGGCCTTCACCCGGGCGGAGTCCGTGCGGATTTCGCCCGAGGAGCCCGGCGGCGGGGCGAGGTGGCCGTGGAGGTCATTGATGGCGAGCACCTGCACCCGCACCTGGCGGGGCGCCCCGTCCGAGACTGTGGACGGAGGCTGGCCACCGGCATGGGCGCAGGAGATGAGGAGCGCGCTGGAGAGCAGCAGGGAGTGGAAGGGGGAGAGGGAGGAAGGGGGCGTTCGCATGTGAGCGGCCCTTATCTCTCACAACTCGTGCCTTTCCGCCTGCCCCCCCATTCGCCATAGACTGGAGGCGCTTTCCTGAACGAGGGGGACGCTCATGTGGGCTCGCTCATACACAGTTCGCGCCGTGCTCGCCGTGGGGTTTCTCCTCCTCTTCTACGCGGTGGCGGTGGGGACGGCGCTCGGCCTGCTGTCCATTCCCTACGTCCTCTACACGATGGCGCACCGCGTCCACCTCCAGCTCACCGTCATCTGCGTGGTGGCGGCGGGCGCCATCCTGTGGAGCCTGGTGCCGCGAGGCCCCTCTTTCCAACCGCCCGGGCCTCGCCTCACCGAGGAGGAGCACCCGCGGTTGTTCGCCGCCATTCGGGACGTGGCCCGGCGCATGGAGGCGGAGATGCCCGCGGAGGTGTACCTCATCCCGGATGTGAACGCCTTCGTGGCGCAGGTGGGAGGCTTCCTCGGCTTCGGCGGCCGGCGCGTGATGGGCATCGGCCTGGGCCTGCTGGCGGTGGACAACCTCTCGCAGTTCCGGGCCACCGTGGCGCACGAGTTCGGCCACTTCAAGGGCGGTGAGACGAAGCTGTCCGGCCTCATCTACGCCACGCGCGCGGCCATGAGCCGCACCCTGGAGAACCTGGGGCAGAGCGGTCGCAACCTGCTGCAGATTCCCTTCGAGTGGATGCTGCGCATGTACATGCGCCTCACCCAGGCCATCAGCCGGCAGCAGGAGCTGGTGGCGGACGAGTGGAGTCTGCGCATCGCCGGCAAGCAGGCGCACATCACCGGCCTGCGGCAGGAGGGCATGCACGGGGTGGGCTTCTCCCTCTTCCTGGACCACGAGGTGTACCCGCTGGGGCGGCTGGGCGTGGTGCCGGACAACCTCTTCGAGGGCTACCGCCGCTACATCGGCAGCTCGGGCTGGGAGCGGATGCAGCCGAAGGTGAAGTCGCTGCTGGCCGAGCGGAAGACGGACCCGTTCGACTCGCACCCGGGCCTGGAGGAGCGCATCGCCTTCGCCGAGAAGGTGGAGGTGCCGGAGCAGCCCATGGACGAGACGCCCTCGTACACGCTGCTCTCGGACGTGGAGAAGCTGGAGAAGCGCTACACGGACGAGATGCGGCCGCAAGAGCTGAAGCTCATTCCCTGGTCCGAGACCGGGGCGCGCTGGAGCGCGCTGTGGAACGAGACGGCCAACCGCGTGCAGGCGCGGGTGCCGGACTTCTCGCTGGCCCAGGTGTCGGTGCTGCTGACGGACGCCGCCGCGCGGGAGTCCTTCGCCGAGGCCGTCAACCCGCGGCTGGTGGGCTACCGGGCGCCGGACCGCGCCAGGCGGGTGCGCGAGACGGTGGGCCACTCGGTGAGCGCGTACGTGGCGAGCATCCTCGGCCGGCACGGCGGCCTGTCCTGGACGACGTCTCCCGGCGAATCGCTGAAGCTGGAGCGCGATGGGGTGCAGGTGGACCCGACGTCGCTCGTCGAGGAGCTGCTCGAGGGCAGGCTCGGGCCCGAGGCGCTGGAGCGCCTGTGCACCCAGCACGCGGTGGCCGAGGACGCCGCGTGGAAGGTGCAGGGCAAGGAGCTGGAGGATGCGCTCGCGCCCCTGGCCACGGTGAAGGTGCAGCAGGCCACGGGCGGGGCGGAGGTGCGGGCCCCGCTCGCGCGCCTGGGCCTGCCCCAGTGCTGCGCGCTGTGCTGTGGCACCCTCGCCGGCCACGTGGAGACGCAATTCCGGGTGGGCGGGATGATGAGCGACAGCGGCCAGGTCACCTTCGACGTGCCCACCTGCGAGGCGCATGCCGAGCAGGCGCACGAGGCCCTTCGGGTGAAGGAGTACGAGCAGGGCGCGGACCTCATCACGCTCGAGGTGCCCAACGCGGAGTACGCGCAGCTCATCCAGCGCAGCAACGCGTGAGGACCGTCAGTGCACGGACCTCGGCCCGGGCGGCGTCGGGAGCTGCTCGCGCGAGACGGTCTCGTGCCCCGTGGCCTTGCCCGTCTCGAGCAGCGACTTGAAGCGCAGCAGGTCGTCATCCATCTGTCTCTTGGGGTCCACCCCCAGCAGCCGGGCGAAGCCGTGGCCCAGCGCGCCCGCGGGCGGGTTGTAGGACAGGCGGATGTCCAGCCGCGTGGAGCGGCCGTCGTTGGCCGGCTCGAAGCGGATGATGCCGGCATTCTCCACCGTGGAGCCCTCCACGCTCTTCCAGGCGAGCACCTGGTTGGGGATGAGCCGGGTGATGAGGGCGTCCCACTCGAAGGCGATGCCGGCCGGGCCCTTCACCCGCCAGTGTGAGCGCTCCTCGCCGCTGGTGCGCACCTCCTCCACATGGCTCATGAAGAGGGGGAAGTTCTCCATCGCCCGCCAGAAGGCGAACACCTCCTGCACCGGCGCGTGGACGAGGATGTCCTTGTGCAGCGCGATGGCCTGGCGCCCGGCGCCCACGCCGGTGAGGCGCTTGAGCTCGAGGTTGGTGATGACGCGCAGGGTGAGCAGCGACCCGAGGAAGGTCGTGCTTCCTCCCACGAGGCCGCGGCGCCATAGGCCCCACGTCAGCAGGCTTCCTCCACAGAGGCCTCCGATGAAGCGCGCCGCGGGCGACCAGTTGCGCTGGAGGAACTCGGGCCTGTCTCCCGTGCGCGCCATGCCGCCCTGCAGGTCCGGGTGATTGCCGGCCTGCTTGTGCACCTGCAGGTCGTCGAGCACGTCCAACACCCCGCGCACGCGCGCGATGCGGGAGAGCACCTTCGGGTGCTCGGTCTTGAGGATGTCCCCCCCGAGCCGCACCCGGCCGAGCTCCACGCTCACCTGGATGGCGTGCGGGTGCGAGCACACGCGGCCGAGCGCCGAGCGGACGCGGGCCTCGATGGTCCTGTCGTCCACCTCTTCGCGGCGCATCCGGCCCCGGGTCTCGAAGAAGAAGCCGCGCACGCGGTGGAGGATGTCGCGTGCCACCACGCGGGCCGCGTTCCCTGTCTCGTGGAGGGCGTGCAGGGCCTTGTCGTGCGTCACGGCCCGACGGCGCCGCCCACTGCGGGGATCCGCCCAGTACATCAACCCCACGCCCACCCCCACTCCTCCCAGCATCCACCCGGCAACTCTCATCTCCACGCCCTCCTGGGAACTCAGGTGGAACCAACGTGGGGGCAGGTGGGAGGTTTAGCAGCCAGCGGACGAGGGCTCTCTCCCTTGGCCGCCTCGTACCCGGAGCGTCAGCGGGGGAGGTTGGCGCAGGCCCGTTTGTCGCCGCCGTCACACGCGCGGCGGAGGAGCTCCGTGGCCCGGGCGTCGTTCTTCTCGGCGCAGGTGCCCGTGCGGTGGCAGATGGCCGCGCTGAAGCAGCCCGCCGCGTCACCGGCCTCGCACCCGCGCATGTAGAGGGTGTAGGCCCGGGCCGGGTCGGCGGCCTGCACGCCGCGGCCCTGCCAGTAGAAGGTGCCCAGCATCACGCAGGCGCGAGCGAAGCCCACGTCACACGCCTGGGTGTACAGCTCGACGGCGCGTGGGGCGTCGCCCTTCTTCTCGGCTTCGGCGGCGGCATCCAGGCACCCCTTCACCGTGGCGCCCGGACACTTGTCGTCCTGGCGCGCCAGGAGGGCCTGCTGCTCCGCGGCCTTGTTGTCCTTTCCCGCCGTGCTCTTCTCCTGCGAGCAGGCTCCCGATACCACCGACAGCAACGCCAATACCCAGACTCGTCTCAAGGGGTCCTCCCGGCTCTTGCGGCGCCGGACCCTAGCAGAGCGGAAAGCGCGCGGAGCGAGGTCCGTCTCAGTCCCCCGTGCTCCCATGCGGGTAGAGGCGCTCGATGAGGTCCGCGTAGGTCTTGCTGACGATGTGCCGCCGCACCTTCAGCGTGGGCGTCAGCTCGTTGCTCTCGATGGTGAAGTCGTGCGGGAGGATGACGAACCTGCGGATGGACTCCGCGCGCGACACCGAGCGGTTGGCCGCCTCGACCGCATGGCCCACCTCCGCGCGCAACTCCGGGTCCTCCACCATCGACTCCAGCGGTTGCCCGGACTTGCCGTGCTTCCGGGCCCACTGGGCGAAGGCTTCGTTGTCGATCGTGATGAGCGCCGCCACGAAGGGCTTGCCCTCGCCCACCACCATGGCCTGACTGACCAGCGGGTGCTCGCGGAGGCGGTCCTCCAGCGGCCCCGGTGCCACGTTCTTCCCGGCCGCGGTGACGAGGATCTCCTTCTTGCGGCCGGTGATGCGCAGGAAGCCCTGCTCATCCAGGCTCCCGAGGTCTCCTGTCTGCAGCCAGCCGTCGGGGGTGAACGTGCGCTGCGTGGCCTCGTCGTTGTGCCAGTAGCCCTGGAAGACCTGCGGCCCCTTCACGAGGATTTCTCCATCCTCCGCGATGCGTACGGAGGTACCGGGCATCGGCTTGCCCACCGTGCCAATGCCCACGTCGTCCTCGACGTTGATGGCCAGCACCGGGCTCGTCTCGGTCATGCCGTAGCCCTCGAACACCCTCACGCCGATGCCGTGGTAGAAGTGGTTGAGCCGCTCGGGCAGGGGCCCGCCGCCCGACACGGCGAAGCGCAACTGGCCGCCCATCACCGCGCGCAGCTTGCGGTACAGGAGCCGGTCGAAGAGCGCGTGCTGTACCCACGTGAGGAAGGAGACGCGGCCGGCGGAGCGCTCGCGCGAGAACTCGATGGCCACCTCCGTGGCCATATCGAATACCCGCTTACGGCCCGCCTGCTCGGCCTTCTGCTGCGCCGCATGGAACACCTTCTCCAGCACCCGAGGCACCATGCCAAACCACGTGGGCTGGACCATGCCCAGTTCCTCGGTGAGCTTGCCGGCGCTGCTGGCGAAGGCCACCGGGTGGCCGCGCTCGAACGCCACGAGGAAGAGCATCTTCGCCAGCGAGTGGGCGAGCGGCAGGAACAGCAGCGTCCGGTCCTGGTCGGTGAGCACCTTGCTGGCGTGTTTCATCACCTGCAGGGTGTTCGTCCGGAGGTTGGCGTGGGTGAGCGGGCAGCCTCGGGGCCGTCCCGTGGTGCCCGAGGTGTAGATGATGGTGGCCAGGTCGCTCGTCTTCAGCCGCGCCAGCCGCTCGTCGAGGCGGGCCTCGTCGACCTCGTTCCCGCGCTGCTGGAGGTAGTCGAGCGCCGCCTGGTCGATGACGAAGGTGCTCCGGCAGGCGGGGAGCTTGTCCGCGACCTGCCGGTAGTGCCCGTGCAGGGTGTCGGTCTCGAAGAACGCCGCCACGGCCTCGCTGTCGCGGAGGATCCACTCCACCTGCTCGGCGGAGGAGGTCTCGTAGATGGGCACGGTGACGGCCCCGGCGGCGAGGATGGCGAAGTCGAGCAGCACCCACTCGAGCCGCGTCTTCGACATCAGCCCGACCCGCTGCCCCGGCTCGATGCCGAGTGCGATCAACCCCCGGGCGAGCCGGCGCACCGTCTGGACGACCTGCTCGGCGGTGAGGGACTCGAACCGGTCGCCGACGCGGTGCGAGAACATCGGCTTCGTCGGGTTGCGGCGTGCGTGCTCCAGGAGGGGCTGGAGCAGGTGCCCATCCGGTGCGAGGGTGATCTGTCCCTGCCCCACGATCTCCTTCATCTGCGCGCTCCCGCTCAGGGTGACTCCAGGGCCTACCATGCTCCCGAGAGCGCGCGGGCCCAGGGAGAAGAGGGAGCCACTGTCGGACGAGTGACAGGGATGCGGGTGCGAACTGCTCGTAGTGGACGGTGCGCCGCGCTCCGGGGCGCGATTTTCCGGTCCAGGAGGTTCACGCTGCAGCACAGGGCGCGCGGTCTCCAGGTCACCTCGCGAGGCGGACAGCAGCCCATCGGCGACAATGGCCGCGCCGCACTTGTTACAGGGGTGTAGCCATGGCGGCGGGTGATACCTGGGCGGCGGCTCAGGCGCAGGTGCGTGCTGTATGCGCTACCGCTTCGAGAGGATGCGACCCTGTCCGTCGATGGCGTACTCGGCCCCTGCATCCGGCACGATGAAGCCGGGAGCGCACTTCTACAGATCCGGGGAGAGCAGGACGAAGAAGAGATTGTCGTTGGCCTGCATTACGACCGTCCGATAGGTGTCCCAACGGGCGAGACATTGGAACTCGGGTCCTTCCTGGTCCTCGGGGTTGATATGGGCGGGGAGGTAGTCATTCATCGCCACCGAGAGAGCCTTCATCTTGGCTCCGTCGAGGCGGACACCACTTTCATATGAGTCCGGGAACTTGATGTTTGCCGCCTCCTCGGGAGGTGCCAACTCCGCCTTCTGGTACTTGTGATACCCGAGGCGCTCAATCAATGCGCAGCCTGGCAGAACGCAGGTGGCGAGGAGGAGGGAAGGTAAGAGGAGTCTCATGGCATCCCGTTTCGCGCATCTGGGCAAGAGGGGAACACCGCAGGTAGGCGGAGAGGTTACGCGATCATGTCGGGCGGGGTGTAACTCGGGTAGAGCGCTTCGTGGCCCCAGTTCGGGGAGGCTTCCGTGATGTCAGTACCTCGGTCTACTCTGCGCGTACTGCGTCAGCAGGGAGACCTGAGAATGGCCGAGGAACGGACGTACCTGGAGCTGTCCGAAGAAGGTGGCGGCTCGCACAAGTTCTACGAGGTGAGGCTGGAGGGCAACTCCCTCACGGTTCGCTATGGCCGCATCGGCGACAAGGGTCAGACGCAGGTCTCCAGCTTCCCGTCCCCGGAGAAGGCGCTCGCCGAGGCTCGCAAGAAGATCAACGAGAAGGTCCGCAAGGGCTACGCCCCCGCCGTCCAGGGCCTGCGCGCGAAGCGCTCCGTCACCCGCCGTGAAATCACCAGCGGCCGCTCCAACGCGACCCAGGCCCCGCTCCTCTGGAAGTTCAACTCGGGCGACCGCGCCTTCGGCATCTTCGTGGACGACTCGCGCTGCTGGGTCGGCAACGAGAGCGGCTCCATCTACTCGGTGGACCACGAGGGCCGCACGCTCTCCCAGTTCCGCCTCGCCGATGGCGTGAAGTGCATCGTCGCCGATGACCGCTGGCTCTACGCCGGGTGCGATGACGGCCGCGTCTACGACCTCGGCGGCAAGGTGCCGCGCGTGGCCTATGCCGATCGCGGATGACGTGGACATCTTCTGGCTGGACATCAAGGACGGAGTCCTCGGCGTGTCCGACGCGGGCGGCAAGCTCACCGCCATCAACCACGAGGACGAGTCCCAGTGGGTGAAGCAGAGCGTCGGCACCCACGGGTGGATGGTGCGCTGCGATGAGCTGGGCATGTACCACGGCCACGCGCGCGGCCTCACCATGTACGACTGGGAGGACGGCCGCGAAATCTGGCACCGCCCCACCCAGGGCAACGTCATGTTCGGCTGGCAGGAGGAGTCGAGCCTCTACGCCTGCACCAACCTCGGCTTCGTGCACCGCTTCACCAAGAAGGGCGACGCGGGCCCCGTCATGCAGTGTGACGCGGCGGTGTTCTCCTGCGCCGCGGTGGATGACGGCCGGTACGTCTTCGCTGGCGACAACATGTCCAGCGTCTACTGCTTCAACCACAAGGGCGAGCGCCTGTGGAAGCTGTCCACCGGGTGCGGCTCGGCCTTCTCCATGCAGTTCTTCCAGGACCGGCTCTACCTCGTCACCACCGAGGGCGTGCTCGCCTGCATCGACGCGAGCGAGAAGGCCATCCAGGCCGCGCAGTCCGGCTCGCTGCCGCAGGCCCGCAGCATCCAGGCCCCCAAGCCCGTGGAGGCCGTGCCCGCAGGCATCGTGGAGACGACGCGCGAGGCGGGCAAGGGCGTCATCGTGGAGTGCTACCAGGACGGCCCCCACCTGCGCGTGCGGGTGGTGTCCCCCGGCTACCACTCCGACTGGCACGTGCAGTTCCCCAAGGACATCCGCCAGGCGGGCAGCCGCTACGTGGTGGAGGGCGTCCACGAGTCCGCGCGTGGTGGCTTCTACCGCGCCCATGGCGACATCCGCAGGCTGGTGAGCTGACGTGAAACTGCTCGAGCAGGTGACGCTGCTCTTCCAGGAGGGGAAGAGCGACAAGGTGTACGAGGTGGACCTCCTGGAGGTCTCCCCGGGCCAGTGCGTGGTCAACTTCCGCTACGGGCGGAGGGGCACCGCGCTCAAGGATGGCTCGAAGACGCCCGTGCCCGTGCCCCAGGCCGAGGCGAAGCGCGTCTTCGACAAGCTCGTCCAGTCCAAGCTGGACTCGGGCTACCTGCGCGGCGGCGCACCCGGTGCTCCCGCCTCGCCGCCCGCGTCCCGTGCTCCCGAGCCCCCGCCTCCGAGGGTGGAGGCTTCGGCCGGCACCTCGCCTCGCGAGCGCACCCTGCTCCAGCAGCTCCAGCAGGAAGCCACTGCCCGGCGGTGGTTCCGTCGCGCCGACGTACGTGCCCAGCCTCGCAAGCTGGAGCGTGTCATCTGGCGCGCGGGCGAGCTGCGCCTGCGCGCCGCCGAGCCCCTGTTGCTGCCCCTGCTGGAGCGGGCCCAACCCCTGCGCGCCTACAGCATCGCCGCCGCACTGGGGCGCCTGGGCTCGGAGTCCTCGGTGTCCGCGCTCGGGCGGCTCTATGGGGAGGCCTCCACGCCGGACATGGTGCGCCGCATGGCCACCGAGGCGCTGCTGCAGCTCTCCGACGAGGCCACCCGCGCCGACTTCCGCCGGGACGTGCTGGAGAAGCTGCCTCCCGCGTTGCGCGAGCCGGCCCGGGCCGGGAACGCGGAGGCCTTTGGCCAGGCGCTCGACGCGCACCTCGCCTCCGGGAAGGCGGACGCGCTCGACGTCCTCGAGTCCCTCTATCTGGTGGACTCGGAGACGGTGCGGCCCGTGCTGCTGCGCGTGCTGCGCACGGTGCCCTTCACCGTGCAGTCGGTGCGCGTGCTGCGCCACCTCTTCAAGGCGGCCGAGTACCGGCGCGACGGCGAGGTGTTCGGCCTCATCGCCTGGCGCTACGAGAAGGAGCGCTCGCTCGGGGCCAGCCGGCCGCGCGCCTACACCCTGGATACGCGCAAGTACCTCCGGCGCCGTGTGTGGCGCACGCTGCGCCGCCTGGGTGAGTTGGAGAGTCCGGACTTCGTGAAGATGGCGGTGGGCGTGCTGCTCGCCTTCAGCGACGCGGACGCGGTGCCCGTGGGCACCTCGGGCTGGAACTCCAAGACGTACTGGGACGCCTACGCGCCCTACTGGGCCTTCAACCAGGTGCTGTACGCGGAGAGCCCGCGCTACGAGCCCATTCCCAATCCGCTCCGCTTCCGCTGCAAGGGCTCGTTCCGGCCCGGAGAGCGGGCGCCCGACATCCGCGAGGAGGCCTTCCCCAAGCTGTGGGAGCGCACCCCGGCGGGCCTCCTGCACCTGCTGGACGAGAGCCGCTGCGCCCCGGTGCACGAGTTCGCCGCCCGCGCGCTGCGCGCCTGCCCGGACTTCCTCGCCCAGCTCGACGTGGACGTGCTGGCCATGCTGCTGGAGCGGCCCTACGAGGCCACCGCGCGGCTCGGCTTCGAGCTGGCTTCTCGGCGGCTGGATGCGAGGCGCGAGCCCCGGGCCCTGCTGCTCGCGGTGGCGCGCTCGGTGTACGCGCCCGCACGCCAGCAGGCCTTCCGGTGGATGGACGAGCTGCGCCATGTCCTCGTCGAGGACTCCGGCTTCGTCGCGGGGCTGGCCACCGCGCCGCACGCGGAGACGCGCGCCTACGCCGCCAACATGGTGCGAGGCTCCGTGCTCTCCGCGCAGACGATGCAGGCGCTCGTGGGTCGGCTGGTGGCGGCGCTGCTGCCGATGAAGTCGAAGGAGGACGGCCCCGTCGCCGCGGACGTGGCCCGCGTGGTGCTCGCCGCGCTGGGGCCCTCGTCCCGGGCGGTGGGGCTGGACGTGGTGCGCGACCTGCTCGCCCACCCGGTGCCCGAGGTGCAGGAGTTGGGCGGCGAATTGCTCCTGCGCCGCGACCTGCGCACCGAGCCCGTGCCGGACGAGCTGCTCCAATTGTTGGTGCAGGCGGAGCACGCGCCGCTCCGGGCCCTTGGTCTGCGGCTGCTCGCGCTCCTCGCCGAGTCCGAGGCCACGCTGCTCGCCCAGGAGGAGCTCCTCACGCGACTGGCCACCAGCCGCGTGCCGGACGTGCGCGCCGCGGTGCGCCCGCTGCTCGGGAGACTCGCGGCCGCGAGCCCCGCCGTGGGGGCGCGGGTGGTGGAGGCCCTGCTGGCCGCGCTGCTGCGTCGTCGTCTGCCGGAAGGTGTGCCGGCCCATGTGGCCTCGGTCCTCTCGGAGGAGCTGGCGCCCGCGCTGGCCTCGCTGCCGGCCGAGACGACGTGGCGGCTGCTCGATTCCGAAGATGCCGCCGCGCAGGGCGTGGGGGCCGCGCTGCTCGCCCGCCGTGGCGCGGAGCTGGCGGTGGACGTGCCTCGCGTGGCGAAGCTCGCCGGACATGACGTGCTGGCGGTGCGCGAGTGGGCGTGGCGCTGGCTGGAGGCCCACATTTTCGAGGTGCGCACGGAGCTGTCCACGGCGGTGGGCCTGCTGGACTCGCGCTGGGACGACGCCCGCGCCTTCGGCTTCCGCTACTTCCGCGAGCGCTTCGCTCCGGAGGACTTCTCCCTGGAGGTGCTCGTCTCCGTGGCGGACAGCGTGCGCAAGGACGTGCAGGCCTTCGGGCGGGACATGCTCACGCGCTCGTTCCGCGAGGAGGACGGGCCCGAGCTGCTCCTGCGCCTGTCCGAGCACCCCGCGCCCGCGCGTGCAGCTCTTCGCCACCAACTACCTGGAGCGCTTCGCCAGTGGGAAGCCGGCGCTGGTGGAGCAGCTCGCGCCGTACTTCATCCGGGTGCTGAGCCAGGTGAACCGGGGCCGCGTCGCGCGGCAGCGGGTGCTGGGCTTCCTCCAGCGCGAGGGCCGGAGCACCGAGGCCAGTGGCCGCGTGGCCATGGAGGTGCTGCACCGGATGTCAGCCACCATTGCTATAGAGCATCGGGCCGCGGCGCTGGAGGCGATGCTCGTCATCGCCAAGGCGCAGCCGTCCATTCCCATGCCCTTCCACGTTCGCCCGGTGGAGGTCCGCCGTGCAGTTTGAATACTCCTACAAGGGCAACACCGCGGTGCAGAACCGGGGAGACAGCACCGAGCTGTCATTCGCGCCGGACCTCAAGCGGCAGCCCACCTTCTTCTCCGGCGAGCTGCGTCAGAACGTGGCCTTCCGCGAGGCCATCTCCGCGCTCCACGACGTGGTGGTGTCGGACCTGCGCTTCAAGCCCAAGGACAAGACGGCCTACAAGGCCTGGGCGGCGCAGCGCGACGAGACGCTGGACGTGGAGGCCGTGCTCGCCAACCGCCAGGCGGTGGCCAGCCGGATGAAGGCCCTGCGCGAGGAGCTCACCGAGCTGGAGAAGGAGAGCTCCCGGCGCATGAGCGCCTTCTACTCGGCGCGCACGCGTTACTACCAATACCTCTACGAGAAGAACCGCGACTTCTGGTTCGTGTTCGACCCGGTCATCACCGTCCACCCGGACGAGTGCTTCTTCGAGTGCTTCAGCCAGGACGAGTCGAGCTACGGCCGGCTCGGCGCCAGCTACGAGGTGTTCCAGAACGTCGGCGAGTTCGCCTGCGGCACCACCAACATCGACTACTCGTCGCCGCTCTACGACGAGTTCCAGAAGATCCGCACGTACAAGCGCACGCGCTTCGAGGTCGACCCGAGCGGCTTCACCACGCGGACGGGCACGGACGAGGCGTACAAGGAGGTGAAGATCGACCTCCCGGACTCGTGGGTGCGCGGCTTCCTGCAGGTGAACTCGGCGATGGCACTGCCGGCGGTGCGCTTCACGCTGCACCCCATGGATGTGCACAACTTCCTCTTCGTGCTCAAGCGGCACAAGGAGAAGAAGGGCCCGCGCTCCATGCGCTACAAGCTGGCGCCGGGGCAGCCGGTGAAGGTGGTGTTCGAGCCCTGGGGCACGGAGGTGGTCTGCCCGCGCTCGGTGTACGAGGGCGAGGGTACGCACGACATCCGCGTGTGGGGCCGCCGGCGCCTGGGTGTGCTGGAGCGGCTCATCCCGGTGGCGAAGCGCTTCACCGTGCACCTGCTGGGCTCGGGGCTGCCGTCCTTCTACGTGGCGGACCTGGGCGACCTGTCCTTCACCCTGGGCCTGTCCGGTTGGACGGCCAATGACTGGTCCACCGCGGGCAACTTCGACCTGATGGCGCCGCGCGGGCAGGTGGACGAGTTCACCCGCCGCCGCGTCTTCGACGCGCTCAAGGAGACGTGGTCCGCGAGGCCCGAGGCGCTGGCCTCGAAGCTGGGGCTGGACCGGGGCGCGGTGCTCGGCGCGCTCTCGGCCTGGACGCAGGCGGGGCGGGCCATCTGGGATTTGAACAAGGGCGTGTACCGGGCGCGCGAGCTGAGCCGCGAGCCGCTGCCCATGGACAGGCTGCGCTTCGCCAACGAGCGAGAGGAGCGCGCCACGCGCTTCCTGGATGCGGGGGCGGTGAGTGTGTCGGCGCGGCCCTCCAGCACGGATGGCTCGCTGGAGCTGAGCGGCTCGGTGAAGGAGGGCGGGAAGGTGCTCCGTCCCACTTTGCGACTCGACGGGGACCAGCGTATGGTTTTCGGCGAGTGCACGTGCAACTTCTTCCAGCAGAACAAGTTGTTCCGGGGGCCGTGCGAGCACCTGCTCGCGCTGCGGCTCCAGCACTCACGGGTGTCTCGCACATGAGAAGGGGGAGGGTTCGCGCACGCGGCGGTCAGGGGGCAGTACCTTGCAATCCGGACGGTGTTTCGCCGTCCATGCCTCATGGCCTGTCATGCATCACTGGCCCGCTCTTCACTGTGCGGAGCCTCCCTCCCTGTCGCGGCAGCGATGTCGACCTCGTCGGTCCTGCGCGCGACAGGGAGGGGGCTCCGCTGGAGTTGAGACGGTCCAGTCCCGAGAGCAGTACGAAGGTGCTCTCTGACCGCCGCGTGGACGGACTCTCCCCCTCTCACTGACCCGCCATGTCCTCCCAGCCTCCCCGCAGCAGACAGGAGCTGTACGACCGCATCCGCGCCGGCTCCAAGGACGAGGTCGTCCTCGAGGAGATGGTGCGCCTGGGCTTCTGGCCCGCGCGCAGCGGCATTCCCGGGGACCCGGCGGACGTCATCCACCGCCGCAACGAGCTGCAGGGGCAGATTCGCGCGCTCGCCACCGAGCAGAGCCGGCTCGGCAACCTGGAGGCGATGAAGCGCGAGCTGCTCAAGCGGCGGCTGGAGGAGAGCCGGCGCAAGCAGCAGGAGACGAAGGAGCGGCGCGAGCGCGAGCGGCAGCAGCGCGCCGAGGCCTGGAAGGAGCGCAAGGCGAAGGAGGTGCTCTTCCTGGGCCGTGGCGTGTCCGGCGGCCTGAGCGAGCGCACTGCGGACGAGGTGAGGCTGGCGCGCCTGGGTTTGCCGGTGCTGGCCACCCCCGAGGCGCTGGCGCAGGCGCTGGGGCTGAGCGTGGGGCAGCTCCGAGCCCTGTGCTTCACGCGCACCGCGTCCACCACCAGCCATTACGTGCGCTTCCTGCTGCCCAAGAAGACGGGCGGCACCCGGCTCATCTCCGCGCCCCTGCCGAGGCTGAAGGCAGCGCAGGCGTGGGTGCTGGAGAACCTGCTGAAGAAGGTGCCTGTCCACGAGGCGGCGCACGGCTTCCGTGAGGGGCGCTCCATCGTCACCAACGCCCTGCCGCACGTGGGCGCGGGCATGGTGGTGAACCTGGATCTGAAGGACTTCTTCCCCTCGGTGCTGTACCCGCGGGTGAAGGGCGTCTTCGCCAAGCTGGGCTACAGCGAGGCCACCGCCACGGTGCTGGCGCTGCTGTGCACCGAGCCGGACGTGGAAGAGGTGGAGCTGGACGGGCAGCGCTGGTTCGTCACCCAGGGCAAGCGGCGACTGCCCCAGGGCGCGCCCACATCTCCCGCGCTGACGAACATCCTCTGCCGGCGGTTGGACCGGAGGCTCGCGGGCGCGGCGCGCAAGCTGGGCTTCGTCTACACGCGCTACGCGGATGACCTCACGTTCTCCGCCCACGGGCCGGGGCCGCATGACGCGGGCGAATTGCTGCGGCTCGTGCGCTGGGTGGTGGGGCAGGAGGACTTCACCCCGCACCCCGACAAGACGCGCGTCCTGCGCCGGGGTCGGCAGCAGGAGGTGACGGGCGTCGTCGTCAACGACAAGCCCGGCGTGGACCGCAAGACGCTCAAGCGCTTCCGCGCCCTGCTGCACCAGCTCGAGAAGACCGGGCCCGAGGGCAAGCGGTGGGGCCACAGCGGGGACGTCATCGCCTCGGCGGTGGGCTTCGCCAACTACGTGGCCATGGTGGACCCCGGGAAGGGCAAGGCGCTGCAGGCGAAGGCTCGCGCGCTGGAGTCCCGCTACGGGCGCCGCCCCGTCGCACCGCCTCGCGCGAAGAAGGTGGCCGCGCAGGCCGGGAGCACCGTGGCCGCGCCCTCGGCGGTTCCCTCCGCGGTCCCGGCCCAGGCTCCCGAGGCCCCGGTGGCGCCCGTGAGCAGCCCGAAGACCGAGGAGACACCCGCCGAGGCTCCGAAGAAGAAGTGGTGGAAGCTGTTCTGAGCCGGGCCTCGCGGTAGGTTCGCCGCCGTGAACGGGAACGGGAACGTCGTTGTCGCGGTGCTGGTGGTGGTGGGGTTGGTCGGGCTCATCTTCTGGGCCCTGCGGTTCTTCAATCCCGTCAACCGCCTGCGCAACCAGTACTTCCGCAGCGTCCGCCAGACGCGCCCGGAGGCCGAGCAGTCCCTCGCGCGTCACCTGGCTCGCCTCCAGGAGCGTTACCCCGGCAAGTCCGAGGCCTGGTACCTCCGCCGCGTCCTGGCCGATCTGGAGCGCGATCGGCGGTGATGGGTGGAAGGTTTCCTGAGCAGGCGCCGAGCGGAGAGCCCGCCCGCGTTTTGCTAGAGAGTACCCTCATGGCAGGGCAGGACTGAAGGGGGAGCCACCATGACCCGAGAGCAGAGCAACGAGGTGACGTTCACCTCGATTCATTTTGAGAACTTCAAGGCGCTGGCCTCGTACCGCGTCCCCCTGCAGCGGATGAATGTGCTTGTCGGAGCCAACAACTCGGGCAAGTCCACGGTCATCGCCGCGTTCCGGGTACTCGCTGCGGGCTTGCGTGCAGCCCGAGCGCGCTCACCTACTCCTTTCGACGGTCCGGGTGGACAGACACGTTGGGGCTGGTCCATCCCAGTTGATGAGCTGCCGATCTCCGTTGAGAACGTCCACAGCGACTACAACGATCGTCCATCTACCGTCACCTTTCATCTGTCGAACAAGAACAGGCTTCTGCTGTGGTTCCCCACGGAGCGTGGCTGCTTCCTGTTCCATGAGAGCGAGGGGACCGCGATTCGGACTCCGAGCGCCTTCAAGAAAGCCTTCCCCGTTACCGTGGGCGTCGTTCCGGTCCTTGGTCCCGTGGAGCATGAGGAGCGGCTGGTCGAGTCAGGGACGGTGACTCGCGGACTCGCGACTCATCGAGCGTCCCGTCACTTCCGCAGCTTCTGGCGCCACTTCCCCGAGCAGTTCGAGGAGTTCGCTGCATGGGTCCGGGAGACTTGGCCGGGCATGGAGATCAACCCGCCGGAAGAGGTGGTGATACAGGACGGCGCGCGCCTCTTCACGAACCTCTCCATGTTCTGCCGAGAGGAGCGCATTGATCGGGAGCTGTATTGGGTGGGGTTTGGATTCCAGATCTGGTGCCAGTTGCTCACCCATATCGTCCGCAACCGAGCATCCACCCTGCTCGTTCTCGACGAGCCGGAGACCTATCTCCACCCTGACGTGCAGCGAAAGCTCCTAGTGGACTGTCCGCGAAGTAATTCGACATAGTCAGGAGTGATGCCTGTCCACCCAATCGTGCATTTTGGGACGGGTCCAGGACCAAGTGAATGGGTGGGCGTAGAGGCGGTTGTACTCGGGCCAGCTCGCTTCGAGGTGGGCGATGAGCTCGGAGCGGCTGGTCCAACTCCCTCGCTGGAGGTAGCGCTCTCCGAAGGCGCGCAGCAGTAGTTCGGCCTGGTTGAGCCAGGAGGAATGGGCCGGGGTGAAGAGCACCCGGACCTGGGGGTAGCCGTGCCGCAGGAAGTCATGCGTCTCCTGGGCAATGTGGCTGGAGCCATTGTCCCAGATGAGATGGATGCGTCGCGCCTCCCGGTGCTCTCCAAGCAGATGGGGCAGCACGGCCCGCAGACAGGCCCCGTCGTTGCGCTCCAGGTGCCAGCCTCGCATCCGTCCGGTGGGCACCACCAGCTTCGCCAGGAAGTTCACAGTGCCATGTCGGATGTACTCGAACTCCTGTCTCTCGATGAGACCCGGCTCCATCGGGTGCGTAGGGCGACTGCGCTCCAGCACCTGGAGGTTGGGGAGCTCGTCCAGGCACAGCACCACCTCGCCCCTCTCGGCCAGGGACTGCGCGCGCTCGTAGCACCAGAGAACCTTCGCCGCCTTGTGGCGGAAGGTGTCGTCGGGGATGGGAGTCCTCCAGTAGCGGGAGCGGTGGGGTTGCAACGCAGCGTCCCGAAGGATGAGCGCCACGGTCGAGTGGGAGAGGGTCGGCGCGATGCCCTGAAGTCGAGCCGCCAGGGCCAGGCTGCGAGTGGACCAGTGGGTCATGTGCAGGCCAATGCCCGCTGGCTCACAGCAGGCCAGCCGCTCCACCTCGACGCGCTGGAGGGGGGGAAAGCCGCCGCGGGCGGCCTGGGCGAGGCGCATCATCGACGACCTCTACGCCCCGTTGCTCGAAGCGGCGGCACAGGGCCCAGATGGTCGTACGGTCCAGCTCGAGCCGGTCAGCCAGCTCCGAAACGATGGTGTCCGGCTCGTTCATCGCCAGCAGAATGCGTGCCCTGCGCGCGATGCGCTGCTCGATACGTCCGTCTCGTACCAGAGCCTCAAGGTAGGTGACCTCTGCTGGTGAGAGGTGGACAAGTCGCGGGGGGCGTCTCCTCATCCCACAGAGCTATGCATTCCCTGCGACTATGTCGAATTACTTCGCGGACAGTCCACTAGGGCTCCTTCGCCACGCAGGGCCCGACATCATGTTGGCGACGCACTCGTCGGAGATCATCGCTGAAGCCGAGCCCAACGAGCTACTCCTGATCAACAAGCGTTTCAAGTCCGCGCACCGTGTCTCGGATGCGGATGGCGTGCAGAAGGTGCTGGATGCGGTGGGGTCGATCCAGAACCCCACGCTGACCCACCTCGCCAGGACGCGACGTGTGCTGTTCGTCGAGGGAGAGGACTTCCGGATTCTCCGACGTTTCGCGCGGCGCCTCGGGCTCGACGAACTCTCTAACGGTAATGATTTGACCGTGGTTCCTATTGGCGGCTTCGCGAATTGGGAGAGGGTCGTGGGGGTTGGATGGGGTATCGGGCGAACACTGGGCCGGCCGCTCGCGCTCAGCATCGTGCTGGATCGGGACTACCGGGCTGATGCCGAGATCGAGGAAGTACGGGCGAAGTTGGCCGCCCATCTTCAGTTCGTACATCTGCACCGACGTAAGGAGGTTGAGAACTATCTGCTCGTCATTGGGCCTCTGACGCGGGCAGCATCCGCTGCCATCCGGGAGCGCTCACGGCGTACCGGAGTGACGGTGTCGGAAGTGCCGGATCTCCAGGCACTTCTCATGGAGGTCGCCGACTCGTTCCAAGGCGAGGTACTCAGCCAGTACCTATCTCGTCGGCAGTCGGCCGAGCAGCGTGGGGGCATCGACGCCGCCACGGCGATCAACCGTGTGCTTTCCGAGTTCCACGCACGCTGGTCGACGTTGGATGGTCGGATGGAGTTGGTGCCGGGGAAGCGCTGCCTTGCCGCCTTGAATAAGCGTTTGCAGGAACTGCACAAGATACAGGTGACGGCGACCGCCATCATTGACTCGTTCCACCTCGACGAGGTGCCGGCAGAGGTGCGCGACCTGCTCGCCGGGCTCGACGTCTTCCGACAGAGTGCCGTGCCATCGGGAGAGGACGTGGCGCAGACTGGATGACTCTTACCTTCCTGGCCGACCTGGAGCGCGATCGGCGGTTCTCCGCCATCCGCTAGGTGTTCGGCGACTACGTGAAGTTGCCCTCCGAGAGCTGCCCCTCCAGGCGCTCGCGGGCGACAAGGCAGGGCTCAAGTGGCTCCGCCCGCTCGGGCTTCACTCCGATGACACCAGCAGGGGCCACACGAAGTGCTTGACACCCTGGCAGAGACACCCGTTGGCTGAAACTCCGTTGGCTGCTCAGGAGGTATGCATGGACTGGCGATTCGCCGTCGTATCCACGCTGTTGCTCGTCATGTGCACGGGATGTCCTCGCACATGGGGCCGAGGAGGCACCATGGATCGGGCCATGGCGAAGGACATTCAGGAGAACCTCCAGCGTCAGAAACAGCCATGCACCTTGAGCGAGGCCGAGTGGGAGGAGCGCTGCGAGGAGCCCGCGGATTGGGAATACTTCGACTGCCCACAGGAATGTCGATGAGGTGGCGCACGCTGCTCGCAGTGAGCCTCGGGCTGCTGTTTCCAGTTCCACTGGTCTGGCTGATTCATACGGCTGCGTCTGGCGAGAACCCGAGTGCTCCAGGGCCGCGAACGATTCCAATGCTCTCCCTGGAGGAGCGCCGGAGCCTGCTGACCTACGAGCGTCCGTGCCAGAAGCCCGAGGACTGCGAGCCCCCGCTCGCGTGCTTCTTCAATCCGAGGCGGAGGGAGCGCTACTGCACGGATACAACGTGCATGACGGATTCGCAGTGCCCGGAGGGGTTCGCTTGCCGCGCGCTGGCGCTCGGGCGCGAGGGCCCATTCCTTCGGCTGTGTGCGCTGGTGGGGATGCGAAGGGAGGGCGAAGCCTGCCACGCCCTGCCGGAGACACCGCGCGAGGGCTGCGAGCAGGGACTCGTCTGCCAGGGCTGGTGCGGTCGTCCCTGCCGGCTGGATGAACCCGCGAGCTGTCCCGAGGGCTTCTTCTGCGAGGAGGGTCCCCGCGGTGCCTCCTGTCTCCCCACGTGTGATGGCCGCTCATGCCCCGAGGGGCAGCGCTGCGTGCGGGTCGGAGAGCGCACTTCGGTCTGCGCGCGGCTCCACGGTGAAGACTGCCAACAGACGCCCTGCCCCGAGCAACAGAGATGTCTCGTGGATTACACCCCGCAGCGCCCGGGTGAGGCCTGGATGCGGTGTGTCGCCCGCTGCGGCGAGAACGAACGCCCTTGTCCCGAAGGGCTCGTCTGCCACGTCTTCCGTTGCCGCCAGCTCTGCGACCCGGAGGTCCCCGGAGTGTGCGGCCCCTTCCACCACTGCCACCGCCTCTCCGAGACCGAGCCCTGGGTCTGCCGTCCAGATTACTGAGTTAGCGGGTGCCCGTCGCCGCGCAGCGGACCATCATCGCTTCCAGATCGCTGCGCGTCTGCGCCAGCGCCTCGCGCCGCAGGTCCTGGCGCAGCGCGCTCGACAGCGAGCGCGACAGCGTCTTCACGATGTTCAGCTCCTCCGCCGTCCACCGCCGCTCCTTCTGGCAGTCGTCCAGCCGCAGGAAGCCCCACCACTGCCCGTTGATCGTCCCCACGCTGATGGGGCTCAGCATCACCGACTGCACGCCCTGCGCCTCCAGGTTCACCTTCAGCGGGCCCGGGATGTTGCGCACCAGCTCCCAGACCGGCTGTCCGCGCGAGAGCACCTCCACCCAGCCCGTCATTTGATCCTTCAGCGGGAAGGTCTGGAGCAGCGGCGTCATGGGGGCCACGCCCCACACGCTGCGCATCACCGACAGGCGCCGGCCCGGCATCGTCGAGGAGCCGTTCTCGTACACCACCGCCCGGTCCACGCCGATCGCACGGCCCACCAGCTCGATGGCGCCCAGCACCGCCTGCGACGAGAATCCCTGCTCCACCAGCAGCTTCGAGGCCTCGGAGACCTTCGTGAATGCTTCGAGCGACATCGCATCCTCCGTTGCCAATGAACCCAGGCATACCCTGGAAGGCCAGTAGCAGCCGCTTTCTTAGCGACTCATGAGTTCATTGAACAGCAAGCTATCTGCGACTGTCAACTCTGTCTGGATTTTCTCAGCTACTCTGAAATAACTGATTCTCCCAGTGGTGGACAGTTCACGGTGAGCGTGGCTGCGCGCCTCCCACGACGCGCTTCACGAGCTGGCCCGCGGGGAGCGTCTCGCCCGGGGAGACGCCGTTGAGGGTGGCCAGTTCTTCCAGGGGGAGGGTGGAGGGGTAGCGGCCGTTGAACTGCTCCAGCGTCATCGCCTCGGGGAGCGTCACGAGGTCCAGGCGCGCCGGCTGCACGCCGAGCATCGCCGGGTCGGTCAGCTCGCGAAAGCTGGTGAGGGTGGCGCGGAAGGCCGGCTCATGGGCGGCGAGCTGGCCGGCGACCGTGTAGCCGATGAGCTGGTACGTCGTGCCGCCGTGGGTGAGGAAGCTCGTCACTCCCTGGACGACCCCCTGCTCCGTACGCGCCTCGAAGAAGCGCGACTGCGGGGGGAGTCCCCCGGTCGCCACGGCGAGAGGTTGCACGCCCTCCTGCGAGAAGAACTGCCGCAGGGCCTGCTCGGGCGGGACGTTGCCCACCATGGCGAGCCCCACGAGGGCGTCCTTCCGAGGGCTCACCGCCAGCACCGCCTGCGTCTGGTTGGCCGTCTGCCAGCCCTGGGGGAAATCCAACTGGAAGCGCAGCTCCGGGTGGAGGAAGCGTGTGCCCTGGAAGAAGCCCTGCCGGGGGTTCTCCCCATAGGGCATGTCCTGTAGCAGGCGCAGGTATCGCGCGCGATCCTCCCGCAGGGGGGAGAAGTCCACGTGCAGCCCGGCGAGGCGCTGCTGCGTCTCCTTCAGGCGGTCCCCCGGGTTCGGGTGCGTGGAGAGCCACGTCGGCAGCCGGCCGCCCTCCTTGGCGCTCACGCGCGAGAGCATCTGGAAGAGGTCCACCATCGCGCGTGCGTCGTAGCGCTCGTTGAGCATGTAGCGCAGGCCCAGCTCGTCGGCCTGGGTCTCCGCGTCGCGTCCGTACTTGAGCAGGAGGAGCCCCATCCCGGCCGAGGCCAGCTCGCCGTACTTCGCCAGGTCCGGCGACAGCACCATGCCCAGTCCCAGTCCGAGCTGCGCGAGCTGCGTCCGGGTGAGCTGTCCGGCCGTGTGCCGCGCGGTGACGTGGCCGATCTCATGCCCGAGCACCGCCGCCAGCTCCGCCTCGGAGTTCATGTGGGTGAGGATGCCGCGCGTGAGGAAGATGGGGCCGCCGGGCAGCGCGAAGGCGTTCACCGCGGGATCGTCCAGTACCTCGAAGCTCCAGGGCAGGTTCGGCCGCTCCGTCTTCGCCGCCAGGCTCTTGCCCACCTGGGCCACGTACTCCTGCACCTGGGGGTTGGGCAGCAGCCCGATGGTCTGCCGCACGTCCTGGGCGCCCTGCTGGCCAATCTCGATCTCATCCCGCTGTGACACGAGGGAGAACTGGCGCCTGCCGGTGACGGGGTTGTGGACGCACGCGGACATCGCGAGCAGCAGCGACAGGGCGAGGAGTCGTCGGGACATGGTCCTGGGCGATAGGGATGCGCTCCGCCTTCGGCCAGCCTCCCCGGAGTCGGGAGGGGGCGATGGTGGACAGAGAGCCGGACTGCGGGGCCGGGCTCGGTTAGCCTCCGGGCATCCGGTGCCGGCCATTGGGGCCGGAGGGGAGGTCTCGTCGATGGAGAGCCTGGACTCGCGCCTGGAGAACCTGGAGCGCCGCTGCCGCCGCCTGCAGTCCCTGACCTTCGCCGCGCTCGTGCTGGGGGCGCTCGGGGTGGGCACGGCCACGCTGCGTCCGCTGTCGTCTGGCGGGGAGTTGGTGGCCTCGCGCCTCACCCTGCGGGACGCGCAGGGCCGCACGCGCGCCACCCTGTCCGCGCAGGGCGGCGAGGGCGGCCTGGTGCTGCACGACGTCCAGGGCCGGCCCCGGGCCCTGCTGGGCGTGGATGCCAGCGGCTCGCCCCGGCTCCGCTTCGCCACCGCCGAGGGCGCCTCGCTCGCCGAGCTCACCGTCTACTCGGACGAGGCCCCGCGCCTCTCGCTCGGGAAGAACGGCGGCACCGAGTTCTTCTCCGTGGGGCTCATGTCCGATGGCTCCTCGCGCCTGGAGCTCGCGGACGAGGACGGGCGCCCGCGGGCCATCCTCGGCGCGGACGAGCACGGCTCTCCCGGGCTGATGCTCGTGGACCGGAAGGGACAGCCCCGCGCCTCGCTGCGGGTGTCTCCCAAGGACGAGGCGAGCCTCATCCTCGAGGGACAGGACGGCGCGGTGTTCCGGGCCCCGACTCCCGTGCAGTAGGCTGCTTCTCCGCGCCGACCGACGAGGGTGACGCCTCCGCCTGCTTCGTGGAGAGCGCTGGAGGCCCCGGGCTCTCCGACGCCGAGCGCATGCTGCGCATGGTGTTCGCCGCCGCGCGCCGGCGCCTGTGGATCGCCAACGCCTACTTCACCCCGCCCAAGACCATCTGAAGGGTGGGGTGCGCCTTTATGTGGATGTCCTACGGATGCGCTCCTGCCCGCAGGCGATTCCGCGCGCCAGGTGCGCGAAGCAGGTTGGCCATGGAATCGTCCCCGGTCGTCAGACCTGAGTGAGCTTCCCCATGCTGTCGCAGGTCACGAGCATCTCCTTCTGACTCGTGCTCGGCAGGTAATCCACATTGATATTCTTCATGAAGGCGGCCATGTCGTCATTGTCCTCGGACCGCTCCGTCATCTGAGGATTATAGCCTTTCCAGACGGAGGCCTTCTTTTGTTCGGCATGGTTCCAAGGCGCGGGGACGGCCTTGTACTTCTTGGCGGTCATGAGGTTTTCCCAGAACTGCACCCGCTGGGCGACGCACGCGTAGTTCCTGTAGCGATAGACCCACCGCATCTCCGCGTAGGTGATTCGCTTTTCCTCGACGGCCTCGAGCGAGTTCCCCACGGAATCGGAGGGGTACTGCGCATGATACTGGGTGAACTTGTAACCCAGACCGTGCTTCGAGCCGGAGACCACCGGGCCGTAGTCGAGGTTCTTGTCCACGATGAAGTGGATGTTGTAGCCCTTCACGAACAGCGCCCAGAACAGGCCGGCCTTGCTCGTCCGCTTGAAGCGCGCGTTCCACTGGTAGGGATTGGAGGAACTGGCCGGAGTGTAGCGGGTCTTCTGGATCCACTCGATGAAGTCAGCCCGGTCCTGATCCCGGAAATCATTGGTGGTCGAGCCCGAGGCCCAGGTGCTGGGGAGGGCGCTGTTCGAGCTACGGCTGGGGTTCTTCTGCTTGGAGGCCTCCGTGGGCGTGAAGTCCGTGGCTCTCCCGACCTTCGTTCCCCACGCGACGGCGGGAGTTGGACCCATCGACTGCGTCAGGTAGTCGATCTTGTGCTGATCGAGCTCGTGTCCGGCCCAGATAGGGAGCTGCTGCGCCTTGTTGATGTAGTCAGTGTAGAAGTAATAGCGCAGCTTCAAATCGCCGGTATCCAGACCGTAGATCAGATCCCGCTCACCGAACGGGATTTGTGTTCCCTCGACGTACTCGAGCGACATGCGTCAGCCTCCAGAAAGGCTCTGTGGTGGGCACAGGGCGGCCAGCGAGTCCGCGCGCTCACCACGGCACCTGCCCACGGCAGGCACACCACCGAGAGTCGGGTCGCCGCGCTTCAACGCGGAGGGTTCCTAGGAGCGGGAACCATGGAATGCAGGCATTTCTGGGTCAGCTCATATCACTTCCAGGGGCGGAAGAAAACCCGCGAAGGAGCGAGGTGCGCCCGATGAACCAGGCCCCCAATCAGTTCCTTTGCGCGGCGAGTGACGCAGATGCTCGCTCCGAACCGTTGAGTCCGCGGGGACTCAGCGCGGGTTGCGCACGCCCACCTGCTGGCACATGGACAGCAGCGGGCACGTCGAGCACTTCGGCCGCGTGCCCGTGCACACGTGCTTGCCGAAGGGTACCAGCAGCCGGTTGAGCTCCACCCAGTGCGCCCGTGGGAGCTTCGCCTCCAACGCGGCCAGCGTCTGCTCGGGCGTGCGTGCCTGGACGTAACCCCAGCGGTTCGTCACCCGGTGCACGTGGACGTCCACGCTGATGCGCTCCTGCCCACAGGCGATTCCGAGCGCCAGGTGCGCGCACTTGGGGCCCACGCCCTTGAAGGACTGCAACACCTCCGCGTCGCCCGGCAGGTCGCCGCCGAACTCCTCCACCGTTCGTACCGCGATGGCGTGGATCGTCTTCGCCTTCGGCTCGGGGAACGTCACCGGGCGGATGAGGGAGGCGAGCCGCTCCGGCCCCAGACGGCGCATCGCCTCGGGCGTGCGGGCCTGGGACAGCAGCCGGAGCGACACGGGCAGCGACACCTCATCCCGCGTGCGGATGGAGAGGATGCAGCCCACGAGCTGCTCGAAGAGGCTCGTGTGGCCGCGCGCCGCCAGCTCGAACATGGCGGCGTCCGCGAACCCCTGGATGGACTCGCGCACCCGCGTCAGTGCCACCTCGATGTCGAAGGGCTCCTTGTCCGCGCGTCTACTGGGAGCCCGCCTTGGAGCTGCCGGGGGCATGGAGCTGCCTCTTGTCTTCCTTCCCGGGCTTGTTGGGGCCTCCGTGCGTGCCGAACTCGCCCACGTTGCGATGCTTGGGATACTCCTCGTCCGACAGGCGCTCCCGGCCTTGACCCGAGACGTCACCCGAGTCGACCTTCGGGTGCAGCTTCTCCTTGTCCGCGTCGGAATGCAGCTTTCCCTTGTCCTGTGCCATTCGGGCACCTCCCTTTCTGGGAGGAAGATGGGGATGCCCGATGGACGTGGCTCCCGGACGCCGCCGCGTCGCCGAGCGGGTAGGTGACCGGGCGTTTGTCCTCAATCCAGGAAGCGGCGCTCCCAGCGGAGCATCTCCTCGGGGTTCATGGTGCCGTAGGACAATTTCCAGTGATGGAGGTGGGGCTCGAGGAGCCGGGCGAGCGCGCGGTGGAGGGGGAGCGTCTGGCCCGCCTCCACGTCGCCTGGCTCTGGCTGCTCGCCGAGCGTGACGAGCACCCGGCCTCCGCTCAGCTCCTGGAGGGAGACTCCCGGGAGGGACAGGTGCTCGCGCAGGCCGGCCAGACCGCCGAGCTTCCCGAGTACCGGCTGCCCGAGGAAGTTCAGCAAGCCTTCACGGGCCAGGGCGCGCTGCCCTGAGGCCGCGGCTCAACCCACCCGCAGGTCGAGCGCGTACCAGCGGTCGCAGCCGAAGTGGCCCGTGGCACCCATGGGACGCGGCAGCGGCTGGAAGCCCAGGCGGCGGTACAGCTTCTGCGCCTGACTCATCCCCGCCAGTGTCTCCAGGTAGCAGGTCCGGTAGCCCGCCTCTCGGGCGAACGCGAGGCACTGGCGCAGCAGGCGCTCACCCACGCCGCGTCCACGGGCTTCCGGCAGGAAGTACATCTTCCGCAGCTCGCAGATGCCCGGCTCGCCGCCGTCCAGCGGCGCGATGCCGCCTCCGCCCACCACCCGGCCCGTCCCATCCTCCACCACCCAGTAGGCGCGGCCCTCGCGTGAGTAGGCCGCGCTCATTCCGTCCACCTCCGGGTCGTGGATGGCGAATCCCGGCCCGCTCGCTCCGAATTCCGGCATCACCGTCCGGATGACCGCCGCCATCGCCGCGTCGTCTCGCGGCTCGATGGGGCGCAGCTTCAGTTCAGTGCTCATGGTGGGTGCAACGTTCCACGGCGTCCGCCCCGAGGCCAGCGCTCTCCGGGGGGGGCGGGAGGCTCGTACCCGGAGTGTGAGTCTCTCCCGCCTGTGTAGGGGAGGAGACAGGGCCCCATGGCCCGCCGCGTCAGTGTCGCGGGGAGGTGGATTTCGCGAGGGGGGCGCCCCTATACACCCGCCCGGGAAGTCCCTCCCGGAGACATCGCACATGGCCAACAAGGTCAAGGCAGTCCTCATCGGCGGTACCGGCTACGGCGGCGCCGAAATCCTCCGCCGGCTCCTCTTCAACCCGAACGTGGAGGTGGTCCGCGTCACGGCGGTGGACAACATCGGCAAGAAGGTGGGCGACGTCCACTTCAACCTCGCTGGGCTCACCGACCTCTCCTTCCAGGAGATGTCCCCCGCGCAGGCCGTGGCCGGCGCCGACGTGGCCTTCCTGGCCATGCCCCACAAGACCACCGCCAAGGTGGTGCTGGACATCATCAACTCGGGCGTGCGGATCGTCGACCTGTCCGGCGACTTCCGCCTGCGCGACGCGGCCTCCTACGCGAAGTACTACGGCGTGGACCACCCGGCGCCGCGGATGCTCACCGACGGCGCCTTCACCTACGGCATGCCCGAGCTCAACCGCGAGGCCATTCGCACGGCGCGCTACATCGCCAGCCCCGGCTGCTTCGCCACCACCATCGCGCTCGGCCTGATGCCGCTGGCCAAGGCGGGCCTGCTCACCGGCCCCATCCACACCGTGGCCGCCACCGGCTCCTCGGGCAGCGGCGCCAACCCGCAGATTACGACTCACCACCCGCTGCGCGCGGCCAACCTGCGCACCTACAAGCCGCTCGAGCACCAGCACATCCCCGAAATCCTCCAGACGCTGCGCATCGCCGGTGGCAAGGAGGACATGTCGCTGGAGTTCGTGCCCGTGTCCGCCCCGCTGCCGCGCGGCATCTTCTCCACCTCGTTCGCCGAGGTGCCCGCCTCCGTCACGCAGGAGCAGCTCACCGCCGCGTGGAAGTCGGCCTACGGCAACGAGCCCTTCATCCGCATCGTCAGCGGCGGCCGTCAGCCCGAGGTGGTGGGCGTGTCCGGCAGCAACTACGTGGAGGTGGGCTTCACGCTCGGCCCCGTGACGGGCAACACCCGCCGCGTGGTGTGCTTCTCCGCGCTCGACAACCTGGTGAAGGGCGGCGCCGGCCAGGCCATCCAGAGCTTCAACATCATGATGGGCTGGGACGAGCGCCTCACCCTCGCCGAGCCGGGGCTGTGGCCGTGAGCGGGCTCTCCGACTTCCGCGGGCGCTGGTTCGTCGTGAAGATTGGCGGCGAGCTGGCCATGAACCGTCCCAAGCTGGCCGCCAGCGTGGGCGCCGCCGTGCGCGCCTTCCTCGACGCGGGCATCCGCGTGGCCGTCGTCCACGGCGGCGGGCCCCAGGCCACCGAGATGCAGAAGCGGCTCGGCCTGCAGCCGAAGATGGTCGCCGGCCGGCGCTACACCGACGAGGCCACCCTCGAGGTGATGAAGATGACGCTCGCGGGCCAGGTGTCGGTGGACGTGGCCTCGGCCTTCCGCCTCGCCGGCGTGCCGGCCCTGTGCACCACGGGCATGTCCGCCGGGCTCATCGACGCGACGCGACGGCCTCCCAAGGTGCTGAGCGGCGCGGGCCCGGACCCGGTGGACCTCGGGCTCGTGGGCGATGTCTCGGGCGTGAACACCGAGGCCTTCCAGCGCATCTCGGACGCGGGCTTCGTGCCCGTGCTCGGCTCGCTCTCGGGCGACGCGCAGGGCAACGTCTTCAACATCAACGCGGACACCGTGGCCACCCGCGTGGCCGCGAAGCTGGGGGCGGCCAAGCTGTTCCTGGTGTCCAACGTGCCCGGCGTGCTGGCCAACAAGGACGACCCGTCCACCCGCCTGCCCACGCTCACCCCCGCCGAGGCGCGCGAGAAGATTGCCTCCGGCGTCATCCAGGGCGGCATGATTCCCAAGGTGGATGAGAGCCTGGAGATGCTCGAGGAGGGCATCGAGGCCATCCACATCGTCGGCATCTCGCCCGACGACGCCGTGCTGCGCGAGGCCGAGAAGGCCGGCAGTCAGGGCACCGCGTTCCTGCGCGGGTAGTGGCTCGCGTGCGCCCTCGCCCCGTTGCCTGGGGGCGTGGGCGCACCGACACGGAGGCGGGAGTCAGTGCTCCGGGGTCTGGTTCCCCGTGCTGGCGCTCATCTCACTTTTCGTGTCTGTACCCTGCTGGACACCCAGCAAGGGCGGCCTTTGTTGGCTCGGGCGGGCGGGCCCAAGATGATCGCACTCCCCTGAAGGGGAGAAGGGGGAACTCCCGATGGCCGAGGCACGAGCGCTCTTCGTAGGTGCCTGCACGAGCACGAGCGCGCGAATCACCGTGGTGGCGGATGCGAATGTCCAGGTGGCGCACCTGGCCTGGTCGGAACAGGCGCAGGGTGGAGAGCAACTCACCACCATCGTGCTCCGGGATGCGCCTCCCTACCGGATGGGCACCTTCGAGCTCTCGGGGCTGACACCGGGGGCGACCGTCCGGTACGCCGTGGATTGCGCGCCGCTCGGGCTCCCGGCATCCATGCCCTCGGCGCTCCTGGCCGAGGCGTCACGTCGGCACTCCTTCCGCCTGCTGCCCGCGGACACCGGCCGGCCGCTGCGCGTCGTCCTGCTGAGCTGCAATGCCATCGAGCACTCGGACGAACGCTCCCGCTTCGACATGTGGAAGCGGCTGGCGGGCGCAGATCGACGCGGGGCGCGTGGACCTCCTCATCCACTGTGGGGACCAGATCTACGCCGACGACATCTGGCAATGGCACGAGAAGCATCACTCGGTGCCCTCCCTGGACGCGCTCACCGCCGAGTACCGGGAGGAGTACGTGCGCCTGTGGGGCGACAACCCGGACATCCGTGGGGTCCTCGCGAGCTGTCCCTCCGTGATGATGTGGGACGACCACGACATCTATGACGGCTTCGGTTCGAACGATGACGATGACCAGCCGTCAGCGCGGCACTACTTGCAGGCGGCGGCGCAAGCCTTCCGAGACTTCCAGGGCGTCAACAACCCGCCGCTGGACCTGGCCTACCTGAAGCACCGGGATGGGACGCAGGTGTCGGCGAACGACTCCTTCTTCTCCTGCTTCCGCTCGCATGGCATCGGGTTCATCCTGTTGGATGGCCGCTCGAACCGGAACTACCTCCGCTCGACCATCCTGGGGGCCAACCAGTTCAAGGTCCTGGAGACGGTGCTCGAGGCCTGGAGGGCGGACAAGGCATTGCGCTGGCTCTATGTCATCGTGGGCGTCCCCCTCGTCCATGTGGAGGTGGCCGCGGCGCTCGCCGTCTCGGAGGCGATGGGGGACCCCGCCGGAATCAAGGACGACCTGCGCGACAACTGGGTGTCGCCCAACAGCCGCGAGGAGTGCCGGCGGCTGCTGACGAGCCTGTTTGACTTCATGGTGCAACGTCCCGACATGGAGGTCACCGTGCTGGGCGGGGATGTGCACGTGGGGACGGTGGGTCGCATCTGGAGCTCCATCCACGTCCTGCCCAATGGTCGCACCCCGGAGTTCTACCAGGTGACCTCCTCGGGGATTGCCCACCCCGCGCCCGACGGGCTCAAGGCGATCGCCATCCGGAACGCGGCGAAGCCGGTGCGTCACAGCCTCGCGGGAGGGCAGCAGATCCAGGGCGCGCTGATGCCCATCCCCGGCAACCCGGGGACGCGCATCCTCTGGAAGCGCAACTTCGCCCTGCTGAAGCTGGGGTCCGGGGAGGGCACGCGGTGGGACCCGAAGCGGATGCTGCGCGTCGAGTTCCACGCCGAGGGGTTCTCCCACCCGCTGGAGATGGAGCTGGTGAACCTCTGAGAGGGCGAGCGTCCAGGGCCTCGCTCGGCTCGGACCGCGATAGGCATGGGGCTTCCCGAGAGTCACCGTGGAGGCTTGTCCATCGGCTCCGGATTACACAGGGGAGGTGGCGGCGACCCGCGCCTATGCTAGTGAACGCACCCTCACCGGGAGGACAGTTCCGTGGGACGCATTTTCGAGACCCGTAAGACGACGATGATGGCCCGCTGGAACAAGATGGCCAAGCTGTTCACGCGGATCAGCAAGGACATCGCCATCGCCGTCAAGGCGGGGGGCCCCAACCCAGACACCAACCCCACGCTCCGCCGCGTGCTCCAGAACGCGCGCGCGGGCAACATGCCGAAGGACAAGGTCGAGGCCGCCATCAAGCGCGCCAGCGGCCAGGAGCAGCAGGACTACGAGGTCGTCCTCTACGAGGGGTACGGGCCGCACGGCATCGCGCTGCTCGTGGAGACCGCGACCGACAACGTGGTCCGCACCGTCGCCAACGTCCGGATGCACTTCAAGGACTACGGCGGCAACCTCGGGACGACCGGCAGCGTCGGTTTCCTCTTCCAGCGCATGGGTGTCTTCCGGCTCGCGCCCGAGGGGTTGGAGCTCGAAGCGCTCGAGCTGGAGCTCATCGACCACGGGCTGCAGGAGATGGGCGAGTCCACCAACGAGAAGGGCGAGAAGCAGATCGTCATCCGTTGCGCCTTCAACGACTTCGGGCAGCTTCAGGCCGCCATCGAGGCCCGCGGCCTCACGCCCCTGTCCGCCGAGTCCGAGTACATCGCGCAGACCCCCGTCGAGCTGCCGGAGGACAAGGCCAACGAGGTCCTCGAGCTGGTGGATGCGCTCGAGCAGGACGAGGACGTGCAGCGGGTGTTCCACAATCTGGCGTGAGGTTCCTCCGCCCGTGGGTCCCCTCCTGCGCCCGTGCCTCGATGTGCAGTAGTCTGCACGCGGGGCGCGGGCGTGGTGCGTTGGGCCGGTGGCACCCCAAGAGCCAAGTTCTTCATTTGCCTGGGTTTCGTGCCCGGCACGGTCGTTGTAGGGGATGTGACCCACCATGTATTGCCCGTCCTGCCGGCAGGAGCGCCTCGGAGGCCAGCGGTGTGCCGCGTGCGGCGAGCCGATGACCGCTCGCCCTCGTGCGGCCATCGAGCAAGAGCTTCGCCCACGTCCACTTCCTCCTCGATGAGCTGAAGCACTGGGATATCTCCTATGTGCCCAAGGGGGCTCGCAGCTACCTCGTGCAACGGTACGAGCGGCAAGCGCGGATCCTCCTCTCCTCCCTCGCCGAGCTGTCGGCGGTGGGCGAGCCTTCGGTGGCCGAGGCCGCGAACGTCGTGCCGGCGGAGGCGGCGGTGCCGCCCGCCGTCGTCTTCGAGGTCGCGGGGGAGGCCCAGCCGTCGCAGACCGTCGAGGCTCTCGCACCCGAGGGTTCGGGTGAGGTTCCAGGGGCCAAGGAGGCGGTTGAGCCCGAGGCCAAGGAGTCGGTTCATCCGGAGACCACGGAATCCGTTCAGGCCGAGCCCCAGGATTCTGGAGTGCGGGACGAAGAGGAGGCTCCGCTTCCGCTTCCTCCCGTCACCACCGAGCCGATCTTCGATGCGCCTCCCGTGCGCACCGCCACCGCGCGCTTCGTCGAGGAGGTCTCCACCTGGGACACCGTCTGGCGCCCCTTCCTCTACGAGAGCATCGGCTGGTTCATCGGTGCCTTCCTCATCGTCGCCGGCTCGCTCTACCTCGCCTTCGATAGCTGGGCCGGGCTCACCTCCGTCACGCGCTCGCTCGTCGTCTTCGGGATGACCGCGGGCTACTCCGCCGCCTTCTCCATCTGTGGCTCCCTGCTCGCCCGCCGCGAGGCCCTCGCCGGTGCTGGTCGCATCCTCGGGCTCATCGGCGCCGCCGTGGCCCCGCTCGCGGGTGTCGCGCTCGGGCCGCTCGACAGCCTCAGCCTCGATGGCGTGCCGCTCGCGCTCCTCCTCCCGCTGCTCCTGGGCTGGGCCGTGGGCGCCGCCGTGCTCGTCCGCAAGCCCGCCGAATCCTTCGACGGCCCCTCCCGGCCCTACGTCCAGCTCGCCCTGCTCGGCACCACGTTGATGATGGGGCTGGCGTCGCTCTTCGCCCGGCTCGGCGCGCCCGCGTTCTGGCTCGATGCGCTGCCGTGCGCCCTCTTCTTCGTCCTCTCGCGCAAGCCCGTCTCCGAGCCTCGGAGCAACAAGGCGCTGGCCTTCGCCCTGGCCGCGTCCCTCTACCTGTTGCTGCTCTACCTGGTGCGGCTGCACCTGGCCCTCTCCGTCGCCGGGGTGCCCCCCGCGTTCGGCAGCTACGCCCCGTTCCTCGCCTTCCTGCTCGCCACCTGTCTCGGCTTCCGCCAACTCGAGCCCGAGGCGGCCGCGGATCCGCTCTCGGTGGGCGTCGCCGCGCTCCAGGTGGGCTGCCTCGTGCTCGCGGGCACGGGCGCGCCCCCGGCCCTCTTCCTCACGGCGGCCACCTTCACCTGGACCACGTTCGGGCTCTCCCGCGGCGAGCTGCCCCGGGTTCGCTGGCTGTACCCCGCCTATGCCGGCGCGTACTTCGCCTATGCCTCCGTCAGCCAGCTCGTCCCCGGGGCCGTGCGCTCCCTGCTCGACGCGCTCAAGGCCGCGCTCGGCTACCCCGTGTCCGACAAGCTCCCGTTCCACTACGGGGCGCTCTCGGCCGTGCCCTTCGTCATCGCTGGAGTGGTGCTCGCCGGGTGGTTGCGCTCCCGCGCCGAGCGGACTCCCTCGGCGCGGGACGTGGCGTCCGCCGAGGTGCTCCTGCGCTCCACCGCCGTCGCCAGCCCGTTCTTCGTCCTGCTCGGGCACATGGGCGCCGACCAGCGCCCGGCCTTCTGGACCGCGCTCGCCCTCATGGTCGTGTGCGTGAGCAGCGGGCTGCTCTTCGAGCGGCTCTACCTGTCCATCGTCGGCGCCGTCCTCTCCTTCTTCCTCACGCTCTCCTCCGTCATCCTCTTCGGGCCCGCGAGTGCCTCCCTGGTGTGCGGTGGGGTGGCGCTGGGCTTCGCCGCGTTGTCGCTCGTCTGCACCCGCAGCACGCGCATCACCTTCAGCATCGCGGTGGGGTGGCTCGCCTTCGTCGGCTTCGCGTACGGCCTCGGCGCGGGGCCGCGTGCGTCGGCCCTGGTGGGCCTCATGCTCTGCGGCGCCGCCGCGCTCCTCGTGGCGTGGAACCTCGCCAATCCCTACCTGCTCGCCACCGCGGCCTTCGCCGCCGCCGCCGTGGTGCCCAAGCTCGCCAGCCTCGTCGAACCGTCGCTGGTGCCCCTGGCGCTCGCCCTCACGGCATTGGGGCTCGCCGCCCTCGGTGAGCTCGGTGGCCGGGCGCGAGTGCTCGGCTGGCCGGGCATCGCGTATGCCCTCCTGGCGTTCCTCTGGGGCCTGTCCATCCAGCTCCCCTGGTTCGGCGTCATCGTGCTCCTGGGCGCGGCGGCCGTGGCCGTGGCCTCGCGCACCACGCCCCAGGTGCGCCCGCTCGCGGTCATCCTCGCTGGTTTCGCGCTCCTGCCTCGTGTGGGGGCCTTCTCCGTCTGGCCGTGGATGACGCCGGCCCTGTCCGTGGCCTGCTTCGTCCTCTGGGCCCTGGGCGCCTCGGTGACGGCCGCGCGCTGGGGCCGCAGCGCGAGCACCTTCACCGCGGGCCTCATCGCGCTCCTCTATCCCCTGGTGGCCGTCGGCGCGGCGCATGGGGAGCAGCCGTACCCGCTGCTGCTCGGCGCGGCGCTCGCGGCCCTCCTCACCGCGCGCGCGCTGCACCCGTCCGTCAGCATCGTCGCCGCCACCCTGCTGGCCAGCGTGGACATCCTCCAGCAGGGCCCCCTGGAGCAGCTCGCCCTGGCCACGCTCCTGAGTGTCCTCGCCCTCCTCGAGCTGTCCCGCACGGCCTTCCGGCTCCTCGCCGGGGAGCGTCGCTTCGCGCTCGTGGCGAGCCTCTGTGCCCTCTGCCTCCTGGGCTTCGCGTGCCTGAAGGCCCGTGGGCCGGAGTCCCAGGTGGTGCTCGCCGGGGCGGTGCTGCTGCCCCTGCTGTGGACGCGCGCCAACCGCTTCCCGTTCTTCGCGGCCCTCGCGCCGCTGTTCGTGCTCTGCGTCGTCCTCGTCTCGCGAGAGCCCATGCCCTGGGCGAGCCTGTTGCCGCTGCTCGCGCTCGGGGTGGTGCGTGCCGTGGAGCACCTGCCGGCCGCGCGCTTCCTCCTGCTGGGGAAGAGCGACGAGGCGTCGGCGCGCGAGCTCTCCATGTGGATGCAGGGCTCGCTGATGATGGCGGGCGTGGTGCTGGTGCCCGAGACCCACGCCGAGCCGGGGGTGATGGGGAGCCTCGCGGCCTCCCTCGTGCTGCTGCCCGGGCCGAAGCCCTCGGTGCGCGTGGGGCTCGGGGTGGGCCTGCTGCTCTTCTGCTTCCCGCTCCACCCGGCGGGAATGGTGGTGTTGCTGGCGCTCGGCCTCCTCACGCACCACCGGCCCGGGGCGTTGTGGGCCTTCTTCCGCACGCCCGCGGACACGGCGCTGCGGCCCACCACGGTGGTGGGGGCGCTCGCGCTCAGCGGGTGCTCCATCCTCCTGCAAGCGCCCACGCCCGGGGCCATCTCCCTGCTGGCCGGCGTGCTGCTGGTGGGGGCCTTCCTCCTCTCACGGCGCGAGCTGCTCACCGCCGCGGTGCTCGTCTTCGCCAGTGCCTCGCTGGGCAAGACGGCCGAGCACGGCTTCCTCGAGTGGCGGCTGGAGTCGGCGCTGACCTTCGCCGGGGTGGCGCTCGGTGCGGCGCTGCTGTCGGCGCTGTGCCAGCATGGCGGCATCCAGCGCGCCCTCATCCGGCTGACGGCGCGCCTGTCGCCGGGCATCTCCGAGACATGGAGCGAGCCGCTCTGGGCGGCCGGTGCCATCGCCACGGGGGTGCCCGTGGTGGTTCACCTGATGGACCGGGGTCCGGGCGCGTTGCCCCTGTCGGTGGCGCTCCTCGCGGGACTGGCCTCGCTGGTGCTGATGGTGACGCGTGAGCGGTGGATGGCCAATGTGGCCACCGCGCTGCTGGGCGCGGCGCTCGTCGCGGCGGTGCCTCCGCTGTGGACGCCCGCGGTGCTGAGCGGCACGGGGCTGGTGCTGTGCCTGGTGGGCACGTGGCTGGACGAGCGCGACGTCGACGTGGGCGCGGCGCTGCACCACGCGGGCTGGATGCTGTCACTCCTCTCCGTCTTCGGGCTGAGGGACTTGAAGCACCCGGGCACGGGGGCTTGCCTTCTCTTCGGAATGACTTCCGCCTGGGCGGTGGTGTACCGGCGTCCCGAGCGCGCGGTGGTGGGCTGGGTGGCCACGCTGGTGGGGATGCACGGGCTGCTCGCGCACGTGGCGTCTCTGTTCTCCACGGGCAGGGGGGTGGAGTTCATCCTCCCGCTCTTCGGGGCCCTCAGCGCGCTGCTGGCCACGGCGGCCCTGTTCCTCGCCAGCGAGCGGGTGCGCCGGGGCGTGGGGCACTCCTTCGCGGTGGTGGCCCTGGTGGAGGTGTTCCTCGGGCTGGTGCTGGTGCCCGGAGCGGCCGGCGTGGTGGTCTCGGCGCTCGTCGACTGCGTGTGTCTGGCGGTGCTCTTCTTCGCCCTGGTGCGCCGCGCCGTGCGCGAGCGGGACGAGGGCTCCGCCTTCCTCGCGCAGTGGACGCTGGTGCTCGGCTACCTGACGGTGCGGCTGCATGCGCTGGCCTCGGGGCTGGGCACGACGGACAGTCTCGCGGCCCTGGTGGGCGGCGCGCTCTTCTCCGGCCTCTACGTCTTCGCGCACCGCGAGGGCTCGGGGCTGCCCGCCTTCCGCCGGCCCGCGCTGTGGGGTGCCTTCCTCTTCCCCCTGGCGGGTCTGCTCACCGCGCCGTGGCACAATCCGCTCCACGTGGCGGCCCTGCTGGTGGGCTACGCCGCCCACTTCGCCGCGCTGGCCGCGCACCCCTCGCAGCGCGGCATGGCCTCCCTGGTCTCGGCGGGCGCCTTCAACACGGCGCTCTTCTTCGTGTGGGCGGGCACCGGCGCCGGGGAGCCGCAGTACTACGTCATCCCCGTGGGCCTCTCGCTGCTCGTGCTGCTGCGCGTCTTCCACGAGGCGCTCTCTCCGGACGCACGGGCGAAGCTGCGCGCGCTGGCCATCACCATCGTCTACGTGGCCGGGGCCTGGAAGCCGCTCATGTTCCAGGACGGCGGGGCCATGCTGCTGTGCGTCTTCCTGTGCGTGGTGGGCGTGGCGGCCGGCGTGGCGCTGCGCATCCGCTCCTACGTGTACCTGGGCAGCGCCTTCCTGGTGACGTGTGTCATCGCCAACCTGGCGCGCTTCGGCATCCGGGACCATCGCATGGGCGCCGCCTTCCTCTCGCTGCTCGGCGTGGGCGTGGTGGGCTTCATGGTGCTCTTCACCGCCAAGCGCGCGGAGTTGCAGGAGCGCTACGCGCGGGTGCGCGCGATGATGTCCACCTGGGAGGGGTGAGTCACGGCCGGGGCGCCTCGCCGTCGGGGGCCTCCAGCAGGGGAATCGTCACGGTGAAGCGGGCGCCCTGTCCGGGCTCGCTCGCCACCGAGACGGTTCCGCCGTGCCCCGCGACAATCTCCCGGAGGATGTAGAGCCCGAGCCCGAAGCCGCCGTAGTGGCGCATCGAGGCGGCGCGCTCGAAGGGCCCGAAGATGCGCTGCTGGTCCTCCGGCGAGATGCCGATGCCCTCATCCCCCACGCTCAGGAGCGCGCGGCCCTGCTCGGCCCGGCAGCGGAGGTGGATGGGGCGGCCCGCCCCGTACTTCATCGCGTTGGACAGCAGATTCTCCAGCACCTGCTCCAGCCGCAGCTTATCCCCCAGCACCGGGAGGGGTCCCTCCACCTCCGCGTCGAGGGAGCACCCCGCCTGGGCGAGCACCTCGCGCGAGCGCTCCAACACCTCGCGCACCAGCTCCGTCAGGTCGCATGGCGCCAGCTCGAGCTGCAGCTCGCCCCGCGTCAGCCGCGACAGGTCCAGCATGCTCTCCACCAGCCGGGAGAGGCGCACCACCTGCCGCTCGGCCACCATCAGCCGGGCCAGCACCTCCCCGGTGGAGGGGTGCCCGCCGTGCACCATCCGGATGGCATGCTGCACCCCCAGCCGCAGCGGCGTGAGGGGCGTGCGCAGCTCGTGCGCGGCGATGGCCAGGAACTCGTCCCGGGCGCGCACCGCCTCCTGCGACTCGCGCAACAGCCGCGCCCGCTCCGCCTCGGCCTTCCGGCGCTCGGTGATGTCCACGAAGGTGACCACCGCCCCCATCCGCTCGGAGCCCCGCCACACCGGGTAGGACCAGAGCTCCACCGGGAAGCCCGTGCCGTCCGCGCGCCACAGCCACTCGTTGTCGCTGTGGAAGCCGTCCCGCCTGGTGGCTTCGTAGACGGCGCACTCCGACCGGGGGTAGGGCGTCCCGTCCGGGTGGCTGTAGTGGATGGTCTCGTGCATGGGGCGCCCGAGGAGCGCCGAGGCCTCCGGGTAGCCCAGCAGCCGCGCGCAGGTGCGGTTGGCGAAGGTGCACCGCCCCTCCCGGTCGAGGCCGTAGATGGCCTCGCCGGTGGAGTCGAGCAGCAGCCGGAAGCGCTCCTCGCTCTGACGGAGCTGCTCCTCGGCGCGCAGGAGGGGGGGCCCCGACTCCCTCGTCCGTCCCCGGGTCGGGCCACGCCGGGCGAGCCAGACTCCCGCGGCGCCACCGAGCGCACCCGCCAACAGGCCGATGACGAGGGAATTCACGCTCCCCACGCTAGTGCCCTCCCTCGCTCCCATGAAGAGAAACCTCCCGGCTGCTGGCAATCGTCCAGTAGTCTTGGACGGTGCGGGAGCTTGGGCGTCCAACGGAGAACACCCCCGGTGACGCCTCCCTGGCGCTTCGCGTCATCCCGGTATGTTCGCGAGCGCTGGGCGTTGTGCCAGTACGAAGGGAGAACCATGCCGTCGCGCGAAGCCGCCATGCAGGCGCCAGTGCGGCAGGAGGCCGGGTTGTCGCGGCGCATCCTGGACGCGCTGCCGTATCCCATCATGTGGAAGGGGCGCGACCTGCGCTATCTCGGGTGCAACGCCGCGTTCGCGAGGATCGCCGGGCTGGAGCACCCCGACGCGGTGGTGGGCCTCAGCGACTACGAGCTGCCCTGGCGCAAGGAGGACTCGGACTTCTACCGGGAGTGCGATCAGCAGGTATTGGAGACCGGGGAGCCGCTGCCCGATTGCGAGGAGCCCGTCCGGGGCAGTGACGGCCTGCAGCGGTGGACGCAGACCAGCAAGGTGCCGCTCCGGGACGAGCACGGGGCCATCTTCGGGGTGCTGGGCATCCTCATCGACGTCAGCGCGCGCCGCGAGGCGAAGGAGCAGCTCCAGGTGGCCGTCGCCGCGAGCGAGGCGGCCAACGCCATGCTCAAGTCGGAGGTGGCCGAGCGCGAGGCCATGCAGCGTGCCCTGGCGACGAGCGAGATGCGGCTGCGCACCGCGATGCGGGGCGCGCAGATGGTCATCTGGGCATGGGCGCCGCGGGGCACCTTCACCTTCGCGGATGGAGGGGGGCTGGCCGCGCTGGGCCTGAAGCCGGAGGAGCTGATAGGGCGCTCGGTGTTCGAGCTCTACGGCGGCTTTCCGGAGATCATCGGGCAGGCCCGACGCGCCCTGGCCGGCGAGTCCTTCACCGGATACATCGCGATGGCCGGCTTCCACTACGAGACGCGGTACACGCCGGTGCTCGACGAGGCCGGCGCGCTCACCGGGGTGATTGGCATCGCCACCGACGTCACCGAGCGCATGCGCTACCACGAGACGCTCGAGGCGGAGCTGGAGCGGACGCGCCAGCAACTCCTACAGGTGGAGCGGCTGGCGACGCTGGGCACGCTGTCGGCCGGCGTGGGGCACGAGCTGCGCAACATCTCCACCGTGCTCAACAGTCTGCGGGGCTCCTTCATCGAGTGCGCCGAGCGCGGAGTGCCGCCGGACCTGGAGGAGCTCGAGGAGCTGCGCTGGGCCTGCGAGCACGTGGCCACGCACGGGCGGCACCTGATGGACCTGGGCCGGCCCGGGCAGGCGAGGGTGGAGCGGTTGGACCTGCGCGAGCTGGTGTCGGGCTCGCTGTCGATGCTGCGCACCGCGGGCACCATCAAGCACGTGAAGGTGTCGTCCTCGGCGCCCGAGTCGCCCATCTGGGTCCAGGCGAGCCGGACGCGGGTGGAGCAGGTGCTGCTCAACCTGGTGAGCAACGCCGCCGACGCGGTGGAGTCGGTGCGCGACCGGCCCGCGGAGGTGCGGGTGCGCCTCTTCGAGGATGGTCAGCAGGGCTTCGCCTGCTGCCGCGTGGAGGACACCGGCGTGGGCATCCCCGAGGAGAAGCTCTCCTCCATCTTCGACCCCTGGTTCACCACCAAGCCCCCGGGCCGAGGTACGGGTCTGGGCCTGCCGGTGGTGCGCACCATCCTCCAGGAGTACGGGGGAGACCTGTCGGTGGAGAGCCAGGTGGGGAAGGGCAGTGCCTTCACCTTCCGGCTGCCCTCGGCGGCTCCGTCCCCCTGACGGGCCCCGGGCGAGGTAGTTCCTCCGCCTGGTCGTAGAGGGTGCAGGCGGGAGGCGTGGTGGATAATGTCGCCCCCCCTCGTCTCCCAGGGCCCTCGCATGCGCTGTCTCTTCCTCGCTCCGGTGTGTCTCCTCGTCGCCTGTGCCGGTACCGCTCCCGCGCGCCGCCCGGTCGTCGCCGCTCCGGCGGAGTCCGTCCCCGTGGCCGCCGAGGCCCCGCGCGAGGACGTGGTGGCGGAGGCGAACGCGCTGGCCACCGTGCTCGAGGTCATGCGGCTCGCGTCAGGCTCCCGGTCCCTGCACCTCGGCTTCGCGGCGGCTCCCTCGCGCGCCGCGGCCCTCATCGTCGAGCGCGCGGTGCAGCTCGTGGGGGTGAAGCAGCTCGGCCGCGTGGACCGTGGCGTCCCGGACGACTGCTCCGGCTTCGTGCGGCTCGCCTACCAGAAGGCCGGCATCGACCTCGTCAACCATGGCTTCCTCGATGGGGAGAACGCCGTCACCGCCATCTACCGCCGCGCGGAGAGCCGGGGCGCCCTCCACCAGCGCCGTCCGCGTCCGGGGGACCTCGTCTTCTTCCGCGAGACGTATGACCGTAACCGCGATGGCCAGCGCAACGACGGGCTGACCCACATCGGCGTCGTCGAGAGCGTCGAGCTCGATGGCACGGTCACCTTCATCCACCGGGGGAGCAAGGGCATCGCCCGCTCGCGCTTCAACCTCTTCTTCCCGCGCACCCACCGCATCGGCGAGGGCGGGCCCGTCCTCAACGACTTCCTCCGGGCCGCGGCACGGGGCCAGCGCGCCTGGCTGACCGGCGAGCTCTTCGTCGGCTTCGCCTCGCCTGGGTCTTTGTAGTCACCTCGGCGCTCGTGTGGGTTTGAAGCTCGGCGCCGCTCATGCGTAATGAGGTGCATGCGATTCGCACTGCTCCTCGGACTCCTTTGCCTCGCTCCCGGCTGCGTGCTCCATGCTCGCGGCTACTACCCCCGGCCCGCACCGCGCCCGGCGCCCGCTCCGGTCCGCCCCGCTCCGTCTCCCCCGCCTCGCGTCATGTCGTACGACGAGGCCGTCTCGCTCGGCCTGGGACAGTGCCGCTCCCGTGGCTACCGGTGCGAGCTGAAGGAGGCCCACCTGAAGGGGAACGACGTGTGGAAGGTGAAGTTCCGCGCCTTCGCCTCCGGCGCCAAGGGCCACCTGCACCTCGAGTACGACGCCTGGTCCCGCGCGCTCCTCAAGGTCGACGAGAAGGTCAAGGACCGGGACCACGACTGGGATGACGACGACGACGGCCGGGGGCATGGCCGTGGCAAGAAGAAGGGCCATGCGAAGTGGGATGACTGAGGTGGGGTGAGGGGGCGCTACTTCTTCGTCAGCGTGCGGATGGCGTCCTCCGCCTCGTCCTGGCCGCAGTTCTTCGAGCCGAGCAGCGCCTTCTCCCGGGGCTGCTCGCTCAGCCGCTTCAGCGCTGGCACCGCGTCCGCGTCTCCCAGCGCCGCGAGCCGCCGCGCCGACCGCGCCCGCGTGCCGCAGTTCTTCGACTCGAGCGAGCGCATGTACAGCCTCACCAGGTTCAGCCCGTCGGTGGACTGCACCGCCTCGAGGTAGCGCAACGCGCCCCACTGCTTCGGCGAGGGCTCCTCGGTCGCGAGCTCCTCGAAGTGCTCCTTCACGCGCTCCTTGGGGAGGATGGACAGCACCTTGCGCAGCCCCTTGTCCGTCTCGTCCTCTCCGAAGTCCTCGGCCAGCGCGTCCAGCACCTGGCCCTCGACGGACTCGCGCGCCTCCATGTCCAGCCCCGCCAGCACCGAGTGCTCCTCCCCGTGCCGGCTCAACCCGTGCAGCGCCCGCGCGCGCACCTGCCGCATCGCCGCGGCCTTGTCCTTCTTCACTTCCGCCGGGACGTCCTCCAGGCGCTTCAGCGCGTCCACGGGCTTGTCCGCCTCCAGCAGCTCGCGCGCCTGGTACACGGGGTCGTCGCGGCGCACCAGCTCGAACGTGCCGACGCCCAGCACCACCACCAGCCCCAGCCCCACGCCCGCCGTCCGGCCCGGGTTGGCGCGCACGACGGCCAGCACCCGCTCGGCCACCGCACCCAGCATCGGTGCCACCAGCTTCCACACCTTCCGCAGCGGCTGCACCACCGGGGCGAAGCGCTCCTCGAGTGGGGGGCTCATGGACACCTCGTCCTGGCCTCCGAAGGGCAGGCCCTCCGCGGCCCGGCGGCAGCGGTAGAGCTGGAGCGGCTCGCCATTGCCCGGCATCGGCACCGTGCCGCGGGGCTCGGAGTCTCCCTCCACCCGGCTGCGCGCGAGGTTCACCGACTCGGTGAAGATGACCTCACCGGCCTCGGCCACCGCCTCCACCGCCTTCACCACCTCCATCGGCTCGCCCAGCACCGCGTCGCGCGTGACGAGTACCTCGCCCGTATGGAGGCAGATGCGCACGGGGAGCTGCTCCTCCGGGGCGCACTGCTGGTTGTGCCGCCACAGCCGGTCCTGCAGGGCCATGCCGCACAGCACCGAGTGGGTGGGCGAGGGGAAGACGGCCAGCAGCGAGTTCCCCCGCTTCTGCACCAGCTTCCCGCCGTACTCGCGCAGCAGCGGCAGCAGCAGCCCGTCGTGCGTCTCCAGCATCCGCGCGTTCTGCTCGTGCGTCTGCCGCGAGGTGCGCTCGGTGTAGCCCTGCAGGTCGGTGAGCATCACCGTCAGGTTCTGGGGCTTGCCCAGGAGCGTGCTGCTTCCGGCGACGCCAGGCACCGTGCCCGAGGGCTTGAGGCCCTGGAAGCCCGTGACGCCGTGCATCGGCTTCTCGGGCTCCGCGACTTCGGGGGCCGCGAAGGCGAGCGTGCCCGAGGGCGGAGAAGGAGCCGGTTCCGTCGAGGGCGCGGCGAAGGCGGCCGTGCCACCCCCGAGCGAAGCGGGCGGAGGCGCGAGGAAGGCCGTGATGCCCGAGGAGGGGGGGGCCGCGCCCGATGCCGCCGCGAAGGCTCCCATCGCCACGCCCTGGGCACCCGCGGCCGCGGCGGCGCCGAGTTCATCCACCAGCGCGTTCGCGTGGGGCAGTCGCTGGCCGGGGTCCTTCTGGAGGAGCTGCATCACCAGCGCGGCGAGCGCCGGGTAGGCGCCGAGCGTGGGCGCGGCCTCGAGGAGGGGCAGGGGCGCGGCGGCGGCGTGCTGGGCGACGTACTGGGTGGGCCCCGGTCCCGGGAAGGGGAGCTGGCCCGAGAGCACGCGGTAGGCGAGCACCCCGAAGGAGTACAGGTCGCTGCGCGGGTCCACCGGCGCCCCCACCGCCTGCTCCGGGGAGAGGTACTCCGGCGTGCCCACCACCAGGCCCACCTGGCTGAGGTTGCTCGCCGTGTCCGGCTCCACCAGCCGGGCGATGCCGAAGTCCAGCAGCCGGGCCTGCTCGCCGCGCAGTCCCTTGGTGAGGAGCACGTTCTCCGGCTTGAGATCCCTGTGGATGATGCCCTTGTCGTGGATGGCCGCGAGCCCCTCGGCGAGCTGGTACAGCAGGGGCAGCGCGCGCGAGGGCGCCATGGCCCCCTGCTGGAGCACGTCGTAGAGGTTCTCCCCCTCCACGTACTCCATCACCAGGCAGGCGCCGACCCCCGCCTCGCCATAGTCGATGACGCGCACCACCGCCGGGTGATCCACCGCGGACAACAGGCGCGCTTCACGCTTGAAGCGCTCGATCATGCTGGGGTGCACCATCAGGTCCGCGTGCAGGACCTTGATGGCCACCTTGCGGCCGAGTGACACCTGCTCACCGAGGTAGACCTCGCCCATGCCACCTGCTCCGAGGAGCTGGAGCACGCGGAAGCGGCCATCGAGGACGAGAGTACCGGGGTCGATCACGGGCGCTGCATCTTCGCCGGAAATGGGGGTCGCGGGCAGGGGGCACTGCGTGAAATGGCGGCGCTACTCTGCCTGCCCTCCTGCCAGTGGGACAGCAAAACCCGACGCTCCGCCTCCCGCGCGGTTCTCCCGGATGGCTCGAAGTGAACCTCTCGTGGTGACGTCGAGGCGCGGAGTGGGGGGATGTGTGGACGCCCTGGCCGGGTACTTTGAATGGGGCCACGGAGGTTGCCGAGGTCTCAGCCGGTCATCTTCCGGTAGCAACTCCGGCACAGCGGCTTGTTCATGGTGGCCGGGAACTCCTTGCCGCAGCCGTGACAGTAGCTGTCTTCGTAGTCCGCGTTCTCGTACTCAGCCCACTTCTGGAAATCGTCCCAGCAGTACGGCTTCTCCGGGTCAAGCTCGATGGAGAGGGCGCACCGGATGCAGAACCCGTGGGTCACCACGGGCGCACGGGGGCCCTCCACGTTTCTGCTCCTCCTAGGGACACGAGAGTCCTCCTCCTCATTGACGCCCGCGCGCTTCAGGATGTCTTCGCGTGAGAGGAAGTGCGGCTCAATCTCCTGTCGGAAGAACTTCCGTATCTGGGCAACGTCCGCTGGGTCCTGCGACCACAGCCCCACCTCGATGCTGGAGAGGAACGAGGAGGAGAGCAGGTTCAACGAGGTGATGATGACCTCGGACTCCGACCAGTAGAGCTTCGCGTGGAGTTTCGGGAGGACGCGGATTCTGAAGTCCCCGCTCCGTGAGTTCCTGGAGGTGCTCGTTGAAGGTCCGAGCGAAGGCATGGACATCCTCGTCGAGCCGGAAGACCACGGTGACGGAGACCTTGTTGTTCAGCGCCGCCCGAATGGCCTGACCGAGGCGGTTCTCTCCTCCCAATGTGATGTAGGGGGAGACGAGCCACACCTCCTTCCGCGCGTTCTTGATGAGCGAGAGGAGTCGGCTGATGGTCTCGTCCGTGTTCAGGAGCGTCAGGTTCACGCCGCCAGCATGCTTGGATACCGAACCGTGCGTCACTCGTTGACGTCAACGAGTGGTGTGTGTGGATGTGGGATGCTCATTGACGTCAACGAGTGTGCGTGGGGGAGGGGCCCCGGGCGTCCTGTGCTGTCGGGTGGTGCTACGCTGGCCCACCTCGGAGGTTGAGCATGCACGGGGGCATTGGGGCGGGCGTGTCGACGGGGAGGCGGGGACGGATGTTGGCGGGGCTGCGCGGGCGCCGGGCCGGGAATGACGACGCCCTGGCGGCTTCGCTGCCCCCCCTGGGCACCACGGTGGGCGGGTTCCTGCTGGAGTCCTTCGTGGGGGAGGGGGGCTTTGGCACCGTGTACCTGGCCCGGCGTGGCGGGCAGGTGTTCGCGGTGAAGTTCACCTCGCTGCTCTTGGCGGCGGAGTGGGGGCGCAGGGAACTGGGGGTCATGCTGCGCCTGGAGGAGGTGGGCGGCGTGGGGCTGAAGGGCCATGGCTTCTGGCCGGATGAGGCGCCCCGCTTCCAGTTCATCGTCATGGAGTACGTCCCGGGCTGGGAGCTCGATGTCTGGGCCCTGCATCGCAATCCCACCGCCCTGGACGTGGTGGACGTGCTGCTGGAGCTGACGCGGGAGGTGGCGGTGGTGCATGAGGCGGGGGTGGTGCACCGCGACATCAAGGGCAGCAACGTGCTGGTGCGCGAGGAGGACGGGCTGGCGGTGCTGGTGGACTTCGGCGTGGCCACCTACGCCGGGGCGCCGCGCGTGACGGGCCCGGAGGTGCCCGGGTGCCGGGAATACCTCAGCCCCGAGGTGGTGGGCTTCAACCGGGAGCGGGCACCGGGTGAGGACTACCTCCCCCGGGCGCAAGACGACCTGTGGGCGCTGGGGGTGGTGACCTACAAGCTGCTGACGGCCACGTACCCCTTTCGTGGGCACAACGCGTTGGAGGTGGAGAAGGCCATCCTCGAGCAGGCCCCCGAGCCGCCGCACATGCGCAACCCGCGTGTGCCCCGGGCGCTGGGGGAGGTGTGCCTGCGGCTGCTGGAGAAGGCTCCCGAGGCGCGCTACCCGGACGCGGACGCGGTGGCCGAGGCTCTGGAGGAGGTGCGGCGGGGAGCGGACGAGGCGTGGACGGTGCCGCTGTGCGAGGCCTGGGGCCCCGACGCCGCCACCACCGGGCGCACCGGGGCGCTGTCGCCGGAGGAGCAGCGAGCCCGGTTGAGGCGGCTGGTGGAGTACGAGCAGCGCCACCCCCGGCGGGGCCAGCCCCGGCCCGTCCCGGAGGAAGCGTCTGTGCCCCCGGTGGCGCCGCCGCCCCCGCCGGGCGCGGCCGTGGCCTCGTCGGCGCGGCCTCGGAAGGGCGTGCGCGGGGCGCTCTGGCGGTGGGGGGCCGTGGCGGCTTCCGTGCTGGCCGTGGGGATGCTGGCCCTCGTCGCCACCGGGCACCGGGGCCGGCCGCGAGGTCCCCGGAGGCGGTGCCGCCCCCCACGTTCCCGGTGGACTTCCTTCCACCAACGCTGGAAGTCATCCTCGGGTCCGGCCAGGAAGTGGCGCCCCCGTGGATGTCGCCGGAAGGTGGCGCGGGCGCGGCGCCCTCCGAGGCGGCAACCCCCGCGTCCGTCGCCAGCGCGACGCACCCAGAGGACACCACGAGCGTGAAGACTCCACGGCGGACCCGCGAGACGCGAGACGAAGGCTCGGCGGCAGGGGAATTGCTCGACGGCGGGAAGGGTGGGCGGCGCCCTGCTCGCCTGCTGCCTGGGCTCGGGCTGCCCCGGTTCCGGCACCCAGGTACGTCCCCAGCCCCCGCCCGCCGAGTGCCCGGCCGGGGCCGCGGAGGCCATGGAGAAGCTGGGCGCCCGGGAGCCGGGTCGGACGTCACCCTCGTCGAGGGCAATGCCCGTGTCCTCACCGTGAGCGGGGGCGAGGTCACCGTGCGTCTTCATCGACAGCACCGGGAAGCTGGTGGTGGGCTCCACCTTCACGGGGCAGCTCATCATCGGCGAGTCGCGCGTGTATGGCCGTTTCACCCGGGGGCGCCTGCCCAATGGGGAGACGTTCCCCGTCTGCTTCGAGTTCATCGCCCGTGAGAAGCCAGGGGTGGAAGAAGAGCCGGGGCGCTGATCGAGGGGCCCGCGCCCGAGCCGGGCCTCGCGCGCATCTTCTCCACCGAGATTGCGCGGCCGGTGAAGCGCTTCCACTGACACCGCGAGGCGCGCGGGCCTCGGGGCGGAACCTGGTGCGAATGTGAGGACAGGGAGGGGTCAACGTCCGAGGTGCTTGTTAAACTCCTCCACTCCGGAGGTCATGTCCCATGCTCGCGCTTCCCGCCGCCCTCGCCTTGTTCGTGCTCCTCGTCGAGTGCTCCCGCCGCCGCCCAGTCCGACCCCGAGACCCTGGCGAGGGGGGCGCCAGCTGCTTCTTGTCGGCCAGTGCGTCGCGGCAGGTTCATGAGGTGCGCATCGGTCCCGGCACGTCCCTCAACCTGTTCTTCGACGCCCCGGTGCAACTGGTCGAGCTGGAGGCGCGCGAGCACTTCCGCCGGGTGGAGGTGGTGGAGGACTCCATCCTCCTCCTGGCCTCGCGCGAGCTGAAGCCGGAGCGGCGGCTGCGGATGCCGGTGCGCTTCGTGGACGGGCAGCCTCCATCGCTCGTGGACTTCGTGCTGGTGGTGGTGCCTCCCGGCCCAGGCCTGAGCACCAGGTGGAGGTGTTCCGCCCCCGTGCCCCGGAGGTCTGCCAGGAGGAGGCACGGGAGGAGCGCGAGAAGGCGCGGCAATGCCAGGCCGAGCTGGAGCGGGAGCGCGCGGTGCCGAAGGGGTTGGGGGACTCACGGGTCTGCTCGCCCCGGAGCAGATGGATGGCCAGGGCGTGTCCGCTCTTCCGCTCCGGCTCACCTGGCTGGACGGGCAGGCGCTCCGGTGGCGGTGGGCCATCAGCTATCGTGCTACCTGTCCGCGCGAGGAAGGAGAAGGCGAGGAGCAGCCCGTGATGGTGCGGGTGGCAATGGTGTTGTGGGTGGAGAACGAGAGCCTTCAGCCCTGGACGGCGCGGGCGCGGAACTGGTGTCCGAGAAGGGGGGCCGGCATGCACTGTCGGTGTGGCAGCGGGGAGCCATCGTCCCGGGCGCCGGGAAGCAGCGCATCGTGGTGGAGGGCGGAGTTGCCGCAGGCGGAGTCCCGGGGCACCTTCACGCTCGCGTTGTGGGAGGAGGGGCGGGAGCGTCCCGTCACCCTTGGAGGCGTGTCCTTCCCATGAGGCCGGAGGGGCCAGGGTGCTACCCTGACGGGTAACGGAGAGGGAGACTCCTTCATGCCTGGAAGATCGCCGCTGTCGCTCCTTTGCTCGCCACCGTCATGACGGGATGCGGTCAGACGGAGTTTGGACCCAATGGCTCGATTCCGATGGCCCTCCACAGGGACACGACGAATGCTCAGCGGAAGTGCCGGATGGGCAAGCACGAGTGGCTGGAGAAATGCGGGACGGATTTTAGAACCAGGTCTCGCGAGGCAGCAGGTGGCATGTCCGGTCGAGTGTCGTCCCGACAGAGTGATGAGAAGGGAAGCGCATGAACTGGCGTAGGGTCCTGCCTGTCCTGCTCGGCCTGCTCATGCCGCTGCCGTTGGTGTGGCTGGGCTTCATCGCCCTCTCCGGAACCGGTGCGCAGGTGCCACTTCCCCGAGGCAAGACCCTCGTTCCCATGCTTTCGCCCGAGGAGCGCCTGCGCCTGTCCACCTATGAGCGGGATTGCGAGACGGACGCGGACTGCGAGCCGCAGCTCCGCTGCTCCTATGACGTGGGGACAGCGCGTGATTATTGCACGGACAGCAAGTGCACGGAGGACGAGCAGTGCCCGTACGGCTTCACCTGCGTCCCCCTGGAAGCCGAGAACGATAAGGATCTGGTGCGTGTCTGTTCGCTGCTGGGGGTGCGGAAGGAGGGAGAGCTTTGCGAACTGCCGCCCTCGAAGCGAGAAGACGGCTGTGCGCAGGGGCTCTTCTGTCAAGGCTTCTGTGGCCGTCCGTGTTGGATGGACGGGCCTGAGTGTCCTGAAGGGTTCTTCTGCCATGAGGGTTCCAATGGCTCGTCGTGCCTTCCCTCCTGTGAGGGTCGTGCTTGCCCGGAGGGACAGCGGTGCGTGGCGCTGTCGGCGGAAGGCGGCGTCCGTCTGCATGAAGATTCATGGACAGGACTGCGAGCGCACCCCCTGTGCCGAGGGACTGTACTGCACGCGGAACGCCTACCCGGATGCTCCGGGTGAAATCTGGATGGAGTGTCTGCGAGGGTGTGGCGGCGAGAGCGATCCGCCCTGTCCCGAGGGCTCGGTCTGCTTTCTCTTCCAGTGCCGCAAGGCGTGTGACCCCGAGGAGCGCTCGGTGTGTGGCGAGGGCTTCAAGTGTGGTCGCAACCATCCCAGCATGCCCTGGGCCTGCGTGCCCGGCAGCACCTCCAAGGACGAGAACTGACGTCCCGGTGGGACTCCCCTTGTAAACGCCTTTACAGGGCACGCCGCATTCACAGCGCGAAAGTGGCTGTGCGTGACCCGCCAGGTCCTTACAGGAAGCGTGACTCCGAGAGTAACCTTTCTCCGCCTTCACCCGGCCTGTTCCGTGGCGGAAGCTGGCCATCATCCCCCGAAGGCAGGAGGGTTGCCGCGCATGGAGTCCCCCACCCATTTCCGGAAGCAGACCGCGCGGGGCAAGGAGGCCACGGACCGGGTTCTCTTCTCCAACGAGGACACCGAATTCCTGGTCGTCTGGCGCATGGACCACAGGCCGCACGGGCTGCTGCGCTACCTGGTCCGCCCGCGCACCTGTCAGCGTGTCGGCGGGTTGATGGAGGCGGACATGTTGCCTTCCCACGCGCCCCACGAGGCGCACCTGCGTCTGGTGGAGGAGTCGCGGCTCGTCTCGCTCCTCGCGCACCCGGCCATCGTCCGCGTCTACGGATTGCACGAGTCCGAGGGCACGGTCTTCCTCCTCAAGGAGCATGTCGAGGGCTGCAACCTGGATACGGTCACCAGCCTGGGGGTGCTGCGGAGACGGCGCATGAGCGAGGCCTTCTGCCTGTACGTCGGCGGCGAGGTGGCCGGGGCGCTGCACGCCGCGCACACCGCGAGGGATGCGGAGGGCCGTCCGCTGGGTCTGCTCCACCGCGCCGTGAGCCCGAGCTGCATCCGTGTCGGACTGAAGGGACAGGTGAAGCTGACGGACTTCGCCTCGGCGTACTCGCTGCTTCCCGGACGCTTGGGGACTCCGAAGGGGTTGGTGCCGGGGGAGATTGATTACGCCGCTCCGGAGCGCTTGCTGAAGCGAGGCACGGACGTCGGGGATGCCCGGGCGGACGTCTTCTCGCTGGGCGTGGTGCTGCTGGAACTGCTGACGGGTTGGAACCTCTATGGCCTGGAGGCCGTGGAGCGGGCGGCGCGGGGAGCGCGGCGCGTGCTCAAGGCGCGGGCCAGGGCGAGGTCGGAGCTGCCGAGCTGGGCCTCGGTCAAGGAGATGGCCCGGCTCGCCTCCTCCTTCCGCCCGGAGCACGTGGAGGCCGCCATGTGGGGAGTGTCAGCGCCCGTGAGGATCGTCATCCACAAGGCCCTGCGCGCGGATCCCGCCGAGCGATATGCGACCGCGGCGGAGTTGCAGGCCCACCTCCAGCAGTGCCTGCGCGCGCGGCGCGATCCCTATGGCGCGGAGCAGGCCGCGCGAGAGCTCATGGTCGCACGCACGGAGGCAGAGGCCTCGCCCGAGCGGGAGACCGCCGGCCTTTTGGAATGGGGCATCTTCGCCGAGGACGTGCCCCGGCATTCGTGAGCGGGCCGCGCGGCCAGGTCTTCCCAGTACCTGGGCACGAAAAAAGCGGGGAGGGAACACCGACCCTGATGGGTCCGCGTCCCTCCCCGCCCGTGACGTCACCTCATGTTGAGGTGTGGTGCTACTTCGCCGCCAGGGAGGGCTGGGCCTCCATGCCCTCCTGGAGCGCCGTCATGAGCCGCGCCATCTCCGACATCGGCACGTCCTGCAAGCTGACGAGCGTCTTGCCGCCCTCGTTGCGCGCGGTGAAGCGGACTCTCGCCACCCCGTTGAAGTTCCGGAAGAGGCTGTCCTCGAAGAACAGGAGCCGCGCCTGGTCCGGCACGGGCACCCGCACCCGGGCGGGGCCTTCTTGGCCCGCGTGGCCCGCTCCACCTCGTCCACGCTGCACTCGGCGAAGGTCTTCGTCACCACCTTGCCGTCCTCCTGCGGTACGTCGATCATCACGGTGCTCGGATCCGGGCCCAGGACGGTGCCGGTTGCCTCCACGTAACGGAGGAGGGCTCGCAGGCCGTACACGCCGTACTGCGTGCAGACGGCTTCCGTGAAGCTTCGGGCCACGGCGCCGTACACGGTCAGGGTGGACTGCGAGACCGCCTTCACGCGCTTGCTGAAGTAGTCCTGGGCGGTCTTGTACCCGGCCAGCTCCGGCAGCTTCCGATCCACCACGTAGTTGTACAGCGTGCCGATCTGGTGCGCGGCGGTGTTCCCTTGCCTGAGCAGCCCGACCATGGTGTCCGTGGCCTGCTCCAGCGTCATGTCGGTGCCGATGGCCTGTCGAATCACTACCATATGTCTTACCCCCTCGTTTTGTTGTTGAACCGCGTTGAATGCGGCGAGCATGGACATGGCAGGATGCGGGCCAAGGACGGGTGGTCCCTGGTTTCAGATACTTACGTGTCGGGCATGCTCCTTTGGGGTCCACCCCGTGCTGGACCATCCGGCATTTGAGACGGTCACTCGTTGACGTCAACGAGTGAGGGGGCCTGCAGACGAGGGGCCTGCTCTTCCGCCAGGTGGAAGACGCCGCGTCGCCTGCCCTCCGGCCGGGGGAACAGCAAAAATTCCGGGGGCTTAGGTCGCGTGGTAACTTCGGGTGCTCTTTAGAAGCCCCCGCAGATGGCCACCGACAGCGACTCCCCCAAGCCCGCGTCCGAAGCGCAAGCCGCAACCCCCGAGCTGCGCCTGTTGGATCGTCGCGCCTTCGTGGGGTTTCCGCCCCTCGAGCTGGCGCCGGGTCTGTCCATCGCGGACTTCGCGCTGCAGATTCCGGACGTCTCCTTCCCCTTCAACGTCAGCTCGGGCGCCTCGCGCTACCAGCGCAAGAAGCTCCTCTTCGGCTTCCTGGAGCTGCACGTCGACGCGGACCTGGTGGCGCGCAAGGTGGCGGAGCTCGCCGGGCGCGTGGCGGGCCTCGAGGGGCTGAAGCTGCACTTCCGCCCCGGCTACCTGGAGGGCCAGGCCTTCCTCCAGGCCCCGGAGCGCACCCCGCTCACCTTCAAGGTGGCCTTCGACGCCGACGGGGAGCGGCTCGCCCTCTACCTCTACGACGTGCGCCTGTACGGCTTCGCCTCCACGCCGTCGGTGCAGGTGCCCGGGCTCCTCGCCACCACCGTGGCCGAGCTGGGCCTGCTGCCCGAGGTGGAGGTGCGCGGCGCCACCGGCTTCTCCACCCGCGTGCTGCCCGCGCTCTGCCAGAAGGCCGCCGTCAGCCGGGGCTTCAAGATGCCGACGCTCGACACCGCGCGCCTCTCCTCCGCCGAGGTGAGCAGCGCGGGTCTGCGTCTGCGCTTCTCCTCTGGAGGCCTGCCGCCGCCGGCTCCGCCCGACGAGGAGCTGCTGCTGGCCCTCGAGGGCGCTCGCGCCTTCGCCGATGCCGAGGCCCTCATCGCCCAGGGGCGGCTCGCCGAGGCGCGCGAGGCCTACCTCCAGGCCGGGGACGCCCAGGACGCCCACCCCTTCGCCGCCGAGCGTCTGCTGTCGCTGCTCGTGGCGGACCCGCAGGCGCACGATCTCGCCCTGGACCTCGCGGCCACGCTGCTGCGCCGCCGCGAGAAGAGCCCCGCCGCCCTCTGGGGCGAGGCCGTGGTGCGTGAACGCCGTGGTGAGCACGCCCGCTCCGCCGAGCGTTTCCTCGCCCTGTGTGCCCTGTCGCGCCGTGCCTCCGAGGAGGCCGCCGCCTTCTTCTCCGCCGAGGCCGCCGCTCGCGCCGCCCGCGACCACGCGCCCCAGGTGGCGGTGAAGGCCCTCCACGAGGTGCTCGGCCTCAAGCCGGACCACCTGCCTTCCCTCAAGGCCCTCGCGCGCGCCTCGGACCAGAGCCGCGACCGCGCCGGTGCCGTGCGCGCCTACCGCCGCATCGCCGCGCTCGCGAGAGACCCCGCCGAGGCCGCGGATGCACACGTTCACCTCGCGCGCCTGTGCGCCCAGACGGAGGACGACGTCGCCGGCGCCCGCCTGCACTGCGAGGCCGCGCTGCGCCTCTCGCCGGACCAGCCGGATGCGCTGCTGCTGCTCGGTGAGCTGTGCCACCGCGGCGGCGAGCACCTGCGCGCCCTCAAGGCCCTGGACCGCCTGCGCGAGGTGGCCATGGCCCGCCACGAGCTCGACCGGGTGGGCCGCGCCAACCTCATGGCCGGCCGCATCTGGGAGCAGGGCCTCCAGCAGCCGGACAACGCGCTGCTGCGCTACCGCGAGGCCGTGTCGCTGCTGCCCGGCGAGCCCGAGCCCCTCTTCGCCACCGCGCGCGTGGCCGAGGCCCTGGGCAAGCTGCAGGAGGCGCTTTCCGGCTACCAGCAGGCGCTGGAGCTCGCCGGCCCCGCCCCGCGCTCCGAGTCCGTCCGCGAGGCCGCGCACCAGAGCCACCACGCCCTGGCTCGCCTGTACCGCACGAAGCTCGGAGACCCCGCCCGCGCCCGCGAGCACCTCGAGGCCGCGCTCGCGTTGGACCCGCGCGACACCGCCGCGCTCGACGAGCTGATTCCCTACTTCCGCGCCACCGGCCGGGCCCAGGAACTCGCCGAGGCGCTGGAGAAGGCCGCCGCCGTCCACGAGGAGCCCGGCCGCCGCGCCGTCCTCTGGGCCGAGGCCGGTGAGCTGTTCCGCGGCCGCCTGCAGCAGCCCGAGAAGGCCGAGCGCCTCCTCACCTCCGCGCTGGAGGCCGACCCGGACTACCAGCCCGCGCTGGAGTCCATGCTCGCGCTCGCCGAGGCGCGCCGCGATGGAGGGCTGCTCACCCGGTGCCTCTCCGCCCTCGCGCGCCTCACCCCCGAGCCCAAGGAGCGCGCGCAGAAGTACCGCCGCCTCGCCGTGGCCGCGCGCGACCTCGCCTTCGACCTGGACCTCGCCGCCACCGCCCTCCTGGAGGTGCTGAAGGCCGAGCCGGAGGACCTGCCCACCCTGGGCGAGTTGTGCGCCCTCCAACGCAAGCGCTCGGACATGGCGGGCCTGGCCAGCGCCTTGGAGGAGCGGGCGCGCGTGGCCGAGGCGCAGGGCGACAAGCGGCTCGCGGCCGCGGCGCTGCGCGAGCTGTCCAATGTGCTGGAGGCCCGGCTGGGCCGCATCGGCGAGGCGCTGGTGTCCCTGGAGAAGGCCGCGCGCCTCTCCCCGGACCAGGCCGTGTTGCTGGAGCTGGCGGACCTCTCGCTGCGCTGCGAGCGTCCCGAGCACGCCCGGCGCGCGCTGGAGACGCTGCTGTCCACCCTGCCGCGCACCACCGCGCCCGAGCGTCTCGCCGACATCCGCTCGCGCCTGGGCCGCGCGTGCGAGCAGATAGGAGACCGCGAGGCCGCCATCGCCGCCTACGCCCAGGCCTTCCCGCTGCGCCGTCTCGATGACGCGCTCGCCTCCCGGCTGGAGGCCCTCTACACCGAGGCCGGTGAGACGCGTGAGCTGGCCGAGCTGTGGGCCTCGCGTGCCCAGGCCCTCGTCGCCGCCGAGCGCGCCGCCGAGGCCGCGCCCCTCTTCCTGCAGAGCGCCCGCGTCCTCCTGGAGCGCGGGGAGAAGGGCCCCGCCCTCCTGCGCCTGTCCGCCGCCCTCGACGCGAGCCCCTCGGGCCCGCTGGCCGCCGAGGTCCTCGACGCGCTCGCCGAGCTGGAGCTGGAGCGCGGGGAGAAGCTGGAGGCCGCCCGGCTCTTCGCGCGCAAGGCCTCGCTGGTGGCCGATGCGCGTGCCGGCGCGAAGCTCCTCTTCCGCGCCTCCGTGCTCGCCATGGGCACCAGCCGCGAGGAGGCCTTCCTCGCCGAGGCCCTGGAGCGCGATGCCTCCTTCGCCCCCGCGCGCATGCGCCGTGGCGAGCTGCGGTTGCAGGTGGACCCTCGCGCCGCCCTGGAGGACTTCGAGGCCGTGCTGGCGCTGCCTCCGGCGGACCCGGATGCGCTCCGCGAGGAGGAGCTGCTGGAGCTGACCCGTCGCGCCTCCTCCGCCGCGGTGCGCGCGGGCCGCTCGGACTCCGCTCGCCGCCTGCTGGCGCAGTACTGCGCCCTGGCTCCCGAGGACCTCGAGGCCCGGTTGGAGCTCGCCGGCCTGCACCGCAAGGCGGGCGCTCGCGAGCCGCTGGCGGACCTTCTCGCCACGCTGTGGCCGCGCCTCTCCGGTGACGCGCGCCGCTCCGCCCGCCGCGAGCTGACCGAGCTGTCCCTCGCCCTCGGCCGCACCGCCGAGGCCGCCGACGCCCTGCGCAGCCTCCTGGCCGAGGAGCCCCACGACGCGTGGGCCACCCAGTCCCTGCTGGAGCTGTTGCCTCCGCCGGGCACCGGCACCGTCCAGGAGGAGACCGAGCGCCTCGCGCTGCTGGGCACCCTCATCTCCGCCGCCGAGGGCGATGCCCGCGCCGAGCTGCTCGCCCGCCGCGCCGCCCTCCACCGCAACGCCGGCCGCTCCCAGTCCGCGCGCGACGACTTCCTCGCGGCCACGAAGCTCGCCCGCCGTCCCGCGCCCCTGTGGCTCGCCCTCGCCGCGCTCGCCCGCGAGGCGGGGGACGACGTGGACGAGCTGCACGCGTGGCGCAACGTCGTCGCCTCCGAGCCCGAGCTGGCCGAGCGCGCCCGCGCGCGTCTGCTCGCGCTCGCCTCCGCGCTGGTGGAGAAGGACGCGCGCGCTCCGGCCCGCGAGGCCCTGCTCGCCGCCGTGGAGCTGCCGCTGTCCCCGGCCGAGCGCTGTGATGCCTTCTTCGCCCTCGCCACGCTCGAGCGCCGCGACGGGCAGGTGGCCGCCGAGGTGGAGGCGCTCGCCGAGGCCGCGCGCCAGGGCCCCACGCCTCGCCGGGTGGAGGCGCTGCTGGTGCGCGCGAGCCTGCTCGAGAAGGCCGGGGACCTCTCCGGGTCCGCCGCCAGCCTGGAGGCCGCGCTCTCCCTCGCCCCGCGCCATGCCGGTGCCACCACCGCGCTCCAGCGCGTGCTGCGGGACATGGAGGACTGGGCCCGCCTCGCCGATGCTGCTCGCCGCCGAGGCCCCGCACGCTCCTCCCGCCGAGGCCGCCGCCCTCTACGCGGAGCTGGGCACCCTCCACCTGGAGCGTCTGGAGCAGCCCGAGGCCGCCGAGGCCGCGCTGCGGCAGGCGGTGCGTCTGGCACCCGGCGGACCTCGTGGTGCGCCGCCGGCTCGTGGCGCTCGTCGCGGACCGGGGGGACTTCGCCGAGGCCTCGAAGCTCCTCGACGTCGGCACAGGGGACATCGCTCCCGCCGAGGCCGCCGCCCTCCTGCGCGAGGGTTCCGCCCACGCCCGCTCCGCCGGGGACATGGCACGCGCCCTCGACATGGCCCGCCGCGCCCATGCGCTCGTCCCCGCTCGGGACGCGCAGCTCTCCGAGCTGGCCGAGCTCCTCTTCCTGCACGGCGACGTGAAGGAGGCGATGCCCCTTCAGGAGCAGCTCGCCGCCGCCGCCGACTTCGCCACCGAGCCCGAGCGCGCCGAGAAGGCCTGGCTGCGCCTGGGAGCGCTCGCGGAGAAGCTCGGGGACGCCCGGCGCGCGGTGTCCGCCTACAAGCGGCTCCTCGCCGAGCGCCCGCTGAACGAGGTGGCCGTGCAGCGCCTCGCCGCGCTGCTGGAGAAGGACGAGCCCCGCGCCGCCTTCGACGTGCTCGTCTCCCACGCGCGCGCCCTGCCTCCCTCCGAGGACACCGCCCAGCGGCTCGTCTTGCTCTCGGAGCGCGCCCGGGACTCCCTGGCCGACTCCACCCTCGCCGCCACCCTGCTGGCTCGCGCGGCGGAGATGGCCGCCGGAGCCGCTGCCGCTGCACCAGTCGCTCGCCGACCTCTACCGTGACGCGGGCCGCGTCCCCGAGCTGATGGCCCAGCTCCAGGTGGTGGCCGCGCTCTGCCAGGAGACGGGAGACACCGACGGCGCCATCGACGCTTGCGCGGAACACGCGCGTCTGGCCGAGGAAGCCGGCCGCGTGGACGAGTCCCTGCGCTCGCTGGAGGCTCTGCGCTTCCTCCTGGAGGAAGCGGGCCGCGTGGACGAGGCCGCCGACCACGAGCGCCACCGCGCGGAGATGCTGCGCGACGCGAAGCTGGACCTGCCCGCCGCCGAGGCCGCGCTGGAGCGGGCCTTCGCGCTGTCCGCGCAGCTCGACACGGCGCGCATGGGCATCGAGCTGGCCGCTCGCCGGGACGACACCGTCGCCGAGGCCCGCTGGCTGGAGCGCGCCCTGCCGCTGCTGCCCGTCACGAGCGAGCAGGCCACGTCGCTGCTGCGGCTGGCGAAGCTCCACCTCGACGTGCTGGAGGAGTCCGGCAAGGCCGAGGGCTTCCTGCGCGAGGCGCTCCGCCACGACCGCTCCCTCGAGGAGGCCGAGACGCTCCTGTGCGAGCTGCTCGAGCGCGAGGGCCGGGTGGCGGAGCTGGCCGCCTGGTTCGAGGAGTCCGCCTCGCTGGAGGAGGACCCCTCCCGCCGCGCGCAACTGCTGCTGCGCGCCGCCACCCTCTACCGTGAGCGCGCCGGGCGCCCGGAGGCCGCCGTCATCGCGCTGCTCGCCGCGCGCTCCGCGCTGCCGGATGACCTGGGCCTCACCCGCCAGGCGGCGGACCTGCTCCACGAGCTGGGCCGTGCCGAGGACGCCGCCGAGTTCGACGCCCTCCTGCTGGAGGCGGACCCCTTCCGGGAGCCCGTCTACTCGCGCCACCGCGCCTTCCTCACCGACGTCGGGCGACCACCAGTCGCTCGCCGCGCTGATGCTCCGCCGTGCCCAGCGGCAGCCGCCCGTCGAGGCCGCCGAGAGCTACCTCGCCGCCGCCAGGGCCTTCCGCGAGGCCGGTGCGCTGGAGCGCGCGCTGCTGTGCGAGGACCAGGCCTTCGAGCTCGCCCCCTCCAGCGCCGAGGCCTTCCACCTGCTGCGCGCCCGCGCCGCCGGGGACGTGCGCCGTCTCGCGGAGCTGCTCGCCCTGCGCGCCGCCGCCGTGCCGCCCGAGCAGGCCCTGCCGCTGCTGCGCGAGCGCGCGGACTCGCTGCTGAAGGCGGGGGAAGCCCTGCTCGCCGCCCAGGCCTTCGACGACTACCTCGCCAAGGCGGGGGATGACACGGACGTGCTGGCCACTCGCGCCGAGCTGGCCGCCGAGGGCGGTGGCCCCAACGCGGCCCAGCCGTACGACCGGCGCCTGCTCGCCGCGGGCGGTGAGTCGCTCCCCGTCCCGGTGCGCGTGCGCACGCACCTGCGGCTCGGCCATGCCTCGCTGTCCTCCGGCGCGTATCGCGACGCCGCGGAGTCCTTCGAGGCCGTGGTGACGCTCGACCCCGAGGGCGAGCGCGGACAGGAAGCGCTGTCCCTCCTCTCCGAGGTGTACGGCCGCACCGGCAACACCCAGGGCCTCTACCGGGCCTCGCTGAAGCTCGCGCGCAAGGCGGACGCCCCCACGGCCGAGGTGCTGTACCGCCGCGCCGCCGACCTCTTCGAGGACCCGAGGGACTCCATCGACGCGCTGCTCCACCTGGCGCGCCTGCGTCCCGCGGATGCCAGCGTCATCGACCGGGCCGTGGAGGGCCTGCGTGCCCTGAGTCGCCCCGCGGACCTGCTCGCCGTCTACGAGGCGGGGGCACAGGCCGCCGGGGGCGCTCGCGCCGCGGAGCTGTTGCTGGCCGCCGCCGACGTCGCCGCGGCCCAGCTCGATGACCCCCAGCGCGCCACGGCCCTCCGGGAGCGCGCGGCCGATGCGGACCCGTCCAACGTGGTCGCGCTCCGCGCCCGGGTGGAGGGCCTGCGCCAGACGGGTGACTCGGCCCGGTTGCTGGAGTCGCTCGAGCGGCTGGTGTCGCTGACGGAGGACGAGGACGAGGCCTCCCTCCTGCGCCTGGAGCTGGCCTCCCTGGCGAGTGCCGCCGGCCGTCAGCCGCTCGCCCGCGAGTCGCTGGAGGCGGTGGTGGCCCGTGGTGCCTCCGGTGCCGGTTACGCCGAGGCGCTGGAGGCCCTGGAGCCGCTGCTCGCGGAGGAGCCGGACCGCCTCGCCGAGGTGCGGCTGGCCCGGGCGGAGCTGCTCCCCAACTCGGATCGCCGGGAGCTGCTGCTGTCGGCGGCGCGCGACTTCGAGTCCGCCGGCCATCTCCCGGAGGCGTTGCGCGCGGCCCGTGCCGCCGTCTCCGTCGAGCCGGACGTGGAGTCGCTGCGGCTGGTGGCCCGGCTGCACCAGGCGTCCAACGAGCCCGGTCGCGCGGCCCAGTCGCTGCTGCAGGCGGCTCGACTCGCGTACTCCGCCCAGAGGCCGGCGCTGCTGCTGGAGGCGGCGGACCTGTGGGAGTCCGCGGGCGAGCGTGGCGAGGCCCTCGAGGTGGTGGAGCGTCTGGCCACGGAGGCCCCGGGCACGCTGGGCCCGGCGGAGCTGTCCGAGCGCTTCCACCGGCTGGGCGCCTCCGCGCGTGCCGTCGAGGTGGGCTTCGGGCCCATGCTCGAGTCCGGGGATGCGGCGGGGGCGCTCGCGCTCGCCGAGCGGGCCGGGGATGCGGACCGGGTCCGTCAGGCGCTCTGGGCGCTGGTGGCGCGGCCGGACGCGGAGGCTTCGCGCGTCACGGACCTGGCCGAGGGCCTGCGCGCCGAGGACGACTGGGTGGGGCTGATGCGGCTGGCGGACCTGCTCGCGCAGTGGGACGCCCCCTCGGCCACGGACCTGCGGGACGAGGTGCTGCGCGCGGAGGGCATCGCCCCCGAGCTGCGCCTGCGGGCCCTGGAAGCTCTCGCGACGGCGCCGGCCTTCTCCGAGCGCCTGTTCAGCCTGTTGCCGGGACTCTCTGGCTACCCGGAGCCGCTCGCCGAGGCGGTGCTCACCCACGTCCGGGCCCTGCCGGTGGAGGAGCGCATCGAGGCCCTGTCCGAGGCGGCGGATGGCTGGCCGGAGCGGCGTGGCAAGCTGCTGCGCGAGCGCTTCCGGCTGCAGCGTGACGGGGGCGACACGGCGGGCGCGGCGGAGACGCTGGGCCTGCTCATCCTGCTCGAGACGGACCCCAAGGCCCGTGCCGGCCTCCACGTGGAGCATGGCGACATGCTGATGTGGGCGGGCGACAAGGCTCGCGCGCAGGAGGCCTTCGAGAAGGCACTCGAGGACGCTCCGGGGACGGTGCGCGCGCTGGAGTTCCTGCTGCCCATCTACGAGGAGACGCGCGACCATGCGCGCTTCGTGATGGCGGCGGAGCAGCTCGCGTCGATTCTCGCCGGCCCGGCCGCGATGGGGCTGTGGCGCGAGCGTCTCGCGGAGGCCTACGAGGCTCTCGGCCGGCTGGCGGAGGCCTCCGAGCAGCTCAAGCTGTTGCCGGAGACGCCGGAGCGGCTGGAGCACCGCGTGCGCATCGCCGAGGCCCAGGGCCTCACGGGCGAGGCGCTGCAACTGCGCGAGCGCCTCACCGAGGACCCCGCGCAGCTCGAGGCCATCCTCCGCCAGTACCTGGATGCGCAGTTGGTGGTGTTCGCGGTGCGCCTGGCCGAGCGGCTCTACCAGGCGGGCCAGCTCTCGCCGGAGGCGAAGCGACTGGTGGCGGAGCGGCTGTCGCCCACCTACCAGGGGGCGGCGCTGGCCATCCACCTGTGGCCCGAGCTGCTGAGGCAGCAGCCGGTGGACGCGGACGGGTGGACGCTCTACGCCGAGGCGCTGAAGGCCTGCGACGACGTCCCCATGGAGGTGGCGCGCGTGGACGGCTTCGGCGCGGCGCTCGTCTCCAGCACGGAGGCGGCCCCGGCGGCGACGCTCTCTCCAGTGGCGCGGCCCGAGGACTTCCGCCACCCGCTACCTCCGGACGCGGTGCCCGTCACGGGCGAGCGGATGCCTCGCCTGCACGCGGCCCTGCTGTCCACGCTGAGGGCGCTGGGGGCGAAGCACCTGCGCGTCTTCGTGGATCCGGCGGGCGGCGTGGAGGCATACCTCACGTCACCGGACGAGCTGGTGTTGGGCGCGGGCGCGCTGGCCTGCTTCGGTCTGGTGGAGCTGAGCTACCTCTGCGCGCTGGCGGTGTGCCTGGGCGCGTCTGGCGAGGCGCTGGCCCGGCCCGGTCCGGTGCCTGGCTTCGACGAGGCGGCGGTGGCGGCGTTCCGCGCGGTGCCGGCGTCGCTCGCCGCGTCGCGCGTGCTGGCGCACCTGTCGCCCGAGGTGCGCGGCTCCAACCCCGACACGGTGGATGTGGGCACGGTGCTGCGGACGAGCTCGGCGTTCCGCGCGGTGGCCCTCGCCGCCCTGGAGGTCGTGTAACCTCGCCCGCTTATGCCCGCCTCTCGTTTCCTGCCCCTGCTGCTCATCCCCGTGCTCGCCCTCATCGGCGCGTGTGTGTCCGAGACGGTGTACCCGGGGGACCTCACCGTCGGCACGTTCGACTTCCAGGCCCAGGCGAACTGGTCGCGCACGGACTGCAAGCCGGACAGCGGTGACTTCAACCAACTGGTGGATGGAGGCTTCGGCTACGCGGGCACCTTCTCGCGCGACAGCGTGGACGGCGGGGTGTGGTTCACCATCGACGGCTTCTCGCGCAAGGGCACCTACGAGGCGGTGGCGCAGCGCTACACCACCAACCACCGGGCCGCGGCTCAAATCCCGAGCTGTGGCGAGGGCTGCGAGGGTGCGCAGATTGAAGAGACGATGACGGTGGTGGTGCTCAGTGACAGCCAGGATCGGAGCATCGGCAGCAAGTGCGCCAACCTGCCGGATGGTGGCCTGCCGGATGGCTCGGTGCCGGGCCCCACCGTCAATGGGTACGACGCCGAGAGGGCCTGCGGAGAGCTGAAGGTGGTATTCCTCCCGGGCAACAAGGACTGCAAGTGCGTGACGTCGTGCGCGGCGGTGTACGGCGTGGAAGGGAAGCGGCGCTTCAATGACGGCAAGTAAGAAGGCGGTGGTGCTGCTGTCGGGCGGACTGGACTCCACCACCTGCCTGGCGATGGCCAAGGCGGAGGGCTTCGAGCCGGTGTGCCTGGCGGTGGCCTACGGGCAGCGGCACGCGGTGGAGCTGCAGCGGGCGCGCCGGGTGGCGGAGTCCCTGGGCGTGAAGGACTTCCGGGTGGTGACGGTGGACCTGCGGCAGGTGGGCGGCTCGGCACTGACGGCGGACATCGAGGTGCCCAAGGACCGGCCCGAGGGCGAGATGTCCCACGGCATCCCCATCACCTACGTGCCGGCGCGCAACGCGCTCTTCCTGTCGCTGGCGCTGGGGTTGGCGGAGGTGGTGGGCGCGAGCGACCTCTACATCGGCGTGAACGCGGTGGACTACAGCGGCTACCCGGACTGCCGGCCCGAGTTCATCCGGGCGTTCGAGAGCATGGCGAACCTGGCCACGAAGGCGGGGGTGGAGGGAACGCGCTTCAAGGTGCACGCGCCGCTGTCGGGGATGAGCAAGGCGGACATCATCCGCGCGGGCGTGAAGCTGGGCGTGGACTACGGGATGACGCACTCCTGCTACGACCCGGACCCCCAGGGGCGGGCGTGTGGGCGGTGCGATAGCTGCGTGCTGCGGCGCCGGGGATTCGAGCAGGCGGGGGTGCCGGATCCCACGCCCTACGTGCAGGGGGCCTGAGATGGCGGGACCCGCGAGCGTGGCATTGGGACTGTGGCTCGCCGCGAGTGGCGCGCCGGTGGTGGATGCCACGGAGGTGGTGAAGGACCTGGTGCTGGACATGAAGTACGCCACGCCGGACAACTTCCTGAAGCAGAAGGTGTACCCGGACGGGGCGCGCTGCCTGCTACTGCCCGAGACGGCGGAGCGGCTGGCGAAGGCGGCGGACACGCTGCGCGAGCAGGGCTACCGGCTGAAGGTGTACGACTGCTACCGGCCGATCGCCGTGCAGTGGCAGATGTGGAAGATCTTCCCGAAGCCGGGCTACGTGGCGAACCCGAAGAAGGGCGGCAACCACAACCGGGGCGCGGCGGTGGACCTGACGCTGGTGACGCCGGAGGGCGCCGAGGTGGAGATGCCCACGGCGTTCGACTCGTTCGAGAAGGCGGCTCACCACGGGTACGCGGGAGGCACGGAGTCCTCGCGCAAGCACCGCGAGATTCTGCGTGCGGCCATGGAAGGCGCCGGCTTCAAGAAGAACCAGATGGAGTGGTGGCACTACGACCTGCCGGGAGCGACGAAGCTCCCGGTGCTGGACGTGCCCTTCACGAAGGAGACCGAGGCTCCCAAGCCCCAGCAGCCCTGACTCACCTCAGCGGACGAAGCGCGCCATCGGCTCGACGCTGATCTCGAACTCGGAAGCGAAGGTGGCGCCGGGAGCGACGGTGTGCAGTCCGTGGCCCGTCTTCAGCGCGCCCCCGAGGGCCGTCCAGGGCTCGACGCAGACGAAGTCACGGCCGGCGAGCGTCCACACCACCAGCGCGGTGAAGGAGGGGCTCCAGGCGAGCTCCACCGGGCGCAGGCCCTGCCCGCGCTCGAGCGTGGTGCCCTGCAGCGAGTGGTCGAGCAGGTGCATGTCCACCTCGGGCCCGCTCAGGTCCATTCCGGTGAAGGGGACGGTGGCGCCCTGGCGGTTGTCCCAGGCGCGCGAGGCATCGGTCTCGACGCTGGCGGCGGCCTTGTTCGCCTGGGGCACGTAGAAGTACGGGTGGTAGCCGAGGTGCAGCGGCATGGGTCGCGAGTCCCGGTTCTCGACGCTGAAGGAGAGGTGGAGCGCGGTGCCCACCAGCGTCACGGCGAGGAGCGCCTCGAAGCGCCAGGGAAACTCGCGCAGCGTCTGCTCCGAGTGCCCCAGCGCGAGCACCACGCGCGAGGCCTCCTGGGTGCGCACTTCCCAGGGCAGGTCACGGCCGAAGCCATGGCGGCGCATGGGGTACTCGCGGCCGTCCACGGTGTACGTGCCCCCGGGGATGACGCCGGGCGAGGGGAAGAGCACGGGGATGCCGCCGCGCACATTCTTGGTGGGGTCGGCGAGGGTGCTCTCATCGAGGAAGAGGATGGGCTCGCCCTCGACAGTGAAGCGGGTGACGAGCGCGCCCCGCTCGGGGACGACCTCGGCGCGAGAGGCGCCATCCGTGAGCACCACCATGTTCGCCTCCCGGGCATGCCCACGCCGGACGTGGCGTGGCTGCCGGGCTTGTAGCAGAGGGGGTCTACGGACGCTTCGGGAAGAGGTGCCCGTGTCGTTTTCCATGCTTCTCAATGGTGCACCGCGAGAACGCGGCCCTGCCCGTCAATGGCATATACCGCTCCTCCGTCGAGAACGATCCTCTCGGGGGCGCATTTCGGCAACCCATCTGGGGAGAAGCGGATGAAGAAGAGGTTGTCATCCACTTGCAGGATCGAGGTGGTGAACGTCTCCCAGCGCGAGAGGCACTGCGCCACCAGGTCTTTCTCGCTCGCGGGATTGGTGCCTGGAGGAATGAACTCGTTCCGTGCTGTCTCGAGCGCCTTCATCATGGGGCCCGAGAGCCGGGTGCTTCCCTCGAACGAATTCGGGAACTTGATCCTTTCGGACTCCTCTGGTGGTGCCCAGTCCGCTTTCTGGTGTTTGTAATATCCAAAGTAGGCGCCAAGGTTTGCGCACCCCGGCAGAGTGATGAGGAGGAAGAGAAGGGCGGGGCGAAGTGGTTTCATGGTGCTCACCAGTGGAAGTCAGGGCAACACATCCATGGGGAAGATTCTGCATATGTATGCGAACTCCTCACCCCGTCTCCCCTCATCAGGCGGCCGGGTCATGGGTATGGAAGGTCGCCACCACGGCGTTGTGGTCGGTGGCGCCGGCCCACGTCCACTACCTGGGCGCTGATGAGCCGCTCGGCCATGCGAGGGGAGGCGTAGATGTAGTCCGTCCGGTAGTCGATCCTCACGCCACCCCGGTCGCGCCGAGCGGTCACCCACTCGGGCGAGGCGGGGCGGTGGCGCAGGGTGTCCACCCAACCGAAGGACTCCAGGTCGTCGATGACATCGAAGCGCGGCGGGTGGCCGTATTTGTCCACGCCCGCCATGCGCACCTTGTCCGCGAGGTCGACGGGGTAGGGGTCCATCCGGGAGAGGGAGTTGAGGTCTCCGGCCAGCAGGTACAGGCCCTCGCGGAAGGCGTCGGGGCTCAGCAGTGAGCGCAGGTAGCGCGCCTCGACGAACCGGAGGTTCTCGTGGTGCGCGTCGTAGTGCGTCCCGAAGAAGGTGAGCGGGCCACCGGCGTCGAGCTCGCACTGGACGAGGGCGTGCCCGATGAAGTGCGGGTCGTTGTGCACGCGAATGTCGCGCAACGGCAGCCGGCTGAGGACGGACACGTGGTAGCAGCTGCCGCTGCCTCGCGGGCGGGCGGAGCCCAGGTGGGCGTGGATGGTGCCGTCGGGTCCCAGCGCGGCGGCGACGCGGCGCAGACGCTCGCCATCTTCCCAGCCCAGGCACTCCTGGAGGACGAGCAGGTCCGGGCTCTCCCGCGCCAGGAGGGTGAGCAGGGCCTCGAAACGGTCTTGCCCTCCAAAGAGGACGTTGAGCGTCATCACCTTCAGGGACATGGAGCACCCATTCGCCGCACGCGGATGAGCTCGCCCACGATGGAGACGGCGATCTCCCCCGGTGTCAGCGCGCCGATGTCCATGCCCATGGGGGAGCGCATGCGAGCCACGGCGGCCTCGTCGAAGCCCGCGGCGCGCAGCCGCATCCGGAAGCGCTCGGCCTTGCGCCGACTGCCAATCACTCCCAGGTACGCCGAGGGCTTGTTCACCAGCGCCTCCACCACCGCCTGGTCCAGCGGGTGGTCGTGCGTGGTGACGCAGTAGTACTGGTCCGCTCCACCGGCCAGCTCGCGCGCGTGGTCCGCCGGGTCCCTCACCCGCAGCTCGACGTCGGGGAAGCGCTCGGGGTTGGCCCACTCGGGCCGGGCGTCCACCACGGTGACGCGGAAGCCCACCCGGTGCGCCAGCGCGGCCAACTCCTTCGCCACGTGCCCCGCGCCGAAGATGGTGAGCCGCGGCGGTGCCCCGTGCTTCTCCAGGAACACCTTCATCCGCCCCCCACAGCACATGCCCAGCTCGTGCGTGAGGTGCGTCTCGATGACGCGCGTCCCTTCCTCCGAGGCCAGCAGCGCCCGCGAGGCCTGGATGATCTGCTGCTCGATGGCCCCGCCGCCCACGGTGCCTCGCAGGCTCCCGTCACCGAGCACCACCAGCTTCGAGCCCGGCTTCTGGGGCGTGCTGCCGGCGCTCTCGATGACGGTCGCGAGCACGAACGGACGGCCCTCCGCGACGAGGGCCGCCATCTCCGCGTACAGGTCCATGACGGGAGGCAAGTGTCTACCCCCTCCCCGGCCTACCCGAAGAAGACCTGCGCGACCTTGAAGAACTCCTGGGGCACCTTCTTGAGCTCACGGGTGGCCTCCGACAGGTCCACGCTGACGATCTCATTGCCCCGCAGCGCGGCCATCTTGCCGAACTCGCTCCGGGCGACCATGTCGCATGCGTGGACGCCGAAGCGCGTGGCCAGCACGCGGTCGTGCGCGGTGGGCGCGCCGCCGCGCTGGATGTGGCCCAGCACCGATACGCGCGTCTCGTAGCCCGTGCGCTTCTCAATCTCGTTCGCCACGATGCTGCCCACACCGCCCAGGCGCGGCCGGCCCGCCTCGTCCAGCGAGCCCGAGGTGACGAGCTGCTCCTGCTGGTCGTGCGACAGCTTGATGCGCGTGCCCTCGGCCACCACCACGATGGAGAAGGTGCGCCCGGTGGAGTGCCGGTGCTTGATGTGCTCGGCCACCGCCTCCAGGTCCGCGGGGACCTCGGGCACGAGAATCACGTCCGCGCCGCCGGCCATGCCCGCGTAGGTGGCGATCCACCCCACGTGCCGCCCCATCACCTCGCACACGATGACGCGCTTGTGCGACTCGGCGGTGGAGTGCAGCCGGTCGATGGCCTCGGTGGCGATGGTCACCGCGGTGTCGAAGCCGAAGGTGAAGTCCGTGCCGTTGAGGTCGTTGTCGATCGTCTTCGGCACGCCGACGATGCGCAGACCCTCCTGGGCCATGCGCGTGGCGGCGGAGAGCGTGCCCTCACCGCCGATGGCGATGATGGCGTGGATGTCGTTGCGCTCGATGGCCCGCTTCACCTTCTCCAGCCCGTTCTCGACCTTGAACGGGTTGACGCGGGAGGTGCCGAGGATGGTGCCTCCGCGGTGGAGGATGCCGGAGGTGGTCTCGCGCGTGAGGCGGAAGTGGTTGTCCTCCAGGAGGCCCTTCCACCCGTCGCGCAGGCCCATCATTCTCGAATCCGTGAGCGCTGGCCCGGCGCACGATGGCGCGGATGACTGCATTGAGGCCGGGGCAGTCGCCCCCGCCAGTAAGAACGGCGACTTTCATGAGGTGCCCTTCTAACGCACCTCGGGGTCGAGTCATGCCGGAAGTTGGTCCAGATCGCCCGCCAGCAACGGTGACGGTCAGCCCGGGAGGTTGCTCGGTGGGAAAGGCGAGCGGGCGGGCACGGCCTTCAGGGTTGGGGGACCCTACCCGGCTCGCGGGTTCCTCCAGGCCCGATGCAATAGGTCACACCTTGCTTTGTCGAGGAGAGTGCTTTCGTTATGCTGGAGTTCCCCCGTCCCGCTTTGGTCCTGCCTTGAACGTTCGCGTCTTCGCCACCGAGCAGGAAGCCGCCGCCGCCTGTGCGGCCCACGTCGCCGCGGCCATCCAAGAGAAGCCCGAGCTGGTGCTCGGCCTGCCCACGGGCCGCACCCCGCTCAACGTGTACCGGGAATTGGTGGCCCTGCATCGACGCGGTGCGTTGGACCTCTCGCGGGTGACCACCTTCAACCTGGACGAGTTCCTCGGCCTGCCGCCTGACGATCCGGGCAGCTTCCGGGCGTACATGGAGCGGCACCTCTTCCAGCACATCAACCTGTCACCCGAGCGCATCCACTTCTTCGATGGGAGCGCGGAGCGGGCCGAGCGGGAGTGCGCCCGCTATGACGCACAGCTCGCGGCCGCGGGCGGGTTGGACCTGCTGCTGCTGGGCGTTGGGCCCAACGGGCATGTGGCCTTCAACGAGCCGGGCGAGAGCCTGCAGGCGGCCAGCCACCGGGCTCGCCTCACGCGGGAGACGCGCCAGGCGGTGGCCTCCTTCTTCGGTGACGACGTGTCGCGGGTGCCGCTGGCGGCGCTCACGATGGGCATGGGCGCGCTGCTCCAGGCGCGCCGCATCATCGTCCTGGCCTTTGGAGCGCGCAAGGCGGCGGCGGTGACGGCCATGGTGCGCGGCCCCCTCACCACGCTCTGCCCGGCCTCCTTCCTCCAGCTCCACCGGGACGTGGAGGTCTGGGTGGACACGGCGGCCGGGCGCGGCCTGGAGACGTCCCTCTAGTACGGCACGCCGCCGGCCACGGACGAGGCGTGGCGCTCGCGCACGAGCCGCAGCAGGCCGAGGAACTCGGCGCGGTCGCTCATCCCGTCCACGGCCCCCTCGGCGAGCGCCTCGGCGGTGGCGAGGCTCCAGTCGCCGGCCTGGGGCGCCCCGCGCAGGATGTCCGCGGTGCCGGCCACGGCGGTGGCGAAGCGCAGGTCCGCGGAGGCCTGCTTCAGCGAGCCATGGAGCCGGGCCTTCTCCAGGGAGAAGCTCTGCTCGGCTGCCTCCACCCCGCCGGGCCGCTTGGCTCGCACGCGCACGGTGGCCACGAGCGAGCCCTCGCCAGCGAGCTCCACCTCGTAGAGGGCGGTGACGGTGTGGCCGGCACCAATCTCGCCCGCGTCCACCTTGTCGTTGCGGAAGTCCTTGTCGGCGATGTCGCGGTTCTCGTAGCCCAGCAGCCGGTAGCCGCGCACGGCCTTGGGGTCGAACTCCACCTGCACCTTCACGTCCTGGGCGATGACCTCCAGCGTGCCGGCGAGCCGCTCCTGGAAGACGCGGCGGGCCTCGCGCTCGCTGTCGATGTAGAAGCAGTTGCCGTTGCCCTTGTTGGCCAGCCGCTCCATCAGGTCATCGCGGTAGTTGCCCATGCCCAGGCCGATGGTGGTCAGGGTGACGCCCTCCTGCACGTAGCCCTGGACGCTCTCGAGCATGGCATCGGCGGTGAGGTTGCGGCCGAGGTTGGTGTCGCCATCCGTGAGGACGACGACGCGGGAGACGCTCTTGGGGCCGGCCTTCCTGGCGGCGTACTTGTAGGCGAGCTCCAGGCCATCGCCCATGGCGGTGCCGCCGCCGGAGGTGAGCGAGTCGATGGCGGCGAAGACGGTGTCACGCTGGGTGGCGGGAGTGGGGGACAGCACGTCGCGCACGCTGCCGGCGTAGGTGACGAGCGCCACGGTGTCCTCCTCGTTGAGGCCGTCCACCATCAGCTTCATGGCCTTCTGGGCGAGCGGCAGCTTGTCCTCGCTGCTCATCGAGCCGCTGGTGTCCACCAGGAAGACGAGGTGCGTGGGCTTGCGCTGGCTCTTGGAGACGTTGCGGCCCTGGAGGCCCACCTTGAGGATGTGCCGGCCCTGGGTGAAGGGAGAGGGGGCGCCCTCGAGCTCCACCCGGAAGTCCCCCGTCTCGGGGCCGGGGTAGCGGTAGCGGAAGTAGTTCACCCACTCCTCCACGCGCACGGACTCACGCGGGGGCAGGCGGCCCTCGGAGACGGTGCGGCGGAAGAGGGTGTAGGAGGCGGTGTCCACGTCCACCGCGAAGGTGGAGAAGCGATCCTCGGTGGTGTGCGTGAAGGGGTTGGGACGCTCGGCGACGTGGGTGTTGCCGGTGGTGACGGGCTCGGCGGGCGCGGCGGCCCGCATGGGCTGGGCCTTCATCATGGCGATGGAGCCGGTCGGCGCGGGGGGCGGCGGAGGCGTGGTCGGGTACGACTCGCCCTCCTCGTCGTTTGTCCCGAAGGTCTTGAACGACTTGACCCGCCCCGAGCTCTCCACGCCAGCGAGCGCGTCCGCGTTCGCGCCGAAGAGCCTGCGGACGTTGTTGCCGAAGAGGGAGAAGACCACCAGCAGGGCGACGACGAGGCCCCCGGCGACGAGGGCGAGGGTCGAGAGGCTCGGAGATCGTTTCATGCGTGCGGGAGTCGCACGCTTTCCAGGGTCCGCGCGTCCGTCATCCGGAGGAGGTCGGTCATCCGGCGGAGGGTCGGTCAACGGGGGGATGGCGGGGGGTGGAGACGACGGGGCGGGCGTGGCGCTTGGGGGAGGGCGCGGGCTTCGCGGGCCGGGGCGGAGGGCGGGGCCGGGTGCGCTCGTAGGCGGTGAGCACCTTGTCCACGTAGTACTCCGTCTCTCCGTTGCGGGGCACGCGGCCGTCCACGTTGCCGGGGCCGGCGTTGTAGGCGGCCACCGCGAGCTTCACGTTGCCGCGGAAGCGCGCGAGCTGCTCGGCGAGGTAGCGCGCGCTGCCGTCGATCGCGGGCGCCGGGTCGAAGGGGTCCTCCACCCGGAGCAGACTCGCGGTGGAGGGCATGAGCTGGCCGGGGCCCATGGCGCCCGCGGGCGAGATGCGGTGCGGCTGGGTGTTGGACTCCACCTCCACGAGCGCCTCCAGCAGGCCGGGGGGGAGGCGGTGGCGGCGCTCGGTGTCGCGGATGAGGGGCTCGAGCTTCGGGTGGCCGTCGAGCAGGCAGGCGGGCCGGTGGCGCGCGTAGGCGGCCAGGGCGTGCGCCTTGGACTCTAGGAAGGACAGGGAGAGGGGAGACACCCGGGTGTTGCCGAAGAAGGCCACCGCGAGGTTGAGCAGCACGAGCGGGGCCAGGACGCATAGTCCCAGCCGTACCCAAGGAAGGCCCCTGTCCCGTCTCCGCCGCACGGTCTCCTTCCTTACGGGCGGCCGGGCTCCCCGTCCAACTTCCGGCGAGCGGATGGCGGCCCCGGATGGCCGTTATTCTCATGACCAGGTGGTCATTATTTCATGCGGGGCACCGGAGGGCCTGGGGGTCCCGTGAAGGAGAGCGGGAGATGCTTGGTATTCCACTGGGCCTGGCGTACTCGAACTTCGGTGAGTGGTTGCTGCACCGGTACGTGCTGCACGGGTTGGGCAAGAGGCAGAAGAGCTTCTGGAGCTTCCACTGGCACGAGCACCACCAGCGCTCGCGCCGCCACGAGATGGTGGACGAGCAGTACAGGAGCCCGCTGTGGCGCTGGGAGCCGCAGAGCAAGGAGCTGTTGGGGCTGGCGGCCATCGCGGTGGGGCACATCCCGCTGCTGAAGTGGGCGCCGTGGTTCGTGGCCTCGGTGTGGGCCTCGACGGTGCTGTACTACGTGGTGCACCGGCGGGCGCACCTGGACCCGGAGTGGGCGCGCGAGCACCTGCCGTGGCACTACGACCACCACATGGGGCGTGACCAGAACGCGAACTGGTGCGTGACGTATCCGCTCTTCGACTACGTGATGGGCACGCGCAAGAAGTACCTGGGCACGCCCGCGATGGCCGAGGCGTCCGTCGCCGTCGCTCAGTGAGCCGGGGGGCGGGTCCGCGCGTAGATGCGCTGGAGCGTCTCCACCCCGGGGGACAGCTCGCGTCGGGACATGGCGTGGACCGCCTCCAGCAGGTGCTCGTTCACCGGGACCGGGAGGCCGTGCGCCTTCCCGCGCCGGACCACCTCTCCATTGAGGAAGTCCACGGGCGGCTCGCGCCCCCGTTCAATCGCCGCCAGCATGGACGAGCGGAGCCGCCGGTACCTCGCGCCGATAGCCAGGAGCATCGCGTGCCTGACGAGGAGGGTGAGGGAGCCCGAGGCGCGCTGCTCCGACTCGCTCAGCGTGAGCCACTCGAGGTCGACCGTGGAGGCCACCTTCTCGACTCTCACGCCCTCGGCCTGGGCCACCCGGAACACCTCGGTGAAGACCTCCATCGCGAGCCTTCGGATGAAGCGGTGTCGCAGGAGCGGCCCTACCCGGCTTCCTCCCACGGTGCCCAGGGTGGAGATGGCGCAGTTGATCGCCAGCTTGCTCCAGCGTGCACCGCGCAGGTTGTCGGTGAAGGCCACCTCGCTCACCGTGCGCAACAGCTCCGCGAGCCGAGGCAGCCGCGGATCCGGCTTGCCGGAGAGCGCGCCGACCACGAAGCCTCCCGAGGAGGTCCGCTCATAGACGCCGGTTTCCGGCGAGGACGCGCCCCAGGCGACGATGGCGCCGAGTACCTTGTCCTCGCCCACCACCTGGGCCACCAGCTCCTCGCAGAGCCCGTTCTGGAGCACCACCATCGCCCCGTCCGGAGCGAGCAGGTGGGCCGTGTCCCGGGCCGCCGCCTCCACTCCATTCGGAGGCGTGGCGAGCAGGATGAAGTCGTAGGCGCCCTCCCGAGGCGGCTGGACGAAGACCTCCAGGTCGCCTCGGATGGTGCGCTCGCCCTTCTCGTCGCGCAGCACCGGGCCGCGCGTCCGGAGCACGCTGGCGATCTCCTCGCGCCGCGCGACCGCGCCTACCCTCCGGCCCGCCTCCAGCATGCGGGACAGGAGCACGCCGCCGATTCCGCCACAGCCGACGACGAGGACTCGGGGAGCTGTCTGTGCAGGGTCCATGGTCGCCGTTGACTACCACGAGCCGGACCCTCCCCGTTGACGCTCAGCGCCCGCCGCGCTTGCGAGCCGGAGTCCCCTTGCGGGCGGGAGCCGCCTTGCGCGTGGGGCGCTTCGTCGCGGCGCGGACGCTCTTCTTCTTGGCCGGGGCGGCCTTCCGGGTCCCGGACCTGGCGGGCTTGCGGGGCGCGCTCTTTTCAGAGAGCACCGCGTCCAGGGCCTTCAGCGCGTCGACGGTGGTGAAGATGCCCTCCACGCGGCCATTGCTGGCGACGACGGCGGAGCCGTACTTGTGCATGGCCATGGTGCGGGCCACCTCGATGAGAGCGGCACCCGGATGCACGGTGTAGGCGTCCTGGGACATGGCCTCTTCGACGGTGACCTCCTTGGGGTCCACTCCCTTGAGGGTCTCGACGAGGTGCAGGTCGCGCATGGACACCACTCCCACCAGCTTTCCGCCCTCCAGCACGGGGAGGTGGCGGATGGCGTGCTCGTTCATGAGCCGGTGCGCCTCGCTCAGTGGGCTCCTCGAGCCGATGGTGTGCACGGTGCGGGTCATGAATTCATCGATGGTACGGGGCATGGGGATCCTCGCGTGGGCTCCGGGACGGGGAGCGCCCGCATGGTTGGAAACTACTGGAGCGGCACACTTCGTGACATGACTTTTGCGGTCATCTAGAGTGAGGTGACCGCGAAGGACACCCGGAGGAGACCCAGGAATGCAGCCCGCGACCGCGCTGCCCGGCCTCGAGCACCTGTTGGAGGTGTGTCGGAGCCGGGCGCATCCCTTGAAGCTGGAGCCACCGCTCCTGAACGAGTTCACGGCGGAGTCGTCCGTGGCGGGACAGCCGATGGATGCCCAACTGGCGGCCGTGCACACGCGCGTGGGGTACCTCTGGGTGAGGGACGAGTTCTCCCTGCTGCCGGCGAGGCACGAGTGGCGGCCCGACCTGTACCGGGTGAACGAGCAGTGGCGCCGCGAATGGGCGGAGCCGTTCGGCTCGCTGCGCGTCTTCGCGAGGGATGACCGGCTGGCCTACTGCTACGCCACGGTGCCGGGTCTGGCGGGAGAGCGGGGGCCGCAACCCGTGGTGTGGGTGGACGTGTATGAGGCGCTGTACGCCGTGCCCGTCGCCTCGGACGTCGACCACTTCTTCGACACCTACGCGCGCTACCTGGAGGCCTCGCCGCGGGTGCACGAGGGCGAGGAGTACGCGCTCCCGGGTCGGAGCTTTCCCTGGAGCGCCGCCGACTTCATCGCCCGGGACCGGGCGTTGGTGGAGCAGATCCGGGGCGGGCGTTTCGACCTCCTGATGAAGGCGAACGCCCGGGCGCGGGAGTGGGTGGAGAAGGTAGGGGCCCGGCGCTCGACGCGGACACCTGGTAACGTGCGCGCTGACCTTCCAATGCTTGCCTCCTCCGCACTTGCTTGGGGGAGCGCTAGGCCGGCAGCGCGGAGGGCACCCCGAGCAGTTGGATGAAGTCCTCCACGATGCGTGAGGTGGAGAAGCGCTCGGCGACGAGGCGGGTTCCCGCCTCGCCCATGCTCCGCCTCCGCTCCGGCGGCAGGTCCACGGCGGCGACGAGCGCTTCCCTCCAGGCAGCCACGTCTCCGGGAGGGAGCAGCCATCCCGTCTCTCCCTCGTTCAGGGTCTCCGGAAGGCCGCCGATCCGGCTCGCGAGCACGGGAACGCCGCACGCCTGCGCCTCGATGGACACCCGGCCGAACGGCTCCAGCCACTCGGAGGGTATGGCCAGGAAGTCCATGGCCGCGTAGAGGGGCCGCATGTCCGTGGTCCACCCGCGCAACAGGTGGCGCTCCTGGAGCCCGGGGGCGAGCGCCGCACGCAGTCGTGGATGGGCCTCCTCCTGCCCGACCCAGAGCGCGCGCAGCGAGGGGCGCAGCGGCATCGCCTCATTGAGAGCCTCCGCGAGCCGGAAGGCTCCCTTCTCCGGGGCGAGCGCTCCGACGAACCCCACGAGCACCTCGTCCTCGCGGAGGTTCAGGGCTTGACGGCTCTCGGCACGCAGGCGCGCGTCCGGTCGGAAGTGCTCCACGTCCAGCGGGTTGTAGAGGAGTTGCACCCGTTCACGCGGCACGCCTTGCGCCACCAGGTGTGCGCGCATGGACTCGGAGACCGCGATGAACCGGTGGGCCATGCGCGGCAGCACCGCGCGAGAGGCCAGTCGGAGTGGGCTGTTGAGGTGTCGGAAGAGAGCCACGCGCGTCCCGGTGGAACGGCCCAGGACGAGCAACGGCCAGTACTCGTGCCCGAAGCTGCCCACCAGCCAGTCCGGATGCATCCGCCGGACGGCGCGGAGCACGGCTCGTGCTCCGCGCACATCCACCGCGTTGCGGAAGATGCCAGGCTCCATGGGCAGGCCTCTCGCGGCCAGCTCGCTGGCGATGAAACTCTCCGGGCGCGCGACGGTGAGGACCTCGTGTCCCGCCCGGGCCAGTGCCCGGACGAGACACAGCAGGTGCGTCTCCGTCCCGCGCGCACCACGACTGGTCCCAACGAAGACGAATCTCATGACCGGGGGCATACCTTGGAGCATCACCCCCGGATGAGGAATTCCGCTTCCTTCAGGGGTAGTCGAACCCGCGTTCCAGAACCGGCCGCACGTTCTGGCGTTCCACGCCATCCAGGTATGTTTGCTCATGGTAGAGAGCCCTCGAGGAGACACGGACTGCATGAGACTCGGTGGGTACGTCATCCATGGAAACAACCGGGACACGCTCGGTGCGTGCCTGGAGGGACTGCTCGCCGTCTGTGACGAGGTGGTGGCCCTGGACTCGCAGTCCACGGATGGCGCGGTGGAACTCGCACGAAGCATGGGGGCCCGTTCCGTGTCTCGCTCCTGGCAGGGCTATGGGGCCGCACGGGCCGCCGCCATGGAGGCACTCGGCCCGTGTGACTACGTCTTCTATCTCGACTCGGACGAGCACCTGGAACCGGAGGCCGTCCAGGCCATTCGCGCCTGGCGCGAGTCAAACCCGACGGAGCCCATCTACCTCCTGCCCCGTCGCGACTGGACCGAACTGGACGGGCACCGCTTCCGCTATCGCACCGAGTGGCGTGCGCGGTTGGTGCGCCGAGATGTCGCCGTGTGGCGCCCGGAAATGGTCGTCCACGAGGCGCTGCCGCGGATGCGCGCCGTCCGACTCCACGCGCCCATCGAGCACCGCTTCGCGACCTCGCTTGTCGGACGTGCGGAGAAGGAGGAGCGCTACGCCCTGCTGTGGGCTGTGCGCGCCTTCGCGGAAGGCAGACGCCTCAAGCCCGCCGCCCTCCAGCGCCCGGCGCACCTCATTCGCGACTGCATCCTACACGGCGCGCTCTGGCGAGGGGGGCTCGACGCCCTGCGGTTGTCCTGGGCCGTCTCCAACTACCACGCCGCCAAGTACCGCCACCTCCGCTCTCTGCGTCAGGGCCGCTTCCCCGAGTTGATGCGCGCCTTTGTCGAGGGGCGCTACGGGGAGTTGTTCATGCTCGTCAGAGGTGGCCAACTGCCGCCCGAGTCTCAAGCGGGATGAAACCCAGCCTGCCCTCACCCTCTCCACAGGCCTCCCCTTCGCCCTATGCGTCCGATGCGCGTGCTTGACAATACATAAGTGACGACTTATTTGTTGTCCATGCAGAGCGCTGCCCTGGCCGAAAACAAGATCTTCCAGGCGCTCGCGGACCCCAGCCGCAGGGCGATCTTCGAGTCGCTCACGCGTGGCGAAGCCGCAGTGAAGGACCTCACGGCGCGCTTCGACATCTCGCAGCCGGCGGTCTCTCAGCACCTCGCCACTTTGAAAGACGCCGGCCTGGTGAACGCCCGGCGCGACGGGCGCTGTGTCTACTACCGGGTGGAGCCGCGCGGGATGGTGCCGCTCATCAAGTGGATCTCGCACTATCGCGCCTTCTGGACGGAACACGTCGATCGCCTCGAACAACTGCTGGAGAAAATGGACGAATGAACCTCCTCGACAAGACCGACCCATCGCAAACCGACTCCATTTCATTCGAATTCGAGCTGCGTCATTCGCCGGAGAAGGTGTGGCGCGCGCTCACCGACCCCGTGCTGCTCACCGAGTGGCTCCTGCCCGTCGTCGGGTTCAAGCTCGAGTCGGGGGCCGCGTTCACGTTCAAGACGCAGCCGTACCCCGGTTGGGATGGCACCGTGAACTGCCGGCTCCTCGAGATCGAAGCGCATAGGAAGCTCAGCTACAGGTGGGTCGTCGGCGACATGGCTTTGGACACCGTCGTGACCTTCACGCTCACGCCCACGGCGTCGGGCAGCCGCCTGTCCCTCGTGCAGTCGGGCTTCAAGCCGGAGCAGAAGCAGAACTTCGGCGGCGCGCGCTACGGCTGGAAGATGATGGGCGGGAAGCTCGTCGACCTGCTCGCGAGGACCCCATGAGCCGGCGAGCCGCTTCGGGCTCGTCTTCAGAGGCGCTCCCAATCAAGTCCAAGTCCCCGAAGAAGGCAGGCGCGAGCGACCAACCCGCTTCCGAGCTCATCGACCAGCGGATCCGCGAGCTGGAGGGATGGCGCGGCGAGACCTTGGCCCGCATGCGGGCGCTGATCCTGGAAGCCGACCCCGAGATGACCGAGGAGTGGAAGTGGATGAATCCGGTCTGGTCGCACCACGGGATTGTCTGCACCGGGGAGGCGTACAAGAAGGTCGTGAAGCTCACGTTCGCTCGGGGGGCCACGGTCCCAGACCCATCGCGCCTCTTCAATTCCAGCTTGGAAGGCAACACGCGAAGGGCGATCGACATCCACGAAGGGGAGAAGGTCGACGCGGGCGCGTTCAAGGCGCTCGTGAAGGCCGCGGTGGCCCAGAATGGCCAGCCGGCGAAGAAGGCCAGGCCGGGTGCGAGTAAGGCCAAGCCAGTGAAACGCCTTTCAGGCGGCAATCCGCAGATCGCGAAAGCCGACGGCGACGCCCCGGTGCAGGCGTACATCGCCGGGATGCCGGGCTGGAAAAGCGACGTCGGGCGCTGGCTCGACGCGCTCATCGTGGGGAACGTGCCCAACGTGCGCAAGGCCGTGAAGTGGAACTCGCCGTTTTACGGCATCGAGGGCCAGGGTTGGTTCCTGTCGTTCCACGTCTTCACCCACTACGTAAAGGTGACCTTCTTCCGCGGCACGTCGCTGCGACCGGTCCCGCCCGGCCCCAGCAAGAACAAGGACACGCGCTACCTCGACATCCACGAAGGCGACGAGCTCGACGAGGCGCGGATGGCGACGTGGGTAAAGCAGGCGGCGGCGTTGCCCGGCTGGGTCCCGTAGCCTGCCGTCCCGAGGCTCTGTCGCCTCCTTGTCCCCCCAAGCACTGCCCTCGGGCTTTGCCCACCTCGTGCTGGGAGGAGACGCTCGACGCGGGGCCGTACACGCTCCCCGAGGGCGGCAAGCTCCCTCAAGCGGGGGCGGAGCCGGGGCTGGATGGGCGCTCCCGTCAGAAGATGACGTCGAAGTAGTGGGCCCGGCCGAACAGTCCGGCACAGGCCCGCACGTCGGCCGTCCACGCCTGCCGCGGCAGGTCGCCACTCGCCTCGAACACCAGTTCCACCTGGTCCTCTCGCGCCAGTTCCGGCACCTGCACCGCCTCCACTCCGCGCAGGCTCAGCCTCGTGGTCGAGAACACCTGCGCCGGCCGGCGGTACTCCAGCAGCGTCCGGATGACCTCCGCCGAGCCCGTCCGCCGCAGCGACACCTTCGCGTACTCGATTCCCGTCAGGTCCGCTTCGCCACCCGTGACATCAATCTCGAACAGCCGGAGCCGGAACTGCGTATCGAGCCGCCCCTCGGGGAACTCCGCTCCCACCTGCCCCAGCGGGAACAGAAGGGTCTGCTCCAGCGGCGTCGTGCCCTCGGGTGAGGCGGGGAACGCGAGGCTCCGCTCGGTCTTGCAGATCTCCTCGGTCTCGAGGTCCACGAAGAAGAAGGTGTCGGCGATCTCCCGGCAGCCGGTGGTGAGCAGCGTGGTGACGCACAGCAGGAGGACTCGGGGAAGGGCTCGCATGGGGCAGGACCCGTTCAGTTGAAATAGACGATGAGGCCCAGCTTCAGCGCCGGGCTGGTGATTCGGAGAGTCGAGCGGCTCCGCGGTGATGTCCGGATCCTCCGCCGCGTCCCGGATGAAGGACTTCACGTCATCCACCTGGATGAACCACCAGCTCAGCCCCACTCCGCCGAAGAGCGTCACATAGCGCGAGGGCGAGAACTCCAGCCCCAGGCGCGTGCTCACGGAGTTGTACCCCACGTCATGGATGCCCGTGGCCGTGGTGGTGGGCTGGCCTCGCAACTGGGTCAGCAGCTTGTCGTAGTCCGCGTTGAAGTAATGGCTGCCCTCGAAGTCCAGCGTGGGTGAGATGAGGAGCTCGAGCGGGGTGAAGCTCAGGCCCCCGCGCACCCCGAAGCCCAGGCTGTTCTTCGCGGCTCCGGCGTGCACCCGCAACCAGCGCCACGGCCGCATGAGCGCCGAGGCCCCCAGCCCCTCCGGTGCGCCCGCGTCCACCATCGCGCCGAACCGTGTCTTCCACGGGGGCAGCACGGGGGCGTCGGGGTTGGACACGGTCACTCCTTCCGGAGTGTCGGTCGGGGCGTCCGGGTCTTCGGGGGGCTGCGCCCGGGCGCTCGACACGCCTCCCAGCACCAGCATGCAGGAGAGCGTCCAGGCGCACCGGGAATTGATCGCTGTGGTCATGGCTCGGGAGCATCATTCGCGCGCCGGGGCCGGGAAGTCACGAAGACGCGGCAACCCTCCCTCAGGGCAGGCAGGCAGGCGGACACGGCCTCGGCGGAGTCTGCTACGGTCCGTCGCCTGGCTGAGTCCGTCGCCTGGAGTGGGTTGATGCCGAAAAAGATCCTCATTGCCTTCGCGGTGCTGGTGGCACTCGTGCTCGTCGTCGGCTTCGTGCTGCCGTCGAAGTTCCGCGTCGAGCGCTCGACCACCATCAACGCTCCGGCCGAGGCGGTGTACGCCCACGTGGCCAACCTGCGACGCTGGCAGGACTGGTCGCCGTGGAACGCGGGGAAGTACCCCGGCACCCAGTGGGTGTTCGGAGGGACGGAGGTGGGGGTCGGCGCCGTGCACAGTTGGAGCGGCACGGACGTGGGTAACGGCACCCTCTCCCTCATCCAGGCGGATCCGAAGACGGGCGTGGCCTATGACATGGCGCTGGATCAGGGCCGGTACGTGATTCATGGTCGTATCTCCTTCGCCCCCGCGAGCCAGGGCACCCAGGTGACGTGGGTGGACGAGGGGGACATCGGCGGCAACCCGCTCAAGCACTACCTGGTGCCCTTCTTCCTGAAGCCGGCGCTCGGCGGAAAGCTGGAGGAGGCCCTGGCCGGCCTCAAGAAGCAGGTGGAGGCCCATCCGCTCCCTGCGGGCATGGAGCCCGAGCCGACCTCCGCTCCGGTGGAGCAGGCCTCGGCTCCGTCGCAGCCGCCCGCTCCCGAGCCTCCCGCTCCTCCTGTCGCGGAGGGTGCGCCGGGAGCGGCTCCTCCGGTGGAGGGGACTCAGGTCACTCCCCCGGTCGAGGGGTCGCCCGTGGTCGCTCCGGGTGAGGCGGCTCCCACGACGGCGGCCACGACTCCGTCCACCGGTGAGCAGGTTCCGGCCGCGCAGGACACGGCGGCTCCCTCGGGCGAGCCGGTCCCCGTGCAGACTGTTCCCGCGGGTGAGCCCGCACCGGCGCCGGCTTCGGCTCCGGCGGGCGCCTCCGAGACACCCACTCAGCCGTAGTCGGGACGAGGCGGGCTCGACGCCTGTGTCGCGTTCCAAGTGTTGAGCGGCGAGGTGGACTGGACCTGGCGGAATGGTCCGGCTCGCTGAGCGCCGCGCTCCTGTCCGCCACCTGAGTGTCGGCGCTCGGACGCCATGTCCTCCCCGGGGTCCACTTCCTTGGTCCCTGGCACATGGCCAGTCTCGCGGTCGCCGAGAAGGGTGCGAGAGCGAACTCTCGAAATCCCCGACACCTCGGCGAAAGCGCCTTTATGATCGATGAAGTCGATCAACGCCTGAGGAGCTGGGTGGGGCGGGTGCTCGGTGATGCGCCCGTCTCCCTGGCCGTGCCGGACCGCGAGCGCGTGGACCGGGGCGTGGGGCTCTATCTGCTGGAGCTCGGCCCGGCGCCTCCGCCTCGCACGGCGCGCCGGCCGCCGCTCCGGGTGTCGCTCTGCTACCTCGTCACCACGGGGGGGGATTCACCGGAGCGCGCCCACCACCAGCTGGGCGAGCTCGTCTTCGCGGCCATGGAGGAGCCGGGCTTCGAGGTGGACCTCTCGCCCGTGCCGGTGGTGCTGTGGACGGCGCTGGGGGTGCCTCCCCGGCCCGCCTTCCGCCTGCGCGTGCCATTCGAGCGCGAGCGCCCCATGCCCGCCGTGCCGCGCGTGAAGGTGCCGCTCATCACCCGGACCGTGCCGGCGGAGGCGTTGCTGGGCCGCGTCGTGGGACCCGGGGACATCCCCATCACCGACGCACTGGTGGAGCTGCCGTCCATGGGCCTGAGCGCGCGCACCGACGCCAAGGGCCGTTTCCGTTTCGCCTCGGTGCCCACCGACACGCCGCTCGGACGGCTGGAGGTGCGTGCGAAGGGAGAAGTGCTCGCGGTGCGTACCGAGGAGCTCCCCACCGAGGAGGGAGCGCTGCTGGTGCGCCTGCCGTTGAAGGAGGGATGACGTGGCGACGAGCTATCTGACACCCGGTATCTACGTGGAGGAGGTGTCCACCGGACCCAAGCCCCTGGAGGCCGTGGGGACGAGCACCGCGGGCTTCGTGGGCAGGGCTCCCAATGCTGGTGCGCGTCTTCACGAGCCGGTGGCCATCAACAACTGGACGCAGTTCGTGAAGGAGTTCTGTCAGGGCCGGGAGGTGAAGAGCACTCCTCTGTCCCTGGCCGTCTACGGCTACTTCGAGAACGGCGGGCGACGCTGCTTCGTCGTCAACATCGGGGACAGCCCCAGCATCCTCGGCGGCGGGCCGCGCCGGGAGGGGTTGGACCTGTTGCGCGAGGTGGACGAGGTGGCCATCGTCGCCGCGCCCGGCTTCACCGACCCGGGCTCCTACAACGCGTTGCTCACCCACGCCGAGCAGATGCAGGACCGCGTGGCCGTGCTGGACGCGCCCGAGGATGCCACCGTCGAGCAGCTCTGCGAGGTGGGGACGGTCTCGGCCGCTCCAGCGGGCAAGGAGGGAGGACCGCCGGAGGCCCCGCGCCGCTCCAAGGGGGCGAGGGGCCGGGACTCGAAATATGGCGCGTACTACTTCCCGTGGGTCTCCCTGTATGACCCGTTCGACCGCAAGAAGCTGGTGAACGCGCCACCCTCCGGACACATCGCGGGCATCTACGCGCGGGTGGATGGGACGCGCGGAGTCCACAAGCCGCCGGCCAACGAGGTGGTGAACGCGGCGGAGGGACTGGCGACACCGCTGACGCGCGAGGAACTGGGCGTACTCAACCAGTGCGGCGTCAACTGCATCCGCTTCTTCCCTCGCGATGGCATCAAGGTGTGGGGAGCGCGGACGCTGTCCTCGGACCCCGAGTGGCGCTACCTCAACGTGCGCCGCCTCTTCTGCATGGTGGAGGAGTCCATCGCCCAGGGGACGCGCTGGGTGGTGTTCGAGCCGAATGACCTCACGCTCCGGCGCAACGTCGTGCGCGACGTGAGCGCCTTCCTCAAGCGGCTGTGGCGGGACGGCGCCCTGGTGGGCCGGACGGAGCAGGAGGCGTACTTCGTGAAGTGTGACGACGAGACCAACCCGCCCGAGGTCGTGGACGCGGGTCAGTTGGTCTGCGTCATTGGCATCGCGCCGGTGAAGCCGGCGGAGTTCATCATCTTCCGCATCGGCCAGCACTCGGGCGGTGTGGAGCAGACGGAGGAGGCGGCCCGTGGCTGAGCCGAAACAGGCGGAGAATCCACCCCCACAGGAGGCGGGAGCGCAGCCGGGAGCGCTGGTGGACCCGCTCCGCGCGTACAACTTCAAGCTGGACATCAACGGGGTGAACGAGGGGCACTTCACCGCGTGTGATGGGCTCGAGGTGAAGGTGGATGCGCTGCGCTACCGGGAGGGCGGCGCGGGCTCGGTGGTGCGGCGGCTGGCCGGGCCGGTGTCCTACGGTGACGTCACCCTGCGCTACGGGCTGACCACCTCACGCGAGTTGTGGAACTGGTTCATGGAATCGGTGAGCGGCACGCCGAGCCGGAAGAACGTCTCCATCCTGATGACGGGGCTGGACGGCACCACGGAGCTGTTCCGCTGGAACCTGGTGGACGCCTGGCCGTCGGGGTGGCGCGGCGCGGCGCTGGATGCACTCGGGCAGATGGTGGCCATCGAGTCCGTCACGCTCGTCTTCGAGTCCATCAACCGGGGTGGATGAGAATGGCCAGTGGGAGCCGGGAGAATTCCCTCGTCCGCGCGGTGGCGCGGTGGGTGAAGGGCTGGGCGGAATCCGTCCTGAAGGAGCCCGACGCCTCCGTGGAGTTGCCCGTGGACGGCTCCCGCTCTCCTCGGGAAGCGGCTGGCGCGACGGTCTCCGTTCCGTCGTCTTCCCAGGAGGGCGCGGGAGGGCCCCCGGAGCACTGGTTGCGGCTCGTCCGGTCGAAACGGCCCGGGCCGCCGGCGGATTGGGTGGAGCGCGTCCGGCAGGGGGCGCCGCACCTGCTCGAGGGTTTGGACGCGGTGCCTCCCGTGCCCGTCATGCGCGCGGTGCCTGCTCCCCAGGCCCGGCCACGCATCGGACTGGGAAGGGTCGAGACGCCGCCTCGACGTGAACTGGAGGCGCGCCCCTCGCTTCCTCCCGCGCCCCCCGTGGTGGGGCCCGGTGACTCCTGGCCGGTGCGGCCCGCCGGAACACGGGCGGAGGGCGGCGCGGCCCCCTCAGTGCCGGAGCGTGCTCCTGCTCCTTCCTTCACCGGGCCACCCCCTCGCGAGCGCCTGCCGAGCCAGACTCGGGAGCACAGGCCCGAGAGACCAGCACCTGCCCTCCAACCCCGCGAGGCCCCGCGAGGCGGGCTGCTCTCCCCTCGGCCCACGGGTATGCGCGAGGGCTCACGTTCCACCCGGGCACGAGGGCTCTTCCTTCGTCCGCTCCTCGAGACCTCCTTCCCGGAGAGGAGCCCGGGTCCCGCGCCTCTCCGCGACGCAGCACTCGGGAGAGCACCGGAACGCGCCTGCCCTCGGTGAGGGGCGGGGATTGTGGCCCGGGAGTGCTCGGGAGGACTCCGCACCACCGCTGCTTCCTCCTTCATCGCGCACCCCCGCCCGGCTCACGGCGTCACCGTCGGTTGCGCGGTCCTCCTCTCTCGTGCCGTCGGAGCCGACACCGCGCGAGCTCTTGTTCCCCCGGGAGGAGGGCAGGGCGGAGACCTCCTCCCCGTCTGACGTGGCATATCTCTCCGAAGTCTCCCACTCGTGGCCGGAGCCTCCGGAGCTCCCCTCCATCGAACCCACCGACCCGCTGGCCGTGCTCCGCGACTGGGAGCGACTGCGCCGGCTGGAACGTGAACAGCGAGGTGAGTGATGGAGCGCGTGGCCTTCCTCATCGAGCCCGAGGGCACCCGGCTGGGGGCCCTGCTCAACCCGGAGACGCTCGTGGTGCGCCGGACGGCGGGCGTGCGGCCCCGGCGCGCGCTGGGGGTGCCCCTCACGGGGACGGGGCTCTCGGATGACCCGCTCCTCTTCACCGGCGGCGGCACCACCGAGCTCAAGCTGGAGCTCCTCTTCGACGTGACGCTGGCGGGCTCCACGGTGACCTCGGAGGACGTGAGGGACCTGACCCGCCCCTTGTGGCAGCTCGCGGAGAACGCGCACGCCGAGGACGGTTACGGCCGTCCCTCGCTGATGCGCATCGTCTGGGGCAAGGTGCTGAACATGCTGTGCGTGGTGGCTTCGGTGGCCGAGCGGCTGGAGCACTTCACGGACACTGGCGCGCCCCGGCGCTCCTGGCTCTCCCTGCGCCTGCTGCGCGTGGAGGAGGACACCGCTCAACAGGTGGAGGCCTCTCGCGTGCCCTCGGGCGGCCTCGACGCCGAGCAGGTGGCCGCGGGCCTCCCGCCCGAGGCCTTCGACACCCAGCCCGTCATCAGTGGAGGGCCGGAGCCGGGCTCGGGCCAGCGCCTGGATGAGATTGCCTGGGAGCGCTACCGCGACCCGTCGCTGTGGCGGCTCATCGCCTCGCTCAACGGCGTGGCGGACCCGATGCACCTGCCCACGGGCACCGTGCTCCGGCTGCCGCCCGCGTCCGCGCTCCGGGGGGGCTCATGAGGTCCATCCGAGGCCTGCCCGAGCTGCGCGTGGAGGTGGGGGGGACGCCGCTTCCGCCCGAGGAGCTGCGCACCCTGGAGTCGGTGCGCGTGCAGCAGCACCTGTCCCAGCCCGCCCTGTGCGAGCTCACCTTCACCAACCCCCAAGGGCCTCTGGCCACCCGGGGACTGCCTCCAGGCAGCGCGCTGCGCATCTCGGTGGCCGCCCGGCGCGAGCCGCTCTTCGTGGGCGAGGTGACGGCGGTGGAGTACGTCCACGGAGCCGATGGCACGCGGCGGATTCGCGTGCGGGGCTATGACCTGCTCCACCGCCTGCGCAAGCGGCAGCCGGTGCGTGCGCACGTGCAGGTGACGCTGAGGGACCTGGCCCGGGAGCTGGTGTCGGACCTCGGCCTCTCCGTCGAGGCCTCCGAGCCCGGTCCGCTTCGCCGCCACCTCATCCAGCACGGACAGTCGGACCTCGAGTTCCTCGTGGAGCAGACAGAGCGCTGCGGGCTGTGGCTGGTACTGGAGGAGGGGGTGCTGCGCCTGCTGTCCCTGGACGGTGAGGGCGAGCCCGTGCCGCTGGTGATGGGCGAGTCGCTGCTGGAGTCGCATGTAGAGGTGAATGGGGATCCGGCATGCCGCTCGGTGTCCTCGGCGGGGTGGAATGTCCTCCAGGCGGTGACCCACAAGGCGGACACCTCCGCGGGTCGCGTGGGCCGGCGGGTGGAGGCCTCGGTGCCGCCCGATCGCGTGGGGGGCAGTGGAGAGCGCGCCCTCGTCAACGAGAACACCGAGGACACCGCGCACGCCGAGGCACTGGCTCGGGCGGAGCTGGACCACCGGCTGGCCCGCGAGGTGGTGCTCACCGGAGTGGCGGAGGGCGACCCCCGGCTGCGTCCCGGAGCGCGCGTGGACCTGCGAGGCGTGGTGCCGGTGGTGGCGGGTCGATACGTGCTCACCTCCGTGACACACACCCTGGACGCGCGGCACGGCTTCATCTCCGAACTGTCCTCCGCGCCGCCGCCTCGTCGGGCCCGTCCGCGTGCCTCCTCGGTGGTGCCGGGCGTGGTGAGCCGGGTGGACGACCCGGACAGCAAGGGGCGGGTCCGCGTCTCGCTGCCCACCTGTGGCGACGTGGAGACGGACTGGATGCAGGTGCTCTGCGCGGGGGCTGGCGCGGGCAAGGGCCTGGTGATGCTGCCGGACGTGGGGGACACGGTGCTGCTCGTCCTCTCGGGGGAGGACCCGGCGCAGGGCGTGGTCATCGGCGGCCTCTACGGGACGAACGGGCCGCCGGATCCGGGCGTCTCCGGCTCGGCGGTGCGCCGCTTCAACTTCCTCACCCCGGGAGGGCTCAAGCTGCGGTTCAACGACGAGAACGGCACGGTGCGGTTGGAGGACCAGAAGGGCAGCTACCTGCAACTGGGTCCCGGCGTCGTCCGCCTGCACGCCGAGACGGCGCTCGAGATCGAAGCCCCCGGCAACGCCATCAGGATCGAAGCCGAGACCATCGATTTCCGGAGGAGGGACTGAATGCGTTGGGTGACCGTGGATGCACTCATGCAGTGCGCGCACCTGGGCAAGATCGGCCTCGTCGCCTCCCAGTCGTGGGTGACCATCGCGGGTCGCCCGGTGCTCGTCCAGGCGGACCCCGAGGGCCGGCCCATCACCGGCTGTCCCAACATCGGGCCCACCATCAAGCCGTGCACCACCACGCTCAAGGTGCAGGCCGGCTACTCCGACTGGATTCGCGTGGACGGCAAGCCCGTCGTCCTCGACATCGTCACCGGACTCACCGATGGCACGCCGCCGGGCGTGGTGAAATACAAGGACACCACTCCCGGCCAGACGCTGGTGTCGGAGGGCGTATGACCGCTCCCCGCTACCGCGCCTGGCGCTTCCTCCATCCGGACCTCGACCTCGTCGGGGTGGGACCGGCCGGCCTGCGCGTGTCCAACGTGGGCGGCATCGCCATGGTGCAGGAGGAGGCCTCGGTGCGGCAGGCCATCCTCCTGCTGATGTCCACCGTCCCCGGCGAGCGCGTCATGCGCCCGGACTATGGCTGCGAGCTGCATCGGCTCGTCTTCGCTCCCAACGACGACACCACCGCGGGCCTCGCCATCCACTACGTGCGCCGGGCGCTGGAGCGCTGGGAGCCACGCATCGACATCCTCCACCTGGATGCCAACCGGAGCGCCGAGGAGCCCTTCCGCCTCGACGTCTCGCTCGAGTACCGCGTGCGCGCCACGCAGCGGACCGACCGGATGCGCTTCGGCCTCGATCTCACGGGAGGTCCGGTCTGATGTCGCTCCCCTCGCCCAACCTGGATGACCGCGGCTTCCAGCAGTTGCTGGAGGAGGCCCGCAACCGCATCGTGCGGATCAGCCCCGACTGGACCGACCTGAGCGCGCACGACCCGGGCATGGTGCTGCTGGAGGTGTTCGCGCACCTGACGGAGACGATGCTCTACCGGCTCAACCGACTGCCGGAGAAGGCCTACGTCGAGTTCCTCCGCCTCATCGGCGTGCGCCTGCAGTCTCCGAGCTCCGCCACGGTGCGGTTGCGCTTCAGCCTCTCGCGCCCGGCGGAGCGGCCGGTGGAGATTCCGCGGGGCATGGGCGTCACCACCTCGCGCGCCGAGCCGGGAGCCGAGCCCGTCATCTTCCTCACCGCCGAGCCGGTGCTCATTCCGCAGGGAGGCACGGAGGTGGAGGTGCTCGCCCACCATGGCGAGCAGGTGGAGGCGGAGCTGGCGGGCGTCGGCACCGGCCAGCCGGGCCTCACCGTGACGGCGCGCCGCCCGCCCATCGTGGCGCCCACGGGGGACGGGAGGGACTTGATGGTGGGCGTGGAGGCCGCGCCCGGCGAGCTGGACGGCCGCGTGCCGGCGCGCAAGCACGGGGAGAAGACGTTCCGCATCTGGCGCGAGGTGGAGAGCTTCGCCAACCTGCCGCCGGACGAGCCCGCCTACGTGGTGGACCGGATGACGGGCACCATCATCTTCGCGCCGGCGGTGCGGATGACGGGGGAGGACGGCGCGCTGTCGGCCGAGCCTCGTGCCCTGGCGGCCGTGCCCAGGGCGGGGCGGGCCATCCTCCTGTGGTACCTGCGGGGCGGAGGGCTCGCCGGCAACGTGGCCGCGGGCGCCCTGGACACCCTCAAGGTGGCGCTGCCCGGAGTGAAGGTGACCAACCCCGCGCCCGCCGTGGGAGGCCGCGCGGCCGAGACGTTCGACAACGCCCTCGTCCGAGGCCCGCAGGAGCTGCACTCACTGGGACGCGCCATCACCGCGCAGGACTACGAGCGGCTGGCGCTGCGCAGCTCGGGAGCGGTGGCCCGTGCCAGGGCCTTCACCCAGGCGCAACTGTGGGCGCACGCACTGCCGGGGGCGGTGGAGGTGCTGCTGGTGCCCTACCTGCCGCCCACCGTGCAGGGGCCCTCGGGGGAGGGCGTCACCCAGGAGTCCCTGCGGCAGCACGAGACGGAGGAGGCTCGTGCCCGCATCCATCAGGCGCTGGAGGAGCGGCGGCCACTGGGCACCACGTGCCAGGTGAGCTGGGCGCGCTACAAGACGGTGCGCGTGCGGGCGCGCGTGGTGGTGCACAAGGCGGAGGACCAGGCCGCGCTGAAGCGGCGCTCGATGGAGCGGCTGCACCTGGCCTTCAACCCGCTGCCCACGCGGCTGCAGCCGGGAGGCTGGCGCTTCGGCCAGTCGCTGCGGGCCTCGCACGTCTACGACACCCTGCTCGCCGAGCCCGGCGTCAGCTACGTGGACCAGGTGCGCCTGCTGGTGGACGAGGTGCCCCGGGACGTGCGGACGCTCGCGGAGGACACCTTCCAGCCGCGCACCTTCTACGCCGGAGGGGGCGATGCCCTCTTCCGCACCGTCAGCGACGCGGACGGCTGGGAGCGCGTGGGCCGCTTCCCCGGGGAGCAGGTGGAGGCGGTGGAGGCGCACCCGTACCGCGCCGGACTGGTGGCCGTGACCGCGCGGCTGGTGGACGAGCCCCAGCGCTCCCGCATCCACATCTCGCTGGACAGCGGGGAGACGTGGCAGCGCACCACGCACACGCTGGACCACGTGGAGGACCTGGCGTGGATGGTGCGCGACGGCGTTCCCGTGCTGCTGATGGCCACGCGCGTGGGCCTCTTCGAGCTGGCGGTGGAGGAGGGCGCCACGCCCCTTCAGGTGCTGGTGGACCCGGCGGACCACGACCTGGGCTTCTACGCCGTGGCCGCCTCCACGGACGCTCGCGGCGGGGTGAGCGTGGCGGTGGCGGGGATGAGCCTGCGCGGCGTCTACATCTCCAGCGCTGGCGGGCGCGGCAACAGCTTCCGGCACATCGGCCTGCGCAACCAGGACGTGCGCGTGCTGGAGGTGCAGCGCGACGGGCCTCGCTCCTTCCTCTGGGCGGGGCTGGCCGCGGCCAGTGGAGCGGATCCGGGCAAGGGGTGCCTGAGCTGGGAGCTGCTCGGCTCGGCGGACCCGCCGGACGGGTGGCGCCCCTATGACAGGAACTGGGATGGCGGGAGCTGCCTCGCGCTCGCCTTCGACGGGGCCCGGGCCTACGCCGCCACGCACCGGGCGGGCGTGCTGTGGCTGGACGCGAGCCGGCGCGACGCCGCGTGGAACCGCCCTGGGGTGGACAGTGGCCTGCCCCTGCGCGAGCGCGAGCGTCTCTTCCAACCCGTGCAGGCCCTGGCCGTGGCGCCCGGCGGTGGGCTGCTGCTCTCGGGAGGCCCGGGGGGCGTCCACCGCCAGCACGAGCCGGGCGGCCAGTACGAGAACGCCTCGACGCAGGAGTTCACGGAGAAGGTGACGCTGCCGCCCACCTGGCTCCTGGTGTCGGGCGTGCACGAGCTCGAGGTGGTGACCGTCGATGAAGCGGAATGAGATTGCCCGGTTGCTGCCCGGCGTCTTCCAGCGGACCCTCGACGGGGACGGTCCGCTGCTGGCGCTGCTGGAGGTGATGGAGGCCCTGCACGCGCCTTCCGAGGCGACGCTGGCCGAGCTGCCCTCGCTCTTCCATCCCCTGCGCGCGCCGGAGCGCTTCGTGCCCTTCCTGGCGCACTGGGTGGACCTGGGCGTGCCCGTCACCACGGGCCTGGGGAGGATGCGCGAGCTGGTATCCGCGGCGGCGGAGCTGTCACGCTGGCGTGGCACGGCCCGGGGGCTGCTGCTCTTCCTGCGCACGGCCACCGGACGCGAGGACTTCGTCATCGAGGAGCAGGTGCCCGGCGCCAACGGGCGACCCCGGCCCTTCCACCTCCGCGTGCGCGCACCGGCCGAGCTGGCCTCGCACCGGCCCATGGTGGAGGCCATCATCGAGCGGGAGAAGCCCGCCTACGTCACCTACGAGCTGCTCTTCGAGCAGCCCTCACCAGGAGCGAGCTGATGCCGCGCGCCTTCGACATCACCGCCACCACGAGCAACGTGCAGCTTGGCGCCTCGGGCCAGGGCGAAGTGTCCTTCACCGTCTCCAACAAGCTCGGAGTGGGGGTGACCGTTCGGGCCACGGTGGAGCCGTCGGGCAACACCCGGGCCGAGTGGATGAGCTTTCCCCAGGGACTGGAGCGCACCCTGTCGCCGGATGGGACGGCGGTCATCCCGGTGCGGGTGGCCGTCCCACCGGGCACGCCCCCGGGGACGTACGGCTTCAACCTGGTGGTGGCGAGCACCACCAACCCGGACGAGCACTATGACCGGGGGCCCTCGGTGGCCTTCACCACGTCGGCGGCCCCGGTGGTCGTGAAGAAGCCCTTCCCCTGGTGGATTGTCGCGCTCGCGGCCGGGGTGCTCGTCATCGTGGGGGTCGTGGTGGCCATCCTCGGTGACAACAAGGCCGCACCCGGGCTCGGGCAGGCGTGCGCGAAGGAGGAGCCGAAGTGCGGGCCCGACCTCACCTGCGGCGCGGGCAACGTCTGCCTCGGGGCCAAGGGGTTCAAGGGCTGCGACAAGGGCGAGCAGTGCGCCACCAACCGCTGCGAGGAGGGCACCTGCGAGGAGCTCGTGGCGCTGAGCGGAGCGTGCAACAGCTCCGATGACTGCAACCCACCGCTGGCCTGTCACGAGGGCGCCTGCCGCGGGCTCGCGGGCTTCCAGGGGTGCGACAAGGGCGAGCAGTGCGTCACCGGCCGCTGCGAGGCGGGGAGCTGCCAGGAGCAGGTCACCCTGGGCGACACCTGCAACAGCAACGACGACTGCCGCTCTCCGCTGACGTGCTTTCAGACCTTCTGCCTCATGCCCCTGGGGCAGAAGTGCACCCACCCGTCCCAGTGCGTCACCGGCGATTGTCAGAATCAGGTGTGCACGCGGGGGGCCGTGCTGTGCCCCAGGTGCCCGGTGGGGACGATCTGCATCAACGGCAGGTGCCAGGCGCCGGTCATCCTGAGGGACCACCGCATTCTCCAGGAACTTCAGGTCGAGCCGCGGCGTACGATTCCCGCTCCCTGAACCCTGTCCGCGTCCACGAGGAGCGTCCCGATGTCCAGTGCCCCCCCTGTAGAGCCGAGGCCCCCCTTCCCCTGGTGGCTGGTGGGAATCCTGGGAGGAGGCCTGGCCCTCGTCATCCTCGTGGTGGTGGCCTTCTTCAAGCACGGCAACCCTCCTCCCCCGCTCGGGGCCTTCTGCGCGCAGCAGGAGCCCCGCTGTGGGATGGGTCTGATCTGCACGGAGGACAACCTCTGCCTGGGTGCCGGGGGCTTCGAGTGCTCGCGGGAGGAGCAGTGCGCGAGTCGCAGCTGCGTGGACGGGAGGTGCCAGTAGGTCATGCCCCAGCCCAAGCCCTCCACCATCCTCCTCATCCTGGCGGTGTTCGCGTGTGTCGCGCTGTACGTGCTGGGCATGGGCCTGGGCCTACAGGACAAGTCCTCCCGGGACGGCGGGGGGCGGAACCCGGTCTCGAAGGAGGAGCGCGAGCGGCTGCGCGAGCGCTTCGTGAAGCCCCGGCCCGTGGCGGACGAGGACCTGCGGGCAACGGGCTGCGCGCTGTCGGACGGGACGGTGCGGGTGTCGCGGGGGCGCGCGTGTCAGGTGGACATCGCGAAGTCGGGCGCGCGGGTGCGCACGGTGAACGTGGAGCCGCTCTCGGGGAGCCGGGTGGACGTGAAGCTCGAGCCGAAGGGCGGCCCCGCCGTGCCGGCGTCCCTCGACGACCTGGGGGAGCGCCGGGGGTTCGACGTGCCCGAGGAAGGGGCCACGCTCTCGCTGACGTGTACCCAGCCGGTGGGCAACACCTTCGAGTGCCCCGTGAAGCTGCGCTGAGGCTCAGGCCGTCGGGATGGAGCGCTTGAGCTTCAACACCCGGAAGATGGAGACGAGCGCGCCGACGAGCAGCACCACGGCCCAGATGAGGCCGAGGATGGCGACGATGATGGCGCCGATGGCATCGGTGATGCTCACGAGGATGATGGGCACCCACCCGTGCAGGATGCTGACGAGGGCGCCGGCCAGCAGCGAGGTGAGGAAGAGCAGCACCAGCCCCTTGTTCTGGAGGAAGCGCGGCTGGGCGAGCACCAGGCAGATGCCGGCGGCCACCTTGAGCGTCATGAGCAGGCCGAGCGTGGCGGAGGCGCCCCCGCGATTGAAGAAGCCCCAGATGGCGAGGTAGGCGATGGTGCCGAAGGGCACGGCGGTGAACAGGGACACCATCAGCAGCAGCAGACCGATGGCGGCCATGAGCATGGCGATGCCGGCCAGCAGGGCCACCACCGCGCCCACCAGGGAGATGACGCCCTGCACCTGCCCGTGGACGCGCTCGGGGATGAGGAGGCTGGCGCCCATGAGCCCGAGGGTGAGCAGCAGCAGCCCGTCGACGAGTGCCAGGTAGGGGATGCCCATGCCCGGAGTCGGGGGATTCTTCTGCTGCATGGCGAGCACGTCCCCCACGCTCACGTCATCCTGGGCGCCCTCGCTGCGCAGGTTGGCCTTGATGTCGTCCTCGCTGGCGACGGGGCGGGGCAGGAAGACGGAGGCCCCCACCTCCACGAGGACACAGAGGCCGAGCAACACCAGCGCCGCGATGAACAGAGGCTTGCGCAGCTCCATATGCCCACTCCCCCCGGACCGCGGCCTGCCGCCACGAGCCGGGCGGAGCATAAGCACGGGGACGGGGACCGGCCGCGAGGGGATGCTGCCTCTGTCCAGGCGCGGACGTGGCGCGGAGCGGCCTTCCGGGGGACGGGCTCGGGGGTATGAAAGCGCTCTCCGCCCTGCTTGTCGGCTTGCGGCGGGCGGGCCCGTGCACTAGTGCTTCCCACTATGGCCGACGTGCTTCCCGAAGCATTCCTCCGTGCCGTTTCCGAAGGCTTCCCCGCGGACTTCCTCACCCGCGAGCCCAGCGAGCTCCAGGAGTACGGGCGCGACTGGACGCGCGTCCATGCGCCCGCTCCCAGCGCGGTGGCCTTCCCGCGCACCACGGACGAGGTGGCGCGCCTGATGGCCCTGTGCAACCAGCACCGGGTGCCGGTGGTGCCCTCGGGTGGCCGCACGGGCCTGGCGGCTGGCGCGGTGGCCGCGCGCGGCGAGCTGGTGCTGTCCCTCCCGCGGATGACGCCGGATGGACCCGGTGGACCTGCTCGGCAACACGGTGCGCGTGCAGGCGGGCGCCGTCACCGAGGCCGTGCACCACCACTGCGCCGAGCACGGCCTCACCTGGCCGGTGGACTTCGCCTCCAAGGGCTCGAGCCAGGTGGGCGGCAACATCGCCACCAACGCGGGCGGGGTGAAGGTCATCCGCTACGGGCTCACCCGCCAGTGGGTGCTGGGCCTGCAGGTGGTGACGGCCCGGGGCGAGGTGCTGGAGCTCAACGGCGCGCTGGAGAAGAACAACACCGGCGCGGACCTGCGCCAGCTCTTCATCGGCAGCGAGGGCACGCTGGGCATCATCACCGAGGCCACGCTCAAGCTGGCACCCCTGCCGGGCAAGCAGGACGTGTTCCTCTTCGCGGTGCCGGACGTGGCGGCGGTGCTGCGGCTGTTCCGCGAGGCCCGCCGCGCCCCGCTGGTGCTGAGCGCCTACGAGTTCTTCACCGACAGCTGCCTGGCGCGCGTGCAGCGCCACCGCAAGCTGCGCTCGCCCTTCGAGGCCCCCAGCGGCTGCTACGTGCTGATGGAGGCCGAGGGCAAGGACCCGGCCGAGGTGGAGGGCTGGCTGGGCTCGCTCTTCGAGAAGGGGCTGGTGACGGACGGCACCATGGCGCAGAGCCCCTCGCAGGCCAGCGAGCTGTGGGCCCTGCGCGAGGGCATCAGCGAGAGCCTGTCCGCCACGGGGCTCCCGCACAAGAACGACGTCTCGCTGCCCGTGGCCAACCTGGAGGCCTTCTGCTCCGAGCTGGACGCGGTGTTCGGCGCGCGCTACCCGGGCTGGGAGATCGCCCTGTTCGGCCACATCGGGGACGGCAACCTCCACATCAACATCATGAAGCCCGATGACATGGACAAGGCCGAGTTCCTCGCGCACACGAAGAAGGCCGACCCCACCATGTTCGAGCTGGTGCGCAAGTACGGCGGCAGCATCTCGGCCGAGCACGGCATCGGTCTGCTCAAGAAGGACTACCTGTCCTACTCACGCTCGCAGGCCGAGCTCGACATGCTGCGCACGCTCAAGCGCGCCCTGGACCCGAACAACATCCTCAATCCGGGGAAGATCCTCGACGTGTGACGTATCAGGTCACCAGCGGGCCTCGACGTAGGAGGTTGCCAGCAGGTGACTCATGAAGTAGTGTGACAGGAGACAACGTGCCTCCTGTCCGGGTGGGGTGGGGGAGCAGGCTGCCGTCCTGCTCCGTACTCATGGGCATCAGCGCTCCCGGGGGACTGGCGTGGCGGACGCGGAGGGAAGATGCTGAGCCTCGGAACAACCGATTATTGGAGAGGACCCGCTGGGATGACGGAGGAGAAGCAGCCCCCTCATCGTGAGGCCACCTACGAGGAGCTCGTCGCCCTTCCTCCACACCTGGTGGGGGAACTCTTGGCGGGGAAGCTCATCGCGTCACCCCGGCCGGCGAGCCCTCACTCGGCGGCCAGCTTCGCGCTCGGCGGGATTCTCTTTGGCCCCTTCCAGCGTGGGCGGGGCGGTCCGGGCGGCTGGTGGTTCTTCGACGAGCCGGAACTTCACTTCGGCAAGGACGTGCTGGTGCCGGATCTGGCGGGCTGGCGGCGCTCGCGCATGCCCGTGCGCTCCGATGTTCCCAACTTCACCCTCGCCCCGGACTGGGTCTGCGAGGTGCTCTCCCCTTCGACGGCCCGCATCGACCGGACCCTCAAGAAGCAGATCTACGCCCGGGAGGGGGTGGAGCACCTCTGGCTCGTGGATCCGGTGCTCCGCACCCTGGAAGTCCTGCGGCTCCATGGGGGCGAGTGGCTGGAGAAGGGCTCCTGGAGCGGCAACGCCCGCATCCGTGTCGAGCCCTTCGAGGCCCTCGAGCTGGAACTGGACGCGCTCTGGTTCTCCGAGGCGCCCGAGGCCGGTTGAGAGCCGGCCCCTTGATGCACGGGCTCAGGACACCATGCGCGTCTTGATGTCCGTCTTCAGGCCCGCGATGGCCGTGCACACCTGGTCGGCCACGTCCTGGTCCAGGTCCATCACCAGGTAGCCGATGTTCGAGTCGGTGCTCAGCACCTGCGCGTGGATGTTGGCGTTGAGATCCGAGACGATCTTGTTGATGTCGCGGAGCACGCCGGGCACGTTGCGGTGCACGTTGAGGATGCGGTGCGTGCCCGGAATCAACGGCGACTCCACCTGCGGGAAGTTCACCGCGCCCGTGGTGGCCCCGGTCTTCACGTACTTGATGAGCGAGGTGGCCACCTCCTTGCCGATGGCCGCCTGCGCCTCCTCCGTCGAGCCGCCGATGTGCGGGGTGAGGATGACGTTGGGCAGCCCCTGCAGCTCGGTGACGAAGCCGTCGCTGTTGGTCTCCGGCTCCGAGGGGTAGACGTCCACCGCGGCACCCGCCAGGTGGCCCGACTTGAGCGCCTTCGCCAGCGCGGGGATATCCACCACCGTGCCGCGGCTCGCGTTGATGAGGTAGCTGCCCTTGCGCATCCGCGCGAGCTGGGCCTCGCCCATCATCCACTCGGTGGACGGCGTGGCCGGCACGTGCAGCGTCACGAAGTCCGAGGACTCCAGCAGCTCGTTCAGCGTCGACGTGGCGCGCGTGTTGCCCAGCGGCAGCTTCGTCATGACGTCGTAGAAGATGACGCGCATGCCCATGGACTCGGCCAGCACGCCGAGCTGCGAGCCGATGTGCCCGTACCCGATGATGCCCAGCGTCTTGCCGCGCACCTCGTGGCTGCCCGTGGCCACCTTGCGCCACTGGCCCGCGTGCACCTCGCGGCTGCGGTCGCCGAGCTGACGGGTGAGCATGATGATCTCCGCGATGACCAGCTCCGCCACGCTGCGCGTGTTGCTGAAGGGCGCGTTGAAGACGGGCACGCCGTTGCAGTTGGCCGAGTTCAGGTCCACCTGGTTGGTGCCGATGCAGAAGGCCCCCACCGCCAGCAGGTTGGGCGCCTTGGCCAGGGCCGGCTCGAAGATGTTCGTCTTGCTGCGGATGCCCAGCAGGTGGACGCCCTGGATGCGCTCCTCCAGCTCCTCGGGCTTGAGTGCTCCCTTGAGCCGCTCCACGGAGTAGCCCTCCGCCGTGAGCATCTCCTCGGCGGATGCGTGGATGTTCTCCAGCAGCAGGACCTTCAGGGGACCTTCGATGGACACCGGAGTAGAGGGCGAGGGGAACGTGGAGGTACTCATATGACATCTCGCGTTAGATCCCGCCCTCCAGACTGTCAAGCGGCGGTTGGGTGAAAGCGGGGCCGCCCGCCACGAGGGCGAGCGACCCCGAGCCGTTGGAGCTCCGGCCGTATGTCCTACTGGATGGTGTAGGCCACCGTGCCGCTGCAGCTGTTGCTGGAGTAGCAGCCGGCGCGGATCTGGTACGTGCCGCCCGCGCCCGCGGGCACGGTGTAGGTGAGGTACGAGAGCTGGTTGCAGGAGTCGTCGTTGGAGGCCGCCTGCGTGCCGGACGCGCCGTACAGGCGCAGGTAGGTGTCGCCGGTGCCGGAGGCGCCCGCCACCGTGCAGGTGCCCAGCTGGATGACCTGGCCGGCCGCGAGCGTCACGTTCTGGTTGACGGTGTTCTGCTGGGCGCTGTTGGTGTTGCTGGCGCTGAAGGCGAACGAGCCGCTGGTGCCACCGCCCGTGCCGCCCGGCGTCACCTTCCACACCACGGTGCCGCCGCAGCTCCCGCTGGAGTAGCAGCCGCCGCGGATGGTGAACGAGCCCGCCGCTGGCACGGTGTACTTGAAGTAGGAGCCACGGGCGCCGCTGCCGCAGATGCTCCCGTCGTCGTTGGAGGCCACGTCGGTGCCCGCGGAGTTCTTCATGCGCAGGTAGGTGTCACCGGAGTTGGTGGCGCCGGCCAGTCCGCAGGTGCCCACCTCCACGACGTCGCCCGCGGCGAACGTGAGCGTCTTGTCCACCGTGTTCTGCTGCGCGCTATTGGTGTTGGTCGCGGTGTAGGCGTACGAGTTGGCCGGGGGCGGCGGAGGCGGCGGCAGGCCGCTGCACAGCCGGGTGCTGGCGTTGTTGGTGGCGGTGCAGAAGGCGCTGATGGCCGGGTAGACGTAGGTGATGTCCTCGCCGCGGCAGGCCGTCTCGCCGCACACGTTGACGACCTTGCAGGTGCCGCTGGTGACGTAGTCCGTCTCGCCGCGCACGAGGATGCCCGCCACGGTGTAGGTGCTCGTCTCGTACACGCCCGAGCCCGAGTTGCCACCGAAGGTGTCCGTGCTGGCCACGAAGTAGTCCAGCGTGCCCGAGCGCGCGTCGCGCACCGAGCCGCCCGCGTCAATCTTGAAGGGAATGCCGCTGCCGCTGCCGATGACGGCCACGTTCTGCCCGGCCGACAGCGCGGTGTTGCCCGTGCGCACCGGCGCCGGGGTGAAGCGCGGCGCGGCCGACCGGTCCAGCCGGATGACGGCGTAGTCCAGGTTCTGCGTGCCCACCGTGCCCTGCTGGCGCGCCACGATGGAGGCACAGCTGAAGATGTCCGCCGTGGTGACCGTCTGCAGCGTGCCCGCCGCCGGCCGGTAGTAGTTGAAGACGAAGCGCGTGTTGGTGCAGTCCGTGGCGCTGGTGACGCAGTGGCCCGCGGTGAGCACCAGGTCGTCGTCGATGAGCGTGCCGGAGCAGAAGGCCGCCGTGGGGTCGTCCCGGAAGCGCTCGGTGGTGCAGAGGTTGTAGGCGGAGCCCAGCGTCGAGCCGTTGAAGGTGACGTTGTTGGGGTTCGTCGCGTTGAAGTCCGACGGATTCATCAGCGCCACCGTGGCCTGCTGCGCGCGCGCCCTCAGCGTGGCGTCGGTGTGCGCGTACACGTCCTGCCGGTTGTCCGTGCCGTAGACGACCGGCTTCTCCTGCGTGCCGAGCGAAGGAGCCTCTTCGCCCTTCACCGCGTCCAGCTCCTCCGCCGGGCCGCAGCCCGCTGCGAGGGTGAGGGCGCACGCCAGCGCGCCCACGAGGGGACGGGCCTGGAACCCGGGCCTGGGATGTCTCATGGGGAATCGCTCCTGTCTTGGTCTCTTGAAGGGTGGAAAAACATGCCAGACCAGGAAGTCTGGTCAACGCATGATGCCTCAAAGAGACCGTACCGAGACGAACTTTTGACGGAGCGTGAGGGTGCCGACAGCCCGCGGGCTGGGGCGGGCTACTCGTCGTCGGGGTTGCGAAGCCAGGAGATCGCGGCCTCGCGCGTCTCGAAGGTGCGCGTGGGGATGGTGAGCATGGCCTGCTTCGTCATGCGCCAGGCCTGCAGGCCGGAGGCGGCATCGCTCACCACGCGCGCCGAGCGCTTCATCCCGTGGAGCTGCGCGAAGGCGTTGAGGCTGGCCATGGTGGCCACCATCTCCGGCGGCATCACCCGGAGCCGTCCCTGGTCGACCAGCGCGCTCCAGGGGCCGCCCATCCGGATGATGGTCTCGCGGATGCGCTTGAGGTAGTCCGTTACGTCTTCCGCCGTGGGCTGCGGCGGGTAGACGACGTCGATGATGCGGTCTGCCTCGTAGACGTTGATCTGGAAGGGCATGCGTTGCTGTGCTCCGGGGTGCCGGCGCACTCTAACCCCAGAGGGCCCCGCGTCGAAAACCCCTGTCAGTCTTCGTTGCCAGGTTCGTCCCTGCGGCTGGACCGGAACCGCCGCGCCCGAGGGCGTGGAGGGGGTCACCCCGGGAAGGGGGAATCATGAACACGAAGCTGTATGTGCTGGGTGCGGTGCTGGGGACGGCGCCAGCCCTGCTGCCGGTGGCGTGCCTGACGTGGGGGTCTCCCGCGCACGAGCACGAGGAGGAGCCGCGGGGTGGGGCATCCCGGCAGGTGAACCGTCCCCTCGGGGGCAACGGCGTCGCCGCCCCACCGCCCGTATCGGGACCGGCGGGCCTGGAGCCCGGCGTGCCGACGCACCCGTGCGAGCTCATCACCGTGATGCAGGTGCCGTGCGACCCCGCCGCGGCCACGTGCGAGTACACCTACTGGGAGTGCCCCGAGACCGTGAAGCCGCTCCGGGCGTGAGTGCCTGCGGCTCGCGGGCCTCGGGGGTAGGCAACCCCCTGGCTCGGCGGCCTGCCCGTCCGGCACTCTGGAGGGCGAGCGCCGGGGCCTCGGGGCGCCGTCCTCCTTGGCGCTCCCCCTCCGGGGTTCCTAGCTTCGGACAGGCCACGAGCACGGCTCATGCCGGCTCGGAACTCATGAGGGAGGTCCGAAGGCCATGACGACGCGGATGAAGGTGCTGGGAGCGGTGGTGCTGGGGGCGCTGTTGGGCGGTGTGGGGTGCGCCGGGACGAAGGAGGCGGGGCGCGACGTCGAGTCCGCGGTGCCGGGGCTCTCGCAGAAGAGCGAGGGCGTGGTGACGAGCGTGGACAAGGACGCCAGCCGCATCGCCGTGAAGTCCGTGGACGACCCGGCCGCGCCCGAGGCGTGGTTCGCCCTCACCCCGAAAACGAAGATGGAGCGTGACGGGCAGGTAGTGACCTGGGACGACCTCTCCGAGGGCACGCCGGTGCGCGTCAGCTACGAACCGGCCACGGGCCCCGAGACGACGTACAAGCTCGAGATCCTCACCGGCCAGAAGGCCGAGGAGGTGAAGCAGAAAGCCGAGCACCTGCGCTAGGGACTTCCGGCCCGACCGGAGTGACGACACCCGGGAGCGCTCGCGCGTGCCGCTCCCGGGTGGACCCTCGAGGAGGGAGGATGAGGGCGGCTCTGAAGACGGGCCTCGTGGTGCTCACGCTCGTCGCGGAGAGCGCCCTGGCACAGCAGGGGCTCTCGTCCTTCCTGCGCGCCCCGTCCGTGATGGTGGGCGGCGGTGTGGAGGGCTACACGCTGGACCTGGCACCCCAGATAGACGTCGGGGTCACCTACGGCGTCTCGGTGGGGCTCCAGCCGACCCGCCTCCTGGGCCTGGAATTGGGCTACTCGGGCGCGGTGAACGGGCTCGACGCGAGGGGCGCGCGCGGCAGGGACCTGGAGCGCGACGGGTTCTATGCGGCGGCCACCGTGAGCCCCTTCTCCTCGAGGGTGCGGCCCTACGTGATGGGCGGCCTGGGCTTCAGCAGCTACAACGTGCGCGGCGGTGCGGTGGGCCTCAGGGACAACCTCGTGGGCAACGTCCCGCTGGGGGCGGGGGTGCGTACGTCCGCGGGGGCCTTCACCGCCGACGCGCGTCTCAACTACAACGTCCTCTTCGATGAGGAGTTCGCCGTCGGCGCGCCCGTCCCCCGCTCGCGCACGGGCGGATCGTCCGACCTCTCCATCAGCGGGAGCGGCCGGTACTCCGGCACGCTCAACCTCGGCGTCACGTGGTGATGGCCCGCCGGTCCCTGGCGCCAGCGGGCGGGGACTCCACCCCCTGAAAATGTTCCAGCATTCTGGCGGGAGGCGTTGGGGAGGAGGGGCCAACCCCTTGGAATCATGAGGCTCGTGGTGGCACGCGAGGCGCAAAGGGGGGAGCGCGGGTGGGTTGGGGGAGGTGGGCGTGCGGTGGATGCGGCTGGGCGAGCTGTGGGTGGCGAGCGGGCTGTTGGCATCGGCGCAGGTGGCCTCCGCGCTCGCCTATCAGGCGCGGTGTCGGTGCAGGTTGGGGGAAGCCGCCGTGGCGATGGGGCTGCTCTCGTCGGAGCAGTTGCTCATCTCCCTGGCGCAACAGCTCCAGGTGCCCTTCATCCGTCGTGGGGGCCTGGAGCGCGTGCCTCGGGGCATGGTGTTCTGTGTGCCGCCGCGGGTGCTCGCGCACCTGCGCGTGTGCCCGTTGCGCGTCGAGTGGCGTGACGAGGTGCGGGGCACCGTCTCCGTGGCCACCAGCGAGCCGGGCAACCTCGCCCTGCTCGATGAACTGGCCTTCGCCACGGGCTGCACGGTGCGTCCCGTGATGGCGCTCTCGGACGACATCGAGCACGTGCTGCGGCGCCACGGCATCACGGTCCCACGTGTCGCTTGAGGCTCCACGCGTCCGGCAGGGAGCCGCACAGCCGGCGCAGCACCGGCACCACTCCCACCATCACCAGGGCCAGCGCCATGCCGCCCACCAGGTCCACCACGTAGTGGAAGGACAGGTAGACGGTGGTGAAGATGATGGCGCCCACGTGCAGCACGAGGGGCACCCGCATCCGGGGGAAGGCGCGCCAGCCGAGCCCGAGCAGCACCAGGGACACGGCCGTGTGGGCGCTGGGAAAGGCATTCAACAGGTTCTTCTCGCTGGCGAGGAGGAAGGCGCGGATGGCGCGGCTGATGGCGCCGCCGCCCAGCACCTCGTCCGCCAGCTCGGGAGGCACGCGCGGGCCCAGCGTGGGAAAGAGGAAGTAGCCCACGTAGGAGAGCAGGAAGGTGGCCACCGTGGTGAAGACGAAGCGCTCGAACTCCTCCCGGCGGTGTTGCGCGTAGAGGGCGAGGCCCAGCGCCACCGGCAGCACGTAGTAGCTCACGTAGAGGAGGTAGGCCGCGTCGGTGAACCACGACGGGCGGCCCAGGGCGTGGTGCCAGTGCCAGGCGAGGTCGCCGAAGAGGTCGTGGTCCAGCGCCGCCCACCGCTCGTCCCAGCGTGCCGGATTGAGGGTGGAGATGGGCGGCCCGATGATGGAGAAGAGGGTGCCGACGATGGGCATCGCGATGAAGGCGTGGACGAAGCGCCCCACGCGCGAGCGCTCGCTCCACCACGCCGCGCCGACGACGAGCGCCGCGCTGGCGGCGAGGGCCCCGAGGAAGGGCAGCGGCTGCGGAAGGACGGGGGCCAGCACGGCCAGCAGGGAGATGGAGCCGAGCAGCAGGCGGTCCACGGGGAGCAGACGTCCCTCGGGACCCCACCACCGACGGGCGTGCTCCCCTCTGGCATTCGTCACCGGCACTCCCTTCCCGTGGAGGGTGGGGGCCGTGTGGGCGGAATGCAACGCTCGCGGGCCGGGAGTGTCTGGCGGGACTCACGGCGCGGGAGGAAGGCGCGCGCGTCGCCTTCCTCCGGACGCTCTCGGACGGGTAGCTCCCGCCCTGGGCGCCACTACCCGCCGAGCACCTGGAGGGCGCGGTTGTAGTAGGCGTCGCGGCTGGCCTTGCCGTTGTAGCCGCCATTCACCCGGTAGGTGACGGCGTCGAAGTTGCCCGCGTCCGCGTAGCTGTTGAGGTTGCGGGTGTTCCAGAACCAGGCGGCGGTGCGGAAGCCCACGTCGGGGTCCGCGGCGCGGGTGGGGTTGTTCACCAGGTCGATGCCCAGGGCGTTGCTCGCGGCCGTGTAGTTGGAGCGGCCGGTGAGCTGGATGGGGCCACGGCCCTTGAAGCGCACGCCGTCACCCGGCTGGGTGTTGCCCAGGTCCCCGCGGCCCTCGTAGGCGGCGCCGGAGGCGATCTCCTCCATCCAGCGGAACTCCCCGCTCTCGTGGGCGAGCTGCGCGAGGAAGGCCGCCTGCCGCCGTGGGGTGTTGATGCCCGCCTCGGCCATGGCGCGGTTGAGGTGCGGCAGCATCTCGTTGGCGCGCGCCTCGGACAGGTTGGGCATGATGGAGCGGAGCTGCTGCAGGCTCACCCCGCCCGTGGTGCCCGACTCACTGGGGCCCGTCACCGGACCCGGCCCGCTCACGGGGCCCGGCTGGGACGGCGTGGACGGAGCCGAGCCACCCGGAATGGTGAGCTGCTGGCCGACCTGGATGAGGTTGGGGTTGGAGATGCCGTTGGCGCGGGCGATGGCATCCACGGTGCTGCCGTAGCGGGCGGCGATGCCGCTGAGCGTGTCACCCGGCTGCACGGTGTAGCGCGGCGAGGCCGGGGCCGGAGCCGGCGCGGGAGCCGTGGTGCCCGAGGCGCCCGGGATGGTGAGGTGCTGGCCGACCTGGATGAAGTCGGGGTTGGAGATGCCGTTGGCCTGGGCGATGGCTCCCACGGTGCTGCCGTGGCGGGCGGCGATGCCACTGAGCGTGTCACCCGGCTGCACGGTGTAGCTCCGCGCGGCCGGGGCCGGAGCCGGCGCGGGAGCCGCGGTGCCCGAGGCGCCCGGGATGGTGAGGTGCTGGCCGACCTGGATGAAGTCGGGGTTGGAGATGCCGTTGGCCTGGGCGATGGCACCCACGGTGCTGCCGTGGCGGGCGGCGATGCCACCGAGCGTGTCACCCGGCTGCACCGTGTAGCTCTGCGCGGCCGGAGCCGGCGCGGGAGCCGCGGTGCCCGAGGCGCCCGGGATGGTGAGGTGCTGGCCGACCTGGATGAAGTCGGGGTTGGAGATGCCGTTGGCCTGGGCGATGGCCCCCACGGTGCTGCCGTGGCGGGCGGCGATGCCGCCGAGCGTGTCACCCGGCTGCACGGTGTAGCTCCGCGCGGCCGGGGCCGGAGCCGGCGCGGGAGCCGCGGTGCCCGGGATGGTGAGGTGCTGGCCGACCTGGATGAAGTCGGGGTTGGAGATGCCGTTGGCGCGGGCGATGGCATCCACGGTGCTGCCGTGGCGGGCGGCGATGCCACCGAGCGTGTCACCCGGCTGCACCGTATACGAGCCACCCCTCGGAGCCGGAGCGGGGGCCGGCGTGCTGGGCGCCGGAGCCGGGGCGGGCGACTGGCCAGCGACGCCGCGGTCGTTGACGAAGTACTGCACCGGCCTGTTGCCGAAGGAGTCCTTCACATGGCCGTTGTTGAAGTTGCTCGAGCCGGCCTGGGCGATGGCGGGGCCGCGATCCGTCACCTCGCCCGGACGCACCACGGCGATGTGGCCGATGCCGCCCGGGTTGTTCCAGCTCGCCACGGCGGGGTGGCCCTGGTTGGCCAGCGCCTGGGCCTCCTGGGCGCTCACCTCGCGCCAGCCGCGGCTCGGCCCGTGCTGCTCCAACCAGCGGTGGCCGCCGTTGGCGTCCAGCTCACGGGCTCCCGGGGCACCCACCCCCGCGGGGTTGCCGGCACCGTCCACCCAGTGCGGAATCTCCGCGCCCATGGCGCGCGTCACGTCCCAGGCGAAGATGTTGCAGTAGGTGTTGCCCCCGCGCGGCTGGTAGCGCGGGTTGTTGTTCACGGAGAACTGGTCGATGACCTGGCCGTAGTTGCTCCCGTTGCGGTTGGAGGGGTCTCCCCGCATCGGGGCGTCCACCGGAATCCAGGCGTTGGTGTTGGTGGTCCCCGCGGCCGGACCGCCGCCCGAGGCCGCGCGTGCCTCGAAGCGGTCCGGGGAGGTGGTCGGGTTGGCCGCCGCCGGACGACGTGGCGAGTCGAAGCCATCGGGGATGACGAGCTGCTGACCCGCACGGATGCGGTTCGGGTCCTGGATGTCGTTGGCCTTCGCCAGCGCATCGACCGAGGTGTTGTACTTGCGAGCCAGACCGCTGAGGGTCTCGCCCTGCCGGATGGTGTGCACGGTCATGATAGTTCCCGTGAAAATGAAGCGCTCGGGGTGATTATCGCACGCCTGCCACCCTGAGTTGCTTATCCCCCCATATTTCGTACCTGTCCGGCTGGCAGCCCCTCCTGCGAGCGCTCGGATGGCCTTCCGTCACGGGGGAAGGGAATGGGAACGCACTCCGTTGACGTGGCGATGGAAGGACCTCCCTCCTCTTCTTCGGCGTCTTCTTCGAGCGATGCTGCCCTTTCTGGCGATGTCAAAACCCTGCGCAATGCACTGGCTGTTCCAGTGATGGAGTGGGTGGACTGGAGCAACGCTCTCGAGCGGGCGGCCAGCTGGTTGGATGACCTCCACTGGCAGATCGCCAAGGGCGGGAGCCTGCATCAGGGGTTGGAGTCCATGTTCAAGGGCCTGGCCCTGCTGCACCGCAAATGGGACCGGGAGGAGTGGACCCGCTTCTGCCTGGAGATCGTCCGCAACCACCCGCTGCGTGCGCTCATCCACCAGTGTCCCTACACGCGGCACGGCTTCGAGAAGCCCCGGGGCTACGCGGGTGACGCGGTGCTCATCGACTACCTCTACAACGAGCGTCAGACGGATGGGACGACGCAGCTCGGGCGGGACATCTACCACTTCCTGTGGCGCCAGTCCGGGCCCCGGAGCGTGCGCGAGCGGCGGGAATTGCTGGTCCGGGAGCTGGACTCCGTCGCCGAGCGCGTGAAGCAGCCCCGCGTGCTCTCCGTGGCCTGCGGACACCTGCGCGAGGCCGAGCACTCCCGCGCCGTGGCCGAGGGCCGCATCGGCCAGCTCCTCGCGTTCGATCAGGACCCGGTGAGCCTGGAGGTGGTGACCCAGCAGCACCCGGGGAATGTGGTGCGGCCCGTCCGTGGCTCGGTCCGCTCCATCCTCCTGGGCAAGGCCACGTTCCCGGACCAGGACTTCATCTACTCGGCGGGTCTGTACGACTACCTCTCCGAGTCCGTGGCCGCGCGCCTCACCCGGCTCCTGTTCGGCATGCTCCGCCCCGGTGGGCGCCTGCTGGTGGGCAACTTCGCCGTCCGCACCCCCGATGCCGGTTTCCTCGAGGCCTTCATGGACTGGTGGCTCATCTATCGCGATGAGAACCAGGTGCGTGCCTTCGCCTCGGAGATCGACCCGGCGCAGCTCGCCTCGGTGGACATGTTCCGCGACAGCGCGCAGAACGTCATCTACATGGTGCTGACCCGCCGCTAGAAGCGGCGGCCCCTTCGGTGGGGTCCTCCCTCAGTGGGCGCCGTTGCCGCCCTGGGGCTCCTCGGGGCCGCGGCGGGGCAGGGTGACGGTGAAGGTGGCACCCTGTCCCGGCGCGCTCTCCACCTCGATGGTGCCGCCGAGCGCCTGGACAATCTCCCGGACAATCCACAGCCCGATGCCGAAGCCACCGTAGTGGCGCACGGAGACGGCGCGCTCGAAGCGCTCGAAGATGCGCGTGGCGTCCTCCTCGGCGATGCCGATGCCCTCGTCGCGCACCCTCAGCCGCGCCTGGGTCTCGTCGCCTTCCACGGTGACTTCGATGGGCCGGCCCGCCCCGTACTTCGCCGCATTGGTGAGCAGGTTGACCACCACCTGCTCCAGCCGCATGGCGTCCCAATGGCCCACCAGGGAGGGGGGCAGGTTCAGCCGCAGCGGGCACTCGGCTCGCACCAGCCCCTCGCGCGAGCGCTCCACCACCCCGCGCACCACCTGCACCAGGTCCACGTTCTCGAGATGACCCAGGAGCTGCCCCTGGGCGATGCGCGAGATGTCCAGCAGCTCGTTCACCAACCTCCCCAGGCGCTGCGTCTGGAGGTTGGCCGACTCCAGCTTGGCGCCGAGCCGCTCCGGGGGCAGCCGCTCCAGGCCCTGGCGCACCTGGGACATGAGGCCCTGGATGTGGAGCTGGAGCGAGGTGAGGGGCGTCTTCAGCTCGTGCGCGGCGATGGAGAGGAAGTCGTCCCGGCGCCGCACGGCCTCCTGCTCCTCGCGGTAGAGCCGGCCCTGCTCCTCGGAGAGGGCCTCCATGCGCTCGAAGCCCTCGGCGTTCTCCAGCGCGGCGCCGGCGAGGATGCAGACGAAGGAGGCCAGACGCTCCTCGTCCTCGCCGAAGAGCTCGCCCACCTGCCGATGGCTGACGCACACGCAGGCCACCGTCTTGCCGCGCACCTGGATGGGGGCGCACAGCAGCGAGCGCACCCCGAGCAGCTCCATGCTCTCGCTCACCCCGCCGGGCATGCCCTGGCCCATCACCGTCGGGCGTCCCGTCTCCAGGGCCCGGCCGATGGCGGTGTGGCCCACGCCGGCCGCCGCCAGCTCGTCCTCGGGCAGCAGCGTCTCCGGGTCGAACACCACGCAGTGCTCCGCGCGCAGCATCTCCATCATGGACAGGCGCGCGGCGTCGAACACCGCCTGGCGGGAGAGGGCCGAGGCGATGCGGCGGCCCGCGTCCAGCACCCGGGGGAAGCGGTCCACCAGCGACAGGGTGCCCGGGCGCTCCGGCTGCTCCGCGCTCTCTCCAGGCTCGATGTCCAGGTCCTGCTCCATCTCCTGGAGCTCGCGGGAGGCCTCCTCCGTCCAGGCGGGGGCCTCGGGCCAGCCGACCTCCTTGCCCACGCGCCCGAGCGTCTGGAGCGTCTGGGCGCGCTCGTAGCGCATCTTCAGCTCCCCGGCGACGTCCAGGCTCTCCTCCAGCCAGCGGCGGGCGCGGCGCGGGTGGCCGGCCAGGGCGGCCAGCAGCCCCCGCTCGCGCAGCACGTGGGCGAGGTTGTTGCGGTAGCTGCGCGCCAGCTTGTAGGCCCGCCGCGCCACCTTCTCGGCCCGCTTCAGCGACTCCGCGCGCAGGCCCGGGGCGAGCGGGGAGCTGTTCTCGGCCCGCATGCGCAGCGCCGTCAGCAGCCAGGGCACGATGGGGGCCACGTACTCGTGTCGCAGGTGGGCCTGCTCCACCAGAGTGTCCGCCTTCTCCAGCAGGGACACCGCGCCCGCGGAGTCCCCCTCGTGCAGCAGGCGGAGCGCCTCGGCCAGCAGGAGGTTGGCGTGCGTCTGCGTGTCCTGGCCGGGGTTGGCCAGCGAGCCCTCCAGCAGGCTGTATGGGATGCGGCCCCGGGCCGCCTTGGACCAGACCTCCAGGGCCAGGCGCACCGCGTACCCGTCGCCGATGGCCAGCGCCGCCGCGTGCAGCCGCCGCGCGGACTCCAGCGCCTCCTTCAGCCGGCCCAGCCGGTAGTGGGCCAGGGCGTACTGGTAGTGGGCGTTGTTGACCTCCCACTGGTCTCCCGTGCGCTGCAGCAGCCGCACCGCCTCGCGGCACTTCTCGATGGACTCCTCGAAGCGGCCCGCGGCGTAGAGGCCCAGCCCGTAGAAGTGGAGCGACTGGCCCTGGCCCCAGACGTCCCCCAGCTCCCGGCGGATGGCGAGCGACTTCTCCGCGTAGGCGGTGGCCCGGCTGAACCAGGGCACCATGGTGAGCATCGGGGCATGCTCCGAATAGGCCTGGGCGAGCTCGAGGGTGGGCGGATAGCGCTCGGCCGTGTTCACCTCGCGCAGGTGGGTCCAGAAGGTGGCGATGGGACTGCCGAAGTACCAGCTGTTGTAGGTCAGCCGGCTGTAGAAGTGCACCGCGAGCAGGTCCTCCTCGCTGTGCTCGAGCGAGCGCCGCCCCATCAGCACGTGGGGCATCAGCGTGTGTCCGGCCTGCACCCCCAGCTCCCAGAAGGCCCCCCAGCGCGAACGCCGCGGAGGTGCGGGGCACCCACCGCCCCAGCAGCGTCAGCCCCCGCTTCAGGGCCACGTCCGCCTCTTCCTTCTTGTAGAGCTTGAAGGCCAGCTCGCCGAGCTTCAACCAGATGCGGGCCTGCTCCAGCCTGTCTCGCGCCAGCGATTGGGCCAGCTCGAGCTGCTGCTGGGCGGCATCGTAGCGCCCGCGCAGCATCAGCACGTCCCCGAGCCCGGCGGCGACGCGGAAGCGCGTGCTGGCCTCGGCCCGGTCCGCGCCCCGCTCGGCGATGCGGTAGTTGAACTCCGCCGTCTCCAGGGCGAACTGCTGCCGGGAGCGCTCGGCGGCCATCAGGGCATGGGGGAGGGCCTGGGCATACTCGCCCGCCGCATCGAAGTGGTAGGCCAGCTCGAAAGGGTCCGCCGGGGGATGGGCGGCGATGCTGCGAGCCGCCAGCCGGTGCAGCTCCCGGCGCTCCTCGGGTCGCAGCAGCCCCAGCAGGGCCTCGCGCAGCTTGTCGTGGACGAAGGTGTAGCGGCCGCCGGAGCCCTCCCACAGCATGTGTCGCCGCCGGGGCTCCATCAGCGCGGCGGCCACCTGCTCCCGCGGCGTCCCCGAGAGGGCCGCCACCCGCTCCAGGTCGAAGTTCTTGCCCAGCACCGCGCCCACGGACAGCAGGCGCAGCGCCTCGGGCGGCAGCAGCTTGAGCCGGCGCGACCAGGAAGGAGGCCGCCTGGCGCGAGGAGCGCACGTGGGCCATGGCCTCCGGCTCCACCTGCCACCCCGCGGGCCTGGCACCAGCGCGCCGTCCTCCACCAGGCCGTGCAGCACCGCCGAGGCCATGAAGGGATTGCCCTCGGACAGGCGCGACACCAGCTCGGTGGCCTCGCGCGGCAGGTTGCCGGCCATGGACTCCAGCATCCGCGCCACCTCGGTGGTGCCGAAGGCCGCCAGGCGCAGGTGGGCGTCCGGGTTGAGCCGGCGCAGGACGTGCGCGGGCCCCACCTCCTCGGTGCGGAAGGACACGACGATGAGCACGTGCCCCGCCGAGTCGCGGTGCGCCTGCCGCCAGTTCTCCAGCGCCCGGAGCGTCAGCTCGTCGGCCCACTGGCAGTCCTCGAGCAGCACCACCGCCGGCTCGGACTCCGTGCCCAGCGCGCCCAGCAGCGTGGTGAGGGCGAGGATGCCGCGCGTCTCACCCAGGGACTCGGGGCCCAGGCCCTGCTGCTGCGCCGGGCGCAGCACCGACTGCAACTGGGGCAGCACCGTGCACACCGCCGCCGCCTGGTCCACCAGCCGCTCGCGCAGCAGCTCCGCCAGTGAGGGCCGCTCCCGGGCCTCCGTGGCGATGCCCGAGGCCACGTCCACGACGAGCTGGAAGGGCCGCTGCGCGGACTGGGCCAGGGCCTGGCCCTGCAGCACCCAGGCGCGGTGTTGGCGGGCGCGCGTGGCGAACTCCTCCAGCAGCCGGCTCTTGCCGCCGCCGCTCTCGGCCTCCACCACCAGCAGCCGTCCCGGCTCGACGCGCGAGCGCTCCAGCTCGCGCTCCAGCAGCGCCAGCTCCTCGTGGCGTCCCACGAAGGAGGGCTCGGTGAGGCTGTGGCGCATGTCATGCGCGCCCGCCACCAACTCCGGGTCCTGCTCGCCGCGGGCCAGGGCCTTCTCAATCGCCTGCAGGTCCTCGCGCGCGGACTGGGCGGACTGGTAGCGGTCCTGCGGGTCCGTCTGTAACAGGCGCGCGACGACCTCCTCCAGCGCGCGGGGCACCTCCACGCCGGTGCTGCGCAGCCGGGGCCGGGTGGTGAGGTGCTGGCGGAGCACCTCGCCCACGGAGGCGCCGTCGAAGGCCGGGTGGCCGGCGAGCGTCTCGAAGAGGACGGCCCCCACCGCGTACAGGTCCGAGGTGGCCTCCACCGGACGGTTGAGGAGCCCGGCCTGCTCGGGCGAGAGGTAGCGCGCGGTGCCCACCGGCAGGTCGCGCAGCGTCGGGTCCAACCGCTCACTGCGCGCCAGACCGAAGTCCACCAGACTGGCGCGGACGACGGTGGGGCGGCCCTCGACGATGATGTTGGAGGGCTTGATGTCGCGGTGGAGGATGCCGTGGGCGTGGGCCTCGGCCAGGGCGGCCAGGACGCACTGGCCCACGGTGAGCGCCTCCTCCACGGAGAGGGTGCCACTGGTGAGCCGCTCCTGGAGCGACACCCCGGGGGTGAAGGGTGTCACCAAGAAGACCAGGTCGCCCCCGGCGCCGAAGTGGAGCACCGGCACCAGGTAGGGGCTGTGCATCGAGCGCAGGACATTCGCCTCGTGTTCCAGACGCTGTCGCGCGTTGGGCACCAGCGAGACGGCGGAGGTCGTCTTGATGACGAGCCGACCCCCGGTATGCAGGTCCACCCCGAGCCACGTGGTGATGCCACGGCCCTGCTTGATGCGCTGGGTGAGTTCGAAGCGGTTGCCCAGTCGCCTGCCTGGGTGCACCCCTTCCAGAGAGGGTCCCGCCTGTTCGTAGCCCTCCGCCATCAATGCCCTCCCCCTCTGGTCGCACCACCGGGTGGTGGGGTCGGCGCGTCATCGAGAAGCTTGGGACCGCGACGTGCGGTGCCAAGGGGGACGACCTGGCTACATGCGCCGACGGCGTGCGCCAGTGGGTAGGGTGCTTCAAATGGGGAGGCACGGGGGCGCGCGCATCCCCTCAGGCACGGATACCGGCCCTCGGTGCTCAGCCCGGAGGACAGGCGAGCGGGCGGGCCCCTACTTCTGGTGGACGTCCTCGAAGGCGAGCATGTCGAGCAGTCGCTGCTCCCGGGCTTCATCGAAGCCGCAGGTGGCGTCCCACTCCGGGGGGTTGTCGTAGGTGCCGAAGAGCATGTCCCACCAGGGCAGGTCGCCGTAGTTGTTGCGGTGCTTGCCGTACTCGTGGTGGATGCGGTGCATCTCCGGGCGCTGGAAGAGGTAGCCCACCCAGCGGGGGGTGCGCACGTTGGTGTGGTAGAAGAACTCGCCCAGCGCGGTGAAGGCGGTGTAGACGGCGCCGGCCGCCGGGCTCAGCCCCAGCACCGTGTAGACGAGCAGGCCACCAATGATGGAGTTGGCCACCATCTCCAGCGGGTGCTTGTAGAAGCTGGTGATGACCTCCAGGCGCTGCGGGCTGTGGTGGATTTGATGGAAGAGGCGCCAGAGGAGGTCGCTCTCGTGCCGCGCCCGGTGCCACCAATAGAAGACGAAGGTGGCGATGAAGTAGGCGACGGCGCCGCCGGCCAGCGGGGACAGGTGGCGCGAGAGGTGGAACAGCGACTGCGCCGACAGCCAGCGCTCCCAGGTGAAGCCGGCGAGCACCACGACGCCCACCTGCACGAGGTTGATGACCACCACCCGCAGGTGCCAGGAGCGCACGCGCGGCAACCGCCAGCCGCGGAAGAGGTGCTCGAGCGCGAAACAGCCGACGGCGATACCGAACAGCATCGGAAGCATGGGTCCCCCTTTTGGTGACGGGGGGTTTACGGGCGAAGGGCCTCCCGCTTCCCGTCTGGCGTACAGACACTGTCACCTCGAGGTGGGGAACCCCGGCGGATGCTGGCATCATCATCGCCCCATGAGCCGCGATTCCTCGCTCGCCGAGCGCCTCGGGCATGTCACCTCGCAGGCCACCTTCATCCAGGCGGCGCTGCTGGCCGCGCACGGCGCGGGAGCCCGCACCGGAGGCTTCCGGGCCGCCGACGTGCGCTTCTTCTTCCTGCTCTTCACCAACTGGGTGGAACACGACGTCACGCGACCCTCGCAGGACCTGGACCTCACGCAGGTGCGCCGGACCCTGGCGCGGTTGTGCCGGAGCGGCCAGGCCGAGCCCCTGGAAGCCGCTCCGAGCAAGAAGGTGCCCCGGGGCCAGCGCTACGTGCTGACGGAGGCGGGGCTGGTCTCCCTGGCGGAGTCGCTGGCCGCGCTGGACCGGGCGCCGCTCGACGAGGCCCTCTTCGTGGCGTGCTTCGCGGCCAGCTACCGCAAGCCCATCCTCGCGCGGGTGCTGGGCCGGGTGCCGGCGCTCAGTGCCTCGGCCCGGCGCCGCGTGGCCCAGGTGCTCGACCCGGTGCGCATCCTCCGCGAGGCGCGGCGGAGCACGACCACCGTCCTCGCGGACCTGGAGGAGCGGGTGCGCGCCAGCCTGGAGATGGATGAGGCGGCGAGGGAGGCCCTGGGCACCGGGGCTTCCGAGGAGCAGGCGGTACGGAAGCTGGAGGCCCTTGGTTCCTACCAGCTCCACCGGGTGCGCCCCCTGGCGGAGGTGCTCCTCGGGCTGCCGGAGGACCTGCGGCGCTTCGAGCTCACGGAGGGAATGGGCGTGCGCGCGCGCCTGCTCTTCGCTCCGCTGGCCGAGCGCGCCCGCGCGGAACTGGCGCTGCTCGAGCGGCTGGAGCAGCACCTGACCTCGCGAGAGTCCGCGCGAGGGTGAGGATGGCCCCCTGAAAAGGGAGACCTCCCGGGCGCGTTTTTCAGAAACCTGTCCGACAGTCGGACAGGTTTGCGCGGAGCGCGGCCGGGAGGTCGAGGCCTGGTGAGGCACGGGGGGCAGGGCGAGCGTGGCCCCGACCCCCGTGCCCGGAGTGCTACTTGTACTCCACCGTCAGGACGGCGCCGGTGCCCTCGGTGAGGAAGACGTAAGAGGTGCCGGCCTGGTTCTGCGTGAACTGGAGCCGGGCCTGCGTCTTGCCCACCTTGTTGATGGCGGTGAGCCCCGCGGCGTTGAAGTCGGTCGAGCTCTGGGTGCCGGTGGTGAACTTGATGAGGTTGGCCACCCCGCTCGCGGTGGCGGCCGCGGACCAGTCGGTGGTCTCGGTGGCGGCCGTGCCGAACGTGCCGTTCTTCAGGTCGAGGGAGAGGAGGTTGCCGGCGGGGTCGGCCCACGGGTCGGCCGACGAGGAGGACAGCGTCACCTTGAGCGAGGCCCGGACGATGGTGGCGGTGTCCGGGAGCGAGGAGGTGTCGAACGAGAAGAGAGTCCGGTTGTACCTGGCATCCGTGCCCTTGCCGACGGCCAGACTGGTCAGGGTCCCCACCGCCGGCGAGCTGCCGTCCACGTTCGCCTTCACGTACCCGTCATCCGCCGCGATGCTGTTGAACGAGACGGTCGTCGTCGTCCCCGCGGTGCCGTTGCTCACCGTGACCGTGGTGTCGTTGTCCGTGCCCACGTTGTTCGCCGCGTCATAGGCCTTGGCCAGCAGCGAGTGGCTGCCGTTGGCCACGCCCGCCGTGTTCCAGGTGAAGACGTAGGGGGCCGCGGTGACGGTGTCGGCCAGCACGCCGTCGATGTAGAACTCGACCTTCTTCACGCCGGCCGCATCCGAGGCGCTCGCCGTCACGTCGAGGGTGCCGCTGACGGTGGCGCCGTTGGCCGGGGCGGTCACATTCACGGTGGGCGCCGTGGTGTCGGCGGAGGCGCTCGGCGGGCCGACGGAGATGCTGTCCACCCAGGCCTTCGCGCGGCTGAGGTTCGAGCCGGTGTCCGTCGCCGTGACGATGAACTTCAGGATGACGGTGCGGTTGGCGTACGCCGAGAGGTCGATGTCCGCGCGCTGCGTCCAGTTGGCCTCGGTGACAGTGCCGATGCCGCTCTTGGTCACCGAGTCCACGACGTTGTCGGTGCCGTTGTTGACGATGACCTTGAAGCTCGCCGAGGCCGAGGTGTTGGCGCCGGAGAGGTCCAGCTTCCGCCAGTAGGTCAGCCGGGGGTTGGCCGTCAGCGTCACGCTGACGCTCGCGGTGCGGGTGACGGTGTTGAAGGCCGGCGTGGCTGCCCCGAGGATGGACTTGCTCCCGGACATGCCGGTCTGGTCACTGGCGTCCAGCGCCCACTCGGTGAGGCTCCAGCCCGCGGTGTCGGGGCCGTTGGTGGAGAAGCGCTCGGTGAAGCGCACCGAGTTCTGGTCCACCGTCACCGACACAAAGGTGGAGGCCGCCGTGTTGCCCGCGGCGTCGTAGGCCTTCGCCTGGACGGTGTGGACGCCCATGGCATACGAGGTGGTGTTCCAGTTGTACACGTACGGCCCGGCCTGCTGCGACGACACGCCCTGGCCCACCACGACGCCGTCGACGAGGAACTCCACCTTCGTCACGCCGAAGTCATCCGAGGCGGTGGCGGCGATGTCGATGGCGCCGGCCACGGTGGCGCCGGCGGTGGGGAAGGTGATGGCCACGCTGGGCGCCGTGGTGTCGGAGATACCGCCGGAGACAGTGACGGAGATGGTGCTGGAGGTCGCGGTGTTGCCCGCGGCGTCATGGGCCTTGGCCACCAGGGTGTGGGGGCCGTTGGTCGCCGCCGCGGTGTTCCAGCTGTACTCGAAGGGCGAGGCCGTGTCGGTGCCGACCAGGGTGTTGTCGATGGAGAACTCGACCTTGGAGATGCCGACGTCGTCCGTGGCGCTGGCCGTCACCTTCACCGTCCCGCTCACGCTGGCGCCGTTGGCGGGCGCGGAGAGGCTCACGGTGGGCGCGACCGTGTCGGAGTTGTCGAGTCCGAAGAACTTCGCCACGTACCAGGTGGAGCAGATGTCCGTGTCGAGCACGAAGGAGCCCGCCGTGCCACACGCGACGGTGGTGCCGGGGAACTTGAACGCCGGGTCGATGGCCGTGCCGTGCCCCATGCCAGTGAGGGCGTAGGTCTCCACCAGCGCGTTGCCCGCGGTGTCCTTGTAGACCTTGTGGGGGTAGCCGGCGACCGTCTCGCTGACGTCCGCCGTCTGGTCGATGCCGTGCACCGCCGTCCACTGTTCCATGGCCTCCGTCTGGTTGGTGTTCTTCACGGTGTAGTCGGACGTGCCGTGCCAGATGGAGATTTTCGGGTAGGGGCCGGTGTAGCTGGCGTAGGCATTGCGGACCAGGTCCCTCCACTGCGTGGGCGTCTTGTCCGCACCCGGGCTCATGCAGGAGAAGCCATCGTTCATCGTGGTCGCGCACTTGTACGGGACGCCCGCCATCACGGCGGCCCCGGCGAAGACGTCGGGGTAGGCGGCGGCCATCACGTGCGTCATCGCGCCACCCGCGGACAGGCCGGTGACGAAGACGCGGCGCGGGTCGATGGAGTGGTCGACCATCATCTTGTCGACCATCTGCTTGATGGAGAGCGCCTCGCCCTGCCCACGCGCGATGTCACCCGGCTCGAACCAGTTGAAGCAGGTGTTCTGGTTGTTGGCGCTGAGCTGCTCCGGGTAGACCACGTAGAACTTGAGCTGTTCGGCCAGCGCGTTCCAGCCGGTGAGGGTGTAGCCGTCAGGGGTTTGGACACATCCGTGCAGCGCCACCACCAGCGGGGCGTTGGCGGGCATGCTGGCGGGGACGTGCTTCCACATCTTCAGGTTGCCGGGGTTGGTCCCGAAGCTCGTCACCTGCGTCAGCGAGCCGTACAGCTCCCCCAAGGGGGGTGGGGTCTCCTCCGGCGGTAGCTGCTCGCACCCGAGTACGGTCAGGGCGAGAACCGCACCCACGACTCCTGCGAAACGTCGATTCAGCATGTGTGCTCCCGGGAAAGTGGGGCTAATGCCTTACCATGTTCCAATGAGTTTTTATTATGTGTTCTGTTCCAGGGAATGACCCGGAGGGCGCCGCGCCATGACGCGCAATGTCATGTGTTTCATGACGCGCAATGTCATACGTGCGAGTCACGCAGACATGAACCCATCTTCATATAAACATGAATCTAACATCATATAAACATGAATCCGGCTTCAGGTGCGCTAGGATGGCGCCGCCGCCAACGAGGCCGGCTTTGGGAGGGGGCCTCCCGACACGTACGGACCCGGCACCTCTCATCTCCCTACTCCACAGGAGTCCACACATGAGGATGTCCAAGCACTCCCTCCGGTTCTACGCGACCGGACTCGCCACCTGCGCCCTGCTCGCGTGCGACAAGCCGGAGAAGCCGGATGACACCGGGACCGGCCAACAGGACGTGGTGACGGTGGAGAGCTGCCGCAAGCAGCTCGCCGCTCGCCAGGATGAGCTGCGCGCCGAGGGAGTGGACGTGGCCAACTGGTCCTTCCGGGATGCGCCCCAGATGGTGGAGCCGGCGCTCACCGAGCGGCAGACGCCCCAGACCTACAAGGAGTACGACGGCAAGTACCGCCCGCTGAGCAACCACCCCGGCTGCTCCGTGGACAACCTCTACTACGACAAGGCGAACACCCGGACGGATACCGGTCGCACGCCCTTCGTCGACGGCAACAATGACGGCAAGTGGACCGGGCGCTCCGACTTCGGTGGCCCCAACGCCGCCACGGGCTTCGTCGATGGGGACAAGGCCAACATCCCCGGCTACCCCTGCGCCGCCAAGCAGTACACGCCGAACGCCGAGGACACCTCCAAGCCCATCGTCATCCTCGTGCACGGCAACTCCACCCGGCCGCACACCTGGGAGAAGTTCCTCCTGCCGGCGGGCACGCCCATCAACGCCGCCGTCGAGAAGGTCCAGTTCAACCCGGACACGGAGGCCCGGGCCCAGCTCGCCGAGCGCCTCGTCGCCGATCATTTCAACGTCATCGCCGTGGACTTCCGCACGGACCTGATCGCCACGGTGGACCCCACCGCCAACAACACCACGGAGAACGCGGCCGGCAACATCGACCACGGCTGGTCCACGCCCATCCTCCAGTCGCTCGTCAAGGCGGTGATGAAGAACAACCCCGGCCGCAAGGTGGCGCTGGTGGGCCACTCGCTGGGCGTGACGGTGGTGCGTGACGCCATCCGCCGGCTGTACGTGGAGCACGTCGACGGGGTGGAGGGCGCCATCAACCCCTTCCCGCAGCTCAGCCACGTCATCCTCGGCTCGGGCGCCAACCACGGCGTGTCCACCTATGACCCGCCGAGCGCGCTGTGCGGCACCAACCCGACCATGCGCGGCACGATCGTCTGCGAGATGGGCAGCCGCGCCAACTACCAGCCGACGTACTTCCACAAGCCGCTCAACGGCCCGAAGGACCTGTTCGCCACCCCGTGCGCGGACGGTGACTACGCCTTCGGCAAGACGGGCCAGTGCAACGGCAACGTGGTGAAGTACTTCACCATCACCATGACGGACATCGAGCAGGGCGCCAACTACCAGGACTTCTACGTGTCCGAGGCGGCCTCGCGCATCGACATGCCGGGGTGCGTGGTGAACAAGCTGACGACGCTCAACGACTACGACACCAGTGGCTATTTCCTCAAGGGCTTCATCGCCAACCACTTCGGCTCCCTGCGCTCCGACGCGGGCCTGCGGCTCGCCATGGAGTATCTGGCGCGCTAGTCGTCGGCCCCTGGCAGTCTCCTTCCGCCGCCCGCGCTCGTGGCTGCCGCGCGCGGGCGGCGGTCTCCCCTTAGCGAAGTGCAGCCGAAGAGAGTCTTCCTCCATGAATCCGAAGTTCCCCGCCGCGTCCCGCCTGACGCTCGCGTGCACGCTGGCGTCCGCCCTGGTGGCGGCCCCGGCCCTGGCGCAGACCTCCGACGCCCCGGTCGCGCCCACCCCCGAGGCCGCGCCCCAGGCCGCTCCCGCCGCGGCTCCCGAGAAGCCCGATGCCGAGAGCAAGCAGGACCCGGAGGCGCTGGTGGTGAGCGCGCCGGCGCCCGAGAGCAAGCCCGTCTTCGGCGTCGGCAGCGAGCGGTACTTCATCAACCCGGTCATCGCCATCGCGGGCGGCATCCAGTCGGAGAACCTGCTGGTCAACCCCAACCCGCAGAAGGAGGGCCGCATCACCACGGTGGCCCTCGCGCGCTTCGGGTTCGAGGGGCGCCTGGGGCAGTACGTCACCTTCCGCAGCGAGTTCGAGCGCAACATCCGCAGCCACGGCTCGGGCATCTGGGAGGGCACGGCCTCCATGTCCGTGCGCGACCAGGTGCTGCGCCTGCAGCGCTGGGGCGCCACGGTGGAGGCCGGCATCATCCTGGACCCGGCCAGCGTGGACTACTTCTCCGCGCACATCGGCGACGTGCTCCTGGCGGACAAGTACACGAGAGATCCGCTGCTCTACTCCGGCTTCAACCGCGGCCAGGGCGTGCAGGCGCGCTACTCGCGCTGGGGCCTCACCGCCGGCCTGAGCTACACCGAGGCCAACCCGCTGAGCTCCTCGGCCTCCTTCATGGTGGGCGGCTCCTTCGGCGGCAACAGCCGCTTCTGGGAGCGGCCCCTGGGCAACTTCCGCAACGGCCAGCCGGATGACGACATCCACTTCCGCGTCATCAGCCCCTCGCTCGGCTACGAGCACCCCTGGTTCGAGGCCAAGGCGATGGTGCAGGTCTTCAACATCAACTACCAGGCCAACTCCATCGAGGATCCGCCGATTCAGGGCTACAACGCCCGCGGCAACGTGAAGCTCAAGCTCAAGGGCATGGTGCCGGCGCTGCCCTTCGCGGTGGAGCCCTTCTTCAACGTCGCGCGCGTGCAGAACGACGTGGTGAACTCGGCCTCGGGCTACGGCAACCAGCTCCTGGACACGCGCTTCGACGCGCTCACCCTCTCCGGCGGTCTGGACGTCTTCCTCTCTGGCAAGTCGGGCGTGGGCTTCAACTTCGTGCGCGTGGCGGACCACACGCCTTCCTTCGTTCCCCCCACGGGCTCCACGGCCGCCAGCGAGCCCGTCCTCTCCACGAACATCACCTACCTCAACGTGGGCGCGACCTGGTGGATGTTCGACCAGGTGGCGCTCGGCGCGCGCGTGGCCACCTTCTCGAAGAAGATCGAAGGCAAGCCCGAGCTCGAGGAGCGCGACCTGTCCGGCTTCCTCACGCTGCGGATGATCCTCTAATGAGCACGCCCATGGGAGAGCTGACGGGAAAGTGCGCGCTCGTCACGGGCGCGGCGAGCGGCATCGGCCGGGCGGTGGCGGAGGACCTGGGCGCGAGGGGCGCCCGGGTGCTCGTGTCGGACCTGGACGAGGCGGGCGCGCGAGCGGTGGCCGAGGGCATTCCGGGCGCCATCGCCCAGCGGGCGGACGTGTCCTCGCGTGAGGACTGCCGGGCGCTGGTGGACCGGGCCCAGAAGGAGTGGGATCGGCTGGACATCCTGGTGAACAACGCCGGGCTGCAGCACGTGGCCCCGGTGGAGGAGTTCCCCGAGGACCGCTGGGAGCAGATGATCCGCATCATGCTGGTGGGGCCCTTCCTGCTCACCAGGTATGCCCTGCCGCTGATGTACGCCCGGAAGTGGGGGCGCATCATCAACGTCTCCTCGCTGCACGGGCTGGTCGCGTCGCCGTACAAGTCGGCCTACATCTCGGCGAAGCACGGGCTGATGGGGCTGACGAAGACGGTGGCGCTGGAGGCGGCGGACAAGGGCGTGACGGTGAACGCCATCTGCCCCAGCTACGTGCGCACGCCGCTGGTGGAGAAGCAGATCGCCGACCAGGCCCGGGTGAACGGGCTGTCCGAGCAGGAGGTCGTCGAGCGCATCATGCTGGCCCCAGCGGCGGTGAAGCGCCTGCTGGAGCCGAGCGAGGTGGCGGCCTACGTGTCCTTCCTGTGCTCGGAGGCCGCGGGCGGCATCACCGGGGCCGCCCAGGTGATGGACTGCGGCTGGACGGCCCGCTGAGTCGAGCCGTCAGGCCACTTCGCGCTTCTTGTCGGTCCCCGCGGCGCCGTCCGCGGGGGCCGTGGGGGCCGCCTCGGAGAGGTTCCCGCGGAACGTCTCGGCGGAGAGGTAGACGGAGACGAGGGTGACGAGCGCGAGGCCCACCATGTAGAGCGACACGGGCCACGCCTTGCCGCCGGACTCCGTCAGCAGCCAGGTGGCGATGAGGGGCGACAGCCCGCCGGCGAACACGGAGGCGAGCTGGTAGCCCAGCGACGCGCCGCTGTAGCGCACGCGGGTGCCGAAGAGCTCGGAGAAGAAGCTGGCCTGCGGCCCGTACATGGCGGCGTGGGCGATGATGCCGAGCGTGATGGACAGCAGGATGAGGCCCGTCGCCTTCGTGTCGATGAGCCAGAAGAAGGGGAAGGCCAGCAGCGCGCACCCCAGGGCGCCGCCGAGGTAGACGGGCCGGCGGCCGAAGCGATCCGAGGCGGCTCCAAAGGCGGGGATGGCCACCAGGTGGACGACGGTGGCTCCGAGCACGCAGTTGAGCATGGTGGAGCGCTCCATCCCGAGCCGCTCGGTGCCGTAGGTGAGCACGAAGGTGGTGACGATGTAGAAGAAGCCGTTCTCGGCGAAGCGCGCCCCCATGGCGAGGAGGATCTGCTTGGGGTAGGTGCGCAGCACCTCGAGCGATGGGCAGCTTCGGGCCGGAGCCGGGGGCCTTGTGGGCGGCGCGGAAGGCGGGGGACTCGGCGACGCTCAGGCGGATGAAGACGCCGATGCCGATGAGCACGGCGCTGAAGCAGGAAGGGCACGCGCCAGCCCCAGGAGAGGAACTGCTCCTCGGGCAGGCGGGAGAAGATGGAGAACACGCCAGTTGGCCACCAGCAGGCCCGCGGGAGCGCCGATCTGCGGCCAGCTCCCGTAGAAGCCGCGCCGGTGCGCGGGGGCGTGCTCCACGGCCATGAGCACCGCGCCGCCCCACTCGCCGCCCAGGCCGAAGCCCTGCAGGACGCGCAGCAGCACCAGCAGCACGGGGGCCCAGACGCCGATCTGCTCGTAGGTGGGCAGCAGGCCGATGGCGAAGGTGGCCGCGCCCATGATCATCAGCGTGGCGCACAGCATGGACTTGCGGCCGATCTTGTCGCCGAAGTGGCCGAAGACGATGCCGCCGAGCGGCCGGGCGACGAAGCCCACGGCGAAGGTGGCGAACGCGGCGAGCGTGCCGACCAGCGGGTCGAAGGACGGGAAGAAGAGCGGTTGAAGACCAGCGCCGCCGCGGTGCCGTAGAGGAAGAAGTCGTACCACTCGATGGTCGTGCCGATGAAGCTCGCGGCGGCCACCTTCCAGGTGGATTGGGACTTCTCGGGCGTCGGGGCCGCGTCAGGTGCCGTCACGTCGTGTTGCCTCGCGTGGTGGGGTGAAGGCGTCCTGAATAGCCGCTTCCCCCGCGAGAGGACAACAGGGGCTCTCGCGGGGGCGCGAGACGGGCACCCCGCTAGCGGGGCGCCCGCTCCGTGTGAGGCTTTGACTCAGTAGGCGTAGGTGGCCATGTCGGCACGCACCACGCCGACGATGTTCTCCCAGTTGCCGTTCTGGTAGTGGTCGTAGTTCTCGCCGTCGTCGCGGAAGTCCACCGTGTGGTAGGTCCACATGGCGCGCTCGCCGTTGCTGGTGCCGCTGGTGCCCGGTGTTGAGGGTGCCGTCGCAGAACCAGTCGCCGGGGTTGCAGAAGCTGCCGCCCGCGCTGCCGGAGACGCCGCCGGTGGAGTGGTAGGCCACGGCCTCGTCGTCCTGGCCCGGGAGGAGGCCGGAGTAGACCGTGCCCTTCGGCGCCGGCGAACATGTAGAACCACTTCGAGCGCGTGGTGTTGTGGTTGTACAGGGAGCGCGCCGTGGTGGTGACCAGGTCGCCGACGATGGGGTCGCTCGCCGCCCACTCGCCCGTGGTCGGCCAGCTCGCTGCCGCCGCCGGCGCCGCGAGGCCACGTCCACCCACTTGATGTTCCAGCCCGTCTGGGTGGTGCCGTCGGTGTTGCCGCACACGCCGCTGGAGTTGGGGGTGGCGTTCTTCTTGTAGCGCGCCGAGCCACCGTAGAGGCGACAGCGCGTAGCCGATCTGCAGGTTGCCCGCGCTGTGCACGGCGATGTAGCACCAGTTGTTGCCGGTGCAGTAGCAGTCGAGCGCGTTGCGGATGTAGCCGTTCTGCGCGCCGATGCGCTGCGAGCCGTTCCAGTTCACGGCCTTCTTGTTCACGCCGGCCGCGGCGGTGCTCGGGACCCCAGTTGGAGAAGTCGGCGTAGTTGCCGATCTGGGTGCCGCCGCCGTTCTTGCCGTGGATCCACAGCGAGTAGTTGGTGGCCGAGGCCTCTGGGGCGACGAGGAGGGCGGCAGCCGCGGCCGCGAGGGTTGCCATTCGGGTGAGGGTGTTCATGGGAACTTCCTGGGGTAGGGGGATGAACGCCCGCTCGGTGAACGAGCGAGCGAGTCATATGCTATCACCAAGACTTTCCATACAGAATGGACAGCCCTCTAAAACCTGACAGATGTCCATTACCCCCGCCCGCTCAGGCGTTGGGGGTGAGCTGACGCCCGAGCGCGCGCCCCAGCTCCGTGCGCGCGGTGGCCAGGTTGTACGTGGCCTGCACGCGCTGGACGGCCGCGTTGGTGGCGGAGAGCTGGGCATCGGACAGCTCGATGATGTTGCCCACGCCCGCGCGGTAGCGGCCCTCGGCCAGACGCAGCCGCTCGCGGGCGTTGACCAGCGCCTCCTCCGCGGCGGAGAGGCTCTCTCGCGCGGCCGTGACGGCGAGCTGCGCGCGCTCCACCTCCAGGCGCACCTGCTGGCGCAATGCGTCACGCTGGGCCTGGACGTTGTTCAGGTTGGCCTGCTGCTCGCGGACCTGGGCGCGGGTGAGCCCGCCCTGGAAGATTGGCCAGCTCAGCGCCACCTGCCCATTCACACCCCAGTCCAGGTTCGCCGGGTTCGGACCCGACTCCGTCGCCGACAGCGAGGCGGAGAGGCTCGGCCAGTAGTTGGCGCGCGTGGCGGAGAGCTGCTGCTCCTGGGCTCGCAACTGGTGCTCGCTCGCGGAGAGGTCCGGCCGGCCCTGGAAGGCGACGTCCACCAGCGTGTCGATGGACTGCTCCTCGCCCTCCATGCGGCCCACCACCTCCTCGCGGACGGTGTATTGGGTGGAGCCCTCCACGCCCATGGCCTGGTTGAGCTGGGCCCTGCTGGTGGCCGCGTTGTTCTGGGCCTGGATGAGCCGCACCTGGGCGTTGGCCACCTCCGTGCGCTGCTGCAGCAGATCAATCTCCGGCCGGGTGCCCACCTGCACCTGGGCCTGTACCTGCGCCAGGTGCGTCTTCTGGTTCTCCAGCGTCTCCTGGGCCACTTGCACCAGGGCTTGCTGGGCGAGGGCGTTGAAGTAGGCGCTCTGGACGTTGGCGAGCACGTTCAGCGACGTCTGGGTCTCGGTGGACCTCTGAGCCTGGGCGGACTGCTGGGCCGAGCGCCACCGGCCGGTGGTGCGGCCGAAGTCCCAGAGGAGCTGGCTGACCGAGGCGCCCACGTTGAGGCCCTCGCGGCTGATGAAGCCGGAGGGAGTCGTCGTGCCCAGGCCGCCGTCATTGTCGCTGAGGGAGCGCTGGTACGTGGCGCTGGCGCTCACCTGGGGCAGTAGCGAGGAGAAGTTCTGGTCCACGCGGGCGTTCGCCGCGGCGGTGTTGGCCTGGGCCTGGCGCAGTTGGGGCTGTCGCTCCGTGGCGGTGCGCAGGGCCTCGTCCAGGGTGAGGACGCGCTGCTGGGCCCACGCAGGGGTGGCGGCGAGCAGCAGGGCGAGAAGCGGGAAGAGCGTTCGCATCACTCGTACCTCAGTGCGTCGATGGGATCGAGCCGGCACGCCTTGCGCGCCGGGTAGAGGCCAAAACCCACCCCCACCAGCGCGCTGAAGCCGAGCGCCAGGAAGATGACGTCCGGCCGCACGAGCAGGGGCCACTGGAATTGGGCCGCGAGCAGCCGTGCGATGCCGAGGCCCGCCGCCGTGCCGATGAGCCCCCCGAGCAGCGACAGCGCCAGCGCCTCGATCAGGAACTGGAGGAGGATGTCCCGGGGCCGCGCGCCCACCGCCACGCGCACGCCAATCTCGCGGGTGCGCTCGGTGACGCTCACCAGCATGATGTTCATGATGCCGATGCCGCCCACCACCAGCGACACGGCGGCGATGGAGGCCAGCAGCAGGCTCAGCGTCTCGGTGCTCTGCTGCCGGCTGTTGGCCAGCTCGGACAGGTTCCGGATGTCGAAGTCGTTGGCCTCGCCCTCGGAGATGCGGTGCCGCTCGCGCAGTAGCTCGGTGACGTTCTGCTGGGCCTTCGCGGTGCCGGCGCTGGCCTCGGCCTGCACGAAGATGATGCCGGAGAGGTACTTGCCCAGGCTCTGCGACTGCACCTGCCGTTGGAAGCTGGTGGCGGGGATGAGGATGCTGTCGTCGTAGTCCTGTCCCATGGGGGACTGGCCCTTGCGCGCCGTCACTCCGATGATGGTGAAGGGCGTCTTCTTGATGCGGATGACCTGGCCCACCGGATCGAAGCCCGCGCCGATAGAGCTTCTCCACCACCGTCTGGCCGATGACGGCCACCTTGGCTCCCGCCTCCACGTCCGCCTCGGTGAAGCGCCTTCCCCGAGCGATGGTCCAGACGCGCACGTCGAAGAAGTCGGGCGTGGTGCCCGTCACGCTCGTCGTCCAGTTCTGGTCCTCGGAGAACACCTGGGTGTTGGTGCGCATCTCGGGGGCGGCGGCGCGCACGCTCGGCACCTCGGTGCGGATGGCCTCCAGGTCGTCCCAGGTGATGGTGGGCTGGCTGCCGAACCCGCCCCGCGCGCCTCCTGAGTTGGTGGAGCCGGGCATGACGATGAGCAGGTTGGTGCCCATGGAGTCGAACACCTTCTGAACGTTGGCGCGGGCCCCATCGCCGATGGCCACCATGGCGATGACGGCGCCCACGCCGATGATGATGCCCAGCGTGGTGAGGAAGGAGCGCATCTTGTTGCGCAGCAGCGCGTGCACCGCCAGCGACAGGGTCTCCAGGAGGTTCATGACACGGCCTCCACGAGCGGGGGCACTTCCGCGGGCACCGGCTGCTGGCGCCGGTCCGAGATGATGCGCCCGTCCCTCATCACCACCACGCGCCCGGCGTACCCGGCGATGTCCGGCTCGTGCGTCACCAGCACGAGGGTGATGCCCTCGTGGCGCAGCTCCTGGAAGAGCGCCATCACCTCCACGCTGGTGCGCGAGTCCAGGTTGCCCGTGGGCTCGTCGGCGAGGATGACGCGCGGCTGGCTGACCAGCGCGCGGGCGATGGCCACGCGCTGCTGCTGGCCGCCGGAGAGCTGGCTCGGGTGGTGGTCCAGGCGCGCTCCCAGGCCCACCCGCTCGAGCGCCTCGCGTGCCCGCCTCCGCCGCTCGCGCGCGGGCACTCCGGCGTAGAGCAGCGGCAGCTCCACGTTCTCCAGGGCACTGGTGCGCGCCAGCAGGTTGAAGCTCTGGAAGACGAAGCCCAGCGTGCGGTTGCGCACGATGGCGAGCTCGGTGCGGTCCAGGCGCGACACGTCCTGGCCGCCCAGCAGGTACTGGCCCGAGGTGGGCCGGTCGAGGCAGCCCAGGATGTTCATCAGCGTGGACTTGCCCGAGCCGCTCGAGCCCATGATGGCCACGAACTCGCCGGACTCCACGGTGAAGTCCACGTTCCGCAGGGCCGCCACCTCCACGTCTCCCGTCCGGTAGATCTTGCTCACGCCCCGCAAGGCGATGAGCGGCGTCTGCTCGTGATTTCCGTTCATGTCGTGCCCCTCCCCCACCTAGAAGGGCCCCGGAGGACGGAACCCACCACTGGACCTCGCGCCACCCGTGTCCCTGGCCGGAGCTGGCACCCTGCGGAAGCTTTGCATCCGAGGCCAGGGCGGTGATGACCCGGTCCCCCTCGCGCAGCTCTCCCTCCACCTCCGTGTACGAGCCGTCCGTGACCCCGGGCTTCACGCGCACGGGCGTGGGCCGCCCCTCGCGCAGGACGAACACCGTCCTGGTGCCGGGCTCGGACTTCCCGGGTGCGCCCACGCCGCCCACGCCGGGACCCGCGCTGCCCGTACCCTCGGGAGGCTGGGGCGGGCGGAAGCGCAGCGCCGCGTTGGGCACGGTGAGCACGTTCTCCTTGTGCGCGGAGATGAAGGTGACGTTGGCCGTCATGCCCGGCTTGAGCTTCAGCTCCGGGTTCGCCACGTCGATGACGGCGTCGTAGGTGACGACGTTCTGCACCGTCTGGGCCGCGTTGCGGATCTGCCGGACGACGCCCTCGAAGCTCTCGCCGGGACAGGCATCCACGGTGAAGGTGGCGTGCATGCCGTCCTCCAGCCGGCCCACGTCGGACTCGGCGACGCTGGTGTTCACCTGCATCTTGCGCAGGTCCTCGGCGATGGTGAACAGGGTGGGCGCCTGCAGCGAGGCCGCCACCGTCTGGCCCACGTCCACGCTGCGCGAGATGACGATGCCGTCGGTGGGCGAGACGATGGTGGCGTAGCGCAGGTTCACGTTCGCCTCGTTGAGCGCCGCCTGGGTCTGCGCCAGCGAGGCCTCGGCCGAGGTCACCTGGGTCTGGGCCGCCTGGGCGGTGGCCTCCGCGGTGTCCAGCTCCGCCTGGGAGATGAACTGCTGCGCGCGCAGGGACCCGGAGCGCTCGGCCTGACGGCGGGCGTTGTCCGCCTCCACCCGCGCCCGCTGCACGTTGGCCTTCGCGGCCATCAGGTTGGCTCGGGCCCGCTCCAGCGCGGCCTGGAGGAGCTGCGGGTCGATGCGGGCAATCACCTGGCCCTTCTTCACCGGCGAGTTGTAGTCGACGAGGATCTCCTGGATGCGGCCGGACACCTGGCTGCCCACCTGCACCGTCACCAGCGCGGACACCGTCCCCGTCGCCGTCACGCGCGACTCGACGTCGCGCCGCTGCACCGCCGTCGTCTCGAAGCTGGCCGCCGAATCCTTCGTCTTGGGTCGGGCCAGCCACACGCCCGCGAGCACCACCGCGGCGAGGAGCAGCAACCCCAGCGGCCATCGCCTCGGCAGGTGCCAGCGCCGGGTTGGCGCCTCCGGCACGGGCGTGGGTCTGGTGGGGACGGATGGCTCCTCGCGTCGCGGCGACTCGGTCGTTGACCTCATGGGTCAGGATCTATGCGCCGGGATGTTTCGGTGAATCTCGCGACTGTTACGAAAGATGACGGGCCAGGTCGCCCTGCTCGGCCGTCCGCCCGGCATCCGGGGCGGCGGGCAGGGTGATGCGGGCCGTCGTCCCCACGCCGGGCTGGCTCTCCAGGGTGAGCGAGCCCCCGTGGGCCATGACGATGCGGCGCGCGAGGGCGAGCCCCAGCCCGACGCCTCCCGTCTTCCGCGCCCGGCTGCGATCACTGCGGAAGAAGGGGGTGAAGATGCGGGGCATGTCGCTCGCGTCGATGCCCATGCCCTCGTCGGCCACCTCCACCTGGAGCCCCTCGGCGGTGGAGTGGGCGAGCAGTCGCACGGTGGTGCCCGGCTCGGAGTACTTGCCCGCGTTGTCGAGCAGGTTGTCGATGGCGCGCCGCAGCAGCACCGGGTCCGCCTCCAGCATGGGCAGTGGCCCGTCCACCTTCACCTCCAGCCGGTGCGTCTGACGGGCGGAGCGGAAGCGCGCGGCGGCCTTGTCCACCAGGAACTGGGCCTCCACGAGCTCCAGGCGCAGCGGCGGCGTGGCGCCGGGGGTCTGGCCCGTGGTGAGGTCCAGCCGGGCCGCGGTGAGCACGTCCGACACCAGCCGCTCCAGCTCGTTGAGATCCTCGGCGATGTCCGCCAGGGATTCGCGCGCCAACGTGGCATCTCCCTCGTTGGCGAGGTCCAGGGCCACGCGGATGCGGGACAGAGGGGTGCGCAGCTCGTGCGAGACGTTGGCGAGCAGCTCCCTCTGCGAGCTCAGCAGGAGGGTGAGTCGCTCGGCCATCTCGTCGAAGGCCTCGGCCACCTGTCCCAGCTCGTCGCGCCGGCGCACGCCCGTGCGCACGCTCAGCGTGCCCGCGCCGAAGGCCCGCGCCGCCGCGGCCAGCCGTTGGAGGGGCACGGCGAGGGAGCGGGCGAAGACGATGGACGTGATGGCCGTGCACCCGAGGACCGCGGCGATCATGAGCCCCAGGTCTGGGGGAAGCCCGGGGGGAGGGGGGTGCTCCAGCGTGGCGTAGGCCTCCAGCGGGCCCGTCTCCGGGATGGCCACCACCATGACGTGAGGCGGCTCGGGCCTGTCCAGTTCGCGCTGCTGCGCGAGTCGTTGGAGCTCCTCGGCGGAGAGTGGGGGGCGGGGCGGGGAGATATTGGAGGCGAGAAGCCGGCCATCGGCGGCGCGCATCGTCACCCGCAGCCGGAGCTGTTGGCCCGCCCGGTCCAACGCCCCTTGCAGCTCCTCCGGCTGGTCCCGGAACCGGGCCCACTCGGAGACGGCGTAGACCGCGTTCCGCTCGAAGAAGTGCCGTCGGGGCCCCTCCATGGCGTACCTGCGGGCCACGTTGAAGGCGAGGGCGATGAGCAGGAGCTGCGCGAGGCCCACCAGGTAGATGCGCAGCAGCAGGCTGCCGGGGATGCGTGGGCGCCGGAAGCTCATGCCTCATCTCCGGTGGCGAGCAGGTAGCCCGCGCCGCGCACCGTCTTGAGCAGCTTGGGGTTGCGGGGGTCCTCTTCAATCTTCTGGCGGATGCGGAAGATGTGGACGTCGACGGAGCGGTCGAACACCTCCTCCGCGTTCCCCTTCACCAGGTCCAGGAGCTGCTCGCGGCTCAGCACGCGTCCGGCGCGCTCGGCGAGGACGCGCAGCAGGCCGAACTCGTACGTGGTCAGCGGCAGGGCCTTGCCGTCGAGCGTGGCGCGGAGGCTGCGGGGATCGAACGACAGCTTGCCGGCCTGGATGGGCTGGGAGGAGGGCCCGGCCCGACCTCGGGAGCGCCGCACGTGGGCCCGGATGCGAGCGAGCAGCTCGCGCGAGGAGTAGGGCTTGGCGAGGTAGTCGTCCGCGCCTGTCTCCAGGCCGAGCACCCGATCGGCCTCCTCGCCGCGGGCCGTGACCATGATGATGGGGACGTCGCTGCGCGTGCGCAGCTCGCGGCACACCTCCATCCCATCGCGACCGGGGAGCATCAGGTCCAGCAGGATGACGTCATAGGCATGGCGGCTCGCCTCGCCCAGCCCCTCGGGGCCGGTGTGGGCGGTGGTGACGAGGATGCCGTGCTCCTGGAGGTAGCGGGAGGTGAGGCGGGCCAGCCGCTCGTCGTCCTCGACCAGCAGCACCTGGATGGTGCCTTCGTCCGTGGTGGGGTGTGTCGTCTGCTCCATGGCCAGGTCTCCTCCCTCCGTGCCCTCCGCCACTCGGGTAACACCGCTGAAGATACGACCCGGGGGCAAGAGAGGGGGTTCCATGTCCCGCTGCTTGAGGCGTGGGCAGTCAGGCGCATGCCCCCGGGTCGCAGGGTAGAAGATGACAACCCCATATGTCTGGCGGGCTTCGGCTGTATGAAGAAGTATTTCCGCGCACATGCCCCTCTCCCAACAGGCCAGGGCCCGCCTCGCGGTGGTGGCCGCCATCTTCGCCCTCCCGCTGCTCTACTTCCACCGGGCGACCTTCTCCGGCGAGATCTTCATCTCGCGCGACACCCTCCTGGTCTACTACCCGCTCAAGCAGTACTGGGCCGCGCGGGTGTCCCAGCTCCAGCTCCCGGACTGGTACCCGTATGACGGGCTGGGGCAGCCCTTCGCGGGCATGCTCGTCTCCGGGGCGTTCCACCCCACCAACCTGCTCTACCTGCTGCTGTCGCTCGGGACGGCGTTCAAGGTCATCACGCTGCTGGCCTATGTGGCCGCGTTGGGAGGCGTGTACCTCTTCGGTCGGCTGTGGGGGATGGGGCGTGGGGCCGCGCTGCTGGCGGGGCTCACCTACGCGCTGGGCGGCTACATGGTGGGCATCAGCAACAACCAGTCCTACCTCCTGGCGGCCGCCACGTTCCCCTGGGCCCTTTGGGGCGCGGAGCACTTTCTCCGTCAGCCCTCCGCGCGGTGGGCCTCGGCCGCCGTCATCCCGCTCGTGCTCGTGCTCTTCAGCGGAGACCCCCAGAGCTTCGCGATGTGCAACGTCATGCTGCTGGTGCTCGTGCTGCTGCGTCCGGCGCGCTCCAGCATGGTGCGGGTGGCGCCACGGGCCGTGCTGCTCATCGCCATTGGCGCGCTGCTGTCCGCGGTGCTGAGCATTCCCGTCCTCTCCGTCCTGAAGAACGGCTACCCCAGTGCTCCGACCTTCGAGTGGGCCACGCGCTACTCGTTCCACTCCCTGCGACTGCTCGAGCTCTGTCTCGGGGCGCTCTTCATCGAGCCGGCCTCCGGAGTGGTGGCCTCGGCCAGGATGGCCGACGAGCTGTTCCAGTCAGGCTTTGGCGGCTTCTGGGTGTCCTCGGCGTACATGGGACTCCCGGCCGTCCTGCTCCTGGGGGCGCTCTCTGGACGTACCGGCGCGAGCCGTTGACCTGGAAGGTGACCGGGCTCGCGCTCTTCCTCCTGGCCCTGACGCTGGCGCACCAGTTGCCGTTGTACGGGTGGCTCTATAAGTGGCTCCCCCTCTGGAGCTCCTTCCGCTACCCGGAGAAGCTGCTGCCCTACTTCCTGTTCCCGTGTGCCCTGGGGGCTGGCGCGGGGCTGGAGGCCCTCCAGCGCGATTCCACCCTGGCGCGGCGCTTGGCCCGAGCGGGTTTCGTGCTCGCGCTGCTCTGCGGGCTGCTCGCGCTGGGGGAGTGGCAACTGCGGTGGTTCTCGGATGGCCTGATTGGCGCCCTCTGGGAGAAGCCCGACGGCCTTCGTCCTGGACGTGCTTCACGACAACTTCCTGCGGGCGACCGTGGTGGCGGTGCTCGTGCTCCTCCTGCTGGGCGTGGTGCTGCTGCGCCTGCACAGGCCCGAGCTGCGCACGGTGGCCATCGTCGTGCTCCAGGTGGGCGTCCTCTACCTGGCCAACGAGGGCACGTACCACGTGTCGTACCCGGACGTGCTGGAGCAACCCACCCTCTTCGTGGAGCACATCCTCCAGAGTGATGCGGACACCGGGGCCGGCCGACCGCGCGTCTACGGGGAGGTGCGGAATCTCGCGCCCCGTCAGGTGCCCGAGGGGCTCCATCCCATGGACATCATGGCCTTCAACTTCGCCGCCGCGCTCGAGCCGTCCACGCCCGCGCTGTGGCACCTGGAGAGCGCCAAGCCCTACCTGCCCGCCGTCTCCCGGCGGTTCAAGGGCCTGCTCGAATCACTCGGGTCGCTCAACGTCTTCATCGGCCGCCTCTCCGGCCTGTTCCACGTGCGCTACTTCGCCCTGGATGCGCCGGTCTACGCGCAGCTCTCCGGCAGCCGGGACGTCGTCGCCGCCGAGGATCCCCGCATCGAGGCGGTGTTGATTCGCAACCCCCACACGCTCCCCCGCGCCTACCTGGCCACGGCCCGCTGCGTGCCGGACGAGGCCGCCGCGCGTGCCCTCATCCTCTCGCGCTCCTTCCGCCCCGGCCGTGACGTCGCCCTGGAGTGTCCTCCCGACGCGCCACGGGACGCGCCTCCTGCTAGCGGCGAGCTCGGGCAGGTGCGCTTCGTCCAGTACGCGCCGGAGCATGTGGAGCTCGACGTGGAGGCGCGCGCGCCAGCGGTGCTGGTGCTCAGCGATGCGTATTACGACGGGTGGAGCGCGAGCGTGGACGGGCAGCCCGTCCCCATCCTTCCGGCCAATGTCGCGGTGCGCGGGGTGCGAGTCCCGGCCGGCAACCACCGCGTCACCTTCACCTACCGCACGCCGGGCCAGGGGCTCGGGGCGTCTCATCCCGCTCGGTACCCTGGGCCTGCTCGGGCTCGCGGTGCTCGTGGAGCGCTGGAAGCGGGCCTCCAGGGGCCCGAAAACCGCTGGGAATTCAGCAGTTCTCCCCACCATGTCCGGGGACCAACGAGATTTGAACTCACGGCAATGTTCCCCCCTACCTGAGCGAACGCACCTGGGTTAGGGTGCACCCCCGTGTCAGCTCCGACACCGTTGGTGTCGCAAGGGACCCCGCCCCCGAGGGGTCGCCACACGAGGGAAGACGCATGGTTAATGCACTCCATCAGCCCCCGACCGCTCAGCAGTCGCTCAACTCCGTCTCGGCCCTGGCCGCGCCCGTCCTGGCCACCCTCTGGGTGAGCGGATGCCCTTCGAGGACGAGGGGACCCGGAGCCATCCGATGCTGAACCAGTCGGAGCTCTACGCGCGCATCTGCGTGAGGGATCCGTACTTCGCGCTGCGTGAGGTGGCGGAGATGGGGCCGGGCGAGGTGGTGGCGCGGGTGCCGGTGGAGCAGGACCCGGGGGCGGAGGCCTCGCCCATCAACGCCGCGGAAGTGGGGCGGCACCTGGCCATTCTCGGCTCATGCGCGGCGTCGCTGGTGAACCCCAAGGAGGGGCAGCACTACTACCTGGCCCGGCGCGCGCGGCTGGAGCGGCTGCACGACGGCCCCCTGGAGCGCTTCGACGAGGACCTGTGGGGCCAGGCGCAGGCGCGCTTCACGGACAAGCGCAGCGCGCAGGCGCACACGGTGCTGGCGAGCCCCGACGGCCTGCCGTTGTTCTCGCTGGAGGTGGACTACAACGTGCTGTCCGCGGCGGCCTTCCTGCGCCTCTTCCAGGGCGCCCGTCTGGAGATGCGCCGCGAGCCCCGGGCCGAGCGTGCACCGCGGGGCGCCACGCCCGCCGACTTCGCCGCCATGCGACAGAACCCCCACTGCCGGCCGCTGCCGCTGCGGGACTACGTGCGCGACGGCGAGTGCCTCAAGGCCCAGTTGGGGCCGGTGACCGCCGACCACTGCAAGGGCCACTTCGCCATGCACCCGGTGCTGCCGGTGGCGGTGGTGATGAGCGGGCTGTCCGGGCTGGCCGGCACGCTGCTGTGCCAGTTGCTGGGCAACGAGCGGGCGCGCTACCTGGTGACGCGCGGCGAGGTGCGCGCCGACAGCCTCGCCTTCGCCGGGGAGACGGTGACGTTCGGCTCCCACCTCCACGGCGTGGAGGGCTCGGATTACCGCTTCTACTGCTGGGCCGCGGTGGGCGAGCGCCTCATCGGCGTGATGGACCTGACGCTCACGTCCCTGGGGTGAGCCTCACTCCCAGGAAATCTCGTAGTCCACCGAGTCGATGCTGAGCGCGTGGGCCGTCACGGTGCCCTTGAAGCCCAGTGACTCCAGGGCACCCTCGAAGATGCCCACGTGGTAGGCGGGCGGCTGCATGTCGCCCCGGTATTCGATGACGCACGCATTGGGGCCGGCGGGGCGATGCTCCCGCGTGCCGTAGGTCACCACGGTGCTGAAGGCCACGCGCGTCTGGGCGAAGAGCCGCTGCGGGTCTCCCTTGCCGAGGATGCCGAAGACGACCTGCCCCGGACCCTTGGAGAAGCGCCCCACGCAGGCCCTGCCGCAGGCGTTGAACACCACGTCCGGAGGGCCCAGCTTCTCCTCCAGCACGTCCGCCGCGCTGTAGAGCAGGGTGAGGTAGTCCGCGGCCGGGTAGGTGCGCAGCTCGCTGATGTCCTTGCCCAACGCGCCGGTGCGCACCTGGCGCAGCGCCCCCACTCCTCCCTTCTGCTCGATGAGATTGAACACCACCGTGAAGAAGAGGCCTCGGACGGCATCGCCCGGTTTGGTGACGGCGATGCGCGCGGCGAGTTCGGTCTTGTTGGAGGGCATGGGTCGGGTCCTACCCTGGGAGGAACGTCGGAAGGGCTGGGAGCTTAACGCCCACGGGCCGCCGGTCGAGAATTTGGGCCTCCGGGTAGGAGACGCGCTCCCAACCTTCCCGGCAGCCTTCGCTTGACTCCCCGTTCCCTGGCACGGAAAAGCCCGGGGCGAGGCGCCGGCCCGCCTCCTCCTCTCCCCCGGGCCGCCTGGAGTCCGACGCGTGAAGCTCGCCACCCTCAATGACGGAACCCGCGATGGACGGCTCATCGTCGTCAAGCGGGACAACTCCGCCTACGCGCTCGCCACCCACGTGGCCCCCACGCTGCAGGCCGCGCTCGACGCGTGGGACGAGGCGGAGCCCAGGCTGCGCGCGCTCGCCGAGGAGCTCGAGGCCGGCCGCGTGCAGAGCCGCCCCGTCGACGTGCGCGCCCTGCTGTCGCCGCTGCCCCGCGCCTACGAGTGGGTGGATGGCACCGCCTACCTCAACCACGTCATCCTGGTGCGCAAGGCGCGCAACGCCGAGCCCCCGCCCACGCTGAGGACGGATCCGCTCGTCTACCAGGGCGGCTCCGGCACCTTCCTCGCGCCCACGCAGGACATCCCCCTGCATGACGAGTCGTGGGGCATGGACTTCGAGTCCGAGGTGGCCGTCGTCCTCGGCGACGTGCCCCTGGGCACCCAGGCGAAGGACGCGGCGAAGTACGTGAGCCTGGTGATGCTCTGCAACGACGTCACCCTGCGCAACCTCATCCCCGACGAGCTGGCCAAGGGCTTCGGCTTCTTCCAGGGCAAGCCCTCCAGCGCCTTCAGCCCCTTCGCGCTCACGCCGGACGAGCTCGGCCCCGCGTGGAAGGACGGCCGCGTCCACCTGCGCCTGCGACTCCACGCTCAACGGCAGGCTGGTGGGCGACACCGACGCCGGTCCGGAGATGCACTTCTCCTTCTTCGATCTCCTCCAGCACATCTCCAAGACGCGCACCTTCACCGCCGGCACCATCCTCGGCAGCGGCACCGTCTCCAACGAGGACCGCGCCCGCGGCATCTCGTGCCTCGCCGAGCGCCGGATGATCGAGACCATCGAGACGCGGCTCGCCGAAGACGCCCTTCATGAAGGTGGGGGACACCATCGACATCGAGATGTTCGGCCCGGATGGCAACAGCCTCTTCGGACGCATCTCCCAGAAGGTGGTGAAGCCGTGAAGCTCTACAGCTATTGGCGTTCGTCGTGCTTCGTGGCGCGTGCGCATCGCGCTCAACCTCAAGGGGCTCTCCTACGAGTACGTGCCGGTGCACCTGGTGAAGGACGGGGGCGAGCAGCACAGCGAGGCCTACCGCGCCATCAGCCCCATGCGCACCGTGCCCACGCTGGAGCTCACCGAGGGCGGTCAGGTGCGCCGCCTGTCCCAGTCGCTGGCCATCCTCGAGTACCTGGAGGAGCGCCACCCCTCGCCCGCCTTGCTGCCGGCCGACCCGTATCTCCGGGCCCGCTGCCGGATGTTGGCCGAGATGGTGAACTCGGGGATTCAGCCCCTGCAGAACCTGGCCGTGCTGCAGCGCATCAAGGGGGAGCTGAAGGGCGACGACAAGGCGTGGTGCGCCTATTGGATTGACCGGGGTCTGGCGGCCTTCCAGACGGCCGTCCAGGAGACGGCGGGGACGTACTGCATGGGCAGCGAGGTGTCGTTCGCCGACATCTGCCTGGTGCCCCAACTCTACGGCGCCCGGCGTTTCGGGGTGGACCTCGCGCCGTATGAGCTGCTCACCCGCATCGAGGCGGCCTGCGCCAGCCTTCCCGCCTTCCAGGCGGCCCATGCGGACCGGCAGCCCGACGCGCAGCCGGCCTGAGTCGGTGGTGCGGAAGGGCGGCTCCAGGCCGCCCGCGTCTCAGGGATGCAGCTTCTCGTGCCGGGCGAGCATCTCGACGAATTGCGCGATGCGCCTGGCGCGGGTCTCGGCCTTCTTCGCGGTGTGGATCCGGAACAGCACCGCGTAGCGGTTCGCGCGTCGAGCGTGGCGAAGAACGCGGCCGCGCGGGCGTTCGCGGCGAGGGCGGCCGAGAGGTCCTCGGGCACGGTCGCGCGGCTCGGCGAGTCGTAGGCCGCCTCCCAGCGTCCGTCCCGCTTCGCGCGCTCGACCTGCGCGAGCCCCGGCGGCTTCATCTCGCCCGAGGCGATGAGCGCCAGCGCCTTGTCGCGATTGATCTTCGACCAGATGCTCTTGGGGCCGCGCGGCGTGAACTTCTGGAGCCACGACGTATCGTCGAGGCTCTTCTTCTGGCCGTCGATCCACCCCCACGCGAGCGCCACCTCGAGCGCCTCCGCGTAGGTGATCGACTCGATGCCGGACGCCTTCTTGGCGAGCTTCAGCCACACGCCGCGCGACGACGCGTGGTTCGAGGCAAGCCACGCGGCCCACGCGCGAGGCTGCGCGAAGGAGATGATCGGTATCTCCCCCACGGGCGCTGTTTTCGTCTCGGGGGTCTTCGTCTTCGCGGCGGCCTTCTTCGTCGCGGTCTTCTTCGTCGGGCTCATCCGGTCCCTCCCGTCGTTCTTCAGTTCCACTCCTCCGAGGGGGCGCAGAGTTGCTCGCGCAACTGCGCCACCGGGGTCTCCCAGTGCGACTCCCACGGGAAGCTGGCGAAGTGCCGGGACCTGCCGCCGCGCCGGAACGCGGCCCACAGCCGTCGCCTGTACTCGGCCGCGTCGAACTCGGGGTATCCGCTTGTGCATATCCCGCGACGAGAAGAGGAGGATGAGCACCGCGGTGGGGAGGTGGAGGTTGCCCAGGATGAACGCCTGCAGCTCCATTTCGCCCACGACGTCGGTCTTGTAGCCCGTCACCACGTGGAAGAGGTCATGCGTCTCCCGCACGCGCTTGCCGATGTACTGGATGTCGGTGATTACCTGATGGGTGGTCGGGAACGGTTTGATGTCATTGTCCCGGAAGTAGCGCACGAGCTCGTGGCCGAGCGTTCCCGGCGGCAGTTTCTCCAAGGACTCCAGGTCCAGGTCTCCGGCCCGCAGCGAAGGTCGCTCGGAGAGCAGCCGGCGCCCCTCGTCACTCCGGGAGAACGCGCGGGCCAGCGACTTGTAGACATCGATATCGAGGCAGTCGTTGAAGAGGGGACCGTAGACCGGGTCCGCGGCGTCGCGCTTCAGGACCTCCAGGGCCCGCCAGGCCGTGCGCAGGCGCGTGATCAGCGAGGCGTTCTCGGGCAGGGCCGGGGGCGGGGGGCGATGTCGGGCATGGGGGGTTCCAGGATGAATGGACGGGGATGAACCCGGATCTTCTCCTGATTCTGTTGTCTCGCGAAGGGGCCTGGGTCAAACGCGCTGCGGGGTGACGCGGCCCCGGTTAGGGTTGCCGACAGCCCAGAGACACCAGGAGAACGGATGACGACGATCAACGCGGCGGCGAGCGGCACCTTCCGGATTGGTGGCGACCTCGAGGTGAACCGGCTCGGTTTCGGTGCGATGCGCATCACCGGCAGTGGAATCTGGGGGGACCCGGAAGATCCGCGGGAGGCGCGTCGTACCGTGGCGCGCGTCCCCGAGCTGGGGATCAACTTCATCGATACCGCCGACAGCTACGGGCCCTTCGTCAGCGAGGAGCTCCTCGCGGAGGTCCTCTCTCCGTACAAGCGTGGCCTGGTGATCGCCACCAAGGGCGGGTTGACCCGGCACGGGCCGAACATCTGGCCTCCCCTCGGTCGGCCGGAGTACCTCGAGGAGAACACCGCGGCGGCCACCGTGAAGCTGAGCGACGAGGACTTCCGCGCCCTCGACGCCCAGGGGCAGGAGGCCTGGCGCGCGCAACAGGCCTCGCGGCGCTGAGCCCGTCCGTCACGCCCCCAGGCTGGCATGGCTACGGTTTTCGTGTGGCCTCTTGTTCGTCCCGAATGGCAATCGCCACCAGCTTCCGGAGGTGCTCCCGGACATCCTCCGGCCAGGGGTGGATGAGCTGCTCGAAGCGCTCGTGCTTCTTCGCGAAGAGGGCTCGCGAGGCCTCCTCGAAGCCGGGGAAGTCTCCCGCCAGGGCGTGCATGAACTTGTAGGCCGCTTCCTGGGAACGCCGGGCCTTGTCCGTGCCCTGGCTGTTGCGCTTCGCCTCCTCGACGAGCTTCCGCAAGGTCACCGAGGCGCCGCCCGGTTGCGCGTTGAGCCACTCCCAATGGCGGGGCAGGAGCGAGACCTCCCGGGAGACGACCCCCAGCTTCGGTCGTCCCGGCCCCGCCCTCCGGGTCTCTTCCGCTCTCTCGGACCCGGTCTCCCTGGCGCTCCTCTCGGCGAGCCTGCCCAGGACCTCCTCGGCGGTCCCTCGCAGCTCCGGATGGACCTGGTTGCCCGTCTCGTCCTCGAAGATGATGACCGACGCGCTCTCGTTCCGAGCGAGCCACTCCCGGGCCTTCAAGGCGACTTCCGCCAGCGCTCCCGACGCGATGCGGCGGTGTCCCGCGAAGCCCGTGTAATGCTTCGAGTTCTCCTCCCCCATGTCCGCTTCCTTTCCGCGATTCATGAAATCACCCGGGTAGAAGCCCAGGGCAATAATACCCGGATAGAATCGTGGCGGACGCGGGCGGGGATGGGGCTCAGACCAGGGGAAGGGCCGCCACGGTGGCCTCGGCCGGGCCGTCGCCCACCGCCAGCACCGTCCCCGGCTCCAGCTGGTCCCTGTGCACGTACCCCAGCGCCACCGACTGCCCCTGGCGCGGCGAGTGCACCACGGTGGTCAGCCAACCCACCTTCTTGCCGTCCTTCTTCAGCTCGGTGCCGGGCGCCGCCTCGGTGGCCCCGAGCAGGAGGCCCGCGAGGGTGCGGTTCATGTGCCCTCGGAAGGTGGCCCGCGCGATGACCTCCTGCCCGATGTAGCAGCCCTTGTTGTACGAGATGGCGTGCGTGAGGTTCGCCTCCAGCGGGATGGTGGTCTCCACCATGTCCTGGCCGAAGCGCGGCACGCCCGCCTCCACCCGCAGCATCTCCAGCGCCTCGCAAGCCCAGCGGCTTCAGCCCGAAGGCCTGCCCGCCGCCACCAGCGCCTTCCACACCGCCTCCAGCCCGCGCGCGGCACCAGCAGGTCCACCCCGGGCGGCCCAGCCCGGGTGGAGCCCACCAGCAGCACGTCCTGGCCGGCCAGCGTGGCGGCGCGGGTGGCGTCCTGGGGCAGCGGGGCGAACGGGCCTCCCAGCGCGGCGCCCAGCAGCTCGGCCGTCCGGGGCCCTAGCAGCCGGAGCACCGCGAGCTCACCCGTCGCGTCGTGCAGCTCCGCGTCCTCGGAGATGAGGTACTTCTCCAGGAACTCCCGCACCTGGACCCCATCCCGGGCTCCACGTCCAGGAGCAGGTCGTCCTCGCGCCGCAGGATGCGGGCGTCCGCCACCATGGCCCCCTTCACCGTCATCATGGCCGCGTAGGTCGCCGCCCCGGCCGCCAGCCCCTTTACTTCCTGGGTGACCATCCCGTGCAGGAAGCTGGCGCGGTCCTCCCCGGTTATCCGCAGCGCTTCACGATAGGTGGCATCATGGAGGGCCACCGCTTCCCGGGCCGCCCGGTACTCCGGCTCCACATCCCCGTAATCGGCCGCCACTTCCCGTCCGTTGACATCCTGGAAGCGGGCGCCTGCCTGCTCATGAAGAAAATGCAGAGACAGCGGTTCCATGTCCGTCGCTATATAGAGGCCCGGGAGTGAATGCCACGATGGATGTGAGACACCTGTCGGACTTCCTCGGCTTCTCCGCCGAGAAGCTCCAGAAGCACAACCTCTTCAAGTCCGAGCGCTTCTTCCTGGACGTGTACTGCCTCACTCCCGGCCAGTCCCAGAAGCCTCACCGGCACGCCACCTCGGACAAGGTGTACCTCGTCCTCGAGGGGCAGTGCCGTTTCCGCATCGGCACCGACGAGGCCTCCCATGGCCCCGGTGCCGCCCTCTTCGCACCCGCGGGCGTCGAGCACGGCGTCACCAATGACGGCCCCGACAACGCCCGCCTCCTCGTCATGATGACCCCCCCTCCGGAGCACGCATGAGCAAGAAGGCCAATCCGCCCCCTCCCGTCCCGGTCCGTGGTGCCCAGGTGCTGCTCGCCCTGGGCCTCGCCGAGAGCGCGCTCGCCATCTACCAGTGGAGCGAGCTCCTCACCCTGCGCGGTGGCGGCACGACCCTGTGCGGCATTTCCGAGCGCATCAACTGCGAGACGGTGTGGAACTCGCCCTTCGCCAGCGCGGTGCACGAGCTGGCGCGCATGCCGGTGGCCGGGCTCGGCCTGGTGTGGGGCATCGTCGCCGTGGCGCTCTCCGCCCTCTACCTCGTGTGGCGCGCGCAGCGGGTACACCGTGCGGCCCGCCATCAACGGTCTGCGCCTGACGGCCGCGGCCGGCGTGGCGTCCAGCGCTCGTCTTCGCCGCCGCGAGCGCGAGCTCCGGGGCGCTGTGTCCCACGTGTCTGGCCACCTACGGACTGACGCTCGCCTTCGCGGGGGTGGCGTGGCGCGGGCTGTCCGGCCCCGTCCTGCCGCAGGCCGGTGAGTGGGGCCGCGCCCTCCAGTGGACGGGTGGCTTCGCCGTGGCCGGCTACCTCGCGCTGCTGGTGCCCGGCACGCAGACCCCCAGGGCCTCCGCTACCGAGCAGAGCGCCAACGCGCCTCGTCACGCCCCTCCCGGCGTCGCTGGAGGCGTACCTGAAGGGCCTCACCCCGAGGGAGCAGCAGGCCGTCTCCAACGCGCTCGCCCGCTACCGCCAGGAGGAGCCCCAGGCGGCCCATGCGCCCGCTCGCCACCGCTACGGGCCCGAGAACGCGCCGGTGAAGATGGTTGAGTGGACGGACAGCCGGTGCCCCCACTGCAAGTCCCTGGTGGAGGTGCTCTCCCTCATGAAGAAGCGCCTCCCCGAGGGCAAGCTGTCGCTGGAGGCCCGCCAGTTCCCGCTCGACGCCGCCTGCAACCCGGCCATGCCCCCGCGGGCCGTGGACCCCTCGGGCGTCCGCTGCCTGGCCGCCAAGGCGCAGATCTGCCTGGAGGGCGCCCCCGACTTCTGGACGCTGCGCGAGAAGCTCTTCGCCGAGCAGGCCGCGCTCTCGCCCGAGAAGGTGATGGACATCGCTCTCCTCCGGCTCCGTGAGCGCTCGCGGCTCGAGGCGTGCGTCTCCAGCCGGAGACCGGCCGGAAGATGCATCGAGGACGTGGAGTACGCGATGAAGCACCACCTGGAGGGCACGCCGCTCGTGGTCGTCAACGGTCGCAACGCGGCGGCCATCGAGCCCTTCCTGTACGCGCTGATCCTGGCGGACGGGGATGCCAACGCCCCGGCCTTCAGCGTGCTGCCGCAGCCGCAGGCGCAGGCGCTCGCAGGCCCACGACCACCCGCACTGAGTGGGACACCATGGGTAAGCGCGACAAGAAGCCGCAGGAGTCGCCCGCCCCGGCGGCGCCCTTCCACAACCCCTTCGCCGCGCTGGCCTCAAGCGCGAGGAGCTGCCCGCGGGGCCGGCTCCCGCGCCGGTGAAGGCCGAGGAGCGCAAGGGCCCCGCGCGCGCCGTGGTGCGCATGGAGCGCAAGGGCCGCGGCGGCAAGGAGGTGACGGTGGTGGAGCAGCTCGGGCTGCCGGCCGCGGAGCTGGAGAAGTGGCTGAAGGCCCTCAAGGGGGGCCTCGGCTGCGGCGGTACCGTGGAGGACGACACCCTGGTGCTGCAGGGCGACCAGCGCGAGCGTCTGCCCGCGCTGCTGGAGGCCCGAGGCGTGCGCCGGGTGACGGTGGGCTGAGGGCCCAGGTGGCTTGTCGGGAGGTGCGGAGTGGGGGAGGGTGGAGCCCGGGAGGCTCGACACCCTCACCCTCCCGCGGGGGGACTACAGCGCCGCGATGACCGCGTCGGTGAACTCGCGCGTGGTGGCGCTGCCGCCCAGGTCTCCGGTGCGCACCTTGCCCTCGCCGTACACCTTGGGCAGCGCGTTCTCGAAGCGGCGTGCTTCCTCGCGCATGTCGAGCCAGTCCAGCATCATCACCGCCGACATCATCAGCGCGGTGGGGTTGGCCAGGCCCTTGCCGGCGATGTCCGGCGCCGTGCCGTGGACCGCCTCGAAGACCGCCGTGCGCTCGCCGATGTTGGCGCCGGGCACCAGGCCCAGGCCGCCCACCAGGCCCGCGCACAGGTCGCTGATGATGTCGCCGTACAGGTTCTCCATCACCAGCACGTCGTAGCGGGTCGGGTCCTTCACCAGCTGCATGCAGAGGTTGTCGACGATGACTTCCTCGTACTGGATCTCCGGGTACTCCCGGGCCACCTTGCGGGAGCAGTCGAGGAAGAGGCCGTCGGACAGCTTCATGATGTTGGCCTTGTGGACGGCGGTCACCTTCTTGCGCCCGTGCTTCTTGGCGTACTCGAAGGCGAAGCGGGCGATGCGCGTGGAGGCCTTCTCGGTGATGATCTTGAGCGACTCGACCACGCCCGGCACGATGATGTGCTCGAGGCCGGCGTAGAGGCTCTCGGTGTTCTCGCGCACCACCACGAGGTCCACGTTCTCGTAGCGCGTCTTCACGCCGGGCACGCTCTTGACGGGGCGCAGCAGGCGTAGAGGTCCAGGCGCTTGCGCAGGCCCACGTTGGCCGAGGCCATGCCGCCGCCCACCACCGTGCCCGTGGGGCCCTTGAGCGCCACGCCGCTGCGCAGCACCGCCTCCACCGTCTCGTGGGGCAGGTTGGTGCCGTACTTGGCGATGACCTCGGCGCCCGCGTCCTTGAACTCGAACTCGAGGGGGACCTTGAGCGCCTCGAGGACGCGGATGGTGGCCGCCATCACCTCGGGGCCGATGCCGTCGCCGTTGATGACCGTGACCGTACGCGTATTCGCCATGGTGCTCGCGCTTCAATCACAAAACACAGGGGCCCGGAAGGAGGAAAACCTTCCGGGCCCAGCCGGAGCTAATGCATTGGTGGAGTCTGGACGGGAGGCGGGGGCTGCGCGCCTGGGGAGGAGGCGGGCGAGCGGCGGCCGCGGCGGCGCGGGGAGAGCGTGGCGTAGGGCCGGTAGAAGGACTCCCAGCAGGGTGGCGCGGCGCCCGCGCGGCCGGCTGCGCAGCTCTCCCAGCGGGGCCCGGGTGAAGAAGGACGCCACGAAGAGGTAGGCGAACACCAGCACGAGCAGGAAGAGGACCACGCCATCACCACCCCGCCATGCAGGGGGCCGACGTGCGCGCGGTCCACGAACTCCTTGAAGCTCCTGGGGGCGGTCGGGGTGGCTGTACACCTTGACGAACCAGGAGAGCGTTCAGCACCAGCAGGATGGGGCCGTAGGCGCGGTTGAGGCGGGTGGAGATGGCGGAGAAGAGCGAGAGTTGAGATCTGCGGCCGCTCCAGCTCAGGGTGACCAGCTCGCGCAGGGCGTCGGGGTCCGCCGGCTCGCGGCGCAGCATGGGAATCCAGTAGCCCGTCCTCCAGCAGCCGGACGCGCCGCTTCCACAGGTCGTAGTAGCGGTAGCGGCGCGCCTCGATGCGCAGGAAGGACAGCACCATCCAGATGCCCACGATGAAGATGACGTGGGAGGCTGGTGTGGCGGAGAAGCCGAAGGAGATGACCGCCGCGGTGGTGGTGAGGGACCAGTTGGTGGTGGTGTCCAGGCGTGAGCGCCAGGTGTCCGAGCGGCTGAGCTCGCCCCGGTACAACTGGGCCATGGCCTGCTTCCGAGATGGCGGGTCCCTCGTACTCGTTCTTGTCCCGCTCGTTACCGTCGTTGGCCATCCGGTGTTCTCTCCTGGGCAGCACAGGCGGGTGGCCAGCCCGGCCCGCCGTGCGCACCCTCCCGGAGGAACCATGGCCATTCCCTTCCTCCACGACACCCCGCCGCCCGTGGATCCGGTGGCCGCGCTGCTCCAACTCCTGGAAGCGGAGGAGGAGCGCGTGGTGCGCCTGTGGTCCAAGCGCATCCACGCGGAGACGTACGAGGTGGCCATCCCCGGGCGCAGCCTGCGCGCCCCCCTGCGCCGACTCCTGGACGAGCTCGTCCGCCTGCTCAGGGACCGGGGGGCCGACGCCTTGCGCCTCTGGCCAGAGGTGGTGCGCTCGCACGGGGCGCGCCGCTACGACCAGCGCTTCGAGGCGGAGGACCTGGCGCGCGAGTTCAAGGCGCTGGAGGAGGTGCTCCTGCACGTGTACGCCCGGCGCAACGGCGTGCTGGAGCCGGAGGTGGCCGAGCTTCATCGTGGAGCTGGTGGGCGAGGCGCATGCCTCGGCGCAGGCCTCCTTCGCGCGGGTGCTGAGGACGGAGGAGGTGCGCTTCCGCGAGGCGGCGGTGATGGAGTCGCGTGCTCCACCACGTGGAGGTGGGCATCCTCCTGGCCGAGATGGACGGCACGGTGTCGTTCGCCACGCCGCCGGTGAGCCGGCTCGTCGGCGTGCCGCTGCGGTCGGTGGTGGGCGGCCGCTCGACCGTCGGCGCTGACGACGGTGCTCACCCAGGTGAACGCGCCACAACCCGAACGGCGAGCCCTTCAAGGTCGCGGACCTGCCCTTCATGCGAGCGCTGAGGGAGCGCGGCCCGGTGCGCGGGGTGCTGGTGCGTGGTGGAGCGGCCCGGCGGTGGCGAGGCCATCCTGGAGATGAGCGCCACGCCCCTGTGGGAGGAGGGGGCCGGGCGAGCTGGCCGGCGTCATCCAGACGTTGACCGACCGGACCGAGGCGGCCAGCAAGACGCAAGGCGCTGGTGAGCGCCCACGACGAGCTGCGGCGGCTGCAGGGGCGCCTCCTGCAGCGCACGCGCACCCAGGCGCTGGGGCAGCTCGCGGGCGGCGCCGCGCACGCGCTCAACAACTTCCTCAACGTGCTGCGGCTGCGGATCACGCTGCTGCGGCGCGAGTTCAAGCCCGGAGCACCTGGACGCGCTGGACAAGCACGGTGGGCAACATCGGCGAGCTGGTGGCGCGGCTGCAGGAGTTCAGCGTGCAGCGCACCGAGGAGCAGCTCACGGACGTGGAGGTGGACGCGATGGTGCGCGAGGCGCTGGAGCTGGCGCGCGGCGGAGCTGGAGCAGCGCGAGCACCCGGTGGACGCTGGAGTCGCGGCTCGGCAGCCCGGGCGCGACGGTGCGCGTGGACGCGGGCTTCTTCCGCGAGCTGGTGGTGAACCTGCTGCTTGCCGCGCAGGACCGCATGGCGACGAGGGCGGGCGGGTGCGAGCTCGAGCACGCGGGCGGAGGCGGACGGCTGGCTGACGCTGCGCATCGAGGACTCCGCGGCCGCCCTACTCGGAGGAGGACCTGGCGCAGCTCTTCGACCCGCTCAACCGCGCGGCGAGGGCGCCGCAGCTCTCGCTGCTGCTGGCGGTGGCGCGCAACCAGGTGCAGCGCTGGGGCGGCGAGCTGACGGTGGAGAACATGCCCGAGGGCGCATGGGCGACGGCCTTCGTGGTGCGGCTGCCGCTGCGCGCGCGCGGTGGAGGAGAAGGCCGGGGCGGGCGGAGACCGGCCCGCGGTGCGCGCCCGCGCCCGCGGCGCTTCCAGCAGACGCGCCGGGTGCTGGTGGTGGACGACGACCTGGACAACGCCCGGATGATGGCGGAGGTGCTCGGCGAGGAGGGCTACGACGTGAAGGTGGCCTGCAGCGGGGATGTGGCGCTGAAGCTGTGGGAGGAGCGCCGCTACGACGCCGCCCTGCTGGACGCGCTGATGCCGGACATGTCGGGGTGGGAGGTGGCGCGCGAGCTGCGCAAGCGCTCGCCCCAGGCGCTGCTGGCCATCGTCACCGGCATGGACGTGCGCGGGCAGAACCGCGCCAACCTCGCGCTGGTGGACGCCGTGTTCCGCAAGCCCATCGACGTGGGCGCGCTGGACGACTTCCTCGGCCAGTCGGAGTCGCCCTCGGCTGGCGGCGCGGCCGGGGCGGGGTCTCCTCCTCCGGCGTGAGGCCCGGGGCTCACGGTGACGCGGCGGGCTGCTCGGGCAGGGTGGCGCCCGTGGCCTCGACGGGGCGGCCGGGGGTGATGAGCGGCCGCTCCAGCCGGGCCCGGTCCCACTTCGCGAGGTCCGCGCCCGCGTCGTAGGTGCTCTGGAAGAAGTCGAGCAGGAGCGCCCTCGGGTCGCTGGCCTTCCGGACGTCGTCGTACTTCAGCAGGTATTCCTTGAAGCCCGAGTCGTACCAGGCGGCGCGCGGGCGGATGTCCGCGGTGGAGAAGCCCGGCGGCTCCGGGGCGGCGTAGCAGTAGAAGGCCGGTCCTCCCAGTTGCTCGGTGCCGGGCCAGAAGCCGGCGCTGATGACCTCCTCGCAGTAGGCCTCGCGGGTGATCGGCGTCCGCTCCGGGGCGCTCGGGCGCGGGGCGGCCCGAGAAGCGGGTCACCGCCAGGTCGAAGCTGCCCCAGAAGAAGTGCACCGGGCTGCACTTGCCGGTGAAGCGGGCGCGGAACTCCTTGAGGAGGGTGTCCGCCTGCACCAGCGCGAGCCACCAGCGGTGCGCGTACTCCGGGTCGTACGAGGCGTGGTGCCGGTCCTCGCTGAAGCGCGTGACGTCGTCTGGAATCTCCTGCGGGCACGTCGCTGATGGTCACCTCGACGCCCAGCGAGCGCAGCGTGGCCATGACGTCCCGGTAGAACTCGGCCACCGGGCGGGCCTCCAGCGCGAGCACCCGCTGCTCGCCCGTGCTCGTGCGGAAGAGCAGCTCGTGGTCGATGAAGTCGAAGTCCACCTCGAAGACGCCGCCGCGCGAAGGGGATGGGCGAGGTGGTGAGCCCGCGCGCCGTCACGTACAGCGCCACCTGCCACCAGTGGTTCATCCTCGGGGCCAGCGCGAGTCGCACCTTGCCGATGACTTGCGTGTAGCGGTGGAGCGTGGCGAGCGTGTCCTTCCACGCCCGCAGTGGCAGTTCCGGCCATGCGTCCATGGTCTCTCCCCTCGATGGAGCGGTGTCCGGTCCTCAATGTTGGCTCCGACCGGAGAAGGAGCCATCGTCACGAAGGAAGTCGGACGCCGGAGGAGCGGGAGGAGGGGGGCCCCGCTGCCGCGTCGCCGACGCGACACTGGGAATGGATTTCTCCAGGCTCGAGGACAGACCGCGGTGTGCCGGGCGCCCCCCTCGACTGACGGCGAGGGGCGGAGCGGGTACAGTGCTCCGTGCGGGCCGTGTCACGACGCGCTGCGGGGGACTCATGCACATGGACGCAGGGCGGGCGGAGTGGCCGATGGCCTCGCCCGGGTCGGACGAGGACCTGGAACTGCGGCTGGCGATGGCTTCTCCGTCGGACACGGCGCGCGGCATGTTCCTCCGGGCCACGCTGGAGGCGGTGCGCACCCTGGGGGACGAGGGGCTGGTCCAGCGCTGCCTGGCCGCGGGCGGGGAGGAGAAGCTGGTGGACTTCTTCATCTACCCCGTCGCCATGAACCTCCGGATGGTCTTCACCGCCGCGCGCATGCTGGAGCCGCGGTGCGGGAGCCTCGACGGGGCGCTCCGGCTGCTCGGGCGCGGGGCGGGGGAGTGCTTCCTGGCCTCCACGGCGGGGCTGGCGCTCCAGTTCCTCGCCCGGGGAGACACGAAGCGGTTGGTGGGCAACCTGCCCTCGGCCTATCGGGCCTCGGTGAGCTTCGGGGTGCGCTCGGTGGTGTGGACGGGGCGCACGCGCGGCCGCTTCACCATGCGGCGCGAGTTCATGCCCTCCCCCTTCCAGGAGGGCATGCTGCTGGGGGTGCTGGAGAAGGCCCACGCGAAGGGCGCCCGGGTGTGCGGGCATCAGCTCTCGACGCTGGAGAGCGACTACGACATCTCCTGGGAGCTGTGAGCGCCTCCGCCTCGACGGGCCAGGCCTGCGTCCGCTCTGCGCTGGCGCTGTTTGAATCCCGTCCCACGGAAATCTTGAATAGTGTTGATAGCGTTTCATCGCTGAAAGCGTTTACAAACGCTGACATCAGCGTGTGCTCCCGGTGCAATCCAACAATGGCGGTGGATGGACGCCGAGAGCACGGGTAGCCCGTGGGGCTGACAGGCGTCCCTGAAACAATTAGGATAGTCATTGCTCAGCCGGGCTGATTCCTGCCAGCGGGGTGACTCGGGCCCGTGAGTATTGGCGGACCCTTGGGTGGGTAAAGCCAGACACCTGGCAGCGGGAAATCGACGCGAAGAGCTCGGCACAAGGGGGTCAGGGGAATGAGCAGCGCAGCCACCGCATGGAATGTCGCACCGCAAGCCTGGAGCATGGTTCCCCAGGGCGGGAAGCAGGAGTGGGGGCAGCGCATGGCGCTGGCCACCTCGGAGGACATCGTTCGCGGGCTCTTCTCCCAGAGCGTCCTGAAGTCCATCCGGGCCCTCGGGGACGAGGCCCTGGCGAGGCGCTGCTCCACCGAGTGCGGGCAGGATCGCTTCGTTGAATATTTCAGCTACCCCATCCGATTACACCTGCAGATGATTTCCGCCGCGATGCCGGTGCTGGCGGCGCGTCATGGGGATGCCGAGCAGGCCCTGTGGCTGCTGGGGCACTGCGTGGCGATGGACTTCCTGGACTCGGAGGCGGGCAGGACCATGCAGGTGCTGGTGCGGGGGGAGCCGAAGCGGCTGGTGAACAACCTGCCGTCGACCTACCAGGTGGCGGTGCCCGGGGAGCGCTCGGTGAAGTGGCTGGGGCCGCAGTCCTGCCGCTTCATCATGAGGCGCGACTTCATGCCCGCGTCGTTCCACGAGGGTATGCTGGTGGCGATGCTGGAGCGGTTGAATGCCAGCAAGGTGAAGGTGGTCGGTCGTCAGACGGGCCTGCTCGACAGCGAGTACGACATCTCCTGGCAGTGAGTCGCGGGGGGCGGCGGGCGGCTACACTCCGCCTCCGTGGACCCCACTTCCCTGGAGCACCTCCGCCGCAAGGTGGAGGCTGGAGAGACACTGAGTGAGCCGGAGCTGGACGCGCTCCGCTCCGCGGCGCGAGAGACGCCGGGGCCCATGCCGCGGCTCGCCGTGGCGCATGCGCTGGTGAACGCGGGCGCGGAGCGCGAGGCCCTGCCCCTGCTGGAGTCGCTCCGGCGCGACTTCCCAAAGGACGTGCAGGTGCGGCTGGGACTGGCGCGGGCGCTGCTCGGGCTGGAGCGGATGGGGGATGGGGAGGCCGTGCTGCGCGAGGCCCTCGTCCTCAACCCGGGAGACCCCGAGGCCCTCAAGGTGCTCGCGGTGCTGGCCCTGCGGCGAGGCGAGCACGGCCGGGCCCGGGCGTATGTGGCGGAGGCGCTGGAGAGGGACCCGTTCGACCCGGAGGCGCGGCTGCTCAAGGAGGAGCTGGAGGCCGCGGACGTGCCACCTCCGCCCTCGCCCCGTGCCCAGGCGCTGCGCCCCGAGTTCACCGCCGCGCTGCTGGCCGCGCTCCACCGCGCCGGGGTGGCGTGCCGGCGGCAGGGGGGTGCATTGCTGGTGAAGCTCGCCTCGGGCGAGGTGGGGCGGGTGGACGTGGCCTCGCTCTATGCCGACTACCAGGACGGCGCGAGGGACCTGGCCGCGTACGTGGAGGGGCTGGTGGCGCAGCTCCGGGGGCTGTCCGGGAGCGCCGGGGATGCGCGCGCCCTGGAGTCCCGGCTGCGACCGGTGCTGAGGCCCGCCGGCTTCGAGTCCCAGGCGGTGGGCGCGCTCCACCGGCCGGGGCCCGCGGGGCTCGAGGTCTTCTACGTGCTGGAGGACGCGGAGCTGCTGCGCTACCTGCCCACGGCGGCGCTCGGGCCCGGGGGGCTCTCCGCCGAGGCGGTGGACGCGGTGGCCTGGCGCAACCTCGAGGCGCACCCCGCGTCGGTGAGGCCGGTGGTGGTCGACGAGGGACAGGTGGTGCTCGCGGAGAGCTTCAGCGGGCTGTGGGCCGTGGCCGGAGGGGATGGGTACGACGCCGCCCGGCTCCTCACGGCGGAGCAGCGCGAGCGGCTCGTGCTGCACGCGGGAGAGGTGCCCCTGCGCGTCCACCTGGGCTGGCGGGAGTTCGCGCTGGTGTGCCGCGAGTCGGACGGGCCCGCCTGTGAGTCACTGGCCCGCCTGGGCAGTGCCCCGGACGGGATTGCCGGCCTCTTCCGGCTCGGGGCCGGCGGGCTCGAGCGGCTCTGAATCACCCGGCGGTGGCCGGAGGCGGCAGCACGTCCACCACGTTCACCTCGCGGAAGCCCACCGAGAGGAACAGCACGCGCAGGGTGTTCTCCGCCGAGCGCCGCGCCCGCTCCTTCAGGCGGGCATCGCCCTTCACCTCGCGCTCGAAGGCCTCGCGGGCCTTCTCCAGCAGCAGCGTCGTCTGCGCGCTGTCCAGGTTGGAGCCGATGACCTCGGTCTCCCCCGGCTTGAGCTCCACCTTCACCTCCAGCGGTGGGAGGGCCACGTCCACGCGCGTGCCCTGGACGCGCAGCGAGGAGCCGTCGAGCCGGCCGAAGTCATACCCGAGGTGCACGTCCGCGAAGACGATGGCCCGGCCGCGCGGCGTATTGATGGAGTAGGCCGCCCAGTTGATGACGTCCTTCCAGAGCGAGTTCGTCGCCTGGGGCTCGGGGGAGAACTCGACCTTCTTGTAGAGGGACACGTCGAGCGTCTCCAGCCGGGCCACCTCGCGCACGCGGGTGACGAGCGCCGGCGTATCGGGCAGGGCAGGGGGCTTGGGCCGGAGCAACAGGAATGCCCCCACGGCCCCGGCGGCCAGGGCGATGAGGAGGAACAACACCCGCAGGAGGAGGCGCACCATGGGCCGCCATTCTAGTCGTTGTGGGGTAGGGTTCGCCGCGCCATGGCCTTCACGTCCCTTGCGGATGAAGAAATCCAGTCACTCGGTGAGCGGGGGTGGTTCACCCGTGAGTCCTTCCTCGGGGAGGCGGATGCTCGGGCCGTCCACGCCGAGGCGAAGGCGCGTGTCGAGGCGGGCCTGCTGCGTCCCGCGGGCATCCGCCGCGGCGCGGACCACACGCTGGACCGGGACACGCGCGGCGACTTCATCACCTGGGTGACCCCGGAGGAGCAGGGCTCGGCGATCGCCCGGCTGCGGGATGCCTTCGCCGCGCTCGGGGAGACGCTGTCGGCCGAGGCGTACCTGGGGCTCGGGCGCTTCGACCTGCAGCTCGGCTGGTATCCGGGTGAGGGGGCTCGGTACGCGCGCCATTTCGATGCCTTCCCCGGCCAGTCCAACCGGCGCGTCACCGCCATCTACTACCTCAACCCGGACTGGGTGCCCGCCCACGGGGGCCTGCTGCGCATCTACCCCGAAGGTGGACCCGTGGACATGGAGCCCACACTGGACCGGCTGGTGGTGTTCCTCAGCGAGCGCATCGAGCACGAGGTGCTGCCCGCGCACGGCCCCCGGCTCGCGCTCACCGCGTGGTTCTACGGGCGCGGCACGGGGTGAGCGGGGCTCAGCCCTGGGCGAGGGTGACGAGGACGCGGGTGCGAGACGGGTCCCGGCACGGGGCCCCCCAGGCAGCGTGGTGTTGAGGCGTAAGCTGCTGGACCACCTATGTCACCCAATCCTCGTGCCGTGACCCTGACTCTCACCGCGGTGCTGCTGGGCCTGCTCTTCATCCACGCCCAACCCACGCCGCTGCGCTCGGATGCCATCAATCTCGTCCTCGGAGACGAGGCGCTTCATGCCGCCTACGGCCATCATCCGCCCGCGGACTCGAGTGAGGACGACCTCATCCGCACCCACCTCGAATACGTGCTCGCGCTCCTGCGACGGCGCCCCATGGACGAGGTGGAGCCGCGGTTGAGGGCCGCGCGGCTGCGGCAACTCGAGCGGCTGGAGCGCTACATCCGCGGGGGCGTGTATCCGCGAAACGATGACCACCCGGATCCGCGACGGCCGACGTTCATCGACTCGCGCGGCCGCATCTGCGCGGTCGGCTTCCTGCTTGAGCAGGACCTCGGTCGCGCGGCGGCCGAGGCGATCGCCGCGACCGACAAGTACAGCTTCATCCGTGAGATTGATTCACCGCTGCTGCTCCAGTGGGCCTCGGCCTCCGGTCTGTCCATGGAGGAGATCGAGATGATCCAGCCGTCGTACACGTACGCCATGCCCGGATCGATCTCGACCTTCGTGTCGCTGGACCGCTTCGAGGCCCAGCCTCGCGCGGTGCTCTCGGTGGCCGTCCCGCCGCGGAGCGAGGAGGGGCTCTCCCTTCGTGGCGACCTGTTCGTCCAGGGTCTCCTCGAGGACCCGGTCCATTATTCTCTCCAGGTCGCTCCCTACGTACAGGGCATGATCGATCTGCAGGCGGCGAGCACGGGGGCGCACCTCCACCCGGGAAATGTCGAGATCGGAGCGGTGAGCCTCTTCTCCGGCTGGCTGCAGAGTTCCTCGCTTCAGGTGCGGACGGGTGTCTTCTTCCCCATCCCGCCCAACGACGGCGGAGGCCGAAGCTTCGTCTCCCAGCGCCTGGGAGATGCCGTGCTCGGCATGCCCGGCGCTTACGGCGGGCGGCTGAGTCTCTCCCTTCGGCGGGAAACCCCCAACAGCCAGTGGCGCGAGGAGAGCTCGAGCGCCATCTTCTGGCGAGTGGATTTCGGTCTGGACCTCTACCGCGGGAGCGCGGGAGGTTTCGAGCTCGCCTCCCGAGCGGGCTTCGGACTGGGGTTGCGCCTCCCGTACATGGCCTTCACCGCGGAGGCGACGACCGCTCGCAGTGCGACGGCCGTCACCGAGGACGTGGCGCGGCGGTTCGCGTTCGCCACCTCGGCCCGCTTCATTCCTCCCGAGGGGCTTGGGCCTCTCACACACCTGCGTCCGGCGATCGCGCTGACAACGCCCCTTGGCAGACAGAGCGGGCCGGTGAGCCTCGGCATCGACCTGCTGCTGCTGGAGAGTCCTCTCTGAACCCATGCAGAGCGGGAAGGTGGGGCTCCCCCAATCAGGTAAGTTCACGTGGGAGCAGCAGTTGCTCGTCACGCCTTCCGCGAAATGAAGGCGCGGCGGTGGCGACAACGCCTCGAGCAGACGCGAGTTTCGGCGGGCCCTGAACCCAGGAGGTGTCCCGAGGGCTTTGCGCTGACGTGGTTCCTGGCGGTAACTTCGATCAGCCCTCGAGAGGAATCACGTATGGCCCTGAAGAAGTGGCTTGGTTTCGTTCTGGCCTCCTTGTCCTTGCAGCCCGCGTTCGCGAAGGATGGGCCGCCGAAGGAAAGGCCGTCTCAACTGCCGCTGCTGGTCATTGGCGCGTCATATTCCGAGGGTAAGACGCCCTTCGACAGCGGCGTGGCGCCGCTGGGCGGCGTGGCGGTCGGATTTGGCAGCTACTTGAGCCTGGGCCAGACGCTGACTCGCGACAAGCTGCTGCCGGGGTTCGTGATCAACGAAGCTCAGGCCGGGGCCACCACCTTCGCCCGGCCCGCCTGCGCTCCGGGTTCAGCCACGTGTGGGCCGGCTGGCTGGGAGAGCTACCAGACCCAGCTACAGAAGGCGTTGTCGCGTGTGGCGCTGCCGCCGACCTTCACCCGGTACAACGCGAAGTACGTGGTCATCACGACGCCCAACGACTGCCTGCATGCCGACGCCTTCGGCATCCCGCAGTCGCAGTCGCAGCCTTGTTCGTATGAGCAGATGAACGAGATGGTCGACAGGCTGATCGCAGTGGGCAACCAGGCGCTTTCACAGGGCCTCACGCCGGTCTACGACATGCACCCGCCCTATGACCGGCTGGAGCTGAACCTGTTCAAGAGTCTGTTCGGCCTGGCCTGGGTGATCAGCCAGAACGACTACGACACCCTCAGGACCGTCACCCGCGGCCGCATCGCGGCGGAGCTGCCCAATGCCATCGTGCTCGACATCTGGAAGGACCTCGTGCACATCGGCGACGGCATACATCCGAATGACGAGTCGACGCGCAAGGCGGCGCACATCATTGCCAATGAGCTGGTGAGGCGGGACGGTACGTAGGCCGGATGGGGGCGCTATTCGGGTTGTTGTTGATGCAGGTGGTTCCCGCAGGAGAGGGTGTCAAAGAATTTGATCGACGTGAATTTTGGTCGAGGTCCATGCCCGTGATGTAACCCGGGCTCATATGCGCTTTCTCTTGCATGTGTGCATCGCGCTGCATGTGCCCTGTCTGCTCCTGGCCTGTGCCCCGGCTTCGGAGGCTCCACGTGCCCACGCTGGCGGAGAGCCAGAGACGGCCCTGGAGCTGAGCCTCGCGGGAGTGGTCAGCCCGGCCGCCGCGCCCCCGGGGTGGAGCGCCGCGACCGGCATGGGTTCGCTGCGATACCGGCACACGCTCACCCCGTTGCCCGATGGCAGGGTGCTCGCCACCGGTGGCCATAACGGCACCAGTGTCGTCGCCACCGCCGAGTTGTACGATCCGGCCTCCGGCACCTGGACCCCCACCGGTTCCATGGCCTCGGCGCGCTACCTGCACACCGCCACCCTGCTGCCCGATGGCAGGGTGCTCGTCACCGGCGGCCATAACGGTGCCAGTGTCGTCGCCACCGCCGAGCTGTACGACCCGGCTTCCGGCACCTGGAGCGCCACCGGCTCCATGGCCTCGGTGCGCTACTACGCCACCACCACCTCGCTGCCCGATGGCAGGGTGCTCGTCGCCGGCGGCATCGGCACCGCCGCTCTCGCCACCGCCGAGCTGTACGACCCGGCTTCCGGCACCTGGAGCGCCACCGGCTCCATGACCTCGGCGCGCCGTTCGCACGCCGCCACCCTGTTGCCCGATGGCAGGGTGCTCGTCGTCGGTGGCCACAGCGGCACCAGTGTCGTCGCCACCGCCGAGCTGTACGAGCCGGCCTCCGGCACTTGGACCCCCACCGGCTCCATGGCCTCAGCGCGCTACGAGCACACCGCCCCCCTGCTGCCCGATGGCAGGGTGCTCGTCACCGGCGGCATCGGCACCGCCGCTCTCGCCACCGCCGAGCTGTACGACCCGGCTTCCGGCACCTGGAGCGCCACCGGCGCCATGGCCTCGGCGCGCTACTACCACACCGTCACCTCGCTACCCGATGGCAGGGTGCTCGTCACCGGTGGCTATACCACCGCCGGTCTCGCCACCGCCGAGCTGTACGACCCGGCTTCCGGCACCTGGAGCACTACCGGCTCCATGGCCTCGGCGCGCTACTACGCCGCCACCACCTCACTGTCCGATGGCAGGGTGCTCGTCGTCGGCGGCAACAACGGCACCGCCGCTCTCGCCACCGCCGAGCTGTACGACCCCGCCGCCAGCACCTGGACCTCTGCCGGCTCCATGGCCTCGGAGCACGGCTTCTCCACCGCCACCCTGCTCCCCAATGGCCAGGTGCTCGTCGCCGGTGGCACCCCTCACGCCGCCGCCGAGCTGTACGACCCCGCCTCCGGTTCCTGGAAGCCCGCTGGCTCCGCGCGCTCGCCGCGCAGCCATCACACCGCCACCCTGCTGCCTCATGGGCAGGTCCTCGTCACTGGCGGCATCTCGAACTCCACGCTCCTGGCCACCTCCGAGTCGTATGATCCCACCACCGGCTCCTGGGCCTCCCTCGCCCCCCTGCGCTCGGCGCGTGGCGACCACACCGCCACCTGGCTGCCCGGTGGCAGGGTGCTCGTCACCGGAGGCACCGATGGAACCGGGAGCCTCACCTCCTCCGAGCTGTACGATCCGGTCTCCGGTTCATGGAACACCACCGGCGCCATGACCTCGCCGCGCTCCCTGCACACCGCCACCCTGCTGCCTGGAGGCAAGGTGCTCGTCGCGGGCGGAGTCACCGGCTTCAGCACCCTGGCCCTCACCGAGCGGTATGACCCGGCCACCGGCTCCTGGAACGCGAGCAACCCCATGACCTCGCCGCGCGCCCTGCACACCGCCACCCTGCTGCCGAACGGCAAGGTGCTCGTCACCGGTGGCCACAACGGCACCAGCGCCCTCGCCACCTCCCAACTCTACGACCCGGCCTCCGGCACCTGGGCGGCCACCGGAGCCCTGTCCACGGCGCGTTTCCGGCACACCGCCACCCTGCTGCCCAATGGCAGGGTGCTCGTCACCGGCGGCGACAGCGACTCGGGCCCGCTCGACACCGCCGAGCTGTACGAGCCGCGCTCCGGCACCTGGAAGGTGGTCGCCTCCATGGCCACTCCCCGCCAGGCGCATGACGCCGTGCTCCTCCCCTCCGGCCGGCTGCTCGTCCTGGGTGGAGGCTCCGCCACCGCCGAGCTGTACGACGACGTGGGCACACGCGAGGAATGGCGTGCCAGACCCGATGCGCCAGGTCGCCTGACGCCCGGCAGGTCCTTCACCCTCACCGGTGCCGGGTTCCGCGGTCCCTCGGCCTCCGACTTCCCCCAGCTCTCCCTGCTGTCCCTCCAGGGAGGTTCGCTCACCCGCTTCTCCTGGAGTCGCTTCTCGGAGACCGAGGTGCTCGCGACCCTTCCCGATGTGGCGTATGGCCATTACGTCCTCTTCGTGACGGCCAACGGCATCACCTCGGGCCAGCCCGTCCAGGTCGTGGATGCCGCGCCCCCGGAGACCGCGTTCCTCACCACCCCTGCCATCGCGACGAAGGAGCAGGCCACTTTCTCCCTGTCCTCGCCCGACACGGACAGCACGGGCTACGAGTGCAGCCTGGATGAGGCCGGTTTCAGCCCCTGCGCCAGCACTCTCTCCTTCGGGGACCTCGCGGACGGCCCGCACCTCTTCAGGGCCCGAGCCATCGACGCCAGCGGCAACGCGGACCCCACGCCCGCCTCGCACGCGTGGACCCTCGACACTCAAGCCCCCGAGGCGCCGCGGCTGCTCACCCCCACCGAGGGCGCGTCCGTGCAGCTGCCGGAGGCCGTCGTCACGGGCTCGGCCGAGCCGGGTAGCACCGTGACGCTCTTCCTCCAGGGACAGGCGGTGGCCACGGTCGTCGCGGACGAGGGCGGCCACTGGAGCGTCACCCTGCAACCGGAGCTCGCGCCGGGCCGTCGGGAGGTCTCCGCCACGGCCACTGACGCCGTCGGCAACACCAGCCCGTCCTCGCCCCCCGTCCTCATCACCCTCGAGTTGCGGAGCAACTACGGCTGGGGCTGCACCAGCCTCCCCGCCTCCCCGATCCCCTGGGCCCTGCTGGCCTCCCTGGGCCTCGTGCTCCAGCGGCGGCGCGCGCGCTCCCCGCGGCCGTGCTCGCGGTCCCTCCCTCTCGTGCTGGCCCTCCTGTGCGCGGCCCCCGGCGGCGAGGCGCTCGCCGGCTCCCTCGACAGCACCTCCTATCCGCAGACGAACAACCCCTCCATCCGCCAGGCGGCGCACCTCTACGACGAGCTCGAGTACGAGAAGGCCCTCCAGGCCCTCGATGCGGCGGAGGCCTTCGAGGGCAACGGCCCCGAGGAGCGGCTCTGGCTCGACCTGATGCGGGGCGTCATCCACCACGGCCTGCAGAACGACCCGGAGGCCGACGCGGCCCTGAGGAAGGCCCTGTCGCGTAACCCCGCGGCGCAGCTGCCGGTACCCCTGCCGTCGCAGACGCTCCAGGATCGCTTCGAGCGGCTGCGCGGCGAGGTGCGCGAAGCCCTCGCCCAGGCCGTCGCCAGGGAGGCCCCCCCGGCGGAGCCGCCCACGCGCCTCTGGAGCCTGATGGTGGGCCTGCGCGCGGAAGCGGAGGTGCGGCACTCCGCCCTCGTCCCCTCCGTGAGCGCGGAGCTGGCCCACGCGCCCGGAACCGGCTCGGGTCCCGGGTGGGGGGGCGCGCTCACCCTCGTCGCCCAACCTTCTCCCGCGGTGCGCGCGGAGGCCCGCCTCTACCCGTACGACGTCCAGGCGCCGGGCTTCACGTGGATCCGGCCCCAGGTGCTGCTCGGCGCGACCACCTTCCTTCCGGCGGGCGTCGTGGCCGGGCGGCTCGGGGTGGGTGTCGGCCTGCACACCGGGAACCTCCGCCTCTTCACGGACGTGGCCTACGAGCGTGTCCTCGACCCCGCCCAGGGCCACGAACCCAATGCCGTGCTGTTCTCGCTCGGCGTCGGCTGGAGCCCCCGCTCCACGGTCAGATGAGCCCGTGCCCGCCCCAGGCGCCTACCTGCTCGGCGTCACGAAGAACTTGCACAGCGTGTCGCCGGGCCGCACCTCGCAGGAAGCGGGGTAGGTGCGGTTGGTAGGGGGGTGGAGCAGCTCCAGCTGGTGCCGGCCCTCGTGGACGGTGACGCTCTTCGGGTCCTTCACCTTCAGACCATCCAGGGTGAGCACGCGCATGTCGTCCGGGCGGCCCCGGATCGTCACCAGCATCTTCAGGATGGAGAACGACACCTTGCGGCGCTGGCCGGTCCGCACCTCGACCACCTGCTCCTTGTCGAACCGGCCCGCGCGCGTGATGCCGGACACCTCGACCCGCATCCGCCCCGGCTTGACGGGCAGGGTGAGTGGCGTCCTGCCCACGACCTTGCCGTTGACGCGGACGTGGGCCCGGAGGTTGCTCTCCACCTCGAGCGTGGCGCTCGCGCCCGCCACGGCTGGAGCGACGGTTTCTTGTGGCTCCTGCTCTTCCGGCTCATCCCCTGGCTCGGCCTCCGCTGGCGGATCCTCGGCGCCGCTGGCCTCCGGGTTCTCAGCGACCGTGGGGGCCACGGAAGGCGGTGGGGGCTCCACAGTGGGCGGCTGGGGCTCCACGGCGGGCTGCTGGGGCGCCTGGACATTCGGGGAGGAGACCACCGTTGGAGGCGCCGCGACCCGGACCGCGGACGAGGGCGCGTCCACTGGACGGGGCAGGCTCCACCAGATGACCCCGGCCCCCACCAGCAACATCAGCAGGCCCACGGCGATCCGGAGGGGGATCGGAATCGACTTCCCTTCAGTCCGTGGTGGCTCCGCCTGGGAAGGGCTGGTGGGCTGGCGCGCCACCACCGTCTCCGCTTGGGGCGGGCTGGTGGGCTGACGCGCCACCACCGTCTCCGCCTTCCGGGACCGCGGCTCGGAGGGCAGGGCGGGCGTCAGCGAGCGCCGGGGAGGCTGCTCCGTGGACGCCACCGGGAGCGAGGGGTTGGAGGCGGCGCGCTCCACCTTCTCTCCCGGAGTCGCGGAGACGAACTGCTTCACCAGCGCGGCGATCTGCTGGGCACCGACCGGCTTGCCGTGCTCGAAGAGGAAGCGCTCCAGGTCCGCCTGCATCTCCCCGCAGTTCTGGTAGCGCGCCTCCCGGTCCTTGGCGAGCGCCTTCTCGATGATGGCCACCAGCGTCGCGGGCACGTCGTCGCGCAGCGTCCGCACATCCGTCGGGGCGTCGTAGAGGACGGACTGGAGCAACAGCACGTCGCTCGAGGCCTCGAAGGGCTTGCGGCCCGCCACCAGCTCGAAGAGCACCACGCCGAGCGCGTAGATGTCGGTCCGCGAGTCCAGCGGCGTGCCCCGCAGATGCTCGGGGGACATGTAGGCCACCTTGCCCCTGAGGACACCCGCCTGGGTGTGCTGGCTCCCGTTGACGGCCTTGGCGATACCGAAGTCCACCACCTTCACGCCGCCGGTCTGCGACACGAGGATGTTGTCCGTGCTGATGTCGCGGTGGATGAGCCCGAGTGGCTCCCCGGTCTGGGGATCCTCCAGCTCGTGGGCGAAGGCCAGCCCCTCGCAGATGAGGGCGACGATGCGGGCGATCAGCGCGTACGGAATGGGCGTGCCCGATTGGAAGGCCCGCCGGGCCAGCATCCGCAGGTTCGGCCCGTCGACATACTCCATCGCGAGGAAGTACTCGCCGTGCTCCTCGCCGAAGTCGAAGATCTGCACGATGTTGGCGTGGTTGAGCCGGGCGGCCAGCTTGGCCTCCGCCAGGAACATCTCGACGAAACGGGGATCCTCCGCCAGGTGCGGCAGGATGCGCTTGACCACCAGGTCCTTCTCGAACCCCATGGGGCCAGCGGCCTTGGCCAGGAAGACTTCGGCCATGCCTCCGGTGGCGAGTTTCCGGACCAGTTGGTACTTCCCCATCTGCTCCACCAGAACATCCCCCTGCGCGGCTCGTGGGGCTGACGACCCATGCTCCGCTTCTGGCGCAGTCTCGTAGCAAACGACGCGGAAGGCCAGCAATCACGAAACGGGTGGAGGGAGGCGCCGCTGGCCCTGCTGCTGAGCCGGCACGACGGCGTCACCCGCGATGACGGCCCCATGGACGGCGTGCGTTCGACGCGGAGCATTTTCGCAACGCCTCAGCCCAGGGGCGGGGCGAGCAGCACCACCGAGTAGCCCACCGCCGTGCTGGATGCCGCGCTCCCGCGACCCGAGCGCTTCGACATCCCCACCGCCACCGTGGGACGCCATTCATGCCACGCGGGCCTCGGGCGGCCGGGTCGTGGCCGTGGGCACCACCGTGGTGCGGGCGCTGGAGGGGCGGGCGGCGCAGGGTGGCGGGTGGCTGGAGCCGGGGGAAGGGGTGACGGACCTCCTCCTCGGCCCTGGCTTCGTGCCGCGCGTGGTGGACGGGTTGCTGTCCGGGATGCACGAGCCCGGCACCAGCCACTTCACCCTGCTCCAGGCGTTCGCGCCGCCGGAGTTGCTGCGCGCCGCCAGCGTGCTCGCGGAGTCGCGCGGTTACCTGGGGCACGAGTTCGGGGACTCGTGCCTCATCCTGGAGCCGTGAGCCGGGGCGGGCGCCCTGGCTCCATGCCTATGGAGTGAGCGCCACTTCGAAGCCGCGCACACGGAGGGCGGCCGCAGCGACCAGCAGCGAGGACGTGCTCGGCGCGGAGCCGGCATCCAGCCACACCACGGGCGCGGGTCCGTCGGACGGCCCGAGCCTCCACCTTCATCCAGCCCGGCTTGCGCGCGTCGAAGGCGCGGTAGGCCTCGATGGCGCTCGTCAGCGGCTCGACGTGGGAGAGGACCTCCGTCGGGTCGCACCGCGCCGCGTCGCGCACCAGCTCCAGCAGGTGGGGATGTACTTGCGGTGGTTGCAGTTGCCCATCGTTGATCGTGAGGTTCTTGTTCATCGCCTGGCCGATCGGGAAGGTGCGCATCGTCTGCGGGTACACGCCGATGATGGACAGCGTGCCGGCCTTGGCCAGCGCATCCACCGCCCACAGTCGAGCGCCTGGGACGGCGCGTCGCCCGGCACGCCAGTTGTCCCCTGCGGGTGCGTCTCCGGCGCCACTTCCTCGAGCTCTCGCTTGAACTCGGCCTTCTCCTTGTCGCGCCGTCCTGGCGCGCCGGCCCGTGGTGCGGCGTGCATCGGCAGTCCACGCCCACCGCGTCGATGGCCCGGTCCACGCCGATCCCGCCGGTCAGCTCCAGGATGACCTCCACCGGGTCTTCCTCCTCGAAGTCGATGACCTCGGCCCCCTGCGCTCGTGCCATCTCCAGCCGGTCGGCGTGGCAGTCGACGGCGAAGATCGCGCCCGGCGCCCATCAGCATCGCGCTCAGGATGGCGAACTGCCCGACCGGCCCGCAGCCGAAGACCGCCACCGTGTCGCCCGGCTCGATCTCCGCGATGTCCGCCCCGAAGTAGCCGGTGGGGAAGATGTCGGAGAGCAGGATGGCCTGGTCGTCCGTCGACGTCGTCGGGCAGCTTGACCAGGCCGACGTTGGCGAAGGGGACCCGCGCCAACTCCGCCTGCAGCCCGTGGAAGGGCCCGCTGCCTCGGGCCCGCCGAAGAAGGCCGTGCCCGCGCGCTTGCCGTTGGGATTGGCATTGTCGCACTGCGAGTAGTAGCCCGCCCGGCAGTAGGAGCAGTAGCCGCAGGCGATGGTCGATGGGATGACCACCCGGTCGCCCACGCGCAGGTTGCGCACGTCCTGGCCCGATCTCCTCGACGATGCCGACGCCCTCGTGCCCGAGGATGGTGCCCGGCCCCATGCCCGGCATGGTGCCGCGGACCATGTGCAGGTCGGTGCCGCAGATGGCGCTCGCGGTCAGTGCGGACGATGGCGTCGGTGGGCTGCTGGATTTCGGGCTCCGGCACGTCGTCCAGCCGGATGTCCCCAATCCCGTGAAAGACGACTGCCTTCATTGCCGCTCCTTCCCCCCGCGGGGCACCGGGCGGAGCCGCGCCGGTATCGGAATCTCCTCGCTAGGGGTGGGCACGCGCTCCGTCCGGTGCCAGACGGAGGCGCTTCCTCTCGTGGAGGGCGAGCGGCGGGGCTAGCGGCTGACGTGCAGGACGAGGCGCTTGCCGAAGACGCGACGGAAGAGGAGCGACTCGCGCTCCACGTTCCACAGCTCCAGGTCCACCGGCTGGCGCGCCTTGAGGTGCAGTGTCACCGCCTCGCGGCCATTCACGGCCCGCAGCTCCTTCACCGGCTGATGGTGGCTGCTGTCCAGCGAGTTGGCCACCCGGAGCAGCGTGGCCAGCTTGCGCACCATGCGGGCCTCGGAGGCGCTCAGCCCCTCCATCCCCGAGTGCTTCACCTCCGGCGGGCTGCGCTGGTGGTAGCGCGCCACCCGTGCCACCAGCTCGCGCTCGCGGTCCGCCAGGCCGGGGATGTCGCCGTTGTGGATGAGGTAATAGGTGTGCTTGTGGTGGCGCTCGTAGCTGACGGCGTTGCCGATGTCGTGCAGCAGCGCCGCCGTCTCCAGGTACGGCCGGCACGAGAGCGGCAGCTGGTGCAGCGCCGCCAGCTCGTCGAAGAGGGTGAGGGACAGCGTGGCCACCTGGCGCGCGTGCTTTTCGTCGAAGAGGAGCCGCCGCCCCATGGACACCGCCGCGTCCGCCAGCGAGTGGTCCTCGCGCGTCTCGTCCTGCCGGTACAGCAGGTCCACCAGGAGGCCGTCGCGCAGGCCCCGGTTGACGGCCGTGACGCTCTCCACCCCCAGGTATTTCGCCACCCGCTCGAGGATGGTGGCGCCCGCGACGATGATGTCCGCGCGCCTCGGGTCGAAGCGCTTGCGCCGCCGCTCCGGCGTCATCTCCGACAGCGTCTCCACTGCCTGGGTGAGCTGGCGCACCGTCGCGTGCGCGGTGCCCTCGCTGGCCGCGAAGCCCACCACCGCGTTGATGGTGCCGGACGAGCCCAGCGCCACCCGGGGCGGGTTGTCGAGCCGCTCGGGCATGCCCTTGTGGAGCTGCTCCTCCACGTAGCTGCGCATCAGCCGGAGCTGCTTGGGCGTCACCTTCCCGGCCGCTTCGAACATTTCCGTCAGCCGCACCGAGCCCAGCGCGAGGCTCCACAGGTCATCCGGCCGCTCGCCCGTGGCGAGGGCCACCTCGGTGGAGCCTCCGCCGATGTCCACCAGCAGCGAGCGCGTGTTGGACGGCTTGCGGTGCAGCACGCCCAGGCAGATGAGGCGCGCCTCCTCCTTGCCGCTCACCACCTCCAGGTTCAGCCCCGCCTCGTCTCGCACCCGCTGGACGATTTCATCGCGGTTCCTCGCGTCGCGCATGGCGCTGGTGGCCACCGCTCGCACCCGGGCCTTGTGCCGCCGGCACAGCGCCGAATAGCGCCGCAGCGTGGAGAGCAGGCGATCCGCCGTCTCCTCGGGCATCATCCCGCTGGCGAAGACGCCCTCTCCCGGGCGGATGGGGTCCCTCTCCTGGTGCAGGGTCTCCAGCGAGCCATCGGCGTCGGGCCGGGCCAGCTCCAGGCGGACGGCATTGGTGCCCACGTCGATGGCGGCGAGCACGGGCTGTAGGGTCGAGGTGGGCATGGGTCTTCCAGAAGCGTGCAACCGGGAGCTTCCTCTCTACGAGCGATTGAAGTTCTTCGCCATCCCGCCCCGGATGCCCCGCCCTCGCGCCAGGTGCCCCAAGGTCACCGGCTGAGCCGGCACCGCGCCCGCGCGGCGAGAACGCCCGGAGCTCGCTTCACTTCTGGACGTCCAGAAGTGGTGTGCGTTTTTGTGCTACATCACTTCTGGACGTCCAGAAGTGGAGCAGTGAAAGGTACGCGCTCCCCCGGTCGGACGCGTTGGGGCTTCAGGGCCCGAGCGTCGAGCAGGTGACGGATCGGCTTGCCGCGGCGGGTTGCCGGGATTGAGCGCAGGCCCCAACTTGGGCGACTGCGGCTACCTCATGCGACACCGGGTGCCGCGGGGCGCGAGGGCGGGGAGATGGCATGAGTGAGCCAGTGAAGGAGGAGTCGGGCAAGGCGCGGGTCCTGAGCGGCATTCCGCGCCTGGACTTCATCCTCAAGGGCGGCTTCAAGCCGGGCAACACCTACACCGTGATGGGGCCGCCGGGCAGCGGGAAGACCATCTTCGCCAACCAGATGTGCTTCAACCACATCGCGATGCAGGACGGGCGGTGCGTCTACATGACGCTGCTCGTCGAGAGTCCCGCGAAGATGCTGGCGCACCTCTCCGCGATGAGCTTCTTCACGCACGAGTACATCCCCGAGCGGCTCTTCTACGTCAGCGGCTACCAGGAGGTGCGCCGGGAGGGCTTCACCGGACTGCTGGAGCTCATCCGCCACACGCTGCGCGAGCGCCGGGCGACCCTCTTCGTCATCGACGGGATGGAGAGCGCGGAGCAGTTCGCCAACGATCCCCGGGCCTACCGGGAGTTCATCCACTCGCTCCAGACCGCCGCCAGCCTGCTGGGCTGCACCACCCTGCTGCTCTCCATCCTGCGCGGGCGCTCGCACCTGGAGAACGCCCTGGTGGACGGCGTCATCGAGCTGTCCGACCAGCTCATCGGTCCCCGGGCGGTGCGCGAGCTGACGGTGCACAAGTTCCGCGGCAGCGACTACCTCCGGGGGCGCCACGAGGTGGCGATCACCAACGATGGGTTGGTCATCCACCCGCGCACGGAGGTGCAGTTCAGCAAGCCGCCCGAGCAGGCGTACGAGCAGCGCGTCCGCATGGGCTTCGGCCTGCCGCCGCTGGACGAGATGCTCGGAGGGGGACTGCCCTCGGGCTCCACCACCGCGCTGGTGGGGGCGCCGGGGACGGGCAAGACGCTGCTGGGGCTCTCCTTCCTGGTGGAGGGGGCCCGTCAGGGCCAGCGTGGCACCTACTTCGGGTTCTACGAGCCGCCGCCTCGCCTCATCGAGAAGGCCGAGAACGTGAGCATCCCCCTGGAGCGGTACGTGAAGGACGGCCGCATCGAGCTGGTCTGGCAGCCACCGCTCGAGCACTTCATGGACTCGCTGGCGGAGCAGCTCCTGGAGAAGCTGCGGCTCGAGGAGAAGACGGAGCGCCGGCGCCTGGTCATCGACGGGGCCGAGGGCTTCCGCGCGGCGGCGGTGTACGCGGACCGCATCCCCCGCTTCCTGTCGGCCCTCACCAACCAGCTCCGCATGCAGGACGTGACCACCGTCATCACCGACGAGCTGCAGCTCTTCAAGTCCGAGTCGGACCTGCCCACCCCCGAGCTGGCCAACGTGGTGGAGACGGTGCTGGTGCTGCGCTACCTGGAGGTGCGCTCGCGGATGTACCGGCTGCTCTCCATCATGAAGATGCGCGAGAGCGCCTACGACAGCTCGTTGCGCGAGTTCCGCATCACCTCCCAGGGCATCGACGTCGCCGGCTCCTTCGAGAGCGCGGAGGCCCTCCTCGGCGGGCACGGGCGCCTGCGCAACGGGCACGGCGAGGCGGCCCGGAAGAAGGCGGCCCCGCGCGCGGGGCGGACGCGCAAGGGCGGCGGGAAGAAGCGGTGAGGACCCCTCCTGGCCGTCGAGGACGGATAGAGGAGGCGGCGCACACACCGTGACCCTCGACGGAGTGACGTTCCCTCTACTCCAGGTGTCCGCGAGCCCCCGCGATTGACGGGCATGTCATGGCTCCCCTGTAATTTCGGGTTGTGCTCCCGGCGCGCGGGAGCCATGGCCAGGAGTCTCCATATGACGCGCTCGGCGGTCCTGCTGCTGTTCGTGTTCCTCTCAGGGTGCAGCGCCTCAACGAGGGGCGTCGTCCGGTTGGACACAGGCCAGGGCGAGCCCATCGTCCACACTCCGCGCCGCGACGTGGAGCCGGTGGAGGTGAGCGAAAAGGAGTTCAAGAAGGCCGTCGCGCAACATGCCCCCGCTGTGTCTCCAGTGGAGCGGCCTCTGGAGCACGCCCGGCAGCTGTTCGGAGTGCCCGAGCGAAGCGGCTGGTACCGGTACGAGGGCAGGAGCCAGCGCCTCATGGCCTCGGAGCCGGGGAGCACCAGGAACCTGCGCCTATTGCCCGAGGACGAGGAGCTCAAGCGCCGCTACCTGCTGTGGTGCGAGCAAGGGTGGGGAGGCGGGGATTGCCTGCGCCTGCTCGTGGACAAGCCCTTCCTGGATGGGGATGCCAGGTACGCGCTGGCCATGGCCATCGCCCAGAGCAAGGTGCTGGGGGCCATGAAGGAAGAACTCGCCCGGCAGGTGAGCCCCCAGGCGGTGATGGCCACAGTCGTCGGTGGCCTGACCATGTACGCGATCTTGCTCGCGCTGCCCGAACCGGTGAGCAAGGGCATCGCCGCGCTGCTGACGGCGGGGGCCATGGCGTACCTGGGCTGGGACATGGTGTGGCGGCTCATCGACGGGTGGCTGGTGCTGATGAAGGAAGTGGATGAGGCCACCACCTTCGACGCCATCTACGCCTCCGGAGAGAAGTTTGGGGACACGATGGGAGAGAAGGCGGCGCGAGCCTTCGTCATGCTGGCGATGGTGGCCATGGGGAACACGGCTTCGGGGATGGCGGCGACGCTGCCGAAGTTGCCTGGGGCCGGGCAGGCGGCGGTGGTGGCCGAGACGCAGCTGAACATCCGCTTCACGGCTCCTGCTCTGGCTCAGGTGGAGTCGGTCGCCCTCAGCGCCGAGGGCGTCACCATCGCGCTGGCCCCCAACGCAGTGGCCATGGCGGCGCGGGGTAGCGGAGGCAGCAATGCTGGCGCGCAGGTTCAGCCGCCCCGCTCCGGTGGCCCGGGTCAATGGGTCCAGGTGGACGAGTACATGTCCGAGAGCGCCCGGAACTATCAAGCCCAGGTGACGGGGGCACCCAAGGGCTACGCCTACCGCGTCAAATCGGGTGACAAGGAAGTGGACTTCGATGGCTTCGACCAGGGGGTTCTCCTCGAGGCCAAGGGCCCCGGCTACGCGCAGTGGATCAACAAGAAGCTGGAATTTTTCGGGAGCTTCGAGGGTCGCAACCAAATGCTTGAGCAGGCGAGGCGCCAGGACAAAGCCGCCAATGGAACACCCATCCGGTGGATCGTCGCAGAAGAGAAACTCGCGGGTGCACTCAGGAAGTTGTTTGAGGGATACGGCCTCCCGATTGAGGTCGTTCATGTTTCTCCGGCTCCACGAGGAGTAGCCGTTCAATGATAGAAACCTATTACGCGGGCTCCTATTGGCTCGCCCGGTCCGAATCCGCTGAGGCTTGTGCACGCCGCGCAGAGCGTTTCTTCCACCTCCTGGGGCGCTGCGACCCGGCGTGGAACCGCTGGTACCAGTCGGCAAACTCCTTCGAGGAGGCGCGCAAACGCCAGTTCACTCCAAACGCCGCGAGCTTCCAGAAGCTGTTCGGAAATCAGGAGAAGCGCGGCGATGATGAGTTCTCGTTCCACTTGTGGACGGGCGACAGCCAGGAAGAAACCTCCTCCGCTGGAGCGGCGTGCGGTTCAGCTGCCCCCCGGCCTCCTTCTGCCTGCGTGCTCAAGCCCTTCGATGAAGGTCCTGTCGGGGAACGGATGCTGACTGCTCCTGTGATGACCGAGGTATTGCGTGCCATGGCCCTGGCCTGGGAGCCGGAGTGGGGAGTGGCTACATCTGAGGCGCACCGGCAGATGGCCGTGAAGGGGTTCCCCCATCCAGGCACCTTCGTGGGCTGGGTGATGTACTTCTCGCTGCTGCGCGGCGCGGTGCCCCCACTGCCAGCCCCCGTGCGTATCGAGCCCGTGGAGGACAGAGGCACCCTCGTCATCCTCACCCCCGAGCGGTTCAGCGCTTCCAACCTGGAGCACGTAGCGCTGGCCGCTCGCGTCCACGAGCTGCTGGACCGGGCCGGACTGCTGCGGCCATTGCAGCCCTGGCCGGCAGGTTGACTGCGTGGCCGTAGCGACTCAGGTTCAGCGTCAGGCTGGAGGGGGGACCTATGCTGACGAGCGCAGGATCGCCTATGAGGCCTTGCGACGCGCAGGGCTGTCTCATGAAGAGGCGCAAGCGCAATCCCAGGAGTGAGAACTTGCTCGCTCCTGCTCAACGCCCTCTGGAGATGCCGTCAGCTCCGGCGGCGCATGTGCCGCGAGCCGATGAAGCTGGCGACGTGCTCGCTGAGGCGCGCCACCGCGAGCCCCACCACGTCCAGCAACCAGCGCTGCGGACCCGAGCGCGCACAGTCCTCCAGGCCCACCGGCCGCGAGAGGCTCATGTGCCGCTCCATCCAGCGAGTGGCCTGCGCCGCCACGCCCGCGTCGTCCACCTCCACCAGCGTCTCCAGGTTCACCAGGGAGAGCGGGTCGAGGTTGAAGCTGCCCACCAGCAGGCGCTGGCCGTCCACCACCGCCGCCTTGGCGTGCAGCGTGGTGTCCGTCCACTCGTGGATGTGCACGCCCCCGCGCAGCAGGGTGCGGTACAGGCGCATGGTGGCCGCGCGGGCGAAGGGCACGTCGCTGCGGCCAGCCAGCAACAGGTGGACCTCCACGCCCCGCCGCGCCGCGCGCTTGAGGGCGCGCACGAAGCGCTGGTCCGGCAGGAAGTACGCATGGGCCAGCACCACCCGCTGCTTTGCCTCCTTCAGGGCCGTGAGGTAGCGCCCCCGCAGGCGCCGCCCTCCTCCGAAGCCGGACAGGAGGATGCTCACCGGGCCCACGCTCAGCGAGGAGGCCCCGGCGGTGAGCCTCGCACCGAGCCGCGTGCAGATGTCGCCGCGCAATTCCAGCGCCAGGTCCGCCCACCCGGGCCGTCCCGCCTCGGCGGCGTAGTGGTCCCCGATGTTGATGCCCCCGAGGAAGGCCACCGTGTCGTCCACGAGGAGGATTTTGCGGTGGTTGCGCCAGAAGCGACCGTGGCAGACGGAGGTGAGGGGGTTGTGGATGCGGACCTGGATGCCGGCGGGGCGCAGGGTGTCCGCCAGCGCGCGGCTGTCTCTGATGGAGCCCCAGCCGTCCACGATGACCTTCACCTCCACGCCCCGGGAGGCCGCGGCGGTGAGGGCCGAGACGAAGCGCGAGCCCACGCCCTCGCGCTCGAAGGCGTACACCTCCAGGTGCACGCTCCGGGTGGCCGCGTCGATGGCCTCCAGCATGCGCGGGTAGGCATCGGCGCCGCCGTCGAGCAGCGTGATGCGCTGCCCCTGCGTCTCCGCGGACAGCAACTCCCGCACCCCTCGGGAGGAGGGGCGGGTCTCTCGGGCCTGGGCTTCCATTCGTGTCCGCGGGAGTGACGGGCCGTCAGTCGTCGTGCTTACGCGCGCCCTTGCCCTTGCCCTTGTGACGGCACTTCTCCCCATCCCAGTACTGGCTGGGGTGGCAGTCGCGAGACTTCAGCTCGGACTTCTTCGTCCTGGGCACGTAGACGGTATCGCGGACCACGAGGCAACCGGGGAGGACGAACACGACGGCGGGAAGGAGGAAGAGGAGCTTTTTCATGGCGTGCGCAGCGTAGCGGGAGCGTGGGCCCTGTCGCTCGGCCTTCTTGTGAACAACGATTTCTACCGCCTGGCTGTCTACACTCCGAGCAGGTCGACGCCTCGCGCTCGGATTCGGTAGCCTCCGGTCCGTGCCTCCCACTGAGAAGCCCGTCGTCAGACACCGGAAGATAGGCGCCTACCGCGTGCTCGGAGAGCTGGGGCGCGGCGGCATGGCCCAGGTGTACCGTGGCCTCCACGAGATGCTGCAGCGCGAGGTCGCCATCAAGGAGATGCTCGCGGACCCCGCACGGGACAAGGAGTCCGTCTCCCGCTTCCGGCGCGAGGCGCTCGCGCTCGCCGCCTTCCGCCACCAGAACATCGTCACCCTGTACGACCTGGTGGAGAAGAACGACGTCCTCTTCATGGTGATGGAGTTCGTGGACGGGCCCACCCTGCACGAGCTCATCAAGGAGGGGCCGCTGCCTCCCGAGGTGGGCGCCGCCGTCGGGGCCCGCATCGCCGGGGCGCTGGAGCACGCCCACTTCCGCCGCATCATCCACCGCGACCTCAAGCCGGCCAACGTGATGCTCACCAAGTCCGGCGACGTGAAGCTGATGGACTTCGGCGTGGCCAAGGATGTGAGCCTGGAGGCCCTCACCGCGCAGGGCATGGCGGTGGGCACCCCCTCGTACATGTCCCCCGAGCAGGTGACGGGCTCGCCGGTGGACGGGCGTACGGACCTCTTCGCGCTCGGGGTGCTCCTCTACGAGGCGCTCTCCGGGGCCCGTCCCTTCCTGGGCCGCAACGCCGGGGAGGTGTTCGCCCGCATCCGCGACGGCGAGTACACCCCGCTGCACAAGGTCGCCCCCCACGTCCCCAAGCCGCTGGCGGACATCGTCAAGCGCGCCCTGGAGGTGCGGCCCGATGACCGCTTCCCCAACGCCGCCGCCATGCGCCGCGAGCTGGAGGCCTTCCTCACCCCGCGTGTGGGTATGTCCTACGAGGCCTTCCTCGTCGGCTTCCTCCGCCATCGCCAGAAGCTCACCGAGACCGAGGTGCTCGCCCTCCTCACCGAGGCGGAGCTCAACGTCGTCGAGGACTTCGAGCAGCAGGCGAAGGTGGCGCCCGCGTGGACCCGGTGGGCCCTCGCCTTCCTCGCCGTCGCCGCGGGACTCGGCGCCGGGCTGACCCTCACCCAGTCCTACTGGATGGGGCTGGTGCGGCAGTTGACCACCCGCTGACGCGCACGGCCCCGGAGACACACCATGGGCAAGATTCTCACCGCGGTTCTGGGCATCGGCGTCGTCGTGGGCGCCGCGTACTACGCGCTCAACCACATGGGCAGCGCGGCCAACAGCGCGAGGGAGGGCACCAGCGCCCCCAAGCGGCAGCTCGACAACGTCCACCAGGCCGCCGATCGCATCGAGTCCGATGCGGAGAAGCGCGCCCAGGAACTGGACGAGAAGATGCAACTCGCCCAGTAGGCGCGCGTCTCGGGCGCGGGGCTACTTGCGGCGCGCGGCGCCGTTCTTCGCCGGGGCGCTCTTCTTCGCCGCCTTGGCGCCCTTGCCCTTCTTCTCGTGGCGCACGGTGACGATCGTCCCGATGCCGCCGCGCACGAAGAAGTCACCCTCCACCGTGAGATGCCTCGGCTGGATGGCGCGCACGATGTCGTCGGCGATGGTGTTGGTCACCTTCTCGTGGAAGGCCCCCTCGTCCCGGTACGACCACATGTAGAGCTTCAGGCTCTTCAGTTCCACGCACAGCTCGTCCGGCACGTAGCGGATGCGGAACTTCGCGAAGTCTGGCTGCCCGGTCAGCGGGCAGAGGCACGTGAACTCCGGCACCTCGAACACGATCTCGTAGTCGCGCTCCTGGGCCGGGTTGGGGAAGGTCTTCAGTTCCTTGGAGGGCTGGGAAGGCATAGCGGGGTGTCGTCTAACACACACTGCGCGGATTGCAGCCTCTCCGTGGTGAACGCTCCCCCGCCAGCCAGGCGCCCCCGGGTGTCCGGGCCCCAACGCGCGGTGTGTTCAGGGGGAGGGGGCCGTCTTGCCCGCCCGGTGCGACCGGCGTACTCCAGAGCTTGCCTCGCATGCTGCCCTCCGACTTTCAGGACATCCTCGCGTGCGTCCCCCAGGCCGTGGTCCGCCTCGGGCCGGATCTGCGCGTGGCGTGGCTGGAGCCGGACTTCTCCGCCAAGACGGGCGTGGCCCTGAAGGTGGGAGACCCGGTGCTGTCCGCCCTGGAGGGAGGCTGGGGGCGTGACTCGCTGGAGCGCGCCCTGCGCGAGGGCCGCGGCCACTCGGGTCATGTCATCACCTCCGGCCTCAAGCAGATGCGCGTCCAGGCCCGCCCCTGCCGCTCGGGCGCGGAGCCCGGCGCCTGGCTCCTCTTCGAGCCCTCCGGCGCGGATGACGACGTCGCCTTCGCCCAGGCCCTCCAGGAGATAGCCCGCGAGGTGGGCGAGACGCTGGACGTGGACAGCGTGTGCAAGGCCGCGGTGCTGGCCGTGGTGCGCTGCGCCCAGGTGCGCCGCGCCGAGGTGTACCTCGCGGAGGAGGGGCAGGCCCCGCGCCGGGTGGCCCTGTCCGACCTGGCCAACGCCGGCACCCTCGAGGACGCGCTCGAGGCGCACGCGGACTCCTTCGAGGCGGCGCTCGTCACCCGCCAGCCCCAGATTGGCGTCCAGCGGGGCTACGGCGACGCGGTGGGCTCCATCTTCGCCGCGGTGCCCCTGCTGACCCCGCATCGCGCCGTGGGGCTGCTCGTCCTCTATAAGGAGCAGGGCACCTCCTTCTCCCTGCGCGAGCTGGATTTGTGGAGCGCCGCGGCCGGACAGGTGGCGGTGACGGTGGAGAACGCGCGCCTGCTGCGCGAGGCCCAGGCGGCCCTGCGGGTGCGCGAGGAGTTCATGTCCATCGCCTCGCACGAGCTGAAGACGCCCCTCACCCCGCTCAAGCTCACCCTCTACTCCATGGAGCGGCGCATCGCGCAGGGGCTGCCGGTGGACCTCTCCAGCGTCATCAAGTCCCGGCGGCAGGTGGACCGGCTGGCGGGGCTGGTGAATGACCTGCTGGACGCCTCGCGCCTGGAGCTGGGCCGGCTGTCGCTGCAGCCCGCGCCCCTGGAGCTGGGCCACCTGGTGGCCGAGGTGGTGGACCAGTTCCGCCTCGCCTTCGAGCGCCCCTTCACCCTGGAGGTGCCGCGCGAGCGCCTCTGGGTGCAGGGGGACCGGGACAGGTTGGAGCAGGTGCTCGTCAACCTGCTGGAGAACGCGCACAAGTACAGCCCCGCGGGAGAGACCATCACCGTGGAGGTGGAGGCGCGGGCCGGCGAGGCGCGCATCCACGTGAAGGACCGGGGCATCGGGATTCCGGCGCAGGACCAGGCGCGGCTCTTCCAGCGCTTCTACCGGGCGGGCAATGCCTCGCACCGCCACTTCGGCGGGCTGGGGCTGGGCCTCTTCATCAGTCACTCCATCGCTCGGCTGCACGGGGGCGCGCTGTCGCTGGCGAGCGTCGAGGGACAGGGCTCCACCTTCACCCTGGGCCTGCCGCGCATGTCCGCGCACGAGGAGCGTCAGCTTCCCCGCCGGGTGCTGCTGCTGGACGAGGACGGGGCCCAGGAGGCGATGGCCGAGCGCGTGCTGCGCGCCGCGGGCTTCGAGGTGCTCACCGCGCACGAGGGCGTGGAGGCGCTGCGCCGGGTGTCGCACCTGCCGGTGGACCTGGTGCTGCTGTCGGCGAGCGCCCCGTCCACCCCGCTCGGCATCTTCCTGGTGGCCTTCGCGGAGCTGCCTCGCGCCCGGCCGGTTCCCATCGTGCTGGCCGGGGCCTCGCGGCCCGCCTGGGCCCAGCCGGACTCCGCCACTGTGCTCGCGGCCCTACCGGGAGGGGGAGCTGCTCTCCGCCGTGCGCGCCACGCTGGGCCTGCCGGTGGTACGGGTCTCCTCCCCTGGACCCCGTCCCCATGGAAGCCCTGATGCTTCCGTGAGGGGCCTGGAACGGGCCCTCGCCCCGCTGTCCGCTCCCGGCGCCTCCGAGTTGCCCCTGTCCGGTCGATTGCTTCCCGGCATGTGACGCGACGCACTAGACTCCCCGCGTCACGCAACTTCACTCGCCGAGAGGGGCGCACTGATGTCGGACCGAAGCCCGGGACGCTATGGGCTCTATGAGCCAGAGACCGAACACGACGCCTGTGGTGTGGGCTTCGTGGCCCACATCCGGGGAGAGAGGTCGCGCGGCATCGTCGAGGACGCGCTGGAGCTGCTCAACCGGTTGAGCCACCGGGCCGCCGCGGGGAAGGACCCGGAGACGGGGGACGGCGCGGGCATCCTCGTGCAGCTCCCGCACCGCTTCTTCGAGCGCGAGCGGCTGGGCTTCGAGCTGCCGCCTCGCCGCCAGTACGCGGTGGGCATGGTGTTCCTCCCCACGGACGCGGAGGCGCGCATCGCCTGCGAGGCGGCGCTGGAGCAGGTGGCCGCCGACGAGGGCCAGCGCGTGCTCGGCTGGCGCGACGTGCCGGTCGACCCCTCGTACCTCGGCCGGCTGGCGCGCGAAGGGGCTGCCCGTCATCCGGCAGTTCTTCGTCGCCCGGCGCCGCGTGGTGCCCAGCGCCTTCGAGCGCAAGCTGTTCGTCATCCGCAAGCTGGCCGAGAACGGCGCATCCGCGAGCGCGCGCTGGACCCGGACGGCCAGTTCCACGTGGCCAGCTTCTCGTCCGAGACGCATCATCTACAAGGGCCTGCTCCTGCCCCGGCAGCTCCCTCGCTTCTACGTGGACCTGCAGCGACCCCGACTTCGTCAGCGCGCTGGCGCTGGTGCACTCGCGCTTCTCCACCAACACCTTCCCCACCTGGGAGCTGGCGCAGCCGTTCCGCTACATCGCGCACAACGGCGAGATCAACACGCGTGCGCGGCAACCGGAACTGGATGAACGCGCGGCGCGGGCTGCTCCAGTCGGCCCGGCTCGGCGGCAGCCTGGAGCCGCTCTTCCCCGCTCATCGTCCCCGGCAAGAGCGACTCGGCGCAGTTCGACAACATGCTGGAGCTGCTGTGCCTGGGCGGACGCTCGCTGCCCCACGCGATGATGATGATGATTCCCGAGGCGTGGGAGGGCAACACGCTGATGAGCGACGAGCGGCGCGCCTTCTACGAGTACTGCCAGCGCGCTGCTGGAGCCGTGGGACGGGCCGGCGGCCATCGCCTTCACCGACGGGCAGCTCATCGGCGCCACGCTGGACCGCAACGGCCTGCGCCCCGCGCGCTACGTCGTCACCGACGACGACCGCGTCATCCTCGCCTCGGAGACGGGCGTCATCGACGTGCCCGCCGCGCAGGTGCGCCGCAAGGGCCGCCTCACGCCCGGGCCGCATGTTCCTGGTGGACACCGCGGAGGGCCGCATCCTCGAGGACGAGGAGGTGAAGCGCGACATCGCCAGCCGCTGGCCCTACCGCCGGTGGCTGCGAGCGCAACGTCTTCACCTTCGACGAGCTGCCCACGCGTGCCCGCGCCGCCGCGCGCTCGGGCGGCGAGGAGCTGTGGCGGCTGCAGCGCGCCTTCGGCTACACGGACGAGGACGTGCGGCTGCTGCTCGCGGCCCATGGCCGAGAGCGGGCAAGGAGCCGGTGGGCTCGCATGGGCACGGACACGCCGCTGGCGGTGCTCAGCGACCAGGCGCCCATCGCTCTTCGACTACTTCCACCAGCTCTTCGCGCAGGTGACGAACCCGCCCATCGACCCCATCCGCGAGTCGCTGGTGATGACGCTCGCCACGGGGCTGGGCCCGGACGGCAACACCTTCGAGGAGACGCCGGAGCAGTGCCACCGGCTGTCGCTGCCCGGGCCCCATCCTCACCAACGGGCAGCTGGCGAAGCTGGCCGGCATCCGCGACGAGGGCGTCTTCGAGCCGCTCGCGGCTGAGCCTCCTGTACCCGGTGGACGGGGGCGAGGGCGCGCTGGAGGCGGCGGTGGAGCGGCTGTGCAACGAGGCGGTGGAGGCGGTGGACGACGGGCGTCAACATCCTCATCCTCAGCGACCGCGGCGTGGACGCGACGCACGCGGCCATCCCCGCGCTGCTGGCGCTCTCGGCGGTGCACCAGCGGCTGGTGCGCGACGGCATCCGCATGCACACCGGCCTGGTGGTGGAGACGGCCGAGGCGCGCGAGGTGCACCACTTCGCGCTGCTCATCGGCTTCGGCGCCGCGGCGGTCAACCCGTACCTCGCGCTCGACTCGCTGCGCGCCCTGGCGGACGCGGGCGAGCTGCCGGTGGACCACGAGAAGGCGCAGGAGAACTTCATCCACGCCATCGACGAGGGCCTGCTCAAGGTGATGTCCAAGATGGGCATCTCCACGCTGCAGTCCTACCGCGGCGCGCAGATCTTCGAGGCGGTGGGCCTCGAGCACGCGCTGGTCGAGCGGCACTTCACCGGCACGCCCTCGCGGGTCGAGGGCGTGGGCCTGCCGGAGCTGGGGCGCGAGGTGCGGGAGCGCCACGCGCGTGGCTTCGGCGCAGGCGTCGGAGTTCGAGCTGGAGCAGCTCGCCGTGGGCGGCCAGTACCAGTGGCGCCGCCGCGGCGAGACGCACAAGTGGAACCCGGCGACCATCGCGAAGCTGCAGGCGGCGACGCGCGCCGAACGACGCGGCCGCTCTTCGCCGAGTACTCGCGGCTGGCGGACGACGAGTCTCGACGCGCACTGCAACCTGCGCGGGCTGCTGGAGGTCGACGCGAGGGACGCGACGCCGGTGCCGCTCGAGGAGGTGGAGCCGGCCGCGGAGATCGTGAAGCGCTTCGTCACCGGGCGCCATGTCCTTCGGCTCCATCAGCGCCGAGGCCCACGAGACGCTGGCCATCGCGATGAACCGGCTGGGCGGGCGCTCCAACAGCGGCGAGGGCGGCGAGGAGGCGCGGCGCTACGTGCCGGACGAGAACGGGGACTTGCGCCGCAGCGCCATCAAGCAGGTGGCCTCGCGCGCGCTTCGGCGTCACCACCGAGTACCTGGTCAACGCGGACGAGCTGCAGATCAAGATGGCCCAGGGCGCCAAGCCGGGCGAGGGCGGGCAGCTCCCGGGCCACAAGGTGGACGAGCGGATCGCCAAGGTGCGCTGGTCCACGCCGGGCGTGACGCTGATCTCGCCGCCGCCGCACCACGACATCTACTCCATCGAGGACCTGGCGCAGCTCATCTACGACCTGCAGTCGGTCAACCCGGCGGCGCGGGTGAGCGTGAAGCTGGTGAGCGAGGTCGGCGTGGGCACCATCGCCGCGGGCGTGGCCAAGGCCGGGGCGGGCGGGGTGGTCATCTCGGGCTACGAGGGCGGCACGGGCGCCTCGCCGCTCTCCAGCATCAAGCACGCCGGCCTGCCCTGGGAGCTGGGGCTGGCCGAGGCGCAGCAGGTGCTGGTGCACAACGGGCTGCGCGGTCGCATCCGGCTGCAGGTGGACGGCGGCCTGCGCACCGCGCGGGACGTGCTCGTCGCCGCGCTGCTGGGCGCCGAGGAGTTCGGCATGGCCACCGCGAGCCTCATCGCGCCGGGCTGCGTGATGCTGCGCAAGTGCCACCTCAACACCTGCTCGGTGGGCATCGCCACGCAGGACGCGGGCCTGCGCGAGCGCTTCCACGGCAAGCCCGAGCACGTGGTGAACTTCTTCCTGCATGGTGGCCGAGGACCTGCGGCGGCAGATGGCGGCGCTCGGCGTGCGCCGGCTGGACGAGCTGGTCGGCCGGGTGGAGCTGCTGCGGCAGCGGCCCGCGTCGGACCACTGGAAGGCGCAGCGGGTGGACCTCTCCGGCCTGCTGTCGCCTCCCAGCGCTCCCGAGAGCGAGACCCGGCGCTGCGACTCGCCGCAGGTGAAGGACGTGTCGGACCACCTGGACCGGGAGATCCTCGAGCAGGCGAAGGCCTCGCTGGAGGGCGGGGCGCCCACGCAGCGTGGTGCGCCCGGTGAGCAACACGCACCGGACGGTGGGCGCGATGCTCTCGGGAGAGATTGCCCGGCGGTACGGGTCGCGGGGGCTGCCGGACGGGCAACTGCGCATCCGGTTGCAGGGCTCGGCCGGGCAGAGCTTCGGGGCGTTCCTCACCAGTGGGGTGACGCTGGAGCTGGAGGGCGATGCCAACGACTACGTCGGCAAGGGGCTCTCCGGCGGGCGGATCATCGTCCACCCGCCCGAGGGCAGCCGCTTCGTCCCCGAGGAGAACGTGATCGTCGGCAACACCGTGCTCTACGGCGCCACCGCCGGCGAGGTGTACCTGCGGGGGCTCGCGGGCGAGCGCTTCGCGGTGCGCAACAGCGGCGCGCAGGCGGTGGTGGAGGGCGTGGGCGACCACGGCTGCGAGTACATGACGGGCGGCGTGGTGGTGGTGCTCGGGCCCACCGGGCGCAACTTCGCCGCGGGCATGAGCGGCGGCATCGCCTACGTGCTCGACCGCGAGCGCTCCTTCCGCGAGCGCTGCAACCTGGAGATGGTGGAGCTGGAGTCGCTGGTGGACGAGTCGGAAATCTGGCTCGTGCACGGGATGATTGAACGGCACCTGCACCACACGGGCAGCACACTGGCGCAGCGGGTGCTCGACAACTGGGAGCTGATGGTGCCGCAATTCGTGAAGGTGATGCCCACCGATTACAAGCGCGTGCTCCAGGCTCGCCGGGCGGCTCGCAGGCCACCTCCGGCGACGGCTCCGCGCCTCCAGGTCGTGGCGGGGGAGGGCTGAGCCATGGGAAAGACGACCGGTTTCCTGGAGTGGCAGCGCGTCCCCGCCCCCAAGCGGGAGAAGTCCGAGCGGGTGGGGGACTCTCGCGAGTTCGTGCTGCCGCTGTCCGCCGACGAGGCGAAGCGGCAGGCGGGCCGGTGCATGGACTGCGGCGTGCCCTTCTGTCACCAGGGCTGCCCGCTGGGGAACCTCATCCCCGAGTTCAACGACGCCGTGTACCGGGGGAAGTGGAAGGAGGCCTTCCTCGCGTTGAGCGGCACCAACAACTTCCCCGAGTTCACCGGCCGGCTGTGCCCGGCGCCGTGCGAGGCCGCCTGCGTGCTCAACATCGACCAGGACCCGGTGACCATCGAGCAGATGGAGAAGGAGATCATCGAGCGCGCCTTCGCCGAGGGCTGGGTGCGTGCGCGTCCTCCGGCGAGCCGCACGGGCAAGCGCGTGGCGGTGGTGGGCTCGGGGCCGGCGGGGCTGGCGGCGGCGGCGCAGCTCAACCAGGCGGGGCACAGTGTCACCGTGTACGAGCGGGATGACCGGCCCGGTGGCCTGCTGCGCTACGGGATTCCCGACTTCAAGCTGGAGAAGTCGGTGCTGGATCGTCGGCTGAAGCTGCTGGAGGCGGAGGGCGTGGAGTTCCGCTGCGGCGTGGACGTGGGCCGCGAGCCGGGCTTCCATGCGCTCCGCGAGCAGTACGACGCGGTGGTGCTGGCCATGGGCGCGAGGCGTGCCCGTGAGCTGGAGGTGCCCGGGCGCGAGCTGGCGGGCGTGGTGCCGGCGATGGAGTACCTGGAGCACCACAACCGGGTGGTGGCGGGGCTGGCGACGCACGAGGCTCGACTGAACGCGGCGGGCAGGCGGGTGCTCATCCTCGGCGGCGGAGACACGGGCTCGGACTGCCTGGGCACGGCGCTGCGCCAGGGCGCGGCGAGCGTGACGCAGGTGGAGTTGATGCCCGCGCCGCCGAAGGTGCGTGGCGAGAGCAACCCGTGGCCGCGCTGGCCGCTCGTCTTCCGGACGTCCTCGAGCCAGGAGGAGGGCGGGGCGCGCGAGTTCGGGCTGATGACGAAGCAACTGGTGGGCGAGAACGGACAGCTCCGAGCGCTGCACGCGGTGAAGGTGGAGCTCCAGCGGGACGCGGGTGGCGCGACCCGGCTGGTGGAGGTTCCCGGCTCCGAGATGGTCTACGAGGTGGACCTGCTGGTGCTGGCCATGGGCTTCACGGGGCCTGACACCGGACGACTGGCGGAAGAGCTGGGCGTGAAGCTCACGCCGCGGGGCAACGTGCAGGTGGACGCGCGCTTCGCCACGTCGGCGGACGGCGTGTTCTGCGCGGGCGACGCCAGCCGGGGGGCGAGCCTCATCGTCTGGGCGATCTCGGATGGTCGCGAAGCGGCGAAGGCCGTCGACGCGTACCTCTCACAGGGCGCTTCCGCGCTGCCGAGCCGAGGCAAGGACTCCGCTTTCGGCTGACATTATCGCCGGATGCGCCGCCGCGTCACGGTGATGTCCACGATGGGGGGGGCGCTGCCCTCCACCTCCACCGCCGAGCCCCTGCGCACCCCGAGCACCAGCCGGCTGCCCTCGGGGCCGCGGATGTGCTGGACGGCCTCCGCGAAGCCGAGCTCCACCACCGGGCGCCCGTCGATGCGGACGATGCCATCGCCCACGGTGAGCCCCGCCTCGGCCGCGCCTCCTCCCGGCATGACCTCGCCCAGGATGAGTGCGTCCTCTCGCGGGGCGAGCACCGCCCCGATGCCCACCAGCTCCACCTGCGGCTCCTCGCCCTCCTCCGTCTTCCGCAGCTCGATGGTCCGCGGAGGCGTGCCTTCGGGACTCACGGTGATGCCCGAGAGGAGGCGGCTGTGGTGCTTGTCGGCGGAGACGAACAGGGACACCTCGCCCGGCGGCAGCCCCTCGAGCGTGAAGTCGCCTCGTGCGTCCGTGAGGGCGTCGTAGCGCACGGACAGCGGGGCGGAGGTGCCCAGTCCCTCGACGGAGATGCGCGCGCGCTCCAGCGGCTTGCCCGAGCCGTCCTCCACCACGCGTCCCGTCATCTTCGCTCCGCGCGAGAGTGAGAAGTCCGCCGTCACCGCTCCGGAGGCCCCCTCCGTCACCCCCACGTTGGCCTCGGAGGGCGCGTAGCCGTGCGCGGCCGCCTGCACCGCGTAGCTTCCGGGCGGCATTCCGGCCAGCTCGTAGCGGCCTTGCGCGTCGATGAAGGAGTGCTGCGCGAAGGGCACCTGCTGGATGGGGCCGCGCTTCGTGTGCACGCCCAGGGTGAAGGAGGGCACGGGCTTGCCCGTGGCCGCGTCGCGCACCGTTCCCGTCAGCCGCGCTCCCTGTGAGAGCTTCAGCACCAGGTCCTTCCGGCCGGAGGCCACGTCCCGGTGCTCGCCGGGCGCGAGCCCCATCAGCCGGGCCGTGACGTCGTAGGCTCCCGACTCCAGGCCCTCGACGGCGAAGCGCCCCTCCGCATCCGTGACCGTCTCGTAGCCGAGCGGGTCTCCGTACTGGCGCGGCCAGGCGCTCGCGGCCGTCTCCACGGACACCAGGGCCCCGGGCACGGCGGCTCCACTGTCGTCCACCACGCGTCCCGCCAGCCCCTGTCCCGTGGCGACCGCGGTGCCCTCGCGCTTCCCCAGCTTCAGCACCAGGCGGCGCGCCAGGGCCACCGGGGGCGTCACCTCGGCCCGGGCCGAGGCATGGGCTGGATGGCGGGCCTCCACGGTGGCTCCCTCGGGCGCATGGAAGCGGAACTCTCCCCGCGCATCGGACTCGTAGCGGTCCGACGTGGGGAAGAGCACCGACTCCCCCCCTCGCCCGGTGAGCACGCGCACCTGCGCTCCCGCCACGGGCTGCCCGTCCGGGCCTTCCACCCGGCCCCGCAGCTCCACCTCGGGCGTCAGGGCGAGCACGATGTCCGAGATGCGTTGCCCGGGCACGGCCGTGATGCGGATGGGACTCTGTCCCCAATCCGGGCCGAAGGGCAGGTAGCCCCGGGCCGTCACCACCGCGAGCTGCCACGTTCCCGGCGTGTGCGGTACGAAGCGGAACCGGCCGCCAGCCTTGGTGCGCGCGGACACGGCGCCTCCCGACGAGGCGAAGGTCAGCTCGGCGTCCTCCACGCCCTCTCCCGTGACGGCCGAGATGATGCGGCCCTCGAAGGCGCCCAGCGGCTCGGCCGAGTCCTCGGCGCCCGTGGCGGGGACGAGGCGCGAGGCCAGGGCGGGAGCGGCATTCGTCGGCTCGCGTCCCGGTGACGGCTCCGTGTCCTTCCGGGCCGGAGCGGTGGGCACCGGGGCCGCCTTGCCTCCGGCGGCCTGGGCCACCGGTGTCTCCTGCTCCTTCGCGCCACCCCGCAGCACGAGGAGGACGCCGCCCACGAGCACCAGCACGACGACGAGCAGCCCGACTGTGCGCTTCCGGTCCATGGCGAGGGAGGGTAGCGCAACTGGAAGGCCCGTTACCTCGCACCCAGAGCGGACGTGCTCACGGCCGTACGGATGCCCACGGAGCGCGAGGTCGTGAACGCGGAAGCGGACAGGCCCGTTTCGGGGGGCTATCTTGAAGGTCATGTCGAAGGCACGACCGGAAAAGTCGGATTCCACCTCGGGCAAGTGGCTGCGGCGCTGGCTCACCCGACCCCGACTCCTCGAGCTCGCGGGGGCCTGGGTCTACGACAAGGGACAGCGGATGGTGGCCAAGGGGCGCGTGCTCTCCTGGGTGGCGGCGCCCGAGGTCGTGCGCGGGAGAGGTCGTCGGCCGCAACCGCGTCCACCTGCCGGTGGCGTTGTCCGCGGACGCGGAGGGCCTGCTGGGGGAGTGCCAGTGCCCCCGCTTCCGCCAGTCCAACATCTGCGAGCACGTGGTGGCGCTCGGGCTGGCCATGCTCGCGGCCACCTCCCCCGAGGAGGGACCGCCGCCGCCGCCCGCTTCCGAGGTGTCGCCGCCCACTCCCGAGGCGGCGCGGGCCTGGATGGAGGCGAACCAGGTCACCCACCTGCGCCACACCCCCCTCGCGGAGCTGGAGCCGCTGCTTCCCCACGGCTTCGGGGTGATGCAGCGGCTCTACCTGCTGGATGGGTACCCCATCTCGGCGGTCCTGGAGGGGTCCCTGGAGCTGCCCGCCCACTGGTCCGAGAAGGCCCGGGACACGTTCCGGCGGGCGGCGTGGAGCCGTGCCCGCTCCGAGGCCGAGCGCGTCCGTCTGGGGCTGGAGCACGAGCGCGCCAATCCCGTGCCGCCTCCGCCCACGGACGCACGTCTCCAGCCCCTCGTGCAGCAGCTCCAGCGGGTCCGGGCCCGGGTTCGCGAGCACGCCGTGCCGCGCCTCCTCCCCAAGGACGAGCGGCTCCTCTGCTTCCCGGAGAAGCGCCCGGTCGCGCACGTCCACGAGGCCCTCGACGGGCTTGTCCGGACGCACGTGCTCGCGGAGCACGTCCACACCCGGTGCGTGCGGATGGACCTGCTCCAGCTCCTCGAAGGGGACGAGGGCCTCGCCATCACCTGCACGTCGTGCAACCCGAGGGGGCCGGCCCTCTGCCTCCACGTCCTCACCGCGCTCGACCTGCTGCTGGCCGCGCTCGGGGACTCGCAGCGGGCGCAGGAGAACGCCCTGCTCGCCGAACGGCTCTTCGTGGCGCCTGCCCGACAGTTCCTCGCGGCCATGGACAAGGCGGGCCTGCTGGCCCGGACCCGGTGGGAGTCCAGGCCCGGCGGTCAGATCACCTTCCGACTGGAGGGCCTCCACGAGGGAGAGCCATGCCTGCGGCCCTACCTTCACCGGCCGTTGAAGCGGGGCGGGCTCTCCAAGGGGACGCAGGTGGCCCTGCGAGAAGAGAACGAAGCCCGGGCCCTGCTGGGCTCGCCCGAGGAGTTGGAGGCCTTCGAGCTGTGCCGGCTCATCCCCCGCCTGCCGCATGACCTCGTCGAGCGACACCGGCTGCTCGTCCAGGCGCTGAAGCTGCTCGCGCATCATCCCCGACTGTTCCTCGCGTCGAGGCAGGAGGTGCCACTGCGGGTGCGCTCCGTGCCGCTCGGCTTCGCCATCGAGGAGGGGGAGGGGGGCCTGCGCGTCCGCCCCATGCTCGGCGGGGAGCCGGCGGCGGCGGCGGTGGTAAGCGGGCTGGGGCGGGGGATGCACATGCCGCAACCATGGCTCCACGTCGAGGAAGACATCCCCCGGGTGACGCTGGTGTCCGCCTCGGCCGAGGCGCTCGCGGTGCTGGAGGCCGTGGGGGAGTACGGAGGGCGGCTGCCCGCGTCGTCCCGCGCGGAGCTGCTGCACCGGCTCGGCGGAGTGGAGGCGGCCTTCCCCGTGTCCCTGCCGCCCTCGCTGGAGGCGCGCGAGGTGCCGCCCGCGCCCGGGCTGCTGGTGCGCCTGCGTCCCACGGGAGGGGAGGCCCTGGAGGGCGTGCTGCTCGTGCGGCCGCTGCCCGAGGCTCCGCCGCTCGTCACCGGGGGAGGGGGCCGACGTCAGTCCGGGGCCTGCGCGGGGGCGAGCGGGTGCGGACGCGGCGCGACCTGGAGGCCGAGCGCGTCGAGGCGACCACTCTGTGCGAGCGGCTGGGGCTGCCCATGGAGGAGCATGGCCGCTTCACCCTGGAGGGGGCGGAGGAGGCGCTCGACTTCCTCGAGCGGCTGGAGCCCCTGACGGGCCCGTCCCTGCGCGTGGAGTGGGAGGAGCGCCCGTGGAGCGTGCTGCGCCTGCTGGACGCGCGGGGCCTGAAGGTGGAGGTGCACCGGGAGCGGGACTGGTTCGGCGTGCGGGGGGGCGTGGAGCTGGAAGGGGAGCGGGTGGAGCTGGCCGTGCTGCTGGACGCGCTGCGGCGGGGGCACCGCTACGTGCCGCTGGCGCCGGGGCGCTGGGCGAAGCTCACCGAGACGTTGCGCGAGCAGCTCGCGCCCCTGGCGGACCTGGCGCACCCCTCGCGGGGCAGGTGGGAGGTGAGCGCGGCGGCGGTGCCCGCTGCTGGACGGGCTGGCCAAGGTGGGCGCGGAGGTGGTGGCCCCGCCGGACTGGCGGCAGCTCGCCAGCCGCATCCGCGAGGCCCAGGCGCTGAAGGTGCCGGTGCCCCGGGGGCTGAAGGCCGAGCTGCGCGACTACCAGCGCGAGGGCTTCGTCTGGATGGCGCGGCTGGCGGCGTGGGGCGGGGGCGGGTGCCTGGCGGACGACATGGGCCTGGGCAAGACGCTGCAGGCGCTCGCGCTGCTGCTGCACCGGGCGGAGGCGGGCCCGGCGCTGGTGGTGGCGCCCACCTCGGTGTGCTTCAACTGGAGAGCGCGAGGCGGCGCGCTTCGCCCCCTCGCTGAAGGTGCACGCCTACGGCGAGGCGGACGCGCGAGGCGCTGCTCTCGGGGCTGGGCGCCGGGGACGTGGTGGTGGTCAGCTACGGGCTGCTGGCGCGCGACGCCGAGCGCTTCAGCGAGGTGTCCTTCGCCACGCTGGTGGTGGACGAGGCGCAGGCGGTGAAGAACCCGGACACGGCGCGGGCGCAGGCGGTGCGGGCGCTGAAGGCGCGAGGCGCGCATGGCGCTCACGGGCACGCCGGTGGAGAACCGGCTCGTCGGAGCTGTGGAGCCTCTACCGGCTCGTCTTCCCGGGGCTGCTGGGCAGCCGCGAGGCCTTCCGCGAGCGCTTCGCCGGGCCCATCGAGCGCGACGAAGGACCCCGGCGCGCCGCGCGGCGCTGGCGCGGGTGGTGCGGCCCTTCCTGCTGCGGCGCACCAAGGCGGAGGTGGCGCGCGAGCTGCCGCCGCGCATCGAGACGGTGGTGCCGGTCGCGCTCTCGGCGGGCGAGCGCCGGCTGTACGAGGACGCGCGGCTGGCGGCGCTGGCGCGGCTGCGGGGACGCGCGCGGGCGCCGGCGAAGGCGCTTCGAGGTGCTGGCGGCGCTCACCCGGCTGCGGCTGCTGGCCTGCCACCCGCGGCTGGTGGACGCGGAGTCGCCGCTGCCCAGTCCTCCAAGCTGGAGCCGCTTCCTGGAGCTGGTGCAGGCACGCTGCGCGCCGAGGGGCAGCCGGGCGCTCGTCTTCAGCCAGTTCGTCACGCCACCTGGCGCTGGTGCGCGAGGCGCTGGAGGAGCGGGGCGTGGCGCTACCTGTACCTGGACGGGCAGACGCCCGCGGCCGAGCGCGAGGCGCGGGTGGACGCCTTCCAGCGGGGCGAGGGCGGAGGTCTTCCTCATCTCGTCTGAAGGCGGGCGGCACGGGCCTCAACCTCACCGCGGCCGACCACGTCCTCCACCTGGACCCGTGGTGGAACCCGGCGGTCGAGGACCAGGCCACGGACCGGGCGCACCGCATCGGCCAGACGAAGCCGGTGACGGTGATGCCGGCTCGTCTCCGAGGGCACCATCGAGGAGGCCATCCTCGCGCTGCACGAGGAGAAGCGGGACCTGGCCAACAGCCTGCTGTCCGAGGCGGACGGGGCGGCGGCGCTCTCCACCGAGCAGCTGCTCGCGCTGCTGCGCTACGGGCCCGAGGCGGAGGCCATGCCTACCGGGCCTGGGTGAGGACGCGGAAGTCAGTGGGCTTCACCCCCAGGCGCGAGAGCGCCATGCGGGCCCGGGGGTGGAGGAAGGTGGCCAGCTCCACCTCCCGCTGCTGGGCGTAGCCGCTCTTCACCGCCTCGGGGGTGTAGCCCGGGTGGCACATCAGCTCGGTGACGCCCTCCTCGGGCAGCCTGGCGAGCTGCTCCTCCAGGCGCTCCACCGTCCAGTACGCCTCCGAGCCCGCGTCCCCGATGAAATGGTCGTTGGTGAGCACTCCGTGCGTGCGCAGCGTGCGACGCATGTCCTCGTCGATGGAGCGCACGGGCACCTGGGCGGCGCGAGCGGCACGCGCCAGGCCCTCGAGGACGCCGGGGTGGCGGTGCAGGTGCTTGTGGACGTCCACGTGCGTGGCGGGCCGGCCGAGCAGCAGGTCCAACCGCTCCAACTGGGCGAGCGTCTCCGCCTCCACCACGTCCGGCGTCAGGCGCGCGGCGAGCGGCTCCGAGAAGGTCCCGCCCGAGAGTGCGTCGCTGGGGAAGGCGGCCCACACGGGCAGGCCCCGGGCGAGGTTGAGGTGCAGGCCGAGGGCCAGTCCCCGGGCCTCATGGGCCGCCACCTCGGAGTAGGGCGTGTTCACCATGAAGGTGGCCGAGGAGACGACGCCCTCCTGCATGGCGCGGAGGATGCCGCGGGTGACGGCCGGGTCGTAGCCCAGGTCGTCGGCGTTGATGATGAGGGCACTCGCGGGCACGGCGGGGCTCCTTGTTCAGGGACGCGGAGTCATCCGTACCCCATTCCACCCGGTGGGAGTAGCGCGAGGCGTGTCCTCCCCCGGTCCGGAGCGACGAGCGCCCGACACTGTGCGCACCGGAATGCTCACACGAGGGCCTCGGCGGGCCTTCGGCCCTTCACCGCGGTGAGGAGGAGCGCCCCCAATCCGAAGAGGATGGTGGCCATGACGACGAGTGCGCCGAGGATGGGCACCCGTCCCACCACGGTCAGCAGCACCAGGCCGACCAGCAGGGCCACCACGAGGTGGGCCCCTGTCTTGTGGAAGCGGTCCAACAGCCACCGGCCGATGAGCATGCCCACCACGGGGAAGCACAGGGCGATGGCGATGCCGTAAAGGGCGAGGATGAAGAGGCCGAGCCACCAGCCACCGAGCAGCAGGCCCACGAGGAAGACGAGGCCGGCGACGAGGGGAAGGCCCACGAAGAGCGCGGCGCCCCATCCCAGGCTCAACCAGGGTTGCTGGCGCAGCATCGCGGGTGCTCGGCGCGCGAAGTTGGGCGAGAGGAGCACGAGCAGCAGCCCCAGCGCGAACAGTCCGATGAGCGAGCGCAGCCAGAAGAAGACACCCAGGAAGGGGCCTCGGCCGTGGGCGCGCTGCTGGGCGGGGAGTTGCTCCACCGAGCCTGTCACCACGGCACCCTGGGCCCTCTGTACGGCCTGGTCGCTGCGATAGCTCAGGTCCCCGCCGATGCGCGCTCCGTCATCGAGCCGCAGCGTGCCCACCTCGGCCCTCACGTCCCCGGCCACCGGAGCCGCCAGCGCGAGCGTCCCCGCGGCGGCTCGCACTTCGCCCTGCACCGGCGCCTGGACGAGGGCCTCGCCGGAGGCCAGATAGAGATCCTTCCCCACCTGGGCGCCAGGCGTGAGCTCCAGCTTGCCGGAGGTGAGCAGGGCGTCCTGGCTCACGGGGCCGCTCACGGTGAGCTCGCCGCTCGCGGCCCGGAGGCTGCCGCGCACCTGGCCGGGAATCCGCGTCCTCGAGGCAGCGGACATCACGTCGCCCTCGACGGTGCCGGAGATGTCCACCGTCTGCCCGAAGGCGATCAGATCGCCCCGGACGGTGCCCTGGATGTTGATGGTCTTGCCGAAGGCATAGAGGTCCTCGTCGATGACCTCCTCGGGGCCCACCTGCACCACGTCGCCGTTGCGGAACACCGCGGCGGAGACCAGGCCGGGCAGCAGGGCCCCGAGCACCAGCACGATGGGAAGCCAGGAGACCCGAGGCCTCCGAGGCAGCTCGCTCTTCGTGGACATGAGGCGTCCCTCCCGCGTGTGACCGCCAACATCCAACGCTGGAGATGCCTCCTCCCGCTGGCAAGGTGCTCCGGGCGGACGCTCACTCGCCTGGGAGGCGCTCCGTGCGTCCGGGGCGCCTCGTGCTCAGGGACGCGGGTGTGCGGAGAAGAAGAGCCACATCTGCCGCGTCGCGTCGAGGTCCTGCGTGGTGTAGCCGCGATCCGCTGGGACGAGCCCCCCGGGCCAGGTGTGGCCGCCGCCCTGCACGGTGCAGAGGGTGACGTCGGCGTTCTGGCGCGCACCCGGTGTTCGCGAGACAGGTGCTGTCGCCTACGTCGTACGTCGTCTGGGTGGGGCCCGTGCAGACGTTGCGAGTCGCCCAGGCCGAGACCGACTGTTCCGAGGAAGGGTAGGGGCCGCCGAAGGGGATGTTGCTGCCGCCCGCATAGAGGATGGTCTGGTCGTCCGTGCCGTGGAAGTGGATGACGGCCACCGGGCGCTCGGGCGAGCAGGGGCCGAAGCCCTCCATGCCGGCCACGGGCGCGATGGCCGCGAACTGCCCCGAGCGCTCGCAGGCGAGCCGGTAGGAGAAGAAGCCTCCAGTGGACAGGCCGGTGGCGTAGATGCGCTTCGTGTCCAGGCACACGCGCGTGTCCAGGTCCGCGAGCAGCGCGTCCACGAAGCCCACGTCGTCCACGCGGGAGATCTGCGAGAGGCCACAGCACACGCCCGCGTTCCAGCTCCGCGTGTCCTCGGTGCGAGGGTCCGGGGTGCCGGTGACTTCCGGCTGGTTCAACCCGCGGGGATACACGGCGACGAAGCCCGCCGAGTCGGCCTGCTGGGACATCCGGCTCAGGCCCTCCTGCTCCAGCTCGTTGGAGCCGTAGCCGTGGAAGGAGAGCACGGCGGGAGTGGGCCTCGTCGGGTCGTAGCCCGTGGGCACATGGACGCGGTAGGCCCGGTCGCGCCCCGCGTGCGTGACGTTCAAGTCATAGGTGCCAGGGCCCACGGTGAGGCCGCTGCAGGAGGTGCGCTCCGGCAGGGGCGCCGGCGCGGGCGGGGACGCGGGACCCCAGCCCGGGTTCTGGGGTTGCGGCTCGGGCTGTGGCTCGGTGGTGCGGTCGGAGCAGGCCGGCGCGAGCAGCAGCGCGGCCGTGCCGAGGACGTTCATCAGGAAATGGCGGGTGCTCATGGGGTCAGCAGCACTATCGATTCGGCGAGCACTCGGCAGCAAGCGAAGCGGCCTTGTCCGGGAATCGCGCCGCCAGTGAACGCTTCACTTCGTCCACCTCGTTTACCCGGCCGGCATGGGCGAGCACCTGACAGAGCGCGGTGAGGGCGCGCGGGTCCTTCGGCTCGAGTCGATCCGCCTCGCGGTAGGCGCGCTCGGCGCCGGGGATGTCGTCCTGCCGGAAGAGGATTGCCCCCAGGTAGTAGTGGGCGAGCGCGAGCCCGGGCTCCTTGCGCAGCGCGCGGCGCAGCAGGGCCGCGGCCTCGTCCAGCTTCTCCTGGCGATAGCTCACGAAGGCCAGCTCCGCGAGCGCCCGCGCATCCTCGTTGCGGCGCGTCCAGGTCCCGAGCACCTCCGCGGCCTCGTCGAGCCTCCCGTGTTGCGACAGCAGCAGGCCGTAGCGCGGTGCCACCTCGGCGTCGCGCGGGTGCTTCGCGTACACCTGGGAGAGGGCCGCGATGGCTCCGGACAGGTCGCCCTGGCGCTCGCGCAGCTCGGCGAGGGCCAGTGACGGGCGGAGATCCTCGGGGGCGAGCGCGGTGGCCTGCTCGATGGCGCGCTCGGCGCGGCGGCCCATGCGCAGCTCGGTGCCGACGCGCGCGGCGAGCAGGTGGGCCTCCACGTCCTTGGGGAAACGTTCGACGAAGGCCTCGGCCACGTCCAGGGCTTGCTGGGGTGCACCCGCCGCGAGCAGCAGCGCGCCGGCCCGGGCGAGCTGGGCCGCGGTGGCGCGCTCGTCCTTCCCCAGTCCTTCGAGGGCGGAGACGCGGGCGTTGGGGTCCGTGGTGGCCTCGGCGGCGGCGAGCCTCTCCGTGGGCGGAGGACCCTGGCGCAGGACCAGGGCGGCTCCACCGGCGAGGAGCAGTCCTCCGAGCACGAGCACGGTGGGGAGGAGTCTTCGCTTCCTCTCGGGCGGAGACCCGGTGTCGCTGTCTCCTCGCGAGGCGGTCGGGGCGGGCGTGGGGGCGCGCTCGGCGTCTTCGGGCACCGGTCTCGTGGGGACGCTCGCCGAGGGACGCACGGGCGCCGAGGAAAGCAGGGAGGGGTCGGCGAGCCGGGCGCCACGGAGGGCCTGGCGCTTCGGGTCCCTGTCGAGCGGGAAGAGCGTCTCCACGTAGGCGGCCACCTGCTCGGGGGTGGCCACCTCGGCGGCGCCGCCCACGTGCTCGATGGCTTCGGTGAAGAGCTGGAGGCTCTCGATGCGCTCGTTCGGGTCGCGCGCGAGCGCCAGGAGGCAGATGCGCTCCAGCTCCGGGGGCACGGACGGGTCGAACTCGGTGGGGGGGCGCGGGCGGCCCTCGGCGATGCGGTGGAGGACGGCGTCCGTGCTGGAGCCGGTGAAGGGGCGCCGGCCGCAGAGCTGCTCGTAGAGCATCACCCCGGCGGCGAAGATGTCGGCGCGGTGGTCCACGGCGTCGCCGACGATCATCTCCGGGGACATGTAGAAGAACTTGCCCTTGAGGGTGCCGGGCTCGGTGCCGGAGCCGATGGACTCGGCGCGGGCGATGCCGAAGTCGATGACCTTCACCGAGCCGTTGACGCCGACGTGGATGTTGTCGGGGGTGAAGTCGCGGTGGACGATGTGCAGGGGCCGACCCTCCTCGTCCACGGCGCGGTGGGCGGCGTCCAGTCCCCGGCAGGCGTCCGCGAGGATGCGCAGGGTGATGCCCAGGGGCACGTGCTGGCCGCGCTCGGCGGCCCCCTGGCGCAGCTCGGCGAAGGAGCGGCCCTCGAGCAGCTCCATGACGATGAAGGGCTCCTGGCCCTCGACGCCGAGCTCATGGATGGAGATGACGTTGGGGTGGTGGATCTGGGCGGTGATGCGTGCCTCGTTGAGGAACATCTGCACGATGCGCCGATCCGAGAGCATGTGGGGCTGGAGCCGCTTCACCGCCACCGCCGGACCGCGCGAACCGTCCTCGTCGATGCGCCGCCCGAGGTACACCTCGGCCATGCCGCCTGTCGCGATGCGCGCGCTCAGGCGGTAACGGCCGAACCATGACGAATCACTGCTGTCGGGAGTCACGATTCCCCCAGTCTACGAGGCGCGGCGCCCGGCGCCACCCCCCCCTGTTACCAGGAGGCGCTGGATGTGGCTGACGAGAACAGTCCGAGGGTGTGACGCTCCTCGTACAGCCCGTGCTTGCCGGGGGCTACACCACGGGTTTCCTTCGGAGCCGGGACAGGTGCTCCTCGCCGTTTTGAGCGAAGCGCCGCGCCAGCTCGGCTTGTCCTTCCGCGCCGTGCTCCGACAGGTACGCCAGCTCCGCGGGCAGCAGCGCCTTGACGGTGACGAGCCGCACGTCTCCGAACGGGGTGGAGAAGTGCCTCGGCAGCGTGCGGGACTCCACGCCCAGCAGCACCGCCACCCGGCCCTCGTCGGTGACGAGGGACTTGGGCATGCCCTTGCCGGACACCTCCATGGAGAAGAGGCCCGCCTTCACCCCCTCGCGCACGTGCTCGTGCTCGGCCACTTCTTCCGCCACGCGATCCAACAGCAGCAGGGGCCAGCCCTTCGAGATGTCCTTCACGGCCGCGTCCACCTCCAGGGCGAGCTCCAGGCCGAAGCCCACGGAGGGCTCCAGGCGCTCGATGAAGGGGTCCGAGAGTCCGTGCGTGACGAGCAGGGTGCGCCCGGCCTCGCGACGGATGACGCGCCAGAGCTGCCGCTGGCCCGGCCACGAGCCGCTCATGGCGATGGGCATGAAGACCTCTTCGTCCAGCGAGCCCAGGGTGCGCCAGGCCGTTTCACGAGCGCTGTCCGCCGTCTCCAGTAGCTCGCGGCTCTTGCGGTCCCGCTCGCGCTCCTCCGCGCTGACGGTGCTCGGGCCGGTGACCTCCGTGAACTTCGCCCCCGTGGCGCCCATGCGCTCCAGAGCCTCCTTGATGGCCTCCGAGACGATGAGCACCACGTCCCACCCCCAGGGGCGGAAGACCTTGGCATCGCCCACCTTCGAGGGATCGATGCGCATGCCGTATACCGCCCGGTATCTGCCCGTCTTCTCCGGACGATCATCCTCCGGCTTCCAGTACCGCACCTCCGCGGAAGCCTCGTCGTCGATGCACTTCACGATGCGCGTACAGACGAGGATGTAGAATGGCTCGGGGTGTGCTTCGACGTCCACCGGTATGAGCTGCACGTCCCTGGAGGCCAGCTCCGCGAAGACGGAGGCGACTCTGGCGCTGACGAGGGGGATGCCAATGCCAGCCTCTGTGAAATCCAGCTCCGTTCCATCTCCTCCGCGTATTGGGATTCTGAGCCGCGCCTCTCCAGTGACCGGTGCCCCCTTCGTGAACGCATAGTCGTCCACCTTCTGGCCCTGCGCGTCAGTCGGGGTGCCCAGGTCCCAGCGGCCGGGGAGGTAGACGTCGTCGGTCAGGTCAAAGTACCGGTTCGGCATGACACGGTCTTAACGCGGAGCGCCCGCGGAGAGGAGCCTGTAGAGCTTGGAACTCTTATCGGTGAGTTCCTGTGCCATCTGTCGGAGTTCAGCGACCAGGGCGTTTCGACAGTCCAGGGTGCTCCGGCATGTTGTCGCTGCGTTGCGCAGCCGTCTGTAGACCTCCTCATGGTACGCCTGTGGATGAGGCCCCTTGTGCCCGGCGAGTTGGACTTTGTTGGCCGGGTCCTCCATCGACATGCCTGCCTTGTCGAAGATTTCCTTGAAGCGTTGCGTCCAGGGCCCGCCGCGCGCGGTGGACTTGTCGTTCTCGATGGTGGCGATGTGGTGCACGTCCGGCTTCTTCCTTGCCGGCGGGGTAGCGCGTGCCACATGGCTCTGTGCCGCCATGCTCAAGACGTTGGCGGGAAGGATGACGCTGAAGGTGCCCTCGGCCACCGCGACCTTCACCTTGTCCGCTTGCTGCACGGCGGTGAGCACGTCGCTGATGCCGGCATGGGATTCGAGCGCACCGGCGGCCTTGGCGAAACCCGGTAGCTTCGGGGCGTTGGACACGAGCGCCGCCGTCTCGCCCACCGCCGCCGTGCCCAGCAGGAGGAGAATCCGCATGCTGTTGGGCCCGATGACCTTGCCGAAGCGGTCGCCCGCCTCGCGCAGCTCCGCGAACGTGGTGGCCTCCGCTGCCTCCTCCCAGAGCTGGAAGTAGGCGCGCACCAGGTCGAAGAGCTCCCAGCCCAGGTAGCCCCACATGAGCAGGGCGAGTACGCCAGCCACGCCTTTAGAGACGGGCTCGGGTGCCGCGACCAAGGCCATGTACCCAATGAGGGTGAGGCTCACCGTCGTCCAGAGCTGCGTCGTGGAGAACATGCCGCGCAGCTCCGCGTCCAGGGACTCCAGCGCCGCGTTCACGGAGAGCGCCAGGGCGAGGTCGCGCTTGTCCTCGCCATCCAGGCCCGGCCCGTCCTTGAACAACTCCGAGACAGTCGCCCGGCGTGCCTTGCCGCTCGCAGAAGCTCCCGTAGGACCGCGCCAAGGGCGTGCGCCACTCCTCGCCCGTGAGCGGGACGGAGGCCAGCGCCAGCATCCGGTGGAGGTAGAGCGGGAAATGGGAGCCGGCCACCCGCAGCGGCATGTTCAGCACCAGGGTGGACGAGGGCTTCGTCGAGCTCGAAGTCGCTCACCTGCACGGCCCCGAATCGGGTGGGCAGGGAGAGGCGAATCAGCTTAGTCCGCGGCCTCGCCCTCCTCCGCCTCCTCGGCTTCCGATTCAGCCGTGGGAGGCCGGGCGTCCTCGTGGAAACGGGGTGTCGGTGGCCGGTAGGGCGACCCCGTCAGCAGGCCGCCCCGAGGCGCCCACGAAGCGCACGCGGCGTGGAGCACGAGGACGACGACGGCCCACACACCCAACCAGGGGCGCTGCCGCGCACCTGCTGGGCGCGGACCAACGAGACGGGTGGACAAGCAGCACCTCCCCAGCAAGCGACGCGGATCGCCAAGTGCGCTCCATGGATTCTGCCAGGGCACCCGAGGTGATTCTTTGGAGCAATGCACCTCACTTCTGGACGTCCAGAAGTGAGGTAGGTGGATGTGTGATGCTTCTGGACGTCCAGAAGTGAGGTCCACGAAGGCAGCTCGCATGCACCAGGGCCCGCGCGGAGCGGACACCCCTGCGAAGGCTCACCGTCGGTGCATCAATCGAGGAAGCGTCTCCACCAGCGATGCAGTTCTTCCTCGTCGCCAGCTTGCTCGGCGCAGGAATCCCGGGTCAAATGGCTCCAACCATGGCTCGAGCACCTGAGCAAGCTCGCGGTACTCAGGGAGCGTCTGTCCCAGGAGCAAGTCCCCCGCTTCGGGCTGCGGGCGCAGCGTCACGACGGCGCGCTCCCCCTCCAGTTCCTGGACGGGGGTAGTGGGAAGCTGAAGCCGAGCACGAAGGCCGGCGGTTCCACCCAACCTGCCGAGCACCGGCTGTCCGAGGAAGTTCAGCCAATGCACCCCATCAACCTGGGCGCCCATGAAGTCATGGATGGTGGCGTTGCGCAGGTCGAAGCCGGGATAGCGGGTCATCAGCGCTCGCAAGGCTGCGGGGCGGTCCGCGCACACGGGTGCGACGTCCAGTGCGAGTCCAGCATGGCCCGAGGCGAAGGGGAGTCGGGAAGCCATGTCGAGGGCCAACTCACGCACGAAACCTGACCCCCGCTCCTCCAAGAACTCCGTCGGCAGCGTAACGCTGAGGACACTGACGTAGTCGGGAGGCGCTTCGCGGAAGGGGAGGCGGGCACGGTAGTCGAAGCAGTAGCCGGCCTCCCGTCGCCGTAGATGGCGAAATACGGACTCGCACCCTCCTTCTCCGCATGACGAGCCTTGTCCTTGGGGTAGTCCTCGAAGAACGTGCGCTCATTCGGGCTCAAGGTGGCTCGAATGAGCTCCCACCCTCGCTCACCCA
>CAVYSY010000031.1:0-287436 GCA_963771175.1 uncultured delta proteobacterium
TTGGAGGGCCTCTACACGGTGCCCTCGCAGCGGGGGCGGGGCCACGCCACGCTGTGCCTGGGACAGATTTCCCGCTTCCTGCTGTCGTCGCTGCCGCGGCTCACCCTCCGGGTGGAGGAGAAGGACGAGTCCATGGCCCGGATCGCTCGCAAGGTGGGCTACCTGGCCGGCCGCACCCAGCGATTGGTGCTGGTGGAGTAGCGCGCGCAAGGAGGCCCGGTGGGAGCGAGCAACCTCTTCGAGCACATCCGGAACATCTGCGAACGCCCACGGATGTTCGCCCCCCAGTTCTCGCTCGAGCACCTGCTGATGTTCATTCACGGCTACGAGACGGCCCGGCGAGACGCGAAGCTTCCAGGAGAGCACGAACGCTTCGAGGCGTGGCTGTACGGGCAGCACCCGGAGTGGCGAGCCTCTTCCATGTGGTGGGGGAAACACCTCCTCGACACTTGCGGAGGAGACCTGGAGCGCACGCTCACGGAGATCATCGGGCTCGTGGACCGGTTCCTGGCCAGTGGAGGCATGCCCCCCGCAATCTCGTGAGACTCCCGCCATGAACCCTCGTCATGGGCTTCCCACGACCTGAGACGTGATGGTTGCGCCCTCCTCCGTCACCAGGCGCTTCAGGTACTCGGAGACGGGGAGCCCTGTGGGTCCCGTGAACGCGTCGTAGACCCGGTCCTTCACCTGCACGACCAGGTGCATCCGCAGTTCACTGACCTGGACCGTGCTGCTCGGCTTGCCCGCGCGCATCTCGAACCCCAGGAACCGGGAGCCCTGGGCGCTGAACCGGAGGTATGAAGGATTCGCCCCGAGGTGCCTGAATCCCTCGAAGATGCTCCTGGCGACCTCGATGCATGGGCCTGCCCGCTGATTGGCGGTGTTGAACGCCTCCTGCATGGCCCGCAGCCAGAGGGGGGCCTGATGCCCTGTCTCCAACTCCCAAAGGGCAATGGCGCCTGCGACGTCGCCTCGGGCGATGGCCGCCAGCATCTGGGCCCGAAGCGTGTCGGTCATCTGGAGCACGACCTGGGACAGACGCCCCGGAAGGCCAACCGTCTGAGCCAGGATGAGTCGCTGGACATGAACAACCGGGACCCGCGTCGTGGGTGAAGCCACGACGGGAACCGCTCCCAGGACGACCGCGAGCACCACCATCCATCGGACGCGCATGCACGCACCTCCCCTCCAGGATTCTCTTCCATCCCGTGGCTCGCTCGGAAGGAGGGGGGCCCGACCGGCCACACTTCGCCCCCGGCACGAGTGGAGTAGCGCCCGGGAGCGCAGCGGTTACACTCCGCGCCCCCGGAGCGACCATGTCCCGACCCACCCCCGATCGCCGTCCCCTCTCCGGAGAGGGCCCCGTCATCCTCCGCGAGCCCAGCGACCCACGCTGGCTGCCCCTGGCGCTCGAGCACTTCAACGAGGTGCTCGTGGACCACGCCCACTGCGAGAAGAAGGCGGCGGCCAATGCCCTCTCGATGCTGCAGGCCTACCCGGAACTGCCCGGCCTGCCGGCGCAGATGGCGCGGCTGGCGCGCGAGGAGAGCGCCCACCTGGCCAAGGTGCTGGACCTGATGGCCGCTCGGGGCCTGACGTTGGGGCGCGACGCGGGCGACCCGTACGCCCAGGGCCTCCAGAAGGTCATCCGCACCTCCCACGAGGGACGCAAGGTGGACCGGCTGCTGGTGGCCGCGGTCATCGAGGCGCGCTCCTGCGAGCGCCTCTCCCTGCTGGCCGAGGGCCTGGAGGACCCCATGCTACGCCGCTTCTACGGTGAGCTGGCGCAGTCCGAGGATGGCCACCAGTCCCTCTTCTACCGACTGGCCGTCACCGCGACGGGCGGGGACGAGGCGTCGGTGCAAGCCCGGCTGGACGAGATCCTCACCCACGAGGCCGAGGTGCTGAAGCAGGTCGGCCTTCGCCCCGCCATCCACTGAGAGCCCTCACTCGGGAACCACGCGCTCGCTTACGGGCTCTCGGGGACGCGCCGGCTCGGCGCCGGCCTTCTGGAAGGGCCACACCACCGGCACCACGGCCACGAGGAAGGCGAGCAGCAGGGCCGTCAGGGGCGTCCCCAACCGGAAGAAGTCGGTGAAGCGGTAGTGGCCGGGGCCGTACACCAGCACGCAGCTCGGCTCGAGGGGCGTGATGAACGAGCAGCTCGCCGCCAGTGTCACGCCGATGGCGAAGGGCCGCGGGTCCACGCCCAGCTTCAGGGCGGCGGCGATGGACACCGGGAGCACCACCAGGGCCGCGGCCTGGTTGCTCATGGGCGCCGACAGCAAGATGGTCAGCGCCATCATCATGAGCAGCACCGTGCGCGGGCCTCCATAGGTGCCGAACCGCGCCGCGGCTTCGCCCAGGAACCTGCCCGTCCCGCTCACCTCCATGGCCACGCCGAGCGCCATCATGGAGCCGATGAGCAGCACCACGCGCCAGTCCACGCGGAAGGCCCGCCGCGCGTCCACGCAGCCGGTGACGATCATCGCCAGCATCCCCGCCAGTCCCGCCACGGACAGCGGCACCACCTGGAGGGTGCCCAGCCCGAGCGCCCCGAGAAAGAGCACCACCGCCAGCAGCGACTTGGTGTAGCGCGGCGGCTGGTACTCCACGTCCCCGAGGATGAGCAGGTTCACGCCGTCCGACAGCTCCTGCACCTTCTCCCGGGGGCCGCGCAGCAGCAGCACGTCACCGACCGACAGCGTCAGGGTGGACAGCGACTGCCCGCCGAAGAGCCGCCCCAGCAGTTGCAGCTTCGTCAGCCGCTGGATGGCGGGCTTGCGGTGCAGCGCCAGCGCCACCAGCCCGTAGCGCTCCAGGAAGAGCGTCTCCTTCAGGCTGCGGCCGATGAGCGGACTGCCCGTCGGCACCGTCGCCTCCACCAGCAGCGTGTCCTGGGGCCGCAGGTCCGTATCCGACAGCCGCATGTCCGGCCGGATCTCAATCCCCCGCAGGTCCTTCACCCGCAGGATGTCCTCACGGTTGCCCTCGATGATGAGCCGCTCGTTGCCCTCCAGCCGGTACGTCGGCACCGCGGGCTGGGACTGCCCGTCCCGGACGAGCCCGATGACACGCAGCCCCAGTCCCTCGGTAATCTCCGCCAGCTCCTTGCCCACGTAGCGCGAGTCGGGCGGCAGCTCCGCCTCGGTGAGGTAGTCGCGCAGGGCCCAGTCGCCCACCGTGCCCTTGCCCACGCGCGCCGGCAACAGCAGCGGCCCCAGGAGCACCACGACGAGGATGCCCATCACCGCCACCGGCAGGCCCACCGGCGCCAGCTCCAGCACCCCGATGGGCGCCAGCCCGAAGCGGGAGAAGGCCGCCGAGGCCACCAGGTTGGTGGAGGTGCCGTACAGCAGCACCATGCCTCCCAGCATCGAGGCGTACGCCAGCGGCAGCAGCACCTTGCTCTTGGGCACCTTGGCGCGGTGCGCCGCGCCGATGGCCACCGGGAGGAAGGCCGCCGTCGTCACCGTATTGGAGACCATGGAGGAGAAGATCGCCACCACCACCATCATCGCCAGCACGAACGTCTGGTGGCCGAAGCGAGCGAAGAAGGCGAGCCGCTGCCCGATGAGCTGCACCACGCCCGTGCTGGCCAGCCCCTCCGTCATCGCCAGCAGGGTGAAGATGAAGATGACCGTGTCGTTGCTGAAGCCCTCGAAGGCCTGCTCGGGTGTCAGCACCCCGGTGAGCGACAGCAGACACACCACCACCAGTGAGCTCACCTCGATGGGCACCACATCGATGGAGAACAGCACCAGGGCCACCAGCACGATGCCCAGCACGATTGCGATCGACATTGGCTTCCCGTCCGACCTCCCACGCCGCCGCGCCGCAACCTGTGGACCCGTGTGCCGGAAGGTGAGGCCCCTTCCCCATCAAAAGTTTGCTTCTGAATAAAGAGGGGTCGATTAGTGAAAATGAAGGGTGGTGGGAGTCCCGGGACGGTGTTCGACCCCGCGCGTTGTTGCTTTGGAGGGGCCTCCCAGGGAAGGTTGCGCCCACTCAATTTCTGAGGAGACTCGCGAATGGCCTCGACCCAAACCGCAGCGCTCCAGGGCAACGCTCCCACGAAGAACGCGGAGCTGCTGACCTGGGTGGCGAAGATGGCGCAGATGACCCAGCCGGACAGCATCGTCTGGTGTGACGGCTCGGAGGAGGAGAAGCAGCGCCTCACCGACCTGGCGGTGAAGGAGGGCATCCTCATCCCGCTCAACCAGCAGAAGCGCCCCGGCTGCTACCTGCACCGCTCCAACCCCAATGACGTGGCGCGCGTGGAGCACCTCACCTTCATCTGCACCACGAACAAGGAGGACGCCGGCCCCACCAACAACTGGATGGAGCCCGAGGCGGCCTACACCAAGCTGACCCACCTGTTCACCGGCTGCATGAAGGGCCGCACCATGTACGTGGTGCCCTACGTCATGGGCCCGCTGGGCAGCCCCTTCGCCAAGGTCGGCGTGGAGCTGACCGACAGCGTCTACGTCGCCCTCAACATGCGGATCATGACCCGCATGGGGAAGGCGGCCCTGGACATGCTGGGCGACTCCAACGAATTCAACCGCGGCCTGCACAGCACCGGCGACCTCAACCCGGACCGCCGCTACATCTGCCACTTCCCCCAGGACAACACCATCTGGAGCATCGGCAGCGGCTACGGCGGCAACGTGCTGCTGGGCAAGAAGTGCCTCGCGCTGCGCATCGGCAGCTACCTCGGCGAGCACGAGGGCTGGCTGGCCGAGCACATGCTCATCCTCGGCGTCACCAGCCCGCAGGGTGAGACGACGTACGTGGCGGCGGCCTTCCCCTCCGCGTGCGGCAAGACGAACTTCGCCATGATGATCCCGCCCAAGGAGTACGCGGGCTGGAAGATCGAGACCGTCGGCGACGACATCGCCTGGATGCGCGTGGGTCCGGACGGGCGCCTGTGGGCCATCAACCCCGAGGCCGGCTACTTCGGCGTGGCCCCCGGCACCAACTTCAAGAGCAACCCCAACGCCATGGCCAGCGTGGCCAAGGACACCATCTTCACCAACGTGGCGCATGACGCCGGACGGCGACGTGTGGTGGGAGGGCATGGACGGCGAGGTCCCCGAGGAGCTCACCGACTGGCAGGGCCGCCCCTGGAAGAAGGGCAGCACGGAGAAGGCCGCGCACCCCAACAGCCGCTTCACCGCGCCCGCCTCCAACAACCCCGTCCTCAGCCCGCACGGCCAATGACCCGATGGGCGTGCCCATCTCCGCCATCATCTTCGGCGGCCGCCGCTCCAACACCGTCCCGCTGGTCATCCAGGCCTTCAACTGGACCCACGGCGTGTTCCTCGGCGCCACCATGGGCAGCGAGACCACCGCCGCCGCCACCGGCAAGGTGGGCGTGGTGCGCCGCGACCCCATGGCCATGCTGCCCTTCTGCGGCTACAACATGGGCGACTACCTCGCAGCACTGGCTGAACATGCAGAAGACGCATCACCCACCCGCCGAAGATCTTCCAGGTCAACTGGTTCCGGCAGGACAAGAACGGCAAGTTCATCTGGCCGGGCTTCGGCGACAACATGCGCGTGCTGGAGTGGATCGTGAACCGCGTCCACGGCCGCGTGCCCACCGAGGAGACGCTGCTGGGCTGGGTGCCCCGTCAGGACCACGGCCTCAACCTCAAGGGCCTGGACCTCTCCCCCGAGGCCGTTGCCGAGGTCACCTCCATCAAGGAGGACGAGTGGAAGGCCGAGCTCAAGAGCCAGGAGCCCTTCTTCGAGTCCCTGGGCCTCAAGGCCCCCGAGGCGCTCACCCTGCAGCGCAAGCTGCTCATCTCGCGCCTGGGCGCCTGAGTTGAGCCAGGACGGGGCCCCTCTCGGGGCCGCCGTCTTCCGGGGCCGTCCCACCGCGAGGGGGGCGGCCCCGCCGTTTTGCGGGGTTTACGGACCCCTCTTCGCCTGACGGGGAGTTCAGGAGTAGGCTCCCGAACCATGCGATTGGTCTTGGTTTTGTTGGCGGCCCTCCTGCTCGCACCCGCCCCGGCCCGCGCCCAGCGCGGCGGGACGCGCAATCCGAAAGAGCTCATCAAGCAGGCCGAGCGTCTGTACGACCAGAAGAAGTACCTGGAAGCGGCGGAGGCGCTCGAGAAGGCAAACGAGGCGATGCCCGACTCGCGCCTCATCTACAACATCGCCCGCGCGTACGACCAGGCCGGCAAGGCCGGCGAGGCGAGCTTCTATTACGAGAAGTACCTGACGGACGGAGAGGACGCGCAGCTCCGCAAGCGCTCCCGTCTGGCCATCGATCGGCTCCGGCTGCAGCAGGAGAAGGAGGCGGCGGCGTCCGCGGCGGCGGAGACCGAGCGCAAGCGCCTGCAGGAGGAGGCCGAGTCGGCCCAGAAACGCGCGGCGGCGGAGCGCGAGGCGGCCCAGCGCGCCGAGGAAACCAGCCAGCTCCGGCTCCAGGCGGCGTATGACGACGCGCTGACGGCGCGCCGGCGCATGCAGGTGACGTCCTTCGCCTTGGGCGGGGTGGCGTTGGCGGGCGCGGGCGTGGGCGCCATCTTCGGGCTGCAGTCGCGGAGCGCGCGCACCGAGTTCAACGGGGCCACGGATCTGGACACCAAGCGCGCGGCGGCGGACACCACCCGGAGCAAGGCGCTGCTGGCGGACATCGGTTTCGGGGTGGGACTGGCCAGCGCGGTGGCGGCCATCCTGCTCTATCCCAAGGAGCCCCTGCCCGAGCCGGGCGAGGCGCGACTGACGCTGGCCCCCCAGGGCGCCGGCGCGGGTGTGGAGGTGAGCTTCTGATGCGCGCGCTGATATTGATGGGAGTGTTGTCCGTGCTGGCCACCGGGTGCAGCTTCACCACGGCGGCCGGGCTCGAGGAGTGCGAGACGACCGCGGACTGTGCCAGTGAGCAGGTGTGTACGCAGGGCTTCTGCCTGCCGCTGCCCACCGGCTGCGGGCCAGATCTACGGCTCCACCGATCCCAACGCCATCCAGATGGGGGCCCTCTTCCCTCTGCACACCAGCACCGCGCCGGGCGCGGGCGTCGACGAGTCCGACGAGCAGGCACTCAACGCGGTGCTGCTCGCGCTGGAAGAGGTCAACCAGCGGGGCGTCGGCGGCAAGCAGATCGCCCTGCACGTCTGCGACACCTCGGGAGACGCGGAGCGCACGAAGACGCAGGCCACCTGGATGGTGAACGAGAAGCAGGTGGCGGCGGTGCTGACCGCGGGCAGCAGTCAGACGCTCACGGCCTCGTCGGTGACCATCCCCAAGAACGTGCTCACCATGAGCTACAGCGGCTCCTCCACGGAGCTGACGGGGGTGGCGGACACCAATGGTGGGCAGGTGGGGCTGCTGTGGCGCACCTCGCCCTCGGATGCCATCCAGGGCAGCGTCATCGCCCACAAGCTGCTCACGGACAGCACGCGCTTCGGCACCCCGGCGAAGGTGGCCATCCTCTACGTGGACGACCCGTACGGGCAGGGCCTGTACTACATCGTCTCGGACCGCCTCAACAAAGCCTCGAAGGCCAACCGGGGCATTCTCGTACGCGCGGCGCGGCGATGTGAAGACGGCCGTGGCCCAGCTCAACATGTACGCCCCGGACGTCACCGTGCTGGTGGGCTTCGCGGACGACGTGGTCAACATCATCAAGGAGGCGTCCTCCCAGCCCAACCTCCTGCGCTACCCCTCCGGCAAGCACCGCTGGTTCTTCTCCGACAGCGTGAAGGACTCGGCCCTGCTGACCAACCCGGAGGTGTACGGGCAGATCCAGGACTTCTTCGGCACGGCTCCGGCGCAGGGCACGGGTCTGGCCTTCAGCGCCTTCAGCGCGATCGCTTCCTCGGCAAGTACAGCAAGTCCCCCGACGGGTACGCCTATATCTCCAACGCCTATGACGCCATGTACCTGCTGGCCCTGGGCGCGGCCTACTCCCAGAGCACGACCAACGCCGTGACGGGGCCGAAGATGGCCGAGGCACTGACGAAGGTGTCCGCCACCTCGGGCGAGGCCACGCCCGTCACCAGCTTCAACTCACTGGTGACGGAGCTGGTCGCGGGCCGGAGCGTCAACGTGGAGGGCGCCAGCGGCAAGCTGGACTTCGACGCCAACGGCGAGGCCCCCGCCCCCGTGGAGCTGTGGCAGGTGAAGAGCGGGGCGTTCATCACCGCCGAGAGCAACCTCAACCCCCCGTAGTCCCGTATGTCCCCCGCCTGCTGGCGCTCGAGGACGGGCACCAGCAGGTGGGAGTCGTCGAGGTCGTCCGCCCGGTGCCACTACGGCCCGGGCGCCGGCTCCTCCTGACCGGCGCGCGCCTCCTGCAGGATCGTTGCTGGCAGGCCAGGGTAGCGCTCGAAGAAGATGAGCGTCTTGCCGTTGCTCCTGTCCTCGATCTCGATGCAGTCGATGTTCCCGCCGTCGTCCGTCTTGAGGAACACGCGCGTCGGCTCATCGATGTGGTGCATGAAGTTGTCGCCGGCGTCTCCCACCGTCACCTCGATGTCGCCTACCTCCGAGCCCTTCGTCTCCAGGTCGATCCCCACCAGGGGAAGCTTGCGAGCCATCTGCTGGTCGCCGATGTCTCGATTCTCCACCTCGATCCGAACCGGATAGGACCGCGCCTCACGGCCGAGTCGATCGAAGTAGACGGCCCAGTTGCCTTTCGGGATTTCAATCGTGTGTGCCATGGCCACCTCCGCATCAGGAAGGTAGGTCCGCGTCGCGCACGGAACGCCCCCGCCGGGCCGCGAAGACGAAACGGACCCCCTCCCGGCCGGAATCCAGACGGGGAGCCATCCGGTGCGCTCCTCCGCCCCATCATGCGACCGCCGGACGATGCGGCCTCCGGCTACCTGCTCGCCACGGACGTCCTGCTGGAGGTCGCGTGAGGAGATGTCCGCGTCGCTCCCCTCGCCGCCGGCCACGCCGTCCGCGCCGTAGGAGGTGATGACGGGCTTGCCGCCTCTCGTTCAGGTACACGTACTCATGGCCCCACGGATCCGTGGGCATCTTGCTCCAGGGTCTGCGTCTCCACCAGCGCGCGCAGGCCGGAGGACGTGTCCGGGAACCGGCCCTTCTTCGCGTAGTAGAGCTTGAGCGCGTTGTGGATGGTGCCAATGTCCATTCGCGCGGTGCTCCCGCCTGGCCTCATCGAGCTTCGGAATGACGGCCACGCCCACCGCGGCCATGATGAGGCCGAGGATGGTGATGACCACCATGATCTCGATGAGGGTCATGCCGCGCTGACGGCGGCGGCTGCGGCTTCGTCTTCTTCAGGCTCATGTCGTTCCCTCGCATCGCTCGCGCGGCACCGCGCCTCATGCGCGTCATGGCTGGCGGGAGCGGGCCAGGGCATGTGCAACCGCCCGCGCCGGGCGCCGCGACCGCGAGGGCTCCGAGGGGAAACCGGGCGCCCGCCAGGTGGCCCCACCGGGCCGTCCGCGCCAGCGTGTCCCGGCCGCGGCGGCACGCGCCTGACATGCCGTCATGACACGCTGTCAGCGCATTCACGCATGCTCGCCCCCTCTCCGACCTGGCTGGAAAGGACACTCCCTGAAACAAGCCTGCCTCCCCCCGGGCCGTACACGGATGTAGCAGGGGAAGAGGACCTTCTAGATCCTCTCTGTCGCACGTGACGCCGTGGTAGAATTCCCATCCCCCCGTTGACGTTCGTCGCGCCTTAGCCCCCAGGTCGACAGAGAGAGCAACAACATGGAAGCCATCGCCGTGGTGGGATTGGGTTGCGTCCTGCCCAATGCCCTTCGCGTTTCCGACTTCTGGGCCAGCATCTCCGCTGGCAAGGTGTCCCTCTCGAAAGTTCCCGCCCAGGCCTGGAACCACGCGATCCACTTCCACCCCGACCGGTCCGTGGCGGACAAGACCCACTGCGACCTCGGCGGCTTCATCACCGATTTCGTCTTCGACTGGCGCAAGTACAAGGTGCCGCCGTCCGACGCGCAACAGGTCAACCCGCTGCAGTGGATGATCCTCGAGGCGGGCACCCAGGCCCTCTCCGAGGTGCGCAACATCCCCAAGGACTCCACGTCCATCATCCTCGGCGCCACGGGGCTCGGCTGGCAGCGCGACAGCGGGATGCGGATCCGCCTGGAGGACATGCTGGACGCGGTGCGCGCCACCGACGAGTTCCGCGCCCTGCCGACCTCCCGGCAGCAGGAGCTGCTGGACGCCACCGCCGCGCGCCTGCGCGAGCACCTCAAGGAAGTCAGCGAGGACAACGTGGTGGGCGCCTCGGCCAGCGTGGCCTGCGGGCGCATCAACATGCACTTCGACATCAAGGGGCTGCACTACTCGGTGGATGCGGGCTTCGCGTCCTCCCTGGCGGCCCTGGACCTCGCGGTGCGCGGGCTGCGCGACGGCGAGTTCGACCTGGCCGTCACCGGCGGCGTGAGCGAGATGCTGACCCCGTTGGAGATGGTCGCCTTCTCCAAGATGGGGGACTCTCCGGACAGGGAAGCGTGCTGCCCTTCTCCGAGCGGGCGGATGGAACCCTGCTGGGCGAGGGCGTGGCGATGTTCGCCCTCAAGCGCCTCTCGGACGCGGAGCGGGATGGGGACACCATCTACGCGCTGGTGCGCGGCGTGGGCGGCTCGTCGGATGGCCGGGGCAAGTCGCTGGTGGCGCCCCGCAGCGAAGGCCAGGCGATGGCCATGCGCCGCGCGCTCGAGGACGCGGGCGTGGAGCCGGGCTCGGTGCAGTACGTGGAGTGCCATGCCACGGGCACCCAGGTGGGTGACGCCAGCGAGGTGCGGGCCCTGGCCAGCGTGTACACGGGCGCTCAGGCCGGCTCCATCGCGCTCGGTTCGGTGAAGGCCAACATCGGTCACCTGCGCGCGGGCGCGGGTGCGGCGGGGCTCCTCAAGGCGGTGCTCTCGCTGCACCACGGGCAGATTCCCCCTCAGCCCGGCGTGGACAAGGTCAACCCGAAGCTGGAGATGGAGCGCACGCCCTTCTTCGTCCCCCAGAAGGCGCAGCCGTACCGCCCGGGCAGCGTGCCCCGCGCGTCCGTCACCTCCTTCAGCTTCGGCGGCAACAACTTCCACGCGGTGCTGGAGGCGTACCGCCCGACCGAGCCCCGCAAGCTCCCCGTCGCGAAGCCCCGCCGTCAGGACGAGCCGCTGGCCATCATCGGCATGGGCGGCATGTTCCCCGGCGCCTCCAACGTGAAGGACTACTGGAAGCGGCTGCTCGAGGGCTACGACGCCACCCGCGAGATTCCCAAGGAGCGCTGGGACATCGAGCGGTATTACGACCCGGCTCGCAAGGACAAGGCCTACACGAAGCTGGGCTGCTTCCTGGACGAGTTCCCCAAGCCGAGCCTGGAGATGCGGATTCCTCCCACGGCCTGGCCGTCGTTGGATCCCTCGCATGTGCTGATGCTGTGGTGCGCGGACGAGGCGCTCCAGGACGCGGGCTTCGCGCCGGACAAGTGGAACCGCGACCGGGTGGGCATGTCCTTCGCCTTCCTGCCCTACCAGGGGAAGAAGTTCCTCGCCGACACGCGCGTCCACTGGTCCGAGTTCGCCCACGAGCTGCGCACGACGCTGGAGAAGTCCGGGCTCCCCGCGGGCGAGCGCGAGGCCATCCTCCGCAACGCGGAGGAGCGCTACAAGAAGGACCTGCCGCCCATCAGCGAGGACAGCCTCACCGGCTTCCTGGGCAGCCTCACCGCCGGGCGCATCGCCAACCTCTACGACTTCCACGGCCCCGCACCTGGTGACGGACGCGGCCTGCGCCAGCGCCCACGCCGCGCTCCACGCCGCCTGGAAGATGCTGCAGCACCGCGAGGTCGACGTCGCCCTCAGCGGCGGCGTGTGGTGCGACATGCTGCCCGAGTTCTTCATCGCGGCCTGCCGCTTCAACGCGCTGTCCGCGAAGCACAGCGCCCCCTTCTCCGCGCAGGCGGACGGCTTCCTCGCCGGCGAGGGCGCGGGCGTCCTCGTGCTCAAGCGCCTCTCCGACGCGGAGCGCGACGGGGACCGCATCCACGCCGTCATCCGCTCCGTGGCTGGCGCCAGCGATGGCAAGGGCCGCTCGGTGCTCGCCCCCAGCGAGGAGGGCGAGGCCACGGCGATGAGGCGTGCGCTGGCCGCCGCCAACATCCCCGCCTCGAGCGTGGACCTGGTGGAGTGCCACGGCACCGGCACCGCGCTGGGCGACGTGACGGAGGCCAAGGCCACCTACGCCGCCTATAACGAGGGCCGCGTGCGCCCCATCCTCATCGGCTCGGTGAAGTCGAACATCGGCCACCTCAACGCCGCGGCCGGCACCGCCGGCATGATGAAGGTCACCCTCGCGCTGAAGAACGCCTTCATCCCCAAGTCGCTCAAGAGCGAGCCGCGCAACCCGAAGATTCCCGCGGGCGTCGAGGTGGCGGACACCCACCGCGAGTGGCCCTACCCGGCCGACGGTGGACCGCGGCGCGCGGGCGTCAGCGCCTTCGGCGTCGGTGGCGCCAACTTCCACGCCATCCTCGAGGAGTACCGGCCCGCGACCACGCGTCCGGAGCCCAAGGTGAAGAAGGACGACGCCTCGTCCGAGGGTGGTGAGCCCCGGCTGATCGCCGTGGCCGGCGCGGACGCGCGCGCCTGTGTGGCCCGGCTCGACACGCTGTGCGAGCAGCAGGGCCCGCTCGAGGACACGCGCGAGATGCCCGAGGGCCCCTTCCGGGTGGCCCTCACCGCGCGCTCCCGCGAGGAGCTGCGCAAGAAGAGGGACCACCTGCGCAAGGCGGTGGAGACGGGCGGGGACCTGGAGTTCCTCGGCCAGTCCGGCATCTTCGCGGCGGGCCCGGACTCGCCTCTGCGCGGCTCACCCGTGGCCATCACCTTCCCCGGCCAGGGCGGCCAGTACGCGAACATGCTCCGCCCGCTCGCCGACGCCTATCCGGTGGTGGCACGCACGCTGGAGGAGGCCGACAAGGTCTACCTGCGGCTCACCGGGCGGACGCTGACGGGCAGCTTCTACACGGACAACCCCAAGGACTACCGGCAGAACGACGAGGACATCCACGCGGCCGTCTTCCTCGTCAACGTGGCGCTCTATCGGCTCCTGCGGGCCCATGGCATCCACGCGGACTTCCTCATCGGCCAGAGCGCGGGCGAGCTGGCGGCGCTGGTGGCCGCGGGCAGCGTCTCCCTGGAGGAGGGCCTGCACGCCATCCACTCGCGCACGGTGGCCGTGCTGGAGATGCCCACCGAGGACCCAGGCCAGATGGCGGCGCTCACCTGCTCCTCCGAGCTGGTGTCGGAGCTGCTCGAGGGTCTGCCCGGCTACGCGACGCTGGCGGCGGACAACGGGCCGCGCGCCTGCATCGTGTCCGCGGATCGCCACGCCCTGCCCCTCCTGGTGGAGCGCTGCACCGCCCGGGGCATCGAGTGCACCGTGCTCGCCGTCTCCCACGGCTACCACTCGGAGCTCATCGGCCCGGCGCGTCCCGCCTACCAGCGCGTGCTGGACCAGCTCCACTTCCGCAAGCCGTCGGTGAGCCTCATCTCCACCATCGACGCGGCCCCCTACGGGGAGCGGTCACCGAGCGAGTACCCGGCCTTCCTGGCCAGCCAGTTCGTCGAGCCCGTGCGTCTGCGGCAGGCCCTCGAGGTCGCCCACGAGCGCGGGGCTCGCATCTTCATTGAAGCGGGGCCCAAGTGGTCCCTCACCCAGTTCACACGCGAGTCCCTGAAGGGTAGGACGCACGGGGCCATCGCATCGATTCATCCCAAGGTAGGAGACATGGAACAGTTCAAGCGCCTGGTGGGTCATGCATTCGTGAACGGCGTCGGTCAGCTCTCGTCGGACGCTGCCAGCACCGCCACCCCGGCTGACGTCGAGGCGACGCTGCTCCAACTCCCGCTCGAGGGCATCCTCGAAACCGCCTCGGCCATGAAGGTGGCCATCGCCCTGGGTGATGAGTTCGGCGTGGACGCCTCGGTGGCCCGTCCCGAGGACCTGCGCTCGTTCGAGGCCATCATCGCGCTCGTGGAGCGGCTGCGCGCCGGAGAGCCCGCGCCGAAGTCCGCGCCCACCGTGAAGCAGGCCCCCGCCGCCGCGCCCTCCGTGGCCCTGGCCCCGCCGCCCGTCGCCGACGAGCAGGATCCCGAGGCGCTGGAGGTGGAGGTCCGCACCGTCCTCCTGGACAACGTGGTGTCCAAGACGGGCTACCCGGAGGACATGCTGGAGCTGGAGCTCGACCTGGAGGCCGACCTCGGCATCGACACCGTCAAGCAGGTGGACATCTTCTCGCGCACCCGCGAGCACTTCGGCGTCCCGAGGGACCCGAACCGCTCGCTGCGCGACTTCAACACCCTGCGCAAGGTCATCGACCACATCGTCGAGCGCGTGCTCGCCACCGGTGGCGGCGCCTCCACCCAACCGACTCCCGCGACCAAGGCGAGCGCACCCGCCGCGGCCCGTCCGCTCCCGCCTCCCGTCCCCGGACCCACGCCCGCGCCCTCCGTGGCCCGCCCGAGCGCGGCTCCCGTCGCCGCGCAGGCCATCGTGTCGCCCGCCCCCTTCTCCGCCGAGCAGCGGGAGGACATCTCCGAGGAGGTCCGCGCCGTCCTGCTGCGCAACGTGGTGGAGAAGACGGGCTACCCGGAGGACATGCTGGAGCTGGACCTCGACCTGGAGGCCGACCTCGGCATCGACACCGTCAAGCAGGTGGACATCTTCGCGCGCACCCGGGATTACTTCGGCGTCCCGAGGGACCCGAACCGCTCGCTGCGCGACTTCAACACCCTGCGCAAGGTCATCGACCACATCGTCGAGCGGGCCCACTCCACGAGCGCCACCGAGCGAGCCGCCGCCGCGGTGCACTCGGCCGCCACCTCCGTCTCGCCCGCCCAGGTCGAGCCCAAGGGCCGCTCCGGCCAGGGAGGCCCGCGCTCCGTGCGCGAGGCACTGCTCGCCATGGACCTGAAGCAGACCGGGGTGAAGCCCGAGGAGCTCCGCAAGCTGGGTGAGGCCCTGTCCTCACAGCTCGGAACCCCCGCGCCCGACACGGGCAAGGTCCGGACGCTGAGCGAGCTCATCCAGCACCTCGTGAAGGATCGCTAGGCCGTGCAACCCGACACCTCGCAATACCCGCTGCTGGAAGATGTGTCCGAGGTGTTCCGAGGCGAGGGCGCGGTCGCCAAGCGCGACGTGCGCCTCCCCTCGGAGCTCGACACGGAGATGCGCCCACTATCGGCCTCGCTGGAGCTGGAGTTCCTGGCCGAGCTGGGCGCGCTGGTGTACCCGGATCGCGTGCTGGTGGGCATGCAGGACGTGCGCTGGTTCCTGCGCGCCTCGGAGCCCGCGATGGCCGCGCGGCTGGTGGGGCGCGCCCGCCGGGAGACGGACGGCACGGTGTCGGTCTTCCTGTCGATGGAGCCGTTGGGGGCCGGGGGGCAGGAGGAGAGCCCCGAGGAGCCCATCCCCGTCTGCCGAGCCACCCTGCAGTTCGCACAACTCTACCGGCCCGCGCCCTGGCCCCAGCAGCAGCAGGAGCTGGCGCCCCGGGCGGAGAGCCTCCAGAACGGCAAGCAGCTCTACGCGTCGGTGGGAGGCCAGGGCGAGCGCGTGCCCGAGTCGCTCCAGGTCGTCTCCTGGGCGAAGCTGGGCGAGCTGGGCCGGCTCCAGGGCGGCATCATCCAGCCCCGCTCGCTGACGAAGGCGCTGCCCGCCAGCCGCATCCAGGTGGCGCCCGCCGCGCTCGAGGGCGCGCTCCACCTGGTGAAGTGGCTCTGGTACTCCTTCTCGGGCGAGGGCTCGCGCGAGATGGCCATCTCCGAGGCCACCTGGTACCGCATGCCCCGCCGCGACGAGCGGCTGACGTGTGACGCCCGGCTGTGTGGCGCCAGCGTCGGACTGGCCACCTTCGATGCCGTCGTCCTCGGTCAGGATGGCATCCCCGTGCTCGACCTGCGCGGCATCGGCATGGCCTCCCTTCCCACCGAGGATTCCTCGCCCCCCCTGCCCCGGCTTGCCTGGCAGTCGTTCGTCAAGAGCCTCTCACCGCGATGACCTCTCCCACGCACATTCCCCTCGCCATCGTCGGACTCGGCTGCCGTCTGCCCGGCGCCGACTCTCCGTCGCGCTTCATGAACCTGTCGCTGGAGGGAATGCGCGCCCTGACGCGGGCCCCGGAGGAGTGGGGGACCGGGCTCGGCCTGGACCATCCGCTGATGGGCGGATTCGTCCCGGAGGAGGGCAAGGACTTCAAGCAGTTCCGCCTGCCACCCAACCAGGTGGAGAAGATGCACCGCATGGAGCGGCTGCTCCACCTGTCACTGCTCCAGGCGACGCAGGACGCCGGCTACGGCCCCGAGAAGAGCCCGGGCGGCCGGTGCGCCATCTACCTGGGCGCCACCGGCCTGGGCGTGGACATGCGGGTGGACCAGACCCTGCGCCTGCGCACGCCGGAGCTGCGCGAGCACCTGTTCGCGCTCCTCCGGGAGCGGCCCGACGGTGCCCGGCTGATGGAGGCCGTGGACAAGTACGTGGCGGAGCACGCCCCGCCCATCACCGCCGAGTCCGTTCCCACCACGGCCACCATCGTGGCCGGCCGCCTCTCCGGGATGCTGGACACGCGCGGAGGGCACCTGGCGGTGGACGCGGGGACGGCCTCCTCGCTGGCGGCGCTGAAGTTCGCCTCGCTCTCGTTGCGGGAGGGGCACTGTGACGTGGCGGTGGTGGGCGCGGTGTCCCCGCTGCTCAGCCCCTCCTCCTACGGGCTGCTGGCCGCGCGCGGCTGGCTGGCCGAGCAGGAGCTGCTCGCGCTCGATGGGCGCGCCGCGGGCACGCTGCCCGGAGAAGGCGCCGTGGCCCTCGTCCTGTGCCGGTTGGACGACGCGCTCGCGGACGGGCACCGCATCTATGCCATCCTGCACGGCGTCACCTCGGAGATGAACCCCAAGCAGGGCCTCTCGCGGATGTCCCGCATGGTGGACCGCGCCGCACGGGCCTGCATGGATCAGGTGGGAGTGGAGCCGGAGCAGGTGCGGCACGTGGAGCTGCAGGCATGCGGGATTCCCGGCCTGGAGGACCAGGAGTACCTGGGCCTCAAGACGGCGTACGCCACGACGCGCACCGAGCCCCTGACGTTCTCCACCGCGGCCCCCCAGGTGGGATTCCAGCAGGCTGCCAGCGGGTTGGTGTCGGTGATGCGCGCGGCGCTCTCGCTGCACGGTGGCATGCGCGCGCCCATCGCGGGCCTCTCCTCGCCGCGGCACGGGGTGCACACCACGCTGGAGTGCCTCACCCGCCCGATGAAGCTGCCACCCCGCAGCTACGTGGGCGTCAGCTCGCTGGGGTGGACCGGCGTCGCCTACCACGCGCTGCTCGGGGCCGCGCCGACCCGCGAGGCCCAGCCCGTCGTCCGGCCCGTCCGCTCGGCCCCCCAGAAGTTCGCCATCATCGGCATGGGCGCCATCGCGCCAGGGGCACAGGATGCCCGGGCGCTCTGGAGCAACATCATCACCAAGGCGGACACCATCGGTGACCTGCCGCCCTCCCGGTTCAACGCCCACAAGATGATGGGGGCGCTCATGAATCCCGGAGAGGTCATCCCCCGGCTGGCCGGCGTGGTGGACCTGCCGGCGGCCGACCCGCGCTGGCTCAAGCTGCCGCCCGCCCAGGCCGCGGCGCTCGACCCGGCCGTCGTCCTCTTCGTCAAGGCCGCGGAGGAGGCGCTCGAACAGGCCGGCTACCAGCCCGGCCAGTGGAACGGACGCCGCGTGCAGGTGATGGTGGGGCAGCTCCCCGCGCGCGCCAAGGAGTTCGAGACCGAGCTGCGCTTCATCTGCGAGCGCTACATGGGGATGGCGGAACAGGCACTCCGAGCCCAGGGAATGAGCTCCAAGCAGCTCGCCCCGCTGCTCGAGACGCTGCGCCAGAGCATGCTGTCCGCGGTGCCCCCGCTGGACGAGAACACCGCCCAGTACTACTCCGGCATGACGTGCGCGGCGCGGCTGGCCGCCATCCACGACTTCACCGGCGGAGTGATGGCGGTGGACGCGGCCTGCGCCAGCGCCCTGGCCGCGGTGCACGCCGGCCTGCTGTCGCTGGCCCACCGCGAGGCCGACGTGGTGGTGGCCGGAGGCGTGGCCTTCAACCTGGTGCTGGAGTACGTCGCTCCCCTGGCGGTGCTCGGCTTCCTGTCCCCGCGCGGCACCTTCCCCTTCGACGACCGCGCGGACGGCTTCGTCCCCGCCGAGGGCGCGGGCGCGGTGGTGCTCAAGCGGCTGGAGGACGCGGAGGCGGCGAAGGACCCCATCATCGCCGTCATTCCCTCCGGTATCGGCTTCTCCAGCGACGGGCGGGGCACCACCCTGCACGCGCCCAACCCCAAGGGCCAGGCGCGCGCGGTGGAGCGCGCGCTGGAGGACGCCAAGGCCCACTCCAACCAGATGGGCCTGCTCGAGGCCCACGGCACGGGGACGCGGGCCGGCGACATCACCGAGGCCATGGCCTACGGCGAGGTGTTCCAGGCGCGCGGCCGCGACACCCCGGTGCCCATGGGTACCCTCAAGTCGCAGATCGGCCACACCTCGTCGGCCTCCGGCGTGCTGGGGCTCATCAAGGCGGCCTTCGCGGTGAGCGAGGCCTTCCTGCCGCCCATGAATGGCGGCGAGTTCCCCAAGTCGGAGATTCCCTTCGACAAGCTGCCCATTTCCCTGTCGCTGGAAGGCCGGCCCTGGCCCGTCCCCCGCGAGGGACGGCGGATGGCGGGAGTGAGCTCCTTCGGGTTGGGCGGGTCCAACTACCACGTCGTCCTCGAGGAGCACGACAACGCCCACCGGCGCGTATTCACCGCGGGCCCGCAGCCCAACGTGACGGGCCAGCCCATCCCCAGCCGAGGCCTGTTCGCCCAGCGCTGGCGGGCGGACCTGATTCCCCTGTCGCTCACTCCCGAGAAGCGCTACCCGCTGGCCGGCAAGAAGCTGCTGCTGCTGGGAGACGACCCGGGCATGGTGGCCTCCTTCACCCGCCTGCTGACGGGCCGCGGGGCACGCTCGCTCGCGGTGCAGCTCGCGGGCATCACCGACGCGCTGGAGGTGGAGCGCCGGGTGCGCCGGGCCAGTGAGGAGCTGGGTGGGGCCGACGGCATCATCGACCTGAACGCCTTCGGGCCGGCCGAGTACTTCCTCACGGTGGGCAGCACCCGCTTCGCGCGCCGCATGGCGGAGACGACCGCGCGCTGGCACGGCACCGGGCGCGCCATGTACGAGCGCCTGCGCGACACCACCAAGGGCCGCACCGCCTGCTACGTGGCCGTCACCTCCATGGGCGGTGACTTCGGTTTCCTGGGCGACGGTGGCAACGTGATGGGCGGCTCCACCGCCGGCTTCCTCAAGGCCCTCAAGCAGGAGCTGCCGGGCGCGGTCATCAAGATCGTCGACTTCGAGCCGAGCACCTCGCACTGGGTGATGGCGGAGACCGTCGCGCGCGAGCTGGAGGAGGGCAGCGACCGGACGGAGATCGGCTACCTCGCGGGCCGGCGCTTCGTGGTGGGCATGCGCCGGGCGGACTTCCCGGAAGGCAGCCCGGTGCTGCGCACGGTGGACCCGAGCTGGGTGCTGCTCTTCTCCGGTGGCGGGCGCGGCGCCGTCTTCGAGGTGGCCAAGGCCGTGGCCCGGCTGGGCCCCAAGGTCATCATCACCGGGCGCACCCCGGCCCCCATCGGCGCCGAGAGCTACCTGACGATGGACGAGCAGGAGTTCGAGGCGTTCCGCAAGGAGGAGATGCTCCGGCGCAAGAAGGAGGACCCCACCCTCACGCCGAGGAAGTTCAAGGAGTCCTTCGACTCCATCGAGCGGGCGCGCGAGCTGTGGCGCAACCTCCAGGAGGTCTACGCCCAGGGCCTGCCCATCGAGTACGAGACGTGCGACGTCCGCAACGCGGCGGACGTGCGCGCCATGGTGGACCGCGTCCGGGAGTACCACGGCCACATCGACGGGCTCGTCCACGGCGCGATGATCGAGGAGTCCAAGAGCCTGCCGGACAAGACGCCGGGGCTGGTGGCCGCCACCATGGAAGTGAAGGTGCTGGGCCTCGTCAACCTGCTGGAGGCCACGCGGCGCGACGACCTGAAGCTGATGATGTGCTTCGGGTCCGGCGCGGGCCGCTTCGGCAACAAGGGCCAGACGGACTACAGCGCCGCCAACGACTTGATGAGCAAGTGCACCATGGCGTACGCGCACCGTGCGCGCCCGCACATGCGCTGCGTCACCATCGACTGGACGGCCTGGGAGGGCTCGGGCGCGGCGGTGCGCAACCGCGAGGTGGTGGAGAACACCGGCGTCTCCTTCATCTCCCCGGCCGAGGGCGCCTACTGGTTCATCAACGAGCTGATGCTGGGCCGCACCGAGCGCGAGGTGGCCATCTTCGAGGAGCGGCTCTTCCGCGAGTGGGCCTTCCTCGGGGCCTCCGCCGAGGGCCCGCGTCCCCGGCGCGTCTACGATGACCGGGGCTTCCTGCTCGTCCCCTCCGACTACCCGATGCTCGACTGCGTGGAGGAGTACGAGCCCGAGCGGTTGGTGGCCGCGCGCACCTTCGACCTCACCAACGACCCGTTCCTGCTCCAGCACCAGCTCCACTCGGTGCCCATCATGCCGGGCACCTTCGGCTTCGAGATGCTGGCCGAGGGCGCGGCCCTCTTCCGGCCGGACCTGGCGGTGCTGCGCGGCGAGGAGCTGCGGATCGACACCCCGCTCAAGTTCTTCAAGGCCCCGCTGACGGGCGAGCAGTCCAAGGGCAAGCCGGTCCACGTCACCCTCGGCGTGAAGGTGGTGAAGCAGCAGGGCGACGAGGTGACGGTCCAGGTGGAGACCAGCAGCGAGCTGGCGCTGGGCGGCCGCTCCGAGATGACGCAGCGCCGGGTCCACCACCGGGGCCTCTTCGTGCTCGGGCCGCCGCCGCGCCTGGAGCCGGGCAAGGGCAAGCTGCCGGATGCGCTCCCAGGTGCCCGGGCCCGCTCCATCTACCACCTGGCCAAGGAGCCGGTGTACCTGGGCCCGCTCTTCTGCCGCGCCGAATGGGTCTACGTGGGCGAGCGCGAGGTGGAGGGCATCATCCGCGCCCCACGCCAGCGGGAGATCTTCGGCCACGTGGCCCGGCCGCACTTCCAGTTCGACCCACTCCTGCTGGATGCCGCCTTCCAGGTGGCCGCCAACTGGGACGGATACCACAACGACCTGGTGTCCATCCCCATGGGGGTGGACCGGATGATCCGCGGGCGGCTGCGGCGCCCCGGCGAGTCCGCCCACGTCAAGGCGCGACTGCTGCAGGTGGATGGGGACGAGGTCACCTACGACATCGAAGTGCATGGCGAGGACGGCGCCCTGCTGCTGGGCGTGAAGGCCCTGTGGCTGCGCCGGCTGCGTTCGCGATGAGCCCGCCCCCGTTCCGGCCCGACCGGGTACTGCTGCCCAGCGGGCGCGAGGTGGCGCTCGGCTGGTGCGAGGTGGGGTGGGAGCCGGCCTCCGCGCTCACGCCCGGGGAGCGCGAGGGGCTGACCCGGTGCAGGACCGCCAAGCGCCGCGAGGAGTTCGTGGCGGGCCGGGTGGCGGCGCACCGGGCCCTGGCGCTGCTGGCTCCAGAGCTTCGAGCGGAGGTCTCGGCGCGTACCGAGGGACAGGACTCCGGGCGGCCCTTCTTCGTGGGCGCGCCGGGGATAGCCCTGTCCATTTCCCACTCCGCCGGGCTGGCGGTGGCGGCCGTCGCGTACGGCGAGCCACTCGGCGTGGACCTGGAGTACCCGGTGGAGGTGGGCGCCGCCTTCCAGGAGGAGGCCTTCGCCCCGGGTGAGCTGGAAGGCTATCGCGCCCCGTGCGCGGGCCGGATGGAGCCGCTCACCGCCGCCTGGGCCATGAAGGAAGCGGTGCTGAAGGTCTGGGGCGTGGGGCTGCGCGCGCCCCTGCAGCAGGTGGCGGTCCGGCCCGTGGAGCTGGACACCTCCGGCGCGAGCGTCTCCTTGCGGCTGTCCCTCGAGACCGGGACACTGCCTCCCGGCCTGGGGCCTCCCCCCACGGTGCTGTCCGCGCTCCTGGTGTGGGAGGCCACCCAGGTGCTGGCGGTCGCGGGCTGACGGAGCCAGCGCGACCGCTCCCTCGGGTGGGGCTATCCGTTGGCGGAGTTGTCCATCGAGCCGCTGGAGCCGGAATCGCTTCCGGAGCCGCCCACCGCGGGTAGGCGCGAGAGGGTGGTCCTCTTCTTGCCCGGAGCGCCGCCCGAGTCCGAAGTCGAAGACGACGGGCTGTCCTGCCACCCGTACTGCTCCACGAAGCCATTCACCCGCGCCGCCACGATGCGCATCTGCCCGGCCGCATCGTCGCTGGTGCGCATGCTCGCCATCGTCTGGTCCATGATCTTCGTCAGGTCGTTCACCGCCTGGAAGATCTGCCCGATGCCGCTGTTCTGCTGCGTCACCGCCGCGGAGATCTGCCGCACGGCGCTCGCGTTGTCGCGCACGATGCCGGAGAGCTGCCGGATGTTGTCGCCGAAGGTCTGCACCTGCGCGAGGCTCGTCGTCACCTTCTCCGAGCCCTGCTCCGACATGGCCGCCGTGTTGCGGATGGCCGTGCTGAGCTGCTCCAGCACGTCGCGCACGTTGTAGGTGGCGCGAATGGACTGGTCGGCCAGGCTGCGGATCTCCCGGGCCACCACGCCGAAGCCCTTGCCGTGCTCGCCCGAGCGCACCGCCTCGATGGCGGCGTTGAGCGCCAGCATGTTGGAGCGGTCCGCCAGATCCTTCACCGTGGTGGTGATGTTGGCGATCTGCTGCGTGCGCTCGTCCAGCGAGCGGATGCTCTGCGCCATCTGCAGCACCTGCTGCTGGATCTCCTCCAGCCCGCTGAGGCTCTGCACCAGGGCGTTCTCGCCCGCGCGGCCGATCTGATCGGCGCGCTCGGCCTGCTGCAGCACGCTCTCGGCCTTCTGGGAGGCCACCATCGACGTCTGCTTGATCTCCTGCGCGGTGACCTGCGTCTCCTGCAGGGCGGTGGCCTGGACGGAGAGCGACTGCGTCTGCAGCCGGTGCGAATCATTGAGCTGCTCGGCGCACCCGCCCAGCATCTGCGCCGACTCACCGAGCGAGAACGAGAAGGCGCGCAGCCGCTCGAAGGCGATGGCGGTGGCGCTGGAGAGCTCGCCCACCTCGTCGGTGGACACCCAGTTGGGAAGCGAGGGCCTGCCCGACACGAGCGACTCGATGGAATTGCCAACGGCATCCGTGCCCGCGCGCTGGTGGTTGGCGAGCTGCATCGCCGATACCGCCGCCGTGACGACCAGGAACCCGCCGACCAGCAGCACCGGCATCACCATCGAACCCTGGATGCCCTGGACCCGCTCGGTCATCAGCGTCATCACCTCCGGGGACACCATCGACTGCATGTCCGAGAACAGCGCGCCGAAACCGGCCTGGGCCTTCTTGGCGATGATCATCCCCGTCACCAACAGGGTGCACACCACGTAGAGCGCGAAGCAGTAGGGCAGGTACCAACGCTGCTTGGCCCAGGTGAACCCTCTGCCCTCGGGCCGCACCTGCGGGTGCTTGTGGAACTCCTCCAGGGCGTAGGGACGAAACACCGCCTCGACGCGCAGCGACTGCCAGATCATCACCAGCCCCACCAGCAGCACGAAGGAGATGACCACCTGGGGAATCGTCCACGGATCCAGCCCATAGACAAAGGGCGGCCACACGGCGAAGCAAAAGCTCGACGCACCGTAGTTCCAGATGAGCCCCACCTCGATGCGCCGTGGGGCCTCGAGGATCCGCTTCAGCCGGTCCCCCGGCTTGTCGCTCGGTCGCGTCTCCAGCGCGCCCTTCGTCACGTTGACCGCCAACAACCACGGGATGACGGTGCCGAACAACGGGAGGATCCAGGTCACGTTGCGGACTGCGATCTTCCAGGCGAGCTCGCCCTCCAGCCCCATGATCAGTACGACCATGTAGACCATCGGAACGACTGCGGGCAGGACCGCGAGCTGCATCTGCCAGAAGACCCTGAGGACGACCCGGTTCAACTCCGACTTGCTCATGAGGCCATACTGTATCACCACAAATGTCCTCCGCTTCGTTCCCAACCCGGTGGGAGGGGCTGGACGCACCACGTCTGATATGGCTCCCTGCGGGGGCAGGGAACCAACCTGGCGCATCCTTCTTCGCCCCCAGGTGTTGCGAGAGCCGTGAATCGCGTACCCTGATTTTACCGCACCCACGGTTTGTACGCGACTTACAGCATTGTGAGGGAGCACATGAGCACTGGCCAGCGCGCATTCGGGCAGGCCATCGTCATCGGCGGCAGCATCGCGGGCCTGTTGAGCGCCCGGGTGCTGGCGGATTACTTCGAGAAGGTGGTGATTCTCGAGCGGGAGCCGCTTCCCGACGGACCCGAGCCGCGCAAGGGGGCGCCGCAGGGGCGTCACATCCACGCCGTGTTGGAAGCCGGGCTGAAGGTCTTGGAGGAGCTGTTTCCCGGGCTGGTGCAGGAGCTGGAGCGCGAGGGCGTCGACTTCATCGACATGGGAGAGGAGTCCGTCTGGCACCACTGTGGGACCTGGAAGGTGCGCTACGAGAGTGGCATCCGGACCATCCTCTGCTCCCGCCCCCACCTGGAGTGGAAGGTACGCAGTCGCGTCACCCCGCTGCCCAACGTGGAGTTGCGCGAGGGGTACACCGTCGAGGAGCTGCTCACGGACGACTCGCGGGCGCGAGTACTCGGAGTGAAGGTGAAGGGCCCGGAAGGAGAGCAGACGCTCCAGGCGGACCTGGTCGTGGACGCCAGCGGCCGGGGCTCGCGAGCCCCGCAGTGGTTGGAGGCGCTGGGCCATGGCCAGCCCGAGGAGGAGCAGGTGGGCGTCGACATGGCCTACACGAGCCGGTTCTACGAGCGCCCCGCGGACTTCGACGCCTGGAAGATCATGGCCGTGTACGCGCGCGCGCCGGAGGCCAGGCGCTCGGGCTTCGTCGCGAACGTGGAGGGCAACCGGTGGATCGTGAGCCTCAACGGCTACTTCGGCGATCACCCGCCCACCGACGACGCGGGGTTCCTGGAGTTCGCGCGCAACCTCCCCGTGCCCCACCTCTATGAGGCCATCCGTCAGGCGAAACCGTTGACGCAGCCCGTCACGTTCAAGATTTCGGCGAGCCGGTGGTTGCACTATGAGCGGATGGAGCGCTTTCCGGAGGGGTTCGTGCTCCTGGGAGACGCGGTCTGCGCGTTCAACCCCATCTATGGACAGGGGATGACGGTCATCAGTCTGGGCGCGCGGATGCTCGGGAAGTGCATGGCCGAGCAGGCCCGCTCCACCCCGGGTGACATGAGGGGGCTGTCGCGACGCTTCCACAAGAAGCTCGCCGGAGTCATCAGTCTGAGCTGGTTCCTGGCGACCACCATGGACCTGCGCTACCCGCAGACCCGGGGGAAGCGGCCCTTCGGGCTGGGGCTGGTGCAGTGGTCCATCATGAATCTGCTCGACCTGACCTCGTTGGACCGGGAGGCCTGCCAGGAGTTCTACAAGCTCCTCCACCTCCGGGGAGGCATGGAGCTGCTGCTGAAACCGAAGCTGGTGCTGTCGCTGCTCACCTATAGCCTCAAGAGCCTGTTCGTCCCGCTGGAGCGTCGGGCGAACGTGACCACCCTGCCCCCCAGGCCGGCGGGGCAGCGCAAGCCGGTGGGTGGCGAGCGGATGGACACCGCCGCGTAGGGCCCCGGGTTGGCGTGTCGTGAAGGGAGTTGTAGAACCTCCCCCGACACGGCCGTCCCCCCTCTGGGAGCCCCCATCCATGCCTGAAGCAGCCAAGACCGAGGCCAGCCGGAGCGACACCGCTCCGACCGGCGTCTCCACGAACACAGTCGCCAAGAGCGAAGCCGAGTTCCAGCCCTACATCCCCGCGGAGCGGAGCGACGTCGCCGAGTTCACCCCGAAGGCCATCGGCATCGGCGTGCTCTTCGGCATCATCTTCGGTGCCGCGACGGTGTACCTGGCGCTGAAGGCGGGTCTGACCGTCTCGGCCTCCATCCCGATCGCGGTGCTGGCCATCTCGCTGCTGAAGAAGCTGGGTGGCTCGACGATCCTCGAGAACAACGTGGTGCAGACCATCGGCTCCGCGGGCGAGTCCATCGCCGCGGGCGTGGTCTTCACCCTGCCGGGCTTCCTCTTCCTGAGCACCGACAGCAAGGGCTCCAGCTTCTTCGAGTACTGGACCATCTTCACGCTGGCGCTGCTGGGTGGCGTGCTGGGCACGCTGATGATGGTGCCGCTGCGCCGCTCGCTCATCGTGAAGGAGCACGGCAACCTGCCCTACCCCGAGGGCGCGGCGTGCGCCTCGGTGCTGATCGCCGGTGAGAAGGGTGGAGACCTGGCGAAGATCGCCTTCCAGGGCGTGGGCTTCGCGTTCGTGTACGCGCTGCTGCAGAAGATCGTGAAGCTCATCGCCGAGACGCCGGAGCTGGTGACGAAGCAGACGAACAAGTTCTTCCCGTCCGCCACGCTCAACGGCGACATCACCCCCGAGTACCTGGGTGTGGGCTACATCGTCGGCCCGAAGATCGCCGGCGTGCTGGTGGCCGGTGGCGTGCTGGCGTGGCTGGGCATCATCCCGCTGCTGGCCTCGGTGGTGCCGGCGGACAGCATCGCCCAGCAGCTCGTGAAGCTGGGCGACCTGAAGAGCCTCGCCGCCGCGGGCGGCCCGGGCGGCTGGAATCCGGAGACGCACACCTTCGCCAACACGGCCATGGCCGTCTACCGCGCCTACGTGCGGCAGGTGGGCGCGGGCGCGGTGGCGGCGGGCGGATTCATCACGCTGCTCAAGACGCTGCCCACCATCGTCTCGGCCTTCAAGGAGAGCCTCGCGTCGTTCAAGGAGGGCTCCGGGGCCGCCGCGCAAAAGCGCACCGAGAGGGATCTGCCCATCACCGTCGTGCTCTTCGGCAGCGTGGGCCTCGTGCTGGTGATGGCCGCCCTGCCCTTCCTGCCGGGCAACGTTCTCGGCCGCATGCTGCTGGGCGTCCTCATCGTGGTGTTCGGGTTCTTCTTCGTGACGGTGGCCTCGCGCATCGTGGGCATCATCGGCTCGTCGTCCAATCCCATCTCCGGCATGACGATCGCCACGCTGATGGCCACCTGCCTCATCTTCATCGGCATCGGCTGGACGGGTGACGTGTACCAGCCCATGGCGCTGTGCGTGGGTGGAATGGTGTGCATCGCCGCGGCGAACGCGGGCGCCACGTCGCAGGACCTGAAGACGGGCTACCTGGTGGGCGCCACCCCGCGGGCGCAGCAGATCGGCCTGATGATTGGCGCGGTGGCGGCGGCGGTGGTCATCGGCCTCACCATGAAGCTCCTGGACACGCCGACCGCGGAGCTGCAGGCCCAGGGCGTGCAGCACATGATCGGCTCGGACAAGTTCCCCGCGCCGCAGGGCACGATGATGGCCACGCTCATCAAGGGCCTGCTGTCCGGCAACCTGGACTGGCAGTTCGTGCTGGTGGGCGTCTTCCTGGCGGTGACGATGGAGCTGTGCGGCATCAAGGCGCTGTCCTTCGCGGTGGGCGTCTACCTGCCGCTGTCCACCACGGCCCCCATCTTCGTGGGCGGCGCCATCAAGGGCCTGTCGGACTACATGGCCTCGCGCAAGGGCGAGCACGTGGAGGAGTCCGAGCTCGGCCCCGGCAACCTCTTCTCCACGGGCCTGGTGGCCGGCGGCGCGCTGGCGGGCGTCGTGGTCGCCATCCTCTCGGTGAACGAGGGCCTCAACGCCTTCATCGGCAAGCTGTCCGTGGAGCACGCGCTCGTCAACGCGGTGGGCGTGGGCGGCTTCCACCTCATCGGCGTCATCGCCTTCGCCATCATGGGCTTCGTGCTGTACCGCATCTCGCGCAGGCCCTCGCAGGCGTAGCGACTCGCTGACGGATGTACCCTGGAGCGCCCGGCGTGAGTCCTTCCGCCGGGCGCTTCGTTCTTCCGCCGGCCGGGAATCGCCGAGTCCCCAGCCTGAGGCCTCTGTCCGGCATGCGCGCGGCGAGGGAGACTGACGGGCCATGAGCCACTGGTTCCGCGTGGCCGCACTGCTGGCACTGAGCCTCGTTCTCGGTGGCAGCCGGTGCGGAGAGGGCGAGGGAGTGTCGCTCGAGGAGTTGCGCCAGGACGTGGCGCCGCCCTTCGACTACGCCCTCTATTGCGATGCCCAGGGCAGGTTGACGGGCAAGAACTCCGACGTGCTGCTGGTGCACCGCTCCGAGCACCTCGAGCGGGTGTACGCGGATGCGCAGCGGGGAGATTCACGCGCCCGGGTGCTCTTCGGCCAGTTGGAAGCACAGGTAGCGGCGAGCGGCCACGTGGTGGCGGACCAGGCGCTGGGCATCGTCTGTACCGCCCTGCCCAACTGCACGGTGCGCTGGCAGTTCCTCGATGAGCTGATTCCCTCCCGGGATGCGGGAGGCATGAGACTGCGGCACGTCTTCGCGACGAGCTTCGAACGGAAGGCCCGGCTCAAGGGCGTGGAGAACGCCGTCATCACCGCCGCGATGAGCGTGCTGATGGTGGGCTCGGTGGTGGAGACGGCGGAGGTGCGCGCGGCCGGTGCCGAGGCACGGGCAGGAGCCTCGCAAGTCCGGAAGCTGGTGGGAGGAACGGGGCTGACGGAGGGGCTGTCGCTGGAGGAGGCGGCGGCGCTGGAGGCCCGTCTGGCCGAGGCCGAGGCGCTGGAAATGGGTGCGCGCCTCCCGGCGAATCTGGAGGCACTCGCCCGCCACCGTCCCTCGGTGCATCAGCCTCCACGGGGAGTGGCCGCCGACAGCGGCAGGTGGGTGGACTACGTGACGTACTGGGAGCGGCGCTACGAGGAGCTCGCGGGCACCCGGCAGCGGCCCACCGGCACACCACCGGTGAAGCCGCCACTGGCCTGGGACAGCTACGACACCTTCCTGGGCCGCTTCCAGCGGGCGCTGGAATTCGAACGGGACGTAGCGCGGGTGCTTCAGCGGGAGGCGGGGCTCGCGCAAGCACAGAGACATTGGTTGCGCGGTCTGGAGCGGCCCCTGGTGACGGAACACATGGGGCTGGCGCACGAGGGCCGCGCCTCGCTCACCTACGTGGATCAGTTCGTCGTGGACGAGGCCTCCCTGCGCCCTGGCCGGACTCCCGTCGTCCACTCCTTCAGCAACAAGCAGCGCGACTTCAAGTCCCTGAGCAAGAAGGAAATCCGCAACCAACTCGATGCCGACGCGCAGGAAGCATTGACGAAGTATGGAGGCACGGTGGAGGTACGCAGGCCCGGCCATCCCCTCTTCGGACGCAAGGTGCACCGTCTCCCGCGTCCACCTCGTCTACGACGAGCAGGGAATACCGCCAGGCGTCAAGAATGAACTCATCAAACGAGCAGAGAACCTCGACATCGAGATTCACTTCCATGCACAGAGATGAGTGGAACAAGGAGGATTTCTTCATCCTGGAACTCGACTCTCCCGTCAACCCATTGGACCGGGGCCATGAGGGGCTGGATGAGGTGCTGGACTTCGTCGAGTCCCTGGATGGGTGGCTGCGACCAGACCAGCGTGGACCTCTCGCGCAAGCGGAAGTACTCGCGCCAGCTCGTGCACGAAAGGCTTCATGAATGCAGATATGGTCGAGCACGAGCATCTATCTTCGCTCGCTCCCGGCCGCCAAACGAGGACCTGTGGTTCAGCTTTCTCGACCAAGGCACCGAGGACACCCGCTTCACCCTCAAGTTGACGCTCAACCCCTTCGCCATCGTCCAGAAGAAGGGCCAGCCGAGGAGTACGCCCACCGCTTCATCTCCCTGGTGCGCGCCTTCGCCCAACGATTCCCCCTCACCTAGGGAATGGCCCATGGCTTCATCGACTTACTACGTGGGGAGAGACGAGCACCGGATGCGACTCACGACGAGCCCAAGCCGCTTGTGGAGCAGGCGTACTGGCTCAACGTGTACGGCCCTCGCCTGGTGGAGCAGCTCGGCCGCCAGCGCGTGCTGACCGTGCCCTGTGCCCACCTGGAGGAGCTCCCCGGCGGCGCCGTGCTGTGGCTCACCCGCCCCACCCCCGCCGACTTCGACTCCGAGGAGGCCCGGCTTGCCCAGGCCCGCGCCCTCGTCCACCTGCGCCCCGAGCTGAACCTGGAGGAGACACTCGCCACCCTGCGCCAGCGTTCGCTCATCTTCACGCCCCTGCCCCTCCAGTTCGACGAGGACGTGGCCGACATCCTCCGCTGGGAGGTGGAGGCCCGGGGACTCGAGCGCCGACGCCAACTGGTGGAGCGCTTCAACGCCTACCATCCTCCTCCCGTCTCCGAGTGGCGGCCCGCCTCCCAGACTCCAGCCCCCGACGTCGAAGACGTGCAACAGGCCATCGACACCTACGAGGGCCTCTACGCCGAGCAACTCATCGCCCTGCTCCACAAGGACGTGCCCTCGCTGATGGACGGCTCGCAGGAGGCGCTGCCGCGCGTGGACTACCACCTGTGGCATGAGGGCTGGGGACGCCGGCTGCCAGAGGCGGAGAAGCAACTGCTCATCCCCGCCCTGGGCGCCTGGCTGGGCATGCACCTGGTGCATTCGCTGGGCGGCCGCTGGGTGCCTCGCCGCGAACTGGACGAGACCACCGTGGTGGTGGGCGACAGGGCCTGGCTCCCCTTCCTCCGCGCCCGCCACGCCCTCCAGGGCCCCGAAGCGCCACTCGACTTCTCCTGCTCCCAGCTCTTCCGCCTCGCCCGGCGCCTTGCTCGCCCCCACAGGTCTTGAGCTCGGCTGTACGAGAAGCCCTCCTCCGCTCTCCTCACTTCTGGACGTCCAGAAGCATCGCACACAAACCCACATCACTTCTGGATGTCCAGAAGCAGCGTGCACTTCCCACCAGCCACCGGCACTCCCAGGAAGCGCAATGAAGGCTGGCGAACGCTCTCCTGCCCCCCCAGCATGCCGTGGGAACGCTCCCGCCCTATTACTCGTCAGGCGCATCACGAACCCACGTCAGGCGTCTCAAATAGTGGAGCGGGGCCCGATTTCCGGGCCACGGGGAGGAGCCGGATGAGCACAGCCCTGGCGAAGCGAGCTTCGGTACGAGCCGAGGAGACCCGTGTGCTCGATGCACGGGAGCAGCGCAACAAGGTGCGTCAGGAGCTCGCGCGACACATGCCGGGCCGCTCCCTGGTCGAGCTCTCCCTGGACGTGCCTCGGAGCTCCGCGGCGAACGAGGACACCGAGCGGCTCTTCCTCAACGGGCTGCAGCACCTGGAGCAGGAGCTGGGGGTGGCGCCGGCCGAGCTGGGCGAGGACGCGGCCGGGTTCTACGGCCTCTTCGTCACGCAGCTGCCCGCCCTGCTGGCGCGGCGCAGGGCCAGCCGCATCGAGGGGCAGTCCTCGTGGGACTCCCACCTGGGCATCGAGTGCTACGGCCTCGCCGGGAGCCTCGGCACCACGAGCAAGGTCCCCCGCGACGTGGTGGGCTAAACGGCCAGCACGCGCGCGAGCGGCTCCAGCGCGGCGGCGAAGACGTCCGGCGGCGGCAGCAGTGACAGCACCAGGAAGGCCCCGCCGCTGAAGTCGTAGAAGTAGCCCGGCTGCACCACCACCCCCTCCTCCAGCAGGGACAGGCAGGTGGCCTCCTCGCCGGGGTCCAGCGGAATGCGCAGCACGGTGCTCCACCCGCCCTGGGCCGGCACCACGTCCCAGCGGGCCTCCTTCGGGCGGGCCTGGAGCAGTCGGCGCCGGTTCTCCTTCACCCGCTCCAGCAGGGCCTCCTGGAAGCGCGGCGCATGGGCCAGCAGCGCCGGCAGGGCGAGCTGCACGGGCGTGTTCACCGACAGGTACGTGTCCGCCACCAGCTCCAGCCGGGCCAGGGCCTCGTCTCGCACCGCCGTCGGGCCCGCCCACGTGCATCCACCCCAGCTTGAGGCCGGGCAGCCCCGCCACCTTCGACAGGCCCGACAAGGAGAAGGTGAGCATGGGCAGCGCACGCCCGGCCACCGTGGCCACCCGGCCCGGCTCCTCGCCCCAGGCGAAGTCCGAGAACACCTCGTCCGAGATGAGCGCCATCCCCGTCTCCGCGCACAGCTCGCCGAGCGCCTCCAGCTCACCCTCCTGGAGGTAGTGGCCGGTGGGGTTGCCGGGGTTCACCACGAGCACGGCGCGAGTGCGCGCGTCCCGCGCGGCGGCCACCGCCCCCACGTCCAGGCCGAAGCCGTGGGCGCGAGGCAGGTGCCAGGTGCGCGTCTCCACGCCTTCCAGGCGCGTGAGGTACTCGAAGAGGGGATAGCTGGGCGCGGGGACGAGGACGTTGTCCCCGGGCTCGCACAGCAGCTTGAAGAGCCAGCCGTAGGACTCGCTGGTGCTCGCCGAGAGGACGAGGTGCTCGGGCGAGACGCGGGCGCCTCGTGAGGCGAGGTGCGCGGCCACGGCCTCGCGGGCCGGGAGGAGTCCCTGGGGCTCGGGCGCGTAGCCCAGGGCCGCGGGGTCCGCCAGCAGCGCCGGCTCGGGCGCGGGCAGTCCCACGCGCGTGGGGTTGGTCTCGGTGAGGTCCAGCAGGGGGAGCCCTCGGGCGCGGCGCTCGGCGAGCGCCCGGGCCAGGGGGTTCCAGCTCCGGGGGAAGTCCGTGCGAGCGGAGAAGCGGCTCACAGTCCTGTCTGGAGCATGGCGGAGGCGACGCGGCGGATCAGCTCGCGGCGCACCTCCTTGCGGCAGTGCTCGACGGCCTTCGGATGGGGCTCGGGCATCTCGTCATTCCGCGAGCGCAGCGCCGTGCGGACCACGAGGTCGACCTTGGTCGGCTCGATGTGGAAGAGCCGGTGGCCCTCCTTCTGAAGGAAGTATGAGAGACCGCGCGCATCCAGGAGCTTGTGGAGGTACCGCCTGGCGTCGGCGAGGAGCGAGAGGTCGATGATGTCGGCCATTCGTTGGGCGTTCTCGCTCGGATCGAAACATGCGTCCATTTCACGACCGAGTGACACGAAAACTTGCACTCACTTTCGCGATGGGATCGCGCCGGAGGCCGATTTATCGGCCTCGCGCGCGTTTGGGACTCTCGGGAGCGAGCCAGCCGGCAACCAGCGGAGCGAGTGCCCCGCGGAACGCGGCGTGACGTCTGCGAGGATCCTCCAAGTAGGGCACGGGGCCAAGAACCTGGACGCCGTGGCGCTCGGCGATGAGGGTGGCGTTGTCGCGCTCGGAGGGCTCTCGCGAGGGAGTGCCGCGCGAGAGGAGGACGGCCGCGACAGGGATGTTGCGCGCGGCGAGCGCCTCCAGGGACAGGGCGGTGTGGTTGAGCGTGCCCAGGCCCGCGCGGGCGACGAGCAGCACGGGGAGGCGGAGGGTGGAGATGAGGTCGATGACGTCGTGGGAGGAGTCGAGCGGGACGAAGAGGCCCCCGGCGCCCTCGACGACGACGGGCCCATGCCTCAACCGCTCCCAGGCGGCGAGCGTGGTGCGCCAATCGGGCTCACGGCCGAGGCGGCGCGCGGCGATGCCGGGGGCGAGGGGCGCCCGGAAGCGGTGGGGACAGACGAGCGTCCAGGGGCAGCTCGCTCCCGGCGGCCTCGCGCAGGGAGAGCGCATCCGCGGGGGCGGAGAGCGACGCGCACCCGCTCTCGTAGGGCTTGAAGCCCTGGGGCCGCAGCCCGGCGTCGGCGAGCAGGGACAGCAGGGCCCGGGAGACCTGGGTCTTCCCCACGCCGGTATCCGTCCCCGTGACGAACACCTGGGCCCTCGGGTGTCGAGTACCTCGGGTTGCCAAGAGCTACCTCCCGATGTTGAGCCGGCGCAGCCCCTCCAGCGCGAGGTCCACATGGCCCTCGGTGTGCGCGGCGGAGAGACAGAAGCGGAGCCGGCTGGTGCCCTCGGGCACGGTGGGGGGCCGGATGGCCTTCACGAGCAGCCCCCGGGAGCGCAGCGCGCGCGAGGCCTCGATGGCGCGCTCGGGCTCCCCGAGAATCACCGGGAAGATGGCGCCGCGGGGCTCGGCGGCAATGCCCAGCGCGCGCAGGCCCGCGGAGAACCGGCGGATGTTGCGCCACAGCCGGGCGCGCAGGTCCTCATCGCGCTCGACGATGTCCACGGCGGCCTCGGCGGCGGCACACAGGGCGGCGGGGAGCGCCGTCGAGAAGACGAGGGGCCGCGCCCGGTTGAGGACGAGCTCCACCACGGGGCGGGAGGCACAGATGTAGGCCCCCATCCCGCCGAGGGACTTGCTCAAGGTGCCCATGCGCACGTCCACGGCCTCCTCGAGCCCCAGCTCCTCGCATAGCCCGGCGCCCCGGGGTCCGAGGACTCCCGTGGCATGGGCCTCGTCGACGAGCAGCGCGGCGCGGTGGGCGCGGCAGACCTCGACAATCTCCCGCAGGGGAGCGCAGTCCCCATCCATCGAGAACACCGTGTCGGTGACGACGAGGCGGCGGCGTGCGGGCGTGGAGGCGAGGGCCCGCTCGAGGCCCTCCACATCCGCGTGCGGGTAGACGACGGTACGGGCGCGCGAGAGGCGGCAGCCGTCGATGAGGGAGGCGTGGTTGAGGGCGTCGGAGAAGACGGCGTCCTCGGGGCCCACGAGGGCCTGGAGGGTGCCGACGTTGGCGGCATAGCCCGAGTTGAACAGGAGGGCGGCCTCGGAGCGCTCGAAGGCGGCGAGCCGGGCCTCCAGCCGCTGGTGGGCCAGGGTGTCGCCCACGACGAGCCGGCTGGCCCCGGAGCCCACGCCATGGGTCTCCAGGGCCGCGGCGGCGGCGGCGCGCACGGTGGGCGAGGCGGCCAGGCCCAGGTAGTCGTTGGAGGCGAAGTTGACGAGCGTCTCGCCCCCCACGCGGACGAGGGGTCCCTGAGGGGAGTCGAGCGGCTCGAGGAAGCGCCTCAGCCCCCGAGCGGCCAGGGAGTCCAGCTCCTCCCGGGCCCACGCCGTGGCCGGAGGATGTCGCGAGTCCCCGTCCATTACCGGGAGGTGTCCGGCTCCAGCGGGCGAATCCCCGCCTTCTCGAGCAGGGCCATGTCCTGGGTGTACTCGGGGTTGCCGGTGGTGAGCAGCTTCTCGCCGAAGAAGAGCGAGTTGGCACCCGCCAGCATGCACAGCAGCTGGGCCTCCTCGTTCATCTGCATGCGGCCGGCGGACAGGCGCACCATGGCCATGGGCATGAGGATGCGGGCGACGGCGATGGTGCGGACCATCTCCACCGTCTGCACGGGCTTCTGCTCCTGCAGCGGCGTGCCCTTCACGGCGACGAGCGCGTTGATGGGCACCGACTCGGGATGGACCTCCTGGTTGGCGAGCGTGAGCAACAGCTTGCAGCGGTCGTCCACGGACTCGCCCAGGCCGATGATGCCGCCGGAGCACACGGAGATGCCGGCCTTCCGGACGCGCTCGAGGGTGTCGAGCCGGTCCTGGTAGGTGCGGGTGGAGATGATGTCGCCGTACTTCTCCTCGGAGGTGTCGAGGTTGTGGTTGTAGGCGGAGAGGCCGGCCTCGCGCAGGCGCTTCGCCTGGCTCTCGGTGAGCATGCCGAGCGTGGCGCAGGCCTCCATGCCGAGCGACTTCACGCCGCGGACCATCTCCAGGACGCTGTCGAACTGGGGCCCGTCCTTCACCTCACGCCAGGCGGCGCCCATGCAGAAGCGGGTGGCGCCGGCGGCGCGGGCCTTGGAGGCGGCGTCGAGCACGGACGACACGGGCATGAGCTTCTGGGCCTCCAGGCCGGTGTCCTTGTGGTAGCGCGCCGCCTGGGGGCAGTAGCCGCAGTCCTCGGGGCAGCCGCCCGTCTTGATGGACAGCAGCGAGCAGAGCTGCACCTTGTTGTCCTCGAAGACAGCCCGGTGCACGGTCCGCGCCTTGTGCACGAGCTCCAGCAGGGGCAACTCGTAGAGGGCACGGACCTCGGGCAACGTCCAGTCATGACGGACGACGACACCAGGAGGCGGCGCGTTGAAGTGGGCGTGACCGTTGAAGGAGTCGCGGGCGGCGGAGTCGGACATGGGCTCCTCGGGGACAACCGTGGAGCGCGCACGGTGCGTGGGCGGCCAGCCCTTGTCAACCACGCAGCGCGGCCGGGTTGACGACCCCGGCTGCCCCCGCGCCTCCCCTCCCCCGGGTCCCGGACATCAGGCGTGGATGCGGCGGCCTCGGCCCGCCCACCCCACCAGCATGAGTACGACGATGGCGCCTACGATGGACATGATGATGCCCGAGGGATTCAGGTCGAGAATTCGCCGGCTGGGCGAGAAGAGCGCGCCGATGAAGCCGCCCACGAACGAGCCCACGATGCCCAGCAGCAGCGTCGCCACGAGGCCCATGGACTGACGACCCGGGAGAATCGCACGCGCGAGTAGACCCGCGACCAGACCCACCACGATGAACCAGATGATGCTCATCTCAGGCTCCCTTCCCGTTGGGCGCCGCGATGTGCGGCCCCGTCGGGAGCAAACGTGGGGAGCCCTCCCGTTGTGCACAACTTGACAGGAGACCGGGATGGGCCCCCCGTCTGTCCGCTCGCTCCCCTTCCGGGCCTCGCACGGGGGTTGGGGGAACGTGCGGGAAAGCGGGGAAACGTCAGCGGCGTGCGATAGAGAAGGGCCCTCTATGGCGAAGGCGAAGACGCACTACGCGTGTCAGGCGTGCGGGTATCAGTCGGCGAAGTGGTTGGGGAAGTGCCCCGATTGCGGCGCGTGGGGCTCGCTGGTGGAGGAGACCGAGGCGAAGGTGGACGAGAAGCGCCCGGCGTGGGGCGCCTCGGGCGGGGCCACCAAACCGGTGCGGCTGCGCGAGGTGAGCGGCGAGCAGGAGGAGCGCCGGAAGACGGGCATCGCCGAGTTCGACCGGGTGCTGGGTGGCGGAGTGGTGAACGGCTCGCTGGTGCTGCTGGGGGGAGACCCGGGTATCGGCAAGTCCACGCTGCTCCTGTCGGCGCTGGACCGGCTGGGCCGAGGAGGCCCGGTGCTGTACGTGTCGGGCGAGGAGTCGCTGCGGCAGACGAAGATGCGGGCCGAGCGGCTGCGGGTGGAGAGCGAGGACATCCACCTCTTCGCGGAGACGGACGCGGACCGGGTACTGGCGGTGGCGGAGGGCCTCAAGCCGCGGGCGCTGGTGGTGGACTCCATCCAGACCATGTACCTGCCGGAGCTGGGCAGCGCGCCGGGGAGCATCTCGCAGGTGCGCGAGGTGGCCGGGCGGTTCATGGCCTACGCCAAGCGCAGCGGGGTGCCGACGTTCCTCGTGGGGCACGTGACGAAGGAGGGCTCCATCGCGGGCCCGCGCGTGCTGGAGCACATGGTGGACACCGTCCTCTATTTCGAGGGCGAGCGCGGCCACCCCTTCCGGATCCTGCGGGCGCACAAGAACCGCTTCGGCTCGACGAACGAGATTGGCGTCTTCGAGATGAAGGGCGCGGGGCTGGTGGAGGTGGCGGACCCCTCGGCGCTCTTCCTGGCCGAGCGGCCCGCGGGCAAGGCGGGCAGCGTGGTGACGTGCACGCTCAACGGGACGCGGCCGCTGCTGGTGGAGGTGCAGGCGCTGGTGGCGCCCACGGGCTACGGCACGGCGCGGCGCACGGCCATCGGCGTGGACGGCAACCGCGTGGCGCTGCTGGCGGCGGTGCTGGAGAAGAAGGAGGACATCCCGCTGGTGGGCTGCGACCTCTTCGTGAACGTGGCGGGAGGCATGCAGCTCTCGGAGCCGGCGTGTGACCTGGCGGTGTGCGCGGCGCTGGTGAGCAGCCTGCAGAACCGGCCGCTGGAGGCGCACACGCTGGTGCTGGGCGAGGTGGGCCTCGCGGGCGAGGTGCGCGCGGTGGGCCAGGTGGAGCCGCGGCTCGCCGAGGCGGCGAAGATGGGCTTCCAGCGGGCCATCATCCCCCACGGGAGCGCGAAGCGGCTGGAGGGCTCGAAGCTGGAGGTGGTGGGCGTCGAGACGCTCTCCGAGGCCCTCGGCGCGATGTTCGATTGAGCGGGTTGGTGGTGGAGGCAGCCACCCCGGAAGAGGCACTCCCCCCGGGGCCCTACACCCTCATGTTCGGGCCGGAGGATCGGCCTTCGCTGGTGCTCAAGAAAGTGACGTTCCCGTAGGGCCTCCTTCACGCGGTCGCTCCCGCATGAGCGCCGGGCCCGGGGGACTGGCTGGACACAAACCGAGTTCCGCTACCTACTGCAAATCGAGTTCGTGGTCCCAGTTGCTCAACAGCCAGATCAAATCCGACGTACACGCAGCGGACACCCGCTCGAAAAAGTGCGAGTCGAGCGTGGCGAGGCGCTCGCGTTGGTAGGAGGGGTCGGCCAACACCTGCCGGTGCTTCAGGTCACGCTCGGCGGAAAGAAGGGCCCGGAGCATCTGCCGGAGGATGGCCCTGATGCAGTCCTCCCGCGTTGCCCGCGCCATACGCTCCGCCGCGCTCTCCAGGCGCTCGCGCACCGAGCCTTTCGCTCTCACCACCTGAGCTGGTGAACGGTTACGACGGATGTAGTCGCGGTTGCCCACCTTGTGCTCAAGATGGCCGGTGTCCCCGTACATCTGCAGGACGCAGGACTGGCCCAGCGGGAACGAGAATGAACGCGTCGGGGCTGCCGAAGCCCACCCCGTAGATGGAGGTCGGCCGCGGGGCTGCGATCCAAGGAGTCAGACGACTCGTAGGGAGCGAGTTGTCGGACGAGTTCTTTGACACCTTCCCCGACACCTTCCCCGCCGAGGCACGCCGCGAGTCGTTAGCCGGCGGGCCGCGGGACGTTCACGGCCCGGATCCGTCACATCAAGGTGCAGGAGGTACCGCCCTTCACCTTGCGCACGATGGGATCATAGGCGGCCACGGACATGGCCCCATTCGCGTGCCGGAGCCTGACGAGCGACACCCAGGTGAACCTCGCGTAGTGCCAGTCCCAGAGGTCCATGAAGAACACCTTCATGTCGGGGTGTTCGGTGGAGTCGAAGCGGAACTCACCGAAGTTGGGATCGAAGAAGCAGAACACTCCAGAGCGGGACAAGTGGAACGCGATGGCGTGGCCGGGCTGATTGCTGCCGGACTGGCCGGACTGCACCAGCGCGCAGTCGCCCTCTTCGAGCTCGAGCAGGAAGGGGACGACCAACGTCGTCCACACATCTTCCCCCCGCGTGTATCTGCCGGGGGTCTGGGTGGTGTCCGGCGGGCCGGCGGTGATGGAGGTGAAGCCCGTGGGCTTGAGGTTCTTCTTCCAGGCCACCTGGAAGTTGGCGAACATCTCCGGGAACTTGCGGCTCAGGAAGGTCTCGATGTCCTCGGCCTGCGCCCCGATGGCCCGGAGGTCGTCCTGCACCCTGGGCAGTTGCTTGTTGACGTAACCCATCCGTGACCTCACCCGGTTGTATATCTTGGTGTGCGCCTGGATTTCGGGCTCGGTGATGGTCTCCCCCTGCTCCCTTCTGCGCTGCAACTCGGTGCCATTGTTCTTGTACTGCTCCACGTCGGCGATGCAGAGCGTCTTGAGCGCCAGCAGCGTGGTCTCTTTCTGCGCGAGCGAATTGATGGTGTTCTCGAAATAGCCCGGGACGGACACCTGATCGATCATCAATTTGTGGAGCTCGATCTGCTTCTCGTAGCGCTTGCGCGCCTTCTCCTTGTCGACGGGCGCTCCATTCTTCTCGTGGGGGGCGCCCAGACCCATGAGGATCCGGCGAGCCCAATCCAGACACATTCCCCGGCAGACACCGCCCTGCACCTTCTGTTGCTTGGCGACCTTCTTGTAGACGGGGTCGGAGTGTCCCCAGTTGCTGACGCGGAACTTCTTGTACCTGCTCGGATCGAAGGTCATGGCGGGCCTCGTGCGAGGACGAAGCGTAACCCCCGAGGCGTCGAAATGAAAAGGTTGGGCTTGCCCCGGTTACGTGGCTCTCCCGCACTTTGTGTGCTCGATGCGCTCACGCAGCGAGCAGGACGCGGCGGCGCAGCAAGTCGAAGCTGGCGCGGCCGTACATCTGACGCTTGAGGAGTTTGAGCTTCGTTATCTGTCCCTCGGACTGGGCATTGCTCCAAGGTGTGGTCAGCGCGGCCGGAACAGCATCGCCGTCCTGCTCGAGTCCCTGCACGAAGGTCTCCACCGCGCGCACGCCGCTCGTGAGTGCCTCGCCCAGCCACTGCTCGAAGGTGCTGCATGTTTCGATGGGCTCGGCACCTCGCGTGACGCCCCGCTCGCGCACGATTTCCCCGAAGCGACGTACCAGCCTCACGACGCGCGCGGCCTCCGCGTCCTGCTCGATGCGCGCCAGCGTGGCCGCGTCAGTGGGAGTGAGGTTGAACGCACAGCCACGCCAGTTGCTTGGGCGAGGGGAGCGCTCCACCAGGGAGCGGGAGATTCGGGCTCGAGTCATTGCCTCGGCGCATGTGGGGCGTCGAGCTCGCTACAGCAGTGCGCCGCGTCTGCAGCCAGCGATGGACCTGCCGCGACGTGCCCTCGAAGCCCCGGGTACGAATCTCCCGCCACTCAGCAGGGGCTCCCCGGCCAGATGGCGGCGGCGCACAGCCTGGTACACGGTGACGCGTCGTGCTCGGCTCTCCTCACGAGCACGCGCCTCGCTGCGAGTACGTGGAAAGCTGGTATGACGGCACACGGGTGCGATGTTCTCGCTCGGCACTTCGGGTGGCGCACGCAGACGCGCGTGAGCCCCCGCCAGCCAGCGCTCCACCATCTGCCGTCCGTTGAGCAGCAGGTGCCAGCGGTCCGCAACCTGTTGAGCTTGGGGCGCCCCCTCCGCAGCTGCGCGTGCATACTCGCTTGAGCGGTCCCGAGTGATGACTTCGACCCCCGGGTGCCGATGCAGCCATGCGGACAGAGTGGGAGCCGACCGGTCAGGCAGCAAGTCAACGACGCGGTGCTCCTTCAGGTCGACAAGGATGAGCCATAGGTGCGCCCTTTGCGCGAGGCCCAATCATCCACACCGACCACCTGAGGCGGTGTCTGCGCGGGCAGTGGGGTGTGGTGCATCAGCCTCAGGAGTGTGTCGGGACTCGTCGGCATGGCCAGGGGCTTGAGGAGTCTGGCGCCAGTCTCGGCACCAGCTGTCAGTCCCACCGCGCACTGCGCACGGGCGAGCTGACGTGTGCGCCGGGCACTCGGGGCGAGAAGGTGGGGCAGGCGCTCCGAAAACGTGCGGCGCTCGCACCTCACATTGCGACAGGAAAAGCGGCGCACGTGCAGCTCAAGCTGAACCGCATGTCCCGCGGAGGGCAGGTCGGCTGGCCTACGGACGTAGGTACTGTGCGGAGCATCGCTATGCTGCTTGCAGGAGGGGCACTGCGCGCCTCGATGCTCCGTGCGCACCACGAGGACGGTTTGCGAGGAACCGCTCCGCACCACCCGCTCCACCCGACAACCAGGAATCGAGTACGACTCCTTCATCCCCAGTTGTAGTTGCCCCACCGGCCTCCTGCTGTCCTTGCCTGCTTCCCCCCTCGCGAACCACATAAAGTGCGGGAGAGCCACGTAACCGGGGCAAGCCCACTGCGAGAGGTCGGGGAGGTGTTGAAGCAGATGGTGGGCATGCGCCAGCGCTCCGACCTCGAGGCGGCGCTGCTCGCCTTGCGCGCGCTGGCCGGGCGGGACCTCGGCGACGAGCCCTCGGCATGGCGCGCCTGGGTGGAGCAGGCGCTGGCGCAGGCTGAGAGCACCCAGCCCTCGCCGGTGAGGGCCCCATGCGCAGGACGCCCCTTCGGCCCCGGCTCAGGCCGCCTGCTCGCGGCGAGGCAGTGCGAACGCCGCGAGGACCGAGACTGCCAGGGCACAGCCGAAGACGGCCATCGCGGCATGGTGCTGTTGCAGGGAGGCAACCGCGGCCCCTTGGGGCAGCAGTGCCCCGAGGACCGCGATCCCCACTACACCGCCGAGGTAGCGCGTGGTGGACATCACCCCCGCCGCCATTCCGCTCCGGGCCCGGTCCACGGCCCCCATCGCCGACGCCTGGGACGGTGCGTTTCCCAACGCCAGGCCGAATCCCAGGAGCATGAGCGGCACGATGGCCTCCGACGGAGACTCGAGCGTCCCCATGCCCAGCAGCGCCATCCCCATGAGCCCCAGGAGCGCGCCACCCATCGCGGTCGCGCGCACGCCCAGCTTCTCGGAGAGCCGTCCCCCCAGCGGCGTGCCCAGCACCATCATGGCCATCATCGCCAGCAGGGTGCGGCCCGTGCGGCCCGTGTCCTCGCCAAACCGCTGGGTGAAGAGATAGGGGAGTTGGAACAGCAGGCCGTACATGGCCAGGTTCTGGAGCGCGAGAATGGCGCTCCCCGCGGAGAACGGGCGCGAGCGGAAGAGCTGGAAGTCGATGACCGGGTGGCTCTGGCGCCGCTCCCAGCGGTACATCAGTACGAGAAACCCGGCTCCCGCGGCGAGAAGACCCGCCATCCACCCCCCCTGGCTCTTGGTACCCACGACGAGCAGCGCCAGACCCGTGCCGAGCAATACGCTGCCGAGGACATCGAACGCGGGACGCTGGGCGGCAACGGGCTCGGCGGACTTCTCGCCGCCCCCCAGGAGGAGCGAGAGGCCGAGCACGGGGACGTTCGCCATGAAGATGAACGGCCAACCCAGGCGGGCCACCAGCTCTCCACCCAGCATCGGGCCCACCGCCGCAGCCAGGGACATGATTCCCCCGAAGAGCCCGAAGGCCCGCGCCCGGCGGTCCGCCGGCAGCCCGTTGCGCAGCAGGGCCATGGCACTGGGCGTGATGACCGCGCCCGCCGTCGCCATGAGCACCCGCGCCAGCGCGAGCAGGGCCACGTGCCGGGCCAGGAAGCCCGTCACCGCTCCCAGTGCGAACAGGACCTGCCCCACGCGCAGCACGCGGCGATGACCCCAGACATCTCCCAGCTTCCCGCCGGGGCTCTGGAACACGATTCCCACCAGGAGATAGCTGGTCACCAACCATTGACTCAGCGTTCCAAGCCCCGCGCCCAGCTCTCGGCCAATCGTCGGGAGCGCCACGGCGATCATCGTCGAGTTGAGGGGCACCAGCGCCGTCGTCAGTCCGAGCGACACCAGGCTCCGGGAGGACAGAGCGCGAGGCTCCGCAGGGTCGGCAACCGCCGCGAGCTCAGCCGCCACGTGTCACCGCCCGGCGCTGGAGGAGGAAGAGCCGTGAGCCGACGTACGCCCACTCGAGGTCCTGTCTTGCCCCGAAGTGCTCCTCGCACCGGGAGGCGAGCGCGTGTAGCTCGCCCAGACGGCGGTCATCGAGGCACAGGGCCGTCACGAGCTCCGGCTCGACCGGCACCTCGTGCGTGCCCCCGTCCGGCAGGGGACGGATCGCCACGTCCTTCTCTCCGGGGGTGCGCTCGAGGATGCGCCCGTCCCGGCTGATGCGGTAGCGGTCCGGGGTGACGAGCCCGGCCACGACTGCTTCGCCCAGTCCCCACGTCCCTTCGATGACCCGCTCATCGGCGCCCGTCATGGGGTCGCACGTGAAGAGCACTCCCGCGCACTCGGCCTCCACGAGTTGCTGGACGACCACGGCCACGCGGGGCTCTCCCTGCCAGCCCATCCGGCGGCGGTAGCCCAGGGCCGCCTCCGAGCGGCCCGAGGACCACACCTGCTTCACGGCCTCGAGCAAGCCCTCCTGCGTGCGCACCGCGAGCGCGGTGAGGTGCTGGCCCGCGAAGCTCGCGTTGGCAGAGTCCTCGCCGACCGCGGACGAGCGGACCGCCACGCTGGGGCCCACCTGGTCGAGCAGGCCGCGAAGCTCGGCCACGGCGTCCGGCTCGCCCGCGGCGATCCGGTTCACCTGCCGCACCGACAGGGCGAACCCGGGAGGCACCGCCAGGCTGGCCCGCAGCGCGGCACCGAGATGGACCGCCTTGCCCCCAAACTCCTCCTCGGACAGCGCTTCCTGCAAGGACACCATGCTCATGAGAGCACCTGCAGCTCTCCGGTCGTCCCATTGACCCGCACGCGCGCACCGTCGCGCACCACCTTCGTGGCCTCCCGGGTCCCGACGATTCCCGGAATCCCATACTCCCGCGTGACGATGGCGGCGTGGCACAACTGCCCGCCCCGGTCCGTCACGATCGCCCCGAGCAGGGGCAGCACGACGTTGAAGTAGGGCGACGTCGTGGACGCCACCAGCACGTCGCCCTTCTCGATGCGGCCGAGGTCGGTCTGCTCCTTCACGATCCGCGCCGTGCCCTCGTAGATGCCCGGACTCACCGGCAGGCCCCGGACCGACTTCTCCGTCGATTGGGCCGGGGGCGCATCGAAGACGCCCTGCATGTAGAACATGATCGCATCGGACACCCGCCGCGCCTCCGGGGGAAGGAAGTCCATGGAGGGAGGGGGCGAGGGGGGCGCGCCCAGCCAGGGGGGCGCATCGGCGTGGGTCTTCGTCTTTCTCCACTGCGCGCGCCGCTGGAGTTCCTCGCTCGTCGGGACGCTGGCACCGCGCAGCAGGCCGAGCAGCTCGTCATGGCTCGCGTCGATGGCCAGCTCCGCGTCGGTGAGCCGCCCTTGCTCCTTCAGGCGAGCCCCCGCGGCGAGCACCGCCCGGCGGGCCAGACCCATGGCCCAGCCATCGCTGTAGGTATTGCGCTCGTCCCGGAGCCGGTAGACGAGCCGCGCCTCGGCGAACAGCGCATCGAACTCTTGCCGGTGCTCCTCCGGCACGGCCTCGCGCACCTGCTCCAGGAGCCGGGCGTCCGAGGCTCCCTCCGTCGGCGTGCGTCCCGTCACCGCGCCCTGGATGCCGCGCACCAGCGCTTCGGGAACCTCCAGCACATATTGCTCGGAGAGGTCGTAGCCCAGGCTGCGGTAGCCGACCCACTCCAGATGCGCCCGCATCTGCTCGCCCACCGCGCCGGGCATGGCCACCAGCCCATCGAGGATCTGCTTCGCCGGGGCATTCGAGAACAGCAGCTCGCGTGCCGTCGCGTCCTCGCGCAGGGCCTGGATGAGGGCGGGAGGCTCCTGGGTGGCCAGCTGCGCGGACAGGGGGGAGTCGCCCTTGAAGAGTCGCGCGAGCTCTCCGGCGCTCTTTCCCGTCCACCGCTGCGCGTGGACGAGGAAATCCCCCACGGGGAGGATGTGCGCGATGTTGTAGAGGTGGTGCAGGCGGGCCATGGCGATCAGGTGATCGCGGCACGCCACCAGGTGCTTCTCCAACTCCGAGGGGGAAGCGTGGAGGGCTCCACGGCCTGCAGAGCGAGGTGCGCGCGAATGGCCGCGGGCTTCTCCTGCGTATCCCAGTACCGCAGGTCCTCGCGCCAGCGCTTGCCTTCCAGGGCCTGCTTCGCGGTGCGCAGCCGGCGGCGGAATCCCGGGTGCAGGCGCGTCATCAGCTTCATCAAGAACAGGGGCGGAGGCGCGCCCGTGGCTCCCGCGGGGGCCCCGAACGGGACCATCTGGCTATACATGAACCCGTGGATGCTCACCGCGCGCATGTGGTCGATCATCAGGCCATACCGGGCGCTTCCCTCGGCGAAGCCCGCACCGAGCCCCGCGGTGAGCACCTCGCTGGCATAGCGGGTGCCGGGACGGTGGGTATGGACCGTCTCCAGCTCCCAGCTTCCCGGTCCGGGGGCCTCGAACTTCACTTCTGAATCCGTGTGGCTCTTCACTCGCGTCTCCATCGTCCCTCTCGGGGAGCCTTGCCCTGTCACTCGGTGGTCACCAGATCGTGACGCATTTGGCACTTGAAGACACTAATGGCACTGAGTGCCAAGGACAACGTGGGTGATTTGAGCACCTCCCCCCAAACCAGTAGAAAGGCCCCATGAAACCCGCCGTCCTCAAGCCCAAGCCCAGCCTCCGGGAGCGCAAGCAGCGGTTGGCTCGCGCCGAAATCGCCGAGGCCGCGGTAGGGGTCTTGCTCGCACGGGGCTATGACGACGCCACCATCGACGACATGGCCCAGGCGGCGGGAATCTCCCGGCGGACGTTCTTCCGCTACTTCGCGACCAAGGAGGGAGTGGTCCTCTTCACCTTCGACAGCTTCGGCGCGGCCCTGTTGGAAGCCGTCGTGGGCCAGCCGCCCGGGGAGGCGCCCCTGGTGGCGTTGCGGCGGGCCATGGTCTCGGAGACGGGCCCGTTCACGCGAGACCCAGCCCGGATGCGGCGGCTGGTCCTGTTGACGCTCCATACGCCTGTCCTCCGGGCGCATTTCCTGGACAAGCAGGAGCATTGGCGCGAGCAGCTCTCCCTGGAGGTGGCCCGGCGCATGCGGGGCTCGGCTTCGAGCCCGATGTTTCCCCGCCTGGTGGCCGCGGTCGCGATGGGCGCGATGGACGCGGCGGTCAGCGTCTGGGCCGAGCACGAGGGGATGGACCTGAGCCGCCTGGTGGATGAAGCCTTCGACACCCTGGCGCAGGTGCTCGGCTCGGCAAGCGCCGAGCCGCGGGCTCCGAGCCAGCGCGCGCTCCGGAGCCCGCGACGCGGTCCGCGCTCCCGCTAGCGGGTGCCGGTGCTGAAGGCGGGGGCGCCGGCCGCACTACTGCGCGACGATGTCGAGCATCGTCTCCTTGTTGACGAGGATTTTTCTGGCGATCGGGCTTCTGGACGTCCAGAAGCACCACACATCAACCCACATCACTTCTGGACGTCCGGAAGTGATGCCCCCTTCCGCAGCCAGGAGTTGAAAGAGAGGGTTAGGGTTCTGGCCTCCACCCATGCCGACCCAAGGCCCCCTCCCCTCCCGGCTGAAGGACGCGCTGGGCTCGCTGTCGGCGCGCCTGCTCGTGGCCTTCCTGCTGCCCACGCTGCTCTTCCTCGCGCTCACGGGCACCGCCGTCTACGCGCTCGCCCGCTCCATCCTGGAGGACGAGCTGGGCACGAGCCTCTCGGCCATCGCCGCGGCCACCGCGAGCCAGGTGAGCGGCGAGCGGATGCTCACCATCGAGCCCGGGGACGACACCTCGGGGACTCGCACCTGGCGCAACCTCGTGCGCCTGCTCACCGAGGTGCAAGAGGCGAGCGGCGTGCGCCGGGTGTACGTGGTGGACACGCAGGGCCGGGTGCGCGCGGACGTCGGCGGCGGGCTCCCGGTGGGCACCGAGGTGCCGGAGCTCGCACGCGACAGGCTCGAGCTCTCCCGCGTCTTCTCCGGGCAGCGCGCGGCGAGTCAGGTGCTCTTCCGGGGCACGGACGGGCGCTCTACAAGACGGGCTACGCGCCGGTGCGTCGCGAGGGCGAGGTGGTGGGCGCGGTGGCGGTGGAGGGCAGCGCGGCCTTCTTCGGCCCCCTGTCCACCCTCTCCCGGGGCTTCGCGGCGGCGAGCGCGGTGGCGCTCGGGGTGCTCGGGCTGGTGGCCATCCTCACCGCCCGGGGGCTCGCGCGTCCGCTGCGGCGGCTGATGGACTCGGCGCTGCGCATCGGCCGGGGTGACCTGACGACGCCCGTGCCTCCGGAGCCCACGCGCGAGATTGGCGTGCTGGCGCGCGAGCTGGAGGTGATGCGCGGCGCCCTGGAGAGCCGGGACCGGCAGCTCAAGCTGATGCTGGCGGGCGTGGCCCACGAGGTGCGCAACCCCATCGGCGGCATCTCCCTCTTCTCGGGGATTCTCGCGGAGGACCTGAAGGCCGGAGCCCATGCCGAGGCCGCCGAGCACGTGGCGCGCATCCAGCGCGAGGTGGAGTACCTCCAGCGCATCGTCGAGGACTTCCTCGCCTTCGCTCGCGAGCAACCCCTCTCCCGAGCGCCCGTGGCGGCGACGGAGCTCCTCCAGGAGGCGAGCGGCCTGCTCGCGGCGGACGCGGCGGCCAGGACGGTGACGGTGGCGGTGGAGGCGGAGCCGGCGGTGCTGGAGGCGGACGGGAGCCTGCTGACGGCCGCGCTGGTGAACCTGGTGAAGAACGCGGTGCAGGCCTCGCCCCCGGGCGGCGAGGTGCGGGTGACGGGCCGTGGCGACGGAAAGGGCTACACCATCCGCGTCGAGGACCACGGCTCCGGCGTGCCCGACGCCGAGCGCGAGCGCATCTTCGAGCCCTTCTTCACCACCCGGGAGAAGGGCACGGGCCTGGGGCTGCCACTCTCGCGCAAGATTGCCCGGGCCCACGGCGGGGACCTGCGGCTCGTCCCCTCCCCCGGAGTCACCACCTTCGAGCTCACGCTCCCCCTGGGCGCGGACCTGTTGCGCGGAAGACAGCCCAGCGGTCGTACCGGACCCGGCCCCGTCGAGACGCTGTAGAGACAAGAGGGGGCCCGAACAGATGAAAGGGCTGGGCTCCCCCAGGGAGAGGCCTCGACGTGTCCCGCCAGTCCGACGGCGAACTCAGCGCGTATGACACGCTCGGCCCCTTCTTCAATGACAGGGGGCCAGAGCAGCGGCTCGATACCGAGCGCGAGCAGTTCCGTCTGCTCGCCGAGGCCCTGCCGCAGATCGTCTGGACGACAGGGCCGGACGGCCTGCCCGACTACTTCAACCGGCGCTGGTACGAATACACCGGCCTGTCCGTCGAGGAGTCACAGGGCGAAGGTTGGCATCAGGCCTTCCACCCGGAGGACATGCCCGAGGCCCTCCGGCTCTGGGCTCACAGCCTCGCCACCGGCGAGCCCTATGAGGTGGAGTACCGCTGCCGCCGCCTCGATGGCATCTGGCGCTGGTTCCTCGGCCGCGCCATCCCCCTGCATGACGCCCAGGGCCACATCGGCCGCTGGTTCGGCACCTGCACGGACATCGACGACCACAAGCGCACCTCGGACGCGCTGGGCTTCCTCTCCGACGCGAGCGTGCTGCTCGCCATTCCGTTGGACCCCGAGGAGACCGTCCACAACCTCACGCGCATGGTGGTGCCTCGGCTGGCGGACTGGTGCGCGGTGGACCTGGTGGGAGCGGACGAGACCGTCGAGCGCGTCATGGTGACCCACCGGGAGTCCTCGAAGGAGGCACTCGGCTGGGAGCTGGCGCTCCGCGACCCCGTGGACCTGCGCAATGCCACCCACGGGCGTGGCTACGTCATCCGGACCGGACAGTCGGAGTTGCTGGAGGTGGTACCGGAGGCGGAGAGCCTCGGGCTTCTGCGCGACCTGGGCCTCCGCTCCTCCCTCATCGTGCCGCTGGTGGTGCACGGGCGGACACTGGGCAGCATCACGCTGGTGCAGGCCGGGAGCGAGCGGAACTTCTCCGTCGCGGACATGCCGATGATCGAGGAGCTCGGACGCCGCGCCGCGCTCGCGCTGGACAACGCGCGCCTGTACCGGGAGAGCCAGCAGGCCACGCTCCGGGCCGAGCACGCGCGGAACGAGGCCGAGCAGGCCCGTGCGGTGCTGGAGCGCAGCAACCAGGAGCTGGACCAGTTCGCCTACGTGGCCAGCCATGACCTGAAGGCGCCCCTGCGCGGCATCGCCAACCTGGCGCGGTGGATCCAGGACGACCTGAAGGAGGTGATGAGCGACGAGACGCGCGAGCAGATGCGGCTGCTGCGCGGGCGCGTGGGGCGCATGGAGGCGCTCATCAACGGCATCCTCGACTACAGCCGCGCGGGCCGGGTGCGTGGCCGGCCGGAGCCCGTGGACGTGGGCCGGCTGCTGGCCGACTGCGTGGAGCTGCTCGCCCCGCCCCCCGAGGCCACCGTCGAGGTGGCGTCCGGAATGCCCACCCTGCACGCCGAGCGGGTGCCCTTGCAGCAGGTGTTCCTCAACCTGCTGGGCAACGCCCTCAAGCACGCCGGGCGCGCGGAGGTGCGGGTGCGGGTGGCCGCGTGCGAGGCAGGTGCCTTCTGGGAGTTCTCCGTGGCCGATGATGGCCCAGGCATCGCCCCCGAATACCATGAGCGCATCTGGGGTCTCTTCCAGACGCTGCGGGCGATTGACGAGCAGGAAGGCACCGGTATCGGGCTGTCGGTGGTGAAGAAGAGCGTGGAGGCGCGCGGCGGGCGCGCATGGCTGGAGTCCTCTCCAGGCCAGGGAGCCACCTTCCGCTTCACCTGGCCGAAGCACCACAACGTCCAGTGATGAACGGAGCCGGGCGAAGAACGACCCGCTCGAGGTGGCCGGGGGCTCGTCGAGCCGGTCACCACCTAGCCCGCGTTGAGCCGAGGGTCGAGCCTGACGAGGAGCGGGTGGGGGTGGAGCTGCCGTGAGAGCCGAGAACCACATGGAGCAATCGCTGCGCCTGCTGGTGGCGGACGATGACGAGGTGGACCGGCTCGCGGTGCGGCGTGCCCTGCTCCAGGCGGGGCTGAACGCCCAGCTCGTCGAGGTGAAGGACGGTGCGTCCGCGCTCGCCGCCCTGCTGGAGCAGCCCTTCGACTGCGTCCTGCTCGACTTCCAGATGCCGGGACACACCGGGCTGGAGGTGCTGCGAATGGCGCGGGCCGCCCTGGTGGAGACGCCCATCATCATGCTCACCGGCCAGGGCGACGAGCACATCGCCGTGGAGCTGATGAAGGCCGGTGCCACCGACTACCTCAGCAAGTCGGCGCTCACCTCGGAGCGGCTGGCGCACCTGCTGCGACAGGCCCTGCGCCTCCACGAGGCGGAGCAGCAGCACCGCACCCTCGCCGAGGTGCTGCCACACACCCTCTGGACGAGCCGCCCGGATGGGCAGCTCGACTACGTCAGCCGCCGCGGTTTCGAGAACCTGGGTCTGCCTTCTGGGGACATCACGCATTGGCAGCGGGTCATCCACCCGGAGGACATGCCGAGGCTGATGGAGCGCTGGCGGCACAGCCTGAGCACGGGAGAGGCCTATGCGCTGGAGGTCCGCATCCAGCACGCCAGGGACGGCTACCGCTGGCACCTCGTCCGGGCCCTGCCCATGCGGGATGCACGGGGCCGCGTCGTCCGCTGGTTCGGCACCAACGTCGACATCGACGACCAGCGGCGAGCCCAGGAACGCCTCTCGCGCCTGCAGGCCATCACCGCCGCGCTGTCGGAGGCGCCCACGCCCCGGCAGGTGATGGACGTCATCATCACCCAGGGCGTGAGCGTGCTGGACGCGCAGGCGGGGGCGGTGTGGCTGGTATCGGAAGATGGCCAGGCCCTCGAGCTGGCGAGCACCTCCGACAGCGTGCGACCGCTGACGCGGAGCTTCGAGCGCATCCCGCTCGACGCGCCCCAGGCGGTGGTGGAGTCGGTCCGCCACGACAGGCTCGTCACCTACGCCGACCGTCACGAGCGGGACCGCCGCTACCCCGAGCTCGCACGGCCAGGCCCGCCCTTCGAGGCCTCGGCGGCGGTGCCCCTGCGCGGCAGCCGGGGCGTGATGGGGGCCCTGGTGGTGAGCTTCTCGCGGCCTCGCTCGCTCCGGCCCGACGAGCAGGACTTCATCCTCGCGCTGGCGCGCCAGGGGGCCCAGGCGCTGGAGCGGGCCCGCCTCTATGAGTCCGCGCAGCAGGCCCGCACCGCCGCCGAGGCGAGCGAGGCCCAGCTCCGCAGCGTGCTGGCGGAGCGCGAGCGGATGGAGGCCACGCTGCAGGAGCGGGACGAGCGGCTGCGCGCGGCCCTCTGGGCGGGCAGCACCGGCACCTTGCGCTGGGACATCCGCACCCGCGCGCTCGAGTGGGACGAGAACCTGGATCGGCTCTTCGGCCTGCAACCGGGGCGGACGGTGCAGCGGCTGGACGACTTCCTCGTCCTGGTCCACCCGGAGGACCGGGCGGAGGTGGAGCGCCGGTGCGAGGCGTGCGAGCGCGAGGGCGCGGACTTCGAGATGGACTTCCGCGTGCTGTGGTCGGACGAGCACGTGCGCTGGCTGAGCGGCAAGGGCAAGACGTTCGTGGACGCGAGCGGGCGGCCCCTCTACATGACGGGCGCCTGCGTGGACATCTCCGTCCAGAAGGAGCAGGAGGCCAAGGCGCGCCAGCTCGCCGATTTCGAGCGGGAGATCCTCGGCATCGTCAGTCATGACCTGCGCAACCCGCTGAGCGTCATCCGCATCTCGGCCTCGATGCTGCTGGCGCGCGAGGGACTGGACGAGCGGCAGAGCAAGAGCCTCACCCGCATCATCTCCGCCTCGGACCGGTCCACCCGCCTCATCCGCGACCTGCTGGACTTCAGCCAGGCGCGGCTGGGCGGCGGCATTCCGGTGGAGCGCAAGAAGATGGACCTCTTCGAGCTGGTGCGCGGCGTGGTGGAGGAGCACGCCGCCAGCCACCCGGAGCGGGAGTTGGAGCTGTACCAGGAGGGCGAGGGCGCGGGCGAGTGGGATGGGGACCGACTCGTGCAGGTGCTCGGGAACCTGGTGGGCAACGCGCTCCAGCATGGCGCCCCGGGCACGCCGGTGCGGGTGCGCTGCCAGGGCCTGCCCGGGGAGGTCCTCCTCGAGGTGCGCAACGAGGGAGACCCCATCGAGCCATCGCTGCTGCCCACCCTCTTCGAGCCCTTCCGCAGGGGCCGCCATGCGGGCAGTGGCGCGGGGAGCGTGGGGCTGGGGCTCTACATCACCCGGCAACTGGTGCTGGCCCATGGAGGCGGCATCACGGTGACCTCCAGCGCGGAGGGAGACACCCGCTTCACGGTGCGGCTGCCACTGGGGTTAAGGTGAGCACCCATGAAAAACCCCGCCCCCATCCTCGGACTGCGCACCACCGTCTATCCCGTAACGGACCTCGCGAAGGCGAAGGCCTGGTACTCCCAGGTGCTGGGCGTCGCGCCGTACTTCGACGAGCCCTTCTATGTGGGCTTCAACGTGGGAGGCTTCGAGCTGGGGCTGGACCCGGACACCTCGGAGCTGAAGCCGGGTGCCGGGGGCGCTGTCACCTACTGGGGCGTGGAGAACGCGGACCGAGCCTGGGAGCGCCTGATGAAGCTCGGCGCCGAGCCCGCCAGCCCCATCCGGGAGGTGGGCGGCGGCATCCGCGTGGCCACCGTGAAGGATCCGTTCGGAAACCTGTTCGGGCTCATCGAGAACCCGCACTTCCCCAACACGGCGGCCTGAGCCCGCGCCTCAGCGGTTGACGGCCTTCATGCCCGCCTCGGGGTAGCGGGTGCCGGCCGCCACGCCCTTGGGAGCGATGGCGTCGATCTCCCGCAGCTCCTCGGGGGAGAGGCGGATGTTGGCCGCGGCGATGTTCTCCTCGAGGTACTTCACGTGCTTGGTGCCGGGGATGGGGACGATGTCCTGCCCCTGTGCCATCACCCACGCGAGCGCGAGCTGCGAGGCGGTGACCTTCTTGTGCCCGGCCAGCTCGTTGATCTTGTCCACGAGCTGGAGGTTCTTCGCGAAGTTCTCGCCCTGGAAGCGCGGGTTGTTGCGGCGGTAGTCGTTGGGCTCGAAGTCCTCGAAGCGGCGGTAGCGCCCGGTGAGGAAGCCGCGGCCCAGCGGGCTGTAGGCGACGAAGCCGATGCCCAGCTCGCGCACGGTGGGGAGGATCTCGTCCTCCGGATCCCTGCTCCAGAGGGAGTACTCGGTCTGGAGCGCGGTGATGGGGTGCACCTTGTGGGCGCGGCGGATGGTGTCGGGCGCGGCCTCGGACATGCCGAGGTAGCGGACCTTGCCCTGCTTCACCAGCTCGGCCATGGCGCCGACGGTGTCCTCGATGGGGACGGTGGGGTCCACGCGGTGCTGGTAATAGAGGTCGATGTGGTCGATGCCCAGCCGCTTCAGCGAGGCATCACACGCCTTGCGCACGTAGTCGGGCTTGCCGCTGATGCCGAGGAAGGAGCCATCCTCGCCGCGCACGTTGCCGAACTTGGTGGCGACGATGACCTTGTCGCGCCGGCCAGCGATGGCCTTGCCCACCAGCGTCTCGTTGGTGAACGGCCCGTACATGTCCGCCGTGTCGAGGAAGTTCAACCCCAACTCCAGCGCGCGGTGGATGACGGCGATCGACTCCTTCTCGTCGGTCGCGCCGTAGAACTCACTCATCCCCATGCAACCCAAGCCCTGGGCCGAGACCTTCAGGCCCTGCTTTCCGAGTGCCCTCTGCTCCATGCCATCCCTCCAGTGGATACGGACGCCGGTGGGTCCGGGCGCCCACGTGGCATCCCTTGTTAGCGACCGGGCCGCTCTGGAGCCAGGAGAAGAACACCCGCATCGACGTCATGACCCGCGAGGGGAGGATGCGCCGTCCACATTCCGACGCGGGGGGCATGTTCCCTTCAGGGGAGGACATCCGCTACACATGTGAAGTCATGCCCAAGTCGTCTGGAGCGCTCACGAGCCTGTCAGTCCTGGTGCTCGCGCTCGCCCTGGTGGCGCGGACGGCCCAGGCCGACTCGAGCCCCCGAGGAGAACTGGAGTCGCTGGACTCCTTCGTGGAGCGCGAGGTCACCGCGCAGCTCGCGAGGTACCACATCCCCGGGGCGACGGTCGCGGTGGTGCGCGACGGCCGGGTGGTGCTCGCCCGGGGCTATGGTCACGCGGACGCCGAGCACCGTATCCCCGTGGTGGCGGAGCGGACGCTCTTCCGCGTGGCCTCCATCAGCAAGCTGTTCGTCTGGACGGCGGTGATGCAGCTCGCGGAGCGGGGGCGGCTGGACCTGGACGCGGACATCAACACGTACCTGGAGGACCCGCGCATCCCGGCGACGTACACCCAGCCCATCACGCTCGCGCACCTGATGGCGCACGCCGGAGGCTTCGAGGTGCCCGAGCGCCTCTGGGCACAGGGTCCCCCTCCCGACTCGTTGCTCGAGTACCTGCGGCAACGCATGCCGGCCCGGGTGCGGCCTCCGGACCAGCTCTCGGCGTACTCCGACTATGGGACGAGCCTGGCTGAGCACATCGTCGAGCGGGTGTCGGGCATGCCCTTCGAGCAGTACCTGCGGGAAAACCTCCTGGAGCCGCTGGGGATGAAGCGCAGCGTCTTCCGGAGGACGGTGCCGCCGGAGCTCGCCGCCGACATGGCCCTGGGGCACACGCTGGAGGACGGCCGCCTGCGTGCGATCCCCCTGGAGCAGGTGGTGGTGGCGTCCGGGGGCTCCATGAGCACGACCGCCACGGACGTGGCCAGGTTCATGCTCGCGCACCTCCAGGGCGGGCAGTACGAGGGCTCCCGCATCCTGCGCGAGGAGACGGTGCGGCGGATGCACCGACAGCACTTCACGCATGACGCCCGGCTGAGCGGGTGGGCCCACGGCTTCATGGAGTTCCACCTCGACGGCCAACGACTCCTCGGGCACACGGGGGACGCGTACCTGTTCCACTCGCTACTGGTGCTGCTGCCCGAGCACGGCACGGGGCTGTTCGTCTCGTACAACGGCCCGGGGGAGAAGTACGCCGCGCAGCGGGCGCGGATGGAGCTGCTCCAGTCCTTCCTCGCCCGCTACCACCCCGCCCCGCCCGCCAATGCGCCCGCCCCCCGAAGGTCTCAGCCGAGCGGATGACACGGTTCGCGGGGGGCTACCAGACGACGTGGAGGGCCTACGGCACGGCGGAGGCCTCGGTGGGATGGCGCGAGGAAATCCGGGTGGGTGACAACGGGGATGGCACCTTGCGAATCAAGGAGCCGGGGGACGCGCCCCGGAACTGGGTGGAAGTGGAGCCCGGAATGTTCCGCCCCGCCGACGACCCGACCTCACTGGAGCGTGCCGTCTTCCGCGAGGACGCGCGAGGGCAGAGCTCCCACCTGTTCTTCCAGAACCGTCCCTCGGTCGCGTATGAGCGAGTGCCCTGGTACGAGACCTCCGCCTTCACCTACGGGCTGCTCGCCGTGTGCGCCGGGGTCTTCGTGCTCGCCCTCGTGGCGGGCCTCCTCCACCGAAGCCCGAATACCGGATTGCTGGCGGCCATCGGCCTGCTGAATCTGTTCTTCCTGAGCGGGTTCATGGTGCTGCTGCGCCACCGGTTCGAGCTCGGAGACGGCAACACCCCACACCTGCTCGGGGTCTCGCTGGGCTGCGCACTCATGGCCTCGGTGCTCACCCCGGGAGCCGTCGTCTGGAGCGCCAGGGCGTGGTGGATGCGCTCCGGGAGGCTGTCCGTGCGCCTCTACCTCACCGGAGCCACCCTGGCCGCCATGGCCTTCGTGGCCTGGCTCCACCACTGGCACCTGCTGGGATTCGGAGCCTGAGCGGCCTACCCACCGCTCAGCCCGCGCGGACCACCGCCCGCGCCTTCTCCAGCATCCGCCGCAGCGGCGCCTCATCCACTCGTGCCAGCGCCTCGTCCCACGTCAGCCACTGCGCGCCCGCGGACTCGCTCGGGTCGTGCGCCAGCGCCTCCGGGTTCTCCGCCACCACCAGGAAGCGCACGTCCAGGTGCAGGTGCTCCGGCTCGTCCTTGCGCGCGGGGATGACGTGCGACGTCCACGTCCAGCGGGCCTGGGCCCGCGCGGATGCAGCAGCACCCGGCAGCCCGGTCTCCTCGCGCGCCTCGCGCAGCGCCGTTGCCTCCATGCTGCCCGCGTCCGCCTCCTCCGCGTGCCCGCCCGGCTGCAGCCAGCGGTGCAGCTTGCCGTGGTGGACCAGCGCCACCCGCTCGCCCGCCGGGTCCGACCACCACCGCGCTCCCGGTGAAGTGCGCCTCCTCCTGCTCGCGCGAGAAGGGCCGCAGCCAGGCTCGGGGCGAAGCCGCGCATGCGCGCCAGATCCTCGCGCCTCCTTGGCATCCGTGGGGACGTGGTGGGCGAGCAGCTCGAGACAGGGCGTTCCGGCGGGCGGTCATGGGGGCGGCGCATTGTGCCCCACCCGTCCGACCGGTGGCGGAGCCGCCACGGGCGCATAGCAGGCGCGCTGTCGTCCCATGGCCCGTATCCTCGTCATCGACGACAACGACACCATGCGCGAGGGCATGGCGCGTCACCCTCAAGACGGCCGGCCACGAGGTGGCGGCCGTCCGCAGCGGCGCCGAGGGCGTCGCCGCCTGGCGCAAGACGCCCTTCGACCTCGTCGTCACCGACCTCAAGATGGACGGCATGGACGGCCTCGCCGTCACGCACGGCGCTGCGCGACCCAGGACCCGGCCGCGGTGGTGCATGGTGGTCACCGCCCACGGCACCATCGAGACCGCGGTGGAGGCCATGCAGGAGGGCGCCTTCGACTTCATCACGAAGCCCTTCACCCCCGAGGTGCTGCGCGCCAAGGTGGAGAAGGGCCTGGAGCTGTCGCTGCCACGCGCCGGCAGGTGGAGCGCCTCGAGGCCCACACCGAGGCCCTGGAGCCGGACGCCGCGCCGCGCGCGGCAACGCGCTGGTGGGCGACAGCGAGCCGATGCAGCGGCTCGCTCGCGCAGGTGCGGCAAGGCGGCCGCCACCGACGCCACCGTGCTCGTGCAGCGGCGAGAGCGGCACCGGCAAGGAGCTGGTGGCGCGCATGCTCCACGCAGCTCTCCCCGCGCAGCGACGGGCCCTTCATCGTCGTGCACTGCGCGGCGCTCGCCGAGACGCTGCTGGAGAGCGAGCTGTTCGGCCACGAGCGCGGCGCCTTCACCGGCGCCGTCAAGCGCAAGCTCGGCCGCTTCGAGCTCGCCGACGGCGGCACGCTCTTCCTCGACGAGATTGGGGAGATCCCCCCGCCGTGCAGACCAAGCTGCTGCGCGTGCTGCAGGAGCGGGAGATTCAGCGCGTCGGCGGCGAGGAGACGCATCCAGCGTCGACGTGCGCGTGGTCTGCGCCACCCACCGCGACCTCGCAGGCCGAGGTGACGGCGGGGCGCTTCCGCGAGGATCTCTACTACCGCCTGCACGTGGTGCCGCTGCGTGCTCCCGCCGCTGCGCGAGCGCCCCGAGGACATCGCCGCTGCTCGCGCGGCACTTCGTGGCCAAGCACGCCCCGCGCGTCAACCGCGCGCGTGACAGGGCATGCGACGACGGCGCGCTGGCGGCGCTGGCCCGCTACGCCTGGCCGGGCAACGTGCGCGAGCTGGAGAACGTCATCGAGCAGTCGCTGGTCTTCGCCGAGGGCAGCGAGCTCGACGAGGCGGACCTCCCGGCGCACCTGCAGTCCGGCGCCTGCGCGCCGCGCGACCGGCTGGGCCGCTGCCCGTGCCCAGCGGCGAGCGGCCCCTGCCCGACATCCTCGAGGACCTGGAGCGCCAGCTCATCGAGCGCGCCTACGAGAAGGCCGAGCGGCGTGAAGACCGAGACCGCGCGGCTGCTCGGCATCAAGACCAGCGCGCTCTACTACAAGCTGGAGAAGTACGGCTTCATCCCCAAGGGCGAGCGCCCCGAGGAGTCCTGAGCGGCGCCCGACACGCCCGGGTGAAAGGCCCGGGCGCGCGAGTCGCGGGACGTTCCACGTGGCTGTAAAAGAGAAGCCGCAGTCCCTCGAAAATCCACCGCCCCCCGCCCCCATCGTGGTTTTCCGTCACCCTCCCGCTGCTCCCCGGCTGCCCGCGGGCCCAAGTCCCGGAAATGCTCGGCATTTCCCGGAGACCGCGGCACCCGGACCTGAAGCAGCCCTGGCATCCGGCTTGCTCCTGGGGAGGGCTGTCATGAAGCGCGCTCGCTGCGCCCGCCCTCCTGCTGTGCCTGCTGGGTGCGCCCGCCTGGGCGGCCTCGGGGCTGGAGCGGTCGCCCGGGGCGAGGCGCGGGCGGCGCGCACCGCAGGTGCGGGAGCTGCGCGAGCGCCAGCAGGTGCTGCGCGGCGAGCTGAACACGCTGGCCGGACGCATCGAGTCCCTCAAGGCCGAGCGCAAGGGCCGGCTGGTGGCGGGCGCCGAGCTGGAGTCGGCGCTGCGGCGCTCGCAGGAGCTGTCCGGCGAGCTGACCGGGCTGGCCCAGTCGCTCGCCGGGCCGAGGCCGAGTCGGAGCGCGCGCAACCTGGCGCTGCACACGGCGCTCTCCGAGGAGCTGGTGCGGGTGCGCGCGTCCTGGGAGGCCACGAGCGACCGCGAGGCCCGCGCCGGACTGATCGCCCGCATGCGCGACCTGCGCGCCGAGCGCGACGCGGTGCGCGCCGCGCTGCCGCCCTCGCGAGGTGCCGGCGCTGAACCCGGCACAGCGCGAGCGACGACCCCGAGGACCTGCTGGAGCAGGCGGACGCGCTGCGCGACTCCGAGGACAAGGTGCGCCAGCGGCTCGCGGCCCTGCGCGCCCGCATCACCGAGGTGCGCGAGGAGCGCGACCTCGACCGGCGCATGAGCGACTTCCTCGGCGAGGACTCCATGTTCGACGAGCAGGACCGGCGCATGCGCCTGCGGTTCGACGGCTCCACGAAGCGCTCCGCGTGGACGCCACCCAGCCCACGCCGGAGCGCGCCCATCGGCGGCATCGCGCAGGACGAGGCCTCCTACAGCCGAGCCGCCCCCGGCCATGGGCGGTGCACCTGGGCGCAGCGAGCCGGCGCGCCCGCGCGCTGGTGCGCCCGACGTGCCCACGGAGACACCCGCCGCAACACCTATGCCCCCTCCGACCCGCGCCGCCGACAGCCGCCCCCAGGTGGGCACGGTGCGCGCCCAGGCGCTCGCCAGCGGCGACCCGGAGGACCTGCGCGGACTGGAGACGGAGGCCGCGCGGCTCGAGTCGCTCGCCCGCGAGCTGGATTCCCGCGCCGCGACGCTGAGGCCCGGAGCGCCGCGCTAGCGAGCTGCGCTAGGCCGTCCCGCGCGCTATAGGCAGCTGCACCTGCACGTCCAGCGTCACGATGGCCTGCAGGCGCACGTCCTTGAGGGGCACGCGGCCCTTGCCGCGCACGATGATGCTCATGGAGGGCGCGGTGACGTACGGCTGCAGCTCCACGTCCCGCACGTCCAGGTCCAGCACGGGTCGGGCGCCTTGAGGCCGCAGTGAGGCGATGTCCTGCTTCGACGCGATCAGCACCTCCTGGTCGCCCGCCTTGGCGTAGAAGCGCAGCGTCGTCCAGGAAGGAGAAGTCCTGCTCCGTCGGGGCTGAGCACGCGCAGCTGCAGGCGACTCACCTTCACCGAGCGTCACCTGGTCCTTGGTGACGCCCTGGTTCTGGAACTCCTGGTCCTGGTTGAAGTCGAGGCTGGTGAAGCTGCCGATGGCCGGGAAGGCCGTTGAGCAGCGAGCGATGCCGCCGAGGAGTCCCCGGGCACGACCGTCTCTCCCTTCACCTCGGCGATGAAGCGAGGGGGCGAACAGGCGGCGAAGGAGCAGAAGCGCACCCACGGAGAGAAGGAGGCGACAGACGCATGCGGGACGAATGCTACCGGCCGTCACGGGCGGCGCCGTCACGCGGCCCCGCCAGGCTGGCTTGCCGCTCTCGTGGACAGGGCATGCGGCCAGGTCGGCAAGCGCGGCTAAGGTGGGCGCCCGCGTGAGCCCGCTCGCTCGCCCCACCCTCCTGCTGTCGCTCGCGCTCGCGCTGGTGCTCGCGCGGCCCGCGCGCAGGCGGCCGACGTGCGCGAGGGCAGCCTGCGCGCTGAGCGCCGGCTCGCTGCTGGACGGCAACGCCCCGCGCGACTTCTCCGAGCGGCGGGCAGGCGGCCCGCGCGGCCACGGACGTGGGCCTGCAGCCTGCTCGCCAGCGGGTGAGGGCCGCTACACCGCGGAGCGCTACCAGCTGGTGGGCCGCTACGACCGGGGGCAGCCGCAAGTACCTGCGCTCACCGCCGAAGAGCATGCTGGTGCAGGCCGCCGCGCTGGAGGCCTCGCTCGCGCTGGGCCGCACGCTGGGCGTGGGCGTGGAGGGGCGGGCCAAGGACAGGCGCGGCGGGGCGCGCGCGTACACGGACCTGGGGGCGAGCGCCTTCCTCGAGTACGCGCCCGGACGCTGCGGCTGGCCGTGCGCCTGCGCGCCGGCGCCCACCGCTTCGTCTACCGCCCGGACCACACCGCCAGACTTCGGCGGCCCCGAGCTGTCGGCTCACCGGGCGCTACCGCCTGGACCGCCGCCACAGCCGTCACCGTCTCCGGCGAGTGCGGGCAGGCGCCGCTACGGCGTCGCGGCCGACCGCGCGCCGGGCGTCGATGTGAGCCGCGCGCCGGGCCGGCGCGAGGACGGCGCGCTCGCTGGCCAGCGTGGGCTACACCTACCGGGGGCCGGTGGCGCTGGGGGTGGCGCTACGCGTTCCAGGAGCTGGCCAGCAACAGCTACGGCGAGACGGTGCTGCGCCACCGGCTGAGCGCCAGCGCGGGGGTGCGCCTGCCCGCTGCAGCCTCGACCCTGCTGGCGCAGGGGGCGCTGGTGCTCAACCGCTACCCGGACGGGGTGTTCCTCTCCCCGGAGATCATCCTCACCGAGGACGACGAGGCGCAGAACTCCCTGTCCCTGCGCCTGGTGCGCCCGCTGAGCGAGCTCGCTGGACCTGGAGCTCTCGGGCAGCCTCTACGGCACCCACCTGCCGCGCAACGAGCTGTCCTACGTCCGCCAGGTGGTGGCGCTGGGCCTCACCTGGCGGCTGTGAGCGAGCCCCCTCGCTCCGGGGGAGTGCCGTCCCGGCCTACAGGTCCGCGAGCCGCTCGTCGATCTCCTCGGCGAGGCTGGGGTGGCTCTGGGCGAGCGCCGTGGCGCGCGCCCGCGGTCGAGCACCTCGCGGGCGGCGTCCGTGCGCCCCGCGCCCACGTACGCATCCGCCCAGGGACTGACCATGGCGGCGGCGTAGGCTGGGGTCCAGGCGGACGGCGTGCTCGAAGCACTCGACCGCCTCGGCGTACTGCCCGGCGCTCGAGGTAGAGCTTGCCCAGGGAGAAGTGCGCCATGGGCGAGTCCGGGAACTCGGCCACCATCTGCTTGAACTGCTCCAGCCGGGCGTCGCTCATGGTCCGGTGATAGAGGAGAGGCATGTCCGTTGCCAAGGAAGACGTGCGCTCCCTCGCCGAAGCCGCCCGGGCGGCCTCCCGCGTGCTCGCCACCGCGCCGACCAGCCAGAAGGATGCGGCCCTCCGGGCCATGGCCCGCCACCTGCGCGAGGCCCTCCCCTCCATTCTCGCCGCCAACGCCGAGGACATGGCCGCCGCGCGCGCCGCCGGCAAGGGCGAGCGCCTTCCTGGACCGGCTGCTGCTGGACGCCTCGCGGGTGGAGGGCATGGCCCGCGCGGTGGAGGCGGTGGCCGACCTGAAGGACCCGGTGGGCGAGCTGACGGAGGAGTGGGACCGCCCAACGGCCTGCACGTGCGCAAGGTGCGGCTGCCGCTGGGGGTGGTGCTGATGATCTACGAGGCCCGGCCCAACGTGACGAGCGACGCGGCGGCGCTGTGCCTCAAGAGCGGCAACGCGGCGCTGCTGCGCGGGGGCAGCGAGGCGGCGCGCTCCAACGCGGCGATCGCCTCGGCGCTGGCGGCGGGCGTCACCGAGGCGGGGCTGCCGGCCGCGTGCATCCAGCCCGTGCCGCCGGGCGAGCGCGAGACGCTGCTGGAGCTGCTGAAGCTGGAGGGGCTGATCGACCTGTGCATTCCCCGGGGCGGCGAGGGCCTCATCCGCTTCGTGGCGGAGAACGCGCGGATTCCGGTGGTGAAGCACTACAAGGGCGTCTGCCACGTGTACGTGCACGCGGCGGCGGACCTGGACATGGCCACGCGCATCACCCTGAACGCCAAGACGAGCCGCCCGGGGGTGTGCAACGCCGCCGAGTGCCTGCTGGTGGACCGGACGGTGGCGGAGCGCTTCCTGCCCCAGGTGGGACGGGAGCTGGTGGCGAAGGGGGTGGAGCTGCGCGGCGACCCGGCCACGGTGGAGGTGCTGGGGCGCGCCGGGGTGCCGGTGACGCCGGCCACCGAGGACGACTGGGGGCGGGAGTTCCTGGACCTCATCCTGGCGGTGCGGGTGGTGGACGGGCTGGACGAGGCGCTGGGGCACATCGCCCGGTACGGCAGCGAGCACACCGAGGCCATCGTCACCGGGGACGCGGCGGTGGCGGGGCGCTTCACCCGGGAGGCCCAGGCGAGCGCGGTGGTGTGGAACGCCTCCACCCGCTTCAATGACGGGGGCGAGCTGGGCCTGGGGGCGGAGATTGGGATTTCCACCAGCCGATTGCACGCTTTCGGGCCGATGGGCTTGCGAGAGTTGACGAGTCAGAAGTACGTCATCCACGGGAAGGGGCAGGTGCGCTAGGGTGCCGCCCAGGAAACGTATGGCGACCAAGAAGAAGACGGCGACGAAGAAGACGGCGGCGAAGAAGACGGCGGCGAAGAAGAGCGCGACGAAGAAGAGCGCGACGAAGAAAGCGCCTGCCGCACGCAAGAAGCTGGTGACGAAGAAGACGGCGAAGAAGCTGCCCGCCCGCAAGAAGATCACCAAGAAGAAGGCGCTGGTCCCCTCGGGCCCGCCTGCCGCGGCTCCGGCGGAGAACCCACGAGCCCATGCACTGGCGCGAAAGATCGCCAACCTGCTCTCGGACAAGAAGGGCCTGGACATCATCATCCTCGACGTGCGCGGGATGACGTCCTACGCGGACTACTTCGTGGTGGCCTCGGGCGAGAGCGATCGGCAGGTGTCGGCCATGGCCGAGCACGTGCTCACGAATCTCAAGCAGACGGAGGATCTGCGCCCCATCGGCCACGAGGGAATGGAGACGGGCCAGTGGGTGCTGCTGGACTTCGGCGAGGTGGTGGCGCACCTCTTCTTCACCGAGGCGCGCTCGCACTATGACCTCGAGGGCCTCTGGGCGGACGCTCCGCGGGAGAAGGTGGCCTGAAGGTCCGCCTCCTCTCCATCGGCCGGGACCGTTCGGGCCTCTACGAGCCCGCGGTCCAGGAGTACGCCTCGCGCCTGGCCCACTACACCCGCTTCGAGCTGATTGAGCTGCCCGAGGCGGGTGGGAAGAAGGGCAAGGCCGTGGACGCCAAGAGCGCCGAGGCCGAGGCCATCCTCGCGCGCCGCAAGCCGCAGGACCTGCTGATGGCGCTCGACGAGCGGGGCAAGCTGCTGGACTCGGTGGAGTTCAGCCGCTACGTGGGCCGCGCCCAGGACGGCGCGAAGGACCTGCTGCTCGTCATCGGCGGGGACGAGGGGCTGGACGAGCGGGTGCGGCAGGCCGCCGACCTGACCCTCTCGCTGTCGAAGATGACGCTGCCGCACCGGCTGGCGCGGGTGGTGCTGGTGGAGCAGCTCTACCGCGCCTTCACCATCCTCAAGGGCGAGCCGTACCACAAATAGGCGGCCCGGCGTCGCCGTCAGGCGGTGGACGCCAGGCGCGTCCGAGGGAGCATGAATTCGCCCGCTCCCCACGTCCGTGTCATCGCCTCGCCCCAGTCATGGGTGGAGGGCGAAGCCATCCGCCAGCTCGAGGCCGCCTCCCGACTTCCCGGCATGCGCTCCGCGGTGGGCCTGCCCGACCTGCACCCAGGCAAGGGAGCACCGGTAGGCGCCGCGTTCGCCTCCGAGGGCCTCTTCTATCCCTTCCTCGTCGGCAACGACATCGGCTGTGGGATGGGGCTGTGGGACCTGGACCTGCCGGCGCGCAAGGCGAAGCCGGAGCGCTGGGCGGCGCGGCTGGACCTGGATGGACCGTGGGAGGGCGACACGGACGCGGCGCTCGCCGAGCTGGGCGTGAGGCCCTGCGGCTTCGAGGCGGCGCTCGGCACGGTGGGCGGCGGCAACCACTTCGCCGAGGTGCAGCGGGTGGACACGGTCCACGACGCGAAGGCCTTCACCGCGCTGGGGCTGGGGGTGGAGCGACTCCTGCTGCTCGTCCACTCCGGCTCCCGGGGACTGGGGGAGGCCATCCTGCGAGCCCACGTGGACCGGCACGGCACCGGCGGACTCACGGAGGACTCGGGCGAGGCGCGGACCTACCTCACGCGGCATGACCACGCCGTGGCCTGGGCGAGTGCCAATCGCGCCACCATCGCCGGGCGCATGATGCAGGGCATCGGCGCCGCGGGGCGGCGGGTGCTCGACGTCTGCCACAACAGCGTCACCCCGAAGGACCTCGACGGGCACACCTGCTGGCTGCATCGCAAGGGCGCGGCGCCCTCGGACCAGGGGCCGGTGGTGATTCCCGGCAGCCGCGGCGCGCTGAGCTATCTGGTGCTGCCGCTGGGCGACGGCACGAACCACGCCCACAGCCTCGCGCACGGAGCCGGCCGCAAGTGGACCCGCACCAGCGCCCGCGAGCGGATGCGCGAGCGCTTCACCCCCGAGGCCCTCACCCGCACCTCCTTCAAGAGTCACGTCATCTGCGAGGATCGCGACCTGCTCTTCGAGGAGGCGCCTCCCGCGTACAAGGCCATCGATCGCGTGGTGCAGGACCTGGTGGACGCCGGGCTCGTCCGGGTGGTGGCGACGCTCGCCCCCGTACTCACCTACAAGACGCGCGCCCGGCGAGAGTGAATCCCCTCCAGCCGAGCAACCTTCCTCCCCTCCTCCCGTGGGAACCCTTAGGTTTCCCGCATGAAGCCCGCGCACAAGGTCCTGCTCTGCATCCTCGATGGCTGGGGCATCCGCCCGGCGAGCGATGACAACGCCATCACCCTCGCTGGCACTCCCCACCTCGACAAGCTGACGAACGACATGCCCCACACGGAGCTGCAGACGTCCGGACTGGCCGTCGGTGCTCCCCGAGGGGCAGATGGGCAACTCCGAGGTGGGCCACACCAACATCGGCGCCGGCCGCATCGTCTACCAGGACCTGGTGCGCATCAACCGGGCCTGTCGAGTCCGGCGAGCTCGCCTCCAATCCCGTCATCCGCGCCGCGCTCGACAAGGCCAAGACGGACGGCAAGTCCTTCCACCTGCTCGGGCTGGTGTCTCCCGGCGGCGTGCACTCGTCGATGGACCACCTCTACTGCCTGCCTCGAGGCGGCGCACGCAGCGAGGGCGTGCCCCACGTCTACGTCCACGCCTTCACCGATGGGCGCGACACCCCACCCCAGAGCGGGCTCGGCTACGTGGAGGAGTTGGAGAAGTTCCTCGGCGAGACGCACACCGGGCAGATCGCCACCGTGGGCGGGCGCTACTACGGCATGGACCGCGACAAGCGATGGGACCGGGTGCAGCTCGCCTACGAGGCCATCGTCCACGGCCAGGGCCCCAAGGCCCCCGATGCGCTCTCCGCCATCCGCGCCTCGTACGCGGAGAAGGTGACGGACGAGTTCATCAAGCCCACCGTCATCGTCCCACGGCGACGGCACGCCCGTGGGCCGCATCCGCGACGGCGACGTGGTGATGTTCTTCAACTTCCGCGCGGACCGCGCCCGCGAGCTGACGCGCGCGCTCGCCCTGGACGACTTCAAGGAGTTCGACCGCGGCGGCCTGCACGTGGGCCTCTACGTGTGCATGACCCAGTACGACGAGACCTTCAAGCTGCCGGTGGCCTTCGCGCCCGACCAGCCGCGCGAAATCTTCCCCGAGGCCATCGCCCACGCCGGCTGGCGGCAGTTCCGCACCGCCGAGACGGAGAAGTACGCGCACGTCACCTTCTTCTTCAACGGGGGCCGCGAGGTGGTGTACCCCGGCGAGGACCGGCACCTCGTCCCCTCACCGCGCGACGTGAAGACGTACGACCTCAAGCCGGAGATGAGCGCGCGCGAGGTGACGCAGGAGCTGGTGCGACGCATCGACTCGGGGGCCTACGACTTCGCGCTGGTGAACTTCGCCAACCCGGACATGGTGGGCCACACCGGCCTGCTGGAGCCGGCGATGAAGGCCGTCACCACGGTGGACGAGTGCCTCGGACTCCTGGGCCAGGCGTGTGCCCGGAACGGCTGGGCGATGGCCATCTCGGCGGACCACGGCAACTGCGAGCAGATGCGGGACCCGGAGACCGGGGCGCCCCATACCGCGCACACGCTCAACCCGGTGCCCTTCTACCTCATCCACCCGGACTTCCGAGGGCAGAAGCTGCGCCCCGGAATCCTGGCGGACATCGCCCCCACGCTGCTCCAGGTGATGGGGCTCCCCAAGCCGTCCGAGATGAACCGGCTCGGCTTGTTCGGGTAGCGCGGGGCGGGCTCTACGGGGTGCAGACGACCGTCCCGTCCTGCACCGTGCAGCCCTTGCAGGTGAGGGTCGTCCAGGTGCCGCCCGTGCAGCGGAGCGCCTCGTCCGGGCTGGCCACCGCACACTGGACCTTCTCCTCGGCCACGCCCGGGCAGGCATCCCCCGCCTGGGCCTTGCTGAAGTCGCAGACGATGTTGCCGTTGCTCCGGCCGCAGCCGGACGGACCGCTGCAGGGGATGGCGCGGAGCTTGCCGCCCTCGCACCACAGGGCCTCCGTGCTGCTGCTACAGGTGGCGGTGTTGTCCGGGGAGCAGGACTCGCCGGCCTCCACGTTCCCGCAGGCGGAGAGGCACAGGGACAGACCTAGGACGGCCAGGGAGAGGAGCTGCTTCATCAAGGGTGGACTCCGAGAGGAGGAGGAGGGGACAGTCTCATACGGCGGGGAGTGCTCGGCATCGCTGTACCTCACGCCCACGCCCGCCAGCCCTGCCTGCGTACGCTCCACCCGTCGTCCCCCGCATGGGCAGGACCGCCGACGCGGGGGCGCTTCCTGGCCTCCGGACCAATGCCCACTCTTTGTCCAAGACCCTGCTCGAGGGGAACGACGGAGGGAATGGACATGTCAGGAGTTCGTGGAAAAAAGGCCAGGAAGATGCAGAGAAAGGCATCCACGGCAACGGGACGCACTCGCAAGGGACGCAACAAGGTCCCCAAGATCTCGCGGGAGGACAAGAAGAAGGGCAGCGAGCACCGCAATCCCGTGATGCCCGAGCCCGGCGGCAATCGCTGAGCCGGATGCAGGCGCGCTCCCGGTGGGGTATCCCCCCCTGGAGCGAGCCCGCTCACTTCGTCGGGCCCACCGGATTGGCGGCGACACCCGGGCGGAAGTTGAGCGCCCTCGTGGGGTCGTCCTTCACCAGGTGGTAGAACTCCTCGCGGAAGCGCTCCGGCGTGAGATGGGCGACCGCGCAGAACTGGGCCATCGTCTCCGGATTCTCGAAGTCCTCCCGCCTGAGCCGGAGCATGAACGAGCGGGCAATCCGGTAGCGATCCGAGTCGATATCCACCATCCGCACCCGGGGCCGCCCGGTGGCCGGGTCCTTCATGTCCTGGAACGAGAATGGGATGGAACCGCCCGTTGACCATGGAGACCACTGCCTCGGACCCCCCATCGAGGATGTACCGGGCCGCGCAGTAACCGAGATCGCGCGTGTACTCCATGTCGAAGGGAATGGGATCCGCGCAGCGCACCTCGTACCCGATGGACTTGGGGATGAGGGTGGCCTTGATTCCCAGGCCGGCCAACCGCTCCTCCACGCCCTTCACGAGGACCTCCCCCAAGTTGATCTGCGCCACATGGATGTTCCCCATGTGGTCTCGCGGGAGGTCCGTGTGCCGGGCCAGATCCTCGGGGTCGATACAGTCGGCGAGCCCCTCGGCGAGCAGGGCGATTCCATCCTGGCGGCCGTAGGACAGCCGCTTGATGACCGAGCCGGCGAGGATGTCGATCACCGTGGAGAACGGGACGGGGCAACCCTGGTGGAACTCCTCGGGGATGACACTGATGGTCGCCCCCACCGCCTTGCCGATCGACAGGGCGAGGTGCCCCGCCTTGCGTCCCTGGGCGACGACGAAGTACCAGCGCGAGGTGGTCTTCGCGTCGACCATGAGGTTCTTGACGATCTCCACCCCCACGTGGCGCGCGGTCTGGAACCCGAAGGTGCTCACGTCGAGGGGCAGGTCGATGTCGTTGTCGATCGTCTTGGGGACGTGAATGACCCGGACCTTCCCCCGCGTCTTCTCCGAGACTGATTTGAGCGAGGGTGGCGGTGCCGTCGCCTCCGATGGTGATGAGCATGCCCACGTCGAGCCGCTCGAGCGCATCGAGCGTCCGCTGGAGGTGCTCGGGGGTGCGGGTCGGGTTGGCCCGGGAGATGCCGATGTACGAGCCACCCCGGAAGTGGATGCGGCTGGTGTCGGCGATGGTGAGGGGGACGACGTGGGAGAGGTCTCCCTCGGCGAGCCACTTGAAGCCGTCCTGGATGCCGAGGACCTGCACTCCATCGAGGCAGGCCCGGATGGTGGCCGCTGCGATGACGCTGTTGATGCCCGGGGCGGGCCCCCCGGCGACGACGATGGCGAGCTTCTTCATGGGTCTCTGTCCACTGGTGAGGTGACCTGCGCTCGGCAGGTGGCGTCGTGCTCCGCTCTCTGCCCGGAGTTTCACCCGGAGGGCCGGCGAAGCTCAGGAAAAAAAGCAGGTTCCCTACCTGGGAGTGCTTGGTGAGGGACGCCCCTCCCGTGCCATCGTCCCCGCCCGCCGTACCCGAGGGGGACTCCACTCCGTGCTCCAAGCGCTGCTCGAGCTGCTCTACCCGCCCGCGTGCATCGCCTGCGCGAAGGTGATGCCCGTGCGCACCGCCTTCTGTGAGACGTGCGATGTCGCCGTGGAGCGACTGCCGCCCGCGCGCTGCCGCACCTGCGCCGAGCCCGGCACCTTCCCCCGCGACACCTGCCCGCGCTGCCGCCTCTCGCCCCCGCCCTTCTCCCGCGCCTGGGCCCCCTTCGCCCATGAGGGCCCCGTCGCCCGCGCCGTCCACCGCTTCAAGTACGAGGACCACCCGGAGGGCTCGCCCCCGCCCTCGCCGAGATGCTCGCCTCCGAGTGCCGCCAGTTCCTCTCCCAGGCCCCCGCCCTCCTCCTCGCCCTGCCCCTCCATGACCGGCGCTTCCGCGAGCGCAAATACGACCAGGCGCAGCTCCTCGCGAGCGAGCTGGCCCGAGCCACTGGTCGCGAGGCCCCGGTGGGACTCCTCACCCGCGCCCGGGAGACCCGTCGCCAGGTGGGCCTCTCCGAGTCCGAGCGGGCCCACAACGTCGCGGGCGCCTTCACCGCCTCCCCCTCGGCGGCCGGCCAGGAGTTCCTCCTCGTGGACGACGTGCTCACCACTGGCGCCACCGTCCGCGCCGCCGCCACGGCGCTCCGGGACGCCGGTGCCACCCGTGTCGAGGTCCTCACCCTCGCCCGGGCCTTTTCTCTATGAGCCTCGCCCCTCATCTCCGCATCAGCGTGGGAGTGGACCTGATTCCGTGGAGGGTTCTCGGATTTCGACCTCGACTTCCTATTGCAGGCGTACTTTCAGGCGCTCCACGATGCCACTGGGCCGCCCCATGAAGGTGTCGAGCAGGCGTTCCTCGACATGGTGCTCGTCCCAAACAGCCATTCGCTCGAGCCCGACACACTCCTGGGGCTCGGCACTTCTCGAATTGCCGACGGTGTCGAAGATCGTGCAGCGACGGAAGTCTCCCACGTCCTGTCTGAATTGGACAATGGGTTGAGCCAGGGACTCCTCAATCTTTCTCCGTCCAATGACCTCCCACGAGCTCGGCTCCAAATGGCGGACAGCAATCTTGAAAATGATTGACTTGGATGCGATCCGGTCAAGGTCCGAGTCAGGGCTTTCGGTCCTGTACTCGTAGAAGGCATCAAACACTGGCGTAAGCGCCCTCCCATAACCGAAAGTGCCGTCGGCGAGGGGAATCCTCAAAAAGGACCCCGATCTATGTATGCGCACTTTCTTCATTTCCTAATATCCCGTGTAAGAATGAAATTGACCCCAGCGCTCCGTGGCTGCGTCGTGAAACCGCCTGCCCCACGGATTGTCTTTCGCCACACCGCGCACGACATTCTCGGTCCGATATGGCTTTCCAGTGTCGGACTGGGCGCCCCCACGGGAATCAATCAACTGCTGCTCTCTTCCGCGGATCCGCCAATATGCGGCGTCGTCATATCTGCGGCCATAGTCAACGGCGGCCCCGACATCGAATCTATCAACCGTCGGGGGGTCGACCCCAGCATCCTTCGGCTCGTCGTTCTCGTCAATGTGATGGTTCATAGATCGAAGAATAACGGCCAGATACGCCTGAACGTCGAGAGACTTGGTGAGATCGACGACCATGCTGGTTCGCCCCGAGTAGTAGCGGTTGGTATTCCCATTGAGCCTCGTGTAGGTCACATATATGCGCCCCCGCCTTGTTTTGTCATTCTTGTCTGGTTCTGATTTTGGCGATGCGCCGGGAGGAGCGAGCGGGGCGGACGTCGGTCCCGTTTGGGCCTGGGAAGCCCTTGTTCCTGCGCCTTTGGGTGCATTGGGTGGATATTGACCTTGGACCCACCCAGACACATCGCCGAAGTGAGTGCCGTAAAACTCGTCCGCGATGTCGATCGGGGTCTCCGACCCATCCACGGCCGCCTCGACGGTCAAGCAGAGCAAGAGCACACTACCGGCTGCCGCAACAACCGCGCCTCCAGTGACGACGAGCTCTTCCGCCGCACCACCGGCCCCTACTTCTCCCGCGGTCGTGCCGCCTTCTGGCACGAGCCGGAGCACGCCGCGTGGTATGCCATTACCCAACCCCTCGCCAGAGAGCCCCTCCAACGGAGGTGACGAGGGTGGAGTCAGCGGCACCGCTGGCGAAGCCGCCCCCAGCGTTGCCGCCACGGGCACTACTTCCACGCCAGCGCGAGCTGCATGAAACGCCTCATTCGGTGCCCCCGACGCAACGTAACGGCGCGGGACATAAACGCAGCGCTCTTGCTGACCCGTGGCGTGACGGACGCTTTGGGCAGCGCCGCTACACCCCACCAGAAACATGCAGAGCAGCACAGCCCACCCGCGTGACATGCAGCGCCTCCTGGCGTTGCCTCCATCCTCAAACAGCTCGATTCGAAGTTACAGGTAGGCCGTGTGTTCATGCCAACACGGTCCGCGTGTAGACGTCCGGGTAGATGGCTCCCTCAAGCGGGGGCGGAGCCGGGGCCGGCAGAGGCGAGCCCGCCGCCTTTGGCAGCGACAAGAGCCGAGGCGTGAATCAGGCAGCCGTGCCGCGCATTTCAAAACGCGGGCTCCGGCGCGTTTCCGTGGTAGACGTCTACCACGGATGTAGGCAATTCAACCACATCCATGGTAGACGTCTACCACGCAAGCCGGCTCGGGGCCGTATGGAGGAAATCGGCTCGATGCCGTCCGGGAGGCGGGCCGGCCTGTGCCTCCTCCCTCGCCGGGTTGCCGACATTTCAGTTGATTGTCCGCCCACGACGTCGCATGCAGGGGAAGGCTCTCCGAAGCTCGGCTGTTCTCTGGCGCCGGCTCTCACCCCCGGCCCCCTTTCCGACGGACGAGGAACACGGATGTCCCGTACCCCACGGCTCGCCGCGCTCTCGCGCACCACCTGGCTCGTCGCCCTGCTCACGCTCGCCTGCCCGCTGCTGACGCGCGCCGCCACCGAGAGCAGCGCCACGGCTGCCCGGGAACAGGCCGAGGAGGCCCTGAAGCTCGCCTCCTCGCCACGCGGGGCGGCCCAGCTCATCCGCCTGCATGCCTTCAAGGAGGACCTCGAGGACCTCACCCCGCTGGTGAGGGTCTACTCCGATGTGTCCACCCGACGCAGCTCGGACCCCCACACCCGCGCCACCGCCTCGTTGCTGCTGCTGGACCTGGAGCGCGCCCGCGGCCGGCTGAACCGCGCCGCCGAAGTGCAGGACGCGCTCGGCTTCATCGGCGACTACTACGTCGTCGGCGGCTTCGACAACGAGGGCAAGTCCGGCTGTGACACGAACTTCGGCCCCGAGGCGGCCGCGCTGGACCTCTCCGCCACCTACGCCGGTGCCAAGGGCCGCGAGGTGTCCTGGCGCAAGCTCTCCGTCAGCCCCGTGGACGGCTACGTGGACCTGGGCGCCGCGCTGCGCCCCAACCGCGAGGCCGTGGCCTACGCCCTCACCTGGCTGGAGGCTCCGGCCGAGACGCGCGTGGCGCTCGGCGTGGGCACCTCCGGCGCCTTCCGCCTCTGGGTGAATGGCGAGAAGGTGGCCACCAGCGACAACTACAACGCGCCCCGCCCGGACCAGTCGCGCGTCTCCGTGCGCCTGCGCAAGGGCCTCAACCGCGTCCTCGTCAAGGTGTGCCAGGAGTCGGGCCCGCTCGGCTTCTACCTGCGCCGCGACCCGCCCGCCCGCATCCGCGCCACCCTCCCCTCTCCCCTCCCCGCCCTCACCAAGGGCCCCTCCGCCGCGCCCCAGGCCCTGCCCACCCTCACCTCCGCCCTCAAGGACGCGGTGGCCAAGGCCCCCGAGGACGCGAAGCTGCGCGGCGAGTACGCCACGGTGCTCGACTTCTTCCGCGCCTATGACGAGCGCGAGCACACCGCCACCGTCGAGGCCGACCGCGCCGCCCGCGCCGCCCCGCAGGACGTGAAGCTGCAACTGCTGGCCGCCGAGGCCCACCGCGACGACCTCAACCTGCGCCGCCGCTTCCTCGAGGCCGCCGTGCGCGCGGACCCCGCCTCCATCCCCGCCCGCGTGGCGCTCGCCGAGCACGAGCTGAGCCGCGACCACCCCGAGCGCGCCGTGGAGCTGCTCAAGCCCGCGGTGGAGCTGGCCCCGGACTCGGCCGCCGCCCGCCTCGCGCTGGCGCGCGCCTACGAGGCGCTCGGACAGGTCTCCCGCGCGCACGTGATGGTGGACGAGACGCTCCAGCGGCTGCCGCGCGTGCCCCGCGTGGTGCGCGCCGCCGCCAGCTCCGCCCGGGTCATGGACCGCTCGCAGGACGCGGTGGCCCGGCTGCGCGTGGCCCTGGCGCTGCGCCATGACGACCGCTCCAGCCGCGCCGTGCTGGCCATGCTGCTGGCGGACCTGGGTCAGGTGGAGGCCGCCGCGCGCGAGTACGCGCAGCTGCTCACCCTGGACCCCTTCGACAACGCCACCCGCGTCAAGCTCGCGGAGCTGCGCGCCGCCAACGGCCAGCCCGACGCCGCCACCGCCCTGTTCGCCGAGGCCCGCGCCCTCTCCCCGGACGAGCCCGAGGTGTACGAGCGCGAGGGCCGTGCCCTGCTCGCCGCCGGCCGCCGCGAGGAGGCCCTGGCTTCCTTCGAGCGCTCGCTGGCGCTGCGCCCGCAGAACCCCTCCCTCAAGGAGGCCGTGCGCACCCTCAAGGGCGAGTCCGCCAGCGCGGGCACCCAGTACTTCGCGGACGCGAAGGCCGTCGCGAGCGAGGCCGAGGGCTACACCAACGAGGACGCCGTCTACCTCGTGGACACCACCTACGTGCGCGTGCAGAAGAGCGGCCTGTCCAGCCGGCTGCACCAGTTCGCCGTGAAGGTGCTCAACGCCCGCGGCGTGGAGGCCTTCCGCTCCCACCCCATCACCTACTCGCCGGATCGCCAGGAGGTGAAGATGCTCCGCGCCCGCATCACCAAGGCGGACGGCTCCGTGGTGGAGGGCTACGGCGAGAGCGACCGCAACATCAACGAGCCGTGGACGGGCATGTACTACGACGCCCGCGCCAAGGTGCTCTCCTTCCCCGCGCTCGCCGCCGGGGACGTGCTGGAGCTGCAGTACCGCGTGGACGACACCGCCCAGGAGAACCTGCTGTCCGACTACTGGGGCGACGTGGAGAGCGTCCAGGGCGTCTACCCGAAGGTGCGCTACCAGTTCCTGGTGGACATGCCCAAGGAGCGGCCCCTCTACTGGAACGAGAAGAAGCTGCCCGGCGTGGCGCACGCCCGCGAGGACGTGGACGGCGGTCGCGTCCTCTACCGCTGGAGCGCGAAGCACGTGGCCAAGGTGGTGCCGGAGCCCGGCATGCCCGGCTGGGCCGAGGTGGCCGCCAACCTCCACGTCTCCACCTACCGCACCTGGGACGAGGTGGGCCGCTACTGGTGGGGCCTCGTGCGCGACCAGCTCACGCCCAACGAGGAGCTGCGCAGCACGGTGGACACCGTGCTGCAGGGAGTGGATCGCAAGGACCAGCAGGCGGTGGTGCGCGCCATCTACAACTTCGTGGTGACGAACACGCGCTACGTGGCGCTGGAGTTCGGCATCCACGGCTACAAGCCCTACCGGGTGGACCGGGTGCTGTCGCGCCGCTTCGGCGACTGCAAGGACAAGGCGAGCCTCATCCACGCCATGCTGAAGGTGGCGGGCGTGGACAGCCGCCTGGTGCTGCTGCGCATGCGCAACCTGGGCTCCATCGGCGAGGAGCCGGCGAGCCTGGCGGCCTTCAACCACGCCATCGTCTACGTGCCCCAGTTCGACCTGTACCTGGACGGCACCGCCGAGTTCCACGGCGCGCGCGAGCTGCCCAGCGCGGACCGCGTGGCCAACGTGCTGGTGGTGGAGCCGGACGGCAAGAGCCCCTTCCTCACCACGCCCGAGGCAACCGCCGAGGACAACGCCACGCGCCTCACCATGGAGGTGGCGCTGCGGCCGGACGGCGGCGCCGACGTGACGGGCGCCTCCACGGTGGGCGGGCAGATGGCGCCCCGAGTACCGCCGGCCTACCGCGCGGTGGCCACGCGCAAGTCCACCTTCGAGCGCTCCTGGGCCCAGAGCTTCCCCGGCCTCACCGTGCATGACGTGAAGCTCAACGACACCACCCGCCTGGACGACGACGTGCAGGTGGACTTCCGGATGTCGATTCCCCGCTACGCCGAGGCCGCGCCGGGCCAGCTGCGCTTCCTCCCCTTCGGCACCGGCCGCTCCTACACCCAGTCCTACGCCTCGCTCGCCGAGCGCCGCTTCGACCTGGTGATGAATGGCCCGTGGGTGAACCAGTTCACCTACCGCTACACGCTGCCGCGGGGCTACAGCGTGGCCGAGCTGCCGCCCAACAAGGAGGAGTCGACGCCCTTCGGCCGGGTGCGGCTCGCCTACCGCCAGGAGGGCAACCAGCTCATCTGCGAGGGCGAGGTGGCGCTCACCGCCGCCCGCGTGAAGGCGGACGACTACGCGGCCTTCCGCGCCTTCCTCGGCCGGGTGGACCAGGGCTTCTCGCGCAAGGTGACCCTGCGCGGACCCGCCTCGCCCACTGCCGGGCGCTGACCGGGAGGGCTCCGGCCCCCCGGGAATTCACGGACTATCCCTGTTATACAACGGCGTGTGACTTCCGGCCGTGGGAGACAAACCGCCGGGACTCATCGCCTCCGAGGAAGCACTCGGAGACCACAGGGGTCCTATCCGTGATGACGATGCGCTGGAAGGTGGTGCTATTCGCGGTAGTGGCCATCGGCCTCGTCTTCGGGATGGGCGTGGAGCTGTTCCTGGGCACCCAGCGGGGCATGCGCTGCCCGCCAGCATCTGAGCCTCATCCAGGACCAGATCGACCTCTATGGCCGGATGCGCAACAGCGCCTGGCCCTTCCTGGATGCCCTGAGACTCGCCCAGCGGGAGGGAGGCAACATCACCCGCATCCTGCATGAGCAGGACACGCGCATGGACCAGGACTTCTCGCGGCTCGAGGAGCTCGAGAACCAGGTGCTGCTGCTGGTGCCGGCGGCGGACAGGCTGGAGCAGGAGGACCGAAGCCACGAGCGGCTCGCCCGGCTCCATGACGCCCAGCACCGCTGGGTGAGGCGGGCGGAGGCGCTCGCGCGCTCGGTGGAGGAAGGGCGCCAGGTCTCTCCCGCGGCCTGGTGGGACCTGTTCCAGGACTTCGAGCGGGAGCTGGGCCAGAGCACCGACGCCGCCATCACGGCCCAGCGCGAGGAGATGGAGCGGCTGCGGCTCTTGTGGGATGCGCGCGCGCGGCATGGCCAGCGCCTGGCGAAGCTCATCCCCGCCCTGGCGCTCGTGCTCGTGGTGGGGCTCGCCCTCGCCATCCTCGAACCGATGCAGCGCTCCCTGCGCGAGCTGCGCGCGGGCGTGGAGCGCATCGGGCAAGGGGACTTCGAGCGCGCGCTGCCCGCCCAGGGCCAGGACGAACTCGCCTCGCTGGCGCGCGCCTTCAACGGGATGGCCGTCGAGCTGCGCGACCTGATGCGCGAGAAGCAGCGCTACAACACCCTGTTGGAGGAGACGGTGCGCACGCGCACCACCGAGCTGGCCTCCGCCAACGCCCGGCTGGAGGAGAGCCTCCAGCAGCTCCAGGCGACCCAGGACCAGCTCCTCTTCGCGGATCGCCTCGCCACCCTTGGGCGGCTCGCGGCGGGCGTGGGCCATGAAATCAACAACCCGCTCGCGTACGTCCTGAGCAACCTCCGCTACATCCAGGACGAGCTGAGCCGGATGGAGGGCGCGCCTTCCGAGGACGAGCGGCGGGAGCTGCTCTCGGCCATCGCCGAGTCCCATGAGGGCGCCGAGCGGGTCCGCCTCATCGCGCAGGACCTCAAGGTGCTCTCACGCCCGGATGGCGTGGCCCACGGTCTGGTGGAGCTGGGCACGGTGGTGCACAGCGCCGCCAAGATGGCCGCCCACGAAATCCGTCACCGCGCGCGCTTCGTCGAGGACTGCGCGGGCGCGCCGCCGGTGCGCGGCAACGGCTCTCGGCTGATCCAGGTGCTCCTCAACCTGCTCATCAACGCCGCGCATGCCATCGAGCCGGGCCGGGTGGAGGCGAATGAGATCCGCGTGGTGGCGAGGGAGAGCGCTCCCGGCCGCGTCACGGTGGAGGTGAGCGACACCGGAAGCGGCATCCCTCCGGAGGTCCTCCCGCGCATCTTCGAGCCGTTCTTCACCACCAAGGCGGTCGGCGTGGGAACGGGGCTGGGGCTGCCGGTGTGCCAGGGCATCATCACCTCGCTCGGAGGAGAGCTCACCGTCGAGAGCACGCCGGGCCAGGGGACCACCTTCCGCATCACCCTGCCCGTCGCCGAGGACGCCGCGTCCCAGGACCAGGCGGCCTGAGCGGCGAACACCCTAGCCCGACAGCAGCGCGGCGAGCAGCTCGCGCACCTCGGAGGGGCCCTGCACCCGGTAGCCGGCGCGCGAGTCCTTGCCTCCCGCGTGGATGGCGAGGCCGTCCTGAGGCAGCGCCTTGAAGAGGTCCTCGTCGGTGCGGTCATCGCCGATGGCCACCACCAGCGTACCGGGAACCATCCCTTGGGTGACGACGCCCACCACGCGGCCCTTGTCCACCCCCCGCGCACGCACCTCCACCACCATGTCGCCGGGCAGCACCTCCAGCGGGCCCTGCGCGAACACCTCCCCCAGGTGCAGGCGCAGCTCGCGCGCCTGCCGCGCGCCGAACACCCGGTCCACCTGCCGGTAGTGCCACGCGAGCGACGCCGACTTCTCCTCCACGAAGGCGCCGGGCACGCGGGCGGCGAAGGACTCCAGCACGGGACGCACCAGGGCCTTCCAGTCCGTGTTGATCCCCTCCAACGACTTCCAGGGCTCGCCCGGCATGGGGCGGGACCAGAGCCCGTGCTCGGCGTGCAGGCCCACCGGCAGACCGCCGAACCACGCCTCCAGCGTCTCCCGCGTCCGCCCGCTGACGATGTGCACCCGGGTGTTGGGCCGCGTGGCGAGCCGCTGCATCAGGTCCAGCAGCTCCGCGTCCGGCGTGGCCAGCTCCGGCTTCGGAGCGAAGGGCACGAGCGTGCCGTCGTAGTCGATGAGGAGCAGCAGATGCTCGGCCTGCCGCATGCGTTCGAGCGCCGCCTCCACGCCGGCCGGCTCCACGCGCGGAGGAGGAGTGGGCGCGGCCTCGAGCGCGTCCAGGAACGCGCGAACCCACCAGTGCACGTCGTACTCCTTCACCCGGGCCCGCAGGCTGCGCATGCGCGTGCGCCGCTCCTCCTGCGGCATCTCCAGCGCGGCCTCCAGCGCGTCCGCCATGCCCTCCACGTCGTACGGGTTCACCATCACCGCGTCACCCAGCTCGTCCGCCGCGCCGGCGAACTCGCTGAGCACCAGCACGCCGTCATCATCCGGGCGCGCCGCGCAGAACTCCTTGGCCACCAGGTTCATCCCATCTCGGATGGGGGTGACGAGCATCACGTCCGCGGCGCGGTAGAGGGCCACGAGCTGCCGCTCGTTGAAGGAGCGGTAGAGGTAGTGGACGGGGACCTGGTGGACGCTGCCATAGACGCCGTTGATGCGGCCCACCAGCTCGTTCACCTTGTCGCGGTAGGCGGCGTAGTCCTCCACCCCCGTCCGGCTGGGCACGGCCACCTGGACGAAGCGCAGCCGGCCCCGCCACTCGGGCTCGCGCTCCAGTAGCCGCTGCACCGCCAGCAACCTCCGGGGAATCCCCTTGGTGTAGTCCAGCCGGTCCACGCCCAGCAGCAGCCGCTGGCCCGCGCTCTTCTCGCGGTGCTGGCGCACGTCCTCGAGCACCGTCGGCTCGTTGGCGAGGTTCTCGAAGGACTGGGCGTCGATGCCCATGGGGAAGCCACCCAGCCGCACCTCGCGCCCGTCGTAGGCCACGCGATCCACCACCGTCTCCAGCCCCAGCAGCCGCATGAGGGTGCTGGCGAAGTGGCGCACGTACGTGAGCGTGTGGAAGCCGATGAGGTCCGCGCCCAGCAGGCCCCGCACCAGCTCGCCGCGGTGCGGGAGGGCGCGGAAGATTTCACTCGACGGGAAGGGGATGTGGTGGAAGTAGCCGATGCGCGCCTGGGGCAGCCGCGCGCGCAGGAAGGCCGGCACCAGCATGAGCTGGTAGTCGTGGACCCAGATGGTGTCCCCGGGCTGGTAGTGGCTCACCACCAGGTCGGCGAAGCGCTCGTTCACCTTGCGGTAGACGTCCCAGTCGCGGTCCTGCCGGGGAATGCGGTCGATGAGGTAGTGGCAGAGCGGCCAGAGCACCCGGTTGGAGTAGCCCTCGTAGTAGCGGCTGACCTCGCTGGCGCTCAGGTGGATGGGCACGCAGCGCAGCTCGGCGAGCTGGGTGTTCACGGAGGCGCGCTGCGCCTCGGTGAGGCGCGAGACATCCCCCGGCCACCCTATCCACAACCCCCCCGAGCGCTCGTGAGGGCCGCGCAGGCCCGTGGCGAGCCCTCCGGCGCTGCGGACCACGGAAACCCCATCCTTGTCCGCCTTGACGGTGACGGGGAGTCGATTGGAAACGAGCAGGAGTCGGGACATACGTCCCAGACCCTTACTCAGTCGTGCTGGGGATGGCCACCCTGGAAGTGGGGGAGGTGCCGACTGGAGAACCTTCACCCGCGCCGCGCGTCCACCCGAGTCGTTTCAGCAGCGCCGGCTCCCGGCTCGGCTTCCAGATGAAGGCGTCCAGCAGGTAGTGCGTGGCTTGGGGCAGCGCGAGCAGCGGCACCACGAGGGCCATGAGGTCCACGGGCAGCACCAGCCCGCTGTCGCCGAAGAGTCCGGGGCGCTCGTGCCAGACGAGCCAGTCCCAGAGCAGCTCCTCCGCGAAGGCGAGCGCGACCAGCACCCCCAGGAAGCCGGGCACTCCCGCGCGCACCACGGGCCCGAGCCAGCCATAGCCGCCCTCGGCGAGCCGGCCCCGCGCGTAGCGGAAGAGGAGCGCGAAGTAGGGCACGCCGTGCAGGACGACATTGGTCACCGTGAAGGTGAAGTCGTCCTGGGCGAGCACGATGCCCCCGAACCACGTCACCCAGGTGGCGAGGACGAGCAGCACCTTGCCCACCTGGAGGCCCTCGCCCCGCACGAGGCGAGAGACCTGGAAACCACCCCACGCGACGAGCACGAGCCCGTGGGCAACGAGGGCCCCGGTCCCCACCCAGTGAGGCAGCCCGGAGACGAAGTCGTTCTCCACGAACCACCAGAAGGCACGGGGGAGATTCGCATGCCACCAGAGGACGGGCCCGAGGGTGGCGGCGTAGATGGCCGCCGCATCGAGGCGGCGCTCGGTGTCGGAGACACGGGCCTTGCGGCCATAGAGAGCCATCCAGCCGTACTGCTGACGGATGAAGTGGAAGAGCGCGGCGTACGCGAAGAGGCGCCAGAAGGCCCCGGGGGCGACGAGGTACGCGAGGACACCCAGCAGGTACGCGACGAGCGGCGCGGCGAGGTAGAGGCCGGGACGGCGGCGCAACTCCTCCCCGTCGAAGTAGGTCCGGTAGAGGGTGGACCAGACGTGGGCCACGTCGACACAGACGACGAGCAGCACCCAGGCCCACAGGGGCGTGTCCCCCCCGGCCCCCAGCGCGGGCGCGGCGAGCGCGAGCCCCACCGAGACGAGCGCGCTGCCCGCGAAGACGGTGAGGTCCACACCTCGGCCGAAGAGCCAGGCCTGGGAAGGGGCGAGGAGACGAGACATCCTCCCCGGAGGCTACCAGCCCCGGACGTCGGGTGGAGGGCTGGTGAGCATGCTCCCGCGACAAGCAGGGGAGCGAACGCCCCCGGGCATTACATCGTTCCCCCATGCGCCTCCAACCCTATGTTTGGAGAGCCATGCCCACTGCCTCGTCCATCAGCATCGATGACTCACTGTGGCCCCTCCGGGTGGTGAGGTTCGTGGGGGTCGCCACACCCGAGCAGTTCGACCATTTCCTGGAGGAGGCGGCCGAGGGCCTGCGACAAGGGGAGAGGTTGGTCAGCATCCTCGACATCACCCGGGGCGGCGTCCCCACCCCCGAGTTGCGCCAGCGGCAGACCGAATGGCTCCGGGAGTACGACGCCCTCTTGCGTGAGTTCCAGCTCGGGGTGGCGTTCGTCATCACCTCGCCCCTCATCCGGCTGGCCCTGAGCGCCATCTTCTATTTCAGGCCGATGCCCGTCCCCTATGTCGTCACCGCCCAGATGTCGGATGCGGTGCTCTGGGCCATCTCGCACTTCGAGAAGCAGGGGCTCGTCCGGGAGGCCGAGCGCCTCCGACGCAACTTCGGACTGACGACGGCCCTGCCCGTCGACCAGGACCAGGCGCACCACGTCTGAGGCCACCAGGAGGATGCCCTCCGCACCGGCGGCGGGTAGAACCTCCTCGCCGATGCCTCCCGACCTGCCCCTGCCTCCCGCACGCTTCCGCCGCCGGCTCCTCGCCGTGATGCTCGTCACGGGACTGGTGCCCCTCGTGCTGCTCGGCTTCATCGCCCGGCAGGCCCTCCAGGAGCTGCTCTCCATCTCCCTCGCGCCCGTGGAGCAGGTGCTCGACGACGTCTCCACCGAACTCGCCCGCGAGGGCCGAGCCCCGGCCGCGCTCGACGAGGCCCGGCTCAACCTCGCCCAGGCGGAGCTCGTCAGGCGCGCGCTCGTGCGCCGCACGCCCCTGCTCATCGCCGCCTTGTTGCTCATCTCGGCCGCCGTGCTCACCGCGGCCGCCGTGCTGCTCGGGCGCACCCTCACCCGCCCCGTCTCTACTCTCACCCAGGGCATGTGGGCCTATGCCCGGGGAGACCTCTCCGTGCAGCTTCCCGCCCCCGACGCCCCCCGCGACGAGCTGCAGTTCCTCCTCGTCCAGTTCAACCGCATGGGCCGAGAGCTCGCCGCCCAGCGCGAGCACCTCAAGGCAGCCGAGCAGATAGCGGCATGGCAGGACGTGGCCCGCGCGCTCGCCCACGAGCTGAGGAATCCCCTCACCGCCATGAAGCTCGCGCTGGCGCGGCTGTCGCGCCCGGATGCGCCGCCGGATGCCACCCGCCTCGCCGAGTCCGTGGCCCTCCTGCAGGAGGAGGTGGAGCTGCTCATGCGCATGACCCGGAGCTTCTCCGACTTCGCCCGCCTGCCCGCGCCGCGCTTCCAGAGCGTCGCCCTGCGCCCCCTGCTCACCGAGGTATGCGCCCTCTACCAGGGCACCTCTCCCGTCCCCGTGGAGCTGCAGCCCGGCCCCGAGCCCTCCCTCTCCGCCGACCCCGATGGCCTGCGCCGGCTCTTCGGAAACCTCCTCAAGAACGCCACCGAGGCCTCCCTGCCCGGCGCCGCCCCCGTGCGCATCTCCGTCGAGGCACTCCCCTCCTCCATCCGCGTCGCCATCCGCGACGGAGGCAGCGGCATCCCCGGCGTGCTCGAGGGCCCCGCCCTCACCCGAGGCCTCTTCAGCACCAAGCCGGGCGGCAGCGGGCTGGGACTGCCCATCGCCCAGAAAATCACCCACGAGCACGGCGGCGCCCTGCGCCTGGAGCCCGCGCCCGGCGGCGGCACGCTCGCGCTGGTGGAACTGCCCCTCCATCCACCGTCGCCGCGGAAGGTCGACCATGAAGGGGCGCCATGACGCCGTCCAGAGACGGACAGCGGGAAGATTAGCGAAGCAGGATCTGATTCCGAGCTGGGGAGCCGAACGCGCGCCAGTTCCGTATGGATGCGATACCCGGACCTCGGGGAGAAGTACCTGCCGCTCCTCATCACTTGCGATGCTCACATCGTCCGCCTAGCTTCGGACACGTGAAAAGCGCGAATTACGATTTAGCCCTGGGGGCAGTGGCCCTCTTGGGGGTGCTCGTATCGGGCTGTGCATCGGGACCGGCTACTCTGGGTCCGACCGACGACACGAGCACCTATGAGTCCGTGAGGACGAGCAACGACACCTTTTCTCCCGCAGTCGAAGAACTCGACCGGTACGTGCTCGTCATCCAGGAGTCCCCCAGCGGTCACGTCATGCATCGTTGGCGCCCCGTCGAGGAGTTTGACCTTTCGCAATTCAGACTCCAGCCCCGCGCCGAGAGAACATACGGTCGCATCGTGCTCGCGGCTGCTCGCCAGCGAGATTGCCATGAGGAGTTCAACGAGTGCATTTCGAGTTGTGTGAAGCGGCCTCTCTCCGAGGACTATGCGCACATCACTTCGTATCGCGCCAAGGAGGAGCACTGTAGAAAGGGCTGCTGGCAGCCGTACCTTGACTGCGAAGAGTTGCAGGGGCATCGTCCTCAAGAGTTTTCAACCACGGCTCGCGCGGTCGATTGGCTGAAGCGCAATCGCAACGAGGTCCTGGTGGGAAGCATTGTCGTAGTTGCAGGAGTTGCATTCATCGTGGCCTTCCCCCCCGGGGCGCTCCTTGCCTTGATTCCAGCGGCAGCATTGGCTTCATCGGGAGCTGTCTGCGAGCCCTACATCGCAGCGGTGGCGCCGTGACGATTTTCGACCAAATCCTCGAGGCGCAGGAACTTCTCGGGAAGAACCGAGAACATGCTCAGTCTCCCGAGGAGAAAGAGCTGTTCCTCCTCGCCATCGACGCGCTCTGGTTCATCTGGCGGAATGGCCAGTCATATGAGCTCGAGAGTTATCGCAAAGACGTCGAATCCAAGGCCCCCCCCAGAGTAGTCGCCTCCTTCAACACGCGGAACGAGGCGGAGGATTGGCTCAGGGCAAAACCCAAGCCACCCGATCTGGCCCTCGTGTTGATCGCTGACGAATACCACGTCGTCCTCTCTTCTCGCGAGGGTGACCGCCGTTCCCTTGTTCCAGACCCCGCTCTTGAACTCCATATCGAGGAGCTGACGAAAGACGGCCTCCCTCCTGCGGTGGCTACGTTCAATACGTCGTGACGAGGCGAACGCCTGGTTCAACAACCAGACCGAGCCGCCAGCCCAGACCGTCATTCAGATTGGTGGGGAGCACCATCTGGCGGTGTTCTACCGGAACATCAACCACCGTGCCCTATTCCCCTTCGCGATTGTCGAGAGGCTCCATGCGCGACGGAGAAGGAGAGAGCAGGAAGGGTCGGGAGAATAGAAGCAATGCGCTGGAGGCCATCCGCCGCAGCGAAGAGCACTTCCGGTCGGAGTGCGGCGGAGCGGAGTGAGACGTCCTTTCCGGGACGAAGCGATTGCGCGCTACGCTGGGCCCGTGCCCGTGGAACTCCCCCTCCCCGCCCCGCGCCCCCAGGCGCCCGGCCCGCGCATCCTCCTGGTGGACGACGACCCTGGCGTCCTCAAGGGCCTGCGTGGCCTGCTCTCCGACGAGGGCTTCTCTCCCGTGGAGGCCCGCTCCGCCACCGAGGCCCTGCGCATCCTCGATGCACCCGACCACCCGCCGGCGCTGATGCTGCTGGACCTGCGCATGCCCGGAGAGACGGGCCTCGAGCTGCTCGCACGGCTGCCCAAACCGCTCCCCGTGCCCGTGGTGGTGCTCTCCGGCGAGGCCTCGCCCGCCGAGGCCGTGCAGGCCCTCAAGTTGGGCGCCACCGACTTCGTGGAGAAGCCGCCCTCCCCCGAGCGTCTCCTCACCGCGTTGCGCAACGCACTCGCCCTCAGCGAGCTGCGCGAGGAGCGGCAGCGGCTCCAGGAGGAGCTGGCCCGCCCCGGCCATCTCGTGGGGGACAGCGTGGCCATGGAGTCGTTGCGCAAGCTCATCGCCCGCGTGGCGCCGAGCGACACGGCCATCCTCATCACCGGCGAGACGGGCACGGGCAAGGAGCGCGTGGCGCGAGCGCTCCACCTCGCCTCCGGGCGCAAGGGCCGGCTCGTCGCGGTCAACTGCGCCGCCATCCCCTCCACCCTGCTGGAGAGCGAGCTGTTCGGCCACGAGCGCGGCGCCTTCTCGGGGGCCACCACGCGCGAGGCTCGGCCGCTTCGAGCAGGCCCACGGCGGCACGCTGTTCCTCGACGAGCTCGGCGACATGCCGCTGGAGCTCCAGGCCAAGCTGCTGCGCGTGCTGGAGACGAAGGAGGTGGAGCGTCTGGGAGGCAGCCTGCCCGTTCCGGTGAACGTGCGCATCCTCGCGGCCACGCACCGGGACCTCGCGCGGGCGGTGCAGGAGGGGCGCTTCCGGCAGGACCTGTACTTCCGCCTCAACGTGCTCCCCCTCCACCTGCCGCCCCTGCGCGAGCGGCCCGAGGACATCCTCCCGCTGGCCCGCGCCTTCGCGGCGGAGCTGGCCGGGCCCCGCGTGCCCCTGGTGCTGGCTCCAGGTGCGGAGGAGGCACTGCGCGCCTGGCCCTGGCCCGGCAACGTGCGCGAGCTGCGCAACTTCATCGAGCGCCAGAACCTGCTGCGCGGTGAGGGTCCGCTCACGCTCTCGCCCGAGTCCCTCACCGGCCCCGCGCTCCTGGCGGCGGCCAGGCCCTCGAACCTCGTACTCGGGCAGAAGAGCTACCGCGAGCACGTGGATGACTTCGAGCGCACGCTCATCAAGGCCGCCCTGGAGGAGGGAGGCAGCGTCGCCGGGGCCGCGCGCCTGCTGCAGGTGGACCGGGGCAACCTCTACCGCCGCATCAAGACGCTCGGGCTCCCGGTGCCCTGACTCCGTCAGGGGCTCAGGAAGTTGGTGTTGCTGATGAACAGCCCCTCTTGTGGCAGCTCGTCGGCCCGGGCTCCCTTGTAGCGGAGCACGTAGAGGCCGCTGTTCTCGTCCGTGATGTAGAGGAGCCCGTTGTAGAGGATGGGGTGCGGCCACATCCACACGTCGGGGCTGTCGCGGAATGGCTCGACGACGTCCGTGGCGGGCTTGGGGACGAAGACGCCCACCTCGAGCGGCAGCACGGGGTTGGAGATGTCCCAGGCCCGCAGCCCGGCCGAGTACCAGGAGATGAAGAACAGGTTGGGAAAGACGAGCTGCTGGTGCGGAGAGAACTCACGCTGGAGCGCCGGGTCTCCTGGTCCGCCGACGAAGCAGTTGGCCTCCAGGTTTTCCGGGACGAGGTAGCGGGAGACGATCTGGGGAAAGCGCTCGACGGAGATGTCCAGGATGGTGCCCCAGCTCCAGGGGCAGGTCTCCGTGCCGTTCCGCTCGCCAGAGATGATGAGGTAGGGCCGGCCCGGGACGGGGTACACCGAGTGCTCGGTCCACCCGTAGGGGGGCGTGAAGTCCACCCGGGCGTTCGGATCCGGGTTGAGCTTGCGCAGGCAGAGGAGGGGGTCGGTGTTGCTCGTCTCGTCGACGGTGACGGTGTTGGGGGTGCAGAGCAGCCCCTGCGTCAGGCGCGAGCTGTCGAGGATGTAGTAGCCCCCGTGGATGTTGGCCACGTACGTCCGCGTCCCGTCCTTGGAGACGGACATGGAGTGGACGTTGTTGCGCTGGATGGCTGGCCGCTCCGTATCGAAGATGAAGTGGTCATCCCGGTAGGCGCCCGGATCGATGGGCTCGGTGCGGGGCACGGCGGGCGTCAGCGTGAAGGTGGCCACCGGCGTGGGGCTGATGGGGCCTCGAGGGGGATTGAGGAGCTCGAACACCCGGAGCGATGGCTCCCTCACATCCCCCAGGTGGATGGACGAGAAGAGCAGGAAGCGCAGCGGGTTGCTCGGATCCCTCCACAGGAAGAACTCGTGCGGCCGATCGACGCCCAGCGGGAGGGTCTGCGTGAGGACCGGATGGCGGCAGTCGGTGATGTCGTAGATTTGGTAGTTGTTCACCGTGCCGCTGTCGGGCCCCGTGTCCCGGAAGTTCATGACGATGAGGGTGTTCAGGTCGGGGATGGTGCGCAGCTCGCGAGACGTGGCGTTGAGGATGGTGGGCAGTGCCCCCACCACCTCGGGCTCGCTCGGGTCGCTGATGTCCACGATGAGGATCTCCGGCGGCAGCGCGGGCGAGCCGAACGCCGGGCCCGTCCCCGGACGGCGCCCGATGCGGCTGCCGACGTAGAGACAGTCGCCGGAGATGCCGATGGGCCCGTTACGACCCCTCGGCCGGGTGTCCCCGGGGTTGGGCAGCGGGTTGTGGCCGATGACCTTGAAGTTCTCGATCTGCGGCAGTTCGTCGAGCGGCTCCCGGAGCGCCCCGATGATGGGCCTCGGCGCCTTCTTGAAGGGTGTGTCGACGACCTGGGGCGGACGCGGGGGCCTCGAGCCACCGGACCCTGGGCGGTGCGAGCACCCGGCGGGGAGGAACAGCAGCGCGAGCAACACGGTGCGCCAGAGCATGACCATGCCCCTGGCCATGGCGGCGGAGTTCCCTCTCGGCATATGGCTTCCCTCATGGGAGACACGCAACCGTCCGGCTCTCCGCCGGCTCTCGCCAGCGAGCGTGGAAGCTGCACCCCCCCGTACAGGCGTTGTGAGGGGCACCCTACTGGCATCGTTTCCGCGTGACGATGCGACCCGGGTGGGAAACACGTGTCAGAATCACATCACCTCCGCCACATCGGGATGTGAAGATGACATCCACCCGGAAGACCGGGCACTGTGCTTTCGCGCACTTGCATCGCTCGGCGACCTGGAACGCCACGTGCTCCCTCCGTCTCGTATGAACCGCATCGCACTCCTTCTCTGCTTCCTCTCCCTCGCGGCGAGCGCCCAGGGCACCCCCGATGCCGGCCCCCCAGCGCCCTCCGACGCCGGCACTCCGGTGACCCTCGCTCCAGCAGACTCCGGCACGCCCGAGGCCTCTGGCCCGAAGGACGACACGACCTCCCTGGCCACGGCCTCCCAGGAGTCCTCGCGAGAGGAGGACCCGTGCCTCTCCGATGACGAGGAGGATGAAGACGAGGGTGACTCCGAGGTGCTCGGCGCGCTGCGACTGAGCATCAACGGGGAGACGCGCGCGCTGGCGGGCGTGGAGCTCAAGGGACTCGAGCGGCTCTCCGAGCAGCAGGTGCGCACCCTGGCCCGAATTCCCAGCAAGGGTCCGCTCTCCCCCGAGCGGGCCGCGGTCGCACTCAAGCGGCTGGCGCGCACGGGACTCTTCGCGAAGGTGACGCCCACGGTGCGGCTCGCGGAGGGCACGACGCCGACCCTGGTGGTGACCCTGCAGGAGCACCCCTACCTCACGGGCGTGGACATCCAGGGCCTGCACGCGGACGAGCTGAGGGATCTCCAGGACGACATGTTCCGGCTCCCCCCGTACGCCTCGGAGGACGAGGAGGAGGAAGACGACGAGGATGACGACGACACGGTGACCAGCGTGCGCATCGAGGCGGGGCGCGGCCGACTGGTCTTCACCGCGGAGACCTGCCCGACGCCGACGCCGCCGAGGGAGCTGCTGGCCCACTTCCAGAAGGGCGGGTTCCACCCGGGCCTCGTGTGGAAGGGCCTGCCCGCGGCGCTGGAGCGCGCGGTGGACGAGCTCCAGGACGAGGGCTACCAGCTCGCGAGCCTCGACGCGACGCTGACACCGGACGGGCGGCTGGAGGTGCGGGTGGACCCGGGGACGGTGGAGGCGGTGGAGGTGCGAGGCGTGGACGAGGTGGTGGCGCAGCGGGTGCGCGAGGTGCTGGGCATCCAGCCCGGGGACGTCCTGCTGCGCAGCGACCTGCGCCGAGCGGCGAAGCGAGTGGAGGCGGAGCTGCCCTTCCTGTCGCTGTGGGACGTGGAGACGCTGCCCGCGCCGGCCATGCGCTTCGTGGAGGAGCTCGACGAGAGCGGTGTGAGGCACTACCGCCCGGTGGCGGAGGAGCAGCGGCGCAAGAAGAAGAAGACCTGGGAGAAGGACGTCGAGCTGACCTGGGAGACGCTCACGGAGCAGTGGGACGAGAAGACCGGGGACGCCATCACGACCGAGGGCCGGCGCGTGGTGGTGTACGTGCGCCCGCGCGGCCCCGCCTTCGACGTCGACCTCATCCCCATGCACACGCAGGTGACGGGCTTCGCGCCGGGCCTGTCCACCTCGCTCACGTTGTGGGACGTGCGCAACCGGGCACACCTGGTGCTGGACGGCGCGCTGACCATCCCGCTGCGGTGGGGCGGCCAGCAGATTCCGGGGGACCCCGAGCAGACGCGGTTCCAGCGGCGGCTCAACTGGCTGGCGGGTGCGAAGGTGCAGGTGCCGGTGCTGCGGCTCGCCGAGGTGGGGGCCCAGGTCTACGACTTCACGGACACGTTCGACCGGTGGCGGCTGGGAGCCATCGACTCGTTCCTCTACTCCGCCTTGCTCAACCGTCCGGACGCGGAGTACTTCCGGCGCAGCGGCTACACGGCTTTCGCCACCTGGCGCTTCGGGACGAAGTGGCTCGCCGGGGCGGAGTACCGGCGGGACGACTACGACTCGCTGGTGAGCTTTACCCCTCCGTTCTCCCTCTTCCGGCGCGACTCGGCGCCCTTCCCCAACCCGGCGGTGGACGAGGGACGAATGACCTCGATGGTGGGCCGGGTCGAGTTCGCGAGCGACGCGGTGCGGGCCGAGGGAGTGGGCTCGCTCTCCCGGAGCCCCGAGCTGTCGCTGCTGCGGCACGACTGGGAGTGGCCGGAGCGCACGGCGTTGCGCAGCCTGCTGACGGTGGAGGTGGGCAGCCCCGCGCTGGGCGGAGACCTTCAATTCCGGTTCTGGAAGGTGGTGAGCGACAGCGTGCTGTACGCGAGCACGGGCCGTGATGCCGGCCTGCGACTGCGCCTGCGCGTGGCGGGAGGCGAGGACCTGCCGATGCAGAAGCGGGAGGCGCTGGGCGGTTGGGACGCGCTGCGCGGCTACTCCTTCAAGGAGTTCCGGGGCGATGCCTCGCTGCTCGCGAGCGCGGAGTACCGGTGGGGCTTCGTCGGAGCCTTCGCGGACGTGGGAGCGGTGCACCGGGGCGAGGCGGGCTGGATGGACCCTCGGCTGGGCGTGGGCGCGCAGCTCTACTTCGGTGACACGACGCGCTTCACGGTGGCGTGGCGCACGGACGAGCAGGCGTCCATCACCCCCGAGGCGCGGCTGCTCTTCGTCCGGCCCTTCTGAGGCACCATGAGGGCACCCGGCACGAGCACGAGCAGGAGACACCTCGCGGCGCTGGTGGCCGCGGTGGGCCTGCTCGCGCCCCGGGCCTGGGCGGAAGAGCCACCGCGAGTGACGTGCTCGGCGACGCGGGTGGGGCGCCGCGTGGTGGTGCGGCCCGAGGCGCTCGCGCTGGTGGCACCCGAGCTGGAGCGGTTGATGCGGCTGGGACTGGCGGGGCGGCTGGAAGTGGAGCTGCGGCTGCTACGACCCCGGCCGCTGTGGTTCTCCGAGCAGGTGGACAGGACACGACTGACTCAGGTGCTGGCGTACACGAAGGGAAGCGCCTGGGTGCTGGACGACAGACCACTCGCCTCACCGAGGACGCTGGAGCTGGAGCGGGTGGCGTGGGTGCTGGAGGAGGCGCCGGAGGAAGACGATGCCTTCGTGGTGGAGGTGGGGGTGCGGCTGCAGGTGGTGACCACGGCGAGCCTGGGGAAGGTGGCGCAGTGGCTCACACAGGGGGAGAAGACGGAGGCGGAGCGCTCGGCGCTGACGCGGGGCCTGCTGCGCACGGTGGCCGAAGACCTGACGAGCGGAGCCGAGGGCCGCTGCACCGTCCAGCCGACCTGACGTCAAGAGGCCTGGGTCCTGCTCAGGGGCGGAGGATGGCATCCATCGGCACCTGGTGCGCCATGGCTTCGCGCCGCGCCGCCACCCGGCTCCACCCGAAGGAGAGCCCCAGCACCACCAGCACCAGCGGCACCGCGCACAGCAGGTCCGTCGCGTAGTGGAAGCGCCCCACCAGCGTGCCCGTGATGAGACCCAGGCCCGGCAGCAACATCACCCGGAAGAGGCGCCGCTCGAAGCGGAAGGCATACACCAACACCAGCAGGGTGACTCCGGTGTGCCCCGAGGGAAAGCAGTCCTTCGCGAAGGGCGGCGTGCGCATCACCGAGTCCAGGAAGGACGTGAGCCACGGCCCCTGCAACGGCTCGGAGAACTGGTGGAAGAGGAAGTAGCGCGGGCCGATGGCTGGCACCAACGCGTAGCTGAAGTAGTTGAAGGCGAAGAGCAGGCTGAGCGCCAGCAGGTACTCGTCGAAGACCTCGCGGCGCCCCGAGAAGTACAGCACCACGGCGAGCGCGACCGCCCAGACGAAGTGGCCGTAGTAGCAGACCATCAGAATCTCGGTGAGCCACGGGGAGACGAGTTGCCCGAGCTCCGACCGAGGCCTGCGCGCCGAACAACCGCTGGTCCATGGCCGCGAGCTGGGCATCGCGCAGCACCGGGGTGACGGCGATCACCAGCGGTTTCATCATCTCGTGGCCGAGGCTCAACACCGGCAGCAGCCAGAAGGAGGCCACGAAGGCCAGCATCCGCTGTCGCGGGAAGGTGGCCTCCAGTGTGCGCAGCACCAGGGGGCCGAGCGCGAAGAGAGCGAAATGGACGGCGGCTCTCTCGGCTCCGGGAGCCCAACGCGCTGGCCCTACGAGCGCCAGGGCCGCCAGCGAGCACGACACCAGGATGACGAGGTCCACGCCTCTCAGGTGGACGTCCCGACCAGTCACGCTTCATCCCCCACAATGAGCTTCATTCGCGAAGGGACGGCTCGCTGAGGCAGGCTTCCTCGTACTCCCAGCGCTCCGAGGTATTGTCCGCATCGAGCAAATGCTTCACTGCGTCCAGCGAGACCGAAAGGGGGACATCGACAGCGAAGAGATTCGGAATGTGACTCTGCTCGGTGGCACACCCGAGCTCCTCCAGCTTATGACGGAGAACAGGAGCATCGGACTCTTCGTAGGCGATGACGCGCAGCGTGCTGTGCCCAGAGGGCCGGACGACCTCGACGAAGCCGAGCGAGCCATCGTCCTTCCTGACGGCCGAGACGACATCCTCGTAGGCAACTCCGCGTGCGAAGAAGGGAATGTTGCCAAGACGATACAGTCCTTGCGCGACCGGCGTTGCCCATACGCTTTCACAGGTCACGGGCGGATAGCCGTCCTCATCCTGCTGTAGCTCGAAGAGGATTTTGACGAGGTTCTCGGAATTGTCGCTAGCCATTCCGTGCCTCACTGGGGATTGTCGCTCTTCTTGAGGTTGCAGTCACGGCATAGCACCTGTCCATTCGAGGCGTCGCCCTTGCCGCCCTGGGCTTTCGGTATGACATGGTCGACATGGGCCTCATTGGAGGGGGGAGTAGTGCCCTTGACGTGCTTCTGGCCTGGAACTGTTTCTGTTTTGCAGTTCTCGCAGATGATCTTTCCGTCGTTTTTTGCTGCATTCTTCTCTTTGACGAGGGACTTCCCCTTCTTGGTGAAGTTGAGACTGCTCTTCCCCTTTCCGGCAACTGCTCCGGAAGGAGCCATCCCCAGCTCGTCAGCACCGGTGTCTGGTAGAGGCGCCCAGGCGGAGGCCGGAGCAGACAGCGAGTTGGAATCGATTTCCGGCGAAAGGTCTCTTGCCACGCATGAGCGAGCGCTCGCGCCATGCGCTTGGGCTGGAACATGAGCGAATCCCTGCGCTTCAATCGAGAGCAGCAGAGGGAGCAGGCGCAGGCCGAAGAGAACGTATGGGAGCATGCCTTGAGGGTATCAGGCGGGCTCCTCACTGCTGGCGAGTATCATTCGACTCGCGCAGCTCTCTTCAAGAGGGTGCATCCCTCAGAGCCAACTCGGAGCGGAGCGCCCCAGTCCCCTCAAGGCCCGCTCCGCTGCCCTCACGCCAAACCAGTTGGCCTCCTCGAAGAGGGCCATGCCCCCCAGGTCCGAGTGCGCGAAGTGCAGCGCCTCCCCCAGGCTCTCCTGCGCCGCGAAGCGCGCCGGCCCCCACATGAAACCCGGAGAGGGGCGCACCATCGCGTGCCCCCAGCGCATCACCTCCAGGCGACGGGCCTGCTCGGCGATGCCCGGGTGCGCGGCCATCAGGTCCGCCATCACCAGCCCCTCCCACTTGGCGTAGCCGGCGGAGAGCACCTTCTGGCGCTCGGCCTTCGCGTCCAGTCCGGCCATGGGCAGGTACCAGGTGAGCACCGTGGGCCCGCGCTCGTCCATGCGCAGCGACTGGTGCGTGGCCACCACGTAGCCCAGGCTACGGCTCTCGTAGAAGACGTTGTCCCACGCCAGCGGGAAGCCCCGGGAGCGAGGCAGCTCCGCGAGCGTCAGGTTGGCCACCACCCACGGTCCGTACTGGAAGGCTCCCAGCCACTCGGGGCGCTTCTCCCGCCACGGCGCAACCACGTGCGCCGCGACGAAGCGCGGACAGGCCAGCACCACCTGCCGAGCCCGGAACGCCCGAGGTCTCCCCGTCCCCGCCTCCACCGCGTCCACCCGGCAGCCCCCTTCCACGGGCTCCACCGAGTGCACCAGCACGTCCCGCTCCACCTGCCCCGCCGGCAGCGAGGACAGCAACTGCTTCACCAGTCGGCCGTTGCCCTCGGGCCAGCTCAGGAAACCCTCGCTGCGCTCGCCCTTCCCGTCCTGCCGCGCGGCGAAGTACCAGATGCCCGCCCAGGCGGAGACGCCCTCGGCCGTGGTGCCGTAGTCGTCCCGGCACGCGTAGTCCACCAGCCAGCGCAGCCTCGGCGAACGGAAGCCCTCCGCCTCCAGCCACTGCGCCATCGTCACCCGGTCGAGCGCCGTCCACTCCGCGTCGTCGCTGGAGAGCGCCGTGGGCACCGCGAAGGCCTTGCGCCCCTTCGCGTCCCGCGCCGCCCCGAAGGCATTCATCCTCGCCTCGAAGCGCTCCAGCTCCGCGAGGTCCGCCGCGCTCGCCCCCGCGCGCAGGTAGAGGCCCTCGTACCACTCGCCCTTGTAGAAGAGACGCTCCTCGGGCTCGCGAATGAGCATCTCCTCGGCGAAGGTGGGGTAGCCCTCCGCGTCCACGCCCGTCACCGCGCCCATCTCGCGCAGCAGCCGCATCACCGGCCCGGCGTCCACCAGCGGGGCCGGCAGGTAGTGCGCGCCCCACGGGTACGCGGACACCTCGTTGCGCCCCGAGCGCGACGTGCCCCCCGGGCTCCGAGTCCAGCTCCACCACCCGCACGTCCTTCACGCCCGCGGCCGCCAGTCGCCACGCCGCGCTCAGGCCCGCCATGCCCGCGCCCACCACCAGCACGTCCACCGGCTGCGCTTCCGCCGCACGCGGCAGCGGGCCGCCCCGCAGCTTGTGTCCCACGTCCACGGCCCTGTCCACGATGGCCCCGGGCACCGGCTCGCGCGGACGCTCCCGCCGGCACGCACTGGCCGCCACCGCCGAGCCGAGGAACGCGGCGACGAGCTCCCGCCGCGTCAGTTCCACCGCCGACCACTCCTCCTCGTAGTAGTGGACGAGCACCTGGTTGTTGAGCCGGTTCACCTCGGCCGGCAGCGGGCCCATGTCCGCGGGGAACTGGAAGAGCGTGGCCAGCGTGTCCTCGGACAGGAAGCGCAGCCCCTCGGGCAGCGGGCGGCGCTGCGGCGCGGGCCTCGTGGGCCACCAGCACGTAGCCCCACTCGCCGAAGGAGGGCACCAGCGCGTGGTACGGCTGCGTCCAGAAGCCCGCCGCCTTCAGCGTGGCGTCGATGCACCAGAAGGAGCGCCGGGCGAACGAGCGGCGAGGTGCTCTGCATGACGGCCACGCCCTCCGGCGCCAGCCGCGTCTTCAGCAGCTCGTAGAAGCGCGTGGTGTACAGCTTGCCCAGCGAGAAGTTGTTCGGGTCGGGGAAGTCCACGATGATGACGTCGCAGGTGTCGCTCCCCTCCGGCGAGGCACTGCATCGCGTCCGTCGTTGACGACGTGCATCCGCGGGTCGTCAGCGAGTGCGCGTTGAGCTCGGCCAGCTCGCCGTAGCGCGATGGCGAGCCCGGTCATCGCCGGGTCCAGGTCCACCAGGGTGACGTTCTGCACCTCGGGGTAGCGCAGCACCTCGCGCGCCGCGAGCCCGTCGCCGCCGCCGAGGATCAGCACCCGCTCCGCGCTGCCCGGCGCGCACCGATGCGCCGGGTGCACCAGGGCCTCGTGGTAGCGGTACTCGTCCACGCTGGAGAACTGCAGGTTGCCGTTGAGGAACAGCGAGAAGCCCGCGCTTGCTGCGCGTCACCACGATGCGCTGGTAGGGCGAGCTGCGTCGCGTGCACCACCTCGTCGGCGTAGAGCTGCTCCTCGGAGAAGGTCGTCATCCGGTCGCCCAGCACGAGCCCCACCACCAGCAGCAGGCTGAGCCCCACCGCCTTCACCCGCAGCCGCGCCGGGCTGGCCGAGCACGGGCGCCAGCAGCCAGGTGCTCCACAGGCCCACCAGCGCGTTGAGCAGGCCGAAGAGCAGCGAGGTGCGCACCAGCCCCAGCTTGGGCACGAAGAGCAGCGGGAAGGAGATGCTCGCCGCCAGCGCGCCCAGGTAGTCGAACGTCAGCACCTGGCTGACCAGGTCCTTGAACTGGAGCTGGTCCTTGAGGATGCGCAGCAGCAGGGGAATCTCCAGCCCCACCAGCGTGCCGATGACCAGCACCTCGCCGTAGAGCGCCACCCGGAAGACGTCGCGCGAGCGGCGAAGGTGAGGAAGAGCAGCGGCGCGGAGAAGCCGCCCACCAGCGCCACCGCCAGCTCGATCTCCACGAAGCGCTGGGCCACGCCCGCGCTCGATGAAGCGCGAGAGCCAGCGCGCCGATGCCCAGGGCGAAGAGGTAGACGCCGATGACGGTGGAGAACTGGGTGATGGAGTCGCCGAGCAGGTAGCTGGCGAGCGTGCCGACGATGAGCTCGTAGATGAGCCCGCACGTGGCGATGACGAGGACGGTGACGAAGAGGAGCGTCTTGTTCACGCGGGTACTGCCTGCGACGAGGGCATCAGCCCGAGATGGCCGCGGCCACGATGATGGCCAGGCCGATGATGAAGGAGCCCATGACGATGCCGAGGGCCGTGTTCTGATCGACCTCGATTTCCTTGTGCACGTCGAACGGCATGATGAGCCGGAACACGAACAGGCCCGCCACGAACACCGCCAGCCCGATGAGCGAGTACACGACGCTCGCCACCAGGTTGTCCACGTTCACCACCACTGCGAGCAGCCCCATCAGCATCACTTCCCTCCCATGAAACCGCCGGTCCAGGTGCGCACTCCACCGCCGCGCGTGCCCGTCTGACCCCGCTGCGCGCGGGTGAAGGGCTCCCAGCCAGAGAACGCCACCACGGCGTAGACCAGCACGATGATTCCACCGATGTACTTCATGGCCACCCTCCCTCAATCATCCGAGCCGGAGCCCAGGTTGCTCTCCGCCCAGCGGGATGACTCGAAGCTGGACGAGCGGAAGAACGCCAGCGCGGGCGCGATGAGCAGCAGCACCAGCGAGCAGCAGAACCAACTGCCGCGCGGAGTGTCGCTGACGAGCGTCACCTTGTAGTTCTGCCCCCGCGGCTGAGCCATCGAAGAAGGCGGTGGTGCGCAGCACGTAGCGCCCCGGCGCCACCGAGGACACGTACTCCGTCTCGCTCTGTCCTCCCTCGCTCCAGGAGCCGTCCGAGTCGCTGCCGGAGTAGTAGCTGATCTCCTCGTAGAAGCTGACCACCTCGCCGGTGGCCTCGTTCACCAGGTCGCCCTGGACGCCGAGCCAGCCGTTGTTCACCGGCGAGGACACCTCGGCGCGCACGTTGCCCTTCTTGTGGATGTCGAAGGGCTGGCTGAAGTGCATGGCCGAGGGCGTGCCGGACTGTGCGTCCTGCGCCACGGCCACCTGCTCCACCAGCACCGTCTCCCGGGCGGCCCGCACGTTGACCAAGAGGTACACGGCGAGCAGCGCCATGGCCCAGAGGCCCGTCCACTTCCAGGCGGGCGCGCTCGAGTGCGGGTTGGGCTGGCTGGGGGCGATGCCCTGGGGCGTCGGCAGGGGCTCCTTGAGCTGGAAGGCCTCGCGCACCACCTCGGGTAGCAGGTACTCGCCCCGCGTGTACGTCACCTCGTTGTCGTTGCGGTCCAGGTTCACCGAGTACGGTGGATTCACGTACTCCTCGGCCTCGGCCCACTCGCCCGCCTTCACCTCCCAGTAGAACTCGCCCAGCACGGCCTCGGTGATGGCCGTCACGCGCTGGAAGGCCCGGTAGCGCTTGCCCTCCAGGTGCGCGGCGACGCCCGGGGACACCGCCACCTCGCCCGCGTCCAGGGGCGTGAGGAACACCCAGTGCCCGTTGGAGTTCATCAACCAGGTGAAGCCGCGCTCCCGGTTGAAGAGGAGGTACTCCTCCCAGGGGTAGCGCACGCCCTCCACCGTGCACGAGCGCACCAGGAAGCCGATGCACACCCACTGGGCGCCATCCAGCTTGCCCCGGGCCCCCAGGGGAATCAGGGGCGCGTGGTCCGGCTTCTCCAGCAGTTGGAGGAAGGCCAGCTTGCCCTGGCTCGCGTCGAGCAGCGCGCCGCAGTAGGGGCAGGCCACGCGCTTCGTCCGGTCCGGAGCGCGCAGCTCCAGCGCACCGTTGCAGTGGGTGCAGCGCGCCTGCTGCAGCGCCACCTTCTTCACCCGGGGCCGGAGCTGGTCCGCGGCGATGCCCAGCTCGGACAGCTTCAGCTTCCGGCCGATGTAGACCTCGGGGTTACCCCGCTCGGTGCCGAAGTCCAGCGAGGCGAAGGCGCCGCTGGGACCCGTGACGTCCACGTAGTAGCTGTCCGCGCTCGGGTCCACGTCGCTGGGGAGCTGGCCCGCGGCGGCCACCACCCGGGCACGCCCGCGCTCCTCCACCACGAAGCGGTGGTCCTTCAGGCTGAAGCGGTGGCCGGGATGCAGGTCGTCGTACCCCAGGCCCTGCTCCACGCCCGAGGCGAGCAGGAAGTAGAAGGCGCCCTCGGCCTCGGAGAGCCAGCCGGTGCGCCCGTCGTCGAGCTCCACGTACCACTCGTCCCAGGGTCCCGCGCCATGGTCCTTCTGGAGGTGGCCCACCAGCCGGTAGCCGACGCGGCCGATGCGACCCTCCGCGTTGAGCTGCAGGGGCGAGTCGGTATCGACGATGGCGCCAATCTTCCCGTGCGCCTCGAGGTTGAGACCCTTCTTCGCCACCACCGTCTGGCAGTGGTCGCACACCACCACCTGCGCCGTACCAGCGGAGAACTCGATGGGAGCCCCACAGGAGGGGCAGTTGCCCTGCGTCACGCCCCTACCCCCCGAGGCAGCTCACGGACGCGGCAGGAGGCCGCGCCGAGGTGCCGCACCACCAGCGCCTCGAAGTCCGGGCGCGTACGGGGGCGGCAGCAGTAGACGTTGAGCGCGGCGAAGCCGTGCTCGGGGAAGGTATGGACGGCCAGGTGGCTCTCCGCGAGCAGCGTGAGTCCGGTGATGCCTCCCGGCTCCGGGAAGACGTGCCACTGCGGCTGACCCACCACCTTCAGCTCCAGCAGAACGATGAGCTCCTCGAACAGGGCCGCGAGCACACCGGGCTCCTTCAGGCGCTCCGGCGGGCACCCGCTCACATCCACCAGCCATTCCTGTCCGGTCGTCAGCGTCCTTCCTCCCTATGCCCCCACCTTGTACCACGGGCCCCGGGGCCCGTGAGAACGGAAGGGCCCGGCCCTGGTAGGCTCCGGGTCCGCATGTCCCAGAAGGACCTCGTTCCCCGCCCTCCGCCTTCCCCATCCGAGGGGGAGCGCCCCGTCGCCAATACCCTGAAGCCACCCGCCACGGGCGCGGTGGCGAGGCTCGTCCGCTCGCTGCGCGGGCTGCCCGAGGCCGAGCGCTGGTCCGGTGCCGGCAGCACGGGGCTCGCCGGCTGGTTCAAGGCGGAGACGCCACCGCCCACGGATGTGACGGCCCGCTTCCGCGAGGTGCACCAGCGGGTGCGCGAGGGCGAGCCAGTGCTGCCGGACGAGGCCCGGCGCCATCTGTACCTCCTGGTGAAGGGGATGCTGGGCGACGAGGTGCCTGGCTACCTGGAGGACAACCAGCTTCGCCTGGAGAAGCGGGGGCTGGAGACGCGCGAGGTGGCGGTGGACACCGAGGGGCGGCTCGTGGACAACGTGGAGGTGGTGCGCGACGCGCTGCTGGACGCCGTCCACTTCGGCCGCACGGTGGTGCTGGTGGGCCACAGCAAGGGGGGCGTGGAGGCGATGAGCACGCTGGCGCTCCACCCGGAGCTGCGCCGGCACGTGCGCGCGGTGGTGGCGCTGCAGGCGCCCTTTGGCGGCTCGGTCATCGCCAACGACCTGGTGACGACGCCCTCGCTGCGGCGGCTGCTGGACGTGGCCTTCCCCTCGCTCTTCCAGGGGGAGGCGGGCTCGGTGGAGGACCTGTCGTACGCGAAGCGGATGGAGTTCGTGCGGCGCCACCCCTACCCCACGGACGTGCCCACGGTGGCGCTGGCGACGTCGCGGCTGTCGAGGCGCTCGCTGATGCGGCCGCTGTGCGCGTACGTGCACGAGCGCTACGGCTGGGCGTGCGACGGGCTGGTGAACGCGGTGGACGCGGAGGTGCCGGGCTCGCGCGTGGTGCGGCTGGACGACATGGACCACGCCGAGGGCGCCCTCACGGGCCTCCCTGGCTTCTCCAACTACTACCCGAGCGACATCACCGAGACGATGGTGGCGCTCGCACTGGAGACGTAGACGAGGTGGGGACTACAGCAGGGGTGATGGGAGAGAACGTTTCTCGTGGGGAAGACGGATTTCATCCTCCAGTTGTAGTCCGTCCGTCCAGTTTTCCGCGTCCGCGTTCAACACCAACTGACCCCCGATTCTTTGCAACGTGATGTGCTCTCCGTTGAAAAGGAGGACACCGTCCCGGCTGTGCTCCAGAAGGAGCATCGTCGCGCGCAGCATGACCCGATTTCCCTCTTCGTAATCATCGCTGTTCGGGTCGAGCCGGAATCCCACCGATAGCTCGGGGATGAAATGAAATCCTTCCTCGATCAACGACTTCCAGTTCTGATTCGGCTCAATGGCGCTGATCCAGAGCGCGGGTCCGATCAAATGAGTGGCATCACCCCACGTCATCCCGAAGCGCTCAGCCATGAGACGCAATGCATCTTCGGGCGTCATGGTGGTTGATAGGTCCAAGCTACTATCAAGTCCCACACCATCCTCCTGTCATACTCACGGGAAGAGTGAGACGACCGTACCCGCCTTGATGCCGATGACTTTTTTCAGGCCGGGAATCGTCCAATCCGTGAGCTGCTTCTTCATGGCATCGAGCGTGACGCTGGTGTCGTCAAGATTCAAAATGATTCTGCTTGCCTGATCTCTTTGTACCTTTTGGGTCTCCATGTTGGTGGCGATATTCCGGGCACTTGGGCTGGACGGGGCATAACAGTCGAAATACTCCCCATCGATCTTGTAATCAGGCTTCGTTCCGTTCGGCTTGGGTAGAGGGTTTTGCTCCACATGGTAGCCGCTGTCCGCGAGGATTCGCGCAGAATCATTCTCGCGGTCGATTGCTCTGATGTTTTCTGGCCTCTTGTCATTGGGTCCGGGTCGAGTCGGGCGTCCTGTCAGGCGACCCTTCGTGCCTGAACTACCGCCTGCACCTCCGCCCAGGGCCGTCATGGCGACCGCGCCCGGCGTGAGGGCGATGGTGAATGCGCCCTCGGCGGACACAGCCACCGAGCGCACCTCGCCCACCGCCGCCAGTCGGAAGCCGCCCTGCGTCTCCGCCAGCACCGCGGCTCGCGAGTAGCCCGGCAGCCCCGGCCCCTTCCCCGCCAATCCCACCGTATTGCCGATGGCCGCCGTCGCCAGCAGCACGAAGGCCCTCGCCGCGTGCCTGCCCATCACCTTGCCGTACCGCTCGCCCGCCTCCCGCAACTCCTCGAAGTTCCTGGCCCGGTCCACCTCTTCCACCAACTGGACCCAGCCCCCTATCAACCCCCACACCGTGTCCACCCCGAGGTAGGCGATGAGGGCAGCCGTCAGGGTAGCGGCCAGGCCCTTGCTCACCGGCTCGGGTAGCACCCAGAGCAGCATGTACATGGCCATGGCGGACACGATGCTGGCCCGCACCGCCTCGGGGTCCGCCAGCTCCACCAGCGCCGCCTTCGTCTCGTCCCACACCGAGTCCACGGCGATGGCCATCGCCAGCGTGTACCGCCCATCCGCATCGAGCGTGGGCGTGTCCTTCAGCAGGGAGAAGCAGTCCTCCTGGTGGCTCCTTCGCTCGCACCAGCGCCCATAACCCCGCGTCACCTCGTCCTGCTCCGCGAGCAGCCGGGGCCCTCGCGTATCCGACGCCGCGGCTTCCAGGCGCCGTCCCGTCCACTCCAGGTACACCTCCTCCTGCCAGGACTCGAACATCAGCGCCCGTGCCCGCCTCAGGGGATGCGCAGCGGGCTTCACGTCCCGGGCCACCTCCGCCAGCGACTGCTCGAGCTCGTCCGCGCGCAGCCGCACCGGCTCCTGGCCAGGGTCCGGGGTGTGGACGCGGGGCTTGCCCTGTCCTGTGTCCAGGCGTACGGCACGGGTAACGGTGCCGCAGCCGGCGAGCAGCACCAGCGCCAGCGCATCCAGAGCGGCTTCATGGGAACGCCTCCGAGTCCTGACCACCCTCTTTTGGGTAGCCAGCCTAACGGAATACCTGATGGGTCCGACAGGGCCCGAGGCAGCGCTCATGCGGGGACGCCAGGATGGGTCTGAATGGCGAGACCTCCTGGGTGCGGCAAACGGGCTCCGGCGTCCCAGGAGCCGTGAAACCGCTGCACGGAGAAAGGCCCGCTCACTTGTAGACGTCTACCACTGAACCAGGTGCGCGTGGTCCCGCTCCTCCACTGGCAGGGCGGACCCCCGCGGCACGGTGCCGTCACCGCCCATGTCCCGCCGTCCGGCAGCTTCTCCAACTACTACCCGAGCGACATCACCGAGACGATGGTGGCCCTCGCACTCGACACGAGGGCCTGAATCCCGGGAGGTATCACTCCCGGGCCCCTATGAACCAGACGATGTCTCCAATGTCGGGGGGGCGTCCAAGGCGTGCCCACTCCGAGTCGATGCGTGCGAGCTGCTCGTCCACCGAACCACCCCAGGGCTGGTAGTCACCGCCCGGAAGCAGGCGGATGGCCCGGAGCAAGCCCTGGCTCAGCAAGGGCTGGAGAGCCCGAAGCGCTTCATGACGAATCTCCTCCTCCGACGCTCCGGGCCTGAGCTGGCGGATGTCATCAGCAATCCACCACAAGCCAATATCGCTACTGGCACCAGCCTCGACCCAGCGCATTCGTGCCTCTTCCAGTTGCCTCACGCCGCGGCCACGCCCGCCGCCACGGCCACCTGCGACAGCCGCGCCATCACATCCCCCACGAAGACGTAGGAGAGGTACGTGGGGGACTTCTGGGCCTCACGCTCGCGCAGGGCCCGGAGCGCCTCGCCCACGGTGAGCTGCTTCTCCCTCATGTCCGCCACGAGCTGCTCCACCACGTTGCGCGCGTGCCCGTCCTGCACCGGCCACAGCGGCGCGATGAAGCCGGCGAAGCGCTCGCTCACGAAGGCCTCGGCCCACCCGCCCATGCCGCCGAGCAGCTCGGTGGCCGCGCCCACCTCGCAGGCGTTGAAGAGCACGAGCGGCCGGAACCTCCGGCCCATCGTCACCAGCGGGTTGCGCACCTCGAGCGTGTGCAGCGGCCCGTCCTCCAGGTAGATGTACGAAGGCGTCACCGCGTCCCCGCTGTACTTGCCGTGCCCGGCGAAGTGCAGCAGCCCCACGGGCTTGACGTAGCCCCCCTTCAGCACCTCCAGCACGCGCTTGCGGCTGCCCGGCACTCGCACCGCGCCGAAGCGCCGGGCGAGGTGCAGCGACTCCTGCTGCGCCTCGGGCAGCGGCGCCAGATGCGCGTGGTACTGGTAGTCCGGGGCGATGGTGAGGATGTCCCCGTGCGGCAGGCGCGCCGTCAGCGACGTCTGGTAGTCGAGCAGCCACCGCGCCACCGGGTGCTCCACGCACAGCAGCCCCGCTCCCGGCACGTCCGAGGGCGCCATCAGCTCCCAGGGGATATGCGGGTCATCGCTGATGAACTGGATGGGGAAGCCCGGCCCGTACTGGTGACGCAGGGCGCGAAACGTCTCCCGGAAGGCCGCCGGTGTCCGCTGGTAGAGCAGTTGCCCCAGCCCGAGAAAAAAAGGGTAGTGCTCTCCGGAGCGCATCTCCCGGGCGGCATTGGCCACGCTCTGGAAGAAGGCGGCCGGGTCCGAGCCCAGGTCCACCTCGCCCGACAGCCGGGCCGGCAGCCCCTCGCAGTCCACCGGCACCTGGAGCATCCAGTACAGGCGCCGCGGGTTGCTCCGGTCCAGGCGGTGGATCTGCACCGTCAGGTGGGGCTTCCGGGCATCGACCTCGATGGAGAACGCGCTCTGGCCCTCGGTGGCCTCGTCCCCACGCGAGTCCGGGCCCGCCGACGACGAGGCAGACGGACCCGGCAGGCCCGCCGCACCGGGCTCCAGCGGGATGCGCCGGCGGGCCGCGCCGCAGAAGCGCCCCCCGTGCTCGAAGGTGGCCACCACGGTGAGCTCGCCGGAGGCGTTCGGGTTCACGGTGCCCGTGAGGGTGGCGGCGAGCGAGTCCTGGTTGCGCCGCACCAGCACCACGCCCGTGTCACCGCCTGGACGGAACGTCATGTCCGAGCAGAGCAGGCGCACCTTGATGGGCAGCTCCTTCCAGTTCGGGTCCAACCCGGAGATGGAGACGCCCGAGGACTCCGTGTCTGGATCCAACTCCGCCAGCAGCAGGTCCACGGAGAGGGGCAGGGCCTGCCCCGGACGCGCGGGCACGATCGGCGACACCGAGGGGTGGCGCGTGATGGTCTGCCCCTCGTCCCGGACCTCGGGCCTGGGCGCGGACAGCTTCACCTGATGGTCAGACGAGCGGAACGGCTCCGTCTCCAGGCCCACCCGGGGCACCAGGTCGCCCAGGAACGACTCCAGCGCGGGATGCGCGCCCGCCGCGGGTACCGGAGGCATCGCCTGACCGGGAGTCCCGTGCCGCTCGTCCTCCACCCCGGACAACTGGCCCTCGCCGGGGAAGACGGCGAAGACGTTGGCCACGGGGACGACCTCGGGGCCTCCCTTGACGACGATGCGATACACGCCCGGCGGCAGAGGCCGCAGCGTGCCCTCGTGCAGACCGTCCGGCCCGCGCTTGAGCGCCACCTGGAAGGACTCGCCCGTGTCCGAGTTCGCCACATAGGCCTGGAGCGAGACGGGCTCCTCCGAGGGACGCACGCGCACCGTCACGGGCTCGTCGTGCGCGTACGCGTCGTCGAGGTGCAGCGAGAGGTTCCGGGGCGACACGCCACGCGTGCCGCGGAACTCGTTGAGGTTGATGTCCTGGCCGGAGAGCACGCCCTCCACGTGGGCGAGCACCTCGAAGGCGTTCTGCAGCGAGGCGTGGGACGTGGCGCTGAACATGGCGCGCGCGTGGTCCCGCTCCTCCACCGGCAGGGCGGACACCCGAGGCACGGTGCCATCACCGCCCATGTCCCGGCCGTCCGGCAGCGAATAGAGCATCTCCAGCCCGGACTTCCCGAGGCGCGCGCTCTGCAGCGTGGGCTGGAAGGTGCCCACCACGGGGTACAGGTGGTAGCCGCGCTCGAGGTACTCGGAGCTGCGGGAGTTGGACTCCACGGCGCTGAGAATCTCCCGCTGGAAGGCGAGGCCCTCCGCGGCCAGGGTCGGGTCGAGCTGGGCGATGCCCTGGGCCTCCCCCGGCCGGACGAGGCTCCCATCCGGCATCTGGATGCATGGGTAGGTGGGCAGGAGCTGGTACGCCGAGGGCAGCGAGCGCACCATCGCCGACACGTCGAAGAGCTTCACCGGCCCGAGGCTCTTGCGGAAGCCCAGCGCGAGCGCCTGCAGCGCCATGAACGAGCCACGGTGGGGCGTGCCGAAGGTGATGAGGGCCCGGGTGTGCTTCCAGCCGCCGAGGCACTCGAGGAAGTAGCGCGACACGACGCCGCCCATGGAGTGGGCCACGAGGATGAGGCGCGAGTCGGGCGAGCCGCCATTCGCCTCGCGCCACCGATGGAGCCACCCCATGGCCTCGCGCTCGAGGCGCTGCGCGGTGATGCGGATGTCGCGCCGCCAGTCGTAGGGGAACGTGAAGAAGTTGGCGCCGGGGATGAGGTTGAGCCGGCTCTCCAGCGTGCGGGCCACCTGGGTGTAGCCGTCCACCTTCCAGAAGCCGGGCAGGAGCTGGGTGTCGGGCAGCACCTTCGTCGCCACCACGCCATCGTCGGCGAGCTCGCCCCCGCTGTCGGACTTCAGGGTGAGCGACTCCACGCTCCCACCGAGGCTCGTCATCGCGCGCAGGAGCGCGCCACCCGAGAGGCCCCACACCTCCTTCCCGTCCCGCTCCAGCACGCTGCCGAGCAGACCCGGCAGCAGCACGACGACATCCTTGGTGACGCTGGCAGCCATTGCTTCCTCCAGAGGGAGCGACCCGGGTTCCGCGTACGGGCGAGGACCCAGAGAACTGACGATGCCTCGGATTCTACGGTTCCCTCCCGACCCAACGGAAAAGGGTATCGGTACGGGATTGAACGCTCCGGCCCGGGGTGCGGCCTTCTGAACAGCGGTTCAGCGGGCACCATTCCCCTACGGCCCGGGTTGCGAGCCCTCGTTCGCTCTGTAGGATGCCCGGCCCATGCGAACCCGAATCCTGACGATGACGCTCCTCCTGGCCCTGACCGCCTGCTCCAAGGACAAGGACAAGCAGGCCGAGGGCAAGACCTCCACCGGCACCGCCCCCCAGGCGGCCCAGACGGCTCCGGCCGGGAGCGGCGGCCCCGCGGGGAACCAGCCTCGGACGCGTCCTCCGGCGGAGAACCCGGGCCCCTGGCAGCAGAAGGCGCTGAAGGGACAGGAGCTGTACGCCACCCTGGACACGAGCGAGGGCTCCATCGTGGTGAAGCTCTTCTCGAAGGACGCGCCGCTCACGGTGGCCAACTTCGTGGGGCTCGCGACCGGTGAGCAGACGTGGAAAGACCCACGTACCGAGGAGGTGAAGAAGGGCACGCCGCTGTACCAGGGCATCCTCTTCCACCGGGTGATTCCGCAGTTCATGATCCAGGGAGGAGATCCGCTCGGGGTGGGAGCGGGCTCGCCGGGCTACACCTTCGAGGACGAGTTCCAGAGCGGCCGGACGTTCAACAAGACGGGCCTGCTGGCGATGGCGAACCGGGGTCCGGAGACGAACGGGAGCCAGTTCTTCATCACCACGTCGACGCCGCAGCACCTCAACAACCGGCACACCATCTTCGGCGAGGTGGTGAAGGGCTACGACGTGGTGGAGCGCATCTCGACTGTGCCGACGGCGGAGCGCAACAAGCCGCTGAAGGACGTGGTGCTGAACAAGGTGACGATCAGCGACACGCAGCCGGGCTAGGAGCGAGCGATGAGAAGGGTGAGCACGCGGCTGGGCGAGTTGGACTGCCAGGTGGTGGAGGCGCTTCCCGAGGGAGCGAGCCCGGAGCTGGCGGTGGTGCTGTGCCACGGCTTCGGAGCGCCCGCGACGGACCTGGTGCCGCTGGCGCACGAGCTGGTGGAGCTGAAGCCGGAGCTGGGAGCGAAGGTGCGGTTCGTGTTCCCGGCGGCGCCGCTGTCGCTCTCGGCGATGGGGATGCCGTTCGCCCGGGCGTGGTTCCACCTGCCCCAGGAGGTGCTGACGGGGCAGGAGCGGGACTGGGACAAGTTCGCGGTCTCGACGCCCGAGGGGTTCGTGCAGGCGCGGCGCGCGCTGATGAGCCTGCTGTCGGCGCTGTCGACGGCGACGAAGCTGCCCTACGGACGAATCGTCCTGGGCGGGTTCAGCCAGGGCGGCATGGTGACGACGGACGTGGCGCTGCGGCTGGAGGAGGCACCCGCGGGGTTGTGCATCCTGTCGGGGACGCTCCTCTGCCAGGACGAGTGGAAGCAGCGGGCGGAGAAGCGCAAGGGCCTGCCGGTGCTGCAGGCTCACGGGCGCTACGACAACGTCCTCGCGTTCCACCAGGCGGAGCGGCTCCAGAAGCTGCTGACGGACGCGGGGCTGTCGCTGGAGTTCCTCCCGTTCGACGGACCGCACACCATCGCCCCGGAAGTGATGGAGCGGATGGCGGAGTTCCTGCACACCCGTCTCACGAGTCGTTGATTGCACCCGAAGCCCCGGGAGGCGAGCCATGTATCACGCGAGGGAACTGACGGTGGCCACCCGGGGCCGGGGCTTCTACGACATCACGGACGAGGTGCGGCGAGCCGTCTCGGAGAGCGGTGCGCGGGAGGGCCTGTGCACCATCTTCCTGCACCACACGAGCGCCTCGCTGCTGCTCTGTGAGAACGCGGACCCGGACGTGCGCAGGGACTTGGAGTCATTCTTCTCCCGGCTGGTGAAGGACGGGGACCCGCTCTTCCGCCACGATGCCGAGGGGCCGGACGACATGCCGGCGCACGTGCGGACGGTGCTGACGCAGAACTCGCTGAACGTCCCGGTGAAGGGCGGCGATGCCCACCTCGGGACGTGGCAGGGCATCTACGTCTGGGAGCACCGGACGTCCCCGCATCACCGTCGGGTCACGGTCTCCGTGGTGAGCTGAACCCCCCGAGCCCCCTACTCCGCCGAGTCGTGGGCCTCGAGCAGCTTGTAGAGCGTCTTGCGGTCCACATCGAGCAGGCGCGCGGCCTCGCTCTTGTTGCCGCCGACGTGCTGGAGCACGTGGGCCGCGTAGCGCCGGGACAGCTCGGCGAGGCTCGGCATGTCCCCGGCCAGTCCACTCAACCGCTTCGGCGCGTCGCCGATGGGCTCGGGGAAGTCCTGAGGCCCCAGCACGCCCGTCACGTTGAGCGCGAGCGCCCGGGCCACCACGTTCTCCAACTGCCGCACGTTGCCCGGCCAGTCGTAGGCGGTGAGCCGCGTCATGGCCTCGGGCGGCACCACGGGCGCCACGCCGCCGCGGGCGTGCAGCGCGGCGAAGTGCTCGACCAGGGCCGGAATGTCCTCCCGCCGCTCGCGCAGGGGCGGCAGGTGCAGGTGCACCACGTCCAGCCGGTAGAGCAGGTCCTCGCGGAACAGCCCCTCGGCCACGCGCTCCTTCAGGTCCTTGTTCGTCGCCGCCACCACGCGCACGTCCACCTTCACGGGCGAGCTCTCGCCCACGCGGCGGATCTCCCCCTCCTGCAGCGCGCGCAGCAGCTGCGACTGCATCTTCGGCCCCACGTCGCCAATCTCGTCGAGGAACAGCGTGCCGCCGTGGGCCTCCTCGAAGAGGCCGCGCCGCGCGCCCGTGGCCCCGGTGAACGAGCCCCGCGCGTGGCCGAACAGCTCGCTCTCCATGAGGGACTCGGCGATGGCGCCACAGTCCACGGGGATGAACGACGCACTGGCGCGCGGCGAGCGCTGGTGCAGCGCCCGCGCCACCATCTCCTTGCCCGTGCCCGTCTCGCCGGTGATGAGCACCGGCACCGAGGTGGCCGCCGCACGCGCCACCTGCTTGTACACCTCGAGCAGCGCCGGGCTGCGCCCCACCATGGAGCCGCGCTCCACCTGCTTGCGCAGCGAGCGGTTCTCCTCCACCAGCCGCTTCTGCTCCAGCGCCCGCCGGGCCACGCGCACGATGGCGTCCACGTCGAAGGGCTTGGAGAGGTAGTCGAAGGCGCCCTGCTGGATGCTGTCCAGCGCGCCCTCGATGTTGCCGAAGGCCGTCACCACGATGACGGGCGTGTCCGGCAGTTGCGCGCGGACCTCGTTCAGCACGGTGAGCCCGTCGCCCGGGTTGGGCATGGCCATGTCGGTGAGCACGAGGTCGAACGGCCCGTCCTCGGCGAGGCGCGCGGCGGCCTCCTTCGGGTCCGCGGCCTGGTTCACCTGCCCCAGCATGCCGAGCAGGCGCTTCAGCAAATCCCTCGCGTGAGGGTCATCATCGACGACGAGGATGCGGGCAGCGTTCATGTACCGACTCCGCGGACAACAGGGGGCGCGGCCTCGGCCGCGAGGGGAAAGCGGACCGTCACCCGGGTGCCCGAATCCAGCGCCGAGCACACCAGCAGCGAGCCTCCGTACGCATCCACCAACCGCTTCGTGGTGGCCAGGCCGAGCCCATGCCCGGGGCGCCCGCGGGCCTCCGGCGCGCGGAAGAACGGCTGGTAGAGCTTCACCTGCGTCTCCGCGCTCATGCCGATGCCATTGTCGGCCACCTCCAGGACGGCCTCGCCGCCCTCGCGCACCACCTTCACGGAGACGCGCGCGTCCGGCCGGCCCGCGGTGTACTTCACCGCGTTGGACAGCAGGTTCTGCGCGATGAGCTGCAGGAGCTGCGAGGGGCAGGACACCTTCACGCCGGACGCCAGCTCGCGCTCCAGCGCCACGCCCTGCGCGGCGGCCGTCTGGCTCACCTCCAGCAGCAGCGTGCTCACGGCGGTGTCCAGCTCGCCCACCGCCGGCTCACCCCGGGTGCCCGCCCGGCAGAAGCGCAGCAGCGCCTCGATGAGCTCGCCCATGCGCACCGCGCTGGACTCGGAGAGCGACACGAGCTCCAGCGCCTGCGGGTCCTTCACCGCCCCCGAGCGGCGCAGCAGCGTGAGGTACCCCTTGAGCGGCGACAGCGGCCCCATCAGGTCATGCGCCACGCGCCGGGTGAAGGCATCCAGCTCCTGGTTGCGCCGGTCCAGCTCCTCCAGCTGCTCCTGGATGGTGCGCTCCTGCCGCTGGAGCACCGAGGTGATGCGCCAGCCCACCGCCAGCGACACCAGCACGGCCAGCAGCGTCACCACGCCCCCGTAGGCGAGGTTGCGCACGCGCAGCGAGGCCAGGTGCTCCAGCAGCAGCCGCGCCTCGTCCGCGTTCTCCTGGGCGAGCTGCCCCGCCAGCCCATCAATCTCCTCGGCCAGCGGGCGCACCTGCTCCACCAGGTGGTGCCTCGCCTGCTCGGCCTCCTTGCGGTGGGAGAAGACCGCCGCGGCGCGCACCTGCTCGGCCAGCCGGGTGCAGGCCACGTTGAAGCGATGCCACACCACGAGCGTGTCGTCGCTGGGAAGGTTGCGCGTGTAGTCCCCGGTGGCCTCGCGGATGTCCGCGAGGATGTCCTCCATCACCTCGTTGGCGGCATGGCGCTGCTCGTCGTCGGTGGCGCGGATGTGGGCCTCGATCGCGGACTCCAGCGAGAGGGCGTCCACCCGGATGCGGCCGATCAGTCCAGCCCGCTCCAAGGCCTCCTGGACGCGCTCGGCCACCTGGCGGCTGGTGCGCACCTCCGTCCACAGGCTGAAGGCGGCCACCGCCGACAGCAGCATCACCGCGAAGAGGAAGCCGACGCGGTAGCCACGAATGGATGCTGGCGAGCTCACGAGCCGCTCCAGGGGCTCAGCGCGAGCCTCCCTCGGACGTGCCGGCCGGCTCCGGGGGTGAAGAGGACGGAGGCTGGCTGCGCCGCCGTGCCCGGGAGAGCGCCGACTGGTACCACACGTCCTCCAGCTCCTCCTGCAGCTCCGCCAGCTCGCGCTGCCGCGTCACGAGCTGCGCGTTGTGCTCGACCAGGGAGTGCCGCGCCGCCGTCTCGCGCGCCAGCTCCTCCTCCAGGAGACGCGAGAGCTGCTCGGACTCGGCGCGCTCCTGGGCCGCCGCCTCGAGCGCACTCTCCGCCTGGGCGAGCCGCACCGCGAGCGCCTCCGCGCGCTCCTGCTCCACCTGCGATTGCCGCTGCCACCGCACCACCTCCGCCGACACCTGGGGCAGGGAGGGGACCCGCGGGGTTGCGCAACCCACACCCACCCCACCCACCACCGCCGCGATGAAGAGGTACCGCATACCTTCGCTCCCGTCCTCCGGACGCACGGTATGCGCCTCCGGGCTAGACCGGGCTCTACCGTCACCGGCTGACATGGCCAGCATCCCCAAGACAGGGGGTGTCGTCAAAGACCTCCGGTACTTTCTGGGGAGCGTGCCCCCAGGCCTGGCAGGCTCCATGGGGAGAATCTCCGCAATCCGGCGGGGGTCTCCCTCGGGAAGGGCCGTGGCACGGCAGGTGCTCAGTGTCTGGGACGCAACGCCGCAATGCCGCGACGTTTCGTTGGTGCTCGGAGAATCCATCATGAAGAACCTGTTCGCCGCCCTCGTCGTGACCGCCTCCATGACCGCGTTTGCCACCGAGCCCGTGAAGGCCGAGGCCAAGCCCGAGGCCGCTCCGGCCGCCGCCGTGAAGGCCGAGGCCAAGCCGGAGGCCGCCGTGAAGGCCGAGGCCAAGCCCGAGGTCAAGGCCGAGGCCAAGCCCGAGGTCGCCCCCGTGAAGGCCGAGGCCAAGCCGGAGAAGAAGCCGGCCAAGAAGGCCCCCAAGGCCGAGAAGACCGCCGCGGAGACCAAGTAGTCGCTCCGCTTCATCTTGAAGCTTCAGTGAGGGCGCTTCCCGCCAAGGGGGGCGCCCTCGCCGTTTTTCGAGCCTCGCCCGCGGTGCCCACCACGACAACGCCATTGCCCTCCCCCCCACGCAACAGCGACCTGGGACCGAGGGGTTGGTTGTCGGGCGGAAAAGGAGCGCCAGCTTCTCTGCCCATCCTGGAAAGTTCTTGGATGACGCAGGCCGTGGGAGGAGCGTCTCATGTCGTTGCGGAGCCCCTGGCGCAGGCTGTCCTGGAGCATCACCTGTCTCACCCTGAGCCTGAGCCTGCTGGCCTTGGCGCGGGCCTGGAGCGCGAGCCCCCCCCCGGACAGTGGCCCGCCGCGGGTCGACGTCGTGGACGAGGAGACCCAGGCTGGAGCCGGGGCCGTCTTGCCGAGCCTCACCCTCCCAGGCGGCTTCACGCAGGAGGTGGTGATCTCGAGACTGCGGCTCCCAACGGCCTTCGTGAGCCTGCCGGATGGCCGGCTCTTCATCGCCCTGAAGGGCGGCGAGGTCCGGGTGTTCAAGAACGGCGCCGTCCTGCCCACGCCCCTCATCGACCTGAGCGCTCGGGTGAACGAGCACCAGGACCGGGGCGTGGTGGGCATTGCCATCGATCCCGACTTCGCGACCAACGGCCATCTCTACCTCGCCTATACCTATGACGATGATGCGGTGGACGACACGGGACCCAAGACGGGACGCGTGTCCCGGTTCACGGTGGTGGGAGACACCGCCTCGCCGCAGAGCGAGGTCGTCCTGCTCGGCACGCTGGTGGGCAACTCGTGCCATGACTTTCCCGACGGCTCGGACTGCATCCCCTCGGACAGCACCTCGCACACCGTGGGCCAGCTCAAGTTCGCGCCGGATGGCACGCTCTTCGTGACGCTGGGAGACGGCGCCCGGTTCGACGCGGTGGATGACGATGCGTTCAGGGCGCAGGACCTCGACTCCCTGGGAGGCAAGGTGCTTCGCATCACGCGGAGCGGGCAGGGCCTGCCCACCAATCCCTTCTGGAATGGCAATGCCGCGTCCAACCGCTCGAAGGTGTGGAGCTACGGGCTGCGCAATCCCTACCGGTTCAACTTCCGCCCCGGCACCAGCATCGCCTACCTCGGAGACGTGGGCTGGCGTAATTACGAGGAGATCAACGTCGCGACCGCGGGAGCGAACTTCGGCTGGCCCTGCTACGAGGGCCCCTTCCGCCAGAGCGGCTACGCGCCCAAGCCGATCTGCCAGGCGCTCTACAACCGCGGCGAGTCCGCCGTGAAGATGCCGCTGCACTACTGGAGCCACGCTGACGGTTACGCGGCCACGGGCGGAGCCTTCTACACCGGGACGGCGTATCCAGCGGAGTGGCGGGGCGCCTACTTCTTCGGGGACTACTCCGCGTGGCTCCACACCCTCCGGGTGGACGCGAACGACAACCTGGTGCCCGGCAGCGTGACGACCTTCGCGACCGCCGCGGGAAACATGACGGATATCGAGATCGGGCTGGACACCAACTTGTATTACGTCGACACCTTCGCGGGGGAGCTGCGCCGCATCCGCTACACGGCGGGCAACAGTCCTCCGGTGGCGGTGGCCTCGGCGACTCCGCGCGAGGGGCCCGTGCCGCTGAAGGTGCTGTTCTCCAGCGCGGGCAGCAGCGATCCGGATGGGGATGCACTTGCCTACACCTGGGACTTCGGGGATGGCACCGCCATCTCCACGCTGGCCAACCCGGAGCATACGTACATGACGGCGGGCCGCTACACGGCCCGACTGACCGTGAGCGACGGGCGGGGGGGCACGCACTCCGCCTCCGTTCAGCTCTCCGTGGGCAACCGGGCCCCCGTCCCCACCATCGCCTCGCCCTCGAGCACCCTCCTGTTCAAGGTGGGCGATGTGGTGAGCTACTCGGGCTCCGCGAGTGACCCCGAGGATGGGCCCATCCCCGACAGCCAGCTTTCATGGACCATCACCCTGCACCACTGCTCGGCGGGGACATGCCATGTCCATCCCTTCACCACGAGCACGGGGGCGAGTGGGTCCCTCACCATCGATGACCATGGGGATGAGGTCTACTTCGACATCACCCTCACGGCGACGGACTCTGCGGGCCTGACGGGCACGCAGACGGTGACGATTCATCCGCAGACGGTCCAGTTCACGCTGCAGACGTCTCCCCCCGGACTGCAGGTCGTCCAGGATGGGACGAGCGGAACAGCTCCGCTGACGCGCACGGTCATCGCCGGCTCCTCGCACAACGTCTACGCGCCCTCGCCCCAGGGGCTCCACACCTTCAAGGACTGGTCGGATGGTGGAGCCCAGCAGCACCAGGTCCGGGTCGGGACGACGGACGCCACGTATACGGCCACGTTCACCGAGTCCGCCTCATCCTGTCCGCTGGGCCAGTACCGAGCGGAGTACTTCAACAACCGGACCCTGACGGGCACACCGGTACTGGTGCGCTGCGAGGCGGCTCCGTTCGCCTACAGCTGGGGGAGCAGCCCCGCCCCCGGGGTGAACGCGGACAACTTCTCGGTGCGCTGGTCGGGACGCTTCTCCTTCACGGCAGGCACCTTCAACTTCATCGCCCGGGCGGATGATGGAGTCCGGGTGTCCGTGGATGGCACGCGCATCATCGATGCCTGGCGGGACCAGCCGGCCACGACGTATCAAGCCAACCGAACGATGACGGCCGGCGAGCACGTGGTCGTCATGGAGTACTACGAAAACGCCATCGGCGCCGTGGCCTCGCTCCGGTGGGAAGCCATCTCCTGTCCGGAGGGACAGGTCCCACCAGGCCTGTACCGGGCGGAGTACTTCAACAACCGGACCCTGAGTGGCACGCCCGTGCTGGTGCGCTGCGAGCTGGCTCCGCTCGACAACAACTGGAGAGCGGGCAATCCCGCCATCGGCGTGAACGCGGACAACTTCTCGGTTCGCTGGTCGGGGCGCTTCAACTTCGCGGCGGGCACCTACACCTTCGTCGCCCGGGCGGATGATGGAGTCCGGGTGTACGTGGATGGCACGCGCATCATCGATGCCTGGCGGGACCAGGGGCCCACGACCTACCAGGCCACCTTGCCCCTGCCGGCCGGCGAGCACCTGGTCGTCATGGAGTATTACGAGAACGCGGTCGACGCGATGGCCTCGCTCCGGTGGTAGCCCCGTCGGGGTCCTCTCGGCGTGTAGGAGCCGCTCGTCGCCCGGTGCAGGCACCCGATGATGGGGTCGTGACCGCCTCCATGACCGCGTTTGCCTCTGAGCCGAGGCCGCCACAACAGCGGCCTGGGACCGTGGGGTTGGTTGTCGGACGGAAAAGGAGCGCCAGCTTCTCTGCCCACCCTGGAAAGTTCGTGGATGTGGCAGGCCGTGGGAGGAGCGTCTCATGTCGTTGCGGAGCCCCTGGCGCAGGCTGTCCTGGAGCATCACCTGTCTCACCCTGAGCCTGAGCCTGCTGGCCTTGGCGCGGGCCTGGAGCGCGAGCCCCCCCCCGGACAGTGGCCCGCCGTGGGTCGACGTCGTGGACGGAGACACCCAGGCCGGGGCCGTCTTCCCGAGCATCATCACCCTCCCGGGCGGCTTCACACAGGAGGTGGTGGTCTCGAGCCTGCGGCTCCCAACGGCCTTCGTGAGCCTGCCGGATGGCCGGCTCTTCATCGCCCTGAAGGGCGGCGAGGTCCGGGTGTTCAAGAACGGCGCCGTCCTGCCCACGCCCCTCATCGACCTGAGCGCTCGGGTGAACGAGCATCAGGACCGGGGCCTGCTGGGCATTGCCGTCGATCCCGACTTCGCGACCAACGGCCATCTCTACCTCGCCTACACCTATGACGATGATGCGGTGGACGACACGGGCTCCAAGACGGGACGCGTGTCCCGGTTCACGGTGGTGGGCGACACCGCCTCGCCGCAGAGCGAGGTCGTCCTGCTCGGCACGCGGGTGGGCAACTCGTGCTATGACTTTCCCGCCGGCTCGGACTGCATCCCCACGGACAGCGCCTCGCACACCGTGGGCCAGCTCAAGTTCGCGCCGGATGGCACGCTCTTCGTGACGCTGGGAGACGGCGCCCGGTTCGACACGGTGGACGACGGTGCGTTGAGGGCGCAGGACCTCGACTCCCTGGGAGGCAAGGTGCTTCGCATCACGCGGAGCGGGCAGGGCCTGCCCACCAATCCCTTCTGGAATGGCAATGCCGCGTCCAACCGCTCGAAGGTGTGGAGCTACGGGCTGCGCAATCCCTACCGGTTCAACTTCCGCCCCGGCACCAGCACCGTCTACCTCGGAGACGTGGGCTTGAGTGCCTACGAGGAGATCGACGTCGCGACTGCGGGAGCGAACTTCGGCTGGCCCTGCTACGAGGGCCCCTCCCGCCAGAGCGGCTATGCGCCCAAGCCGATCTGCCAGGCGCTCTACAACCGCGGCGAGTCCGCCGTGAAGATGGCGCTGTACTACTGGGACCACACGGTCGGTCACGCGGCCACGGGCGGAGCCTTCTACACCGGGACGGCATATCCAGCGACTTGGCAGGGCGCCTACTTCTTCGGGGACTACAACGACAAGTGGCTCCGCGCCCTCCGGGTGGACGCGAACGACAACCTGGTGCCCGGCAGCGTGACGACCTTCGCGACCGCCGCGGGAAGCGTGGTGGATATCGAGATCGGGCCGGACACCAATTTGTATTACGTCGACATCTTCGCGGGGGAGCTGCGCCGCATCCGCTACACGGCGGGCAACAGTCCTCCGGTAGCGGTGGCCTCGGCGACTCCGCGCGAGGGGCCCGTGCCGCTGAAGGTGCTGTTCTCCAGCGCGGGCAGCAGCGATCCGGATGGGGATGCACTTGCCTACACCTGGAACTTCGGGGATGGCACCGCCATCTCCACGCTGGCCAACCCGGAGCATACGTACATGACGGCGGGCCGCTACACGGCCCGACTGACCGTGAGCGACGGGCGGGGGGGCACGCACTCCGCCACCGTTCAGCTCTCCGTGGGCAACCGGGCCCCCGTCCCCACCATCGCCTCGCCCTCGAGCACCCTCCTGTTCAAGGTGGGCGATGTGGTGAGCTACTCGGGCTCCGCGAGTGACCCCGAGGATGGGCCCATCCCCGACAGCCAGCTTTCATGGACCATCACCCTGCACCACTGCTCGGCGGGGACATGCCATGTCCATCCCTTCACCACGAGCACGGGGGCGAGTGGGTCCCTCACCATCGATGACCATGGGGACGAGGTCTACTTCGACATCACCCTCACGGCGACGGACTCGGCGGGCCTGACGGGCACGCAGACGGTGACGATTCATCCGCAGACGGTCCAGTTCACGCTGCAGACGTCTCCCCCCGGACTGCAGGTCGTCCAGGATGGGACGAGCGGAACAGCTCCGCTGACGCGCACGGTCATCGCCGGCTCCTCGCACGACGTCCACGCGCCCTCGCCCCAGGGGCTCTACACCTTCAAGGACTGGTCGGATGGTGGAGCCCAGCAGCACAAGGTCCGGGTCGGGACGACGGACGCCACGTATACGGCCACGTTCACCGAGTCCACCTCATCCTGTCCGCTGGGCCAGTACCGAGCGGAGTACTTCAACAACCGGGACCTGACGGGCACACCGGTACTGGTGCGCTGCGAGGCGGCTCCGTTCGCCTACAGCTGGGGGAGCAGCCCCGCCCCCGGGGTGAACGCGGACAACTTCTCGGTGCGCTGGTCGGGGCGCTTCTCCTTCACGGCAGGCACCTTCAACTTCATCGCCCGGGCGGATGATGGAGTCCGGGTGTCCGTGGATGGCACGCGCATCATCGATGCCTGGCGGAACCAGGGGGCTACGACGTATCAGGCCAACCGAACAATGACGGCCGGCGAGCACGTGGTCGTCATGGAGTACTACGAAAACGCCATCGGCGCCGTGGCCTCGCTCCGGTGGGAAGCCATCTCCTGTCCGGAGGGACAGGTCCCCCTGGGCCTGTACCGGGCGGAGTACTTCAACAACCGGACCCTGAGTGGCACACCCGTGCTGGTGCGCTGCGAGCTGGCTCCGCTCGACAACAACTGGAGAGCGGGCAATCCCGCCATCGGCGTGAACGCGGACAACTTCTCGGTGCGCTGGTCGGGGCGCTTCAACTTCGCGGCGGGCACCTACACCTTCGTCGCCCGGGCGGATGATGGAGTCCGGGTGTACGTGGATGGCACGCGCATCATCGATGCCTGGCGGGACCAGGGGGCCACGACCTACCAGGCCCCCTTGACCCTGCCGGCCGGCGAGCACGTGGTCGTCATGGAGTATTACGAGAACGCGGTCGACGCGGTGGCCTCGCTCCGGTGGTAGCTCCGTCGGGGTCCTCTCGGCGGAGTCAGTGCGCCCCGGCGGCCTTGAGGCCCGCCCCCGGGAGCGCACCCGTCACCATCTTCCCGTCCTGGATGTCCAGCGCCCGCCGCGCGTGCGCCACCACCCGCGGGTCGTGCGTGGAGAAGAGGAACGTCACCCCCTTCTCCCGGTTCAGCTTCAGCATCAGGTCGAGAATCTGCTCGCTCGTCGTCGAGTCCAGGTTCGCCGTGGGCTCGTCCGCCAGCACCAGCCGGGGCTCCGTAATCAGCGCCCGCGCGATGGCCACGCGCTGCCGCTGGCCGCCCGAGAGCTCGTCCGGCTTGTGGTGCAGGAACGGCTTGAGGCCCACCGCGTCCGCCAGGGCCTCGACGCGCTGGCGCAGGGCCGCCTTGCCCTCGGCGTCCTTGCGCACCATGCAGGGGAACTCGATGTTCTCCGCCACGTTCAGCACGGGGATGAGGTTGAAGCTCTGGAAGATGAAGCCGATCTTCCGGTTGCGCACGTCGGCCAGCTCATCGAAGTCCCGGTCCCCCACCTCCTCGCCGTCCAGCTTGTAGGAGCCGCTCGTCGCCCGGTCCAGGCACCCGATGATGTTGAGCAGCGTCGTCTTGCCGCTGCCCGAGGGGCCCGTCACCACGGTGAACTCGCCGGCGGAGACCTCCAGGTCCACGCCGCGCAGCGCGCTCACCTTCGTCTTGCCCAGGAGGTAGTCCTTGGTGATGGCCTTCAGCTCGAGGAGGTTTTGCGAGGGCATGGGGTACGTCCTTCAGTAGAAGAGGCGGACCTGGAACAGGCCGCGATATTCGAGGGGCAGCAGGCTGAACTCGCTCACCTGGGTGTCGGACTCGGGCACGGTGGCCGCGAGCGACGCCGGGCCCTGCCACGGCACGAAACCCGAGAGCGCGAGCGTCATCCACTCGGTGGCCGACCAGGAGAGGCTCGGGGTGATGAGGCCCGACAGGTCCTGCAGGTTCGCCATCACCACCACGTTGAAGGTGAAGTCGTCGCGAATCTTCGGCTTCTGGTAGCTGAGGAAGGCGTAGTGCCGGCCGAGCGGCTCGAAGTTGAACTTCTGTGGCAGCCCCGCGTCCGCGCTCCCGCTCGGGTTCACCAGCACGGGGTCCACCCCGAAGTCGCGCGCCACCCGCAGCAGGGCGAGCCCGTTGACCTGGTGCTGGAGCTGGTCCCGCGTCAGCCCGTCCGACTGGTAGAGGTACTCCACCGAGAGGAGCGACTCGTCGCCGAACATGTAGCGGGTGCCGGCCAGGATGCGGGGACGGAGCGTCTTCTCCTCCAGGCGCTCCGTGGCGAAGAAGGGCTCGCGCCGCAGCGCGCACCCCAGCGCCGAGACCCGGTCCTCCAGGCACTCGCCCACCGGGTAGCGCCGCGCCGAGCCGAAGCCCACCAGTGCCCTCCACGTGCAGCTCGTAGTCCGTGAAGAAGTAGCGCGAGAAGGAGAAGCCCAGCCGCGTCTTGTCCTGGAAGGCGTCGCCGTACAGGTTGGACTGGAAGAGCATCAGGTTGACGTCCGCGTCCGCCACCAGCGCGTAGGCGCGCGCGGCCACCAGGTAGTGCAGCTCGTCATCCTTCTGGTCCCACCCGGGGTAGACGAGCAGCGCCTGGGGCAGCCCGCTCTGCTGCTTGAGCACCGCGGGGCTCGCCAGCAGCGTGAAGGCGTACTTCTCCAGCGGCACCTCCACCCGCACCATGTACGCCCCGGCCCGCTGGAAGTTCGGGTCCGTGGGGTCCTTCGGCGGGTTGATGAGGTCCGTCGGGTTGTACGCCATGCCCGAGCCCCAGATGACCCGCTTCTTCCCCGCCAGCAGGTGGAGCTGCGGCACCACCTCGTGGCTCACGTACAGCTCGTTGAGCGACACCAGCGGCCGCGCGGCGCTGGACTCCTGCTCCGAAACGGACACCTCATTGCCGTCCGCGTCCAGGCCCCGGTAGCGCCCCGCGGCCTGCAGGAAGAGCGACAGGTCCGCCATGATGAAGCCTCCCGGACGGTACTCCTGCCGGGGCTGCACGTTCAGCTCCAGGAGCTGCTGCACCTCCGGCTGGCTGTCCGTCGGCAGGAGGCCCGTGACGCGCGAGCGCTGGAACTGCGTGCGGCTCTCGACGTAGCCCGTCACCTCGGCGGCGAGCGCCGGGGCGGTGGTCAGCACCAGGAGGGAGGCGAGGAGGTTGCGCATGGTGGGATGGCTCAGCGGCCCAGGTCCGCCTGCGAGAAGCGCTGGGCCGGCGCATCCACGTTCAGCTTCATCGACTTCAGCACCAGCTCCGAGCGACGCGCCTTCACCAGCTCGTTGCGCATCACCACCTTGGCCGGCCGCGAGTAGCCCTTTTCGAACTCGGTGAACGTCGGTGAACTCGGCGCTGCGCAGCATCTGCCCGCTCGTGCCGAAGTACTCGCCCTTCACCGGCATGCCGTCCTTCTTGCGCAGCCACAGCTTGATGGCGTCGTACGCCGTGTCCGGGCTCTTCGCCTTCAGCTCCAGCGCGTACGTGTCCGGCACGTCCGAGGGCACCAGCTTGCCCGCGTAGTCCTTCGCGTAGTTCACCCGCATCACGTCCGCGTTGTTGAAGTCGCCGCCCTGGAAGCTGTCGCGGTTGGCGATGCGCGTGGCCCGCTTGAGGTTGGGCAGGTACACCCACAGGTTGTCGCCCGAGCGCAGCATCTCCTGCCCCTTCACGCTCGCCGGCCCCTTGAACCAGACGCGGAACTTGTCGTCCTCGCCGCGCAGCATCTTCATCACGTAGGTCCGGCTGCTGCCGTCCTCGCGGTACGCCGTCATCTCCGACTCGGTCTCGAAGGTACTCGGACCCATCACCGCGTCGTACTTCGCCAGCAACTCCTCCGCGGTGGGCTCCGCGGCCAGCGCCGGGGCCGCCGCCAGCAGCGTCATCAGGGCGAGGGTGAAGGCTCTCATCTGCAAGCTCCTAGGAAAGGAAAGAGGGAACGGGATTCACACCGAGCGCAGCGCATCCACCGGGTTCAGCCGGCTGGCCCGCCAGGCCGGCCAGGCCGCCGCCCCCAGCGCGCCCACCACCGCCACCACCAGCGTGAGGACGACGAAGGAGGGGCTCAGCTCGGGGCGCAGCACGGAGTGGGAGCCGCTGTTGACCACCATCGACATGGGGATGCCCCGCGCCGCGATGGCTCGCACGATGGTGCTCCCCAGCACCACGCCGCCCACTCCGCCCAGCAGCCCGAGCACCGTCGCCTCCACCAGGAAGATCGTCAGCACCTGCCGCCGGCGCATTCCCACCGCGAGCATGGTGCCGATCTCCCGCACCCGCTCGAACACGCTCATCAGCATGGTGTTGACGATGCCGGTGAGGATGATGACGAAGAGGATGACGGAGATCAGCCCCAGTCACGAAGCGCTGCCGGCTGATGATGTCGCGCACGAAGGGCTGCAGCTCCTGCCAGGTGTGCACCTCGTACTGAGGGCCGAGCTCCTCGCGCAGGTCCGCCGCGATGCGCTCCAGGTTGCGCAGGTCATCCACCGCCACCGCGAGCTCGGTGACCCGGCCCTCCAGGCCCAGCAGCTCCTGCGCCAGCTTCAGCGGCACCGTCAGCACCCGCTTGTTCTCGAAGGGGAGGCTGGACACGCTCAGCCCCTCCACGGACACGTCCATCGAGTTGGCGCGGCCCTTGGGGCTGGACGAGGCGAGCGTCACCCGGTCCACCAGGGCCTCGGCGCCCGACTGCTTCGCGGCCACCGCCTTCGCCTTCTCCGCCGGTGTCACCGCATGGAAGGACTGAGCCAGCTCGTTGCCGATGATGCACCTGCGCGTGGTCCCCCGCCCCGAGCGCCCGCCCTCCGGGCAGCACGTCGAAGCCGGCGCGGGGCACGGCCTGCTTCTCCGTGACCATGTCCAGCCCGCGGCCCACGAACATCGTCTGGGACACGCCGTTGCTCACCAGCCCCGAGAACTGGATGCGGCCGGTGACGCCCGTGACGCCGGGCACGGCGCGGATGCGGGCCAGCAGGGCTTCGTCATAGGGGATGTTCGGCTCCAGCGGCAGCGCGTCGATGCTGTCCATGTAGCCGGCGGTGTGCACCTGCAGGGCGCCCGTCTGCCCCTGGACGATGTCGTCCACCATCAGACGGATGAAGCCGTCGATGAAGCCGCGCAGCACGAGCACGGCGGTGACCCCGAGGAGGACGGCGGCCAGGGTGACGAGGCTGCGGCGACGGTTGCGCGCCACGTTGCGCGCGGCGATCGAGGAGAGCGAGCTCATGAGTGGGCCAGGGCCTCCACCGGACGGAGCTGGGCGGCACGGTACGCGGGCCACAGGGCGGCGAGCGCCGCGCCCACCGTGGCCATGCCCACCGTGCGCACGAGGTACACCGCGGAGACATGGGGACGGATGATGCTGTCCGCCGACGCGCCGGGCGCCGGCAGGTGGATGCCGCGCTGGCCGAGCCACAGCGTCACCGCCCACCCCACCAGCGCCCCGAGATGCCGCCCACCAGCCCCAGCACCGCCCCCTCCAGGAGGAAGAGCGACACCACCTGCCGCCGGCGCGTGCCCACCGCGAGCATGGTGCCAATCTCGCGCACCCGCTCCAGCACGTTCATCAGCATCACGTTGACGATGCCCAGCAGCACCGCCACCAGGAACACCGACGTCATGATGCCGAAGATGAAGTCCTGGTGCCGTGACGAGCTGCGCGACGAAGGGCAGCACCTCGTCCCAGGTGTGCACCTCGTACTCGGGCCCGAGCGTGGACCGCACCGCGTCGCGCACCCGGGGAGCGTCCTCCATCTCCGGCACCGCCAGGGCGTACTCGGTGACGCGGCCCTCCATCCGCAGCAGGCGCTGCGCGGTGCCCAGCGGCACGTAGCCCAGCCGCCGGTCTCCCGGCGTGGCGCTCACCAGCGTGCCGGCGACGCGCACGGCCTCGCCATTGAGGGCCCCATCCCGGTCTCCCGAGAGCAGCGCGGGCCAGCGCTCCGAGGGAACCTCCGTGCCCGTCACCTCCGCGCGCAGGCTCTTCGCCATGTCCGCGTTGAGGAGCAGTTCCGGCGCGTCCACGGTGGACAGGTGCGAGCCCTTGCCCAGCCATGTCGTACGCTGGGGCGTCACCTTCGGCTCCAGCGCGGGGTCGAAGGCGGTGAGCTGCAGGAAGCCCGTCTTGCCGGCGCCCTCGTCTCCCGTGGCGCCCTCCTCGTCCGGCAGGGAGATCATCCCGCCGAAGGCGATGCGCGGCGACACGGCGACGACGCCCTCCACCGAGGCGATGCGTCGGCGCAGCTCCTCCGAGTCCGCCATGTCCAGCGTCAGCGGCGAGCCCTGCACGTTGGCCAGGTAGCCCGCCTTGTGCACCTGCACCGCGCCAACCTGGCCGTAGACGAGGTTCTCCAGGATGACGCGCTGCTGGCCGTTGATGAAGCCGCGCAGCCCCACCATGGCGCCCACGCCCACCACCAGCGCGACGAGCGAGATGGCGGTGCGGCGCCGGTTGCGCAGCAGGTTGCGCGTGGCGAGCGAGAGGAGCATCACGAGCGCCTCCGGGAAACGGACTTCACTGGCATGGCTTCAACCGCCTTCACGGATTCACAGAAATGGTGCACGTGCGCGTCCACCCGTTCGAGCAGGCGCTCCAGGTCCGGAGAGCCCTCGGCCAGCACCAGGAGCATCACGCGCATCATCAGCATCGGCCCCATGAACTCAATGGCGTACAGCTCCGGGTCTCCGGGCCGGATGATGCCCCTGCGGGCCAGCTCCGCGAAGAGCCGGCCCAGGCGGCCCCGGCCCGCCACGATGGAGGCCTGGACGATGCCCGCCTCCTTCAACCTCGGACCCTCGGCCATCATCAGGCGCATGAACTTCTGCTCGCGCGGGGTCGCCCAGTCCTCGAACATGAAGTGGGCGATGAAGCGCAGCAGCGGCTCGGGGCCGTCGACCAGCACCGCGTCCAGGTCCAGCCCGTCGAGCCGCTCGGCCTTGCCCGGCCCCATCTCCCGGAGCAGCGCCTCGAAGATGGCCGCCTTCGAGGGAAAGTGGTGGTAGAGCGCGCTCTCGCGCACCCCCACGGCCCTCGCGATCCCCCGCATGGACGTGCCCGCGAAGCCCCCTTCCGAGAACAGGTCCAGCGCCGCATCCAGAATCAGGCGGCGCGTGTCCCGGGCTTCCTCTTTCGTCGGCCTCGCCATGCGTGCGCACTTATTTAACGAACGTTCATTAAATAGACAAGCCCGGTGCGGTGTAGATGGAAAAGCCGCACGGAGAAGACATGAAACCAGCTCCCGCGCCCACACCCACACGGGGCTGTCCACACGGGCAAAGCCTGTAGCGGCATGGAGCATCCTGTCCGCCCGAGCGCGGACCGTTCTGCTACCCTGCCGAGCGAGTTTCACGCCCCCCCCCTGTGTCCATGTCCGTGCTCGACGCCACCGCCACCGCCATCAGCCGCACCCACTCGCCGGATCTCATCCCCGGTTATCGCCTGGAGAAGCTCGTCGGGACCGGCGGCATGGGCGAGGTGCACAAGGCCACCCAGCTCTCGCTGGGCCGCACGGTGGCCATCAAGCTGCTCAGCCCGCAGCTCGCCACGGACGAGAGCTTCGTCGCCCGCTTCCAGAAGGAGGCCGCGGCGCTCGCCACCCTCCACCACCCGAACATCGTCTCCATCGTCGACAAGGGGAGCACGCAGACGACGTACTACCTGGTGATGGAGTTCGTCGACGGGCCGTCCCTGCGCGAGCGGATGCGCGCGCCCCACCAGGACCCGCTCGAGACGCTGCGGACGATGTTGGAGATCTGCCGGGCCATCGAGTACGCGCACCACCGCGGCGTCATCCACCGGGATCTCAAGCCGGAGAACATCCTGTTCGACGAGCAGGCCGGCGGCATCCCCAAGGTGACGGACTTCGGGCTGGCCTCCTTCCTCGACGACACCAGCTCCCGCTTCGCCCTCACCAGCTCCCATGTGGCCATGGGAACGCTGTCCTATATGGCGCCCGAGCAGCGGGTGGACGCCAAGAGCGCGGACGGGCGCGCGGACATCTTCGCGCTCGGCCTCATCTTCTACGAGATGCTCGTGGGCGAGCTGCCCGCGGGCAGCTACGATCCGCCCTCGCGCCGCAAGCAGGGAATCGACCCGAGGCTGGACGGCATCATCGCGCGCTGCCTCCGGCAGGCCCCGTCGGACCGCTACGAGAGCGTCTCCAAGCTGATCTCGGACCTGGAGCCGCTCGTCCCCAACCTCACCACCGTGAGGCCGGGGAAGCTCAGCCGGATGCAGCGCCTGAAGCTGTGGGTGATGCGCGTGGTGCGCACCATCCTCCAGACGGTGGCCACGCTGCTGGTGCTGGCCGCGATGGCCGTGCTGACCAGTGGAGTGGCTGCGCACCACGGAGCGGCGCGTCCAGATGTCACCGGGAGAGGCCCTCACCGCCGACCTCGGACCGCCCTCGGCGAAGCCCTTGTCCGGGCGGGTGAGCACCGGCGGCACCGTGCGCACCGTGACCATGGGGGACGGACCGGATCCCATCTCGCTGCTGGTGTCCGGCCGGCCCATCGATCCTTCGAGCAAGGGCGTCTTCTTCCCGCCCGTGGAGGGCCAGTCGCGCGTGGGGCTCGCGAAGGTGGACGTCACGAGCCTGGAGGGCAACACCGCCCGATTGAGCGCGAAGGTGACCGCCGATGGTCCCGAGTTCACGCTCGAGGAGCAGGCCCGCGCCATGGTCTACGGTCCCCCGCCGGACCCCGAGGGCGCGCTGCTGCTGCTGGGCAGCACGGGGCGGTACGTCATCCTGGTCCACAACGGGGTCGGAGAGCCACTCCGGCTGGAGTGGGCCCTGGGCGAGCGGCGGGGCACCATGCTGGGACAGCACGCCCCCAAGAGCGCCGTTGATCTCGAGCTGGAGGTGAATGAGGAGGGCGTGCTGACGGCCTCCATCGGCCGTGGCCCGGACAAGCGGACGATCGCCGAGCCGCTCCATCTGGGCGAGGACTGGCGGGCGCTCTTCGACACCAAGATGCCCAAGGCTGCCTTCGGCTGCATCGAGGGCTCCTGCCGTGCCGAGAGCCTCACCTTCCAGGTGAAACGTGTGACTCCTCCACAGACTCCCTCGGGAGCGCCCGTGGCGGCCGTGCGAGAGCAGACGCCTGCCCCCAAGGCCGTTGCCCCGAAGGCGCCCGCTCCATCCAAGGGCAAACGTTCGAAGTAGCGAGGGCTCGTCTCCCGCAACCGGATGTAGCCTGACAGGAGGGATTGAATTATCCCTGTGCGCTCCTATGCGCACGCTCTCCCGTGGCCTCTCCGCGCTCCTCCTCGCCACCGGCCTCCTGACCGGTTGTGCCCACACGTCCTCTCCCACCGAGGTGCTCGACCGAGCCGCCACGGCGGCGAAGAAGGGCACCAGTGAAGCGCGCACGCTCGCGCTCGCCGGTTTCCATGCCTGGCTGGTGACGGGAGACCCCGCCGCGGCCCAGGCCCGCTTCGACGAGGCCGGAGCCAAGGACCCGGCCGACCCCTACGCCCTCTACGGCCAGCACCTGCTCGCGCGCCGCGCCGCCAACCCCCGCCGCGCGCTGGATGCCGCACTGGCCGTGGCCACCCGCGCACCACGCCACCCGCTCGCGGTGCCCTCCGCGCGCTACGTGCTGGACATGGTGGGCACCTCCCCCGCGCTGGATGACGTCATCCTCACGGGCACCCAGGCCGCGCTCGAGGCCGGCACCGTGGGCGAGGCCGCCCAACTCCTGCGCGGCATCCAGGTGGCCATCCTCGGCTTGAGGGAGGACCGGGCCGCCCAGGCCGCCGCGCTCGCGGACATGGGCGCGGTGAACACGGCCACGCTGCTGGGGCCCTTCTCGGCCTGGCACCTGCTCGCCTTCGACGAGACCACCCCTCCGGAGAAGACGGGCTCGCTGGCGGGTCCCTTCACCGGCCCCTTCGGGCAGCTCACGCCGCGCACCCTGCGCGCCCCGGACAGCCGGCTGGACGTGGCCGGCGAGCCGGGCCCGGGTGACATCTACCTGATGGCCGTGGACGCCGAGGTGTCCGAGGCCGGTGTCTACGTGGCGCGCGCCGTCAGCGCCTCCGCGAACAAGGTCATGGTGGATGGCGCGCCCCTACTGGAGCGCCGCGCCTTCGCCCGCGCCGGCTCCACGGTGTCCGCGAGCCCCATCTATCTGTCAGCGGGCCGACACCGCATCCTCATCAAGCTGCTGAAGGACCAGCGGGGGGCCAACGTGTCCTTCGCGCTGGCACGCGCGGATGGGCGCCCCTCGGCCATCCGCTACACCCCGGCGAGCGGGCCGGCGCCCTCCTCCTGGGGCTCGGCGCCGAAGGAGGCCGAGGCGGAGCTCGTCTACCCCGGCCCGGAGGAACTGGCCGCCGCGCTCGTCGACGAGGCGGGCCCGCTGCTGGCGGACTTCATCGGAGTGCGTGACGGGATGGGGAGGGCTCCGGACGGGGCCTGGAGGCTGATGACGCGCCTGCAGAAGGCCTCGCAGAGCGCCGCCATCCTCTCGCTGCGCGCCGAGCTGGCCACACAGGACCGGAGCATCCCCACCAAGGTGGCGCGCGGGCGCGCGACGAGGGACCTGGAGACGGTGATGGCGAAGGACCCGGGCGACGTGGCCGCGCTGCTCCTGCGCGCCGAGCTGGCCCTCAACGACGACCAGCCCTCCGCGGCGATGGAGACGCTGAAGACGGCGCGGGCCGCGGCGAAGCAGCCGGGCTGGCCCGTGTACCTGCTGGAGGCACGCACGGCACTGGCGCTGGAGGTGGAGAGCCAGGCCGAGGAGAGTCTGGAGGCGGCGCTGAAGGCACAGCCGGGCCTGTGCGAGGCGCAGGGGCTGCGCTACGGGCTGGCGCGTCGCCGTGACGCGGTGGCACGCGCGGACGAGTTGATGGGCTCGCTGAAGGGTTGCCCGGGCTCGCTCATGCGGGCCGCCGAGCACGCGAAGATGCGGGGGAACCTGGAGCGGGCCGCGTCCCTCTACCAGGAGCAACTGGTGCGCAACCCGGGTGACTTGAACACGGGCCTGTCGCTGGCGAACGCCTACGTGGCGCTGCGCCGCTTCGACGAGGCCTCGGCGGCGCTGAAGTCCCTGAGCGCGCTCTGGCCGCGCAACGCGAAGGTGCTGGAGATGCTCGCGGACGTGCGCGAGCACGCCGGGGACGCGGCCGGAGCCCTGGCCCTGCGCGAGCAGGCACTGCTGCTGGACGGGAGCAACCTGTCGCTGCGCCGCGCCGTGGTGCGCGCGAGGACGGGGCAGGAGGTGCTGCAGGCGTACGCCATCGACGGCCGGCAGGCCATCAAGGAGTACGAGGCCAACCCGGGCCTGGAGGACAGCGCCGCCGCCTACGTGCTGGACGCGGCGGCCACGCAGGCCTGGCCGGACGGCTCGCAGGTCACCCGCATCCACAGCGTCCAGAAGGCGCTCGAGCAGAGCGGCGTGCAGGAGATCGCCGAGGTGAGGCTGCCCTCGGGCGCGCAGGTGCTGGCGCTGCGGACCCTCAAGGCGGATGGCACGGTGCTGGAGCCGGAGAGCATCGAGGGCAAGGACACCGTGAGCCTGCCGGGCGTGCAGGTGGGGGACTACGTGGAGGTGGAGTACCTGCTGGCGGAGGCATCGCGAGGGCCTGCCCAGCCGGGCTTCACCGCGTCCGACTTCTACTTCAGCATCGCCAACATGCCGGACCATCGGGCCACCTACACGGTGGTGGCGCCCAAGGGCACGGGCATGAAGGTGGACGCGCACAACATGAAGGCGTCGGCGCCGGTGGTGAAGGGAGACGAGGAGGTCTTCACCTTCGAGGTGCGCAACGTGCCGCCCTTCATCCCCGAGCCGGACAGCCCGCCGTCGAGCCAGGAGTACATGCCCTTCGTGGTGGTGGGCGCGGGCACCACGGGCAATGACCGGCTGGTGACGGTGTACGCGGACGCCTTCCTGGACCGGGGCGCGCTCAACTGGGAGGTGGAGGCGTTCGCGCGGGAAGCGACCGAGGGCAAGAGCGGGCTGGAGGCGGCGAAGGCGCTGTACGCGGCGGTGATGAAGCGCTTCACCGGCCGGGATTCGGGGCTGTCGCAGTCGGCGGCCTCGTCGATGGCGCAGGACCGGGGCAGCCGGCTGTGGGTGCTGAAGGCGGGACTGGAGTCGCTGGGAATTCCCACGCGCGTGGTGGCGGTGCGCACCTTCTCGGCGGATCCGGCGGAGTACCTGTTCCCCGAGGAGTCGCTGCTGCCGTACGTGACGCTGCGGGCGGACGTGCCGGGAGCGGGTCCGGTGTGGCTGGACACCACCACGCGCTTCGCGCCGTTCGGCGAGCTGCCCGAGGCGGCGATGGGCGAGCGCGACGCATACCTGCTGCCCGAGCCCGGCCGCGCGCTGGAGAAGGTGAAGACGCCCGCCCTGGGCAAGCCTCAGGGCAAGCAGGTGAAGCTGGCGCTGGAGGTGGATGAGAAGGGCCAGCTCACCGGCAAGGGTGAGGAGGTCTACAGCGGCTTCCAGGCGGCGCAGCTCGGGGAGGCCTTCGAGGCCATCTCCGGGGACCGCCGGCGGCAGGCGATGCAGTCGGCGGTGGGTCGCTACTTCGGCGGAGCGGTGCTGACGGACCTGAAGCTGGAGCACTCGGAGGAGGTGGGCGCGCCCTTCACGGTGCGCTACGAGTTCAAGGCACCGAACTTCGCTCGGGCGGATGGCAACAAGCTGGTGATGCCGCCGATCAGCATGCCCGCGAACCTGGGGCGGCAGTACGTGCAGCTCAGCACGCGCACCACGCCGTTGTTCATCGAGGCCACCGAGGAGAGCCGGACGCAGGTGACGCTGACGATGCCGAAGGGCTACCGGCTGGCGGATCCGCAGGCGCAGCTCAAGTCGGAGAGCCCGTTCGGACGCCTGCAGCACACGGAGAAGCAGGAGGGGAGCACGCTCACCGTCGACGAGACGCTGCGGGTGGAGCGCGCGCGCATCCCGGTCCAGAAGTACGAGGACTTCGCGCACTTCGCCGGCGAGGTGGACCTCATCCAGTCGAGGGACCTGGTCCTCACGAAGTAGCCCGAGCGGAACGGAGTGGCGGGCCCGGGGCATGAGCAACCCGGGCTCCGCCTGCCGGGCCGTCTCCCGGAAATAAAAAAGGCCCAGCCTCACGAGGAGACTGGGCCGGTGCGGGTCCTAGCGACGCGCGATCAGATGGGGCGAACGTTCTGCGCCTGCAGGCCCTTGGGGCCACGGGCGACATCGAACTCGACCTTCTGCCCTTCCTGCAGGGAGCGGAAGCCTTCGGTCTGGATCGCAGTGTGGTGGCAGAAGAGGTCCTCGCCCCCGCCGTCCTGCGTGATGAAACCGAAGCCCTTCGCGTCGTTGAACCACTTCACGGTACCGGTTGCCATTTACTCGTCTTCTTTCTTGTCCGGCATCATGAGTTGAGCCGGATGCCGATCCCCTCGGGAGTGCGGCAGTTGCCGTTTGCCACGTTTCGAGGCGAATGTCACCTATCTCCGCGACCAAAGATGAAAACCCCCGGCCCCGGGCGCCCATTCCGCGAGCCAATGTCCACTCCATGACAGGTCCATGACGGGGGGCATGCCCAGATGGCGGCATGGTCTACGCCTTCTTCGCCGCCCATTGGGTGCTCTGCGTCCTCCTCCAGAGCCTCTTCCAGCACCGCTACGCCGCGCACCGCATGTACACCATGGGGCCGCGCACCGAGCGAGCCCTGCACCTGCTCACCTATCTGGTGCAGGGCGCCAGCTTCTTGTCGCCGCGGGGCTACGCCATCCTCCACCGCGAGCACCACGCCTTCTCCGACACCGAGAAGGACCCGCACGCCCCGTCCTTCCACCCCAATGCGGTGCGGATGATGCTCCACACGAAGAAGCGCTACGACGACTACGCCTATGACCGGAAGCAGCCCGAGGCCCGTTTCCTCGGCGGCTACCCCGAGTGGCCACTCGTCGACAGGACGCTCGGCCAGTCCTGGGTGATGCGCGGCCTCTGGGTGGCCCTCTACACCGCCTTCTACGTGGCCTTCGCCACCAGCCCCTGGCAGTTCCTGCTGCTGCCCATCCACTTCGTCATGGGCCCGGTGCACGGCGCCATCGTCAACTGGTGCGGCCACAAGTACGGCTACCGCAACTTCGCCAATGGCGATGACTCGCTCAACACCCTGCCCATGGACTTCCTCTGCATGGGCGAGCTCTTCCAGAACAACCACCACAAGTACGGGATGAGCCCCAACTTCGCCGCGCGCCGCTGGGAGTTGGATCCCACGTGGCAGGTGATGCGCGTGCTCGCGAAGCTGGGAATCATCGAGATCGCCACGCCCCAGCGCGCCGTCTACCCCGAGCCCGAGCGCCTCGGCCAGGCGGCCTGAGTCCGCTACTCGAACCTGCCGTGCCGGCCGGCGCCGCGAGCGAAGCGCGTCGCCCCCGCCAGGGACTCGGACTCGAGCACCTGGATACCACCGCGAAACTCCTGGAGGAGCGCCTCCTCCATGGAGAGCCCGGCCTGGGCATATGCCGAGCGCCGATCCGCGTTCATGCACGCCTGCGGGAAGGCGGAGATCTCCCGGGCCAGGGACTCGGCGGCCTCGCGCGCGTTGCCACGGGGCACCACGCGGTTGACGAGCCCCATGGCCAACGCCTCCTGCGCGGACACCGGGCGGCCGGTGAGGATGAGGTCCAGCGCGCGCGAGAGGCCAATCAGCCGGGGCAGCCGCACCGTGCCTCCGTCGATGAGCGGCACGCCCCAGCGCCGGCAGAACACGCCCAGCACGGCGTCCTCCTCGGCGACGCGCAGGTCACACCAAAGGGCCAGCTCCAGCCCTCCGGCGACGGCATGGCCGGAGATGGCGGCAATCACCGGCTTGCCCAGCACCATCCGCGAGGGCCCCATGGGTCCGTCGCCCTCGGGCTCCAGGTGCGGCAGCCGGCCCTCGGCCACCGCCTTCAAGTCCGCGCCCGCGCAGAAGGTGCCGCCCTCGCCGAAGAAGACGCCCACCTTCGCCTCGCCATCCGCGTCGAACTCGCGGAAGGCATTGGCGAGCGCCTGGGCCGTGGGTCCATCCACGGCGTTGCGCACGTCGGGGCGACTGAGGATGACGGTGGTGATGGGACCGTTCTTCTCGACGCGGACACTCATGGACGCAGGTCCCCCTAGAACGCGTAGCGTACGGTGGCTTGAGACCCGGCGAAGCGCAGCTCGACGGTGCCGTGCTCGCCCCTGTTCTGCTCGCGCCAGCGCTGCTGGAGCGGCGTGAGGTCGAAGCTCGCCGTCCGGGTCAGCAGCGCCTTGCACATATCCCCGTGGGCGTCATGGGCCAGCACGAGCTCCGCCTGGGCCTCACCCGTCGCCGAGCCCTGGAAGGTCCCGTTCCAGAGGAGCTCATACGAGTGCTCCCTGCAGCCGCCGGAGTGCGTCACCCTGGCCACCAGCGTGTTCCCCTGGAGCTCGACGCTCTCGATGTCGAGGCCATCCTTGAGCGCGGGAGACTCGGTCACTCGCAGGGGCGTGGACGCGGGCGCGGCCACGGAGGGCTCGGCGGGACTCTCGGCCGGAGGGGAGGACCGGGTGTTGTCACCCCCCGTCGAGGTCGAGGGCCCCGCACATCCGAGCAGGGCACTGAGAACGAGACCACTCCAGACTGGCTTCCGCATATCCCCTCCTGATGGCCAGCTTCGGCCGGGATTCACGCGGAGCCTACATCCACCCGAGCTGCAGTCGCGCCACGTCCGACATGCGGCCCTGGTCCCAGGGTGGGTCCCAGACGAGCTGCACGTCCGCCTCCTTCACCCCGGGCACGTCCTGCACCTTGCGCCGCACGTCGTCCACCAGCACGGGCCCCATGCCGCACCCCGGCGCGGTGACCGTCATCTGGATCTCCACCTTCTGCCCACCCTCCGGCAGCGGCGTGGCCTTGCACTGGTACACCAGCCCCAGCTCCACGATGTTCACCGGAATCTCCGGGTCGTACACCGTACGGAGCTGCTCCCAGACTCGCTCCTCGTCGAACGTGCCCTCGGCGACGGGCGCTGACGGCTCGGCCCGCGGATTCTGAGCGACGTAGTCGGCGCCCAGCGCATCCGAGTCCTTCTCGTCGATGCGCATGAGCTGCCCGTAATCGCCCTGCACGGTCACGTTGCCGCCGAGCGTCTGGAGCACCCGCACCTCGGTGCCCGCGGGCACCATCACCCGCTCGCCGCTGGGAATCATCGTCACTTCGCAGTCCCGCGCGAGCGGTGTCATCAAACCCCTCATCCGGACATCCTCCCTACTCCGTCGAGACGGAGGCTTCCTTGCCATCGAGCGCCGCGCGCAGCGCGTGCCATGCGAGGCTGGCGCACTTCACCCGGGCCGGGAATGCATTCACCCCGGACAGCACCGCCAATTTGCCCAGGGCCCCCATGTCCAATCCCTCGGGGCCCTCCGTCACCAGCTTGTGCACCAGCGCGTAGAGCTCCTCGGCCTGGGCCCGAGACAGCTCCTTCACCGCCCCCGTCATCAGCGACGCCGAGGCCCTCGAGATGGCGCACCCCTGCCCCACGAAGCCCACGTCCTTGATGACGTCGCCTTCCATCCGCAGCGTCACCGTGAGCTGGTCGCCGCACAGCGGGTTGTAACCATCGGCCCGCCGGTTGGCGCCCTCCACCTCGCGGAAGTTGCGCGGTCGCTTGCCGTGCTCCAGCACCACCTCTTGGTAGAGGTCCTGCAACTCCGAGCTCATGCGAACACCTCCCGCACCTTGTGCAGCCCGCGCACGAGCGCGTCGATGTCCTCGCGCGTGTTGTACATGGCCAGCGAGGCACGCACCGTGGCCGCCACCCCGAAGCACGCCAGCAGCGGCTGCGCGCAGTGGTGGCCCGCCCGGATGGCCACGCCCTCCCGGTCCAGGATGGTGCCCACGTCGTGCGCGTGGACATCCTCCATGATGAAGGACAGCACGCCCGAGCGCTCGCGCGCCCGGCCCATCAGCTTCAGGCCCGGCACGCTCTGGAGCGCCTGCGTCCCGTACTCCAGCAGATCCCTGTCGTGCGCCGCGATGGCGTCCAGCCCCACCGAGTCGATGTAGTCCAGCGCCGCCCCCAGCCCCACCGCGCCCGCGATGTCCGGCGTGCCCGCCTCGAAGCGGTAGGGCAGCCGGTTGTAGACGGTCTTCTCCATCGTCACGGTGAGGATCATGTCCCCGCCGCCCTGCCACGGCGGCAGCGACTCCAGCATCGCGGCCTTGCCGTACAGCACGCCGATGCCCGTGGGCCCGAAGGCCTTGTGCCCGGAGAGGGCGTAGAAGTCGCAGTCCAGGTCCTGCACGTCCACGCGGAAGTGCTGGAGCGCCTGGGCCCCGTCCACCAGCACCGGCACGCCCTTGGCGTGGGCCCGCCGGATGATGTCACGCACCGGGTTCACCGTGCCCAGCGCGTTGGACACGTGCGTCACCGCGAGCAGCTTCGTGCGCTCCGTCAGCAGCGCGTCGAGCTGGTCCATCCGCAGATCGCCGTACTCGTCCACCGGCACCATCTTCAGCGTGGCGCCCGTCTGCTGGCAGGCCATCTGCCAGGGGACGATGTTGGAGTGGTGCTCCATGGCGGTGATGAGCACCTCGTCGCCGGGTCCCAGCTTGCTGCGCCCGAACGTCTGCGCCACCAGGTTGACGGCCTCGGTGCAGCCGCGCACGAAGATGATCTCCTTCGTGTCGCGCGCGTTGATGAACCGGCGGACCCGCTCGCGAGCGCCCTCGTAGGCCACCGTGGCCCGTTCGGAGAGCGCGTGCACGCCCCGGTGCACGTTGGCGTTGTCGTGCGTGTAGTAGCGCACCAGCGAGTCGATGACCGACCGCGGCTTCTGCGTCGTCGCCGCGCTGTCCAGGTACACCAGCGGCCGGCCCCGCACCTCCTGGTGGAGGATGGGGAAGTCCGCGCGGATGCGCGCCACGTCGAAGGTTGTCCCGCTCATGCCCGTCCCTCTTTCGCTCCCGGCAGCTTGCGCGCCAGCAATTCCTCCACCTGCTCCCTCAACGTCGCCAGCGGCACCGCGTCCACCACCTCGCTGGCGAAGGCATGCGTCATCAGCCGCTCCGCCAGCGCGCGGGGAATGCCGCGGGAGCGCAGGTAGAAGAGCGCCTGCTCGTCCAGGCGGCCCACCGTCGCGCCGTGCGCGCACTTCACGTCGTCCGCCAGAATCTCCAACTGCGGCCGGGAGTCCGCCATCGCCGCCTCGGAGAGCAGGAGGTTTCGGTTGGACTGGCGCGAGTCCGTCTGCTGCGCGTCCGGCCGCACCAGCACCTTGCCGTGGAAGGTACCCCGCGCCTTGTCGTCCAGCACGCCCTTGTACAGCTCGCGGCTGGTGCAGCGCGGGCGCGCGTGGTCCAGGTTCGTCCAGTTGTCCAGGTGCTGCGTACCGTGGCCCACGTACAGTCCCTGGAGGATGCACTCGCCGCCCTCGTCCGCGAAGGCGGCGTGGATCTCACTGCGTGCGATCGACCCCCCCAGCGAGATGACGTGCGAGGCGAAGCGACTGTCCCGCCCCTGCTCCACGTGCAGGCCGCCGATGTGGTAGGCCGTTTCCGACTCGGCCTGCAGCTTGAGGTGCGTGACTCGCGCCCCCTGCCCCAACACCACCTCCGTCACCGCGTTGGTGAAGGAGACGCCCGGCGCCGCGCCCACGTAGCTCTCCACCAGCGTGAGCTCGCTGTTGTCCCCGGCCTGCACCACCACCCGGGGGCTCGCCAGCGCCACGTGGTTGTCGCCCCGCGCGAGGAAGAGGAGCTGCACGGGCTCGGAGCACACCGTCCCGGGCGCCAGCCGCACCAGCGCGCCCTCTTCCAGCAGCGCCGCGTTGAGCGCGATGAAGCCGTGCATCTCCGCGCGCGCCCGCCGGCCGACCACCGCCTCCAGCCCCTCGCCATCCTGGTCCAGCGCCTCGCGCAGGCTGCGCACCGTGAGGCCCTCGGGCCCCCCGTCCAGCCGGGACAGCTCCCGGACGAACCAGCCATCCACGAAGACCAGCCGCGGCCCCGTACCCGGCAGCGCGAGCCGCGCCACCGCCGCCTCCACCCCGGCCTCGTGCACGGTGCGCACGGGCGTGAAGGCATGGCCGGAGATGGGAGCCACGTTCAGGTACTTCCAGTCCTCGTGCTTCGTGGTGGGGAAGCCCTGGCGCGCGAGCTGCGCGATGGCCTCCTGCCGCATGGCGCGCAGCCACCCGGGCGCGCCCGCCGCCCGCTCCGCCTGGAAGCGCTCGGCCAGGTCGAGATAGTGCTGCAGCCCCGCCTCCGTCACGGCCTCGCCTCCTTGCCGCCCGCGCCCTGGCCCTCGCCCAGCCACGCGTAGCCCTTCTTCTCCAGCTCCAGCGCCAGCTCGCGCCCGCCCGTGCGGACGATCTTCCCGGCGGCCAGCACGGACACCTTGTCCGGCACCACGTACTCCAGCAGCCGCTGGTAGTGGGTGATGACGAGCATGCTCCGCTCCGCCGAGCGCAGCGCGTTGATGCCCCCGGAGACAATCCGGAGCGCGTCGATGTCCAGGCCCGAGTCCGTCTCGTCGAGGATGGCCAGCCGCGGCTCCAGCACCGCCATCTGGAAGATCTCGTTGCGCTTCTTCTCACCGCCGGAGAAGCCCTCGTTCACCGAGCGCTGCATGAAGGCCTGGTCGAGCTGCACCAGCTTCGACTTCTCCCGGGCGAGCTGGAGGAAGTCCATGGCGTCCAGCTCCTCCTTGCCCTCGGTGCGCCGCCTGGCGTTGAGCGCCGTGCGCAGGAAGTGCAGGTTGCCCACGCCCGGAATCTCCACCGGGTACTGGAAGGCCATGAAGACGCCCGCGTGGGCGCGAGCCTCGGGCGGCATGGACAGCAGGTCCTTGCCATCGAAGAGCACCTCGCCCTTCGTCACCTCGTACGTCTCCCGGCCGGAGAGCACCTGCGACAGGGTGCTCTTGCCCGAGCCGTTGGGGCCCATGATGGCGTGCACCTCGCCGGGCATGAGCTCCAGGTCGATTCCCTTGAGGACTTCCCGACCCGCCACGCGCACGTGCAGGCCCTTGATGCTGAGCAGAGGCTTCATCCCACGCTTCCTTCCAGGCTCACGCTGAGCAGCTTCTGCGCCTCCACGGCGAACTCCATGGGCAGCTCCTTGAAGACCTGCCGGCAGAAGCCATTGACGATCATCGATACGGCGTCTTCCTTCGAAATGCCTCGCTGCTGGCAGTAGAAGAGCTGGTCCTCGCCAATCTTGGACGTGGACGCCTCGTGCTCCACCTGCGCCGAGGAGTTCTTCACCTCGATGTACGGCAGCGTGTGGGCGCCGCACTTGCTCCCCAGCAGCAGCGAGTCGCACTGGGTGTAGTTGCGCGCGCCCTCGGCGCTCTTGAGCACCTTCACCAGGCCCCGGTAGGTGTTCTGTCCGTGACCGGCCGAGATGCCCTTGGAGACGATGGTGCTCTTCGTGTTGCGGCCCAGGTGGATCATCTTCGTCCCCGTGTCCGCCTGCTGCATGTGGTTGGCGAGCGCCACCGAGTAGAACTCGCCCACCGAGTCGTCGCCCTTGAGGATGACGCTCGGGTACTTCCAGGTGATGGCCGAGCCCGTCTCCACCTGCGTCCACGAAATCTTCGCCCGATTGTGGGCGATGCCGCGCTTGGTGACGAAGTTGTAGATGCCGCCGCGGCCCTGCTCGTCACCCGGGTACCAGTTCTGCACGGTGGAGTACTTGATGGTGGCCCCGTCCATCGCCACGAGCTCCACCACGGCGGCGTGGAGCTGGTTGGTGTCGCGCATGGGCGCGGTGCAGCCCTCGAGGTAGCTCACGTGGGCCCCCTCGTCGGCGATGATGAGGGTGCGCTCGAACTGGCCGGTGTTCTCCGCGTTGATGCGGAAGTAGGTGGACAGCTCCATGGGGCAGCGCACGCCCTTGGGCACATAGACGAACGAGCCGTCGCTGAACACCGCCGAGTTGAGCGCCGCGAAGAAGTTGTCCGAGTGCGGCACCACCGTACCCAGGTACTTCTTCACCAGCTCCGGGTGCTCGCGCACCGCCTCGGAGAAGGAGCAGAAGATGACGCCGGCCTTGGCCAGCTTGTCCTTGAAGGTGGTGGCCACCGACACCGAGTCGAACACGGCATCCACCGCCACGTTCTGCATCAGCTTCTGCTCGTGCAGCGGAATGCCGAGCTTCTCGTAGGTGCGCAGAATCTCCGGATCCACCTGGTCGAGGCTGTCCAGCTTCGGCTTCTGCTTGGGCGCCGAGTAATAGATGATGTCCTGGTAGTCGATGGGCGAGTACTCCACCTTCTGCCAGCGCGGCTCCTTCAAGGTGAGCCAGTGCCGGTAGGCGCGCAGGCGCCACTCGAGCATGAAGTCCGGCTCGTTCTTCTTGGCGGAGATGATGCGGATGATGTCCTCGTTGAGCCCACGAGGAATCGTCTCGGACTCCACGTCGGTGACGAAGCCGGCCTCGTACTGGCGCTTCGTGAGCTCCTGGATGCTCTGCGTGCTCATGAGTGGACTCCTCCCGCCGTGACCGGGGTGGGGGTTGGGTTCTGCGCCGGGCGCGCGGGCACCCCGAGGCCCACGAGGCGCGGCACGGGTGAGCACAGGTCCGCCAGCGTCAGCCGGCCGAGCGCGTCCTGGATGGTGCGGTTGATGATGCGCCAGTGACCGCGCACCCGGCACACCGTCTCCAGCTCGCAGGTGCCGGCCGGCGTGTGGGCACCGTGCGCGCCACACTCGGTGAGGGACACGGGGCCCTCGAGCGCGGCGATGATCTCCGTGAGCGGAATCCGCTCAGCGGGTTGGGCCAGCCCATAGCCGCCGCTGGCGCCCCGGTGGGATACCAGCAGGCCAGCACCCTGGAGGCCCTTCAGCACCTTGCTCACCGAGGGGAGGGGCACACCGGTACCTGCCGCCAACTCCCTCGCCGTGCGCGTCTCGTTCCCGGCGCGCGCCAGCTCGGTCAGCAGCACGATGCCGTAGTCGGTCATCTTGCTCATCCGGAGCATTCGGAATCTCTCCAGCCATCCGGCCCCCCACTTCCGAGAGGCCTCTGCGTGGTGGCTCTTTAAACAGGACTAAGCTGGTCCGCATTAAAAATCGTGCCACCGCGGGCTTGGCGCCCCGGTTGCCCGACGACTGGGAGTAAAGGCCCGTCTCAGCCCCTTCCCCTTCTCCAGATTCCAGGGCTACTCAGGCAGCGGGATACCCAGGGCATCGAACATCCGACGCGCACAGGACCTTAGTTCGAGCTACGGCCTGCCGTCATCCATGGACATGGTGGGCAGTAGTTCCAGCATCCGCACGAGCGCGACTTCGGCCTCGGCCGCACGCGGAAAGGTCGCCGCGTTGACGCCAGCCTGCGAGAACCGGGCGAGTTCCAGGCACTTCCTGGCGGACTCCTCGAAGTCGCGCCGGAGCTTCTCGTCGCCCATGCGCTGGCGCAGCCCCTCCCACGACTCGGAAAGGATGGCGGCATGGCCGAGCGTGTTGAACGCCATGGCCATCGTCCTGGCGATATCCGCGATCGACATCGACCCGCTCATGGCTCGGCTCCCGCGGTGCGTACCTCGGGCAGGTCCGTGTCAACGCACCAGGGACCGGCGAACATCTCTCCGATGGCTGGAATGAAGCCGTACGCGGAACCAGTGCGCTGCGTGCCCGTCATGCAGCCGTAGGAACACCAGCACTTGAAGACGAGATTCTTGAAGGCATCGGGCATGGGCTCCGGGCAGAAGCTACACGAGCCCTTGCCGCAGTGGATGACGCTGCACACGGCCCGACCGCACCGCACCGTGGCCGGACACCCTAATTCCATGCACTCGAATTGTGGGCTGAACAGCCCATCGTCTCCGACCAGGATGATGCGCGGGTTCTCTTCCACCCGCGGATTCACCTCCGAGGGACGCACATCCGCTACCCCGCGCCGTGCACCCCGGGGTGTGGCACAGGCCATCAACAATCGCCCCAGCACCAGCGACCAGAGGACAGCACGAGAATGAGCACGAACCCGCCAACACAGCCCATTTTCCCACATGACCGGCCCCCCCTTTGGGATCGACCGCAGTTCTCGCTTCTAGTCGAATTCAAGCATCGGCGGGCTCAAGACCTCGCCGCCACTGGTGCACTTCAGAACATAGTCAAGGGCGGCATTGGGTACGGACGGTTTATAGCTAGACCGGGCAACAGGCAGCACTCGCACACCGGGCGCGGCCCTCGCCACGAATTTATCGACGGCATTCGCTTCGGCCTCGCTGTAGCAATCAATCCTTGTCCCTGGAGGAATGGGCACGAAGTCGGGAGCGAGCACTTCCAAGGCACCACTGCCTCGCCGAACAGTCTCGCAAGATGCTGGTCGCTTCGCCCGCACTTACGCCCACGGGAATCATGAACGGCTCACGCCGAAACCCGTGCTCGCTCGATTCACTGAAGGTTCCGTGGTTGCGAGCGATATTGTATCGGCAGACCAGCACGCCATGCGCAGGGAGGTGCTCGGTCGGAATCGAGAAGCACACGTGCGGAAAACCTTGCCCGAGCTTTGCGTCGAGGAGTTCAAACTCCAGGAAGGCCATCAGATGGACGACACCTGCAAACCCGCGCTTTTCGTCGGTCGACCAAGAGGAGCGGCGGAAGTGCGAAGTGAGGTACCCATGTGCGCGGAGCGCGTTCTTCGAAAGGAGCGCACCTGACTGAAGGATGAGCGGAACGTAGTGCAATGGCGCGGCGTGGAACACCTGGGCCACGCCACCTGCGATGAGCGCATCCCGTACGGAATCCGGATGCTTTGGAGCTTGGGACCGCCTCTCCGCCAATCCGATCCGGTTCTGTTGCTCGGCGGAAATCTGGCCATCAGGAACGATTTCAAGCTCCGACACCGGGAATCTCCTCTTTCCAACAACGAAGTGGACTACCCATCGGTCGGCGCTGCTTTCCTCGTCAATGCGGCGTCCAAATCCGAGGTCCCGGTTGAGCCTGTGGCGCACGAACATGGGGAACAAGGTTAAAATGCTTGGTGATATCAAACAATCCCGGCTTCGTTCGCTGCCGACCCTTTCGCGGCAACGGTTGTTTCGAAGCATCCAATGACGAGGATAGGACAGGGAGGCAGACAACGGCTTCTGATGGCCAAGTCGGCGCGCTAAGACCTGACGTCAGAAGAGGGAATCCATGACGGAGCTGAGCTATCGGACGGCGCTGGTGACGGGAGCCTCCAGCGGCCTGGGGCGTGGACTGGCACTGTGGCTGGGCAGGCGGGGCGTGAAGGTGTACGCCGCCGCGCGACGCCGTGCCCACCTGGAGGCGCTCGCGCAGGAGGTGCGAGCGGCCGGCGCCCACATCGAGCCCGTGGAACTGGATGTCTCCCACGCGGAGGCCACGCTCGAGCGCATCCGCGAGTTGGACGACGCCTGTGGCGGGCTGGACCTCGTGGTGGCCAACGCGGGCGTGGGCGGGCAGACCTACGCCCGGAACTTCCCCTGGGAGCACGCGAAGAAGGTCATCGACGTGAACGTCACCGGGGCCGTGGCCACGCTGTCCGCCGTGCTCCCGCGCATGGTGGAACGCAACCGCGGGCACCTCGTGGGCGTCTCCAGCCTGGCGAGCTGCCGGGGCCTGCCCCAGAACGCGGCCTACTCGGCCTCCAAGGCCTTCCTCAATACCTTCCTGGAGAGCCTGCGGGTGGATCTCCACGGCACCCAGGTGCGCGTCACCTGCATCAAGCCCGGCTTCGTGAAGACCGAGATGACGGCCGGCATCCAGCACACCATGCCCTTCCTCCTGGAGGCGGAGCCGGCCGTGGAGTTGATGGCCCGGGCCATCCTGCGCGGGGAGGCCGAGTACGGATTCCCCTGGCCGATGGCCAGCGCCGTCGGCGTGGCGAAGCTGGTGCCGAACCTCCTCTTCGACGCCGTCGCGAGCAAGGCGCTCCGAGGCGACTAGCGCTCCAGAGCCCGCAAAAAGCGAAGGGCGGGGCCCCGTATAGGAGCACCCGCCCTGCTTCAACCACCCGCCGGACTGATTAGCGGATGTTGCCGATGATGGACTTCTGCGTCTCACCGCGCATCTTGATGACGTTGCTGATCATCTGCACCATCTCGGAGTAGTTCTGCAGCTCGTACTGGGCCTTGAGGCGGGCGGCGTCCTTCGGGTCCAGGCCCTCGAGCGACTTCTGCTGGGTGGCCGACAGGCCCTTGCCCGTCTGCGCCATGGAGATGGCGTTGTCCCAGATGCCGCCGCCGCTGGCCGCGGTGGTCACCGCGTTGTTGATGGCGCCCGCCTCGACAGGCGAACGGGTCGGGATGCTCGGGGCCGGAGCCGCACCACCGGTCGCACCGCCCACCTGGGCGGGGGTGGAGGGCAGGTTGGTGCTCACGCCACCCTGAGTCGCGGAGGGAGAGGGCAGACCGAGCGCCTTGGCGACCTGCTCCAGCAGGCTCTTCTTGGCACCCTCGAAGCCGGACTTGAAGAACTCGCCGACGACGTTCTTCAGCGCGTCCTTGACGCCGTTGAGAATCGAGCCACCGATGCCGCCAGCGCCGAGCATCTTGCCGAGGTCAATCTTGGGAAGCTGGAAGCCGCCGATCTTCATTTGGTCTCTCCGGGTGGAGGGCAGCGCCAGCGCCGCCCCGCTTACAAATGGATTATCGCGGGGGCCCTCCGGGAGTTTCCTGCCGATTTAATTCTCCCATTTTTCTCCGGGCCCCACGGTTGGAGCAGCGCGTCATGCTGAGCTAGAAGGCGGGCGCCTTCCGTTCCCTGGAGAACTGTCCGCATGCGCCGTCCCGCCCCGTTGCTCCTCGCCGCGCTCACCCTGCTGGTGGCCGCTTGTGAGAAGAAGGCGCAGCCCCCGCCCCCGTCCGAGCCCGCCTCCACTCCGACCACGGCCTCCACCGGCGGGGCACCGGAGAGCACGGACACCCTCCTCCTGGGTCAGGTGGGCAGCCTCACCGGCAGCGAGGCCACCTTCGGCATCTCCGGGCGCAACGGCATCGCCATGGCCGTCGAGGAGGCCAACGCCGCGGGCGGAGTGAAGGGCAAGAAGCTCGCGGTGCGCGTCTATGACAGCCAGGGCAGGCCCGAGGAGGCGGCCCAGGCGGCCACCCGCCTCATCACCCAGGACAAGGTGCTCGTCCTCCTGGGCGAGGCCGCCTCGTCCAACTCGATGGCCATGGCGGAGAAGGCGCAAGCGGCCGGGGTGCCGATGATTACGCCCTCGTCCACCAACCCCGCCGTCACCCGGAAGGGCGACTACATCTTCCGCGTCTGCTTCATCGACTCCTTCCAGGGCTATGTGATGGCGAAGTTCGCCCGCGACCACCTGAAGCTGAACAAGGTGGCGGTGCTGCAGGACAACAAGAGCGCCTACTCGGTGGGGCTGACGGACGTGTTCAGCCGGAAGTTCTCCGAGATGGGCGGCGCCATCGTGGCCAACGAGAGCTACTCGAAGAGCGACACGGACTTCCGCGCGCAGCTCACCGCCATCAAGATGACGAAGCCGGAAGCCATCTTCATTCCAGGCTACTACACCGACGTGGGCATCATCGCGCGGCAGGCGCGCGAGTTGGGGCTGACCGTGCCGCTGCTCGGCGGCGATGGCTGGGAGTCCGACAAGTTGTTCGAGCTCGGCGGCGAGGCCCTCGAGGGCAGCTACTACTCCAACCACTACTCGGTGGATAACCCGGATCCGCTCGTGCAGGAGTTCATCGCGAAGTACAAGGCGGCCTACGGCGGCGTGCCGGACAGTGTGGCGGCCCTGGCCTATGACGCCGCGCGGCTGGCCATCGACGCGATGAAGCGCGCGCCGGACCTGTCGGGCGCGTCCATCCGCGACGCCATCGCCTCCACCAAGGACTTCCCGGGCGTGGCCGGCACCATCAACCTCGACAGGAACCGCGACGCGGTGAAGCAGGCCGTCATCCTCAAGCTCGAGGGCGGGAAGACGAAGTTCGTCACCACCATCAAGCCGTAGACCCTGCCCGAGCTCTCCTCCGGACATGGACCCTGAGAGAACTCTCAAGGTCCTCTCAAGCAGGGGAGGCGCGCGGCCTTTACGTTGCGCGTCATGGTTGCCGTCCTCGCAGCACTCGTGCTGGCCGCTTCGCCCCCGGAGGTCACTCCCCTGACCTTCACGGAGGCGCTCTCGTTCGCCGAGCGTACCCCTGGCCCCGAGGGAGCCGCTCGCGCCGCGGAGGTCCGCCGCGCCGAGAGCGCTCGTCTCTCTCCCTTCGTCTTCAACCCTCAAATCACCGTCGAGCCCGGATACCGGAGGCAGAGCTCGGACCTGCGCGGCGCCGACCTGCGCGTGGGCGTGAGCCAGACGTTCAGCCTCTCCGGCCAGACGGGCGCCCGGAACACCACCGTCCACGCCGAGGAGAACGCGCTCGAGGCCGAGGCCCGCGCCGTCCTGCTCACGCGTCGGCTCGCCATCGCCGAGGCCTGGCTGCGGCTCTGGGCCGCCGAGCAGGCAGCCACCCACACCCAGCAGGAGGTCGGGCTGGCCGGCTCCTTCCTCAAGGCCGTGGAGGGGGCCTCGAAGCTGGGGGCCTCCACGAAGCTGGAGGTCGCCGAGGCCTCCGCGTACCTCGCCGAGGCGCGGCTCGCCGGGCTGGACGCGGATGGCCGCGTGGCCGAGAGCCGCGTGGAGCTGGCGAAGCTGCTCGGCCGCGACCCCACGCGCCCCCTCCAGGCCGGCGGGCCCCTGCCCGAGCTGGAGCTGCCTCCGGAAAAGGAGTGGGAGCCGCTGGTGGCCCGGGCCTCACGGCTGCCGGAGGCAATGGCGCGGGAGCTCGGCGCCCAGGTGGAGCGGGCGCGCGCGGCGGAGGTCCGCGCCGCCCGAGGCTCCTTGCTCCAGGTGGGCCTCGCCGGCCTGCGCGAGTACGACGGTGCCACCGGTGCCGCCCTCACGCTGACGCTCACGCCCTCCCTCTTCGAGCGCGGGGACCGGGACCGGGGCACGCTCCTGGCCTCCGCCGAGAGGCTCGAGGGCGAGGCGCGCGACGCCAGTCACCGGGCCGCCGCCGAGCTGACGATCGCCTTCCACGACGTGGAGCACTCGCACGAGGTGGTGGAGACGCTCCAGGTCCAGCTCCTCCCCTCCGCCGAGGAAGCCGCGAGGTTGCGCGAGCTCCTCTTCCAGTCCGGGGACTCCACCGTCCCCGAAGTGGTGCTGGCGCGCCGTGCGCTGGCCTCCGCCCGCCTTCGTCTGGGTCACGCCCGCGCCGAGGAGGCCTGGGCGCGAGTGAAGACCCGTCTCCTCATCGATGCCCTCTCCGGAGTCCCCACACCATGAGACGCTCCGCGCTCCTCGCTTCCGTCGTCCTGTTGGGCACGGCCCTCGGCTGCTCCACGCCGCCGCCCCCCACGGCCGTGCCACCGCCCGCGCAGTCCAGCGCGCGCACCACCTGGGTGCACCCACGTCCCGCCCGGGGCGTGCCCCTCACCGAGGCGCCTGCCCAGGTGCTCCCCCATCCCGAGGGCGCCGCGGCGCTCGGCCTGCCCTTCCGGGGCAATGTCACCCGCATCGCCGTGCGCCCCGGCCAGAAGGTGCGCAAGGGCGAGGTGCTCGTCGAGATGCTCATGCCCGAGGTGGTGCGGGCCGCGGGCGATTACGAGGCCGCCTCCTTGCGCGCCCAGGCGTATGAGCGCCGCGCGGCCCAGTTGAAGGCACTCCAGGAGCAGGGCATGGCCCGCGTCTTCGAGCTGGCCGAGGCCGAGGCGAACCTGGCCGAGGCGCGCGCGGCGCGGCAGAGCGCCCAGGCGCTGCTGAAGGTCGCGGGGCTGGAGGGCTCCGCCGCCGCCGGAGTGGCGCAGCGGGGCACGGTGCCCTTGCGCAGCCCGGTGGACGGCATCGTCACCGCCGTGGACGCGGTGCTGGGCGAGTCTCGCGACAGTGGCTCGGCGCCGCTGGTTCGCGTCGCGGGCGAGGGCCCCGCGCGTCTCGAGGCCCGGCTCTCCCAGGTGCTGCCCGAGGACGCCGCCTTCGAGTTCTCCGCGCCGGGACAGGAGGCCATGCCGGTGCGGCTGGTGGGGCGAGCGCCCGCGGTGGACGTGAGGGATGGCACCACGGCCGCGTGGTTCGAGCCCGAGCCGGCGCGCTCCCTCCCCGCGGGCCTGCAGGGCACGGTGCGGGTGAAGGCGGACGGGCTGCCCGAGGTGACGGCCGTCCCCGCGCGCGCGCTGGTGCTGGAGGGCGGCGAGGTCGCCGTGCTGGTGCGTGACGGCGAGGGCTATCGCCGCCAGCCGGTGAAGGTGGTGGTGCAGTCCGGCGCGGATGCTCTGGTGCGCGGGCCCCTCAAGGAGACGGACGAGGTGGCCGCGGATTCCGCGCGGGTCCTTTCGCTGGAGGGAGAAGGCACATGATGACCCGGCTGGTGGAAGGCTCGGTGAAGCACCGGGGCTGGACGCTGGGGCTCACGGCGCTGTTCGCCGTGCTGGCCTCAGTGATGGCGACGCGGATGGAGCTCGACGCGCTGCCCGACATCACCAACAACCAGGTGCTGGTGCTCACCCGCGCCCCGGGCCTGACGCCCGAGGAGGTGGAGCGGCTGGTGACCCGGCCGGTCGAGACGGCGCTCGGCGGCGTGCCCGGGCTGATCGAGCAGCGCAGCCTGTCGCGCTACGGCATCTCCTCGGTGACGGCGGTCTTCGAGGACGACGTCGATGCCGTACCGCGCCCGCCAGATGGTGCAGGAGCGGCTGAACGCGCTCGCGGGCGGGCTGCCCGCCGGGCGTGGGGCGCGCCGGAGCTGGGACCGCTCACCGGCGGCCTCGGGGAGATCTTCCACTTCACCCTCAGCTCGCCGCGCCGCACCCCGGCCGAGCTGCTGGAGCTGGCCGAGCTTCGGGTGGCGCCGCTGCTGCGCGGCGTGCCCGGCGTGGTCGAGGTGAACACCTGGGGCGGCGCAGCAGCGCACGCTCGAGGTGGAGGCGGACCCGGCGCAGCTGGCCGCACCGCGGGCTCACGCTCGGCGGACGCTGAAGCAGGCGCTGGAGGGCGCACCGGCAGCGTGCCCGGGGCGAGCCTCGCCGCGGGCGATCGGGCAGGTGCTGCTGCGCGCGGTGGCGCGTCCTCCCGGACGCCGGCGAGCTGGGAGGCGGCGGTCGTCCGCGCGGCCTCGGGCCAGACCCGGTGCGACTCGCGGACGTGGCCGAGGTGGTGCCAGGGCGCCCTGCCGCGCATCGGCGCCGCCACCGCCAACGGCCGGGGCGAGACCGTCTACGTGATGGTGCAGATGCTCCGCGGCGACAACGCGCTCGACGTGATGGAGCGGCATGCACGACGCGGATGGAGCGAGGTGCGCACGGTCGCTGCCCGAGGACGTGCTCGTGGACGTGGTCTACGACCGCAGCACGCTGGTGCGCGGCACGCTCCGCACCGTCGGCAAGAACCTGCTCGAGGGCGGCCTGCTGGTGATGGCGGTGCTCTTCCTCATGCTGGGCAGCTTGCGGGCCGGGCTGCTGGTGGCCTCGGCGCATCCCGCTCTCCATGCTGGGCGCGACCGCGGCGCATGGTGGCCGCTCGACATCCCCGGCAACCTGATGAGCCTCGGCGCCCTCGACTTCGGCCTGCTCGTGGACGGCGCGGTGGTGATGGTGGAGGCGCGTCTTCCACCACGTCGCCGGCGACCAGCCCGGTCGGGCCGAGAAGCGTGCCGAGAGCCGAGGTGCACGCGAGCGTGACCGGGCACCGTGGCCCAGCCGGTGTTCTTCTCGGTGCTCATCATCCTGCTGGTCTACGTGCCGGTGCTCTCGCTCACCGGCGTGGACGGCAAGATGTTCCGCCCCATGGCGCTCACGGTGGTGCTTCGCGCTGGCGACCTCGCTGGTGCTCTCGCTCACCTTCATCCCCGCGGCGGCCAGCGCTCTTCCTGCGGCCCGAGGACGTCCCCGAGCGCGCCCCGCTCCTGGTGCGCTGCGATCGAGAAGGGCTACCTGCCGCTGCTCGCGCCTCGGCCGCGCGCCCCTGGCGCCGGTGGCCGTCGGGTCGGTGGTGCTGCTCGCGCTGGGCGTGGGCCTCTTCGCGCACGCGCCGGCAGCGAGTTCGTCCCGCAGCTCGACGAGGGGGACCTGGTGGTGCAGACCACGCGCGCGGCCGACATCTCGCTCGAGACCGCCGTCTCGCGAGGCCGGTCAAGCTCGAGGCGGTGCTGCTGGAGAAGGTCCCCGAGGTGAAGGCAGGTCGTCTCGCGCATCGGCAGCCCCGCGGTGGCCACCGACATCATGGGGCTCGAGCAGGCCGACGTCTTCGTGCTCGCTCGCGCCCCAGGACGCAGTGGCGCCCGGGCGTCGACACGCGACGGCGCTCATCGCGGAGATGCGACCGGTGCTGCGACGACGAGCGCGCCCGGCGGCGAGCCGGCCTTCACCCAGCCCATCCAGATGCGCTTCAACGAGCTGCTGGGCGGCTCGGTGACCGACGTCACGGTCACCGTCTACGGCGACGACCTGGCCGAGCTCGACCGGCTCGCCGAGCCGGTAGCCGCGGAGGTGGGCCGGGAGCCCGGCGCCGCCGACGTGCGGGTGCTCGCGCCGCCGGCGGTGTCGCTGCTGGAGGTGCGGCCCCGCCCGCTCGACGCCTCGCGCGCTGGGCTTCACCGTGCGCGAGCGTGCTCGAGGCGGTGCAGGCGGTCCGCACCGGGCTCGAGGTCGGCGCCACCTACGACGGCGCGCTGCGCGATCCCCATCCTGCTGCGCCTGGCGGGGGCGCGAACGCCTTCACGCTGGCGCGACCTGCCGCTCCCGGTGCCGCGCGGGCGGCGCTGGTGCCGCTGTCGCGGGTCGCCGACGTGGAGCTCGACCACCGGCGCCCAGCCTGGTCACCCGGCAGGACGGGCGAGCGCCGCCTCGTGGTCGGCTTCAACGTGCGCGGCGCCGACCTGGGCACGGTGGTGGAGCAGGCCCGAGACGGCGGTGGCGCACGGCGGTGCAGCCTGCCGCGCGGCTACCGCTTCGAGTGGGGCGGCCAGTACGAGACCCTGACGGAGGCCACGCGGCGGCTCGCCGCTCGTCATCCCCGCGGTGCTGGTGCTCATCGTGGCCGTGCTCTGGCTCGACCTTCCGGCGCCTCCGGCCGGCGCTGCTCATCTTCATCAACGTGCCCTTCGCCTGCGTGGGCGGGCATGGTGGCGCTCGTCGCTGCGCGGCATGCCGGTCTCCATCTCGGCGGCCGTCGGCTTCATCGCGCTCTCCGGCATCGCGGTGCTGAACGGCGTGGTGCTGATGTCGCGGCTGCTCGCACCTCGAGGACGAGGGCCGTGCCCGGCGGAGGCCGCGCTGCGAGGCGGCGCGGGAGCGCGTCGCGGCCGGTGCTGATGACGGCGCTGGTGGCGGCGCTGGGCTTCGTGCCGATGATGCTGGCCACCGGCGTGGGCGCCGAGGTGCAGCGCCCGCTGGCCACGGTGGTGGTGGGCGGCCTGGTGACGTCGACGCTGCTCACGCTCCTCGTCCTCCCGGCGCTCTACCCGTGGCTCGCGCGCGCCGGGCCGGGAGCGCCGAGCCCGAGCGCACGAGCCGGCACCAGGAGGCCGCCGCATGAAGCTGCTGCTCGTCGAGGATGAGGAGAAGATGGCCCGGCTGCTGCAGCGGGGCCTGACCGAGGCAGGGCCACCAGGTGGACGTGTGCCAGCGGCGGCGAGGACGCGCTGGAGCAGGCGCGGCCGATCGCCTACGACGTGCGTGCTGCTCGACTGGGCGCTGCCGGACCTCGACGGGCTGGCGGTGCTGCGACGCTGGCGCGAGCAGGGCCTGCGCACGCCGGTGCTGATGCTCACCGCGCGGGGCACGGTCGGCGAGAAGGTGACCGGGCTGCGCGCGGGCGCCGACGACTACCTGGTGAAGCCCTTCGACTTCGAGGAGCTGCTGGCGCGGCTCGAGGCACTGCACCGCCGGGGCGACGCGCAGGGGCCGGCACAGCAGGTGGGCCCGCTGGTGCTGGACTCGCGGCGGCGGGTGCTGCGTCACGGGGAGCGGGAGGAGTCGCTCACCGCGCGCGAGTTCGCCCTCTGCTCCGAGCTGGCCAGCCACGTGGGCGAGGTGCTGTCGCGCTCGCACGCTGCTCAGCCACGTGTGGGGCGACAACTTCGACGGGCCGCCCAACGTCGTGGACGTGTACGTGGGCTACCTGCGCGGCAAGCTGAAGAAGCTGGGGGTGGAGCCGAGGGTGTCCATCCAGACGGTGCGCGGGAGTGGGCTTCCGGCTGGTGGTGGAGGGGCGGCGGGTGAGGCTGGCGACGCGGCTGTGGTTGCTGGGCGCGCTGGTGCCCATGGCGGGCATCCTGCTGGCACTGCTGCTCGCGGAGTCGTTCTTCCAGTCCTGGCTGGCGCGCGAGGTGGACCGGGCGCTGCTCACGCAGGCCGCGGTGGAGGCGGTGAGCCTCTTCGACGGACCCGGAGGCAAGCCGCACCTGCACATGCGGCACTCGCCGCTGGAACAGGAGGTGCGCCCCTTCGCTCCGATGGCCGAGCTGTTCGGTCCGACGGGCCAGCGGCTGGTGGTCTATCCGTCCTCCGCCGAGGCCCCCCCGGGCCAACGCCCACGCCGCACCCACCGGGAGAGCCGCCTCGCTTCGAGACGGCGTCGGGCGCGGATGGAGCGCGGCTCCGGCAGCTCACCCTGGGAGTCAAGGCGCCGTCCGGCGAGGTGTACACGCTGCGGCTGTCGGCGTCGCTGGCGCAGCAGGACTCGGCGGTGAGCGCCTTCCGCACGGTGACGCTCTCGATGGCGGCGCTGCTGGGCGTGGTGCTGTTCGCGCTGCAGGCGTGGCAGGCGCGGTGGCTGGCCGGGCGGCTGAATCGGTTGCGAGGGCTCATCGGCCGGCTGCGCGAGGGCGTGCTGCCCGAGTCCTCGCGGAAGGGGACCCGCGAGGACGAGGTGTCCGAGGTGGAGGGCGCACTGCACGAGGCGTCGGAGCGGCTCAACGAGGCGCGCGAGGCCCAGGAGCAGCTCATCGCCCGAGCGGCGCACGAGCTGCGCACGCCGCTGGCGTTGATGCGCACGAGCCTGGACCTGGCGCTGTGGAAGGAGCGAGACGCGAACTCGCTGCGAGAGGCGCTGGAGGAGACGCGGCGCGAGGTGGAGCGGCTGAGCGCGCTGGCGGGCAACCTGCTGGACCTGGCCTCGTTCGGACGAGGGGGCTGGGAGGTGCGAGCGGGAGACCTGCGCGAGGTGGTGGAGGACGCGGCCGCCGCGGCCCGCGCCGAGGCCGAGGGACGGGGTGTCTGGATGATGGTGGAGGGCCCCGAGACGGCGCCCTGTACCTTCCATGCGGCCTCGGTGAGGCAGGCGGTGGACAACCTGCTGGCGAACGCCCTGCGGTACGCGCCGAAGGGGACGGAGCTCTCCGTGCGACTGATGCGCGAGGCGACTCGGTGGAGGCTCTCGGTGCGAGACCGGGGCCCGGGTATTCCGGTGGAGCACCGGGAGGCGGTGTTCCTACCCTTCCACCGGGTGGAGCCGACGGGCGCGGGGACGGGGCTGGGACTGGCGGTGGTGCAGGAGGTGGCGAAGCGCCACGGAGGCCGGGCCTGGGTGGCGGAGGTGGAGGGGCCGGGCGCCGAGCTGGTGCTGGAGCTCCCCGCGGAGGGACCCGCCACGACCACCGCCGCGTGAGGGTCCTCTCTCCCTGGGCGTCGGAATCCGCACGAGCTCGACTGAAGTGAGAGCGGATGGGCGAGCCCCTGGCTTATCATCCGCGACGCGGGCGGGGTCCCGACTTGCTCCTGGCACTCCCCGCCCCACCCTGACCCTATGGGGCCCTCGCCCCAGTCCTTTCCCGGAGGAGCGGACGTGATCAAGCACATCCTCGTCGCCATCGATGGCTCGGAGAGCTCGCGCAAGGCGGCGCGCTTCGCCCATGACCTGGCGCAGCAGACGAACTCTCGCATCACCCTCCTCTTCGTGCTCGAGCCCCCTCGGATGCTCCCCGTCGGGTTCATGGACGCGGAGCTCATCTCCGGCCCCCAGCGAACCCCCGAGGAGCTGGAGGCAGTGCGGCGCATGCTGGACGAGGTGGCCGCGGACCTGCCCAAGGCCCAGGTGGACAAGGTGGTGGAGATTGGCCGTCCCGCCGACACCATCGTGGCCCAGGCCGATGCGCTGGGCGCGGACCACATCGTCATTGGCGCCCGCGGCCTCAACCCCGGTGGCAAGTGGCTGCTCGGCTCGGTCAGTGACAGGGTGGTCCAGCACGCGGGCCGCCCCGTCACCGTGGTGCACTGACCCGAGGCGAATCCAGCACGGGGAGCGTAGGCTCCGTGGGATGACCCGGCTCCTCGTCCTCCTGCTCCTGGCGGCCTGTGCGACGCCTCCGCGTCCCCTGCCCTCCGCTCCCCCGGTGCTCCCCTCCCCGGAGCCGCCCCGGCCCCTCCTCCGCGTCTACCGGCAGCTCCCTGGCGGAGTGTCCTCCGAGTGGGGCGTGTTGCCGCCGGGCTCCGCGAACGCCGAGCTGCTCCCAACGGGCCCCTGGTACGCCGAGCCCCTCGCGCCCGTGCGCACCGAGGCGGAGGCCCTCGCGCTGGCCTCCGTGCTGCACGAGCACCACGTTCCGGGTCTGGCCTTCGGGGAGGTGGCGCTGCCCGAGCCTGCCATCCTCGCGCGACTCATCGAGGGCACCTCGCTCACGACCCTCCTCCTCGCGGACACGCCCTTCACCGATGCGCACCTCGCCGCCCTGCGTGGACTGGAGACCCTGGAGTCCCTGCACCTCGCGCGCACACAGGTGACGAACGCGGGGCTCATCCACCTGGAGGGAAGAACCCGCCTCGCGGAGCTGGTGCTGAACGAGACCGCCGTGTCGCACCGGGGCATGGAGTCCCTCGCCCGCCTCACCGGGTTGCGCCGGCTCGGGCTCGGGAGCACGGCCGTTGGGACCCAGGGGCTCGACTTCCTCGCCGGACTCGCCGACCTGGAGTGGCTCGACCTCTCCGACACCGTGGTGGATGACCCCCTGCTCGCCCTGCTGCCCGGTACGCACCTGCGCACGCTCATCCTCAGCGGAACCAGCATCACCGACGCGGGACTCGTCGCGCTCCAACGGATGCCGGAACTGGAAGAGCTCGGGCTGGCGAGGACCACCACCTCCGACACGGGACTGGCCCACGTGCTCGGGCTGCATGCACTGAAGGCACTCCACCTCGGAAACTCCCGTGTGTCGGACGCGGGGCTGAAGCACCTCGCCGGGCTCACCTCCCTGCGAGCCCTGGTGCTCAGCAAGACGCACGTTGGAGGCACGGGGCTCCGCTGGCTCGGCGGACTCGAACGCCTGGAGGTGCTCCACCTCGATGACACCCCCGTCACCGATGCCGGGCTCCGACACCTCGCCTCTCTTCGAAGGCTGCGCGAGTTGGACCTCTCGCGAACGGCCGTCACCGGGGCAGGGCTCGGAGTCGTCGGAGGCTTCACCCTGCTGGAGACCCTCAACCTCTCCGGGCTGGCGCTCGAAGAGGCTTCGCTGGAGGCGCTCGCGCCGCTCCAGGTACTGGCCCGGCTCGACCTGAGCAGCACTCCCCTCACCGCCGAGGGCCTGCGCCGGCTGGGCCCACGCGAAGCACTGCGCCACCTCGACCTGAGCCGCACCCGCCTCGACGATGGCTGGCTCGCCGGGCTCCAGGCCTTTCCTCACCTCCAATCCCTGCACCTCGTGCGGACGCAGGTGACGGACCCGGGGCTCGAACAGCTCGCCGCGCTGAAGGAGTTGGAGACGCTCTACCTGCGTGCCAATCCCATCCACGGCACCGGACTGTCCGCGCTCGAAAGACTGCATCGCCTCACGGCCCTGGACCTGGGCGGCACGTTCGTGGACGACTCGGGCACGCAGGCGCTCTCGCGGCTCGGACGGCTCTCCTGGTTGAGCCTCGCGCGGACCCGGGTGACGGACGCGAGCCTCGTCCACCTGCCCCGCTCGCTGCGCACGCTGTACCTCACGCGCAACCCGGTGACGGACGCGGGCATGGCCTCGGTCCTCCAGCTTCCCCTGCTCCGCGAACTCGACCTGCGCGGCACGAACGTGTCCGCTGAAGTGCAGGCCCGGCTGACTCGGGAGCACGGCGTGCGGCTCATGTCCGCTACGCCTTGAACGTGTCCTCTCTCCCGCGAGTCACGGCCCCGCGGGAGCCGCGACCGGAGCGGAGGTCGGGGCCGGCTCATTGACCATGCCTTCCAAGTCCACCCCGAACGCCCGGACGACCTGCAGCACGCTGCTGCGATCGTCCGTCCACCGCACCCGAGGAGGCCCGGAGAGCATGGGCCGCTGCAGCCGGTCTTCCTCTCGCAGGAAGGTGTCCCCGCGGGAGAAGCTCACCTCCGGGCTGAGCAACAACCAGATGCTGCGGTTCGCGTTCTCCGACGGCTCCGTCGCCACCTGCGTGGCGTGCAGTCCCAAGGTCCGCGCGTGCGCCAGGGCGACGGGCCGCAGGTCCAGGTGCAGGCTGCTGATGTGCAGCGCCAGCACTCCCCCGGGCGCCAGGTGCTTGCGATAGACGGCCACCGCCTCCTCGGTAAGCAGGTGGACGGGGATGGAGTCCGAGCTGAAGACATCCACCGCGAGCACGTCGAAGCCCTGCCCCTGGCCCCGCTCCAATTCCTGCTCGAGCAGGAGCCGCGCGTCTCCCTCCACCACCTCCACCCGCGCCGGCGTGTCGTGCAGGAAGGAGAAGTAGCCGCCCTCGCCCTGGGCCAGGGCGATGATCTGCGGGTCGATCTCATAGAAGCGGAAGGTGTCCCCGGAGCGCCCCAGCGCGGCCGATGTCCCCACGCCGAGCCCCAGCACTCCCACGCGCAGCGAGGACGGCAGCCCCGCGGCCTCCTTGAGACGTCGCTGCTCGGCGAGTGCCAGTCCCAGCCCGCTCTCGGGCGTGTAGTAGGCCGTGGGCCGCATCCGCCGCTCCGGATGGGTGTACTGGTAGCCGTGCAGGATGATGCCGTGCCGCAACATCACCACGTGGCCCACGTCGTTGCGGTCCGGCGTCTCCGCCACGTACACCACGCCGAAGAAGCCGCGCCAGGCCGCGATGAAGGGACGGGTGTCCGAGATGGCCAGCCCGAGGAGTCCGGCCACCAGGAGCAGCAGCAGGGCCGGCACGAAGCGGAGGGCGGCCCGGGACACGGACTCGCCGGGGGCGCGGCGCACCAGGACGAGCGCCGCCAGCAGGCAGCAGGCGCCCAGTGCGAGCGGGTACTCCAGATAGAAGCGGAAGAGGCGCGGGGCCACCAGATGGACGAAGGCGCCGCCGACCACGCCCCCCACGGACACCCAGAGGTAGAAGGCGCCCAGGTAACGAGGCGGGGGCCGCAGCCGGTACAGCTCGCCGTGGCACAGCAAGCACCCGGAGAAGAGGGCCGCCGAGTGGACGAGCAGCTGCAAGGGCAACGGGGCGTTGCCATCCATATAGGTGGCGCTCACCACCCCGCCCACGGCCAGCAGCAGCAGCACCGCGGTGAGGGGGCGCGAGTAGAGCGCCTCGCGCTCGAAGGCGATGATGAAGGTGAGGAGGTACAGGGCCAGCGGCAGCACCCAGACGAAGGGTCCGGCCGACACGTCCTGCGAGAGCTGGTTCGTCGCGCCCAGCAGCAGCACCGAGGCACACCCGCTCAGCCCCAGCCACGCCAGGGTGCGCCCCCACCCCGGAGCGGCTCCGCCGTCCGCCGCCACCTCGCCCGCGGCCACCGGCGCCGCCTCCAGGCGCAGCACCCCCCGAGCACACACCACGCAGCCCCCGGCGAAGAGGAGGAAACCCGCCGCCCACACCCAGGCCTGTACGCCGCGCCCCAGCCAGGGCTCGACGAGGAAGGGGTAGGCCAGCAGCGCCAGCAGCGAGCCCGCGTTGGAGAGGGCGTAGAGGCGGTAGGGCGAGACACCCGGTCGCATCCGGCTGAACCAGCTCTGCAGCAGCGGCGCGGTGGTGGACAGCGTGAAGAAGGGCAGCCCCAGCGTGACCGCCAACATGGCCAGCAACCGAGCCGTGGAGATGGCATCCGCCGCGGGGCGCCACTCGGGACCGGGCGCCACCGGCGAGCCCCCCCACAGCGCGCGTCCACCCAGCACCGCCACCGTCAATCCCAGCAGGGCCAGGTGCACCTGCGCCTGTCGCCTTGGGGCCAGCCAGCGGACACTGGCATACGAATAGGCATACCCGCCCAGGAGCATCGCCTGGAAGAAGAGCATGCACGTGGTCCACACCGCCGGCGTGCCGCCGAACCACGGCAGCGCGTACTTGCCCGCGAGCGGCTGCACTCCGAAGAGCAGGAAGGCGCCGAGAAAGAGGGTGGCGGCGTAGGGCTGCATGAGGCTCGGAGCGTACTATGCTGAAGTCTCCGACCTCCCGCCATGGCCCAGACCTCGGTCCTTCCCTCCGCTCCGCTCGCCCCTCCCGAGCCCGCGCCGCTCTCGCCGGTGCCCGCCCCCGCCCGGTCGAAGTCGGCCTTCATCGTCGGGCCGCTCTATGACGGGCTGCTCTTCATCTTCAGCCCGCTGCTGGCGCTCGCGCTGGGGTGGGTCGTCTCGCCCTGGCACATGAATGGAGACACCGTCTCCTTCTTCGGGTCGCCGGTGAGCTTCATCAGCCTGGCCTCCGCCAGCTTCATCCATGCCCACCTGTTCGCGGTGTTCTTCCGCAGCCACGGCAACCGCGACGTCTACCAGCGCTTCCGGTGGCGCTTCACCCTCATCCCCCTCGGCATCTTCCTCGGGCTGGTGGTGTCGCCCTGGCTGCTGATGTTCAGCACCATCGTCAACACGGTGTGGGACGTCTACCACTCGAGCATGCAGAACTTCGGGCTGGGCCGCATCTACGACATGAAGCGCGGGGCCAACCCGGAGGTGGGCCGCACCCTCGACATCTGGATGAGCCACGTCCTCTACATCGGGCCCATCCTCTCCTCCAGCGTGACGCTGGCCGTCCACCTCGACTCCTTCAAGGAGCTCAACCGCGTCGGCAGCCACCTCTTCGACGTCGTCCCGCTGTGGGGCTCGAAATACCAGTGGATGCTCGCGGGCGGCTCGCTCGGCGCGGGCCTGACCTACACCGCCTACTACATCTTCTCGTACGTGCGGCTCGCCCGCCGGGGCGTGCCCATCTCCACGCAGAAGGTGCTGCTCTACGCGTCCACCGCCCTGGTGAGCCTCCTGGGTTGGGGCTTCAACTCGTTCGGTGAGGGCTTCCTCATCCTCAACTTCTTCCACGCGCTGCAGTACTTCGCCATCGTGTGGTGGGCCGAGCAGGAGAACCTCCCGCGCCTCTTCCGCGTCGAGGGCCGGCGCTGGGCGAAACCCTCCGCGCTGCTGCTCTTCCTGCTCGTGCCGATGCTCTACGGCGTGCTGCTCGGCTTCGGCGCCAACTACCTCGCGCCCAAGGGCCTGGAGCTCAACGTGTGCATGGCCCTCGTCAACACGGTGGCCATGATGCACTTCTGGTACGACGGCTTCGTCTGGAGCGTGCGCAAGAAGGCCGTGCCCACCACCTGAGGCGGCGAGGGGCCACGGCCCCGTGCCTCTCAGCGCCTCGCCACGCGCTTCATCGCCTCCTGGATGAGGTCCACGTACTGCCGGTTCTTCGGGTTCAGCTTGAAGGCCTTGCGGTACGCGTCCTCGGCCTGCGTCCACTGGCCCTCGCCGCGCGACACCTCGCCCGTGAAGAACCACGCCTCCTCGCACCCGGGCTCCTGCCTCGACACCTCCTGGAGCTCCTGCAGCGCCAGCTTGCCGTGCGACTCGGGCTTCATCAGGTAGCGCGCCCACGCCCGGTAGGCCCGGTAGATGGGCTTCGGGTCGATGTCGCACGCGTACTCGAGGTACTCGAAGGCGCCCGCGTAGTTCTCCGCCTTCAGCCGCTTCATCGCCTCGTCGTACTGCGTGCGCGCGTCCAGCAGGTCCGTGCGGATGCGGAACTGCTCCGCCGTCGACGGCCTGCCCGTTCCCACCTTCTTCTCCCGCGCCGCCGCCCGCCGCTTGCGCCACAGCGCCGCCTGCTCCACCTCGGACAGCGCCCCGTACGCCCGCGCGTACCCCACCAGCAGCGCCTCCGCCTTCTCCTTCAGGTCCGCCGTCTGGAAGCGCAGCGGCGAGTACTTGTCCGCCAGCGCGAGGAACGCCTTGCGCAGCGCCACCGGCTGCACGTCCTCCGGCACGCCCAGCAGGTCGAATGGATCCTGGCTCCGGTGTGACATGAAGGCGCTCAGCAGCGCGTTCTTCACCGCGTCGTCGTCATCCGAGAACGGCATCGCCGTGGGGCCCGTCGCCTGCGCGAGCGCCGCGGGGTCCACCGTCGCCACGCCCATCCCCGGCGGAGGCGTCAGGGCCGGAGCCAGCATGAGCGCCGGAGCCGCCGCCGCGGGCTGCGGTCGCTGGTCCACCTCCTCGATGAAGTCCGCCAACCCCAGCACGCAGAAGGCATAGAGCCGGCGCAGCGTGGAGTCGGTGTCCAGGCCCGAGCGCGCCATCAACTCCGGGAAGGTGGGCCGGAAGCGCAGCGCCTGGAAGAGCCGAGCGTCCTTCGAGGACAGCTTCGGCCCCTCCACCACCGGCACCTGCGCGAAGCGGCCGGTCATCCGTGAAGGTGAAGTGCGGTGGCCACCTCGTCGAAGGGCATGACGTTGGCCACGCCCGTGAGGATCAGCTGCGCGGTGTTCATCCGCACGCTGGTGTCCGGCGTCTCGATGTCGGCGATGAGCCGGTAGCGCGCGTCCGTCCAGCGGAAGCAGTCCAGCAGGCTCATCGCCATGTTCGGCCTGCATCTGCTTGTAGAGGTCGAACGGGCTGATGAGCCCCTTCTGCACCAGCAGCGCGCTCATGGGGACGTCCGTCTGCACGCTCTCAGCGAGCGCCTTCTGGTAGTCCGTCTCCGAGAGCTTCCCCTTCTCCACCAGGAACTTGCCCAGCGTCTCGTGCAGCAGGTTGCTGACGCACGCCACCGGCGCCCCGTCCTCGAAGGTGATGCGCTTCTCGCGCTGGCGCACCTTGAGTTCCAGCGTGCACGTGCGCTCCTCCACGGCCAGCGCGTGCAGCAACAGCGGGAAGGGAGTCTCGGCGAGCGCCCCCTCGCGCTGCCTCAGGACCTGAGCGGGGGTGGAGAACATAGGGCGCGCAGTCTAGAGGCTCGCCCCCGTCCCCCACCAACCCCATCCGCTCGGCTGGATGCAGGGCCGGATGGTGGGCCCCCCTCACTTCTGGACGTCCAGAAGTGAGGTCCACTCGTCGTCGACCACGAGTGATGTGGGCATTCACCCCACATCACTTCTGGACGTCCAGAAGTGAGGTCCACGGCGGCACCTGGTCACACCCGGGTGCCCATCACCTTGGCGGCCCAGCCGCGCGTCTCTTCGCCCACATGCTTCATCAACGAGTCGAAGCGCCCCGCGCGCATCAACTCCACCAACCGCTCGTCCCGCGCGAGAATTTCGGTCGCGTCCCAGGGAAAACTGAGTTCTGATTCCTCCGACTCCTGGTAGCGAGGGTGTGAGACTTGTACTTCCAGGTAGCGCGCAATGGTGTCGAAGAATTGATCCACGTTCGAGGCCACTGGCATGACCTTGGGCTCGTATTCGTAGGTATCCACCATCACTACAGGCTGCCGACCCCATGCGTCCGCGAGGACAGGCACAGTGGCATAGGTGTAGACATCACCACCAAAGACAATCACGGGTGCACCCAACTCTCCCCACCACTCCTCTCGCCACCATTTGTTATCCTTCTCCAGCCCGTGCTCATTGTCGTCGCTTTGATTGAGCGCCAGAGCCAAGAGCTTGGTAGCAAACACCGCGTGCCCCATGCGGGCATAGACGCTCGCCAGCACCGGGTCGAATGGAAGGCCCTCCAACAAGCTCCCAGCCCTCAAGGGTTTCCGAGCGGGCGGCGAAGTCCTCAATCCCAGATTCAACCGCTTGCATACATCCATCAGCCGCTCCAAACCGGGCAGAGCCATCGCTTCTCCTTGCAATGGACGGGAGTCGGCACTCACAGCGGCACGCCCGCCACTCTCTCGAACCAGCGTCGTGTCGCGTTGCTCTCCTTCGTGTTCTTCATCAAGGCATCGAAGCGCCTCGAGCGCATCAACTCCACCAACCGCTCGTCCCGCGCGAGGATCTCCGTTGCATCCCAGGGGAAGGTCAGGTCCGTTTCCCCGGACTCCTTGTAGTCGGGGTCCGCGACCAGTTTCTCCAGGTAGCGCGAGTAGCTGTCGAAATACCGGTCCACGTTCGAGGCGATGGGCATGACCTTGGGCTCGGACTCGTAGGTGTTCACCTCCACCACGGGCTGTCTTCCCCTCTCGTCCGCGAGACCAGGGACGGTGGCATAGGTGTAGACGTCATCACCGAAAACAATCACGGGCACTCCCAACTCCTCCCTCCAGTTCTCCCGCCACCACTTGTTGCGTTCTTCCAAGTCGTGCTCCTGGTCATCGGAGCGAAGAAGAGCGCACCCCATCACCTTCGTAGCGAACGTCGCATGTCCCAAGCGGGCGTAGAGGCTCGCCAAAACCGGGTCGAAGGGAACACCCTCCAGCATACTCCCAGCCTTCAGCGGCTCACGGACGGGCGGTGAGGTCTCCAGACCCAGATTCAATCGCTGACATACTTCCAGCAATCGTTCCAAACCGGGCAGAGCCATGGTCTCCATCGTACCTCCTCGTCATGGAGTCGGAGCAGGCGCTCATACCGGAGCACCCACCACCTTCGCGAACCAGTGTCGCACCTCGTCGCTATCCTTCGTATGCTTCATCAATGGCTCGAAGCGGCCCGCGCGCATCAACTCCACCAACCGCTCATCCCGCGCGAGAATTTCGGTCACGTCCCAAGGAAAGACGAGGTCCGTTTCCCCCGACTCCTGATAACTGGGGTGAGAGACCAGTGCTTCAAGGAAGCGCGAGTAGCTGTCGAAGAACCGGTCCACGTTCGAGGCGATGGGCATGACCTTGGGGTCGTACTCATAGGTGTTCACGCGTACTACGGGCTGCCTTCCCCACGCATCCGCGAGACCAGGCACGGTGGCATAGGCATGGACATCGCTACCAAAAACAATCACCGGCTCCCCCAACTCCTTCCAGTAGTTTTCCCGCCACCATTTATTGCTCTCCTCCAACGTGTGTACCTGATCGTCGGATCGCTCAAGCACCCACCCCATCACCTTCGTGGCGAACGTCGCATGTCCCAGGCGGGCGTAGATGCTCGCCAAGATCGGGTCGAAGGGAAGGCCCTCCATCATACTCCCAGCCCTCAACGGTTCACGGGCAGGCGGCGAGGTCTCCAGCCCCAGATTCAACCGCTGGCACACATCCAACAGCCGCTCCAACCCGGACAGGGCCATGAATTCCATCGGTTCTCCTCATCTAATCGAGACCAGGGAATCGGTTCCGCAACTCGTGCAGTGCGGCCTCCCTGGCTTCTTCGGCAGTCTTCAACAACCCAGGCGGGTCCGAGACGCGGTGGTACCAGGGCTCGAACTGCCTATCGATGATTTCTGCTGCACGTCTCACTTCATCCGCTGTCGGGTTTGGCCGGGCCTTTCGGAACCTCCCCCACAACATGTTGATTTTGCTGTGAACGTATCTTTGTAACATCGCCAGGTTCTTCTCGGCGTTGATGTCCTCGTCGGGAAACAAGTGTGCGTGTTCGAGCTGCCGCCGATGATGGATGGGAAGCCCACTGCCCTTCTCATCCATGATCTTCGCGAACTGCGGGTACAGCTTTTTATAGTATTCGCGAGCCGTGTTGCGAAGCGTGTCTTTCATCCCCTCACTCAGCGGCTGCTGAATGGCTTGCTCGATACGGACGAAGAGACCCCGCAGAGTCTCGCGCTCGGCACGGCTCAGGGCCTGCTCGCCTTCCAGCGCCACCTTCTGCCAGAGTTGCTCGAAGATTTTCTTCTCCTGGCCGGACAGGCGCTTGAGCGCGGAGCGCAACCACCCGGCCGCCACCTCGGGCTCGCGCCCCAGCGCCCTCGGCACCCACTCCAGCCCCTTCGTCGCGAAGAAGCCCACGCCCTTCCCCGCGATGCCTACCGCCATCCAGAGGGCCGCCTCCTCCACCCCCTTCTGCGCCAGCCACGCCGAGCCCTCCACCACACCCTCTCGCCAGCGCAGGAGGATGGCCTCGTGCATGGACCGGTACCAACTCGGCTCATATGCGAGCGCCGTCGGTGGACGCTCCACCCGGGCGGACTCCACCCGCCCCCGCGCCTGAGCCTCTCCCGGCCGATGCTCGGCCCCCAGCACCACCCGCACCGTGCGCGCACCCAGCCCCTCGGTGAAAGGCAGCAGCACTGAGACGAGGTGTCCCGCCACCTCGGGGGAGAGGGGCCTCGGGCCACCTCCCGGCCCCTCGCGCGTGCGCCGCACCTCGCGCAACTCCCACCCGGAGAGCCGGCCGTCCTCCAGTTGCACCGCCAGCTCCACCCGCACCGCGCCCCCGGCCGGCACCTGCACCGCACCCACCCACTTGCTGGCCGCTTCGTGCAAGGCGTTGAAGGTGTTGGCCGGTGTGCCCTGCTTGTGCACGGGCAAGGTCCGGGCCTCGGCGGGACGGCTCCCCTGGCGCGTGGCGTCGTAGTCCACCGCCCAGCGCGCCTCCTCGCGCCTCAGCCTCAGCACCACCTCGCCCGTCCGCCGGCCCGCGTAATCGGCGAAGACACGGCGCAGCAACCGCGCCAGCCCCTCCGTCTCCACCGGCCGCCCCTCGCGCCCGCCCCCGCGCGCTTCCTCGTGGCTCACCTGAGTCAGCGCGCCCCCTTCCACCCAGAAGGTGAAGGTCAGCACCGCCCCCACCTCCTCCACCCCACTGCACACACCCACCACCCGCGCCAGCGCCCTGTCCGCCTCGGCCTCTCGCGCCGCCTCCTCGTCCCGCCCCTCGTGCCGCGCCGCCAGCACCAGCGCCTCCGCCCTCGCCTCCTCCACCCGTCGCGCCCGCTCCCCCACCTCCTCGGGGCGCACTCCTCCCTCCGGCCCCTGCGCCAGCCTCGCGACCGGCCCTCCCTCCGGGGCGAGTCCCTCTCCGCCACTGCCTCCACCGCCGGAATCAAGCGGTTGCTCGCGCGGCGCCACCTGGAAGCTCGCGGGCGTCAGTCTGAGGGGAGCCGCGCCCCCCGCCATGCCGCGCCCCCACGGCGTACCCGTGGCGCAACCCACCAGGAGCAGCAGCACCGCCGGGGACACGGCGCTCAACCCCAGTGGCCGCTGCACATCCGCCGGGCGCGGACCAACACGACAGGTGGACATCCCACACCTCCGGGCAAACCACGGGGAGGGGGAACCGTGGTCTCGGGACTACAGGAAGGCCCGGGCTGCCGCGTCAACCCTCTACGTTGGGACCTTCTTGGAGGACGTAGCAGGAAGGAGGGAACCACCCTCTACGGGAAGGACACCCCGTCCACGGAAACACCCGGCGCCTCGCCGTCCTGCCACAGCGAGAGGGAGAAGCGGCCCCGGGCCTGCGTCTCCGTTGCCTCGGCCTCCACCACCACGCGCTGCCGGTCCAGGCCCGGAGCAATGGGCTCCAGCGGCCACACCCGCCGCACCTTCAGCCGCACGCCGCCCTCGCCCACCAGCTCCGCCCCCGCCACCGTCCAGGGCCGCTCGGACACGTTCTGTCACCCACAGCTCCACCGCCACCACCCCCCGGGCGCGGTAGCTGGTGGCGTCCCACACCGTGAGGGGCTGTCCGGGGCGCTGGGTGACGTCCCTCTCGAACGTCAGCGTACGGGCGGCGACCCCCTTCATGTCCAATTGACTATCGGCGAGCAGGCCGGTGAGCCCGTCCGGCCTCCTGCGCTCCCGCTCCAGCTCCCCCTGGCATTGCCGGGCCTGGATGCGCTCCGCCTCGGCCTCCCGCCAGCAGGTGCTCGGCACCTCGGGCTGGAGCTCCACGTTCACCTGCGGCTGCACCCGAGCGGCGTCCACCACCAGGACGAAGTCCGCACTCGCCGGCACCGTCCCCTCCACGAAGCGCACCTTCAACCGCGGCCGTTTGCCCGTCCCGAGCGTGCCGGAGGGCTGCAACACGAGCATGTCCTCCAACACCCGCACTCGCACGAAGTGCTCGTGCTCCTCCACCTCCACTCCGGCGAGCGTCAGGGGAGCGCCAAACAGCAGCGTGGTGAGCAGCCCCGGGCCGATGTACAGCTCAGGCACCTCTGGCGGCGCCTTCGCCCGCAGTGCGATGGAGCGGGGCGCGCCCGCCGCTTCCCCAGGTGGAGTGGAGGGCTGCGCGGCGGCGGCTCCCGCGAGGAGGACGAGCAGCGGGAGGGCGGCGGGCGTAGAGAAAGGCATGGAACCTCCGGAGTGGTGCACCCTAGCAGGGACCTCCGGCGTTGAGCCCGGCCTTTCCCACCAGGTCGCGCCCCCGCACTCCGCTACTCGAAGCGCTCCACCGCCTTGACGTGCGGGGCGGCGTTGACCCTGGCGGTGTCTGGTGTACCGCTGGGCTCGCGCACGAGGCCCCGCCCGTAGACCGAGCCCCAGTCCCACGCCTCCACGCAGACGGGGACCGTCTCCCCACCGGGCCGATGGGCCTCGGTGAAGCGGCCATACACGCGCTCCTTGCCGAAGAGCAGGCGCCCCGTCAGCACCGTGCCCGCCTCCAGCTTCCCCAACGGATCTCCGCAGGCGGAGTTGCGCGCCCGGCCCCTCCCGCACGGGCCAGAAGCCCGGCTCACGCACGCCAAGAAACGCAGTCCCGGTGTCGTCCCCGATTTCGATGCCCAACCGCCGCATGGCTTCCTGGGAGCCGGGCGGGCATGCCTCGGGGGCGGGGGTGTCACGCACCTGGGCGCCGGGACAACCGGCGGCGAGCGCGCCCGCGGTGGCGGTGCACAGGGCCTTGGCGACGGCGTTGCGCACCGTGCCCTTGCGCTGCTGCTTCTCCTGGGTGCCAGAGTCCTGCTGCTGGGTCTTCACGCGCGTGCTGTCCTTGGCGAGTGTCGCGAAGGCGACGGGCGCGGGAGTGGGAGCCCACGCGGGCGCCGCGCCCCCATCACCATCCAGCGGGCACCACGCGGGCGCCACTTCCTGGCCGGACAGCGCCCACGCCACCAGCGAGGCGGGCGTGGCCCACAGCACGGGCACGGCCTGGGGTGGCGAGTCCTCCCGAGACGGAGCGGGCGCGAAATACAGGGCCAGGGTGGCGAGCAGGGCCAGCGCCCCCAACACCAGCATCCCGCCCCTCCACCCCCGGAAAGTCGTGCGCGGCGGGGCGACGGACGCCACCTCCGGTACGTCCGCGACCACCGGGGGCGGCTCGCAAGCGGGCGGCACGAGCGCCTCGGCTTCCTCCGAGAGCGGTGCGTCCACTCCCGGTAACGGCTCGGGGGTGGCGGCCAGCGTGGTGGCGGGCCTGCCGCGCCGGGGCCGGTCCTGCTCGCGGGCCAGCACCCGGCGGTTACGCGCCAGGGCCTGCTCCAGGTTCATCCATCCCTCCTGGTGGGTGGTGGCGCCGTCCGGGCCCCACGCCTCGCACAGCGGCACCTCCCAGCTCGCGTCCGCCCCGGCCAGCGCCGACTCCAACGCCCCGCACACCGCCTCGGCGTCCGGGTAGCGCGCCTCGGGCTGCTTCTCCAGCATGCGCTGGCACACGTCCGAGAGTGCCCGGGGCACACGCGGGTTGCGCACGTGCGGCGGCACGAGCGCGTCGTGCAGCACGGCGTCCGCCATCTCCGCCTCGAGCACTCCGTCGAAGGGCAGGCTACCGGTGAGCAGCCAGTAGAAGAGGACGCCCAGCGCCCACAAGTCGTCCCGGGCGCTCGCCACATAGCCCTCGTCAGGCTGACGCTCGCGCAGGAAGCGCCACGCCTCCGGGGCACGGCATTGCAGGGAGCCCGGCAACAACCCCCGCGACACCTTCGGCGCCCCGGCGAAGGTGCCCACCCCGTAGTCCACCAGCACCGCACCGCCGTCCGCCTCCCTCACCACCACGTTGTCCGGCTTGACGTCCCGGTGGAATACCCCCACCGAGTGGGCCCCCCACAGTTGCGCCGCCAGCGTCAGCACCGCCCGCGCTGCCCACCGGGCCTCGGGGTTGTGGCGCTCCACCCACACGTCCATGGGCAGCCCCGGCACGTACCCCGTGACGATGTAGAGGAAGAGCGGGCCGAAGCCCGGGCAGTGCCCATGGTGGCCGTGACTGTCCACCACCACCAGGCCCACATGGTACAGCCGCAGCAACACCTCCAACTCCCGCAGGGCCCACCTCCCCACGTGCGGCAGGTACAGGAGCTTCACCGCGAACAAGGTGTCGCCGCGCCGGGCCCGGAACACGGTGCCAAAACCGCCCGCCCCCAGCCGCTCCTCCAGGGTGACGCCGCCCACCACCTCGCCCACGCGCGGCAGGAAGCCCTCTTGCGCCCCCTCCTTCATGAGCCGCCGCAGCACCTGCCAGTGCCGCCGCCGCGCGAGGGCTCGCCGCACCTCCTCCTGTCGCCCCTCCGTTGTCTGCTCCATGCGCGCCACCCCTCAGGTGGGGAACGGTAGCATGACGCCTGTCGTTACCCCGTCCACGCGGAGCGCGGTATCGCCCTGGCCGTCGAGCCCAGGCGATGCAGCTCCCCCCCTACTTCCGGACGTCCAGAAGTGAGGTCCACTCGTCGTCGACCACGAGCGAGCAGCGGGCGAGGCACCTGGGCGCGGTCTCACTCGTCGTAGGACTCGTCGTCGTAGGCCGTGGGGACCGCGTCGTAGTACCCGCGCGAGGAAGGAATCGACACCCGGCTCATGAGGAAGAAGCCGAGGGCGAAGACAACCAGCAGCGCCACCCCGTAGGTGATGGGGCGGCTGGGGCGCGCGCGCCAGGCCCACAGCCGCTCGCGCCGACGCTGGAAACCGGGGGCGGCCACGTACTCCTTCCAGGCCTCCTCGCGCACCAGCGCCGCTTCCCCGTCCTGGCCGCCCTGGTCCAGCACCCGCGCCAGCAGCACCCGTCCCTCCACCGTCCCGGGCCGGGCCACGCGCAGGCGCTCCAGCGCCTCCTTCGCGCCCTTCAGGTCCCCGCGCGCCAGTCGCCAGCGTCCACGCTCCAGGTCGATGGCCCCCATCTGGTAGGCCGGCTCCACCTTCGAGGCCTCCTCCAGCAGCAGCTCGCCCCGGGCCGCGTCCCCGGCCCCCAGGTACGCCACGCCGAGCAGGAACAGCGTCCCCACGTCGTCATCGCCCGCCTCCAGGTTGGGCTTGAGCACCTCCACCGCCGCCGCGTACTTGCGTCGCCCCACCCACAGGTCCGCCAGCTCGTAGCGTGCCCGCCGATCATGCGGGTTGCCCTGCAGCACCCGCTCCAGGTGCGCCGCCCGCTGCCAGCGCTTCAGCGCCCGGAACGGGCTCGGCAGGATGCCCACGGTGTAGCGGTCCGCCATCCATATGAAGCCCAGCACCAGCGCCGCCGACAGCACCGGGCTGCGCGTCAGCGCGGAGAGCAAGATGAAGAGGAACCAGGAAGAGCTCATGCGCGGCGCGTCATATCAGGCGCCGCGCGCACCATGGAAATCGCTCCTGAGGTGGCGTGGCCTTTCGCCACAGGGGCGTTCCGCCACGGTCCCTCGCCCGCTCCACGAGCAGTCTTGAATTCTTTGAGCACAAGACGATGGCGAGGGGCCGTCCCTGGATTCGCAATCCAATTGCGTCCGGTCATAAACTGAACACGTTTGGCGCGCAGGGGGCTCTGGCATTGCACTCGGAGCGCGCGGGCATTCCTCCACCCCACTCCGGGGCATCATGCACACTCCTCATCCACGACTCCCGGCCGTGCTCCGTCGCTCCGCGACGCGGGCGTATGCGCCGGTCCTGCTGCTCTCGCTGGCGGTGTTGGTGACGTCCGGCGCCGCTCGGGCTCAGACCCCGTCCGCTGAGTGCAACCCCGCGGTCGCCCCCAGCGAAGACGCCGAGCCCTGCGTGCGCTACTGGCGCGACCAGCGCGGCAGCTTCGCGCTCGTCGGCAACACGCTCGCGCAGGACTGCCGCCAGACGACGCCCAGACCGCTGGTCGGCAACATGCCGCCCATCTGGACGTATGACCCGGCCGCCACGGAGCGCGGCTGCTACGCGGGCAACAGCGCCCCGAACTTCTTCTGGACCCTGGATGACTGGACCGCCGAGGGCACCTCGGCCAGGACCAGGCCCACGCTGCTTCTCGATAACACCAATGACCCCGCCACCGCCTTCGATTCCCTGAAGGCGCGCAGCCAGAGCGTGCTCGTGCTGCCCGCGGGGGCCAGGGTGACGTATGCGCGCCTGTACTGGGCGGCCAGCCGGCTCAACCCCTTCGCGGGCGACAAGGCGGAGCCCGACCTCACCGTCATCCTCGCCCGACCGGGCGTGGCGGGCTTCAGCAGGAATCTCCAGGCCCTGCCCAACGACTGGTCCTTCGAGCACACCAGTTCCGAGACCTACCAATACCAGTCCTCGGTGGACGTCACGGACATCGTGAAGGCGTACGGTCCCGGCGCCTACCAGGTGAGCGACGTCCAGATCTTCCCGCTGGACATCTCCAAGAGCCAGTACACCTTCGCCTCCTGGTGGATGGTGGTCTTCTACGAGCTGGACGGCGCGGACAAGCGGCACCTGAAGCTGTTCGACAGCATGAAGGTCGTGCGCGGTGCCTCCTCCACCACGGTGGCCCTCAACGGCTTCTACGTGCCCACCTACGCGGTCGACGCCAAGCTGGGCGTCATCTCCTTCGAGGGAGAGGAGCCGGACCCGGACACCGATGACTCGCTCGAGTTCAACGGCGTGACGGTGTCCGACGACATGAACCCGGCCAACAACTTCTTCAACAGCTCGCGGAGCTGGACGAAGCAGAAGACCGGCCCGGGGGCGTACACGACGCTCGTGGACACCGACACGCCGCTCGGCGGGCTCGATGCCGGAACCGACGGGGTGCTCGACTCGCTGCCCATCAGCAACAATGATGACCGTCCCCAGCTCTCCGGCACGGCCAGCAGCATGTCGGGGTTGGACCTGGACGTGGTGGACGTCACGGTGGCTCCCGGCCTCAAGTCCGCCCAGGTGACGGCCATCAGCCGCGTTTCTGGCGGCGACCACTTCTGGATGGGCGGCTTCGTCACCGCCATCACCACCCAGGCCCCGGACTTCACCAACACCATCAAGTCGGTGAAGAACCTCAGCCGCGCGGACGGCACCATCCGTCCGGGTGACACCATCGAGTACACCATCAGCACCACCAACGAGGGTGACGATCACTCGCGAGACACGGTGCTCACGGACCGGATTCCCGACGCGCTGGACTACGTCCCCGGGTCCACCCAGGTGCTCACGGTGGTGGCGAGCGACACCGCCACGCCGGGCTTCAAGACGGACGCCTCTGGAGATGATGTCGCCGACTACGACGTGGCCACCAAGGTCCTCACCATCCGCCTCGGACGGGGCGCCACGGCCACCAAGGGCGGCCGGGTGGGCATGGGCGAGAGCACCAGCATCTCCTTCCAAGCGAAGGTCAAGACGAGCGCCATCGGCGACGTGGAAAACCAGGGCTTCATCGAGGCCGGCGGCGAGCTGGGCATCGACCCGGTGAAGACGCCCACCCGCGCCCCGGATGGCACCGGCCCCACGAAGATCTCCGTCGTCATCGTCCCGCCGCCCGTCATCCTCTCGCCGGCGAACGGCTCCGTCATCACCAACACGTCGCCCACGTACACCGGCACGGCCCAGCCCGGGACGACGATCACCGTGCGGCGCCCGGACGGCACCGTCATCTGCACCGCCACCGTCGACGCCTCCGGCAACTGGTCCTGCACGGGGACCACGCCGCTGCCCATGGGCACCAACACCATCGAGGTGGTGGCCGAGGACAACGACGGCAACGTGAGCAAGCCGGCCACCTCCATCTTCACGGTGGACACCACCGACACCGACGGTGACGGCATCCCCGACGGCCTCGAGGACAAGGACCACGACGGCGTCGTGGACCCGGGTGAGACCGACCCGACGAAGACGGACTCCGACGGTGACGGCATCCCGGATGGCACCGAGGACAAGGACCACGACGGCGTCGTCGACCCGGGCGAGACCGACCCGACCAAGACGGACTCCGACGGCGACGGCCTCCCGGACGGCACCGAGGACAAGGACCACGACGGCGTCGTCGACCCGGGCGAGACCGACCCGACGCAATCCGCGACACCGACGGCGACGGCATGTCCGACGGCACCGAGGACAAGGACCACGACGGCGTCGTCGACCCGGGCGAGACCGACCCGACTAAGACGGACTCCCGACGGCGACGAGCACCCCCGCGACACCGAGGCAACGGCATCCCCGACGCCGTCGAGACGGCCACGGGCACCGACCCGACCAAGGCGGACACCGACGGCGACGGCATCCCCGATGGCATCGAGGACAAGGACCACGACGGCGTCGTCGACCCGGGCGAGACCGACCCGACGCAAGACGGACTCCGACGGCGACGGCATCCCCGATGGCACCGAGGACAAGGACCACGACGGCGTCGTGGACACGGGCGAGACCGACCCGACCAAGACGGACACCGATGGCGATGGCCTCTCGGATGGTGCCGAGGACAAGGACCACGACGGTGTCGTGGACACGGGCGAGACCGACCCGACGAATCCCGACACCGACAACGACGGCATCTCCGACGGCGTCGAGTCGACCACGGGGACCAACCCGCTCGACGATGACTCCGACGATGACGGCCTGCTCGATGGCACCGAGGACAAGAACCACAACGGCTCCGTGGACTCGGGCGAGACCGACCCGCGCAAGGCCGACACCGACGGTGATGGCCTCCAGGATGGCACCGAGTCGGGCCTCAGCACGCCCGAGGGCTCGGGCACGGACCTGACCGTCTTCCAGCCCGATGCGAACCCGAGCACCCGGACGGACCCGACCAATCCCGACACCGACGGCGGCAGCGTGTCCGACGGCGCCGAGGACAAGGACCACAACGGCCGCATCGACGCGGGCGAGACCGACCCGCTCAACAAGGCGGACGACAAGCCCGTGGACAGCAAGGACACGGACGGCGACGGCGTGCCCGACGCCACCGAGGCGGAGCTCGGCCTCGACCCGAACGACTCGGACAGCGATGACGACGGCGTGCCCGACGGACTGGACGGCCTCACCGACACGGATGGGGACGGCCGCATCGACGCGCTCGACGCCGACAGCGACAACGACGGCATCAAGGACGGCACCGAGCTGGGTGTGACGCGGGCCAACGCTCCCGCGGGCACCAACCTGGACTCGCCGAACTTCGTCCCGGATGACGACCCGTCCACCACCACCAACCCGAAGAACGCCGACACCGACGGTGGACGGTCCTCAAGGATGGTGAGGAGGACAAGAACCACGACGGCCGCTTCGCCTCGGGCGAGACCGACCCGAAGGACCCGGACACCGACCACGGTGGCCTGTCCGACGGTGACGAGGTGAAGAGCAACACCAACCCGCTCGACGACCAGGACGACTTCCTCGTCGTTGGCCGTGGTTGCAGCACCTCGGGTGGCTCTCCGCTTGGGTGGCTGGCCGCGCTGATGCTCGCCGCGCCGATGCTGCGCTCGCGGCGCTCCGCTCGCCGGGGCTCCGTGCTGGCCGGTGGGTTGATGGGTCTCCTGGGTGTGCTGGCCGCTCCGGCGGCGGACGCCCAGGCCCCGGCCTCCTCCCCGCTGTCCCAGTCCATCGACGTGCAGCGCTACAAGCCCGGCCCGGGTGCCACCGACATCCTCGGCGTGAATGGCGCCAGGGTGGGTGGGCACCTCGGCTGGCACCTGGGGGCCTCGCTCAACTACGCGAGCAACCCCCTGGGCTTCCTCGACCCGCGCCAGGACGACTTCGTCTACGGAATCGTCGCCCACCAGGTGACGTTGGACCTGATGGGCTCGCTCTCGCTGTGGAACCGGTTCGAGCTGGGCGTGGCGCTGCCCGTCACGTACCAGGCCTCCGAGAGCGGCGCCTCCGTCATGCCGGCCTTCTCGGATGGCGTGAGCGGCGCTGGCGTGGGTGACCTGCGGCTGGTGCCCAAGGCCCACCTGCTCAACGCGGGTGGGTTCGACCTGGGCCTCTCCGTCCCCGTCCTGCTGCCCACCGCGGGCGGCCAGGGCTTCCGGGGCGGCTCGGGTGTCAGCGCCCGGCCCCAGCTCGTGGGCGAGTGGGGCAACGGCAACGGCCTGCGGCTGGTGGCCAACCTCGGCGCCAACCTCCAGGGCGAGCAGCAGGTGCGCAACCTGAAGACGGGCACCGAGCTGCTGTACGCGGTGGGTGCCCAGGTGCCCCTCAGCGAGAAGCTCGCGCTGCAGGCCAACGTCGCGGGCGCGTTCGGGCTGAACGACATGGACATGGAGGGGCGCCCGCTGGAGGTGCTCGCGGCGGTGCAGTACCGCCTCTCCAAGGGACTGGCCGCCCACGTGGGCGGTGGCCCGGGCCTCACCCGCGGCTACGGCACCCCGGGCTTCCGCGTCTTCGCCGGCCTCGACTGGACCCAGCCCGGTGAGCGCGTCGCCGCGCCTCCTCCGGCCCCCGTCGACACGGACGGGGATGGCCTCGTCGTGGATGGCCTCGCCGTGGATGGCCAGGACAAGTGCCCCACCGAGGCCGAGGACAAGGACGGCTTCCAGGACGAGGACGGCTGCCCCGACCCCGACAACGACGGGGACGGCATCGCCGACGCACAGGACAGGTGCGCCCTCCAGCCCGAGACGGTGAACGGCTTCGAGGACGAGGATGGCTGCCCGGACGAGAAGCCGGCCGTGGACTCGGACAAGGACGGCCTGATGGATGACCAGGACAAGTGCCCGGCCCAGCCCGAGGACAAGGACGGCTTCCAGGACGAGGACGGCTGCCCGGATCCGGACAACGACAAGGACGGCGTGCCGGACTGGGAGGACCAGTGCCCGATGCAGCCCGAGGTCATCAACGGCGTGAAGGACGAGGACGGCTGCCCCGACGAGGGCAAGTCCAAGGTGCGCCTGGAGTCCAAGCGCATCGTCATCCTGGACAAGGTGTACTTCGCCACGGCGAAGGACGTCATCCTTCCCAAGTCCTTCGACCTGCTCAAGCAGGTGGGCTCGGTGCTGAAGGCCAACCCGCAGCTCGAGCTGCTGCGCGTGGAGGGCCACACGGACAACCAGGGCAACGACGCCAGCAACCTGAACCTGTCGCAGCGGCGCGCGAACAAAGTGCGCGCGTTCCTCATCCGTGAGGGCGTCGCTGCGGAACGGCTCGAGGCGGTGGGCTACGGGGAGACGAAGCCCGTGGATACCAACAAGACGGCGGCTGGCCGTGAGAACAACCGCCGCGTGGAGTTCAACATCCTGAAGGTCGCCGGCGAGGAGGCCGAGAAAGCCCCGTAAGGGAATCCCCGGCACGTCCGGAAGACAGACGGCGCGAGCAGGCAAGCGACCTGCTCGCGCCGTTTCCGTTTGAGGTAGGAAGGCACCGTGAGCTCCCTTCTTCCTCGCCCCCTCCTGATTCCCCTGCTCATCCCGCTGCTGCTGGCGGCGGCGCCTCCCACCGCGCCTGCCCCGCCCCGCCTGGAGGATGCGCTCCCCGACACCTTCTCCGGAGTGGAGCGCGTGGTGGCGGTGGGCGACGTGCACGGGGACGTGGACGCGCTGAAGGAGGTGCTGCGACTGGCGGGCCTCATCGACGAGAAGGGCCGGTGGAGCGGCGGCAAGGCGCACCTGGTGCAGACGGGAGACATCCCGGACCGGGGCGAGCACACCCGCGCCGCCTTCGAGTTGCTGATGCGACTGGAGGGCGAGGCACTCGCCGCGGGCGGCCGGGTCCACGCGCTGCTGGGCAACCACGAGGTGATGAACATGCTCGGGGACGTGCGCTACGTCACTCCGGGCGAGCTGGCCTCGTTCGCGGACCAGAGCCCCGAGCCGGATACGTCGGGCTCGCCGCGAGGGCTCAACGGGCACCGTGAAGCGTACGGGCTGAAGGGGCGCTACGGCCAGTGGATGCGCCGGCACGCCGCGGTGGTGCGCATCGATGACACGCTCTTCGTGCACGGCGGAGTCGCGCCGATGGTGCCAGCGAAGACACTGGCCGAGCTCAACCGCTGGGTGCGGCAGGACCTGTTCCCCGGCAACCCTCCTGGTGGAGCCAGGGACGCGCAGGGCCCGTTGTGGTTCCGCGGCTACGCGCTGGGAGCCGAGGAGGCCGCGGGACAATCCCTCGACGTGGTGCTGCAGCGGTTCGGCGCGAAGCGGATGGTGATGGGTCACACCACCGACCGGGATGGGAAGGTCCGGACGCGGTTCGGCGGGAAGGCTGTGTTCATCGACACCGGCCTGAGCACCGGTTACGGCCGACACCTCGCCGCGCTGGAGCTTCGTGGCGGCAGGGTCACCGCTCTCTACAAGGAGGGACGCGTGGAGCTGGTGGCGCCCCCGGCGGCTCCGGTTCCGAGCGCCACGCAGAGGGTCTCCCCCGCCCCGCGCGTCAACCCCTGACGCCGCCTTACAGGAGCCTCGCGCTGATGGCGCTGTGCACGTCCGCGCCGGCGTCGGTGAGCACGAGCCTCCGGCCATCGAGCCTCGCCAACCCGTGCTGGACCAGCCGCGCCACTTCCGCCCGGCGCGGCTCCGGGTCCTGGCCGTAGAGCGTACACACCGCCTCCCAGTCCACCCCGGAGCGCAGCCGCAGGCCCATGGCCAGCCGCTCCTCGAAGAGTTCCTGGGGGCTCAATTCCTCGCGGCTCGACTCCGGCAGCTTCCCTTCCTCCGCCGCCGCGCATGTACGCGTCCGAGCCACGCAGGTCCACGTAGCGGTAGCCCGAGGGCCGCTCGCCCGGCCCGGACGTGAGCAGCATTCCCGTGGCGCCCACGCCCAGCGCGAGGTACTCGCCCCCCGTCCAGTAGAGCGCGTTGTGCCGCGAGCCGTACCCGGGCTTCGCGTGGTTGGAGATTTCGTAGCGCCGCAGCCCGTGCGCGGCGTAGGCCTCGTGGATGGCCTTCGTCATCTCCACCACGTCCTCGTCCGGCGGCAGCGCCAGCTCGCCCTTGTCGAGCTGCCTCGACAGGGGCGTGGCCACCGCCAGCGACTCGCGCTCCACCGTCAGCGCGTAGGTGGACAGGTGCTCGGGCTCCATCGCCGCGGCCTGGCGCGCGTCCGCTTCCGCCTGCGCCCGCGTCTGCCCATGCACTCCGTAGATGAAGTCCATGGACACCACGTCGAAGCCCGCCCGCCGCGCCATCTCGTACGCCGCCACCGCCTCCTGGCCCGTGTGCTCGCGCCCGAGGGCCTTCAGCGTCTCGTCCCGGAAGGACTGCACGCCCAGCGAGAGCCGGTTGACGCCCGCGCCCCGGTAGCCCGCGAAGCGCTCGGCGTCGGCGACGCTCGGGTTGGCCTCCAGGGAGATCTCCGCGCCCGGAGCCACCCGCAGCCGCGCCGCCACGCCCTCCAGCACGTGCGCCACCCAGCGCGGGTGCCAGAGGGAGGGCGTGCCACCGCCGAGGAAGATGGACTCCAGCCGCCGCTCGCGAAGCGAGGGCTCCGCCGCCAGCCGCGCATCCAACTCCGCCAGCACCGCGCGCGCGTAACGCTCCTCCGGCACCTGCCGCACCACCGCCACCGCGAAGTCGCAGTAGGGGCACTTCGACAGGCAGTACGGGAAGTGGACGTAGAGCCCGAAGCGCGCCGCCGGAGTCCCCGTGAGTGGGTCGATGGGGCCCGCGAAGTCCATCACGCGCTACTTCGCCCCCCGGAGTTGCGCGAGCTGTGCCTCCAGCCGCGCCAGCTTCAGCTTGTAGCTGGCCGCCGTCTCCAGCGCCGTCTCCGCCGCCATCAGCTTGCGCTTCATCGCCGCCACGTCCGCCTTGAGCTTGTCGCGCTCCCCCGCTCGGCGCCGCGGCCTCCAACTCGGCCCGGCGCGCCCGCTCCTGCTCCAACTCCGCCTCCACCTCGACCAGCCGCGCCTCCACCGCCTGGCGCGCCTCGGCATCCACGTCCAGGCTCTTGCCCCGCGTGGCCCCCAGCGCGCCCTCCAGCATCGTCACCCGCTGCTTCAGCCGCTCCACCTGCTCCTCGGCATCCTGGGCCCGGCGCTCGGCGTCCAGCTCCTCCACCTCCAGCTCCCCCTCCGCCTCCTCCTGCTGCGTCACCTGGGCCCGCACGCGCCCCAACTCCGACTCCACGTCGGCCAGCGCGCGAGACAGATCCTGCCGGTCCGACTCCACCGTCTGAAGCTCGGACTCCAGCTCCGCCACCCGCGCGGTGACCGCCGCCGTGTTCTCCGACTCCTGCCGCGCCTGCTCCTGCACCCGCCCCAGCTCCGCCTCCACGTCGGCCAGCGAGCGCGAGAGATCCTTGCGGTCCGACTCCACCGTCTGGAGCTCGGCCCGCAGCGCCGCGACCTGCGCCTCGGCCTGCTCCGCCGCCTCGCTCAGCGCGGCCGCGTCCGTCTCCATCCGGTCGCGCAGCTGCACCACCTCGGCCTCGCTCGCCGCCAGCGACTCCCGCGCCGACGCGAGCTCCGCCTCCAGCGCCTCCAGCCGCGCGGAGAGCTCCGCCACCTCGCTCCGGGCCGCGTCGCGCTCGGCCTCCAGCTCACGGGTGCGCCCCTGCACCTCCTCCAGCGAGCTCTTCGACCACTCGGACTCCGAGAGCGTCGCCTCGAGCTGTGCCACCCGCGCCGCCAGCTCCTCCCGCTCCGCGACGACGAGCTCCTGCTCCTCCCGGGCCGCCCGCAGCTCCTCGCCGGCGCGCTCCAGCTCGCCCAGGGTCTCCTGGTACTGCTCGCGCACGGCCTCCAGCGACCCCTGCATCTCGGCGCGCTCCGCCGCCAGCTCCCCCACCCGGTCCTGCGCCAGCGACAGGGCCTCCTTCGCCCCTACCAGCTCCTCGGCGAGCGAGCCTCGCGAGGTGCGCTCGTGCTTCAGCTCCGCGGTGAGGCTCGACAGCTCCGCCTCCACCTCGGCCAGCGAGCGCGCCAGGTCCTTGCGCTCCTCCTCCACCGTCCGCAGCTCGCCCTGCAGCTCGCGTGACCCTCGCCTCGGCCTCCGCCGTGCGCGCCGCCTCGCGCGACAGCGCCGCGGAGGTCTGCTCCAGCTTCGCCGGCAGGTCCTTCACCCCGCCGAGCTGCTCCTGCGCCTCCTGCACCTGCCCGCGCAGCGTGGCCTCGGAGACGCGCAGCGCCTGGAGCTCGGCCTCACGCTCGGCGTACAGCGCCCGCGCGCGGGCCAGCGTCTCCGTCTTCTGCTTCAGCACCGCGCGGAAGAACTCGAGCTTGTCCTCCGGCGCACCACCCAGGGGCGGGCGCAGCTCGGGCGGCTCGCCAAAGGGGTCCGCCGCTCCCACCGGGCGGACCGGCGCCACCGCGGGCTCGGAGTCCCGGGGCAGGGTCTGCACGGACGGCATGGACATGGCGGGCCTGAAGGCGGCCTGCGCACCGCTCGTCGCCTTGCCCGGAGTCGGAGCCACCGCCGCCCGGCGCGGGGGCAGCGGTGGAGGGCTGGCCGGGGCTGGAGGACGCGCGCGCACGGGGGCACCGGGCCCCACGGGGGCCATCTCCGCTTCCAGGTTCTCGCGCAGCTCGGCGAGTGGATCCAGCTCCTCTGACGACGACCCCATGCGAGCCCACGTTAACGCCCGGTCGCTCTCTTCTCCAGAGACGTTGGAGGCCATTCACGCGCACCGCCCTCCCGGCTGGTCTCCGGGCTCACAACAGGGTCGCGGTCAAAGCTTCCGGGCGTTAGGGACTGGTCGAAATGGTCGCCGGCTCGCCTTGCCTCCCCCTACAGCCGGTGTCAGGTTCGGACGTTCCATGGCTCAGCGCTACACACTTTCCAACGGACTCACCGTCGTCTTCGAGGAGCAGCACGCCGCCCGGGTGGCCGCCTTCCAGGTGTGGGTGAAGGCCGGCAGCGCCGACGAGCGGCCGGATCAGGCCGGACTCGCGCACCTGCACGAGCACATGCTCTTCAAGGGCACGGCCCGCCGCGGCCCCGGGGAGATCGCCCGGGACGTCGAGGCCCACGGCGGGGAGATCAACGCCTGGACGTCCTTCGACCAGACGGTCTACCACATCGTCATCGCCAGCCAGTTCGCCCGGCATGGGGCTGGACATCCTCGGCGACGCGGTCCGCTCCTCGGCCTTCGACCCGGACGAGCTGGCGCGCGAGATCGAGGTGGTGTGCGAGGAGATCAAGCGCAGCCAGGACACGCCGTCCCGGCGCGCCTCGCGCGACCTGTTCGCCACCGCCTACCAGGAGCACCCCTACCGCCTGCCCGGTCATCGGCACGGCGGAGAGCGTGCGCAGCTTCACCCGCGACAAGGTGCTCGAGTTCTACCGGCGCCACTACACGCCGAAGAACCTGGTGCTGGTCGGCCGCCGGCGACTTCACCGAGGCCGAGCTGCGCAGCTGGGTGGAGGAGATCTTCGGCGGCGATTGGGGCCGGCCCCACGAGGGCGCGGTGGCCCGCCCGCGCGAGCCCGGCGCCACGCGCCGCCGCGGTGCTGACCTGCGCCCGGACGAGGTGAAGGAGGCCTACTTCAACCTCGCCTTCCCCATCCCCCAGGCGGACCACCCGGACGTGCCCGCGCTCGACGTGCTGGCCATGCTCGCCGGCCAGGGCGACGCCTCGCCGCCTGGTGCTGGAGGTGAAGCGCAAGCGGAGCCTCGTCAACGACATCCACGCCTACGCCTACACCCCGAAGGACCCGGGCCTCTTCGCCGCCGCGCTCACCCTGCCGCACGAGAAGCTGCCGCAGGCGCTCGAGGAGACGGTGCGCGTGCTGACGGCGCTGCGCACGAGCCTGGTGCCCGCGGACGAGCTGGCCACGGTGAAGGCCCTCGTCGAGTCCGAGGCCGTCTACCAGCGCGAGACGGTGCAGGGCCTGGCGCGCAAGCTGGGCTACTACGAGTCCGCCATGGGGGACCTGGAGGCGGAGGCCCGCTACTACGAGGCCATCGCCCGACTCACCCCCGAGCGCATCCGCGAGGTGGCCGAGCGCTACCTGCGCTTCGACGCGCGCCATCGTCACCGGGCTGCTGCCCCCGGGCACGCACCTTCGGCGCGGAGCAGGCCGAGGAGATCCTGGACCGGGTGTCGCGCGAGACGCCCGCCGCCCCACCGAGCGCCGCGCACCCAAGGCCGCGCCCGCCGCGCCCGCGCATGCGCCGGGCCGCACCGCGCCGGCCTCCCCCGGCAAGGATCGTCGAGGAGCGGCTGCCCTCGGGCGCGCGCATCCTCGTGCGCGAGGAGCGGGCCGTGCCGCTCTTCGCCATGCGCGCGGCCTTCCCCGGTGGGCTGCGCTACGAGACGGCGGAGAACAACGGCCTCACCACGCTGCTCTGCCGCTGCCTCACCCGCGGCACGCCCTCGCACGACGCGGAGGAGATCTCCCACCTCATCGACAGCTTCGCCGGCTCGCTCTCGGGCCAGGGCGGGCGCAACTCGGTGGGCCTGCGCGGCGAGTTCCTCTCCCGCCACTTCGAGGACTGCCTTCCGCCTCTTCGCCGACTGCCTCCTCAACCCCAGCTTCCCCGAGGCCGAGGTGGCGCGCGAGCGCGCGCTGCTGCTGCAGGACATCCTCACCCGCGAGGACAAGCCCAGCGGCCTGGCCTTCGAGCTCTTCGGCCGCACGCTCTTCCGCACGCACCCCTACCGGCTGTCCACCCTGGGCGAGCAGGCCTCGGTGGAGACGCTGGGGCCGGACGCGCTGCGCGCCTACCACGCCGCGCACATGGACCCCTCGCAGCTCACCTTGAGCGTGGTGGGCGACGTGAGGGTGGACGAGGTGCTCGCGCTCGCGCACGAGGCCTTCGGCGCCTCCCGGGGCCGCGCGGCGCCTCCGCCCGAGGTGCGGCCCGAGCCGCCGCCCGAGGCGCCGCGCACGGAGCAAGCGGGTGCTGGCGCGCGCGCAGTCGCACCTGGTGCTCGGGCTTCCCGGGGCGTGCGGGTGGACGACCGATGGCGGCACGCGCTGGAGGTGCTCTCCACGGTGCTGTCGCGGCCAGGGCGGGCGGCTCTTCGTGGAGCTGCGCGACAAGCGCTCCATGGCCTACAGCGTCAGCAGCTTCTCCATCGAGGGCGTGGATCCGGGCTACTTCGCCGTCTACATGGGCACCAGCCCCGAGAAGGTGGACGCCGCGCTGGCCGGCATCCGCGCGGAGCTGCGCGCGCGTGCGCGACGAGCCCATCCCCGAGGCGGAGCTCGCGCGCGCCAAGCAGCACCTCATCGGCACGCATGAGATTGGCCTGCAGCGCAACGGCGCGCGCGCCGCGCTGCTCGCGCTGGACGCCTGCTACGGCCTGGGCCTGGAGAACTTCCTCCACTACGCCGACCGCGTGGCGGCGGTGACGGCCGAGGACGTGCGCGAGGTGGCCCGCCGAGCTCATCGACTTCGAGCGCGGCGCGCTCGCCATCGTCGGCCCGTGAGGGCCCCACGGGCCCGCGCTTCCTTCCCGCAAGACGAAAATCCCCTCTCCCGCGGCTGAGGGAGAGGGGATCGGGCACCGGGCCCCGCGGGAGGCCCGGCTCACCGGGTGGCGCCTACGGCCTGGGCGCAGGCCTCGGCGTTCTCGTGACGGCACGCGTGCAGGTTGCGCGGCACCTCCATCCAGTAGATGTCCGGGGTGGGACGTTCTTCTCGTCCGCAGCGTCTCCGGCGTGGCCCTTCGCCCGGGCGCGTCACCGCGCACGTCGTAGCGGATGGCCGCCCGTCGGCGACAGCGACGGTGATCGCGCGAGGCCTCGCTCGGAGGTGCCGTGACGAGATCGTTGCGTCTGTAGGGCATGTAGCCGATCAGCTCACCCGTTGTCGTTGTACAGCCGGAAGCCCTCGGCCAGGTCCGGCAGACCGGTGATGACGTCCGCCTGCCACGAGTAGGACATGTCACCCGAGCCCGACCAGCGAGCAGGCCGGGCACGCGCCACCCGCGGTCGGCGCGAAGGAGGGCCAGAGACGACGCCCGAGATGATGGTCGAGCCGGCCGCCGTCCGCTCCTGCAGCCCGGCGTAGCGCATGAACCAGCCCGGCCCCCACGGAGCTCTCGGCGAGCGCGGCCATCTTCGCCGATGGGATGTAGTTCACCACCTTGCCCTCCGGCGTCCGGCGCAGGTGCTCGTAGGCGTCATCCGGAATGGTGACGTCCACCAGCGAGCACGCGATGGGCACGCCCATGCCGCCGGGCCGCAGTCGAAGCCCGCCGTGTCCGTCACGCGCATCTTGTCGAACGTCGACCGCACTCGTCGGCGTCGATCGAACGTGCGCTGCGAGCCACCGTACGCGTGGAAGCCGAAGTAGCGGTTGCTCGGCACGGTCGTCGTGTCCGTCGGCGCTCAGCTTCAGGTGCGCGGTGCACGCCCGGTCGAGCTGGCTCTGCGTGCACGTCCACATGGCCACCTCGCGCGAGGACTCGCATCTTGGACGTCGGCACCGCGTCGGTCGGGGACGTGTAGCGTGCCGGTGCCGAGCGCCGCGTCGGGGCAGGCGATGTTGAGAGTCGGTCAGCTCCATGCTTCGAGGCCTTGCACACCGACGTCATCCACGGCCCGGACAGGCTCTCGTTGTTGGTCTTCAGCACGCCCGCCTCGTACTCGATGACGTGGTGCGCGCGTCCGGCCGTTGACGTCGGCCGAGAAGATGGCCGACACGTCGCACTTCAGCCGCACGCACGCCAGCAGGTCGTCCGGGCCGCAGTCGGTGCCCGCGTGGTGCGCAGGTGCTGCCGGTCGCCGGTGCCCATGTAGCTGCGCAGCCAGCCCGTCTCCGGCTGGAGTGATGTTGGAGGCGATGTTGGAAGAAGGGCGCCTTCAGGTAGGCGTTCTTGGGCCCGCCCACGGAGGAGTCATCACGCGACATCTCCAGCGAGCGCGCGCCGTACCAGTTCTTCACGACCTGCCGTGCTGCTGTTGCGCTCGCCCGGCTCGAAGAAGCGGAACGTCCACACCTGGCCCGCCCATGTCGCCCACGACCATGGTGTCGAAGAAGCCGTCCAGGTCGCGCTCGCACGTTCTCCGCCTTGCCCATGTCCACCAGCGCCGGCGAGGCCGCCACGGGCATCATCTGGTTCAGCAGCGTCCTTGTAGGAGCTCGACCCGCCCGGGGCCCGGGTGGGCCTCGCGGACCACAGCTTATTGCCCGTCCACACGTCCACCATGTAGACGCCGCGGCCACGCGAGAGGTCCGCGCTGTAGCCGCCGTTGAGCATGACGACCCAGCGCTCCTCCCAGCCCCGCGCGGTGCTGGACGGGGTGTGGCGGCGGCTTGAGGCGCACCGGCCCGATGGGCGGCGGCTTGGGCGCGAAGTTGGACCAGGACTGGCCCATGCTGGCCGACTCCGGGTCGCACGCGTTGGGGAACATCCAGCGGAACGGCCTGTGCCGGATCCGCCCTTGCCAGCATCTGCGTACGGGTCCGTCACGTCCAGCGCGATGTAGCGCTGGCCGCCGCCACGCTCGGTGATGACGGCGAGGGTGCGGAACTCCTCCGGCTGCTTGACGCCGTCTCGCGCACGCCCGTCATCGGCCCCGTCCGCCCAGACGTCACGCACCATGGGCGTGCCGTCCACGAAGTACTCGTGCCCGGAGCACGATCAGCCCCAGCTTGGGCAGCAGGTCCGGCGGGATGAAGGCCCACATCTCCTGGCCGGTGCCCAGGTCGTAGATGTCGTCCAGGACGTTCTTCCGCGTCCTTGCCGGGGATGGCCCGCGCCCACGTGGATGGCGTGCAGCATGCCGCCGTTGGAGCCCACCAGCGCGATGCGCGTCGCGAGTGGCGTGCAGTGTCCTTGATACGTCGCCATAGGCACCGTACGTGCGAGTAGGTGCGCTCGGGGTCCATCGGCGTGGGCTTGTAGCAGGGCCGGTGCCGCCACCGCGCGAGCAGCAGCGGCGCGGACGACACCGTGGTGGAGAAGTCCTCGTAGAGCGTGGGCAGGCACTGGGCGCTCAGGCCCAGGGAGCAGAGGAAGGGATCCGCGGGCGGACTCCACCGTCACGGGCGTGGAGTGGAAGATGTCCGCGAGCTTGCAGGACTTCGTGTCCGTCGCTTCTTGTTGTCCGCGCACGGCCGCTCCTCGTCGTAGATGGTGTCACCGTCGAAGTCGAAGCACGTCCACGCCGCGGATGAAGCGGATGAGGTCGCGAGCGCACTCCTCCTGCTGCGCCGCGGTGCCCGTCCACGCGCCTTCGTCTGCCGGGAGAAGAACTGACTGCAGAAGGTGTCACCGCCCGCCAGCAGGTACTGCTGGAGCTCGGCGAGGTTGTCCGTGGTGAACTCGACGGGCGGGTTGTCCGCGTCGGTGAACTTGCCGTCGTTGTCGCGGTCGATCATCGTGAAGATGCAGCGACCGCTCATCGGGGCCGAGCGGGTTGTCGCGGTCGCAGGGGAGCATCGCCTTGCGCTCACCGACCGTGTCGCCCACGTTCCAGAAGGGCACCGCCGGGTCTGCCGCCCTCCAGCACTTGCCATCAGCGTTGAGGGAGGCAGTCGTTCACCTTGACCCAGTTCGCCCTCCGTGTTCTCCTGGACGATGTTGGCGCTGGTGAAGCTGGCTGAGGGTGGGCACCGCGCCCGGCGTGACGGTGAAGCTCGCCGGCTTGTCCAGGAAGAAGGAGTCGTCGCAGTCCTTGTCGCCGTTGAGGTCGAACGGGTCCCCCGCCGTGCTCTTCGCCTTGGCCGCGTCACAGCCCTGGGCGAACTCGTTGAAGTAGAAGTAGCGGTAGAGGTGGCCCTCGTACGGACGGCCTTCGCGCGGAACGAAGCGCGGGCACGTAGACGGAGGACTGCACGCCACCGGCCTGCACGCCGGAGATGTTGGCGGAGGAGAACGAGGTGGCGACCTGCTTCAGGTCACCGAGGGCGTCATTGATGGCCGTCCGCAGCTCTGCCGCGTTGTTGGCCCGGTAGAAGGCGCCCTTGCCGGCCACGCGCGATGCTCTGGAGCATGGCGCTGTTGTCACCGTAACCGATGGTGTACGTGCGCATCGTCTGGTTGCCCGACATGTCGCCGCGCAGGTCCATGTTGGCCAGGAAGAAGGCCACGTCATCCATGAAGTTCTTGTTCGTCGTCGCCAGACCCGTCGGCCAGTTGTAGCCGGTGTAGTCGCAGTCCTCCTTGGTGGCCTGGACGCCCGGCGCCTTCTCGAACTGGTCGCAGTAGTTCACACCGCCCGGGTTCGTGTTGGTCTCGGGGTTGTTCGGGTCGAAGGTGAGCGGCGTGCCGTCCGGGTGCTTGGCGCCCTTGGCGATGAGCATCTCCATCATCTTGGTGATGGGCACCGAGTTGTCGTACATCGGCGCGCCGTCCGTGAGGACGATGACGGAGTTGACCTGGCAGCCGAAGCAGACGGAGCGGTCGTTGCCCGAGCCCTCCCAGGGCTGGGCCCACTTGAGCCACTCGTCGATTCTGGTAGCCCCAGGAGTTGCCCTCCTCGCCCGGTGTGCGGGTTGTCGTGGTACCGCCGGTCCAACCACCGGGCCAGCCCCAGGGCGGGGTGATGGGCTGCTGGAACCACGTCTGCCAGCGGCCATCCACCAACTGCGAGGAGAAATAGCCGCCCAGGCCGAAGAGGGCCTCGCCGATGGAGCGCTCGTTGTTGCGGAACGCCACCTTGTTGACGGCCTCCATCAGCAGGCGCTTGTCGAGCGCCGTCTCGTTGATGGTGGGGAAGGACAGGTCACACGACGGCCGCAGCTTCTCGAGCATCAGCGGGCGGGTCGTACCAGCCGTTGTTCGGGCCGAAGGTGGCCACGCCCATGCGCACGGTGTTGGTGTCGTTGATGACGTCCTTGAGCACCTTGCGCGCCACCACGAACTTGGGCGGGCGCACGTTGAGCACGCGACCACTGACGACCCAGAGGCGCCGCGCCTCGGGGGTGACGCGGCGGAATGTCGAGACGGCGTGGGCGGACTGCTGGTGCGTCGTAGGGTTTCCCGTTGAGCGTCAGACGGGCCACGCCACCAGCCCTTGCTCGCCAGACACGCCTCGCACTTCGCGATGACCGGCGAGCCCCACGCCTCAGTCCAGCTCCAGCGCGCGATTGCAGGCCGACCAGGTGGACGTGTTGCCGTCCATGGCCACGGAAGTCCCAGTCCAAGGAGAACGGGAAGTCATCCACCACCCAGCCGATGCGCCGGCCGCGGGACTGGTAGTAGATGTTCGGGTCGAAGAACTGCGGCCCGGGGATGGTGGCCTCGTCGTTGAAGTCGGCATCGTTGTCGTACACCACCGAGCCGTTCATCGTCACATCCGAGCTGTCCTTGTCGAACCAGCTCATCGCCGCCACGAGAGCCGGATCCTCGCAGCCCCACACCGAGGTGTCGCCCACCTCGGGCAACGGCTCGGGGAAGTCCTGCATGGACTCGTTGTTGCCCACCAGGAAGATGGCGCTGGGGGGCGCGGAGGGGACCTCGAAGAAGTCCTTGTCGCCTCCCATGGCGGGGCTGATCATCGTGTCGCCCACGGCCACCGCGCCCGTGCAGCACGCGGCCCGATCGGGCATGGGCACATTGCCCGAGAGGCTGGGAACGGCCAGCAGGCCCACGGCACCAGCTACCACCACGCCCGCTGCCAGTCCTACCCGGCGCGCCAATGGTTTGCCCAAGGTGCGTCGCATGGCGTCGAAGTCGATGCGCATCATAAGAAAGCTCCTAGATACCGAACTTCACCACGAACTCTACCTCGGTCTCGCGGCCGGTTTCGTCCTTGCAGTGAACGGTAATCTTATGCGGAACGCCACCCCTGGTGGGATCCCCATTACCGTTGGTCATGTCCACGGTGTCTCCAGAACTGCCACCCGCGGCGAGCTCCAACCTCCTGATATCGCGGACACTCACCTGTCCGATGTGGCCACTGCGCGCACATCGGCTCCCGGCAGGAACATCTCCCGCGTCGGGGCAGCCCACATCGGACGCGGCGTTCATGTCCACGTTCACCGGCTCGAGGGCCGAGGGAGGAGTAATGCCCAGGGCGTTGAAACGCGAGAGCATGTACTGACGACCCGCGTCCGCGCACGCGAGCAGCTCATCACCGGTCTTCTCGTTCCTGGCGGCGCCCAACTCATTCTGGGAGAAGGTCACCGCGGCAGCGGCCAGCAAGCTGATCACCGCCAGCAGCACCACCACCAGCAACAGCACGGAACCACGACTACCGGAGTGTTTCTTCATGGGAAATCCTCTCAGCCTCCAGCGCAGTTGAGCCCGTCAGTCGGCAGGGACCCATTGCAGTCGGCGGGCGTCTTACCGATGCTGTAGACCGGAACGGGGAGTTGCGCGGAGCGCATGTTGCGAATCTGCACGGACACCTCGGACAGGACGCGCCGGAAGCCGTAAGGACCGGGCAGCTCCGGGCGTCCGCCGAACGCGGGAATCAGGTTCATCAGTCCAGGGCTGATGCCCGCATCGCGGGTGCTGGTGCGCGCCACCAGGCCCACGCGCACGGCGCGGATGTTCGCTGGGTTGTTGTTGAGGCGCAAAGGATCGCGGGGAGGAGTCCCGTAGTTGGGGGCCTCCGCGGAGGGATCAGGGATGAACTCCGTGCCATTTGCATTCAGGAAGCTGACGCGCAGCGCCTCGATGTCCTCGGCCACCGGCTCGCCGAACGCGTTCGGGTCCTTCTCATCGAGGCCATGCCGGCGGAACAGGTAGGGCCGGCCTGGAGTGCCGGGGACGCCGTCGTCGTCGATGAACTGGACGGAATAGTCGTAGACGTCGATCTTGAAGACGTGCATCGGCAGTCCGCCTGACGCGATTCCGAAGCAGGGCTCCGAGGAGAAGTCGTTGAGCCTGGGGAAGGTGCCGGTCGGCGACTCCAGGGTCATCGTGAGGGAGTTCGCGGGAGCGTCCGCGCTGAGCTGCCCGTAGGTCAACGCGAGCCCGCCCGGACACACGATCTGGATGATCTGCCCCCTGCGCAGCGCCATGGGCAGCGGACTGCCCGCGGGCAGGGTGACGACCGAGCCCGAGATGCTGGCGGCCAATGCGGCGAAGGAAGGATCGCGCATGCGGAAGACGAGCCGATCCGAGCGGTTGCGGGTCGCATCGTCCCGCCAATCGGTCGGGAAACCAAAGGCGTTGGGCGGATCCATGCCGTAGCCGGCCATGCGCAGGTTGCGCACCACCAGCTGGTGGGTCTGCCGCAGCGACGCCTGCCCACCGCGGATGCCCGCCTGAGTGTAGAAGGACTGGGTGTAGCCGAGGAAGGCCGCGGAGACCGCGAGCACCGTGATGAAGGTCACGATGGAGCCCACCATCAGCTCGATGAGGGTGAAGCCTCGTTGCCGCTGACGCCGCATCACACGCCCTCCCATCTGCACCCGCATCGTGTGGCTGGTCACGACGCGCGGCTCGCCCGCGTCCCTGTAGAGCACCTTCACCCAGATGTGGATGCGCCGCGCTCCATTGGTGGGCTCGGTATCGGTGCGAACGACGTAGAAGCGCTCGTAGCGGGTCAGGGTGTTGCTCTCGTCGGCGAAGACCGGATCCGGCAGACCGCCGAACGTGTAACCTGGCTGGTTGAGGGTCGTCTCGTCATGCATGCACGCCCTGTAGTCGCTGTAGGCGCCGGTGCCCGGCTTCAGCAGCGCGCCCGCGTTGTCCATGGGATCGTCCTGACAGGCACCCGGGGTGTCGGCGAGCCGGGGATCATCGAACGTCCCAGAGCTGGATCTGCTCCGACAGGTCATTGGCGACGTCGGTGGCCTGCAGGAGCCGGCGCGCCTGGCCCGTGGCGTTGCGCGCCTGCACGAGCGCGCCCAACAACCCGGCGAGACCCACGAGGAACACGACCGCGGCGACCATCGCCTCGATCGTCGTGAAGCCGTTGCGCCGGAGGAAAGAAGCTCGTCGCAGCATGGGGTTCACCTCGATGCCGAGAAGGTCCGGACGAGGCCGGTGTTGGTGATGACGATGGCCTGGGACGTCTGGATGCCGCCACCACCCATCGGCTGGAAGGTGATGGAGCCAGAGCCATCCGCGGACCGGACGCCCTTGGCATCGTAGAACGCCACCGTGCCGTCAGGCTCGAAGAACACGGCCCCGCGAACGGGATCGCCCGAGGTGCCATTCTCCGCGCAGAAGGTACACGGCAGGTTGCTGGGCACGAAGCAGAAGGGGGGCGGGAAGATGTTGGAGGAGCCCGAGGTGGAGCCCAGGGCGAGATCGATCTTGTTGTTCATCTCCGGGGTGCACCTCGGGTGCGCCACTGAGCCAACGGCTTTCTTGAAGCCTTCCGGCAGCACTCGCACGGAGGGGTTGAAGTGCCCCGCGTCGATCAACCGGTACTCGCTGCCCGTGGGCGCGGGAGCGGGCGGCTGCAGGTCCCTCAGATGCAACCAGTCGGTCTTGTTGATCAACGCCTGCTGCATGTTCAGCCAGGGATCCACCACCACCCAGTAGTTGATGGGATTGCCCGCATTGAATTTATCCGCGTTGAGGAGCACCACCACGCGCTCGTTGCGACCGTAGGCGTGGGAGCGCGCACTGGACAGCGTGGCGGAGAACTCGAGCGCGCCACCCGTCAGTCGCGTGCGCTGCGGCAACACCTCCAGCGCGGCGTAGGAGAGTGCGGCGAGGATGGCGACAATGCCCACGGCCGTCGCCATTTCCACCAGGGAGAAGCCGGCATTGCGAGAAGTACGCTTCATAGGGAGTCCATCGTGGGCGCCACCCCCAACACCACCACAACCATCCCGCGGGCGCACGAAAACGGGTCTGCTTCCGACCCCTACTACGGGTCTTCCGCCGCCTAGCTTACCGCAAATTCCATCAGGGGATCACTGCATCCCCACTCACTCGCGGAGCGAGCGAAGAGGCGGGCCCGCCCCCTCGGAAATTTCTTTTCCTGCTGCAGCCATCCCGGCATCTTCCTGGGAGCAACGCGAGATGCGAGAAGGGCGACATGACCGGGACGTATCAGACACTCACTGTGGATCTGCCGGAGGCGGAGTCGGAAGCCGCCCAGGACCTGCTGCACGAGGCGGGGGCGATGGGATTGGAGGTGAGGGATCGCGAGGGGCCCCTCATGCCCGGGGTGCGCGCGCCCTCGGCGGGAGAGGCCATCGTCGTGGCCTACTTCGAGGACGCGGACACGGCCGAGGCCGCGCGCGCGGAGCTCGCCGAGGCCTTCCCCTCGGCGCGGATGCAGCTCGAGGAGCAGCAGCAGCAGGACTGGAGCAATGCCTGGAAGGCGCTCATCAAGTCCGTTCAGGTCGGCAGGCTCTGGGTGGGGCCGCCCTGGGACCTCCAGAACGCACCCACCGACAAGGTGCGCCTCGTCATCGAGCCGAAGATGGCCTTCGGCACGGGTGACCATCCCACCACCTCCCTGTGTCTCGGTGCGGTGGATGACTACATGGCCACACACCCTGGAGCGAGTGTGCTCGATGTGGGCACGGGGACGGGAGTGCTGGCCATCGCCGCGAAGAGGCTCGGGGCGGGCCGGGTGGTGGGCACGGACAATGATCCGGTGTCGGTGGAGCTGGCGAGGGAGAACGCGGAGATCAACGGCACACCGGAGCTGGAGCTGTCCGGCAAGGAGCTGACGTCGGTGGAGGGCACCTTCGACCTGGTGGTGGCCAACATCCTGGCGAACACGCTCATCGAGCTGGCGCCGCTCATCGTCCCCAAGGTGAAGGACAGGCTGCTGATGGCGGGCGTGCTCGCGCACCAGAAGGCGGACGTGGAGGCGGCGTACGTGAAGCTCGGACTGGTGCCGGAGCCGGGCGTGCAGCAAGGCGAGTGGGTGCGGCTGGACTTCCACCGCTGAGCAGGCAGGCTCGCCTGTTCACCCCAGGTTGCCTAGCATCCGGTCCGACGAGGAGGGAGTCACCCCATGTTGAAGCCCCAGACCCAGGCGCTGTTCGACGAGTACATCGCGTCCCACCAGCACCCCACCAACCGCCTCACCCATAAGGTGGCCATCCCCCTCATCGTCCTGCACATCGTCGCCATGCTGGACTGGGTACGGCTGGTGCCCGTGCCCTTCCTGCCTGGCGGCGCGCTCACCCTCGCCTTCGTGGCCTGGGCGCTCGCCTCCATCTGGTACCTGCGCGCCGACGCGAAGCTGGGACTCATCGTCTCCGGCGCCGCCGCCCTCTGCATCCCCCTCGGCCGCCTGCTGCCCGTCTGGGCCGTCGTCGCCATCGCCGTCTTCGGGTGGCTCGTCCAGCTCGCCGGTCACGCCGTCTGGGAGAAGAAGTCCCCCTCCTTCTTCACCAACCTCATCCATGCCCTCGTCGGGCCCCTGTTCTTCGTCGCCCTGCTCACCGGCGACTACAAGCTCGGGACCCAGACCCAGGGCGCTCCCCAGGTCGCCAAATAGGAAGTCCCGGGGTCGGGGTCCCTCCGGGTGACCCCACCCTCAGCTGGCGGTCCTCGCCAACACGGGCCGGAGCTCTTCCCGCGGCTCCGACACAGGCGCGCGACCCTCCAGCGAATACACCACCACCGCCTCCCGGCGCCCCTTCACCCGCTCCTCGGAGATGCGCTCGCCCAGGAACCGGCCCCCGCCCTCCATCCAGGTGCTCTCGCTCACCAGGATGTCCACCCCCAGCGGCTTCGTCAGTCCCTCCACGCGCGACGCCAGGTTCACCGCGTCCCCGATGATCGTGTACTCGTGCTGCTCGGCTCCGCCCAGCATCCCCGCCGCCACCACGCCCGTGTGCAGCCCGATGCCGATGCGCAACGGCGGCTCGCCCCGCTGCTCCCTCCAGGCGTTGAGCTCCACCAGCTTCGTCCTCATGTCGAGCGCCGCCTGCATCGCGTTCCGCGCGTGATGCACGTCCCCGTCCGGCACGCCCCAGCACGCCAGCATCCCGTCCCCCAGGAACTTGTTCACGATGCCTCCGTGCCCCATGACGATCTGCCCCATGTGCCCGAAGTAATCGTCCAGCAGCTCCAGCACCGCCCGCGGCGCTAGCGTCTCGCTCAGCGCGGTGAAGTCCCGGATGTCGCTGAAGAGGATCGTCACCTCGCGCTGCACCGGCTCCAGCGTCCCGTCCCCCGTCTGCAGCACCCGCTCCACCACCTGCCTCGGCAGGAAGCGCGAGAGGTTGTCGCGCCGCCTCAGCCCCAGGAACATGCTGCTCACCGCCGTGTTCGCCCACCCGATGAGCAGCCCGAGCGCGATGTAGCAGCCGAGCACGTAGCTCACCTTGGAGAAGGAGAACGCGCCCAGCGCCCAGGACACCCCCGCGAACGTCACCGAGGCCAGCACCGTGGACAGCACCACGTGCAGCCAGCTGTAGCGCGCCACCGAGAAGGCGATCACCACCGCGCAGCTCGCCGCCAGCATCTGCGGATGGAAGCTCCCGGTGATGGCGGCGGCCCGCAGTGACATGAAGCCGAAGAAGCCACAGTCCAGGAGCATGGAGAGCAGCGGCCGCCACCTCACATGGCTCAGGTTCGGCTTCTGGCGGCGCAGGTACACCACCAGGAAGAGGGTGAAGCCCGTGTAGAACAGCATGGCCACCATTCGCGGCGGATCCCTCGGCAGCAGCTCGTGCGACATCCGGGCGATGACGGCCTGGCTCAGCGCCACCAGCACCAGCAACGCGAGCCGCACCCAGGCCACCACGCGCTCGCCCCGCAGCGCGCTCTCGGCGAGCACCTGCTCCTGGTTCGCCTGGGACACCTCGAACCGCGCGATGGTGCTCTCACTTCCGCGACGGGCCATGACCGCCTCCTTCCCTCGTCCTCATGAGAACCAAAGCCGCCCCGCCGGCTCCAATTCAGACATGCCCAAGCACGCGTACGCCGTGGCCATCGCCCTCAGCGGCAGCCCGAAGCACACCCCCGTGCAGCCATCCACCGCCACGGTGACGTGGTGCACGGACTCGACGAAGCCGGAGCGGGTGGATTCGAGGAGAAGAGAGGACATGTCGCGCTGCGCATACCAGGAGTGCCGCCGCTTTGCCTCCCTCCCGATGGCTCGCCCGCCCGCCGCCCCTCCCCCACGGGAGGCTGGACGGGTTGGCGCCTCCACCCGGCCGCCCGAGATTCACGGGTAGGACACATCTCCCCCCTCAGGAGCCCACCATGGCAGGCAAATTCAGCAACACCACGACCCCCGGCCGGGGCTACACCGACGCCGTCTCCCAGTCGCGCGGCCTCACCGATACGAGCGGGCGCGCCGTGCCCGACGAGCGGCGCACCTTCTCGGAGCAGCGCGAGGAGAACTTCCCCGGCAGCGCGGATGACGACACCCTCACCGGCCGGAGGGTCGGCTACGGGGCCGATCCTCAGAACCCCCCTCCCCTCTCGGCGGCGAGCGAGGAAGGAAGCGCTTCCGAGGCTGACGACATGGAGAGCGACGAAGCAGCCAGTGGTCGCGTGCAGGGCGGGTAGTGCGCAAACAGAAAGGGACTCATGCCAGGACAGGCCCTTTCGCGATTACTGGACCGACTCCCCTTCGGGCGGAGCGTCATCGATGGAGTTCCCGTCGCCCCGCCCCAGCACCTGCCGCACCGCGAGCCCACGCACGTCTTCCAGGGCTTCGAGTCGCTGCCGGTGGCCGACGGACCGCGCAGGCTCGGAACGGGAATCACGCTGCACGTGCACCACCCGGCGCCGCGCCCGCCCCGTGACCGCGAAAAGGGACTCCGCGTGATGACGTACAACATCCTCCTCGGAGGTCAGCGCCGCGAGTTGCTGGAGCGATACTTCGCCGAGCTGGAGGAGACCGGCCGCATGCCGGACGTCATCGCGCTCCAGGAGGCGAGCCAGCCCACGGTGATGGAGCTCGCGCGCGACTACGGCTTCCACGTCGCCTACCACGGTCGGGACGTCAACGGGCCCGTGGTGAACGGCAAGGCAGTCCTCAGCCGCTATTCCATCCTCGAGACCGTCCACTACACCTACGCCTTCCCCGAGGAGGCGCGTCAGGCGGCCATCGCCCGCCAGGGCTTCGTCGGCGAGCTGGACGAGGACCGCGGCGCGATCTTCACGCTGCTCGACGTGCGCGGCCAGAAGCTCGCCCTCTACAACGTCCACCACACGCTGGGCGACAGCGGCATCAACGCCGGCCAGCTCTGGCAACTCCAGGCCGTACTGCACGCGCTCTACGGCGTGCCCACCATCGCCCTGGGCGACTTCAACGCCAACATCAACGTCAAGCACCACTACTCGCTGCTGCCCAACCCGATGCGCAGGCACGAGCCCACCGAGACGGTGCGGGACTACGAGCACCGCTACGGTGACGTGCACCCCAGCGTGGGTGACTGGGGCGTGGGCAACATCGCCGACCTCCGCGTGCGCCGCGCGCTGCACGCCCTGGAGCACGAGCTGCCCGACCCGCTCCACCGCGCCCGCGAGCTGCGCGTGCGCATGCCGGATGGCTCCCACATGACGCCCACCCAGGCCCGCGAGCTGCTCGTGGCCCACAAGGTGGAGAAGGGCCGCGAGCAGTGGCTGCGCCTCCAGGACGTGGCCGACATGTCCACCCTCAACGCCCTGCCCGACGAGACCGGCGTGCCCCCCGCCACCGGCAAGCGCTTCGACACCTTCTTCGCCTCCCGCCACCTCGAGCCCCTGCTGCTGGAGGTGGACCACTCCACCGAGGCGTCCGACCACCTGCCCTCCCTCGCCGACTTCCTCCTGCACGAGACCCGCCACTGAGACGGCCCTGGTGGGGACGGCGGCTTCCTGATGAAGTCGCCCCTCCCCACCTCCCTGGAGGAGAACCGTCCCGTGGTCCGACTCTTCGTCCCGCTCCCGGCGCCCGCCCCCACCGAGGTGACGCTCTCCGGCGAGCGACGCCACTACCTCGTCCACGTCCTGCGGCTCGGCGAGGGCGCCTCGCTCGAGGTCTTCGATGGCTCGGGCAGCGCCTTCGACGCGCGCGTGGCCTCCCTGGACGAGGACTCGGTGCGCCTCGTGCTCGGCCCGGCCCGGCAGGCCCCTCCCCGGCGCCAGGTGGGCATCCTCCAGGGGCTCCCCAAGGGAGACAAGCTGGAGCTCATCCTCCAGAAGGGCACCGAGCTGGGCGCCACCTCCTTCCACCCCGTGGCCGCCGCGCGCAGCGTGGTGAAGCTCGAGCCCAAGCGCGCCGAGGAGCGCACCTCCCGCTGGAACAAAATCGTCGAGGAGGCCGCCCGCCAGTGCCGGCGCAACGACGTGCCCCTCGTCCACCCGCCTCGCCCCTTGCTGGAGGCGGCCCGCGCGCTCGCTCCCGGCACCACCCTGCTGGTGCTCGACGAGGAGGAGTCCGCCGTGCCGCTCGGCGAGGCCTTCCGGGCCGCCGCTCCCGGTGCCCCCGTGGCCCTCGTGGTGGGTCCCGAGGGCGGGCTGTCCCGCGAGGAAGTCACCGCGCTCCGGGCGCTCGGCGCGCGCCCCGTCACCCTCGGCCGGCTCATCCTCCGCACCGAGACGGCCGCGCTCGCCGCCCTCGCGGTGATGGCCCACCTGGATGGGGAGCTCGGCTAGGGAAGCCCGGTCAGGCGCCGAGTGGACGAGCCCCCGGCCCCCAACGGCTGCCCACCCCGCACCGGCGGCCCTATGTTCCCTCCACGACAGCAACGTCTTCCCGACGTCCAAAGAGAGGGAGCGGCACTCATGGACTTCTTCGCCTACAGCGTCATCGGGCTCATCGTGGGCGTCATCGTGCGGGTCGCCCTGCCCCCAGCACCGCAGGTGGGGTTCCTGGGCAGCGTGTTGCTCGGTCTGGTGGGAGGCCTCGCGGGAGGCCTCCTCGGCGCGATGCTGGCCCCGAGCGGGGTGAGCGATCGCATCGAGCCGCTGGGCATCGCATTGGCCCTCGTCCTCTCGACCGTGGTCACGGTCGGGGTGACCCTGATCACCCGCCGCCGTCGCTTCGGCTGAGCCCGGATCGTCGGCTCTCCGACGGCCTCCAGGCGAGGAACCCCGGCCTCCGGTGGTTTTCTTGCCCCGGACTCCGAGAGGGCGTTTCATGGTGCTACAGCCTTCTCCAGACTGGAGGAACCGTTGTCCAAGTGCCTGAAGTGCGGAGCTCCGCTGCCGCCTGTAGGGGACTGCCCCACCTGCGCCGCCGCCTCCCAGCACGCGGCCCGGGCCGTCCCGAGTCTGTTGGATAAGGACATCCTGATCGACCGCCGCCGCCCGGATCGCGACGCGTCGGCAACGGCTCCCGTCCCGCCTCCCGCCGCTCCCATCACGCCCCCAGGCATGACCGCCCGCGCCCCGGTGCCTCCCGGGATGTCCCCGGCGGCCCCCCAGGCGCCGCGACCGCCAGCTCCGGCCGCGCCTCGCGCCCAGGCGCCCTCGGCTCCGGGACTGCCGGTGATGCCCCCTCGCCCACCCGCGCCGGCCGGCGCTCCGGTCGCGCAGAGGGGACAGCCTCCGCAAGCGCCCGCCATGCCGTCGGCGCACGCGCTCCGGCCCCAGCCCGCGCCCGCCCAGGCCGTCGCACCCCGCCCTCCGGCCCCCTCGGCGCCGCCTCCGCAGGCCCCCGCCTTCAACCTCCCCGGCGTCGCCGCTCCGGCCCCGCGCACGAACACCCCGAGCATGGGTGTTCCAACGGTCTCGGCACCGCAGCCCGCCCCCACCCCGGGCCTGCCCGTGATGCCCCCTCGCGCGCCCGCCGCGCCTGGCCTCCCCCATGTGCCGGCGGCGAAGGCCGCTCCCGTGCCGCTGGACCTGAGCGCGCCCGAGGAGGAGTCCTTCTCGGTCGACGTCGATGATGCGGCCGAGCCCGTCGCGCCCGTCGCTCCGCCCGTGGTCGCCACCGTCGCGCCGTCCCCGCGCCCGACGACCCCGCGCCCGCGCCCGTGAAGACGGCTCCCGCGAAGACGCTCCCGGTGTCTGCCGAGAGCCGGGGTGACGGAGGTCCACGCGCGCCCGGCCTCGCTCTGGCGCCGGCTGCTGGCCTTCACCGTCGACACCGGCGCCATCGCCGGGGTGGCCGCGCTCTACCTCATGCTCGCCTCCTCCGTGGCCGGCGTGCACGCGCCCGCGACGGGCCTGTCCGGTCTCGACGCCCTCATCGTCCAGATGCACGCGCTCCAGGCCGTGCTGGTCCCCGGCGTCGTGCTCGTCCTGGTGCTGTCGCTCGTCTACTGCGCCGTGGCCGCCTTCCTCTGGAACGGACGCACGCTGGGCCGGCGTCTGCTCGGTCTGCGGCTCGTGGACACCCACGGGCTCGCACCGGCTCCTGGTCGTGCCATGGTGCGCGCCGTGCTCGCGAGCCTGTCGTTCGGCCTCTTCCTGGCCGGCTTCTGGATGGCGCTCTTCGACCGCCGCGGCCAGACGCTGCACGACAAGCTCACGTCCACGTACGTCGTGCAGCCGAGCTAGCCCGATGCAGCGCCAGTAGGGTTGCCTGCCAGCCCACCCGCAAGTGAGGGTCCAGGAGAGCAGGCAGGCAACGCCCCCTGCCCCATGCCCCCCACTCCTGGCCAACGGAGAAGTGCTAGAAGTCTCCGCCCAGAACGCCCCAACCCCTTCTGAGCGGAGGACCGGCAGGACACCTGGGTCTTTAGAAGGATTCGTTGTGCCTGCCGGCCGCGGCTTTAAGATGCCGCGTCCCCCATGCCTTCCCATCTTGCCCAAACCCTGATCGCGCAAGGCCTCCTCCCCGCAGGACAAGGCCGAGGAAGCCTTGCGTCACCAGGCGGCGCAGGGTGGCTCCATCGACACCGCGCTGCTGGAGCGCCGGCTCGTGGCCCCGAGCCCGCAGGTGCTCCACGCACTCGGAGAGGCATCGGGGCTGCCGGCCGGTCAACCTCGCCGACTTCGAGCCCAACACCGGACGTCGCCTCCTTCATCCCGCCGAAGATCGCCGAGCGCCTGTGCGTGGTGCCGCTGTCCCTCGACGGCAGCACCCTGCACGTGGCCTGCGGCTACCCGGTACCGCAGGAAGGAGCTCGACGAGGTGGGCTTCCTCCTCGGCAAGCCGCTCGAGCTGTGGGTGGCCATCGAGGCTCGCGTCCGCGAGTGGATCTCCGTCATCTACCGGCAGCCGCTCGCCCAGCGCTACACCCACATCCTCGCCTCGCTCGACCCGGAGAAGAATGACGCGGCGGCTCCGGCCGCTCCGGTGGCGGCCCAGCCGCAACAGCCCGCTCCAACGCCGCCTCCTCCGGCGCCGAAGCCCGCGGCATCGGAGGAGGCCTCCCTCACCCTGGAGCTGGTCGGAGCGGCTGGCGCGCTCCGTCGCCAGTGAGCCCGTCGCGCTCGAGAGAGCGCCCGCCGCCCCGCAGAACGCGCGCCGTGGCGCCCCCCGCCCAGCCTCAGCGGGCCGCGCCCGCCCGTGCAGCCGCCTCCTCCGGCGACGGCTCCCTCCGCGCCCGCGCCGAGTGCCGTGCCGCCTCCGGCCTTCGTCCGGGAGCCGCTGCGCCTGAACATGCCCGAGTCCGCGCGCCCCGCGGCTCCGTCCCAGGCCCAGCCCCCGCAGCGCCCGAGCCCCCGGCACCAGTCGCCGCCCGTCCGACGGCTCCACCGCAGCCGCAGGCCCAGCCCGCCCCGGCCGCGCCCCCGCAGCCCGTCGCAGCAGCCGCCCGCGCCGCAGCCCGTCGCCTCCGCCGGAGGTCCCCAGCCGCGCCCGAAGCTCGAGCCGCGCGTGCCCGAGACTCCCGCGCAGCAGTCCGCCCGGGACGAGGTGCCCGAGTGGACGCTCACCCAGGCGCGCGCCGCCCTCAAGGAGTCCACGAAGGATCGCGATCGCCTCATGGACACCGCCCTGCGCTTCGGGCGCCGCACCTTCGACTACGTGTGCCGCGTTCGCCGTGCTGCGCGGCGCGGCCGTGGGCTGGGACGCGCGCGGCGAGGGCCTGGGCGGTCGACAAGCTCTCGCAGGTGTCCGTTCCGCTCGACGCCTCCAGCGTCTTCCGCACCGTGGCCATCACCCGCGGCAGCTACGCGGGCCCCATGCCGCCGGACAGCCTGACGAAGCACTACCTGGAGCTGTTCGGCCGCCAGCCGCCCCGCACCCTCTTCCTCTACCCGGTGGAGGTGCGCGGCCGGCTCGTGGCCATCCTCTACGGGGACTGCGGCCAGAAGCCCATCAGCCAGCGCCGCCTGTCGGACTTCATCCTGTTCTGCCAGGACATGCCCGGCGCCTTCCAGGAGCTCATCCTCTTCCGCAAGCAGCGTCTGGGCGAGCTGCGCAACACGCTGGACTTCGACGTGGACGTGGAGGACGCGCCCGCCGCCAGCCCAGCACGCCCGCGAACGCGCCCCCCACCCCCGCCATGGCCGCGGGCCTGGGGTGGAGCCCCTTCGTCACGCGCTCCGCCAGCGCGCTGGGCCGCGCCGCCGCCATGGCGCCGCTGCGTCATGTCCCAGGAGGAGCGCCCGCCGCCGGACTTCGGCCCCCTCCTCAAGCGCCTCACCGGCCCGGACGCCGACCAGCGCTCGAGCGCCATGGCCGAGCTGGCGCGCTCGCCCGAGGCCAGCGCCAAGGTGCTCGCCACCCACTTCCCCGGCCCCACCGCGTGGAGCCGCCTGCCGGTGGTGGAGCTGCCCGAGGCGGACGAGCTCGGCCCCATCCCCGGCGCCCTCTCGCGGCTCGGCCGGCCCGCGGCCCAGGTGCTCGGCGCCGCTGCTGGACTCGAGCGACGCGGACACCCGCTACTTCGCGCTCCTCACCGCGGGCAGCCTGCCCTTCGTGGAGCTGGTGGACGGCGTGCTGCGCGGCCTCTTCGACTACGAGCCGGACATCTCCAGCGCCGCGCGCGTGGCCGCCGCCGCCCTCAAGCACCTGCCCCGCCTGGACGCCGCCAAGAAGGACCTGCGCCAGGAGCTCACCAGCCGGGACGCGCTGCGCCGCTCGCTGGCCGCGCGCGCCCTGGGCACGCTGCACGACCGCGACGCCATCGAGGGCCTCATCAACCTCACCGGCAGCGACGACGAGATGTGCGCCCAGGCCGCCGCCGAGGCCCTGCGCGAGGTGACGCGCGCCACGATTCGGCCTGGACAAGCGCGCGTGGACGGTGTGGTGGGCGGACAACCGGCAGCGCCGCCGCGCGGACTGGCTGGTGGCCGCGCTGCGCCACCCGGAGCTGGACATCCGCCTGGCCGCCATCGAGGAGCTCAGCCGCGTCCTCAGCGACACGCTGGGCTACTACGCCGACGCCCCCGAGCCCGAGCGCGAGGCCGCCGTGCGCCGGTGGGAGGCCGCGGTGGCGGACCCGTCGAGGGCCCGCCGGCTGGCCCTGCTGTAGCGCGACCGTGACGAGGGGGCGATGACGAGCCAGGCGTGGATCAGCCTCGGGGCCTGCGCGGGGCTGCTGGCGCTGGGGGGAATGGCCCTGGTGCGCGTGGGGCGCAGCGCGCCGGCACTCCCGCTGTCGGTGCTGTCCATCGGCCTGTCCACCTGGAACTTCGCCGACTTCGCCCTGGCGCACTCGGGCGAGCCGGGCTGGCGCCTCATCGCCATGACGGCGGCGCTGATGAGTGCCCCGTCCGCGTTCCACTTCATCCTCTCCTTCGTGGGCGAGCGGCGCCGGCTGGCCGCGGTGATGTTCTCCGCGTACGGCGTCTTTGGAGCGCTGGCGGCCACGTCGCTGGCGGGGCTGGGCTCGGCGCGCGTGGCGGCGGCGGTGGGCTCGCGCGGCTTCGCGGTGACGGTGCTGGCGCTCAGCGGGCCACTGCTGCTCGGCGGCTTCGGCCTGCTCACCCTGCACCTGCGCCGCGAGGTGCGCACCACCGAGCGCACGCGGGCGGGCCTGCTCCTCACGAGCCTGGCGCTGCTGGTGACGCTGCTGGGCACGGACCTCGTCGCGGTGCTGGGCACGGACGTGCCACGCCTGGGCAACCTGGGCACGCTGCTGGGCCTGCCGGCCATCGCGGTGGTGGCCCTGCGCCTGCGCCTCTTCGGACGGGAGCTGTCCAACGCCCATGCCATGTCCGCGGTGCTGCTGGCGCTGATGGGCGTGCTCTCCTACCTCGCCGTCTTCCAGCTCTTCGCCGCGCAGTACGGCGCGCTGGTGGTGGGGACGGTCGCCATCACCCTGGCGCTGCTGGCCGCCACGCGCCGGGCCGTCATCGCCTTCGTCACCCAGCGCGAGCGGCTGGAGAACCTCGCCACCCTGGGCCGCTTCTCCGCGCAGATGGCGCATGACCTGAAGAACCCCATCGCCGCGCTCAAGGGCGCCGCGCAGTACCTCAAGGAGGAGCACGCGCGGGGGCAGTCCTGGAACGACAAGGGCGAGTTCCTCGACCTGCTGCTGGAGCAGGTGGAGCGGCTGGATCGGGTGGTGAGCACCTACCAGCGCCTGGGCCGGGTGGAGCCGCTGCTGCAGCCGCTGGACCTGAACCAACTGGTGGCGAGTGTCCTGTCCCTGCAGTCCTTCACCGGCCGCCCCGAGGTGCAACTGCGACGCGAGCTCGCGACGGAGCTGCCGCGCTGCTCGGGGGACTGGGATCTGCTGGCCAACGCGCTGGAGAACCTCGTGCGCAACGCCTTCGAGGCCATGCCGCGCGGGGGTGCGCTCACCGTCCGGACCCAGCTCGAGGGCACGGGCGTGGTGCTCTCGGTGGAGGACACGGGCGAGGGGATGAACGCGCGCACCCGCGAGCGGGCCTTCGACGACTTCTACACCACCAAGGCCACGGGAAGCGGGCTGGGGCTCGCCTTCGTGCGGCGGGTGGTGGAGGCCCACGGCGGACAGGTGACGCTGACGAGCCACGAGGGACGAGGCACCCTCGTGCGAATCCGCCTGCCAGCCTCCGACGTGCCCGCCAGTGCTACCGTAGGAGGAGAGGGAGCCCCCTGGCCGAGCCCCTGAACATGAACGACACGCCCCACCTCCGCCCCAGCCCGTGAGTCCTCCGTGATCGAATCCGAAGCGGTCCTCCCCGCGGCCGCCCCTGAAGAGCGTTGGTCCTGGCCTCCCCTGTTCGGCCTGCTCGAGGTCCAGTTCGGCGCCGCCGTCGGCTTCCTACAGACGGCCGTGCCCTACTGGCTGGCGAAGGACGGCATGCCGCTCGCCGAGATTGGCCTGCTGTCCGGCACCGCCTTCTCGCCCCATGCCTGGAAGCTGTTGTGGGTGCCGCTCATCGACCTCGGCCCGTGGCGGCGCATCTGGTACGGCGTCTCCACGCTGCTCACCGCGCTGCTCCTCCTGGCGTGCGCGCTGCTGCCCGATCCGTCGCGGAACCTCGGGCTCTACACGCTGCTGCTCACCGGCCTGCAAGCGACGGCGTCCACGGCGCACGCGGCGCTCAACGGCCTGATGGCCATCTCCACGCGCATCGAGGACAAGGGCCGCACCGGCGGATGGCAGATGGCCGGCAACGTGGGCGCCACGAGCCTGCTCGGCGCCCTCACCATCGGGCTCGCCAGCGCCTTCTCCCGGCAGGTCGCCGGCATCGTACTGGCCACCCTCGTGCTCGTGAGCGGGGCGGGCATCTTCTGGATCGTCGAGCGCCAGGGCGCCAGGACCGAGCGGGCCCCCGTGCTGCGCGCCGCCTGGGAGCGCGTGAAGGGCATCGTGTCCGACCTCTTCCACACCGCCTTCAGCCGTGACGGGCTCATCCTGCTGGTGCTGTGCCTCATGCCGGTGAGCTGCGGCGCGCTCACCAACCTCTTCAGCGCGATGGCGGGCGACTACCAGGTCCCCGAGCACATGGTGGAGCTGGTGAACGGCCTGGGCATGGGCATCGCCGGCGCGCTCGGCTCGCTGGCGGGCGGCTGGATGTCGGACCGCATGAACCGCAAGCTCAACTACGCGCTGATGGGCGGCGCCACGGGGCTGTGTGCTCTCGCCATGGCGGCCGCGCCGATGACCCAGACGACGTACATCTGGGGCACGCTCGCCTACGCCTTCGCCAATGGCGCGTCCTACGCGGCCTTCGCCGGCATGGTGCTGGAGATGGTCAGCGAGGGAGCGGCGGTGACAACCAAGTACACGCTCTTCGTCGCGGCCTCGAACCTCGCCATCAGCTACGTCACCGCGCTCGACGGCAACGCGTCGAACTTCCGGGGCCTTGGCACCCGCGCGAGCGTCGCGTTCGACGGCCTCATCACCTTCGCGGGCATCTCGGTGGTGGTGGTGATCTTCCTGCTCTTCCTGCGCAAGAAGCCCCAGCCCGCGGCCGCTTGAGATGACCTGGAGCTTCAGATTCGCTTAAGAAATGTCAGGGAGCATGAAAACCCCTCCCACTGTTCCACGACCAGGAGACCCCTCGATGCTCCAACATTTCCGTCCGCTGCTGACTGCCCTGAGCGGTGCCGCCCTCCTGCTGCTTGGAGGCTGCGGGGAAGACACGGGCCCCACCGGCACCACCTGCCCGACCGGGGGCACGCAGCTCACCGCGCAGAACTTCGGCACGGCCTTCATGCAGCAGTACTGCACGCGCTGCCACAGCTCGACGCTCAGTGGCAGCGCACGCCAGGACGCCCCCGCGGACGTGAACGTCGACACCCTGGAGGGAATACGCGCGTCGGCGGGTGAGATCGACGAATGGACGGGCGCCGGCCCCGACCGGGAGAACACCGCGATGCCGGAGAACGGCCCCATGCCCACCACGGACGAGCGGCGCAAGCTCAGCGAGTGGCTGGCCTGCGGCGCGCCGCAGTAGGCGGCCCACACGCGCCGTGCGGCCGGTGGAGTGCTCCAGCGGGAAGCAACGCTGACGGGCCAGGAGGGGTGCGCTACCATCGCGCCGCCCCGCACCAGGAGAAGGAGCACCGTGGCCGAGCTGCTGAAGGGAAACGTGTTGCTGGTGGATGACGACCCCGCCGTGGCCAAGGTGCTTGGCGCGCTGCTGGGCCAGGCGGGACTCACCGTGCACACGGCCACCCAGGGTCAGGAGGCGCTCGCCCTGCTGGGCCGCAAGCCCATCGACGTGGTGGTGAGCGACGTGCGCATGCCCGGCATGAGCGGCATGGAGCTGCTCGCCGAGGTGGGGCGCTCCTGGCCGGACGTGCCCGTCATCCTCCTCACCGCGCACGGCACCGTGCCGCTGGCCGTGGAGGCCATGAAGGCCGGCGCCGCGGACTTCGCCCTCAAGCCCTTCGACCGGGAGGAGATCCTCTTCAGCATCCGCAAGGCGCTCCTGCGCGCGCAGCAGCAGCAGGAGGGCGCGCGCCCGCTGGTGAAGGAGGCCAACGGCTTCGTGGGTCACAGCAACGCCATGGCCCAGGTACAGGCGCTGCTGGGGCGGGCGGCGTCGGGCACGGCCACGGTGCTGCTGCGCGGCGAGTCCGGCACGGGCAAGGAGCTGGCCGCCAAGGCGGTCCACGACGCCAGCCCCCGGCGCGGCGGCCCCTTCGTGAAGCTGCACTGCGCGGCGCTCCCGGACACCCTGCTGGAGAGCGAGCTGTTCGGCTACGAGAAGGGCGCCTTCACCGGAGCGGCCACCCGCAAGCCGGGCCGCGTGGAGCTGGCCAACGGGGGCACCCTCTTCCTCGACGAGATTGGCGACATCACCCCCCAGGTGCAGGTGAAGCTGCTGCGGCTGCTGCAGGAGCGCGAGTTCGAGCGGCTCGGCGGCACGCAGACGCTGAAGGTGGACGTGCGCTTCGTGGCGGCCACGCACCGCAACCTCGAGGAGATGGTGCGCAAGGGCGAGTTCCGCGAGGACCTCTTCTACCGGCTCAACGTGGTGCCGGTGTGGCTGCCCCCGCTGCGCGCCCGGCCCGAGGACATCGAGCCGCTCGTGCGCCACTTCCTCGACGTCCACGCCAAGGCCAACGGCAAGTCGCCCTTCACCCTGATGCCGGAGGGGCTCGCCGCCCTCCAGGCCCAGCCGTGGCCCGGCAACGTGCGCCAGTTGCAGAACTTCATCGAGCGCCTGGTGGTGCTCTCCGACGGGCCCGTCATCACCGGCGATGACGTGTACCGCGAGGTCTCCCGGCAGCCGGGCATCGTCCCCTCGGCTCCGGCCCCCGCGCCGACCAGCGCCACCCCGAGCTCCCCCGCGATTGGAAGCACCGGCGGCGAGGGGCGCACCCTGGAGTCGCAACGCAAGGAGATGGAGCGGCAGGCCCTGGTGGACGCGCTCGAGCGTGCCGGGGACAACCGCACCCTCGCCGCGCGCCTGCTCGGCATCAGCCGGCGCACCCTCTACAACAAGCTCGAGGAGCACGAGCTGGTGTGAGGGCTGGCGGGGGCTGCGCCTCGAAGGACAGGAGCTCCAGCTCGCCGGTCCCGACGAGGGCTGAGCCCCTCCCCCGCCGCGTCACTCACCGCCGCCCGACGAGCCTGCGCAGGAGGATGGGAGCGACGAGGAAGACGAGGAGGAGCCGCCCCACCTGGACGGCGAGCACCAGGGAGAGGCTGGCGCGGGTGTCGAGCGCGATGGCGAGCACCGAGTCGGCCCCACCGGGAGAGGTGGCGAAGTAGGTGGTGAGCAGCTCCACCCCGCCCACGGTCGACCAGACCCAGGCGAGGAGCAGGCAGCTCGCCACCATGGCCACCGCGGCCCCGAGCGCCCCGAGGGCGACGCGCTTCAACTCATGGACGGCCGCCTCGTCGAAGTGGCTGCCCACGCGCGAGCCGAGGACCCACAGCGAGACGGGGAGCACGCCCGGAGGCCACGCGCCCACCGGAAGGCCGAGGGCCGTGAGGGGAATGCCCAGCACGAGCGGACCGAGGAAGGCCCCGGCCGGCAGCTTCAGCCGCGTTCCCAGCACTCCGCCGACGACGGCGACGAGGGCCGTCATCCCCCACGCCACCAGGGGAGCAGGAGCCCCGGGCAACGCCGCCACCGTGGCCACCCGCGTATCCGGGACACCGCCCGACCACCTGCCCACCGCGGCCGCCACGAGGATGACGACGCCCAGGCGCAGGTACTGGAAGAGCGTCACCAGACGCGCGTCGGCGCCGAGCTCCTCGCTCAAGGCCACCATGGCCGAGGCGCCGCCCGGCATGAGGCCGAGGGTGGCGGTGCGGACATCCACCCCGCTCCACCGGCTGAAGACGCGCGCCACCGCGAGGCCGATGCCCACCACCCCCACCACGTTGATGAGCGCGATGAGCCAGTTCTCGCCGAGCGCGGCCCACGCGGAGGGCTTGAAGGAGGAGCAGATGGCGGCCCCCAGCACGGCCTGCGCGCACAGCAGCAGGGGCCGGGGAATGGGGACGTGGACCGACAGGGTGAGGGCGGCCACGAGCGACACCAGCATGCCGCCGAGGAGTGCACCGGCGGGGACGTGGGTCAGCTCGGCGAGGGCGGCGCCCAGCAGGGTTGCCGCCGTCACCGCCCACACGCGGGAGCGCGACCGACCATCGGGCCTGGAGTCCTTCGCCATGGGGCGGCGGAGGGTAGCGCACGCGGTTGACTCCGGCGCACGCTATTAGAGAGGTACACCGCCGCGGTGATGGGCATAGTCTGGACGATGAATGAGCATGGATGAGCGTGCATTGGAGAAGCTCGGCTGGGGCCCCCCCTTCCAGGAGGGCTGGCGCTCCCGCGAGGCCGCGGGCGTGGAGCCGGCGCGCATCGCCGCCGACTATGGCGTCGAGTACATGCTCTATTCGGCACAGGGGGACCTCCGGGCCACGGTGCCGGGGCGACTCCGCATGGCCATCCGCAAGGGAGAGTCCGTGCGCCCGGTCGTCGGGGACTGGGTCGTCGTCGAGCCTCGCATCCAGGAAGGCACCTCGGTCATCCAGGCCGTGCTCCCCCGGCGGACCCAGCTCGTCCGCAAGGCGGCCGGCCGGACGGACGAGGAGCAGGTGGTGGCCGCCAACCTGGACGTGGTCTTCCTCGTCTCCGGGCTGACGCGGGATTTGAACCCGCGGCGGCTCGAGCGCTACCTGACGGTCGCCTGGGACAGCGGGGCCCAGCCCGTGGTGGTGCTCACCAAGGCCGACCTCTGCGAGGACGTGGTGGCGGCCCGTGAGCGCATCGCCGAGCTGGCCCCGGACGTTCCCCTCCACGTCGTCAGCAGCGTCACCGGCGAGGGGCTGGACGTGCTCTGGCAGTACATCGGTGGCAACCGCACCGTGGCGCTCATCGGCTCGTCGGGCGTGGGCAAGTCCACGCTCATCAACCGGCTGGTGGGCTCCGCGCGCATGGAAGTGGGAGAGGTGCGCGAGGACGACAAGGGCCGGCACACCACCACCCACCGCGAGCTGTTCGTGCTACCGCAAGGCGGCCTCGTCATCGACACGCCCGGGATGCGAGAGCTCGGGCTGATGGAGAACGAGGAGGGCCTGCGCACCGCCTTCGTGGACATCGAGGAACTGGCGGCCGGGTGCCGCTTCAACGACTGCCGCCACGAGAACGAGCCCGGCTGCGTCGTCCTGGAGGCGAGCCGCGATGGGAGACTCGCCCCGGAGCGCCTGGAGAACTACCGGAAGCTCACCCTGGAAGTGACCCGCCTGGAGCGCCAGCGAGACGCCCAGGCCCAGGCCCGCGCCAAACAGGAGACGAAGAAGACCACGCGGGCCTTCAACGCCTTCCATTCGAAGAAGCGCGGCCGGTAGCGCCACCTCTGCCGCCTACTGCGGCCGGACCACGAAGTCGAAGCGGATGACCACCGACTCGCCCACCTTCATGGTGCCCAGCATCAGCGTGGGCGGACGCACGCTCCAGTCGGTCATGCGGAGCTGGTACCGGCCCCGCACCCGCAGGCCGCCATCCGCGGTAGGCGTGGCACGGCCCTCCAGGTCGATTGGCTTCGCAACGCCGGCCAACGTGAGCTCGCCCTTGATGCGCAGGGGCACCTCGCCCTCCTTCACGGCCCCCGCCTCATAACCACTCATCTGGAAGCGGATGGTGGGGTGCTGCTGCGCCTGCAGGGCCTTGAGCATGTGCTCGTTCATCGTCCCGTTGGCGCAGTCGAGCCGCTCCGCGGGAATCTCCAGCACCACCGCGCTCAGCGCTCCGGCCAGTTGCTCGAGTCCGAGTCCACCGCCGGCCTCTCCGGGGGTGAGCTGGGCATTCACCTTCTGCGCCTTGCAGGTGAACTTGCGCACCGTCGACGTGCCATCGATGGCCAGCTCGCCACCGGGTTGGAGCACCACGCCGGGCTGCGCGGCGGCCGCGCCCGCTCCAGCGAGCGCCATCATGAGAAATGGGACAAGGCGTTTCATGGCTCGACTCTCCTTTGGTTTTTTTCCGGCTGGGGGGGCGGCTTGAGCTCGAGCACGAGCTGCCCGGCCACGGGCACCTGCGACTCGATGCGCACCGGCAGTCGGCGTTCATCATCCGTGAGATTCAGGCGGAGCACGCCCCGGCCGCCGAAGCGTTTGGGGTCGCGCACCTCCATCTCCACCAGCACGGTGGAAAACTCCCCGGCCGGCACGCGCATCACCTCGCGACGCAGCACGCGCACCACCACCGGGTTGCGCTTCGCATCGAAGTGCCGATCCAACCGGTAGATGCCCCCGGGAGGGAGCGTCAGCGTGCGCAGCGCATAGAGGAACGACAGCTCGTCCAGCGGCTCCATGGAGGCGCTCTCCCCCTTCGCGCCACGCCGCTCCCACCGCTGGGTGTCGGGGAAGATGTCCACCTGCTCGCGCACCGAGTTGAAGGGGACGCGCTCGTCCACCTCATAGCGCAGCGCCGCCATGCGCCGGGCACTCAGATACGAGCGCGAGTGGTGCCGCACCTGGACGGGCCCCACCGAGGTCTCGAAGTCGAAGCGCAGCAGCATCACCGGCTCTTCACGCAGCGGCTGGGCGGGTTCCACGCGCAGCCAACCCGTCCCGCTCCGCCCGTGCCGCCCCAGCGACACCTGATAGGCGAGCACCTCGCCCTCCGCGAAGGGGCGCTCGCTGCTGAATTCCTGGGCACGAGCCGCGGGAGCCAGCCCCAGCAACCCCAGGAGCAGCAGCGCCGCCCGGAGAAGGCCGGTGGGGCGGCGTCCGTTCCATTGATTGTCGGTGAGGGGGGGCATTGAGGCTCCGCGCGGGTACGCCCCACCTCTATTCAAGCCACATGCCGCTGTCGACGGTGACCGCGCGAGTGGCTCCTTTATAGGAGGCGTGGCGTGACGGGGACTGCGCGAACGGGGCATGTACGCGTCATGCGCAAGTCCTGCGCAGGCTCCCGCCTTCGCGCAGACCGTGCAGGTTCTCAAACTGTGCTACCAGGGGAAGAGACGTTGGCGCACGCCTTGCTCTGGACTCCGAGCAACAAGACATCGGGTGTGAACGCCGCCGAGCGAGACACCACGGGACGCAGAAGCACAAAAGGAAGAAACATCATGAGAACCAGCAACCTGGCAGCAACCCTCGCCGCGATGCTCATGGGGGCCTCGGGCGTTGCACAAGCCGCGGAAGTCCTGAAGACGGATCGCGCGCAGATGAACGTGGGCGGACGACTGCAGCTCCTGGGCTTCGCCCAGACGCTCGATGACGGGCACCGGAACGACGAGCGGTTCTACCTGTTCCTCAAGCAGGCCCGGCTCTCGGTCTCGGGCAACGTCGACGCATGGCGTTACGGCGTGATGCTCGCGTTCGGTGGTGAGAATGAGATCAAGGCCCCGACGCCGGGAATCTCGCTGGGCCTGCTGGACATGTTCGTGGATGCGCCCCTGAGCTTCCTCGGGGACAACACGTATGTGAGGGTGGGTCAGTTCCGGGTGCCCTACGGCCGTGAGCGGCTGACCGAGTCGGGCACGCTGCTCTTCGCGGACCGGTCGATCCAGAACATGGCCTTCCGGGTGGGCCGGGACGTGGGCGCGGCCATCTTCACCAAGAAGGGCCCCATGGTGGCGGGCCTCGGCATCTTCACGGGCGGCGGCCGGGACATCCCCGAGCGCTACCTGCCGCAGACGCTCGGCACCCCGATGGTGGTGCTGCGCGCGGGCTACGACCAGCTCGGCCAGGACGTCTTCGCGACGCCGATGGCCCCGATCGAGCTCGACAAGACCCAGCTCGCCTTCTTCGTGAACGGGCTCTACGTCGAGGACTCGCTGGTAGGCCACTCGACGGTGTTCAACACCCGGGCCTCGGAGAAGTCGCTGATGATCAACGGTAACTGGAACCCGTTCCTGGGCCAGGCGCCGTACAGCCTCGGCAGGCTGTGGCAGGTGGGAGCCGACGCCTCGGTGCGCACGCCCGTGGGCCCTGGCGTCCTCACCGGAGAGGTGGAAGGCAACTTCGCCGTCTACCAGAACGACTACGGAGACATCCGGGTCCCGGGTGGCCGGGCGCAGGTGGCGTACAAGTGGAAGCAGCTGGATGTCGCGCTGCGGTATGCGTACGTCCGGCCGGACGAGCGGTTCGCCGTGGGTGATGCGCAGGTCACCGGCAAGCAGGCCATCCAGGAGGTGACGCCCGCGCTGACCTACAACTTCGAGGGCGTCCCCGCGAAGATCGTCATGGACCTGCCCATCCTCCTGGGTACGCCGGTCATCTTCGAGGAGAACGTGGGTTCGTACGTCCTCACGGAGCAGCCGGACCAGACCTCGCTGCTGAAGAAGGGCGCGCCCATCACGCGGCAGAACGTCGTCGAGGCCCGCATGATGGTGCAGGCGAGCTTCTAACGGGAGCAGCTCAACGCCTGGGTCGCCGAGGAACAGGCGGCCCAGGCTGAGTTCAGTGGAGGGGGCGGGTGTGCCCCGCCTTCCTCACCGCCTCGGCCAGGGAGTCGAGCTCCGCCTCGAAGTCCGCGATGAGCTCGTGAGGCTCCGGCACCAGGCCCGCATCCGCCGCCACGCCCAGCGTCACGTGGCCCGCGTAGCTGAAGATGCTCAGGCCCAGCCCGTGCCGCCCCGCCATGGGCACCCAGAACATCACCCCCGCCAGCCTCGCTCCCGCCAGGTACACCGGCCGCTTCGGCCCCGGGACGTTCGTCAGCACCATCGAGGCCTTCTTCCGCAGCACCTCCACCGCCACCCGCTCCACCGCCGTCGGTGCCATCCCCGCCGCCGACAGCATCCCGAACATCACCGCCGCCTCCGGCGAGCGCTTCAGCTTGTCCATCCGCCGCTTCAGCTCCCACAGCCGCTCCACCGGGTCCTCCACCCCGAGCGGCAGCGGCAGGAACACCAGCCCGAAGCGGTTGCCCAGCTCTCGCGGGAGGGGCTCGTGCAACGGCCGCAGGTTCACCGGCACCACCGCCCGCAGATCCTCCGGCGGCTGCCCTCGTGACGCCACGTAGCGGCGCAGCATCCCCGTCACCACCGCCATCACCACGTCATTCACGGTGCTGCCCGTGCCGTGGCCGATCTCCCTCACCTTCCCCACCGGCACCGGCCGCGACCAGGCCACCCGCTTCTCCGTGCCAAGCGCTCCCTTGAAGGGCGAGGGCGGGTCCTGCAGCAGCGTCATCAGCCGGCTCAGCGCCGAGGCCCCGCGCGCGCCCTCCACCGCCAGGTCCATGAGGTGGATGGGCTCGGCCAGCAGCTCCGCGCCCCGCTTCCACGCCGCCCGCGTCGAGCCCACCACCGTCCGCGCGCCCCGCAGCAGCCGCGACAGCGTCCCCGGGAGCTCCTCCGCTTCCTCGAGCCTCTCGTGCCTGCCGCCACCACCCGGGCGCTCGTCCGTCAGCGACAGCAGCACCCGCGCCAGCGCGATGCCATCCGCGATGCAGTGGTGCATGCGCATCAGCAGCGCGCTCCCGGCCTCGTACCCTTCGATGAGGTGCAGCTCCCACAGTGGCCGCGAGGAGTCCAGGGGCGTGCCCATGGACTCGCTCACCAGTTCCTCCAGCGCGGCGTGGCCTCCGGGGGCTCGCAGCGTCGTGCGCCGCAGGTGCGCCTCCAGCCGGAAGGCCGGGGCATCCTCCCAGCGAGGCGTCCCCAGCAGCCCTCCCGGCACCACCCGCTGACGGAAGCGCGGGTAGCGCTCCACCAGCCGCTCGCGCACCACCTCCGTCAGCCGCTCCCAATCCAGAGGCTCGTCGAACCAGAGCACCGAGGTGATGACCATGAGACTCGTGGGCTCCTCCATCTGGAGCCACGCCGCGTCGACAGGGGTCATCCGTTCCGACATGCGCCCTACTTAGCCTGTTCCGGCCCGGACTCTGAAACCCTCACTCGAAGCGCCACCGCCATGTGGTGACGTCCGACAGCTCCGGCAACGACAGCTCCAGGCAAACCGTCTCGTAGCGGGCAAACTCCCGCGGGTCCACGCGCAGCAGCAGCACCGGAGCGCACGCCATTGGGCGCTCGGGGAAGGTGTCGAAGGACAGCTCGGAGTCGAAGCTGGAGCGGTAGAAGAGGCCCAGGCCGTCCACGCGCCCCTCGCGCACCACCGGCCGCTCCAGGCGCAGGCGTTTCGGCAGCGAGCCGGCGCGCAGCGTCTCCAGGTCGAAGGCGAAGGCGGGCTCCGGGTCGCACAGCCGCCGCTCCACGTCCTGCGGCCGGATGAACCGGGTGAAGTACGCGGGGTGTAGCGTGTCCCGCAGCATCTGCAGGCAGCCGTAGTCCACGGTGGGCAGGCGCTGGCTCCAGAGGAAGGGCAGGCGCGCCTCCTCGCGCAGTTGCACCGGCTCGAAGAAGACCTCGAAGCGGTTGGGCAGGATGCGGGCCCCGCGCGCCAGCACCCGGTCCCTCAAATCCAGCAGCCGAGGCACCAGCCCCGTATCGAAGAGCGCGTCTCCCAGCTGCTCGTGCAGCAGGACGTCCACCTTCTCCGAAGGGCGGAAGCGCGTGCTGTCCGAGCGGATGAAGGAGATGTCCGAGAACCCGTTGCGGCGGGCCACCCAGCGCGCCATGTCGAGGTTGCGCGAGGCATCCACCGCGTACAGCTTGCGCGGGCCACGCGCCGCCGCGAGGAAGGCCCTCGGGCCGTTGCCCGTCCCCACGTCCACCACCACCTGACCGGGCCGCACGTAGCGCTCGATGGCGCACCGGTAGGCCTCCACCCGCTCCGCGTCCACCAGACCCGAGTCCCGGGGCACCGGGCTCGTCAGCTCGGGCGAGTCCACGAGCAGGTTGCGCAGCGTCCCCACCAGCGGCAGGTGACGCATCCTCGACTGCAGATCCCCCCAGGCCTGACGCGGAAGATTCATCAGGTTCGCCATAGTTCCCCCCACGGCGCGTGGCGCCAGTGTTCCGGCCCCGAGGGACCGCAACACCCGGATACCCGGAACCCATGGAATCGGGAAGGGCCCGCGCCCGGGCCGTCACACCGAGGACGGAGAGAACTTCCGCCGATGAACACTCGACGACCGAATCCCCTGACCGGGGCTCGCTAACCGGGGCTCGGCCCGGACCTGGCGCGGCGCAGCGTCCTCCGCGCGAGGGGCAGCGCCACCGCGAGAGCGAGCATCGCGCAGTAGGCCAGCATGGTCGGCGAGGACAGCACGGTCGACAGAGGGAGGCGGGACTTCAGTCCCATGAGCACCCCCATCGCGCCCTGGACGCCGAAGGCCGACACCACGGTGAACATCCAGGACACGGGCTGCGCGGCGGGCTGGACGGAGCCGTAGCCCGAGACGGGAGAGAACAGCACGCCCTTCCACCGCGGGTAGTCCCAGCAAATGAGGTAGAGCACCGCCAGCAGCATCAACCCGGTGACGAGCCACGTGCCATCGAAGCTCATCGACACGGTGATGGCGAAGATGTTGAGGATGATGGGCAGGAAGAGGAGCGCGCCCACCGTGGGTCCCGAGCGCGGCAGCAGCAGCAGCAGCGCCGCGGCGACCTGGGCCATCCCGATGAAGCGCCAGTAGCCCCCGGTCCGGTACATCGCATCGAAGAAGTATCCGATGGGCGTCTCCGTCCCTTGGGTGGTGAAGCGCCCACCGAACGCCTTGATCAACCCCGGCCGGAAGAAGCCGACGGCCAATAGGCCCCGGGTGAAGGCAGTGAATCCGCGCAGCCACGGCATGGCGACCACACGAGCATGAAGAGAATCCATGAAGGCTTCGAGGCTCATGGCCGGCGGGTACCATGCCAGGAAGCAATGGGTCATGAGGGATCAGAAGCAGAGGCCAGCCCCGAAGCTCAGGAGCGACCCAGCGTGAAGAGGCGCACCGACTCTTCGAGTGGCTCCCGATAATCCGAGCCGGGGTAGCCCCGCATCCGCATGTGCATCTCGGCCTCCGTGCGGGTGCGGAAGATGTTCCACGGCCGCTTGGACATGGTCGCGACCGTGTAGAGCATCATCCGAGGGATGGGGCCGGGGATGACGCACACCACCTCCGACACCCGCTCCGCCAGCTCCCGGTCGAGCTCCTTGAACGCGTTCGCGTAGCCGATGCGCGCGTTCACCATGCCGGTGCCATCGAAGAAGAAGCAGAAGGTCCCCGGCTGCGTCTTCAGCACCTTGCGGATCTCCTCACAGAGCGCCTTGCCGTTGGCGTCGTCGCCTTGCTCGGGGTGCTTCACCATCACCAGGCAGGTCGCCAAAGGCGGAGCCTTGGCGTACGCAGCAGTCGCTCGCGTCATGGGCGATCTCTCGGGAGCCCGGGGTTCTGGCTTGGATGGAACGGGCATGACTCCGCCATTCTAGCCGAGAGGAACGACACACGCTGGAGTCGCTTGAGTAGCGCAACTGTCGAACGCGACCAGAACGCGCTCCAGACGGAAAGATGTGACCAGAGAGGCATCGGTTTTCCGGCGTGCTCCGGAAGAGCAAGGAGAGGCGTGGCGCGAACGTGACGCACGGAGGAGAGTGGCGTGCTTGAACCCGGAATATGCGCACCATGAAGTTCACCTCTTCCCCCGGAGAGTTGCCCATGCGCCTCACCATCCACGCCCTCACCCGGTCATCCCTCGCGGCCCTTTTGCTGTCGCTGGCGGCCTGCGGGCCCAGCACCATCCCGGATACAGATGAAGACCCGAGCGCCGACGCGGGCACGGGCCACGGCACCGACGCGGGCCCTGGCACTGGCTCCGGCACTGACGCGGGCACTGGCACTGGCACCGACGCGGGCACTGGCACTGGCACCGACGCGGGCACTGGCACCAGCACGATGACCTCGCGCCCGATCAGCGACTTCCGAGACGGCATCGTCACCTACTACGGGGAGGCGGACGGCACCGGGAACTGCGGCTTCGACCCCAGCCCGGAGGATCTGGACGTCGCCGCCATCATCATGACCGAATACCAGGGCAGCGCCGTGTGTGGCGCGTGCGCCGAAATCCAGGGACCCACGAGCACGATCCGGGTGCGCATCGTGGATAGCTGCCCCGACTGCACGACGGCGGGACACCTGGACCTCAGCCCCTCGGCCTTCGCGAAGCTGGCCGATCTTCCCGTCGGCCGGTTGCAGGTGAAGTGGCGGTTCGTCACCTGCCCCGTGAGTGGCCCGGTCCGCTACCGCTTCAAGGAGGGCAGCAGCCAGTGGTGGACCGGTATCCAGGTGCGCAACCACCACAAGCCCATCCGCAAGTTGGAGTGGCTGTCGTCCACCGGGTGGGTGGAGGTTCCGCGCCAGGACTACAACTACTTCATCCAGTCCAACGGCATGGGCCAGGGAGCGCTCAAGCTCCGCATGACGGCCTGGGACGGAGAGGTGCGCGAGGACACCCTGCCCGGCATCCTGGACTCACAGGTCATCACCGGCGCCACCCAGTTCACTCCGCTCCCCTGAGGGAGGAGCCATGAGCAGGAAGAAGCAGAAAGACGACGGCGGCACCTGGGCCACCATCCAGGAGAGCCTCGACGACTTCCAGCCCGCGCTTCTCGCGGCGCGCCTCCGGGAGGACCTCGTCCCGCGCATCCCGCGAGACGCCACCCGCCTGGACGAACAGACGCGCCGCGGCCTCTTCGAGGGCGTCAGCGCGCTGCTCGCCGAGCACGCGGGGGCCTGGTACACGCAGGCCGACGTGCAGCTCGGCAACGAGGTCCTCGGCAGCTACGGCTGGCGCGACAGCTTCTTCCCCGACGAGGGCGACTCGCCCGACCTGGGCGTGGAGAGCAACCTCCAGCGCATCCTCTCCGCGCTCGGGGTGGCCCACGAGTGGCTCTGCACGCTCGACACGTACTTCCGCTCGCTGTCGCTGCCCCTGGACGAGGAGGACCGCACGGCGGTGCTGTCGGACGCGGTGCGGCGGGTCATCGACCTCACCGCCGAGGCGACCGGCTGCGCTGAGAACTGGGACCACTACGCCCACCTGGCACTGGGCTGGTTGTGGGAGTCCCAAGGCATCCGCCGCACCGCGCGCGTGGAGCAAGCGGTACGCGAGGCCCTGGTGGACTTCACGAGCGGGTCGGCCCCCTCCGCCGACGAGGCCCGCCAGGCCGCGGACACCATTGCCCTGGCGGCGGTGAAGGAAGACGTCTCCCGGAGCTACCCGGACAGCGGCACCTGATGCGCGCGCCCCCGGCTCAAGCGGGCAGGATGCCGAGCCGCTCGTCCCGACGCCGGAGCCAGGAGATGAGCGGCAGCGACAGCAGCACCATCCACGTCTTGCCGAGCACCTGCCCCAACAGGAAGTCGAGGCTCCCGAAGGCGAGCTGGAGGAAGAGGACGCTGTCGACGACGAGGCCCACGAGGCTGCTGGCGAGCACGGCGAGCACGAGGCCGCGCCGCTGCAGGGGCGTGTAGACGGCGAAGTCGGCCAGCTCCGAGACGGCGAAGGCTCCGCCCGAGGCGATGACGAGCGGAGGAGGAGCGAGCAGCGCCGAGAGCAGCGCGCCGACGGCGATGGCCAGCAGCGTCCAGCTCTTGCCCAGCCGGCGTTGCACCAGGTCGCGCAGCACGAAGGCGATACCGACGATGAGGACGCCACTCGGCGCGAGGATTCCCGGCCCCACGGGGAGCAGGCAGGGGCCACTGTCCGAGCACACCGCCCCTACATGGCCGATCATCCAGTTGGAGAGCGGAATCGAGGCCCCGAAGCCCAGCAAGAAGAAGAATCCCTCGATGCGACGCCGATCCATTGCGACCTGCTCCACGACAAGAACCCGGGGCGCGCGCATAGCACGTTTCCGCCGGGGTGTCAGAATGCGACCCATGAACCCCACCCGGCGCGGGCTGAGACTCCTGCTCCTGGAGCTCGGCTGACATGAGGACTTCCGAGCCGAACCTCTTCGACGACTCGCGCTGGCCCCTGCTGCTCCTGCGGCTGCCGGGAACGCTCTCCTCGCAAGGGCACGAGGCGTGCCTCTCCGCCTTCAGCGACTACCTGCGGCGAGGGGAGAGGTTCGCGCTCCTCGTCGACCTGGTCCGGGTCGGGCTGGTGCCGCTGGATCAGCGCTGGCGGCAGGTGGAGTGGTTCTCGGAGCACGAGCAGATGCTGCGCCAGCAACTGCTCGGCACCGCCATCGTCGTCACCTCGCCCGTCGTCCGGCTGTCGATCAGCGCCATCCTGTACTTCAAGCCGCTGCCGCTCCCCGCCACCACCTTCGCCCACCTGGAGCCCGCGGAGGCCTGGGTGGCCGAGCGCATCCGGGATGCGGGGCTCACCCAGGCCAGCAAGGGAGACTGACGGCGGAGCGCGCTACAGCATCGGCCCCGTCGTCTCGAGCTCCTGCGTCTCCAGCAGACCCGTCTGCTTCAGCAGCGGCTGGGTGCTGGGCGCGCGGCCACGGAACTCCTGGAAGACCTCGAGCGGGTGGCGGCTGCCGCCGAGCGCGAGCACGGTGTCCCGGAAGCGCCGCCCGGTGCTGGCCACCGCCTGCGGATTGGACAGCCCGGCCTCCTCGAAGGCGGAGAAGGCATCGGCGGAGAGCACCTCGGCCCACTTGTAGCTGTAGTAACCCGCCGCGTAGCCACCCGCGAAGATGTGGCTGAAGCCGCAGAGGAAGCGGTCCTCCGGGAGCGGCTTGAGCACCGTGTTCTCCGCGGCCACGCGCTTCTGGACCTCGATGACACTGCCCTGCGCGGTGTCGCCCGGGACGTAGCGGTGGTGCAGCTCCAGGTCCAGCGTGGCGAAGAACACCTGCCGCAGCGTCATGGAGGCGGCGCGGTAGATGCGACCGGCGCGAATCTTGTCCTGCAGGGCCTTGGGAAGCGACTCACCGGAGTCCACGTGGCGGGCCAGGCGGGAGAGCGTGTCCTCGTGGAAGCACCAGTTCTCCATGAACTGGCTGGGCAGCTCCACGGCGTCCCACTCCACGTTGTTGATGCCCGCGGCCTCCGGGTAGTCCACGCGCGTGAGCATGTGCTGCAGACCGTGGCCGAACTCGTGGAAGAGCGTCTCCACCTCGCGGAAGGTGAGGAGCGCGGACTTGTTGCCCACGGGCGGCGTGAAGTTGCAGACGAGGTAGGCCACCGGCAGCCGCAGGCTCCCGTCGGGCTTGCGCTTGCGGTCGAGCGCGTTGTTCATCCACGCCCCACCGCGCTTGGTGGCCGGGCGGCTGTAGGGGTCCAGGTAGAAGGCGGCGATGTCCTTGCCCGACTCGTCCGCCATGCGGAAGAAGCGGACGCTCGAGTCCCACACGGGCTCCTCGCCGTCGGCGGAGCGCACCGTGACGCCGAAGAGCCGCTTCGCGGTGTCGAACAGGCCCTCCAGCACGCGCGGCATGGCGAAGTACGGCCGGAGCTCCTCGTCGGTGTAGGCGTAGCGCTCCTCGCGCATGCGCTCGGCCCAGAAGGGCACGTCCCACAGCGCCAGCTCGAGCGAGGCGTTGCCCGTCTTGCGGCGCGCGTACTCGGTCAGCTCGGTGTTCTCCGCGCGGGCACGGGAGACGGCGGCCCCGCGCAACTCGGCGAGCAGCTTCTCGACGGCGGGCACGTCGGGAGCCATCTTCGCCGCGAGGCTCACCTCGGCGAACGAGGGGTAGCCGAGCAGGCGGGCCTTCTCGCGGCGCAGGGTGAGGATGCGCTCGATGAGCGGATTGTTGTCCGAGTCCCCGGAGGAGGCGCGGGTGACGAAGGCGCGGTAGAGCTTCTCGCGCAACTCGGGCCGGCGCGAGTGCTCGAGGAAGGGCACATAGCTGGGGGCCTCCAGGGTGATGCGCCAGGGACCCTTCTCGGGGGTGGGCTCGGGGGCGCCCTCGGCCAGAGCCACCTTCGCCGCCTGGGCGGCCGCGGCGAGCGCGCTGGGCGGCAGGCCCTCCACCTCCTCGGACTTGGTGAGCGTCATGGACCAGACCTTGGTGGCGTCGATGACGTTGTTGGAGAAGCGGGTGGACAGCTCGGCCAGCTCGCGCTCGATGTCCTGGAAGCGCTCGCGGGCCTCGCCTTCCAGCCCCACGCCGGACAGCTCGGCGTCGCGGATGGAGGACTCGACGATGCGGTGCTGGGCCGCGTCGAGCTTCTTCCACTCCGACCCCTCGCGCAGGGCCTTGAGCGCCCGGTAGAGCGGCACGCTCTGGCCGATGCGCATGAGGGCCTCGACGACATCGCCCTCGACGGCGGAGTGGGCCTGGCGCAGCTCCGGGCTGTTCTGCACGCTCATGAGGTGGTTCACCACGCCCCAGGCCATGCCGAGCGGCTCGGTCATGGCGGACAGGCGGGCGACCGTTCCCTCCCACGTGGGCCGCACGTCGCGCTCGAGCTCATCCAGCGAGGCGTGCAGGCGCGTCAGCATCTCGCGAATGGCCGGCTCGACATGCTCCGGGCGGATGCGGTCGAACTTCGGAAGTCCTTCGGTCTGAAGCAGCGGATTGTCAGGTGTAGGGGCAGTCATCACCCACTGACGTTAGGGCAGCCGCTCGCGGTTGGCAGCAATCCCGAAGCTGGGAGTGAGGCTGGGCGTCGGGGAGTGCACGAACCCCGGAGAGCCTTGCCGCCGCCAACCAGCCGCGAAGAGGATGGGGCATGAGCCCACGACGTGCACTTCTCGTCTCCCTGCTTGGCCTCGTCCTCCTGCCCCTGGCCCCGGCCCTCGCGTGCCTGTGGGACAGCGACACGCTGAAGGAGGAGTCACTCGGCCTCCAGGAGGTGGCCGACATCGTCCAGGGGCGCATCCTCAAGCATTCGCGGACCTTCTACGAGCGAAAGGTGGCCTACACCCAGCCGCTGCTGGAGCGGGAGGACGTGAAGCCCGAGCGCTATGACGACCTCGCGGTGGCCTACGAGAAGCTCGGCCGCATCCCGGAGGCCATTGCCACGATGGAGGCCAAGGAGAAGCGCTTTCCTGGCCTGTACACCACGGCGGCCAACCTGGGCACCTTTCATGCGCACGCGGGCGACTACCCGCGCGCACTCGAGCACCTGCGCCGGGCCCTCGCCCTCAATCCCGAGGCCCACTTCGGTCGCGAGAAGTACCAGGTCAAGGCCATCGAATATCTGCAACGGCTGGCCGCCGAGCCCGGGGTGGTGAACAAGGAGGAGCTGCTCGGTTTGCCGATCGACTCGGAGCGTTACGTCTGGGTCATGAATCCGACGAAGAAGGCGCGCGCGGACGCGAACGTGAACGAGCCCACGCTCCCCAAGGACGTCTTGCCGGGGCTCGCCGGGATGATCCGTTTCGGCAGCGGCGAACGCAGCCCCCACCTGTGGTTCAGCCTGGGCCTGTCGCTCGCGTGGAGCGGCCACAAGAACCTGGCCCTCCGCGCGATGCGCCGGGCCGAGCTTCCTCGGACACCCCCTGGCGCACGAGCATGCCAAGGCGCTGATCCGGACGATCAAGGCCTACTCCAATGGGAACAAGGACTGGAAGACCATCGGAGCCGAGCTCGATGCTGAGTGGGAGAAGAGTCAGGCCTGGGTCCAGGAGAAGCAGCGCCGGGAGGAGGCACTGCTCACCAGGGGCAAGGAGAAGCAGGTCTTCGGGTACTGAGCGGCCCTCGCTCGGTGCATGGACAGGCGTGGACCGGACGAGCACCCTCACTCGACCTTGACAGGCCGCCGGGCGCACTGCTCTCACGAGAGACCATGCTCGCCCTCGTCCTCGCGGCCTCGCTCGCCGCCGCCCCCGCGCCCCGCGCCGCCACCGCTTCGGAGACCGTCGTCCACATTCCCCGGCTGGACGCGCTTCAGGGCGTCACCGCCTTCCTGTCGAGGGCGGGGCAGAACGCAGCCCTGATGCGGCCCGTCGTCTGGTACGCCGAGCTGCACCCCTTCCTCTCGCTCGACCCCAGCCAGCCGGACACCCTCACCAGCGCGGGCATCGACCCCGCCGGCCCCATCACCGTCTCCCTGCGCGACAACGGCCGCATCTCCTGCACGCGCCTGAAGGACCCGAAGGCCTTCCAGCAGAAGGCCGCCGCGATGCTGGCCTCCGCCGGGAGCAACACGGAGGTGAAACCCACCACCGTCGGCGGAGTCACCACGGTGAGCGTCCCGCGCGAGTCCGGCGGCCGAGCCGGCTACAGTCTCAAGGGCCAGGAGGCGTGTGCCTTCGCGAGCACCGGCGGGGGCTTCACGGATGATGACCAGGGCCCGGTGCTGCTGAAGGAGACTTCGCGGCTGGTGGGCAAGGCACCCAAGCCGGACGCGCGGCTGGCGCAACTCCCCGGAGTCCTCTACGTACTGGTGCCCAGACGCGGCATCGTGGTGGGCGTGGACGGCAGCGGCTCGGAGCTGAAGCTGGTGGGCACGGCCGCGGGGCTTCCGCTACCGCCCTTCCAGTCCTCGGGGACGAATCCCTATGGCGCGATGAAGCCCGAGGGACTCCTCTTCTCCCGTGCCCGGGTGGCGTCGGCCGGGGTGTCCCAGGCGGTGGGCAGCGTGCGCGCGAACATCCAGCAGGTGTGCCCCACCTGCCCCGCGGCCGAGGTGTCCTCGGTGGCGCGCGCGGTGGCCGAGCGCCTCACCGGCAACGTGCTGATGGTGGTGGACAGCGTGAGGTCGCGCCCCAACCTGCGCACGAATGAGGGCCGCTTCTTCGCCGCGCGGCAGGCGTTCGCCGCCGAGGTGACGGACGCCGCGGCGGTGAAGACCGCGCTCGCGCCACTGGCGAAGCTGCCCGGAGCGAAGGCGCTGGAGGACGGGTACGCGCTGGACGTGAAGGGAGGCACCGTGCACGTCCGGCAGAAGGGCAAGCACCTCGTGGTGGGCAATGACGAGGCGGTGGCACAGTCACTCCTGGGAGCCCTGTCCCCGGAGGGTGCGAAGCTGCCGCACGCGGTGGACTTCACGGTGGACCCGAAGCGGCTGGCGCGCGGGCTGAATCAGGTGTCGCTGATGGACGTCGTCTCCAACCAGCAGCTCGCCGGCATCTTCGCCGTGGGCCTGGAGATGGGCCCGCTGCTGGCCAACAGCGAGCGCATCGTGGGCTGGCTCGACAGCACCTCCGGTGGAGCCCACCGCTTCTCCACCACCTGGACGCTGCCCGCCGCGCCCTGAGGGAGAGCCACAACCCGTACGTCACGCGGGCTTGAAGGTGCCCGCCTTCCATTGCCGGAGCGTCAACTCCGCGGTGAAGCCCACCCCTCTGCCTCCAGCTCCTCCTCCTGGCCACCCTTGCCCGCACGACGGGCCAGGTGCCGAGCACGAGCCGGCTGGTTCGTTTTCCCGCGCTTCTTCATGTTCAGCGACAGTCCGGATTTGTCGGGAGCAATCGCTAGAATGGGCGTCACCCATCGGAGGCGCTGATGACGTCCACGCGGCTGGTGTTGCTGCTGCTTGCCCTGGCCATGCTGTCCAACGCCTGTGTGTCGCTGACGCCACCGCCTGGCCCGGGGCGGAGCCTGCGCTACACCCCGCACGACGCCACGGGGCCCGCGGTGGCCGAGGGGCGGGCGAGGAGCCGCCGCTCGCCCTGGCTCCCAGCCGCCCTCCCCTCCTGGGCCCGACGCACCGGAGCGGCTGCACCGTCGCCGCGGCTCCCGGGAGGCGGTGACGGGGGCCGGCCCTGGCAGCGCCGACGCGACAGTGTGGCGGAGCGCCCTCGCCGCCCACCTGGCCTTTCGCAAGGGCGTGGGCGAGGTGTCCGGCACCACCCGACGCATCTCCCGCGAGCTCTCCAGGCTCAGGGCCAGCCACTTCGGCATCGCTGGCGCGGGCAACGGCCTCTTCGTCCCCTACGTCGATTATGGCGAAGCTCAGTTGCGGTGGATTGACGCCGAGCTTGCCGCCGCCACGGAGCTTGCCGCCGAGGCGTCGGAGGTGGAGGACCCGGACATGCAGCTCGCCCTGCTGCGCCTCGCCGGCCCACGGCTGGAGGCCGCGATGATGGGCTCCATGCTGCTGGCCGTGTGGTTTGACTTCCTCAACCTCACCGATGCCGCGCTCTCCCGGAACCTCTATGGCGTGGAGTCGCTGTACGTGAAGATGGACGACTGGCAGAAGATGATGGAGCCGTCCATGTCGGCTCTCGCTTCCCTGCAGCCGGAACAGGTGGAGGTAGCGGCGGAGGACATGCCCGCCCTGGTAGGCCACCTCACGGACGAGTTCGCCGCACTCATCGAGGCCATTCACAAGGGGGAGAAAGTCCTCGCGACGGCGCTGGTGCTGAAGGAGTCCATGGAGGCGCTCACCACCATGTCGGTGCTGAAGTTCACGTTGCCCGCGCTGCGCGCGGCTACTCCCGCCATGCTCGGCGCGAGCCTCATGGCGGGCCCCAACGGGGTGATGATGGGGACGCGGATTGTGGTGTCCGCCGAGTGGGTGGAGATGATGCGCCAGTTGGTGCGCGCGGGCGTCCTCTCCCTGCCCGCCGTCAGCGCCGCGGTGCGGATTCAGGCCGGCCAGGTGATGATGGCGCAGGGGCACGGCGACCTCCCACGGGGCGTGCGCGACGCGCTGGGCGATGCGCCCGAGGTGCGGGCCTTGCGCGTGACGGGCAAAGCGGGGGCCGGTATGGCCGAGCGCCCTCGTCACCACGTCATGCCGAAGGAGTTCCGCGAGTGGTTCGAGAAGCGCGGCTTCACCGGCAAGATGGATATCAACAAGTTCTGCGTCACGCTGCAGCAGGCGCACCACCAGGCAATTCACGGTGGTGGAAACTGGAAGCTGGGGCGCACATGGCCCGGTGAATGGAACCGAATGATTATGAAGGCGCTGCGCGACGCCGAGGTTGAAGCCGGCCGGATGTTGACGCGGAACGAGATCCTGGAAATCGTCGCGAGTACATGAAGGAGTACAGACTCCCGATGAACTTCGTCCGCAGTGGAGAGGACCATGAGCGACGGACGTGCTTGGGAGGGCAACGTCAAAGCGCGCCTGTATGAGCGCGTGCGCCAGCGTGGTTATGATTCGCTCACCGCCTTCGCCGAGGCGCGCCCCACCGCTTCGCTATTGGAACTGGCGGATGAGCTTGGTCCTGATGACATCGCAGCAGTGCAGCTGTTCAGCGGGCTTGGTGGCCGAGGCGGAGCGTAGCCGTCGGGTCACACGGTTGGTGCGCGGTCAGCTCGTGCGCGAGCTGGCCGAAGCACTCCCGAACGGCTGGCCGGACGTGCTGGACGATGCGACCCGCTTCAAGGTTGCCGTGGCACTCGCCCGTTGGGGGACCTACACCCCAGAAACTCATGAACAGCACGTCGAGCGGGCCAAGGCAGCGCTTCGCGCTTCTCCACCACCACCCGGCTGGCGGCCTCTCGGGCCCGACGACGAATTGCTGCTCACGCTCCTGCCTGACGAAACAGTCTAGCCCCAAGCCTTGGTCGAGCCGGGCCCCGCGCTGACAGCGCCTACTACGGGAACGGTACTTCTGGACGTCCAGAAGTCACACACATCCCCCTACATCACTTCTGGACGTCCAGAAGTGAGGCTCATCCGTCGCCCGCCTGCGCCTCGCCGCGCCCGAGCCCCGGGTGCCCGCACGGGGCCCAATCGTGCTAGATGCGCGCCCATGGACGGAACCTCGGAAAAGGACCCCCTTCGCGCCCGCCTGCAGCAGATGGAGAAGCAGGCCGAGCTGGGCGGCGGCGCTGACCGCATCGCCAAGCAGCACGAGGCCGGCAAGCTGACCGCCCGCGAGCGCATCGACCTGCTGCTCGATCCCGGCACCTTCATCGAGCTCGACAAGTTCGTCACCCACCGCTGCCACGACTTCGGCATGGGGGACAAGAAGATCCTCGGCGACGGCGTGGTCACCGGCTACGGCACCGTCGAGGGCCGCCAGGTCTTCGTCTTCGCCCAGGACTTCACCGTCTTCGGCGGCTCGCTCTCCGGCGCCTACGCCCAGAAGATCTGCAAGATCATGGACCTCGCCATGCGCGTGGGCGCTCCCGTCATCGGCCTGAACGACTCGGGCGGCGCGCGCATCCAGGAGGGCGTCGAGAGCCTCGCCGGCTACGCCGACATCTTCCTGCGCAACACCCTCGCCTCGGGCGTGGTGCCGCAGATCTCCCTCATCCTCGGCCCGTGCGCCGGCGGCGCGGTGTACTCGCCGGCCATCACCGACTTCATCGTGATGGTGAAGGACACCTCCTACATGTTCATCACCGGCCCGGACGTCATCAAGACGGTGACGCACGAGGAGGTGACGAAGGAGGACCTGGGCGGCGCGCTGGCGCACAACCAGAAGTCGGCGTGGCCCACTTCGCCGCGGAGAACGAGCAGTCCGCCATCCTCATGACGCGCGAGCTGCTCTCGTTCCTGCCCCTCCAACAACCACGAGGACCCGCCCGCCCAGCCCTGCGACGACGATCCCTTCCGCGCCGACGAGGCGCTGAAGACGCGTCGTCCCCAGCAACCCGAACAAGCCCTACGACATCAAGGAGATCATCCGCGCGGTCGTCGACGACAAGCACTTCTTCGAGGTGCAGGAGCACTTCGCGAAGAACATGGTCATCGGCTTCGCCCGCATGAACGGCAGGTCGGTGGGCATCGTGGCCAACCAGCCGGCGGTGCTGGCCGGCTGCCTCGACATCGACGCCTCGCGTGAAGGCGGCGCGCTTCGTGCGCTTCTGCGACTGCTTCAACATCCCGCTCATCACCTTCGTGGACGTGCCCGGCTTCCTGCCCGGCACCGACCAGGAGTGGGGCGGCATCATCACGCCACGGCGCCAAGCTGCTCTACGCCTTCGCCGAGGCCACCGTGCCCAAGATCACCGTCATCACCCGCAAGGCCTACGGCGGCGCCTACGACGTCATGGCCTCCAAGCACATCCGCGCCGACATCAACTTCGCCTACCCCACCGCCGAGATCGCGGTGATGGGCCCCGAGGGCGCGGTGAACATCATCTTCCGCAACGAGCTGCAGAAGGCCGCGGACGCCGACGGCCGAGCGCACGAAGCTGGTGAACGACTACCGCGAGAAGTTCGCCAACCCCTTCAAGGCGGCCGAGCTCGGCTACATCGACGAGGTCATCCGCCCCGAGGAGACCCGCGCCAAGGCTCATCCGCGCGCTGGAGATGCTCAAGAACAAGCGGCAGGAGAACCCGCCGCGCAAGCACGGCAACATCCCGCTGTAAGCAGGCGGGCAGGCAGGCTCCACGGCTCGAAAAAAACGGAACGCCTCCCCGGGGAAATTTTCGGGGGGGCGTTCGCGCTTTCAAGAGTCGCACGAAAGGAGCACCTGTTTGTCGCAACCCCGCCTCGTCCTCTTCCTCGCTGACATCGAAGGCAACCTCACCGCCCTTCGCCAGACGCTCTCCCGCGCCTGTGAGGACGCCCATGTCCCCGTTCCCGATGTCCGCTGGGTGGAGTCCGCCACCGCCCTGGCTGATGCCGGCTGGCGTGTCGCCGAGCTCAAGCTCTCCCCCTCTGGCGGCAAGGCCGTCCCCGAGGATCATCTGGACGCGCTCGTCCGGGCCGTGGCCCGCGACTTCCGCGACCAGGCCGTGGGCCTCTACACGGACAAGGCCGGCAGCTATGGCCGCGCGTCCATGAGTGAGCCCGGCCGCTCCTCGCGCTCCCTGGAGGGCGAGTACATCGACGTGGTGCGTCAGAGCGCCCGCTGGTTGGGCATCGAGGGTCCCGTGCTCGGCCGCCTGCTGGACGGCGGAGCGACGGCGCGCAACCTGCTCGCCGCCGCGGTGGACTTCGGCACCGAGCAGCCCCAGGCCCCCACGGGCCAGAAGGGCCCGGGCCGGCGTCAGCCCGAGCCACCCCCTGCCCCGCCCGAGCCAGACGAGGACGACCGCTTCGTCGAGGCCAAGCTGGGCGAGGCTCGCCGGCTGATGGAGCAGTACCTCAGCCAGTCGCAAGTAGTCGCTGGAGCGATTAGCTCCACCACTATGAGCATCGAGGGGGCGAGGACCAACGCGCCCTGCGACCGTCCGCGCCCCTGTGCTAAAGGGGCGCCACCATGGCCAAGATCCGCAAAGTCCTCATCGCCAACCGCGGGGAGATCGCCGTCCGGGTGATGCGCACCTGCAAGGAGCTCGGCATCGCCACGGTGGCGGTCTACTCCGAGGCCGACCGCGCCGCGCTGCACGTCCGCACCGCCGACGAGGCCTATCCTGGTCGGGCCCCGCGCCCTCGCGCGAGAGCTACCTGCGTGCAGGAGCGCATCCTCGAGGCCGCGAAGAAGACCGGCGCCGACGCCATCCACCCCGGCTACGGCTTCCTCTCGCGAGAACGCGTCCTTCGTGCGCGCGTGCGAGGAGGCCGGCATCACCTTCATCGGCCCGCCGGCCTCGCGCCATGGACGCCATGGGCGAGAAGACCCGCGCCCGCGCAGAACATGATCAAGGCCGGCGTGCCCGGTGGTCCCCGGCACCACCGAGCCCATCGCCACCGTCGAGGAGGCCCGCGCCTACGCCGAGAAGATCGGCTTCCCGGTGATGCTCAAGGCGGCCGGCGGCGGCGGCGGCAAGGGCATGCGCAGGGTGGAGCGCATGGAGGACTTCGACTCCGCCTGGCGCGCGCGCCAAGAGCGAGGCGCTCAACGCCTTCGGCAACGACGCGGTCTACATCGAGAAGTACCTCGAGAAGCCGCACCACGTGGAGATCCAGGTCTTCGCCGACCAGCACGGCAACACCATCCACCTCAACGAGCGCGAGTGCTCGGCGCAGCGCCGCCACCAGAAGGTGGTCGAGGAGACGCCCACCCCCATCCTCACCCCCGAGATGCGCGCGGCGATGGGCGAGGTGGCGGTGAAGGCGGCCAAGGCGGTGGGCTACGTGGGCGCGGGCACGGTGGAGTTCCTCGTCGACGCGCACCGCAACTTCTACTTCCTGGAGATGAACACCCGCCTCCAGGTGGAGCACCCGGTGACCGAGTGGGTGCACCGGGCTGGACCTGGTGGCCTGGCAGATCCAGGTCGCGCGAGGGCGAGAAGCTCCCGCTGCACCGAGGCACCGACCGCCGAACGGCCACGCCATCGAGGTGCGCATCTACGCCGAGGATCCGGCGCAGAACTTCATGCCCAGCCCGGGCCGCATCAACTACCTGCGCGTGCCCGGCGGCCCGAACGTGCGCGACGACTCGGGCGTGTACGCCGGCTACACCGTGCCCAACGTCTACGACCCGATGATCTCCAAGCTGTCGCGTGTGGGCGCCCACGCGGCGCGAGGCCATCGAGCGGGCCGCAGCGCGCGCTCGCCGAGTACGTGGTGAAGGGCATCACCACCAACATCCGCTACCTGAAGGCCATCCTCGCGCACCCCGAGTTCGTCGAGCGGCGACTACGACACCGGCTTCCTCGCGCGCGAGCACGAGGCGCTGCTGGGCAGCAGGAGGACCCGCAGCTCGACCGAGGTGGCGCTGCTGGCCGCGTGGTGCACGCGTACCAGCGCGACCAGAAGCGCGGCGAAGACGCTCACCCAGACGCCGGGCCCCGGCGGCGGGGCTGGCACTCTCCGCGTGGCGGCTGTCGGCGCCGCCGGCGCTGACCCAGGACCCGGAGACCCGATTCCAATGCGTTACTTCGCGAAGCTGCAGGGCCAGAAGGAAGCCGGTGCCGGTGGACATCGAGCCGCGCGGGCGACGGCCGCTACGCGCTCACGCTACAACGGCAAGACGCCACGATCGTGGACGCGCTCGACGCTCGACCACGGCGCGGTGTCGCATGCTGGTGGACGGCGCGCTCCTACAGCGTCGAGTTCGAGGACGCAGGGGGACGAGGTGCCGGTGCATGGTGCGGGGGCAGATCACCCGCGTCGACGTGGCCGACGAGCGGCGGCTGCGCCTGCGCGCCGCCGCCGCGGCCTTCAGCGCCGAGGGCAGGCAGGTCATCACCGCGCCCATGCCCGGCAAGGTGGTGAAGGTGCTGGTGACGGTGGGCGACGAGGTGAAGGAGGGCCAGGGGCTGGTGGTGGTCGAGGCGATGAAGATGGAGAACGAGCTGAAGAGCCCCAAGGCCGGCAAGGTGGTGGAGCTGCCCGCCAAGGAAGGCAGCGCGGTGGAGATCAACGCGAAGCTCGTCGTGGTGGAGTAGACGCGGCACCGGGGAAGACGCCCATGGCAGATACGAAGGCAGACGAAGGCCCGCTGGAAGCAGCAGACGTACGAGAAGGCCAAGGCGAAGGCGCCCGAGCGCAAGCCGGAGTTCCGCACCTCCAGCGGCATCACCCTGGAGCCGGTGTACACGCCCGGAGCGACGCGGCGGACGCGGACTACCGGAGAAGCTCGGCTTCCCCGGCGAGTACCCCTTCACCCGCGGCGTGCAGCCCACCATGTACCGCGGCCGCTTCTGGACGATGCGCCAGTACGCCGGCTTCGGCACCGCCGAGGAGTGCGAACCAGCGCTACCACTACCTGCTCAAGTCCGGGCAGACCGGCCTCTCGGTGGCCTTCGACCTGCCCACGCAGATGGGCCGCGACGCGGACCACCCGCGCGCCCGCGGCGAGGTGGGCAAGGTCGGCGTGTCCATCTCCTCGCTCGAGGACATGGAGGTGCTGCTGCAGGGGCATTCCGCTGGGCGAGGTCTCCACCTCGATGACCATCAACGCCACCGCGCCCATCCTGCTGTGCCTCTACGCGGCGGTGGGCGAGAAGCAGGGCGTGCCGCTGGACGCAGCTCTGCGGCACGGTCCAGAACGACATCCTCAAGGAGTACATCGCCCGCGGGACCTACATCTACCCGCCCGAGCCCTCGCTGCGGCTCATCACCAACCTCTTCGCCTTCTGCGCGAAGAAGGTGCCGAAGTGGAACCCCATCTCCATCAGCGGCTACCACATCCGCGAGGCCGGCAGCACCGCGGCCCAGGAGATCGCCTTCACCCTGGCCGACGGCATCGCCTACGTGGACGCGGCGCTGAAGGCGGGCCTGGAGGTGGACGCCTTCGCCGGCCGGCTCTCCTTCTTCTTCAACGTGCACAACAACTTCCTGGAGGAGGTCGCGAAGTTCCGCGCCGCGCGCCGGCTGTGGGCGCGCATCATGAAGGAGCGCTTCAAGGCGAAGGACCCGCGCTCGATGATGCTGCGCTTCCACGCGCAGACCGCGGGCTCCACGCTCACCGCGCAGCAGCCGGACAACAACGTGGTGCGCGTGGCGCTGCAGGCGCTGGCGGCGGTGCTGGGCGGCAGCCAGTCGCTGCACACCAACAGCCGGGACGAGGCGCTGGCGCTCCCCACCGAGGAGGCGGCGCGGCTCGCGCTGCGCACCCAGCAGATCATCGCCCACGAGTCGGGCGTGGCCGACATCATCGATCCGCTCGGCGGCAGCTACGCGCATCGAGCGGCTGACCGACGAGCTCGAGGCCAAGGCCGAGGACTACATCCGCCGCATCGACGACATGGGCGGCATGGTGCGAGGCCATCGCGAAGGGCTTCCCGCAGGCGGAGATCCAGGACGCCGCCTACCAGGCCCAGCGCGACGTCGGAGGAGAAGCGCCAGGTCGTGGTGGGCGTGAACCAGTTCCAGGTGAAGGAGCCGCCACCCACGGGGCTGCTGCGCGTGGACGAGGCGGTCGAGCACGCGCAGGTGGAGCGGCTGACGAAGCTCCGGCGCCGAGCGCGACAACGGCGCGGCGCCACGCGCACGGTGGACACGCTGCGCAAGGCGGCGCGCGAGACCCGGACGAGAACCTCATCCCGCTCATCTTCGACGCGGTGAAGGCCTACGCGACGCTGGGCGAGATCTCCGACGCCATGCGCGACGTCTTCGGCGAGCACCGCGAGCACGTGGTGCTGTAGCGAGGAACGGATGGAAATGCTCTGCACACTGCGCAGCCTGACGGAGAACCAGCGTCAGAAACTGATCGAGCACCCGGACAAGCTCGAGGAGTTCATCGACGACGAGGAGGACTTCGGGGACGCGGAGGGCGCGCGCTTCCTGGACCTCGACATCGGCGAGACGTGGCACGGCCTGCAGTACCTGCTGACGGGCTCGGCCTGGGAGGGCAAGGCGCCGCTGGACTTCCTGGTGCGCGGGGGCGTGGACGTGGGGGACATCCCCTCGGACGAGGGCACCGCGCGCGTCTTCACCGCCGAGGAGGTGAAGGCACTCTCCAAGTCGCTCGAGGCCCTGCCCGAGAAGACGCTGCTCTCGCGTTACGATCCGGCGAAGCTGCAGGCGGAGGACATCTACCCCGGCATCTGGGAGGAGCCGCCCGATGACCTGGACCCGAAGGAGGAGCTGCTCTCCTACTTCGAGGAGCTGAAGAAGTTCATGGCCGGCGTGACGAAGCGCGGCCACGGCCTGCTCGTGTTCATCGGCTGAGCGGGCGCGGCGGCACGGGGCGAGGGGACCACTCTTCCCCTCACCCGGCGAACACGTCGCGGCCCAGCTTGAGAGCGAGCGCCGCCACCACCAGCAGCACCACCTTGCGCACCAGCTTGTCGCCCCCGCGCACGGCGAGGTGCGCGCCAATCCACCCGCCCGTGAACTGCGCCGCGGCCATGGGCAGGGCCACGTACCAGAGCACCACGCCCCGGTACGCGAAGAGCGACACGGCCGCGAGGTTGGACGCGAAGTTCACCACCTTGGCGTCCGCCGAGGCCCGCGTCATCGAGTGCCCCAGCAGCCCCGAGAAGCAGATGATGAGGAACGTCCCCGTCCCCGGCCCGAAGAAGCCGTCGTAGGTGCCAATGACGAGCGCGATGACCGCCCCCAGCGCCAGCATGCGGTTGCGCGGCGGCTCCGGCCTCTCCCCCGGCGGAGGCCCCCGGCGGAAGGCCAGGAAGACGGCCACGATCACCAACAGTGTCAGCACCAGGGGCTTGAGGACCTCGGGGCGCATCAACAGCACCAGCCCCGCGCCGAGCGAACGAGCCCACCAGCCCGAGGGGGAAGGTGACGGCCGCCAGCTCCCGGCGAACCAGCCCCGCCCGGGAGAAGCGCACCAGCGCCGCGAACGCGCCAAACACCGACTGGCCCTTGTTCGTGCCCAGCGCCACGTGCGGCGGCAGCCCGGTGGCCAGCAGCGACGGCAGTGTCAGCAGCCCGCCCCCTCCCGCGATTGCATCCACCACACCGGCCGTGAGGGCCGCGACACACAGCAGGACGATTTCCAGCGGGAGTGACTTCCACGAGCGGCCACCTACCACGTCCAAAGCTTGCGCGCGCGTCGACTCTGGGCGTCAATTCGGGGCCAGCATCCCCCTCGCGGAGGTCCCCTCGTGCTCACCCCCCTCGTCTCCGTGATGACCCTCGTGCTGCTGTCGGCGGCACCCGCGGACCCCAAAGGGCCCACCTGCCGCTCCATCGACGGGCACGTGGCCTGCGGCTACCAGTGCAAGTCGGACGGACAGCGCGTGCGGTGCGCCCAGACGCCCCAGGGCTCCTGCCAGGTCATCGACGGTCAGGCCGTGTGCTTCGACCCGCCGCCCCACATCTTCCGCATCTACGGCGACGCCCTGCCCCAGCCCGAGTGCAAGACCCTCGATGGGCAGGTGGCCTGCGGCTACCAGTGCGCCACCCAGTTCGGCAAGGTGAAGTGCGCGCGCACCCCGGCGGGCATGTGCGCCGGCCGCAACGACGAGCTCGTCTGTTTCGACCCGCCTCCCGAGGTGTACGCCGTCTACGGCAAGGAAACGCCCAAGGCCGAGTGCCGCGGAAATGGCGATGACATCGCCTGCGGCTACAAGTGCACCCTCGGCGCCGGGAAGGTGGCCTGTAGCAAGACCCCCATCGGGCGTCTGCAAGAGCGACGGCCTCCGGCTGACCTGCTTCGACCCGCCCCCCCAGGCGTTCTGCGCCTGGGGCAAGTCGCTGCCGCCCCTGCAGTGCCAGCTCAGCGACAACCAGCCGGTGTGCGGCTACGGCTGCACCAAGGCCTACTCGAAGGTGGCTTGCGCGGCCACCCCCAATGGCGTGTGCAAGGTGTTCGACACCGAGGTCTACTGCTTCGACCCGCCCAGCACCCAGGACGCGGACCCGACCTGCCTGAGCCTCGTCGGACTGGCCTCGATGGGCGCGCCCTGACGCGCGAGGCCCGGCAGCTTGCTTTCCCCTGCCCTGCGACAGGGGTAGGGTGACCGGAGTACACAAGGAGCGACATCGGAGATGGCGGAGGGAGACGTCCGGCAATATTTCGTGCGAAACGACCAGGGGACCCTGTGGGGCCCGCTGGCCCTGCCCACCATCGAGTTGCTCATCGACAACGGGGCCATCCAGGGTCGGCTCCAGGTCTCCGAGGACGGCATCAACTTCGCCTTCCCCGGGCGCTTCCCGCACCTCCGCGATTCCTTCCCTCGCGAGCTGTGGGGCGACGTCGTTCCTCCTGGCCCGCCGCCCCGCCCGCCCCTGCCGCGCCCAAGCCCGCTCCCCCCGGTCCCCCTCCAGGCATGGCCTCGGGAGCGCCCCCGCGGGGTCCAGTGGGTGTGCCCATGGCCGGACCCGGTGCCGTTCGCGGCCCGGCCGGGTCCGCCCGCCGTGGGTCCGGGTGTCCGGCCCGCCGCCCCCCCTCCAGGTGGCCCGCCTCGTGCCGTGACCCGGCCCCCCATTCCCGGCGCCGCCCCCCAGGTCGCCGCTCCCGCGACTCCACCGGGCGCCGCACCTCATCCGGCAGCCCCTGGTGGCCCTCCGCGTGCCGTGACTCGGCCCCCCATTCCCGGCGCCGCCCCTCAGGTCGTCGCTCCCGCGACTGCACCGGGTGCCGTGCCTCAGCCGGCCGCTCCCGGTGGCCCTCCTCGTGCCGCCACCCAGCCCCCCATTCCCGGCGCCGCGGCCTCGAACGATGCGCCACCCACGAGCGGACAGCTCGAGACGCACTCGCCCGTGCGCCTCTATGGCCTCCTCGCCGCCGGCAACCACACGGGGCTGCTCACGCTCACCCTCGCGGACTGCGCCGTCAGCATCCACTTCCGCAAGGGCAACCCCGACTTCATCGACTCCTCGCACCCCGAGGACGCGCTGGGCACCTCGCTCCTCCAGGCGAAGCTCGTCACCCCCGAGCAGCTCCAGCAGGCCGAGGCCTCGAAGAGCCGCTTCGGCGGGGAGCTGCTCGCCGCCCTCTTCGGGCTGGGCCTCCTGCAGCCGGCCTCCGCCTTCACCCAGCTCGCGCACCGCGCCCAGGCCATCCTCCTCAAGGGCCTGCGCGCCGAGTCCGGCTCCTTCACCTTCGAGTCCAAGGACCTCCCCCCCGCCAAGGCGATGCCGCTCGGCAACAAGTGGGCGGTGCTGACCGACCTCGTGCGCCGCATCCCCAGCGCGGACCTCCGGCGCCGGTTGCAGCCGGTGCTGAACCTGCCGGTGATGAAGTCCAACGGGCGCGTGGCCACCGGCGATCTGCGCCTCACGCCCCACGAGGTGCGCGTGCTCGCCCTCATCGATGGGGCGCGCTCGGCGAACCAGCTCCTCACGGACCTCCCCCAGGACGCCGACCACCTGCTGCGACTCGTGTTCCTCCTCAAGGAACTCGATGCGGTGTCCTTCGCCTCCGTGCGCGCGGGGCCACCATCCGCCGCGCCCCAGCGACCGAGCACCCAGGCTCCCATCGTGCAGTCCGCCGCCGCGCCCCAGGCCGCCACGGCCGCCCGCCCGGGCTCGCCTCCGGGTGCCGCCCAGCCCGGCGCCGCCCCCCAGGCTCCACGTCCGGCGGCTCCTGCTCCAGCGGCCGCTCCCGCCGCGAAACCGGCGGCTCCGGCTCCGACGGCCACTCCCGCCGCGAAACCAGCGGCTCCGGCTCCGACGGCTGCTCCCGCCGCGAAACCAGCGGCTCCGGCTCCGACGGCTGCTCCCGCCGCGAAACCGGCGACTCCGGCTCCGACGGCTGCTCCCGCCGCGAAACCGGCCGCCCCTGCCTCGGCCCCCGCCGCCTCGGGCTCCGCTCCGGGCGCTGGCGAGATTCCCGCGCTCCGCGAGCTGGCCGTGAAGCTGAAGGAGCAGAACCACTTCGAGCGCCTGGGTCTGGGCGGGGACACCAATGGCCCGGCGGTGAAGATCGCCTACTTCAAGCTGGCCAAGCAGTACCACCCGGACACCCTGCCACCCGGTGCGCCCCCGGAGCTGGAGAAGCTCAAGGCCGACATCTTCGCCTACATCGGCGAGGCCTACCGCACGCTCTCGGACGACAAGAGCCGCGCCGAGTACCTCGAGGAGCTCAAGAGCGGTGGCAAGCAGGAGGCGCAGGTGGACGTGGAGGCCATCCTCAAGAGCGAGGATCTCTTCCGCAAGTCCGGCCACTACATCAAGGCGAGGAAGTTCGCCGATGCGGTGAAGCTGCTCGACGAGGCCATCCAGCTCAACGGCGAGGAGCCCGAGTTCTACGCCTGGCGCGGCTACGCCCGCTTCTTCACCTTCGAGGACAAGAAGGCGGGCTACACCGAGGCCTACAAGGACCTCCAGCACTGTCTGAAGAAGAACGACAAGGTCGCCTCCGCGCACTACTTCCTGGGCGTCATCGCCAAGCTATGTGGTGACCACAGCGGTGCGCTGAAGCACTTCCAGAAGACCGTGGAACTTCAGCCAAATCACATCGACGCGCAGCGGGAGATCCGCATGGCGGCCCAAAAGAAGTAGGGTGCGCCAGCGCGGGAGCGCCCACGAGGGGCTCCCCATCTACGAGGAGAAGAATCTTGCCGTTGACCGGAAAGCAGCGCCGCCAGCTTCGCGCGCTGGGACACCACCTGGAGCCGGTGGTCATCGTGGGACAGTCGGGAGTCACCGAGGGCGTCGTCGCCGCCGTCGCGCAGGCGCTCCATGACCATGAGCTCATCAAGGTGAAGATCAACGAAGGTCCCGAGAGCCGCCAGGAGGCCGCGCAGAAGCTGGCCGAGGGCACGGGCGCCGAGCTGGCGCAGCTCCTGGGCCGCACCGCCCTGCTCTTCAAGAAGCGGGAAGAGGACTCGGAGTTCGAGAAGCTCTGAGGAGCGCCGTCAGCGCGTGAAGCCCGCCGCCTGGGCGGCCAGCTCGGCCCCCGTGCCCAGACGCTCCAGCAGCGCGGGGCCGAAGTACTGGCGACGGGCCTCGCCCTCACCGGCCTCCACCCGCTCCGGCGTCTCCACGTAGCCCACGTAGCCGTCCGCGAGCCCCAGCACGCCCGTGGCCCCGGTGCGCCGCAACAGCACCGAGCCCGCGCCCACCGTGGGCTCGCCCGGCAGCACCAGCAGCTCCAACGGGCCCAACGTGAGCGCCCCCACCTCCGTCATCTTCGAGGCCGAGGTGCAGAGGAAGTTGTCCCCCGCCGCGCGAGAGTAGGACGGCACCAGCCGCGAGGAGTCCGGCCTCGGCAGCGCCACCTCCGCCCGAGCGAAGGCCAGCCGCGTCTCTCCAACGGCCCCGGGCGTCGCCCGCTCCGCCAGCTCCGCCAGCGTTCGCGCGTAGGCCCGAGCCTTCTCCACGCCCTCGCCCTCGTCGAAGGAGTGGGTGACGTTGCCCCCCGCGCCCTGCAGCACCAGCGACACCCCACCCTTCTCCTCACGGAGCTGGCTCAGCCGCCCCGGCCAGTCCGGGTCCAGGGAAGCCCGCCTGCGGGGGATGAGGGTGGGATGCGCGGCGAAGACGAGCACCTCGGCCACGGGGCCCCCGGCACCGCGCAACACGACGCGGGTGAGCCGCCCATCCGGGTCCTCGCCGCCCGAGCGCGAGCGCACCAGCCCCGGCTCCTGGGCCTCGCCCACCTCCAGCGTGACGTCGGTGAGTCGGGCCGCCGCCTCGTGGAGCGCGGTGCTCGCCCCGGCCACCACGGCCTCCAGGGCCGCCTTCCGGTAACGCCCGGTGCCGGCGAGCTGAGACACCAGTCGCGCATCATATCCGCCCAACGAGGAGTGGGAGTGCGTGGCCATGACCACCACGCCCTGGAGCCCCAGGTCCGCGGCGCGCTCGCGCACCGCGGCCACCACGTCGTCGGGCACCAGCAGCAACTCCAACGAGACGAGCCCCACCTTCACCTCTCCCGCGGCGAGCACCACCGCGCGGGCCTGGGGCATCAGGTCCGCCTGACTGGCCTCAGGGCGGGGAGGCGTGTAGCCCGCCACCACCACCGGGTAGGGCGGCTGCAGGGAAACCCTCGCCGCTCCGGCTCGCAGGGGTCCCTCGGCGTGCACCTGCCCGAGCAGCACCGGCGCCCGCTCGTTCCACCGCCCGCACCAGTTCCACGAGGCGAGCGCATAGGCCGACCCCACCGTCAGGAGCGTCAGGGGAAGCAGGGAGCTCAGGAATCGCCGCCACCGGGAAGACATGCGGGGAGGAAGCGTACCTCTCCCCAAGGAATTCCGGGACCCTGGCTGCTCGCCCCCTCGGCCCTTTCAATGAGCCGCTGGAATACCGCCGAACAAGACAACCGTTCTTCCAGTTCCGTTCGGCACCCGAAGGGGGTAAGGCAGCGCCTATGTGCGGCATCTTCGGAATCGTCGGTCACCCGGAAGCGTCCAACCTGACGTACCTCGGCCTGCATGCCCTCCAGCATCGCGGACAGGAGTCGGCGGGCATCGTCGCCTCGGATGGCCATAGCCTGCGCGCCCACCGCGAGATGGGCCTCGTGGCGGACATCTTCACCGCGCCGGTGCTCGAGCAACTCCCGGGCAACGCGGCCATCGGCCACGTGCGCTACTCGACCGCGGGCGTCAGCCAGCTCAAGAACGCCCAGCCGCTCACCGTGGAGTACGTGGGCGGCCAACTGGCCGTGGCCCACAACGGCAACCTCGTCAACGCGCAGGAGCTCCGCACCGCGCTCGAGGCCGACGGCGCCATCTTCCAGTCGGACTCGGACACCGAGGTCGTCATCCACCTCATCGCCCGCTCCAAGCAGCCGACCTTCGAGAAGAAGGTCGTCGAGGCGCTCTCCAAGGTGAAGGGCGCCTACAGCCTCCTCTTCCTCACCGCTGAGCAAGCTGGTGGCGGTGCGAGACCCGAACGGCTTCCGTCCGCTGGTGCTCGGCAGGCTGAAGAACAGCTGGGTGCTCGCCAGCGAGACGACCGCGTTCGATCTCATCGAGGCGGAGTTCCTCCGCGAGGTCGAGCCCGGCGAGATGGTGGTCATCGACGAGACGGGCCTGCACGCCAGTCAGCCCTTCCCGCCCACGCGCCTGGGCCGGTGCATCTTCGAGCACGTGTACTTCGCCAAGCCGGACTCGGTGCTGTTCGGCTCGAGCGTGTACGAGGTGCGCAAGGAGCTCGGCCGGCAGCTCGCCAAGGAGCAGCCGACGCCCGGAGCGGACCTCGTCATCGCCGTGCCGGACTCGGGCGTGCCCGCGGCCATCGGCTTCTCGCAGGAGAGCGGCATCCCCTTCGACGTGGGCCTCATCCGCAGCCACTACGTGGGCCGCACCTTCATCGAGCCCCAGCAGTCCATCCGCCACTTCGGCGTGAAGCTGAAGCTGTCCGCGGTGCGCCAGGTGCTCAAGGGCAAGCGCGTGGTGGTGGTGGACGACTCCATCGTGCGCGGCACCACCAGCCGCAAGATCGTGAAGATGCTCAAGGCCGCGGGCGCGGTGGAGGTGCACCTGCGCATCTCGCTCGCCGCCCACGCAGTGGCCCTGCTTCTACGGCATCGACACGCCGAGCCGGCAGGAGCTCATCGCCTCCAGCCACACCGTCGAGGAGATCGCCCGCTACGTGACGGCGGACTCGCTGGGCTACCTCACGCTGGAGGGCCTGGGCACCGCGGTGGGTGACCGGGAGCGCAACACCTTCTGCACGGCGTGCTTCACCGGCAAGTACCTGACGGGCAACCTCTCCGTGAGCGTCGCGGCCGGAGCAGGCGCCGCCCCGAAGCTCGCCACGGCCTGAGCTGACGGGCCTACGGGGAGGGGGACGTCCTCTCCTCGGCGCCCATGTGGGGCAGGGCATTCATGGCCCGCAGCATGCCGCCGAGCACCTCGTCCAGGGTCGTCCGGCCGCGCACCATCTGTTGGGGGTGCTCGAAGGAGGCGTGACCGCTGTTGATGGCCTCGGTGAGCTCCATCATCAGGCGCGCCAGCTCCTCCGAGAAACCGAAGCCCATGAGCATGGGCACCAGCGCCGCCGGGGCGTGCTCCGCCAGCTGGATGGGCCGGCCGAGCAGTCGCGCCAGCGTGTCCGCCATCTCGTTTGGGCTGTAGTCCACCGGGCCCGCCAGCTCCACCACACGCCGGCCGAGCGCGGGCTCGAGCAGCATCCGCGCCGCCATCTCGCCGATGTCCCGCGTCGCCGCCATGGGGATCCTCCGGTCCGAGGGGGAGAAGAAGCTCGGCAACACGCCCGACTCCACCGCGGAAGGCAGCGAGCCACCCAGGTTCTCCATGAAGTACGCCGCGCGCACGAACGTGACCGGCGGGCCCAGAGCGCCCCATTCCCGCTCGGCGAGGTTCAGCGTCTTCACGATGCCCGTGCCCTCGGCGTGCTGAGCCCCCACCGAGGAGAGGACCACGAGGTGGGGCACACCGCTCGCCTTCACCGCCTGCCCCACGGCGTCCACCGTGCGCCAGCACGCCTCCATCACGCCGGTGATAGAGGGCACGGGAGGAGGAATCAGCAAGTAGGCCCCCCGCGCGCCCGTCATCGCCAGGGTCATCGCCGGGACATCCTGCAATTCCGCCAGGGCGACCTCGGCGCCCCACTGCCGCCACGGCGCGGCCTTGGCCTTGTCCCGGAGGACAACCCGGACCCGCTCTCCCTTCTCCAGCAGTGTCCGCGCCACGACCGACCCTGTATGTCCCGATGCTCCAGTGACCACGTACATGCGACCCTCCTCGCGTTTCCGGGAGCCGGGACACCTGACCCAGGCCCCTCTCCAGCACTAACGAGCGGCTCGCGCCTTTTCGGGGAGACCCTCGCGAGGTGCATCACTCGAGGCGCTGGCTCGGCGGCTACGGGACAGGGCACCTGCTCAGGCCCTGCTTCCGGCGAGTGCCCTCGCGGTACAGTCGCCCCATGAAAGCAAAGCCCCCTCCGACCCTAGCGCCCCCTCGCTCGCGCCGCTGGAGCGCCCTCCCCTTCGGCCTGCTGCTGCTGGCGACCAGCGCCTCGGCCGCCGAGCCGAAGGACGCAGCCTGGGCCGAGCTCCTGCCCGTCCCGTCCCGGACGCCCGCCACGCAGCCGAAGCCGGCCCAACCGGCCCCGTGCCAGCCGGAGAACTTCATCCCGGGGGAGACGCCTTCCAAGCGCGTCGATACCGGTGGCTCGCCCGCGCAGCTCTACGAGCTCTCCACCGGCGAGCAGATGAACATCAACGGCTGGGAGCAGGAGAACGCGCAGGTGCGCGAGCTGCCGGCGCCGTTCTCGCTCACCTATTACGCGTTCGGCTGCGCGAGTGACTTCTCGTACGTGCTCGACATCTCGCGCGGCGGCAAGCGCCATGCGCTCTACCAGCACGTGCTCGGCTTCGACGTGCACCCGACGAAGCCCGTCCTCTTCTTCGCCCAGAACGAGCGCAAGAACGACCGCTACCAGAAGTTCGTCGGCCTCGTGAACCTCACCAACAAGCGCAAGATGCCGCTGCCGGCGCTCCCGTGCGTGTCGGGAACGAACGCGCGCTTCTCGGGAGACCGGCTCATCACCTACGGGGATGCGCGCACGGGCAACGAGGGGAAGACGGACGTGTGCGTGTGGAGCCTCGACGGCAAGCTGAAGGCCCGGCTGCTCGCGGACCTCGACTGGACGGCGGGCGCGGGAGACATCCTGCTCGACCAGATCGGCGTGCTGCCGCGCGAGCCTGACACCTTCTATGCCCTCCACCACGACCGCTTCGGCGACCCCTCCCACTGTGAGCTCCGACTGCAGAGCCTCAAGCGCGCCAGCCAGTCGCGCCGGGTGGACCTCGGCGCCTCCGAGTCGCAGGAAGCCTGTCTGCGCAACGAGACGAAGCTCGGCACCATGAGCCTCATGGGACGTTGAGGTCCTCGGCGTACTGGTCGTGGTCCTGGAACCTGGCGCTGTCCATGCGGGCCTCGGACAGCGTGTCCGGCGAGAGGTCCATCCTGTCGGCCGCCTCCAGCACCTCGCCCAGGCTGGCCTTGCGGATCTGCTCCCTGTCCAGCAAGAGACGGATGTCATCCCCGTCAATCGTGTCCACCGAGCTGAAGGGGACCCGGTAGTCCCTGGCGTAGAGCACGCCCTTCTCCACGACGAAGGCATCCGCCGCCAGGCCGATGACCGTGCCCAACCGGCGCCCGTCCTTGCTCTTCACATCCATGCCGACCCGAACATCCATCCGCTGCGCCATGGCGGGCTCCTCGCTGCGGTGAGGGAACGGAGACGGCCGGGCCCTCCCGGACGCCCCCGGGGGAAGATGAGGATCGAGGCATTCCCTCGCAAGAGGCGCTAGCCCCCTCCCCTCCCCCGCGGGCCGGTGAGCGGTTCCTGGCGGTCAGATACAATGGCAGACGATCTGAGGCCCGCCGTCTCGAGCAGTCCCCGCCACCATGCCAAGTCCCTTGATTGCTCCCCGCGAACTGGTCACGACCGAGGCGCAGCGGAACCTCGTCCTCATCGACGCGCGTAGCGGCCCCGACGCGCGGGCGCGGTACGAGGAGAGGCACCTCGAAGGAGCGCTCCACGTCGACCTCGACCAGGATCTCGCGAGCAAGCCGGCCAATCCGGCGCAGGGGGGGCGGCACCCACTCCCCAGTCCCGAGGCGTTCGCGGCGGTGCTCGGGCGGCTCGGGATCGCGCCGACAACGAGAGTCGTCGTCTACGACGACAAGGGTGGCGCGAACGCGGCATCACGCTTCTGGTGGATGCTCAAGGCCATCGGTCACGAGGACGTGCGGGTGCTCGACGGCGGGCTTGATGCCGCGCTCGCGGCCGGCGTCCCGGCCGGCACACACGGCCCGCGCCCATCGGAGCGCCCCGCGTATCGATTCGAGCACTGGCAGCGGCCGACGGCCAGCATGGACGAGGTCGCGAGCGCGTCGCGAGATCCCAGATGCCTTGTGATCGACGTGCGCGATCCCGTGCGCTACCGCGGGGAGAGCGAACCCATCGATCTGATACCAGGCCACCTGCCCGGCGCGATCAACGTGCCCTTCTCGAGCAACCTCGGCCCTGACGGGCACTTCCTGCCGTCCGAGGAACTCGCCAGGAAGTACCGGGCGGTGATTGGCGATCGCGAGACCTCGAACGTGATCGTGCATTGTGGGTCGGGAGTCACGGCGTGCCACACGCTCCTGGCCATGGAGCACGCGGGGCTCATCGGCCCGAAGCTCTACGTAGGCTCGTGGAGCGAGTGGTCGCGGAGCGGCCGCCCGATCGCGAAGGGCCCGTCGCCCGACAGTGGACGAACAGAATGAAGAGGGGTCGCCCCGCCTCCATACTTTCTCAAGATTTCGTCCGTACGGTGGGCGTGCTGGGAGACACCATCCTCCCGAGGAGCCCACCATGAGACCCCCTGTAGTGTCCCGTCCCCCATCCTCTCGTCACTGGCTGCCCGCGCTGCTGGGGATGCTCGCGCTCATGGCCTGTACGGAGAAGCCCCGCGAGCCCTCACCGCCCCTCGCGGACGTGTGCGCCGAGGCCAGCTCGGGGCGGGAGGTGACGTGGTACCGGGACGTGAAGCCCCTCATCGATACGAAGTGTGGCGGCTGTCACCAGACGGGAGGCATCGCCCCCTTCTCGCTGACGGAGGCCTCCCAGGTCCGAGGCATGAAGGACGCCATCCTCCGCGCGGTGTGTGCGCGCACCATGCCCCCCTGGTCGCCCCACCAGGCCTGCAACCAGTACAACAACGATCGCTCGCTGTCGGACGAGCAGATCGCCCTCCTGCGCGACTGGGTCCGCGCCGGTGCTCCGATGGGCAATGAGAGCGACGCCGCTCCGGCGGCTCCCGAGCCAGGGCCAACTCTCCCGGGTGGACCTCGAGTTGGCGATGAAGGAGCCGTACACGCCCCAGCTCCAGCCGGATGAGTACCGCTGCTTCCTGCTCGACTGGCCCGAGACCGAGGAGAAGTTCGTCACGGGGCTCGGCATACGGCCGGGGCGCACGGAGCTCGTGCACCACGTCCTCGTCTCCGTCGTGCCGCCCGAGGCGGTGGACTTCTACACCCAGGCGGACGAGGCCGAACCGGGCCCGGGTTACGCGTGCCCCGGAGGCTCCTCCCTCCCCAATGCGCCCCAGGACAGCGGCGTGCTCTCCCTCATGGGCGGTTGGGTACCCGGCGGTGAGGGCACGGACCAGCCCGAAGGGACAGGCATCCGCGTCCGTCCGGGCTCCCGGCTGGTGATGCAACTGCACTACAACACCTCGGCCGCCCCGACCGCGCCGGATGTCTCGAGCCTGCTGCTGAAGCTGGATGACGCGGTCGAGCACGAGGCCTTCATGTTCCCCTTCACGAATCCCAACTGGGTGCGGAAGCGGGAGATGGACATTCCCCAGGGCGAGGCGGACGTCTTCCACATCTTCTCCTATGACGCGCTCACCGCGGCCACGCGCGCGAGCAAGAAGAAGCTCCGCGACGATGCCCCCATCAGCGTCTACGGAGCGGGGCTGCACATGCACAAGCGGGGAACGCGCACGGTGCTCACCGTCGAGAAGTCCGGCAAGGAGCAGGCGTGCCTGCTGGAGGTCCCCGAGTGGGACTTCCACTGGCAGGGCGTGTACCAGCTCCGGCAGCCGGTGCGCGTTTCACCCGGAGAGGACCTGCGCATCGAGTGCCACTGGAACAACGCGGGCTTCACGCCCCACCACGGAGAGCCCGTCTCCGCCGTCTCCGGCCTGAACTGGGGCGAGGGCACGGACGACGAGATGTGCATCGCCTTCCTGTACGTCACGCAGGAGTGACGACGGACGACACGGCCTCCGCGCGGTCGTCATCGCCCGAGGACCGCGCGTTTGGTAGGGTGCCATCGGTTCTCCCGATGACTGCAGCACCTGACCTGTTCTCCGCTTCCGTCGATATCAACCGCTTCGCGCCTCTCGCCGAGCGGATGCGCCCGCGCACGCCCGATGAGTTCATCGGACAATCCCATCTGCTCGGCCCTGGCGCTCCCCTGCGCCAGCTCATCGAGCGCAAGGCGCTCGTCTCCTCTCTGTTCTGGGGGCCTCCGGGCGTTGGGAAGACCACGCTCGCGCGCATGCTGGCCGCGAGCGTCGACGCGGAGTTCGTCATCCTCTCGGCGGTCTCCGATGGCATCCCCCGCATCCGGGAGGTGGTGGCCGAGGCCGAACGCCTGCGCAACCAGTACCATCGGCGGACCGTCGTCTTCGTGGACGAGATCCATCGCTGGGCGAAGAACGTCCAGGAGCAGGCTCTGCCCCACGTCGAGAGCGGCCTCCTTCTCCTCCTCGGGGCGACGACCGAGAACGTCAGCTTCGAGGTGAGGCCCGCCCTCATCAGCCGGTGCCGCGTCTTCCAGCTCCGCGAGCTCACCCCCGAAGACATCCGCACCGCGCTCTCGCGTGCGCTCTCCGATGTGAAGCGCGGGCTCGGTGCTCGGCGTCTGACGGCGAGTGACGAGGCGCTCACCGTCCTGGCGGAGGGGAGCGGGGGCGACGTGCGCAAGGCGCTGGGAGCGCTGGAGCTCGCGGCCCAGCTCACCGCCGATGACACGGAGCTCTCACGGGAGACCGCCATCCAGGCGACGGGCACGCGCCTGGCGCGGCACGACAAGGACGGGGACCAGCACTATGACCTGTTGAGCGCCCTCCAGAAGTCGTGCAGGGGGTCCAACGCACAGGGGGCCATCTTCTGGGCGGCGCGGCTGCTCCAGGCGGGGGACGACGTGGCGCTGTGGCGCCGGCTCAAGGTGATTGCCGTGGAGGACGTGGGACTGGCAATGCCCGAGGCCATCAGCATCGTGCGCGCGTGCGAGGAGAGCTTCTATTCCGTGGGGATGCCGGAGGGGCGGATCTTCGTCGCCCAGGCGACCCTCCTCCTGGCCACGGCGAAGAAGAGCAACCGAGCCTATCTGGCGATGGATGCCGCGCTGGCCGCCGTGGAGGCGAACCCCAATGCGGCCCCACCGCTCCACCTCCGCAACGCCCCCACCGAGCTCCTGAAGGAGCTGGGGTACAAGCAGGGCTATCAGGCGCCGTGGAGCTCCAAGGACCACTACGCGCCCGGGCAGACGTACCTTCCCGAGCCGCTGGAGCGCTCCATCTTCTACCGGCCGAGCAAGGAGGGCCACGAGGCGGAGCTCCACGAGCGGATGAGCCACTGGTGGCGCGAGGACAAGGCGTCCCGGGGGGAGTGACTCCGCGGTGCCTCCTGAGCCAGCGGCCTTGCTGTCCCTCGCGGTCGCCCCCAGCTTTGGGGCAGGAGGGCATCCAACCATGGTGCAACACAAGCGCGAAGTGGGCATTGCCGCCGGGGGGCGACTGCTGGAGGGAACCCTTACCGTGCCCGAGCAGATGAAGGGACTGGTGCTCTTCGCCCATGGGAGCGGGAGCAGCCGCTTCAGCCCCCGGAACAACGCGGTGGCGAGCGTCCTCAACGACGCGGGCCTGGCCACGTTGCTGTTCGATTTACTGACGGCCGAGGAGGAGATGGCCGAGCGCTTCACCCGTCACCTGCGCTTCGACATCGACCTGCTCGCCAACCGGTTGGGGGCGGCCATCGGCTGGGTGGGGCGAGACCCCGAGGTGAACACCCAGCCGGTGGGGCTCTTCGGCTCGAGCACGGGCGCGGCGGCGGCCCTCGTGGCGGCGGCGAAGTTCCCCGGGGACATCTTCGCTGTCGTCTCCCGCGGGGGCCGGCCCGACCTGGCGGAGGATGCCCTGCCCCTGGTGCGCGCGCCCACCCTCCTCCTCGTGGGGGGAAACGACGAACCGGTCATCGAGCTGAACGAGGGGGCGCTCGCGCAACTGCGCTGCCAGAAGGAACTGCGCATCATCCCCGGCGCCACCCACCTCTTCGAGGAGCCCGGCACGCTGGACGAGGTGGCGCGTCTGGCCGCCGACTGGTTCTCCGAGCACCTCGGCCGGGTGCGCCGCGAGGTGTCGGGCTGGGCGGATGAGCAGGGGCGCTGGGTGTAGCGGGCCGGGGGAGGCTCAGCGCTCGGGGCCCCCGCGCGGGAGCTCCACCGTGAAGAGGGACCCCTCACCCAGACGACTGTCCACGCTCACCCGCCCGCCATGGGCCTCGATAATCTCCCGGCTGATGTAGAGCCCCAGGCCCAGGCCGCCGTAGTGCCGGACGCTCACCGCGCGCTCGAAGCGCCCGAAGAGGCGAGGCAGATCCTCGGGACCGATGCCGATGCCCTTGTCGCGCACGGTGAGCCGGGCCCGCTCGGCGGTCGCCTCCACCTGGATGTGGATGGGCTGGCCCTGTCCGTACTTGGCCGCGTTGGTGAGCAGGTTGACGACGACCTGCTCCAGCCGGAGCGCGTCCCAACGCCCCACCACCGGGCCCTCGGCCTGGAACGTCACGAGGCAGCCGGCCTGCTCGAATACCTCGAGCAGCCGCTCCAGGGACTCTTGCACGAGGTGGGTGAGGTCCACCTCGGACAGCTCCAGGATGACGCGGCCGGTGGCGACGCGGCTCACGTCGAGCAGCATGTTGACCAGACTGGCGAGCCGGTCCACCTGGCGGCGGGCGGTCTCCATCTTGGGGCGGACCTTCGACCGCGACTCCTCGCTCATGAGCCGCTCGATGAGGGAGAGCTGCAGCCGCAGCGAGGTGAGGGGCGTCTTCAGCTCGTGGCTGGCGATGGAGAGGAACTCGTCGCGCAGGCGGACGGCGTCCTGGGCCTCGCGGAACAGCCGCGCGTTGTCCACGCTGAGGGCCGCGCGGCGCGCCAGCTCCTCGGCCAGCCGCAGGTCCTCCTCGGAGTAGTGCCGTCCGCTCTCGGCCTGGGCCATCATGAGGGCGCCGAGCACCCGGCCGCGCACCAGCAGCGGCACGTAGATGACGGAGCGCAGGCCGATCGACCGCAGCAACGGCCGCAGCTCGGGCTCGCGCGCCGCGCCAATCAGGGCCTCCTCGGGCACGACTGACATCCACTCCGACTGGCCCGTGCGCAGCACCTTGCCCACGCCACCGGGAGCGGACAGGTCGATGGGCTGGCGACGCGACATCTCCCGCGCCAGCTCCACCCGGGACGGGTCCTGGTGCATCACCGCGAGCAGCTCCACGCCCCCGCCCTCGGTGAGCATGTACACCGAGCACCAGTCCGCGAGCTCGGGCACCACCAGCCGCGTCAGGCTCTCCAGCGTGGTGGTGTAGTCGAGCGAGCCGACCAGCAGCGTGCTGGCCTCGGCGAGGAAGCGCAGCCTGCTGGCCAACACCTCCAGCTCCTGCCGGGCGCGCACGTGTTCCTTCACCTGGGACTCGGCCTCGGCGCGCGCCGCCTGCTCGCGATCGAAGAGACGGGCCCGGTCGAGCGCGAGCGCCCCCTGGTGTGCCAGCGCCATCATGAAGCCGCGGTCCGCCTCGTCGAAGGTGCGAGGCTGGGCGAAGGAGAGCAACAGCGCGCCCAGGACAATGTCCTTGGCGCGCATGGGCAGGCAGGTCAGGGCCTGGACGGGGGAGATCCGCACCTCCGCGACCAACTGGGGGTAGCGCGCCTCGAAGTCCGCGAGCGAGCACAGCCACTCGGGCTCACCGGAGTGGAAGCACCGGGCGATGGGTACCTCCGCGCCGAGCGGCACGAACTCGTACCTGCGTACCAACTCGGAGGATAACCCCTCGCTGGTCACCAGTCGCACCATGTTCCCCTCTGGCTCCGGGATACCGATCGCGCCCCCCGTGGCCCCCACCGCCAGCATCGCGCCGCGCATGATGACGTCCACCACCTCCTCGGCGGAGGCCGCCTCGGACAGCTTCGTCGTCACCGCCTGCAGCAGCGAGAGCCGGGCCGAGCTCTTCTCGAAGGCCTCCTCCGCCTGACGGCGCGCCGTCACATCCCGGAAGATGACCACGAGGTTGTTCCCGCGAGGCACCATGCGCGCCTCGAGCCAGACACCGAGCTGGCGCAGGAAGGTCTCGACGGTGAAGGACACCCCCTCGGCCATGGCACGGAGGTAGGCCTCGCCGAAGAGCGTGCCGCGCGCCTGGGGATACTCGTCCCACAACACCCGGCCGAGCAGCTCCTCGCGCCGACGCCCTATCACCCGGGCGGCCACGGCGTTGAGGTACGTCATGCGCCAGCTCGCGTCGAAGACCACCACCCCCTCGAGGAGTACGTCCAGGAGGACCTCGGGAGGCAACCCGTCCGCCGTGCTGGAGCCGTCTGGGGGAAAGCGGTCTTCGATCATGGCGGATTCCTCATGGCCGGCCGGCGATGAAGTCCTGGAGGTCCTCGGGAAGGGGCGAGTCGAAGGTGACGATCTCTCTAGTGCCCGGATGGGGGAAGGAGATGCGCGCGGCGTGGAGGGCGTGGCGAGGCAGGCGGAGCCGGAGCCAGGCCTCGGGCTCCAGGGAGTGCTTGCTGAAGCGGTCGAAGTAGCCGGGGTCCGGGCCGTACATCTTGTCGCCCACCAGGGGGAAGCCGGCCTCGCGCAGGTGGATGCGAATCTGATGCTGGCGGCCCGTCTCCGGGTAGCAGCGCAGCAGGGCGAAGGGCTCGCCGCTGCGAGAGAAGCGCTGGAGCACCTGGAAGCGGGTGCGGCTCTCCTTGCCCTCCACGGGATCGATTCGCACGGCGATGCGGATGAGCTCGGTGCCCTCGGCGATGGGGGCGTCCACGACGAAGGTGTCCTCGGGCGGGTGGCCTTCGCAGACAGCGAGGTACTCCTTGTGGACGTCGCGGGAGACGAAGAGGCGGCCGAGGACACGGCAGGACTCGGTGGTGCGCCCGCAGACGACGAGGCCGCTCGTCTCGCGATCCAAGCGGTGGGCGGGCTCGGCGAAGGCCTCGCCGAAGCGCTCGCGCAGCAGGGTGACAAGCGTGCCCTTGTGGTAGCGGGCGGTGGGATGGATGGGGAGCCCCGCGGGCTTGTCGAGCACGAGCAGCCAGTCGTCCTGGAAGAGGGCGGGCAGCTCGGTGGGCGTGTCCGGCTCCTGGCTGGCGGGGCGGCGGATACGGAAGGAGAGGCCCGGGTAGACGGGCGTGGAGGGCTTGAGGCGGCGCCCCTCGCAGAGGACACCGCGCTGGATGATGCCCTGGAGGCGCGCGAGCGGGAGCCGGCGAATCTTCTCGGAGAGGTAGCGGTCGAGCCGCCAGCCGGCATAGTTCGGCTCGACGACGAACGGAATGTCGACGTAGCCCTCGGGGGCCTCGCCGGAGACGGGGGCTGTGTCCTCGCTCGGGGTGCGCATGCGACCGTCCCGGCTTAACACAGTGCGACGCCCGCTTCCTCCCCGAGGTTCACTCCGGGCGAACCCCACGCGCCCCCCAGCCACGGGCGGGCCTGATAACCTCGCGGGCCCGCTATGGAACCGACCGCCGTCTCCGACCCCCGTATCGGCACCATCCTGCAAGAGCGTTACCGGATCCTCCAGCGACTCGCCGCCGGGGGCATGGGCGTGGTGTACCGCGGTGAGCGACTGGAGCTCGGCCGTGCGGTGGCCATCAAGTTCCTCCACCCGTGGATGGCGGCGGACCCAAGCTTCCAGCGGCGGTTTCAGATCGAAGCGCAGGCGATGAGCCGGCTGTCGCACCCGTGCTGCGTCTCGGTCATCGACTTCGGCGTGGAGGGCAATGCGCCCTTCATGGTGATGGAGTTCGTCACGGGGCGGACGCTGCGCTCGGTGTTGCGCGAAGACGGGCCGCTCTCCGTGAAGCGGGCTCTGGGCATCGTGCGTCAGGTATTGGCGGGGCTGGCCCACGCACACGCCCAGGGCATCGTCCACCGGGACATCAAGCCGGACAACATCATCCTGACGGAGGCCATCGGGCTGGGAGATCAGGTCCGCATCCTCGACTTCGGTCTCGCCCGGCTGCGAGACACGGTGACGGGTCTGACCATGGGCCTCGCCGTGGGCACGCCCGGCTACATGGCCCCGGAGCAGATCCGTGCCGGGGAGATCGACGCCCGAACGGACCTCTACTCCGTCGGCGTGCTCCTCTTCGAGCTGCTCACCGGAAGCAAACCCTTCAACGGCGAGCTGGCCACCGAGGTGATGCGCAAGCACAAGGAGGCCGCACCGCCGACCCTGGGCAGCGTCCGCTCCGGGGCGGACTTCTCCCCCGAGTTGGAGAGGCTCGTCGGCAAGGCGATGGCGAAGCAGCCGGAGCACCGCTTCCAATCGGCCACGGATTTCGCCGCCGCACTGGATGCACTCCCGGAGCTGAGCGCTCCCGTCGAGCCGTCCGCTGCGGCCACCCTCCCCAACCACCCGGCGGAGCGCGACTTGCCGCCGCCGGCACCGGTGGCTGGCCCCGACGGTGCTCGACTCGCGGGAGCTGGTGCCGCGCCGGGACAAGCGGCCGATGCTGGCCGTGGGCGCCACGGGCATGATCCTGCTCGGTCTCGGCGCGGCGCTGCTCTGGCCGAAGGAACAAGCCGCGGAGCCCGCCACGAACGCGCCTCCTTCCGTCGCGAAGAGCTCCCCCGCGCCCAAGCCGCAGCCCCCTCGCGGCGAGAAGACGGAAGCCCTCGCCGAGGAGAAGACCGGCTCGCGGGAGGAGCTCCCCGACATCGAGCAGATCGAACGCTGGGCGAAGGAGGGAGAGCGTCGGAGGGAGCAGACGCTCCGCGCGCTCGCGAGACTTCGCACGCAGTATCCCAGGAACGCCTACGCCCCTTATCTGGAGGGGCACGTCAACTTCGACAACCTCCGCTGGGAGGATGGCCTCGCCTCCTATGGCGCGGCCATTCGCAACGACCCCGCCTACCGCTCGGATGAGAAGCTCATCCGCAACGTCATCCGCTGCCTGGTGAGCGATCGCTCCCACAGGAAGTGCTCGGACTTCCTCGTGCGCGAAGTGGGAGCCCCCGCGGCCCCCTACCTCGAGGAGGCGGCGCGCACGGACCCATACGCCAACGTCCAGAGCCGGGCGGCCAGACTCGTCCCGAAGGTGGCCGCACAGCGCTGACGCTCAGACCTGCTGGCGGCCCACGGACCAGACGAAGCCGTCGTACCAGAAGTGCATGAGCGACACGACGATCGTCACCGCCCACAGGCTCTCCAGGTCCGGGTTCAGCAGCTCCGCACCCGACGCCGTAGGCGAGCACCGAGCCCAGGAAGACGGCAGCCGCCCCAGGCGTGCTGGCGCGCCACCGTCCGAGCCGCAGCCGCTCCCGGATGCGCTCCCGCTCGGTCGCCCACACCAGGGCCAGGTACTGCACGGCGTGGAGCAGGTTCATGATGAAGAAGGCCTCGCCCCAGCTATTGAAGCCCCAGGTGTAGATGGAGCAGGCGCCCGTGGTGACGAGCAGGAAGACCTTCTGGAACGAGAGCCGGTGTCCCCGCCGCGTGCAGGCTGCCAGCTCGCGAGCAGGTAGAAGACGAGGAAGGCGGACCCGACGGTGCAGCACCCCGAGCGTCCACACGCGGTGGGTCGCCGACATGAAGGCCGGAACGGCGGTGAAGAACGGCATCCCCACGTCCGCGAAGCGCCTCGAAGCCGCGGACGTGGTCCAGCAGCGTCGCGCCCGCGAGGATGGGCCCGGCGTAGAGGAGCTGGTTGAGCCAGAAGTCGAGGCGCCGGGCCGAGCAGCGGGCGGGTTGCCTCCGTTGCGGTCGTAGATGCGCGCGAAGCCGAACGTCTGCGCCCCGAGTGCCACACGTCCCAGAAGGTGGCGAGCACGGTGGCCGCGGCCGCTACCCAGCTCGACCCGCGGATGGCGACCCAGACCAGCACCGGCACCAGCAGGAAGCGCAGCGGATAGCGCCGGAAGATGGCCGGGTTGCCGTGGCTGCGGAAGAACACGGCCACGAGGTGCGCGTGGATGAGGGTACCGACGAGCAGCCCGGCCCCGGTCTTCTCGCGGCCCCAGAACGTGAGCGGCTCGCCGCTGAACGCGGTGCCGGAGATGGCCACCCCCAGCGCGAGCGCCAGGAGCGGCGGCAGCAGGAAGAAGGCCCAGTCGTAGGCCGGCCCCACGATGTACGGCGACGGCTTGTCCACGGAGGCAGGCATGGCCCGGTCGCCGCGTCAGCGCTCGGGGGGTACGAGGGTAACGCGCACGCGCGCCCCCAGGTACTCCACCAGGGCGGAGAGGAAGAGGCTCGACCCCCAGCAGCTCGAGGGACTCCTCGACGAGGTCGATGAGCGCGTAGACGAGGTTGTCGTTGCCATGCCGCTCCGTCCAGTAGCCGAGCGGCAGCTCCATGCCGAGCGCGCCGCCCACGTAGAGCACGCCGGCGACGAGGAATTGCCGGCGGGGCCTCGCGGGCAGGTCCGCGAGGAAGGGCAGATAGGCCAGCGCGAGCACCGCGACGAGGGCCCCCGCCGGCACCACCCAACTGAAGTACAGCACGCCCTGGAGCTCCAGAGACTCGCCGAGGTGCTCGTGCAGGCCGACCGCCTCGTCCAGGGACATGTAGAGGAAGGCTACAGCGAGCCCCCACCAGTGGAGGCGGCGCGGAGCACCGGTGAGCGCCGCCTCTCGTGCGATGAGCGCGAGCGCCAGTGCGCAGCAGAGCAGGAGTCCCGAGGAGTACCAGGTGGGCAGGTTCTGCTCGTAGCTGAGCGACAGGAAGCCCGAGCACCGGCGTCAGCCCCCGAGGCCGCCACACGGCATACGCGAGCTCGACTGCCAGGCCCGCCCCGGCGAGGACCCCGAGGAGCAGGAGCAGGAGCTTGCGGAGCGTGGTGTGTGAAGGCAGGAGACCCATCGGAACGAGCGGATGCGGAGGCGCACCGCGGGGTGCATCCTGTAGCGAGACGGGCGCCCTGTGAACACCTCGGAGGAGCTGCCCTCACGCATGCCGTACAGTCAGGCGGGCGAAGACGCAGCGGCGCTACAACCCCGAGCACCGAGGCCCACCGAGCGGCTCTTCTCCTTCATGCCATCCGTCGTAGTCTGCGCGCCCCACGGAGGTGGAGATGGCACGGATGGACTTGATGGGCTGGGCACTCCTGCTGGCGCTTGCCGGTGCGGGGTTGAGCGAAGCGAAACCGGTGAAGTACGCGGGACTGCACCCGCGCACCGGTGAGCCCAATGGCGGGCTCTGCCACATCCAGGCGGTGCACGTGCACACCGCGGCGCCCATGCACGCGCAGGTCCTCTACCGGCTGCACGGCGACGTGTACTTCTTCATCGGCGACCCGGCGCCCTTCGGGTACGAGGGGCCGCGCCACTCGTATCTACGGGCACCACCCGGTGGTCATCAACGTCATCCTCGAGGAGGACACCGAGGAGGACGACGTGGAGTACTGCTACCACGACGGGCCGCACTACCATTCCTACCCGCCGCCCCCGAGGCACGATTTCGAGGAGCAGGAGGACGTGTACTACTACGCGGGCGAGTACCCGGAGGAGTACAGGCGCGACAGCCCGAAGCTGGTGAAGGTGAACGTCCTCTACCGCCCGTGGAGCTACACGCTCCCGGTGGTGGTGAAGCTGCCGCCGCCCGAGTACCGCGGCCCGGTGCTGCAGGTGGAGGTGAACGTGCCAGCCGTGGGCGTCAAGGTGAAGGTGGAGCCGGTGCCGGTCCGCCACGAGGTGATCATCGTGGAGGAGCCTGAGCGTCCGAGGCACAAGCACGAGAAGCACAAGCACAAGAAGTTCAAGGACAGGGACTGAGCATGCGACGGAAGCTCTTGTGCCTGGGTCTACTGCTGCTGGCGGCATGCAGCAGCAGCCCCGAGGACGTCATCGACGCGTGGCGCAAGGCGGGCCAATCGCCGGGGGAGTTCAAGGATGTGGGCGAGAAGCTGCCCGGCGGCAAGTGCTTCGCCGGCAAGGTCGCGGGCCTGGACGCCACGGTGTGCGAGTTCAAGGAGGCGGAGCAGGCCCGGAAGGCAGAGGATGCGGGCTGGGAGCTGGTGGGCAACACCGTCGGCTCCTCGCTGGCCTCGGGCAAGGTGCTGCTGGTCATCGCGGACCCGCGCAAGGAGGACCCGAGCGGGCGGCGGATCAACGAGGTCATCCAGACGTTCCGGCAGGAGACGCGCTAGGAACGCCTCCTCCAGGAAGCAGGGGGAGGCGAGTCGCCCACGGACTTCGCCCCCCTGCTCGATGCCGCCGGGAGCTACCCGGCCACGCGCTTCGAGAACTCCCCCACCCCGAGGAACTGCTCGTAGATGCGGGCGATGCGCTCGCCGGTGCGCCCGTCCCACAGGTCCGGGATGCGGCCCCGCTTCCCCAGACCCTCGAGGATGCGGTCCGCGGCCTGCTGGATGCGGGCCGGGTCGGTGCCCACCACGACGTTGGTGCCGATGTCGACGGTGATGGGACGCTCGGTGTTCTCGCGCACGGTGAGACAGGGAATGCCGAGCACCGTGGTCTCCTCCTGGAGGCCACCGGAGTCGGTGAAGACGAGCCGGGCCTGGGAGGTGAGCGCAGAGGAACTCCAGGTAGCCCATGGGGTCCACCAGCCGCAGGCCCGGGGTGCGCTCCAGCGTGGCGCCGAGCCCCATTTCCGCGAGGCGCTTGCGGGTGCGCGGGTGGACGGGGAAGACGACGGGCAGCCGGTTGGCCACGTGGGCCAGCGCGGACAACAGCCCGCCGAACACCTTCGCGTCATCCACGTTGGAGGCGCGGTGCAGGGTGCAGACGGCGTAGCCGCGCGGCTCGAGGCCCAGGTCCTCGAGCGTGGAGAGCCGCAGGGCCTTGTCCCGGGCCGTCAGCAGCGAGTCGATCATCACGTTGCCCACGAGGCGGATGCGCTCCGGCTCCAGGCCCTCGCGGATGAGGTTGGCGTCCGCGTCGGCCGAGGGCGTCAGCAGCAGGTCCGAGATGCGATCCGTGAGGATGCGGTTGATCTCCTCGGGCGCGGTGCGTTCGAGGCTGCGCAGCCCCGCCTCCACGTGGGAGAGGGGGATGCCCATCTTCGCCGCCACGAGCGCGGCGGACAGGGTGCTGTTGACGTCCCCCACCACGGAGACGAGGTCCGGCTTCTCGCTGGAGAACACCTTCTCCAGCTCCAGCATCATCCTGGCCGTCTGCTCGGCGTGGCTGCCCGAGCCGATACCGAGGTGGACGTCCGGGGCGGGCATGCCCAGGTCGGTGAAGAAGACGTCGCTCATCTTCACGTCATAGTGTTGGCCGGTGTGCACCAGCCGCTGCGTGAGCACGCCGCGCTCGGAGATGGCCCGGTGGATGGGTGCCACCTTCATGAAATTGGGACGCGCCCCGACGATATGGAGGACCTTCTTCATATTGGGGGTGAAACTAGGCACGGGCCCGGTTGCGCCTAGGGGCTCAGGCCCTGGGGCGCATGGCAGCGTCGTGAATCTGATAGACAGCGCGCGTCATGACCGCCCCCCGCACCGTCGCCGTCATCCCCGCCCGCTACGCCAGCACGCGCTTTCCCGGCAAGCCGCTGGCCCTCATCGCCGGCCGCCCGATGATTCAGCACGTGTGGACCCGCTGCCAGGAGGCGCGCGTCTTCGACGAGGTGCTGGTGGCCACGGACGACGTCCGCATCCAGGAGACGGTGGCGAGCTTCGGAGGCACGGCGGTGATGACGTCGCCGGATTGCGCCACGGGGACGGACCGGGTGGCCGAGGTGGCTCGGGCGCGCCCGGAGGTGGAGGTGTGGGTGAACGTGCAGGGGGACGAGCCGCTGGTGGACCCGGATTCACTGCGGGTGCTGGCGGGCCTCTTCGCGGACCCGGCCGTGCGGATGGGCACGCTGGTGCGCCCGCTGGAGACGGCCGAGGCGGACAGCCCCCACGTGGTGAAGGCGGTGCTGGCCCTGGATGGGGACGCGCTCTACTTCAGCCGCAGCACCGTGCCCTTCATCCGCGAGCCGGCCGAGGCGGGCGCGGTCCAGCGCTGGGCGCACCTGGGACTGTACGGCTACCGGCGCGAGACGCTGCTGCGACTGGCGGGCCTGAGCGCCACCCCGCTGGAGCAGGCGGAAAAGTTGGAGCAGCTACGAGCGCTGGAGCACGGCCTCCGCATCCGTTGCGGGAAGGTGGCGGGGCGCTCGGTGGCGGTGGACGTGCCCGAGGACGTGGCCCGGGTGGAGGCGGTGATGCGCGGCTGAAGCCGCCGCCCCGCCATTCAGGTAGGCATGCGGCGCGACATGCCCCGGGTTAGTCTGCGCGCGTGTCCGACGCCCCCAAGAAGCCCGATGCCCCCCAGAAGCCGAAGTTCTCCCGCGTGACGTTCCGGCGCATCATGAGCCTCGCCCGTCCCCAGGCGCGCAGGCTCGTCGCCGGCACCGTCTTCCTGCTCATCGCCAGCGCCCTGGGTCTGGTGTACCCGAAGGTCATCGGCGACATCATCGACCAGGCGCTCAAGGCGGGGGACCGCGCCCGCATCGACAACATCGCCCTGACCATGGTGGCCGTGTTCCTGCTGCAGGGCCTGACCATGGCGATGCGCTTCTACCTCTTCACCACCGCGGGCGAGCGGGTGGTGACGCGACTGCGGCAGGAGCTCTTCGGCAGCCTCATGTCCCAGGACGTGGGCTTCTTCGACGAGCGACAAGACGGGCGAGCTCACCAACCGGCTCGCCTCGGACACCACGGTGCTGCAGAACACGGTGAGCGTGAACATCTCCATGGCCCTGCGCAACGCGGCGCAGGCGATGGGCGGCATCGCGCTGCTCTTCTACACCTCCCCGGTGCTCACCGGGCTGATGCTGGCCATCGTGCCCGTGGTGGCGGTGGGGGCCGTGACGTACGGCCGCAAGGTGCGCGGGCTCTCCAAGCAGACGCAGGACGCGCTCGCCGTCGCCAACGAGGTGGCCGAGGAGAGCCTCTCCGGCATCCGCACCGTGCGCTCCTTCGCCGCCGAGCGGCACGAGGTGGCCCGCTACGCCTCCGCCACCGAGCGCGCCTATGAGATTGCGCGCCACCGGGCGCGGCAGTCCTCCTTCTTCCTGGCCGGGGCCTCCTCCGCCGGCTACCTGGCCTCCGCGGTGGTGCTCTGGTACGGCGGCCGGCTGGTGCTGGATGGCAAGATGACGGTGGGCAACCTCACCTCCTTCCTCATCTACTCGCTCATGGTGGCCATCGCGCTGGGGGCCCTGGCGGACCTCTGGGCGGACTTCATGCGCGCCTCGGGCGCCGCCGAGCGCGTCTTCGAGCTCATCGACCGCAAGCCCGCCATCCCCGCCTCGGGCGGCGAGCGCCTGCCGTCCGTCCAGGGCCGCGTCGACTTCCAGGAGGTGCGCTTCGCCTACCCCACGCGCCAGGACGTGCCGGTGCTGCAGGGCATCGACCTGCAGCTCGCCCCGGGCGAGGTGGTGGCCATCGTCGGCCCCTCGGGCGCGGGCAAGTCCACCATCGCCGGCCTGCTGGCGCGCATGTATGACCCGCAGGGCGGGCGCGTGCTGCTGGACGGCAAGCCGCTGACGCGCGCTCGACCCCGAGTGGCTGCGGCAGCAGATTGGCACGGTGGCGCAGGAGCCGATGCTCTTCGCCGCCTCCATCGCGGACAACATCCGCTACGGCCGCATGGACGCCACGCGACGCCGAGGTGGAGGCCGCCGCGCGCGCCGCCAACGCGCACGAGTTCATCTCCCGCTTCCCCGAGGGCTACCGCACCCTGGTGGGCGAGCGCGGCGTGCAGCTCTCCGGCGGCCAGAAGCAGCGCATCGCCATCGCCCGGGCCGTGCTCAAGGACCCGCGCCTGCTGGTGCTGGACGAGGCCACCAGCGCGCTCGACGCGGAGAGCGAGCACCTGGTGCAGGAGGCCCTGGAGCGGCTGATGGAGGGCCGCACCACGCTCATCATCGCCCACCGCCTGTCCACGGTGATCGGCGCGGACCGCGTGCTGGTGCTGGAGGGCGGCAAGGTGGTGCAGAGCGGCAACCACGCCGCGCTCATGGACCAGGACGGCCTCTACCGCCGGCTGGTGGAGCGCCAGTTCGTGGCGGCCTGAGGAGCGCTCGCCCGGCCGCCTGCTCTCCAGGCGGTCCCACCGTGTGTGCCCGCGGCAGTGGCGCGGTGGAAATGCCGTCATTACTTAAGCGCCCGCAGACGAAAGGAGGTGATGCCTTGACCGATAGCATGAGTCAGGCGTCCACCTCCGCTGGGATGGCGCGCTGAAGAAGCCACCGTCCGGCGGGGAGTGACGCCGAAGAGTGCGGGCCCGCCCGTCCTACGCACCCCAGAGCGGGGCCGTGGGGCGGGCGGGTCTTTTTTGCCCACCCTCGGGAATGCACGCGCGACATCCCTGTTTCAGCCGCCGGGGGAAAAAGGCCCGTTCATCCGCCGGAGGCCCTGACCTTGTCCATCACACCTTGCCCCAGCCCTCTGCCCTCCGCCCTGCGTGACGAGTCGGCGGTGGACTCCCAGCGCAACCTGTTCTGCTTCAACTATGACGCCTGCCTGCACCTCGCGGTGAAGCGCGGGTGGGAGGGTTGGAGCTGCCGGCACTGCCCGTTGCGCGACCAGCGCGCCAGCGAGCCAAGGGCCCGCGACTACGCCGAGTCCCGCCCCCGGAGCCAGGGTCAGGACTGAGATCCCTCCCTTGCTGGACTTCCGGGACCAGGCAACCGTCCAGCCGCGCTGGAAGAATCATTGACGCCCCCGGGGTCTCTTGGCAGGAAGGGTCATGCGCTCCAAGAAGACCAAGTTCATCTTCGTGACCGGCGGGGTGGTCAGCTCGCTGGGCAAGGGGCTCGCCTCTGCATCCATTGGCGCCCTGCTCGAGAACCGTGGGCTCGACATCACGCTGTTGAAGCTCGACCCCTACATCAACATCGACCCGGGCACGATGAGCCCGTTCCAGCATGGAGAGGTCTTCGTCACCGACGACGGTGGCGAGACCGACATGGACCTGGGGCATTACGAGCGCTTCACCAACGCGCGGATGTCCCGGCTCAACAACTTCACCTCCGGGCGCATCTACCACGCCGTCATCCAGAAGGAGCGCCGGGGCGAGTACCTGGGCAAGACGGTCCAGGTGATTCCGCACATCACGGATGAGATCAAGTCCTGCATCCGTCAGGCGGCCCAGGGCGTGGACGCGGTCATCGTGGAGGTGGGCGGCACCGTGGGCGACATCGAGTCGCTGCCCTTCCTCGAGGCCATCCGCCAGATGCGCTACGACGTGGGCGCCGGCAACGCCGTCTACATGCACCTCACCCTGCTGCCCTACATCGGCGCGGCCGGCGAGGTGAAGACCAAGCCCACCCAGCACTCGGTGATGAAGCTGCGGGAGATCGGCATCCAGCCGGACTTCCTCATCTGCCGCACCGACCGGGAAATCAGCCGCGAGATCAAAGACAAGATCGCCATGTTCTGCAACGTGGACAACGGCAACGTGTTCACCTCGCCGGACGTGAAGAGCATCTACGAGCTGCCGCTGGAGCTGCACCGCCAGGGCCTCGACGAGCGGCTGGCCGAGACGCTCAACATCTGGACGCGCGCCGCCCGGCTGGACCGCTGGGAGGACATCATCCGCAAGGTGTACTCGCCGAGCCGTGGCGAGGTGAAGGTGGGCATCGTCGGCAAGTACGTGGACCTCAAGGAGAGCTACAAGAGCCTCAATGAGTCGCTGCTCCACGGTGGCATCGCCAACGACGTGAAGGTGGACCTGCAGTTCGTGGACTCGCAGGAAGTGGAGGAGAAGGGCGCCGAGGCGATGCTGAGCGGGGTGGACGCCATCCTGGTGCCCGGCGGCTTCGGCGTGCGCGGCACCGAGGGGAAGATCGCCGCGGTGCGGTATGCCCGCGAGAAGCGGGTGCCCTTCTTCGGCATCTGCCTGGGCCTGCAGATGGCGGTGGTGGAGTTCAGCCGCAACGTGCTGGGGCTCGAGCGGAGCCAACTCGCTCGAGTTCAATGAGCACACCCCGCACCCGGTGGTGACGCTCATGGAGAGCCAGGTGAAGGTGCAGGACAAGGGTGGTACCATGCGCCTGGGCAGCTACGCCTGCGCGCTCAAGCCCGGCACGCTGGCGCACAAGCTGTATGGGGAGGACGTCATCCACGAGCGGCACCGCCACCGGTACGAGGTGAACAACGCCTACCGCGGCCGGCTGCAGGAGGCGGGCCTCGTCGTGTCCGGCCACAACCCCGAGCTCAACCTCGTGGAGATGATTGAACTGCCGGACCACCCCTACTTCGTGGGCTGCCAGTTCCATCCCGAGTTCAAGAGCAAGCCCTTCGCGCCGCACCCGCTCTTCTCCGGCTTCATCCGCGCGGCCCTCGCCCAGCGTGACGCGGGAAGGACGCAGGCATGAGCACCCCGAGCATCAACCTCTGCGGCTACAAGGTCGGCCCGGGGCAGAAGCTCTTCGTCATCGCCGGCCCGGACAGCATCGAGTCCGAGGAGATGGCGCTGCGGCACGCCAGGCTCCTCAAGGAGATGACGTCGCGGCTGGGCGTGCCCTACGCCTTCAAGTGCTCCTACGACAAGGCCAACCGCACCAGCGGCAAGTCCTTCCGGGGCCCCGGCCTGAAGGAAGGCCTGCGCATCCTCGACCGCATCAAGCGCGAGGTGGGCGTGCCCGTCCTCACGGACGTCCACGAGACGAGCCACGTGGGCCCCGCCGCCGAGGTGGTGGACATCATCCAGATTCCCGCCTTCCTCTGCCGCCAGACGGACCTGGTGGAGGCGGTGGCGCGCACCGGCAAGGGCGTCAACCTGAAGAAGGGCCAGTTCGTGGCGCCCAAGGACATCGTCCACTCGGCGCGCAAGGCCGTGGAGGCGGGCAACCCCAACGTGCTCGTCACCGAGCGCGGCGCCACCTTCGGCTACAACAACCTCGTGGTGGACATGCGCGGCTTCCTGCAGATGCGCGAGGCCGGGCTCGTCGTGTGCTTCGACGCCACCCACTCCGTGCAGCTGCCCCTCGGCCGGCAATGGGGAGACGGCCGGTGAGCGCAAGTTCGTGTCGCTGCTCGCGCGCTCCGCCGCCGCCGCTGGAATAGACGCACTCTTCACGGAAGTGCATGAGGACCCGGATCGTGCCCTGTGTGACGGTCCGTGCTCGCTCTCACCCCAGATGTTCGAGGACGTGCTAGGTCAGGTGTTGGCCATCCGGCGTGCGTTGGGGCACGAGCCGGCATAGTTCGCGGTCGAAGTGAATCGAAGTCGTGGGAGGGGAATCCCAGGGGCACGACATGACGGAGCTGCCGCCCAAACCGAGCAAGGACGAGCTGACCGAGCGCGCATCGCGCGTGCGGCTGCTCGTCTTCGACGTGGACGGTGTGCTCACGGATGGAGGCCTCTTCTACGGCGATGGCGGCGAGGTGATGAAGCGCTTCGACGTCAAGGACGGCCACGGGCTGGTGATGGCGAAGGTGGCGGGCCTGCGCACCGCCATCCTCACCGCGCGCAGCTCGTCCATCGTCGAGGTGCGGGGCCGCGAGCTGGGCCTCTCCGCCGTATTCCAGGGTCGCAAGAACAAGGCGGCGGGCTTTCGCGAGCTGCTCGCCCAGTTGGAGGCATCCCCCGAGGAGTGTGCCTATATGGGGGACGACCTCAACGACCTGGGCCCGCTGAGCCAGGCGGGGCTGTCGGCATGCCCGTCGGATGCAGCGCCCGAGGTGCGTCAGGAAGTCCATTACGTCGCTCGGAACCGGGGTGGTCACGGCGCCGCGCGCGAATTGGTGGAGCTGTGCTTGAAGGCATCGGGACGGTGGGAGGCCACCGTTCGACACATCAGGGACCCTGATGCCCTACAAGCTGTCAAGTTGTGAAATCAAAGAATTTTCGCTTCCCGCTTAGGTGTCTTATCCTATGAAGGCCGGAAGCCAGCGAGCAGTAGTAAGGGGAGTTCGATGACGGATCAGCTCTACACGACCCACGACATCAGCCGGTTGCTCCAGGTGGACCCGTCCACGGTGAGCAAGTGGATCGACCGAGGCATCCTGATGGCGTTCCGGACGCCAGGTGGTCACCGGCGCGTGCGCTCGGCGGACCTGCGGACGTTCCTCATCACCCACCAGATGCCGGTGCCCGAGGAGCTGGGCAGCAGCACCGTGCGGCTGCTGGTGGTGGATGACGAGCGGCAGGTGCTCGACGCCATCAAGCGCGCCTTCAAGCCCTACGCCAACCAGGTGGAGCTGCAGACGACCACCAGCGGCGTCGAGGCGCTGCTGCTGGTGAGCGAGCAGAAGCCGCACGGCATGCTCATCGACCTGAACATGCCGGACATCGACGGTCTCGAGGTGTGCCGCCGCATCCGCGCGCGCAAGCAGATGGAGGGCGTGCGGCTCATCACCATGACCTCCGCCCACTCGCCCGAGGTGGTGGAGCAGCTCCAAGCAGGCCGGCGCCGTGGCGTGCCTGCCCAAGCCGCTGGACGTGCAGCAGGTGCTCGAGCTGTTCCGCGTGCCGCTGGCGCTCGGGGCGGCCCCCGCCGTCAAGCGCTAGCGCGCGGGTACGACGAGAGCGGCGAGGCGTCTCCACGGGGCCATGTTCCAGGGCCCCGAGAGATGGCGCATCGCCGCTCGTGTCTTTCGTGTCGCCCGAAAACGAACGGGACGAGCCCCTCTTCAGGAGCCCGTCCCGCCCGGTGCGACGTGTCACCGCTCAGCTATTGACCTTCACCTCGACGACGCGGGGGCGGGACTCCTCGCGGCGCGGTACCGTCAGGGTGAGCACGCCGTTCTCGTAGCGGGCCTCCACCTTGGACGCATCCACCGTGCGCGGTAGCACGAAGGAGCGGGCGTACACGCCGAAGCTGCGCTCCAGCCTCCGCGCGCCCTCCTTGTCCGGGCGCTCCGCCTTGCGCGCCGACTTGAGGGTGAGGGTGTCGTTCTCCACCTTCACCTCGATGGACTTCGGGTCATGCCCCGGCAGGTCCACCAGCAGGGTGATGCCCTCGGCCGTCTCGTAGACGTCGGCGGCCGGGATGAACTCGCGCGAGCCGCCCGGGCGCACGCCCATCTCACGGAAGAGCTGGTCGAACTCCCTCGCCATCAGGGGGCCCAGCGCCACGGCACCATTGCTCGTCTCGAACGGGTTCCAACGATTCTGCATGGTCGTCTCCTGTTCGCGTCGCACTCCTCGCGGAGCAGCGGCGCGCTGGCTGTATTGAAACTGTTTGGTTGTCTACCCGCGCCGAGCCCTCTCGCTCCGGGGCCCGGCGCCTCTCACAGGTTCAAGAGAACCATGCTTCGGGACGTGTCAAGGCGACCCCGTCGCGGGCCATTCCCGTGCTCGTCCGCGAAGGGCCGCATCAGGGCGCTCATCCCTGCTCGGGGGCCTGCCAGGCGAGCAAGGGCCGCTCGCCCGCCTCGCCCGCACGCCACCGCACCACCCGCGGGCACAGGCCGCCCACGTCCATGCCCTCACAGCTGGGAGGGAGTTGCTCGAGCCGCTCCAGCGCGCGGGAGAAGAGTATCCACGCCCCCCGGGCGTTGCCCGCGTCCCGCTTCAGCCAGCCCGCCGCCACGAGGATGAGGCCCTGGAGGAGCAGCCGGCGTGCGCCGCGCTCGTGCAACCACGCCTCTTCCCAGACCTCGTGCGCCTCGTAGAAGCGCCCGGAGTTGAAAAGCGCCACCCCTTCGGCCAGGCAGGTCTCGAATCCACGTGGCATCGAACGCGACTCCGGGCTTCTTCCTTCGTAGACTGGCGACCATGGCCGCACCTCGCAACCGTATTGGAGAAGTCCTCGTCAAGGCCCGCGTCATCGATGAGATGCAACTGCGCAGCGCCCTCGCCCAGCATGACCAGTGGGGCGGGCGCCTGACGCGCATCATCAGCGACATGGGCATCGTCACCGAGGACGCCATGACCCAGGCCATCAGCCAGGGCATGGGCGTGCAGCGTGTTCAGTTGGGCAACATCCAAAAGGACGCGGGCGCCCTCGCCAAGCTGGATGTCGGCTTCGCCGAGCAGAAGGGCGTCTTCCCCGTGGGCCTGCGCGACAACGGCAAGACGCTCGTGCTCGCGATGGCGGACCCGTCCGACCTGCAGAGCATCGATCAGGTGGCCGCGCGCAGCCGCACGCGCGTCATCCCCATGGTGGCGGGTGACCGGGAGATCGAGCACGCCATCCTGCGCCACTACCGGAACCAGGAGCCGAACGTCACCCACTCGGCCCACTCCTCGCGAAGGGAGAGCGCGGGTCAGGCCGACGCGGATGAGTTCAAGATCGTCGACATCAGCGGCAAGACGGTGATGAAGGCCATCTCCGACATCTCCCCGCGCCTGGCCGAGCAGAACGCCCGGGAGCAGGCCGCCGCGCCGCGGCCTCGCGACCCAGTGGTGGAGGCTCGAGCGCCGCGGACCTGCTCGATGAGATCCTCAGCACCTCGCCGTCCCCGGCCGCGGTGTTCTCCCCCGAGGAGATGCAGCGGCTGGAAGCGGTGCAGGTCAATCAGGAGAAGAGCTCGAAGATCCTCCGCGCCCTGCTTCAGCTTCTGCTGGAGAAGGGCATGCTCCAGCAGAAGGAGTTGGCGGCGCGGATGCGCACCTGAGCCGCCCTACCCCAGCACCTCCTGGAGCTCGCGCGCGCTGAGCCCCAGGAGGTAGAGGATGGCGTCCAGGCCGCCGGCGGAGATGGAGGTGTCGGCCGCCTCGCGCAGCTTGGGCTTGGCGCGGAAGGCGATGCCCAGGCCCGCGCGCTCCAGCATCAGCAGGTCGTTGGCGCCGTCGCCCACCGCGATGACCTGGTCGAGGAGGATGCCCTCCGACTGCGCGATGCTCTCCAGCAGCTCCGCCTTGCGCTGCGCGTTGACGATGGGCCCCAGCGCGCGGCCGGTGAGCTTGCCGTCCCGCACCTCCAGCACGTTGGAGTAGGCGTAGTCGATGCCCAGCCGGCGCCTTGAGCGCCTCGGCCGCCACGGAGAAGCCGCCGCTGATGACGGCGGTGCGGTAGCCCAGCCGCTTGAGCACGCGGATGAGCGTCTCGGCGCCCTCGGTGAGCGGCAGGTTGGCGGCGATGTCCGCGCAGCACCGTCGCGTCCAGCCCCTCCAGCAGCGCCACGCGCTGGCGCAGGGACTCGTCGTAGTCCATCTCGCCCTGCATGGCGCGCTCGGTGATGCGCGCCACCTGCTCGCCTACCCCGTCCGCGCGCGCCAGCTCGTCGATGACCTCGATGCGGATGAGCGTGGAGTCCATGTCCATCACCACCAGCCGCTTGCCGCGCCGGTAGAGGCTCTCGCGCTGCAGCGCCACGTCGAAGGTGCTGGAGGCCATGGCCAGCTCCAGCAGCGAGCGCTTGAGCTCCTCGGGGTCGCGCTCCGGCGACAGGGAAATGCGGATCTCGACGGAGCCGAGTTCCGCTCGGACAGGCGGTCGATGCGCTCGATGTTGGCCCCATGCGCGCGCCAGACGCTCGGCCACGGCGTGCAGCTCGCGCGCGCCCAGGGCGCGCCCCACAGCGGTGACGACATGGCGGCTGAGGGCCGAAGCAGCGGCGGCCGGCGCATCCACCGGCTGGAAGTCCAGCGACACGCCCAGCTCCTGGGCCGCGAAGAGCAGCTCCTTGAGGACGCCGCGCGCCTCGGGCAGGCGCACCAGCAGGCACAGGGTGAGCTGGCCCTGCACCACCACCTGCTCGATGTCGAGCAGCTCCGCGCCCACCTCGGCGAGGATGCCGGTCAGGCGCGCGGTGATGCCGGGCTGGTCCTTCCCGGTGACGGTGACGAGGACGGTGTCCTGGGGGCTCTGGCTGTCGCTCATGGCGGAGCGGATCTACCAGCCCGACCCGCCCGCCGCGAGCGCTCGTCACACCGGAGCGTTACTGCGGCTCCGAGGACAGGATGAGGTCGCCCTTGGCGAGGAACTCCGCCTCGGTGAAGGACTTGTAGAAGTCCTCCAGCATCGCGTCGATGTCCGGGTAGCGCTGCTCGCCCCGGTCCTGGGTCATCTTGTCGAAGATGGCGTCCAGACCGGCGGGGGCCTCGGGGTTGACCTCGGAGGGCAGCGGCGAGCGGCGACCGGGAATCTGCCCGGTGAGCATCTCGTAGAGGAGGATGCCCAGCCCGTAGACGTCCGCGGCGGGACCGGCCTCCTTCGCGCGCTGCGGCTGGATGAGCTCGGGGGCCAGGTACACCATGCCGCCGGCGCCCACGAAGACCTGGGGCAGGCCCTTGGAGGCATCCTGCTCCACCACGCGGCCGAGGCCGAAGTCGCCCAGCTTCGCGTTGCCGTAGACGTCGAAGAGGACGTTCTCCGGCTTGAGGTTGTGGTGGGTGAGGCCCACGACGTGCGCGGCGCGCAGCGCGTAGGCGAGCTGCAGGAAGCAGCGCATGGCGACGGGCACCGGCACGCCCTTGCCCCCGCCCTCGTCCAGCTTGCCCTTGAGGCTGCCGTGCAGCAGCTCCAGCACGTAGTAGGGCCGGGCCGTCTCCGTGTTCTGGTCCAGCACCTGGACGATGCCCGGGTGGCGCACCTGGGCCTGGGCGCACAGCTCCTTCTTCAGCCGCTTGAGCACCTCACCGCGCTGGAGGAAGGAGAAGTAGCCGAAGATGTCCTTCAGCTCCTTGACGCAGATGTCCAGCCCGAGCGCGTTGAAGCGGCCCTTGTACGCGGTGCCGAGCGGCCCGGTGCCGAGGGAGTCCAGCTTCTGGTAGCGCTGATCCAACAGCTCGGCGGCCTTCGAAGTGGAGGAAGTGGCCAGCGGGGGTACGGGCGCGGGAGCGGGCATGGGAGCACGGAATGAACAGGAGCGGCGGCCATCGGCGGCACGGAAGGCACTGGCACGGCGGGCGGCGGAGGCACCGCGTCGTTGCGCACGCTGGCCATCCGGCGGGCGGCACGGGCGCGGCGTGTGCCGCCTCCACCCCGAACGGGCCAAACGAGCCGGACGGGCGGGCCCTCGGCAGGGCGGGGGGCTGCTCCACGGGCGGCAGCACCTCGTTCTCCTCGAGGAGGATGTCCGGCGGGGGCGGAGGCCTCCTCCTCGGGTTCGACCCCTCGTCGCTGGCCGGGGCGGAGTCGTCCGACTGGAGCTGCTCGGCGCAGAACTCGTCCACCTCCACGCCGAACTTCTCCTGCAGCTCGCCGTCCACCACGCGCTCGCCCTGCTCGGTGAGCCGGAGCTGCGCCTCCCGGGGATCCAGGGCGATGTAGAGGTACTTGCGGAGGAAGAAGTAGTAGCTGTCGAACTCCAGCGAGACGGACGGCTCGAGCGCGGCCTTCACATCGGCCAGCTTGCTCGAACGTCCCAGACGGCCGTTCTCCCTCAGACTCTGGAGGATGAACAGCGCCTCGCCGCTAAAGGTGTCGCGGTGGATGGCGGGCTTGGGCATGCGCCCCGGACTCTACGCCTTCCCGGCCCCCTGCCTCAACGTGGGGCCGCCCGGCCGAGCGTCAGGGAATGTGCAGCAGCTGCTTCACCGTCTCCAGCACTTCCTGGAAACGCACCGGCTTGCGCAGGTAGATGTCCACGCCGAGCTGCATGGCGCGCTCGCGCGCCTCCGGCCCGCCCGCGGAGATGGCCACCACGGGAATGGACTTGAGCAGCGCCTCCGCGCGGATGCGCTCGATCAGCGCGAAGCCGTCCATCACCGGCATGTACAGGTCCGTCATCACCAGGCTGAAGCGGCCCTGGCGCTCCAGGAGCTGCTGTAGCGCGTGGTGCCCGTCCGGCGACGAAGTGGACCTCCAGCGGTACCTTCCCCGCCAGCTCGCCGCTCGCCAGCTTCTTGAGGACGTAGCTGTACATCTCGACGATGTGCGGGTTGTCCTCGACGATGAGCACACGGTAGCCCTCGCGTTGGGAGGGCCGCCCTGGTCCGACGCGCGGGTCTGTCCTGGCGAACTCAAGATTTCACCCAGATCGCTGCCGGTCCTGATCGCGCACCACACGGATGCCGACACCACCCGGCACCTCGGCCGTCGCTGGCCGTACCCAGGCCACCGTCCCGACGACTTCTACCGGATTCAGGAGCCCCGGGAAAGAAAGTGCCAGCCCCACCTTCTTGACCCAGCAGTGAAGGCCGCTCGGTCTGCACGAAGAGCCCCCCCTTGGAGAGGTTCTCCGTCACCGCCACCAGTCCGGCGCCTGATCCGGGAAGCGCACCCGCAGCACGAATGGCACTCGGGACTGTCGCGCTGGTCGTCTGATCCCCGATTCATAACAAGGGCTTGAAATCGCTCGGCATTTCGCTGATGGCGCGCAGTGTAGCGTCGTGGGTTTATCGTTGACAACGAAGCCATTCGGGACTTACGAAGCGCCCGCCATGGCGGAGCCCCTGTTCACCCCCGAAGAGCAGAAGAAGTTCGATGCGGAGATCGCCGAGATCCTCTCGCACTATCCCGCGGATCGTAAAAGCGCCGCGATGCTGCCCGCCCTGCGGCTGCTTCAGGAGCTGAAGGGCTGGTTGCCCCCCGAGGGGCTGCAGCTGGTGGCCAGCCGGCTGGGCGTCACTCCGGAGCGCGCCTATGAAGTGGCGAGCTTCTACGTGATGTACCACCTCAAGAAGCCCGGGAAGTACGTGGTCGACGTGTGCACCAATCTCTCCTGCTCCCTGTGGGGCGCGGAGAAGATGCTCGCCTACCTGGAGCAGAAGCTCGGCCTGAAGGCCGGTGAGGCGAACGAGCGCTTCACCTGCGCGAGACCGAGTGCCTGGCCTCTTGCGGCACCGCGCCGTGCCTGCAGATCAACGAGGACCACCACGAGAGCCTGACGAAGGCCAAGGTCGACGCCATCTTCGACAAGCTCTCCTGAACTCCTCCATAAGGACCTGATTTCCATGGCGACAACGGCATTCGAACCGATCATCACGAGCGCCTGGGGGAAGCCCAACTCCTGGACGCTGGATGAGTACAAGAAGCGCGGAGGCTACAAGGGGCTGGAGAAGGCCCTGGAGATGACGCCGGCGCAGATCATCGACGAGGTGAAGAAGTCCAACCTGCGCGGCCGCGGCGGCGCGGGCTTCCCCACGGGCCTCAAGTGGAGCTTCGTCCCCAAGGACAGCCCCAAGCCCAAGTACCTGGCGGTCAACGGCGACGAGTCCGAGCCGGGCACCTTCAAGGACCGCTACATCCTCGAGAATGACCCGCACATGATGCTCGAGGGCATCGCCATCGCCTCCTTCGCGCTGGGCGTGCACACCTGCTACGTGTACCTGCGCGGCGAGTTCAAGTTCCAGGCGGAGCGCGCCAACGCGGCCATCAAGGAGGCCTACGCCGCCGGCATCTTCGGCAAGAAGATGCTGGGCAAGGACTTCAAGCTCGACTGCTACGTGGTGCGCGGCGCCGGCGCCTACATCTGCGGCGAGGAGACGGCGCTGCTCGAGAGCCTCGAGGGCAAGAAGGGCTGGCCCCGCCTCAAGCCGCCGTTCCCCGCGGTGGTGGGCCTGTTCGGCAGCCCCACGGTGGTGAACAACGTGGAGACGCTCGCCAGCGTGCCCCACGTCTTCACCCGCGGCGCCGGCTGGTACGCCGGGCTGGGCACCGACAAGTCCGGTGGGACGCGCCTGGTGTGCCTCTCGGGCACGGTGAACCGACCGGGCGTGTACGAGGTGCCGCTGGAGACCACCTTCACCCAGCTCATCTTCGACGACAAGTACGGCCGGGGCCTGCCCGCGGGCCGCAAGGTGAAGGCCGTCATCCCCGGCGGCTCGTCGGCCCCCATCCTCAGCCCGGACGAGCTCGACATCGCCATGGAGTTCGAGGCCGTCAAGGTGAAGCAGACCATGGCGGGCTCCGGCGGCGTCATCGTGATGGATGACACCACCTGCATGGTGCGCAGCCTGTGGCGCGTGGCGCGCTTCTACGCCGAGGAGTCCTGCGGCCAGTGCACCCCGTGCCGCGAGGGCACCCCGTGGCAGACGCGCCTGCTGCGAAAAATCGAAGAGGGCCGCGGCGAGCCGGGCGACGTGCAGATTCTCAGCAACGTGGCGTCCTCCATCGCGCCCTACCCGCCCATCGGCCTCGGCAACACCATCTGCGCGCTGGGTGATGCCGCGGCGCTGCCGACCCATTCCTTCCTCATGCGCTTCCGCGACGAGTTCGAGGCGCACATCCGCGAGCACCGCTGCCCGTTCGGCGACAAGCCCTGGGGCGCGTTCGGAGACTGGTCGTGAACGTCGAGCTGGTTCTCTTTGGAGCCTTCGCGCTCCTGACGCTGCTGTCCGCCGGGCTGGTCATCTTCGCGAAGAACGCCATCAGCTCCGCCATGGCGCTGGTGGCCACGTTCTTCTTCCTGGCCGGCATCTACGTGCTGCTGTGGGCCCACACCGTGGCGGTGCTGCAGGTGCTGGTCTACGCGGGCGCCATCATGGTGCTCTTCCTCTTCGTCATCATGCTGCTCAACCTGGGCGAGTCGAGCTCGTCCGGGCCGAGGCTGACGCTCTCGCGGATTGCCGGCGGAGCGGCGGCGGCGGGGCTGCTGGTGGTGCTGGTGGTGGCCATCTGGAAGATGCCGGTGCGCGCCGAGCAGTTCGCGGGCCCTCAGGCGGTGGCCAGCGGCTTCGGCACCCTGGCGGTCATCGGACAGACCATCTTCACCAAGTGGCTGCTGCCCTTCGAAGCGGTGAGCTTGCTGCTGCTGGTGGCCATGGTGGGCGCGGTGGTCGTCGCCAAGTCGAGGATCTGACCCATGGTTCCCATTTCCTACTATCTGATCCTCGCCGCCGCGCTGTTCTGCCTCGGCATGTTCGGCGTGCTCATCCGCCGCAACGCACTGGTGGTCTTCATGTGCGTGGAGCTGATGATGAACGCGGCGAACCTGACGTTCCTCGCCTTCGCCAAGCAGACCGGTGACTTCACCGGCCACGTGTCCGCCTTCTTCGTCATCGCAGTCGCCGCGGCCGAGGCCTCCATCGGTCTGGCCATCGTCATCGCGGTGTTCCGCAGCCGCGGCAGCATCAATATCGATGACATGCGGACGATGAAGCACTGATGCACCGGCCCCTCATTTTGTCCTCCTAGAGAGCCCATCCATGGATGCCCTCAAGCAGTTCTTCATGACCGCGCCGGTGGACCCCGCCGTCTTCGCGCAGTCACTGTGGCTCATCATCGCGCTGCCCCTGCTGGGCGCGTTCGTGTGTGGCGTGTTCGGCAAGATGCTCGGCCGCGCCAACGTGAACCTCATCGCCTCCGCGACGGTGGCCGGTTCCTTCGTGCTGTCCGTGCTGGCCTTCTGGTCGGTCAGCCACGTGTCGGGCGGCAGCCCGGTGTCGATCGACAACGCCTTCTCGACCGGCAGCATCCGCTACGCCATCGCCCATGACTATGGCACCTGGTTCAGCGCCGGCACGTTCCGGGTGAACTTCGGCCTGATGGTGGACCACCTGTCGGGGACGCTCCTGCTGGTCATCACCGGCGTGGGCTTCCTCATCCACCTGTACTCCACCAGCTACATGGAGCACGACGAGGCCTACTGGCGGTACTTCGCGTACCTCAACCTCTTCGTGGCCGCCATGCTCACGCTGGTGCTCGCCGACAACCTCGTCCTGCTCTTCGTGGGCTGGGAGGGCGTCGGTATGGCCAGCTACCTGCTCATCGGCTTCTGGTACTCGGACGCGGCCAAGGCGTGGGCGGGCCGCAAGGCGTTCATCACCAACCGCATCGGTGACTTCGCCTTCCTCATCGCCACCTTCCTGGTGGTGATGCTGGTGAGCGCCTTCAACAGCCAGGCCAACCCGGGCAACTTCGCCCAGGTGGGTGGCAACGCCGAGTCCGTGCAGGTGCGCTTCCGCGACGGCCTGCAGCAGAAGGGCCCCGTGACCTTCCAGGGCCTGGAGGTCATGGCCAACGCGCTGCCCTCGGCGGAGGGCACGCAGGCCGCCGTCACCCTGCAGAGCACCATCACGGACGGTCCGCTGGCGGGCCGCACCTTCGGTGGCGTGCTGACGGTGGCGCTGCTGCTGTTCCTGCTCGGCGCCGCGGGCAAGAGCGCCCAGTTCCCGCTGTACGTCTGGCTGCCGGACGCCATGGCCGGCCCGACGCCCGTCTCCGCCCTCATCCACGCGGCGACGATGGTCACCGCGGGCGTCTACCTCTTCGCCCGCATGAGCTACCTGCTGGTGATGAGCCCCACCGCCATGGTGACGGTGGCCATCATCGGTGCGCTCACCTCGCTGATCGCCGCGCTCATCGCCTTCGCGCAGGACGACATCAAGAAGGTGCTCGCCTACTCCACGGTGTCGCAGCTGGGCATCATGTTCATGGGCGTGGGCGCGGGCATCTTCTGGGCGGCGGTGCTGCACCTCGTCACCCACGCGTTCTTCAAGGCCTGCCTCTTCCTCGGCGCCGGCAGCGTCATGCACGGCAACGCGGACGAGACGGACATCAAGAAGCTGGGCGGCCTGCGTCACGAGATGAAGTGGACGTGGGGCACCTTCATGGTGGCCACCCTGGCCATCACCGGTATCGTCCCGCTCTCCGGCTTCTTCTCCAAGGACGCCATCTTCCACGGCGTGCACCACAACCACCTGCACGGCTTCGAGGGCGCCATGCACGCCCTGTACTACGTGGGCCTCCTCATCGCGGCGTGCACGGCCTTCTACATGTCGCGCGTGTACCTGCTGACCTTCGAGGGCAAGCGCTCGCCGGAGGCGAAGATTGCCCACGCGCACGAGAGCGCCTGGCACATGACGCTGCCGCTGGTGGTGCTGGCGGTGCTCAGCGTGGTGTCGCTGGTGTACGCGCTGCCGCTGATGCCGGGTCGCGCCGGCCCGCAGCCGGTGATGGAGAACTTCCTGGGCCCCGTGTTCGCGAGCGCCGAGCGCATCGCCGGGCGCGGCGAGCTGGTGAAGCTGGACCACAGCGTCCCGAGCATCGTGGACTACGTCTTCGCGTGGCTGGTGGCGCTGTCGGGCGGCGTGGCGGCGGCCTTCCTGTACATGAAGTACTTCCCCGCGCAGGTGGGCAAGCCGGTCCCGGCCTTCGCCCGCTCGGTGCAGCGCTTCACGCAGAACAAGTTCTACGTGGATGAGGCCTACGAGTTCCTGGTCATCCGGCCGGTGAAGAACGTGAGCGCCATCCTCTACAAGCTGGTGGACACGCTCCTCATCGACACGGTGGCGGTGCGCGGCACGGCGTGGGTGACCGCCCGCGTCGGCAGCGCCCTGCGCTACGTGCAGACGGGAGACGCACAGGCCTATGCCGCGGTGATGGCCCTGGCCCTGCTCGGCGGCGCGGTGTACGCCCTCATCCAGGTGCTGCAATGAGCTTCTTCGACAACCATCTGCTCAACCTCGTCATCTACCTGCCGCTCGTCTTCGCGGCGCTCGTGTGGATGCTGCCCGGCGGTGAGCGCGGGCAGATTCGCACCGTCACGTTCATCGGCATGCTGGTGGACGCCGTCTTCGGGCTCTGGGCCTACCTGCGCTTCGAGCCGGGCGGCCCCGAGTTCCAGCTCGAGTACCGCGCGCGCTGGCTGGAGCAGCTCGGCGTCAGCTACCACATCGGCGTGGACGGCCTGGCCATCAGCCTGCTGCTGCTCACCGTCTTCCTGGGGCCCCTGGTGGTGATGGCCTCGCAGACGTACATCACCGAGCGGGTGAAGGAGTTCCACCTCTCGCTGCTGGTGCTGCAGACGGTGATGATGGGCGCGCTGGTGTCCCTGGACGTGCTGCTCTTCTACGTCTTCTGGGAGGCCATGCTCATCCCCATGTACCTGCTGGTGGGTGTGTGGGGCGCCGAGGATCGCCAGATGGCGGCGGTGAAGTTCTTCCTCTACACCCTGGCGGGCTCGCTGCTGATGCTGGTGGCCATCGTCGCCCTGTACTTCATCAGCAGCACGCCGGGTCACCGCTCCTTCGACTACGCCACCATCTACAACAGCCTCATCTCCGCCAACCGGGAGATGTCCGCGTGCATGGCCGCCGGTGACTGCTCGCAGCTCACGGGGCTGGCCAGCATGCTGCACCGCTGGGGCCCGTGGCTCTTCGCCGCCTTCGCCCTGGCCTTCGCCATCAAGGTGCCGATGTGGCCCGTGCACACGTGGTTGCCCGACGCCCACGTGCAGGCGCCCGTGGCCGGCTCCATGATTCTGGCCGGCGTGATGCTGAAGATGGGCACCTTCGGCTTCTGGCGCTACGCGATTCCCTTCTTCCCGGTGGCGACGCAGCAGGCCCGGCCCTTCCTGTCCGCCCTGGCGGTGATTGGCATCGTCTACGGCGCGCTGATGTGCCTGGCGCAGCGAGACATCAAGAAGCTCATCGCCTACTCGTCGGTCAGCCACCTGGGCTACTGCATGCTGGGCATGCTGGCCCTCACCAACGAGGGCGCCACCGGTAGCGCCTACCAGATGCTCAACCACGGCGTGTCCACGGGCGCGCTGTTCCTCCTGTTCGGCTTCATCTACGAGCGGCGCCACACCCGCCTCATGTCCGACTACGGCGGCATCGCGCGGGTGATGCCGGTGTTCACGGCGGCCTTCGTCATCATCACGTTCTCGTCCATCGCGGTGCCGGGCACCAACGGCTTCGTGGGCGAGTTCCTGGTGCTGCTGGGCACCTTCAAGAGCAACCTGGGCCTCGGCTTCGGCGTCCTGGCCACCCTGGGCGTCATCCTCGGCGCGGCGTACATGCTGTGGATGGTGCAGAAGGTGTTCTTCGGCCCCCTCACCCACCGTGAGAACCAGCACCTGACGGACCTGAGCCTCCGCGAGTTCGCCACCGTGGCGCCCTTCCTCGTCCTCGTGGCGGTGATGGGCCTGATGCCCCAGCCCTTCCTGGACCGCATCAACCCGTCCACCGAGCGTTTCATCAAGCGCGCCAGCGTGGGCGCTCCCGGCACCCAGCTGCAGCCCGCCGACGTGCAGATCTCCGTGATGGGGCTGCCCGCCGCCGACGTGGCCGCTGCCCCCACCGCCCAGCCGTCCGGCATGTTCGCCGACCGGCGCTAGTCGAGAGTCACCATCCATGAACCTGCCTACCCTGACCTCGGCGGACTTCCTCCCGCTCATCCCCGCCATCATCCTGGTGGTGGGCGCGTGCGTCCTGCTGCTCTCGGAGGTGTTCCTCACTCCGAACTCGTCGCGCGGCTACCAGGCGGTGCTGGCGTCGGCCACGTCCATCATCGCCGGCCTCGTGTCCCTGGGGATTCTGTTCGAGCCGGCGCGCGAGGTGTTCCTCGGCTTCGGCGCGCTGGACCCCTTCTCCAGCTTCCTGACCTTCATCGTCTGCGTGGCGCTGGCGCTGGCGACGCTCACCTCGGCCGCCTTCCTGCGCAAGCGCGGCGCCGAGCGCGGTGAGTTCTACGCGCTGATGCTCTTCTCCGGCGCGGGCATGAGCCTGCTGGGCATGTCCAACGAGCTCATCACCGTCTTCGTCAACATCGAGATCCTCTCCCTCGCCACGTACGCGCTGACGTCCTTCCTGCGGCGCGGCACGCGGCCGAGCGAGGCGGGCTTCAAGTACTTCATCCTCGGCGCCTTCTCCTCGGCGATCCTGCTGTACGGCGCGGCGCTGCTGTACGGCGCCACCGGCACCACGCTGCTGTCGGACATGGTGCAGCCGCTGAGGAACGCGATGGGCACCAACAACGCGCCGCTCGTCTACGTTGGCGCGGTGCTGGTGGCCGCCGGCTTCGCCTTCAAGGTGGCCGCGGTGCCCTTCCACATGTGGACGCCGGACGTGTACGAGGGCGCCCCCACCCCCGTCACCGCGCTGATGAGCGCGGGCGTGAAGGCCGCCGCCTTCGTCGCCCTGGTGCGCGTGTTCGTCACCGTGGGCAGCGGCATCGACGCGAAGCTGCCCTTCGCCATCTTCTCCACCCTGGCGGTCCTCACCATGGTGGCGGGCAACCTGATGGCCCTCCCGCAGCGCAACGTGAAGCGCATGCTGGCCTACTCCTCCATCGCCCACGCCGGCTACCTGCTGCTGGGCGTGGCGGCCCTCTTCGCCACCCAGCCGGGCCAGGAGTTCCGCCTGCTCGGTCCCACCGCCCTGGTGGGCGCCAGCCCCGAGCTGGTGACGCGCGTCGAGGCCCTGCGCAGCATCCTCTTCTACCTGCTCGCCTACACCGTCACCGCGGTGGGTGCCTTCGGCATCATCTCCGTCCTGGAGCGCCGCGAGGACGAGGAGAAGGGCACCGCCTGGGACCTCGAGCGCTTCAGCGGTCTGGCCCAGCGCCGGCCGGGTTGGGCCTTCGCCATGGCCGCCTTCATGCTGTCGCTCGCCGGCATTCCGCCCACCGTCGGCTTCCTCGGAAAGCTGCTGCTCTTCCGCGCCGCGGTGGACGCGGGCCTCGTCGGCCTCACCATCATCGCGGTGCTCGCCAGCGCGGCCGGCGCCTATTACTACCTGCGCATCGTCGTCTACATGTACATGCGGCCCGTCCCCGAGGGCGCCCACGTCCTGGAGCGCAACTGGATGACGGAGGTGGCCCTCATCGTCTCCACCGTCGCCGTGGTGGTGCTGGGCATCATCCCCGGCCCCGTCGCCGAGTGGATCGCCCAGGCCGGCACCATCTTCAGCCGCTGAGCTCCGAAGCCACTCGCTTCACCGACGCCCGGGCGCACTCCGCCCGGGCGTTTTCGTTGCGGGCTACTCCGGCAGTGGCCCGCGCATCTCCAGCGTCTCCAGCACCAGCCGCGCTCCCGCCGCGCGCAGCAGCGCCTGCAGGGGCTCGTCTCCCGTCACCAGCCGCAGCTCCCGCGCGCTCCCCACCTCGAGGAAGGCCGCCTCCAGCAGGGCGCGCGCATGCGCGGGCGTGGCCGCGACGAGGGGGAACAGCAGGCCCTGGCTGGGGCCGCAGGTCCATCATCCCCAGCCGTCCCACGTCCGGCTGCTCCGGGTGCGCCAGGCGACGCAGCCGGTGCATGGACTGCGTGGCGTAGCTGGCCAGCTTCCCGGGCACCAGCCCGAAGGCCTCCGTGAACGGGGCGAAGTCCGCCTCGACCATCGGCACCACCTCGAGCTCCTCGGGGGCCAGCGGCAGGGTCGCCACGTGCTCGCGCGTCACGCACCATGTGCGCTCCAGCTTCCTCGGCTTCATCCCCAGCGAGGAGTACAGCGCCACCGCTGGCGCGTTGTCCGGCTTCACGTATAGCCGCCACTGGCGACAGCCCCGCGCCCGCAGGAGCTCCGCGAGCCGCTCCATCACGAACCGCCCCAGGCCCAGCCCCCGCTGGCCTGGCGCCACCACCACGGTCGACACATGGCCGGTGTCCCCCATCACGTCGATGAGGCCGAGCGCACGCGGACCCTCGGGCCCATCCACGAAGTACGAGTGCTTCACCATGCCCGAGGCCCACACGTCCAGCGGAGGCGGTGGCTCCTCCAGGCCCAGCTCCCCGAAGAGCCGAACGAAGTCCGCGTGGTCCTCCACCCGCCCCGGCCGTAGCTGCCACGTCGCGCCGTGTGCGCCCCGCATGTCGAAAGCCCCCTCCTCCGCGCCACGAAGCCGGGCGCGAATGGACAGAGCGTATAAAAGAAGGCGGCCCGGCACCCTCAGGAAGGGGACCGGGCCGCAGGTTCTTCTCAAGAAGCCCACCGGAAGGGCTGAAGGGGTGGGGGGGAACCACTTCAGCCCTGCTTCGACGTGCTCCGTGTCTACTCTTTAGCACTTGCCATGCCAGCCCCAACGGCTCGTGTTTTCAGGTACTTGGCGCCAGGGGCGCTCCAGAAACCCCGCTCGGCTTTCAGCCCTGCATTGCAGCCCTGAAATCGCCTTGCAGATGTGAAAGGCACCGAGGAAGGAGCCTGAGGCGGAGGCCTGAAAAGAAGGCGGCCCGGTACCCTCAGGAAGGGGACCGGGCCGCGGGTTCTTCTCAAGAAGCTCACCGGAAGGGCTGAAGGGGTGGGGGGGAACCTCCTTCAACCTTGCTTCGACGTGCTCCGTACCCTCTGGCTTAGCACTCACCGTGCCAGCCCCGACGGCTCGTGTTTTCAGGCACTTGACACCAGGGGCGCTCCGGAAACCCCGCTCGGCTTTCAGCCCTGCATTGCAGCCCTGAAATCGCCTTGCAGATGTGAAAGGCACCGGGGAAGGAGCCTGAGGCGGAGGCCTGAAAAGAAGGCGGCCCGGTACCCTCAGGAAGGGGACCGGGCCGCGGGTTCTTCTCAAGAAGCTCACCGGAAGGGCTGAAGGGGTGGGGGGGAACCACTTCAGCCTTGCTTCGACGTGCTCCGTACCCTCTGGCTTAGCACTCACCGTGCCAGCCCCGACGGCTCGTGTTTTCAGGCACTTGGCGCCAGGGGCGCTCCGGAAACCCCGCTCAACTTTCAGCCCTGCATTGCAGCCCTGAAATCGCCTTGCAGATCTGCAAAGCCGCCTGGCCAGCTCCATGTCCGCGAGCAGGAGCCCGAAAAGAAGGTGGCCCGGCCCCCTCAGAAAGGGGACCGGGCCACGGGTTCTTCTCAAGGAAGCGCATCGGAAGAGCGAAGTGGTGGGGGGGAACCGCCTTCAGCCCTGCTTCGATGTGCTCCGTGCCCTAGGGATTAGCATTCGCCATGCCAGCTCCCCAAGAATCTCAGAACCCAGTAACTTCAAGTACTTAGCAGTTCAAATGGCCTCGCGAGGCCCCTTCCCCGCATTGCAACCCTGAAATCCCTTTGCAGATTTGAAAATCCGCAATGATTTCAAATGCTTCTGTTTTTCACGGCTGACGGGGCATTGCACATCCGCCCGGGTGTGAGCTGGGGGACAACTCCCGTACAGCCTCACTCCCGGTGATCGCCCCCGAGCGGACGGAGGTTGAGGCGCTTCATCTTCCGCCACAGCGTGGTGGAGGAGACGGCCAGCTCCTCGGCGACGCGGCCCAGGTCCATTCCGTGCCGCTCCAGGGATTGGGCAATCGCCCGCCGTTCGGCATCCTCCACCGACTCGGCCAGCGTGGGCACCCGGGTGGAGGAGTCCGTGGGCGCGAGAGCGGGCGAGGCCTCCGCGGGGCCATTGGCCGCCATGCCCGTACTGGGGCGCACGGGGAAGTCCTCGGGCAGCAGCTCCTCCCCCTCGGACAGCGCCGCCGCCTGCTCCACCAGGTTCTCCAGCTCGCGCACGTTGCCGGGGAAGCTGTAGCCCATCAGGTGGTCCACCGCCGCCTGCGACAGACGCTTGGGCTTGGGGCTGCGGGCATTGGCGCGCTTGAGGAAGTGCTCGGCGAGCGCGGGCACGTCCTCCAGGCGCTCGCGCAGCGGCGGCACGCGCAGCGTCACCACGTTGAGCCGGTAGTAGAGGTCCTGCCGGAAGCGCTTCTCGCGCACCTCCACCTCGATGTCGCGGTTGGTGGCGGCGACGATGCGCACGTCCACCTTCACGGTGGTGGACTCGCCCACGCGCCGCACCTCGCCCTCCTGCAGGGTGCGCAGCAGCTTGGACTGGAAGGCGGGGGCCGTCTCCGTCACCTCGTCGATGAAGAGGGTGCCGCCGTCCGCCTCCTCGACGAGGCCGCGGCGGGCCCGCACCGCGCCGGTGAAGGCGCCCTTGGCGTGGCCGAACAGCTCGCTCTCCAGCAGCGTCTCGGTGATGGCGGCGCAGTTGACGGGGACGAAGGGCTTGTCCTTGCGCCGGCTGTGCGCGTGCAGCGCGCGGGCGACGAGCTCCTTGCCCGTGCCGCTCTCGCCCTGCACCAGCACCGTGGCGTCGCTCTGCGCCACGCGCTGCAGGCGCTGCGTCAGCTCCTGCATGGCCGGGCTGCGGCCCACCAGCGCGGAGAGGCCGTGGCGCTCGTTGAACTCGTCGGCGAACAGGCCCACCTGCGACAGCAGCCGGGCCCGCTCCAACGCCGCGATCCACCCGGTAGAGCAGCTCGCCTATCCTTGAAGGGCTTGGTGACGTAGTCGAACGCCCCCTGGCGCATGGCCACCACCGCGCTCTCGATGGTGCCGAAGGCCGTCATCATGATGACCTGGAGGCGCGGGGCTACCTCGAGCGCCTTCTTGAGGAGCGTGAGCCCGTCCATGGGCTCCATCTTCAGGTCCGTCAGCATCAGGTCCACCTCACCGCCCGACAGCATGGCGAGCGCCTCCTCTCCGGTGGCGGCCTCCTGGACGTGGTAGCCCTCGATGCGCAGGAGGAGCGCGGTGGAGGTGCGCATGTTGCGCTGGTCGTCCACGACCAGGATGCGGCCACGAGTGGAAGAAGTCGATGCGTCGTTCACGGCGGGCTCGTCGGCTGGGTGAAGGGAAGACGGAAGGTAAAGGTGGTGCCACGCCCCGGGGCGCTCTCCAGGGCCAACTCCCCGTGGTGTTCCTCGATGATGCGCTTGACCACGGCGAGTCCCAACCCGGTGCCCTGGGCCTTGGTGGTGAAGAAGGGCTCGAAGACGCGGTGGACGAGCTCGGAGGGGACGCCACAGCCCTGGTCCGCCACGTCGATGCGCAGCAGCTCCCGGTCGCCGTGCACCTCGCGCCGGGCCTTCACCTGCACCAACCCGCCCCGTGGCATGGACTGCAGGGCGTTGAGGAGCACGTTGACGAGCACCTGGCGGATGAGGCGCCGATCCAGCGGCACCGGGGGCAGCTCCGGCTCCACCTCGGTGGAGAGGATGACGCGACCATCGCCGCCCTGCCAGGCCCGCGCGGCCTCCACCGCGTCCTGCAGCAGGCGGGGGATGTCCTCGGCGTGCAGGATGGGCTCGCGCGGGCGGGTGAAGTCCAGCAGGTCGCCCACCATGCGGTTGAGCCGGTCGCTCTCCTCCGCGAGGATGTCCAGCAGCATGGCCGGGTCACCCTCGGGCTTGAGCATGCGGCGCAGCGAGGCCACCGCGTTGAAGATGACGCCCAGGGGGTTGCGCACCTCGTGGGCCACGATGGCCGACAGCTCGCCGAGCGCGGCCAGGCGCTCGCGCTTGACCATCTCCGCGCGCGCGGCGGCCAGCTCCGCGTAGGAGGCCCAGAGCGACTCGTAGAGGCGAGCGTTGGCGATGGCCAGGGAAATCTGTCCGCACGTGGCCTCGGCCAGCTCGATGAAGGAGGGACTGAAGACGCGCGGGCGGCGGGTGTCGTCCAGCAACACCACGCCGATGAGCTCCTCGCGAGAGGTGAGCGGCAGCGCCAGCAGGGCCTTCTCGTCGAAGCGGCGGACGAGCTCGCGCTGCTCCATGCCCTCGACCTTCGACAGGTCCGCCATGGCGATGGGCCGACGCTCGCGGGCCACGCGCGCGACGATGCTGCCGGGGTCATCCACCGGAATCACCACGGAGCGGAAGAAGTCGCGGTGGGTGGCGGAGGCGGCGGAGCCGCGCAGGACACCGGCCTGCTCGTCGTGCAGGAGGATGAAGCAGTTGGAGACGTCCAGCAGCTTGACGAGGAAGTCCGAGGCCACGTCCAGGATGCTGGCCACATCCAGGGTGGCGGTGGTGGTGCGGGCCAGGTCCAGCAACAGGCGCGTGTCGGCGAGCTGCCGGGAGGACTCGGCGCGCAGGCGGCGCTGGTCGAGCAGCGTCATCAGCAGCTCGGACAGCGGGCCCAACAGCCGCAGGTCCGCCCCGTTGAAGGGGCGCCCCGGGGAACGCACCACCTGGAGGAGGCCCCAGGGATGGCCGCCCTGGGACAGGCGCATCGCCGCGCCACAGCCCAGGCGCCCGCCGGTGGCCCGCAGCAGCGCGACCTCCTCGGCCTCGGTGGAGAGCACCGCGCCCCGGGCCGCCGCCAGGGAGGGCCGCCAGGGGCGCGGCGAGCCCCGCGCTCAGGTCTCCGTCCAGGCCCACGTGGGCCGAGAGGACCAGCTCGCCCTCGGGTGATTCGGAGGTGTACAGCAGCACGGCCTCCGCGCCGAACAGCGTGGCCAGACGCGCGAGGAAGTCCTCGGGCGAGGGCGGCTCCGGTTGGGCCACGAAGCGCGCCGACTCGGCCACGGCCACCATCTCCCAGCGGCCCCGCTCCACATCCGCCAGCAGCCGCGCGTCGGTGAGGGCCGCCCCCACCACCTTGGCGAAGAGCGCCAGCACCGAGCCATACGAGGGCGACAGCCCCGAGCCCTCCACCCACAGCACCTCCGACACCGTGGTGCAGAGCGGCAGGTAGACGTGCGTGGAATCGTGGCCCGGCAGGGAGCCGAAGGCGGGCCGTCCCTCGGAGAGCGCCCGCAGGCCCAGCGCCGCGTCCTCCGGCGGCGGGGCCCCGTCTCGAGTCGTGAAGCCCTCGCCGTCTCGCCACAGGAAGCGCGCGGACAGGCCCACCTGGGTGAGGCCCGCGAGGGACACCCGCCGCACCGCCTCCTCCGAGCGCGCCGCGACGAGCTCCGCGGACGTCTCCACCAGTCGCTCGGCCGTCTCCAGTTCCGCCGGCCGCGCCCCCAGCACCAGGCAGTTGATGAGGAGCCCCCAGCCGCCCTCTTCCAGCTCCACCTCCTGCACGTGGACCGCCACCTCGCGCACGCCCCGGTTCGGAGTGGACGGCAGCAGGTAGCGCCGCGGGCCCGGCTCCTTCAGCGTGCCCTCCTCCCGCTGGCGGTGACGCGCCATCAGCCGCACCCGGTCCTCCGGGTGGACGAAGTCCCACATGAGGCGCCCTTCCACCTGCGCCCGGTCCAGCCCCAGCATGTCGAGGTAGGCCTCGTTCGCCGCCCACACCCGGCCCTCCCGGGCCACGTACATGGGGTTGCCGAAGGACTCGATGAGGGACCGCAGGGCGGCCTCGCTGTAACGCTTCTGTCGTCATGCGCGCCGCAGCACCCGCTTCTCTCCGACCCGGAGCGTCACCTTCTCCCGGTCGAAGTACTCCGAGAGAGGAATGACGAACTTCCGGCTCTGCCCCACCATCTCCTTGAAGGCCTGGGTGGAAATCTCCTTCTTCTCGCGCAGGTGGGCAACCAGCCGCTCCTTGAGCCCGGCCAGCGCACCCGCGTCGAAGAACAGCTCCTCGCTCACCCGCACCACCCGCCCCTCGGCCACCGCCGACCTTCAACAGCTCCTGCACGCGCGCCGCTGGCAGATGGAGCCGCTGTGCCAGCTCGTTGAGGGTGGGAGGCGCGAGGCCCGCGCCCAGGAGGTCTGCCACCAGCCGTGCTCGCGCCGCCTCCTCGTCCAGGGTGAGCGTCCGGCCTCGCCCCTTGAGGCGCACCACCTCCTTCTCCACCTCCACCTTCCCCGCCTCCCCCAGCGCCTGCACCACCCGGGCGAAGGCGCGCGCATCCAGCTCGCCCGACAGGCGCTGGCGCAGCTCCTCGCGCGAGAGGCCCTCGCGCAGCGGCTCGCGCTCGTGGAAGGCGGCCAGCAGCGCCAGGGCGCGCGCCTGCAGTCCCTCGAACACCTCGCCCGAGAGGTACAGCCGCCGCTCGCGGTCCACCAGCAGCGCCGCGCCGCGCGAGCCCAGCAGCTCCAGCGCGCGGGAGAGCACCTTGGGCGCCAGCGCCGAGCGCGCGAAGAGCTCGGCCTGGGTGAGGCCACGGTAGCCCGCCTGCCGCAGCAGCCACGCCACCATGCCGTTGGCGTCCGCCTCCAGCAGCGGGGCCACCACCTCGGAGCCGCCCTTGCGCCGACGCGGCGGGGTGATGGACAGCACGCGCCCACCGGCCAGCGTGGCGCCCCGGCCCGGCAGCGCGCGCGAGCCCCGGAGGATGAAGCGCTGGCCCGGCAGCGCGGCCATCGGCTCGGAGAGGCGGAGCTGCGCGAGCGCCGTCTCCCCCGGCTCCAGCTTCTCCAAATCCAGCAGCGCCACCGTGGCCTCCACCTGCGCGGTGCCCAGGTGCAGCAACAGCTTGCGGCGCTGGGGCAGCGCCACCTCGACCGCGGGCAGCAGGCTCAGCTCCACGTCCAGCATGTGCGTCTCGGGCACCTCGCCCGCCTTCACCAGCACCATGCCGCGCGCGATGGCCTCGGGCTCCACGCCCGTCAGGTTCACCGCGGTGCGCTGGCCCGCCGACACCTTCTGCACCGCCTCGCCGTGCATCTGCAGCCCGCGCACGCGAAACGGGCCGGGCAGGCCCGGCAGCAGGGACACGGCGTCCTCCACCGCGAAGGTGCCGGACAGCAGCGTGCCCGTCACCACCGTGCCGAAGCCCTTGATGGTGAAGGCCCTATCCACCGGGAGGAACGCGGGGCCCTCCGAGGGACGCGTGGGCAGTCCCTTCGCGGCCCGGGTGAGCGCGGCGCGCAGCTCGTCCAGCCCCTCCCCCGTCTTCGAGGACACGGGCACCACCGGCGCGCCCTCCAGGAAGGTGCCGGCCACCAGCGCGCCCAGGTCCGCCTCCACCAGCGCGACGCCACTCCGCGCCCAGCTCCGCGAGCAGGTCCGACTTGGTGAGCGCGATGACGCCGGCCTTCACGCCGAGCAGCCGGCAGATGTCCAGGTGCTCGCGCGTCTGGGGCATCACGCCCTCGTCCGCCGCCACCACCAGCACCGCCAGGTCCACCCCGCCGGCGCCCGCCACCATCGCCTTGACGAAGCGCTCGTGCCCGGGCACGTCCACCACGCCCGCCACCGTGCCATCGTCCAACTGGAGGTGGGCGAAACCCAGCTCCAGGGTGATGCCCCGGCGCTTCTCCTCCTTCAGCCTGTCGGTGTCGATACCGGTGAGCGCCTTGACCAGTGACGTCTTGCCGTGATCGATGTGCCCCGCGGTACCGATGATCATCTCGCCCGGCTCTCCCCTCGGCTACGCCCCCGCTTTGTCCGGATCCACGTCGAAGCGGCCATCCTCGGTGACGGACTCGTAGTCCCACGGGAAGACGACGAGGGCATCGGTGGGCAGCGCGCAGAAGCCCGGGGCGAAGCCTCCGGGGCGAGCCACCAGGGCGGCGGTGTCCACTTCCTTGGCGCCCACCTTCTGCGCCAGGGCCGTGGCCAACTCCAGCGTGTCGCCGCTGGAGGCGACGTCGTCCACGATGAGCACGCGCTTGCCCTTGAGCTCGCGCGGCATCTCCCCGGTCAGCTTCGGATTGGTGGCGCCCTTGTCCCGGCTGCGGCGGCTGATGCGCACCGGGTAGAACTCACAGCCGAGCGCGCTGGAGAGCGCCCCGCCCACGAACACGCCCCCGTGCGCCACGCCCACCACGGCCTGGGGCTTGTAGGTCTTGCCGATGGTGACCGCGAGCGTCTGCACCGCGCGGTCGAACTCCGCCCAGGACAGCTCCTGGATGCGGGTCTTCTGTCGCGATTGATCTCTCCCGGTGAGCTGGCGCGGCGCCTCCACCTGAGGCGCGAGAACCATGTCCGACGGGATGGAGACGAGCTTCTCCACCTGCTGCTTCTGGGAAGGCTTGCCCTTCGTGCCCTTGGGCGGTGCCTTGGGCGCCGCCTTGGACGTTGCCCGCTTGGTGGCCACTGTGAGGACTCCGGGGAGTGAGGTGCCGTGCCGTCATACCCCGGAGGACAAAGCCCCGCCACTCCCGACCGAGCCCGCTCGTCTGCCCGTCGCTCAGCTCGAGGCCATCGCCGCCAACAGCTCGCGAATCTCATCCCCGCTGACGACGTAGTGCGTCGTGCAGAAGTGACAGTCCGCCTCGGCCTGGCCTTCCTTGGCGAGGATGTCCTCCAGCTCCTCGCGCCCCATGGACAGCAGGGCCCGCTTCACCCGGTCCTTGCTGCAGGAGCAGGTGTAGGCGACCGGATAGCGGGACATCACCTCCAGGTCCTGCTCGGGCACCAGCGCCTTGAGGAGGGCGGTCGCGCCCTGACGGGCGTGCACCCGCACGGTGCCCTCGAACTGCCCGGCGAGCCTGTTGCCGAGCGCCCGGAAGGCCTCCGGGTCTCCATTGGGCAGCGGCTGGAGGAGCATGCCCACCACGGTGCCCAGCGGCTCCTCGGTGCCGTCGGACTGCGTCGGCTGCACGGTGAGGTAGACGCGCGTGGGGACCTGGTCCGAGATGGAGAAGTAGCGCTCCAGGTCCTTCGCCAGGTCGAAGCTCTCCAACTCCACCGAGGAGCGGTAGTACTCGCCCCCGCCCAGGTCGCGCAGCACGGAGAGGAAGCCCTTGTTCCCGAGCGCCGGACGCCAGTGGTACTCGCCCTCGGTGCCCACGTGAGTCACCAGGGGATTCTTGCTGTAGCCGCGCAGCACGCCCGAGGCGTCGCCATCCACGAAGAGGCCCCGCAGGGGCCCGTCGCACTCGAGCTGCAGGTTCACGCGCGAGTCGCTCTTCTGCAGGGCGGAGAGCAGGGCGGCGGCGGTCAGGCCTTGCGCCAGCAGCGAGGCGGAGGCCGTGGCGGAGTGGTGCAGCTCACGCGCCCGGCGAGACAGTTCGCCCGCGGTGACGAGCACCACGCGCAGGTCGGTTTCTTTCAGAAGTCCACTGACGAGTTCATCGGCCATAGAAGATGGGACTAGCGTGCCCACCCGCGAGCCGCTCGCCAATGCCGGAAATGATTCCCCTGCCCGGGGGGCGGCCAGCGGGGCATCCTGGAGCCATCACCCGGGCTGATACCTCCGTGCGTCCCGACGCCATGGGCTGATGGCAGAAAATCCTATCCGCTTGGCGGGACGGGCTATAACGCCCTGTCCGTCCGTCTGTCACTCGACGCGGCCCCCAATCCGCGCGATGTCCGGAGTACCGATGAGCACCCACGCAGCCGCCGTTCCCCAGGTCCAGAAGACGCCGCTCCTCCAGTCCCGCCTGGGCTCGTTCCTCGCCGTGTTTCCGCTGAGCATCTGGGTGGTGAACCACCTGTGGGACAACCTCGCCGCTTTCAAGGGCGGGGCGGCCTGGCAGTCAGCGGTGACGGAGTACAAGCACCCGTACGCGCAGATCGCCACGTTCGTGGTCGTGATGCTGCCGCTGCTCATCCACACCGGGTGGGGCATCATGCGGCTGCTGAGCTTCAAGCCGAACCTCAAGCCCTACCCGTACTACGCCAACCTCAAGTACATCCTCCAGCGCGTGGCCGGCATCGGCGTGCTCTTCTTCCTGGGCGCCCACATCTGGCTGGCCTTCCTCCAGCCGCGGCTGGTGTACGGCGGCGCGGAGCCGTTCGCCGCCATCGCCTACGAGATGCGCTGGCACGGGCCCACCCTCATGGTCTACGCGCTGGGCGTGCTGGGCACGGCCTACCACCTCGCCAACGGCCTGCAGGGCTTCGCCATGGGCTGGGGAATCCTCGCCTCCGAGCGCTCCATGCGCCGCTTCGAGCCCTGGTCCATCGCCATCTTCCTCGTGCTCCTCACCATGGGCTGGGGCACCATCTTCGCGATGTACAAGGCTGGCGAGACGCAGGAGATCCAGCAGGAGCGCGCGCGCATCATGAGCGAGCGCGGAGTGTCGGCGAGCGAAACCCACTAGAAGCACGGGAGCCCAAGCGGGCTCCTGAAGCACCAACGGCCGCCCCGGTTACCCGGGAGCGGCCGTTTCATTTGCGGGTGAAGCGCGAGCCTAGAACGGGATGTCGTCGTCCCCGCCACCGCTGCCGCCACCACCACCGCCGCCACCGCCACCGCTGTCATCCATGCCCATGGGGGACGAGCCGTAGTCGTCGTAACCGCCGCCCTGCTGCTGCTGAGCACCGCCGCGCTGCGACTGCGAGTAGCCGCCGCGGCCACCCCCACCGCCCGAGCCCGCCCCCGCGCCATCACGGCCGCCGAGGAAGGTCACCGCGTTGGCCACCACCTCCGTGGTGTAGTTCTTCCGGCTCTTCCTTGTCCGTCCACTCGCGCGTCTGCAGGCGACCCTCGACGTAGCACTGGCGACCCTTCTTCAGGTACTCGCCGCAGAGCTCCGCGAGCTTCCCCCACACCACGATGCGGTGCCACTCCGTCCGCTCCTGCTTCTGGCCCGTCTTGTCGGTCCAGTTGTCGCTGGTCGCGATGCTGAAGTTGGCCACTGCCTGGCCACCCGGAGTGAAGCGCACCTCGGGGTCCTTCCCGAGATTGCCGATCAGGATGACCTTGTTGACACTTGCCATGACTGCCGTTCCTTTCATCGAGAACCGCCCCGCCCTGGGACGGTTACCTGCATGGCGTCGCGGGCCACCGGCCCCACGTCACCATGCCCTATAGCATACCGGGGGAGTCCCTACCTGAACAGGGATTCACCCGGTCATGTGTTGCCTGCTTGCTTGGGGGACGGCGGGGGGAGCGAGCCGGGGACTCACCCGCCCGGACGGGTCTCCGCGGTGCCCTCGATGGGGCCGGGCCCCATCTGGACGGCCGAGGCCGGGGCCACCACCTGCGCGGGCACGAGCTGCTGGAGCTTGGGGGCCTTCTCCTCGGCCACCTTGCGCGACAGCGTGCCTTCCAGCGAGCGGGCGAAGTCCGCCAGCTTCGCGTCGGTGGAGCCGAGGCTCTTCTTCAGCGCCTTCCAGAAGGGGTGGTCCGCATCGCCCGCCTGGACGAGCCCGCGCGCCAGCAGGCGGGTGCCCACCTCGCGGTCCGTGGCCGAGGCGCCGCGCAGCGCGTGCACCAGCTCCTCCGGCGCCGTACGGGCCACCGCGCCCAGACCCTCGGCCATCTCTTCCTCGGCGGCGCGTCGCCCGCCGAGGCCCCGGCCAGCTCGATGATGCGGGTGAGCGCCTCGGCGTTGCCGCTGGCGGCCAGCTCCACCAGGCTGCCCAGGCCAGGCACCTCCACCGAGAGCTCACGCGCCACCGCGCGCAGCCGGCCGTACACCTCCGCGCCCGCTGAGTAGCTGTCCAGCAGCGTGCGCACCCCGAGGTAGTCCTGCGGGTTGGACTGGTAGAGGCTCTCGGCCACCACCGCCGCGCACCGCGGGATCGCTCTCGCTGCGCCACGCCGTGCGCAGGAAGCCGATGTTGCGCTGATCCCTCTGGCCGCCGAGCGCCAGGTACGTCTTCACCCGGCTGGACACCTCCGCCGTCGGGCTGCTCGGCTTCTCGCCACTGGCCAGCTCGGCCACGGCGCGCCCGGGGCCCATGGAGGAGCCCACCGAGGCCACCGCCGCGCCCAGCGCATCCAGCCCGCGCACCACCGGCCCGGAGCGGCCCGGGTAGTCATTCACCATCATGGAGAAGATGAACTTCTCCCCACCGGCCGCCTGCACGTAACCGCTGAGGGCCGTCACGTTCTCCAGCGTGCCCGTCTTGGCGCGCAGCCGGCCCACGGCCTCGGTGCCGTCGAAGCGGTACTTGAGCGTGCCGTCCTTGCCGGCGATGCCCAGCGAGGACAGGTACTCGGGCGCCAGCGGGAAGCGCTCGTACATGTAGCGGAGGATGCGGTCCATCTGCGCGGCGGAGAAGCGGTTGGTGTCGTTGAGGCCGCTGCCGTTCTTCATCACGTAGGTGCCGCGGGGGATGCCCACCTCGCGCGAGAGGAAGTCCTCCACCACGTCGATGCCCTTGGCGAAGGAGCCCGGAGCGCCCTCGCGCCTCGGCGCCCATCGTCTTGAGGAGCGTCTCGGCCACGAAGTTGCTGGAGAGCTTGTTGAGGCGCTTGAGGATGATGTCGAAGGTGTCCGAGTGGGACACGTACACCAGCTTCGCCTTGTTGGGCGTGGTGGCCAGCTTCACCTTGCCCCTCACCTTGACGCCGCGCGCGTTCAGCATCTGCTTGAACGTCTGGCCGAAGTACATGGGCGGGTTGTCGATCTTCTTGTACACGCTCATGTAGCCGCCGCCTTCCGGCACCTGGCCCCGCACGATGATCTTCTGCTGGGCGCCGGCCGCGTCCGAGGCCACCGAGAAACGGCGGGCCCGGCGGTTGCCGGTGGTCAGCGCGTTCTCCACCACGAAGAAGTCGCTCTGGGGCTCGAGCTCCACCAGGCCCTTGGCGCCCACGGCCTCCCCGGACGCAGGTACACGCCCACCGCGTTCCAGTTGAGGCTCACGGCACCGGTGGGGGACATGTAGGCCCGGTCCGAGTCCTCCTGGTCATAGCCAGGAGGGGTGCGCTCGGCGTCGAACCACGAGTCA
>CAVYSY010000032.1:0-701765 GCA_963771175.1 uncultured delta proteobacterium
AGCAACCGTTCAGGGCGACGCTGGAGGGCAACGTGATTCGCATTCAGGACCCAGGGGCGCGCGCGGCACTTCATTGTCGAGCCCTTCCCGGGTGGCTGTTACCTCCAGCTCCACCATCGACGGGAACGAATGGCTCTGCTTTCCCGGCAGCGCACGTGGCATTGGGGCGAGCCGGGAGGGCCGGAATGTGGGCTGCGTTCTCTCGACTTTGGACGGGACGCACCGCCTGGAACTCCGCCAGCGCGTCTGGGTACGTCCATGGGATTGTGGAATGCCCACGACCCTGGAGGCCAGGCGATGAAACGTGTCCCTCCCGTAGATTCCATCAGCCGCCGATGGTAGGGCATTGGTCGCCAGAATCCGACGCGGAAGCGGCCGGATCCGGAAGCGGACGCGGGAAGACCTTGGCGGCGGCGTCAGATGGTCGGAGGTCTGGCCCACTCTGCCGACCAAGTTCGCCCGTCTGCGCATGGTCAGTCGAGACCATCCCCATGGACCTCGACCGCGCAGGCGAGGAGAGAGCGCGCTACGCGACGCGGCTGTAGCGATGGTGGAGTCCGCCGACGCGAGGCGCGGCGACCACTCGGCCGGCGTTTCGTGCTTCGATCGGCCGCGGAATCGGTGCGTTGCGCTCCAATGCCAAGTGCGTCCGGTCTGCGTGATAGTGCGCGAAATAATCCGACAGGATTCGCCGGAGGTGGGCGTCATTCCAGGATGATGACGTGGTCGAGACACTCCCGCCGTACGGCCCCGACGAGTCGCTCGACGTAAGGATTTTGCCAGGCGCGACTGCGGCGCGATGACCACTTCGTCGATCGCCCATCGCCTTTACGCGACGTTTGACTCGGATTGTATCGCAGACCCCGGATCGAACTCCTGCGATAAGTCCCTATCGCGCAACGTGGACGGAGTTCTCGGGACGGGAGAGGGCCAAGGTCTGCGCGTCGGCTGAGTTTCTTGACCCCACGACCTACACGTCATGGACGTCATACCCTGCTCGCTTGAGTACGCGAGCTATATCTGCTGGAACGTCGTGATCCAGAAGAAACGTCACTCCTCGGCTCCGGCCATTTGTTGCGCGATCAACAGGTCCATTGCGTCCCTATGGTCCTCATAGTAGGCCATACACTCATAGACCTGGCCGCGAGTCAGGGAGGGGAAGCTCCTGATCACGTCGTCGATGCTCGCTCCGTTCAAGACCATGCCGGCCACGTTCCATGCACGCCGCTGCGCGTCGACGGGCGTCGCCGAAAGCCGTCCCTTTCTTCCCCCGCGACGGATCGTCGAGGACGCCGCCCCGTAGTACCGCACGCGTATCTCGTGCGGCTCCGGCACGTGCGCCAGGAGCAGCGCCATGAACGCGAGCGGGTCGTACGCCACCGTCCCGCGCCCGGATACCGTCTGGTCCTTGCCATGGTATATGACCTTCGCCCCGCCCCGCGCGTACTCCATGCGCCCCAGCGAGAACGGTGCCTTGTGCAGGTAGCACGCCAGCCGGTGCAATCCCTCACGGTCGCCCGTCGCGGGCGCCGCTCGAGGCATCCGCCCCGAACCCGCTGTGCCGCCAGTTCAAAAGCTTCTCCCGCGTCCCTTCCGCAAGACGCTCTCGTCTGACCTCAACATCGCAAGCACCGCGTGCCGAACATCTCCGCCAGGGGACTCCAGTCGAAGTCTTCAGGCAGCCGGTGGTACGGCCCCTCCCGGTCAATGCATCCCTTCCGAGCACAGCGCATGAGCGTGCGGATGGAGGTTTACCACCGACCCCCAGGTGTGCACCGTCACTCACGAAGTACGGCACGCCCCCCAGCCCCCGGAAACTGCGCCGCCAGGAAAGCGCGCGTCACCTCGTACGCCGTGCGCACGAGCTCCCCGAGCGCCGCCGCTCCCTCAGGAAGGGCCGCCGCACCACCCTCGGTATCGTGAACACGAGCTGCCGGTACGCAAGATCCGGGAGCACGTGCTCGACCACGTGGTCCGCCCACTCGAGGCGCCGCCGCGCCTCGCACGAGGGGCACAGCTTCCGCTTGCACGAGAACGGCACCAGGTACTCGTTGCCGCAGTCCCCGCACCGGACCCGCGCGAAACCGCACGCAAGATCCCCGCATTCCAGGAAACCCTCGATCACCGCCCGCCAGTGCGGCCGCCACGGCCCGTATTCCGCCTCGAACCTCTCCTCCCACGCGCGCGCGACCGCTGCACCGCAGTCGCTCACGAGCGCCCAGAGCGGGGCTCGCGTTGGCCCGGCGTTCGGCGTGTAGGCGAGGGCAGGAGCTCCCATGCCTTGCCCTCGCCTGCAGCTGCTGGCGAAAGGGAATCACCTGGTGTTGTCGCGCGTCAAGCGTAATGCCGTGGCCTATGAACCAGCCGCCTCCGCGTCTCCCAATACCCGACGGCGGAGGGGGAGACCCAGGAAGTACGGCAAGAAGATCAAGGTCCTATCGCTCTTGGACGATGCCGACCGCATCCAGCGGATCCATCAGTCCAATCTACGATGAGAAGAACGTGACCATCGAATTCGTCGTGGCGGATCTCCTATGGCGCACGGTGGTGTTCCCGTCCGTTTCGTGGCCGTACGCCACCCGCATGCTCGTCGCAGCTCACCGTCTCCGGCTCACGGCTCTTCTTCGTCGCCGACGAGGGCGAGCACGGCCGGGAGTTGTGGAGCGTCAAACACGCGGCCTTCCAGCAGCGGCCGTAGGCCCGGGGGCGAGGTTGCCGCACGAAGTGTGTGGGCTATCCTCGCCCCAACGTCCGGGCCGGCGGACAGGTGATGCGGAGGAGGAAGGCATGTCTCGCTGGAACGTGATGCTTGGAAGCGCGGTGATGTGGCTGACGGCCTGCGGCGCCCCCCTGGTGGGGGAGGCAGTGCTGGAGACGGACCGCGAGACCTACTCCCCCGGGGCGGAGCTATCGCTGCGGCTTGGCAACGAGTCGACCCAAGCGCTGGGCTACAACCTGTGCTTCTCCACGCTGCAGCGCCGCGAGGGAGAGGACTGGGCGGAGGTGCCGCGCCCCGACACCTCCCCCGTGGAGCTCTGCGCGGCCCCCCAGTACAGCCTGGAGCCGGGGGAGAGCACCTCGTCGCTCCGAACCCTCGATGAGCCGCTGCCGGAGGGAGAATACCGCTACCTCACGAACGTGGAGTGGAGGTGGAGCGGGGAGCGGATGGACGTGATGTCCAACTCCTTCCGTGTCGTGAACTGAAGCTACAGGCCCAGGGCCCTCTCGACGCGTCGGCGGAGCTCGGCCTCCGACAGCATGCCCCGCTGCGCGTCGATGACCTTGCCCTCCTTGTCCAGGAAGTAGAGCGTCGGCAGCGCCGTCACCTGGAAGGCCGTCGCCATCTCGTCCGACGCGTACACCACGTAGGGAGCCAGCTCCGGCATCCGGCTCAGGATGTACTCCTGCACGTACATCGGCGCGTCCGGCATGTCGTCCCGGCTCGCCGCCACGAACACCAGCCCCTTCCCCTCGTACTCCTTCGCCAGCTTGATGAGCGACGGCATCTCCTCCTGGCACGGAGGGCACCACGTCGCCCAGAAGTCCAGCATCACCACCTTGCCCCGCAGGTCCGACAGCTGCATCGTCCCGCCGTCGTACTTCTGCATCGGGAACGACGGAGCCGCCGTCCCGTCCGACGCCAGCCGCGCCCGCAGCGCCTCCTCCACTCCCAGGTACGCCAGCCCCGCGATCCCCAGCAGCGCCGTCACCGCCAGCAGCACCTTGCTCCACCCATGGCGCTCCGGCGGCCGTCCGGCGCCCGAGTTCTCCTGCCCTGCCCCCGGCTGCTGCCCGGCGCCTTCGTTCTCCTGCTCCGTCACGTGCTTCCACTCCTCGTCTTCGACAACACCCGGTGCACCTGCTTCAGCACCCCCCTCACCCCTCGCCTCACCCCCGGCCGCCTCACCACCCACTCCGCCAGCCCAGGCCCGTGCCGGTAGTAGGCTCGGATGAACTCCCGCCCCAGGAGATGACGGCTCAGCACCTCGTCACGGAACTCCCGGAACGCCACCAGCTCCGGCGCTCCCTCTCCGAACGCCGCCGTCACCACGAAGCACGAGCTGGCCGGCGAAATCCACATCAGCCGGTTGTTCGTCAGGTTCATCACCGCCTTCAGCACGCGCTCCTCGGTATAGAGGAAGACCAGCAGGTCCCTCTTCGCCACCGGGAACTCGTCGCCGCTCGCCTCCTCGAACTCGATGCGCGAGACGCCCGAGCCGCGCACCTCGTCCACCGTGAAGAGGTAGCGCTTGGAGCTGCGGCGGATCTCCACCTCCAGCCCGCGCAGCTCACCGAAGTACGCCAGGAAGGGCATACCGCAAGCCGGGCACACGTAGCGGCGCCCTCCCGGCCCTGGGATGTACCCGTAGTCGTTGATGCGCTTGCAGCCCGTGTTGGGGCACAGCAGCTTCACCTGCGCCACCGGCTCCTGCTTCGGATCGAACCGCGAGGCCCCCGACGCCCGGTCGAACACCGGCGGCACCGCCGTCTCCTTCGACCCGATGGCCCGTGTGGGGTGCGCCAGCCGCTCCAGCTCCAGCGCCCGCCGCCACGCCTCCTCCGCCTGCACGAACCGCCCGTTCACCGTGTGGCACAGCGCCTCGCCGTGCGCCCGAAGCGCCGAGATGACGTGCTCGGTGGTCTCCCCCCAGCCCGCCTCCCGCACCACCGCCAGCCCCAGGGCCAGCACCTTCTCCAATTCCGGCAGCAGCAGCTCCGACGCCTTGCGCGCCGGGTCCTCCGCCCGGTGGTACACCGGGGGCTCCGGAATCCGACTGAAGAGCGCCAGGGCCTGCGCGCGCAGTTGCTCCCGCGCCTCTTGCGCTCGCGGAAGGGACATCGTCGCCGCCCGCGCCTGGGCGGCCTGGAAGAGCTCTTCGGGCTGCAAGGCGGCGCACATTAAGAGGCCCCCCGCCCGCTGTCAGCGACCATCCCCACGCCCCGCCAAAAACTGGCCACCTCTCTCCTTCCGGTGTACGACGTGGTAGGAGGATGTGAACAATGGGCTTCCTGAAGTTCCTGGTGTGGACGGGTTGCGCGGTGGGGCTCGGAGTCTTCCTGGCGACGGCGAACATCGATGGCCGCAGCCCGCTGGAGTACGCGCAGCGGCAGTGGAAGCGCCACGTGCAGCCGACCCAGGTGGAGCGGCAGGTGGACCGGGTGAAGGACGGTCTGAGTGACGCCCTCGACGAGGCCGAGGACGCCGTCAAGCGGACGACGAAGCAGGCGACGACGGCGGCACCGCGCGAGCGCATCACCCGCGAGGATCGCGCGGCGATCGATCGCATCATCGCCCAGAAGAAGTAGGGTTCCCTACCTTTGCCGCCCGCCCCGCTTCCCCTCTGGGGCCCCCCTCCCTAGCTTCTCCGGGCGGGCTGGGTCGGAGGCGGGACGCGATGGTGGGTGGACGGTGGTGGAAGGGGCTGTCCCTGGCGGCGCTGCTGTGTGGCCTGAGTACGCCAGCCTGGGGCGCGCGACGCGGAGAGGGCGAGCGGCTGTGGGTGGAGGCGCAACAGCGCACCGTCCGCCAGGAGCGCTCCGCCCTCAGTCAGGTGGCCCGAGCGGCCATGCCGGCGGTGGTGTCCATCACCACGCGCCAGGCGGGCACGGGCTCGGGCGCCGAGGAGGAGTCCCAGAAGGGCATCGGCTCCGGCCTCATCATCCACCCGGACGGCTACATCCTCACCAGTGCCCACGTCATCGAGGGCGCGGAGGACATCACCATCTCGGTCTACTCCGAGCGCGGCTACCCCGAGGAGTTCCCCGCCGAGGTGGTGGGCGAGGACTCGCGCACGGACTTCGCGCTGTTGAAGATCAAGACGCCCCGGAAGCTGCCGGTGCTCAAGCTGTCCTCGGCCTCGCGGGTGGAGGTGGGGGACTTCGTCGTGGTGATCGGCAACCCCTTCGGGCTGACGCACTCGGTGACGGCGGGCGTGGTGAGCGCCAAGGGTCGCACGGACGTGACGCCCAACGGGCGCGACTGTGACTTCGACTACATGCAGGTGGACGCCTCCATCAACCCAGGCAACTCGGGGGGGCCGGTGTTGGACCTGCACGGGAACGTGGTGGCCATCGCCAACGCGGTGAACGTGGCGGGCCAGGGCATCGGCTTCGCCATCCCCGTGGACATCGCCAAGGCGGTGCTGCCGCACCTGCAGAAGTACGGGCGGGTGCGCCGCGGGTGGATGGGCGTCTCCGTCCAGGACTCCAGCCCCCAGGTGGTAGCGGACTACGGGCTGTTGAATCCCCGGGGAGTGGTGGTGACGGACGTGAAGGAGGGCGGTCCCGCCTCGCGCGCCGGGCTGCGGGTGGGGGACGTCATCGAGGGCCTGGACTCCGGCCGGGTGGAGCGCGCCCACAAGCTGCGCTGGCAGGTGGCGGCCCGGGGGGTGGGCCACAGCGTGGTGCTCCGGGTGCGCCGGGGGGAGAGGCCCCTGCGAATGAGGGTGAGGCTCGAGGAGCTGCCCGGCGCCACCCCATCCAAGGGCCCCCCACCGTCCGACGAGCCGGCCACCGGCGGCAGCGGCCAGGACGGGCAGCCGGGCGAGCAAACCCCGGGTCCGGACACGGACTCCCAGTGAGTCGGGAACGGGGACTCCGCCCGCAACCCCGCCTGCCTCCTTGCGTTCCGCTACGGCCAGCGCTACACGAGCCCCTTTGCAAGTCTCGGCGTGTCTCACCCATGGTGACGCGAGGCACCGTTACGCAACAGGAGCTTTTCCATGGCTGAAGCACAGAAGAAGACCCTCAAGGCGTGGCCGCGCGTGGCCAAGGCCGGTGGCAAGAAGGCCTGCAGCGTCGCGGGCTGCAAGCGCCCCTACCGCGCGAAGAGCTACTGCTTCTTCCACTACAAGAAGTGGCGCCAGGGCGAGCTGCCCCACTCCCGCTACCGCACCTGCTCCAAGCCCGAGTGCCGCAAGAAGGTCATCAAGGCCGGCCTGTGCGAGAAGCACTACGACGAGATCTACAAGAAGGAAGCCGCGGCCTAGCCGTTCGGCTTGCCTCGCGAGCGGCGCTCCCTTCTCGGCGAGTGGCCGCTTGCCCCCTTCCGATCGCGCGCCCCAGGTGCTTGAAGGCCGTGAGCCACAGCTCCGCCTCGCGCTGCGGTGAGTGCGGCCGCGCAGCAGACTCCGCTCCAGCTCGCGCAGCACGTGCTCCGGTGCCTGCGGGTTGAGGAACTCCGCCTCCAGCAGCACCTGCTGCATCAGCTCGCCCAGCGCGTGCACCGTGCCCAGCGCGCGCCCGGCGCCTCGGCGCGACCGGGGGCGCCGCCTCCGCGGGCTCCAGCCCTCGCGGGAGCACAGGTAGAGGAGCACCGCCGCCGCCTGCGCGAGGTTCATCGAGGGCTGCCCGTCGCTGGTGGGGATGACGAGCACGTCCGTGGCAGAACGGCCAGCTCCTCGTTGGACAGGCCCCGCTTCTCGCCGCCGAGCACCAGCGCCACCCTGCCCGCGCCGCGCTCTGTCCGCCAGCCGCGCCACCGCCTCCTCGGGGGTGAGGGCCGTGCGCCCCTCGAGCGGGGTGCGCGAGGTGGTGCCCACCGCGTACACGCAGTCCTCCAGGGCCTCGCCGGAGGTCTGGGCCACGACCTGAGGGCGTCCAGCACGCGCCTCGCTCTCACGCGCCAGCTTCTCGGCCTCCTCGAAGTCGTAGGTGGCCGGGTCGGAGAGCATGAGCCGTGAGAAGCCGAAGTTGGCCATCACCCGGGCGACCGCCCCCAGGTTGTCGGGGACCGCGTCTGGTGGCAGGACGACGGTGAGTTGTCGCGCCAGCGAGCATGGCCGCCGGAGTTTAGCTTTCCGATGCCAGACCCGCTCGGTATATTCCCGATCGATGCGTCGCTGGGTCGCTGCGCCTGCTTCTCTCGCTGCCGTTACCCTGACCGCCTGTGGCGTCGGGGGTGCCCCCGTCGCGCGCGTCCACCGACGCACGGCAGGCGCTCACCAGCTCCGCCCGAGCTGCTGGAGTTCGAGACGTCCGCCACCCGCCAGGAGCTGTTCCGCGAGCTGGCCCGCATCCTCGCGAGCACGAGGCGGGCCAGGCCGCGCAGGCGCTGGTGCTCTTCCCCATCAGTCAGGACGGGGAGCTGGTCGCGGCGCCGGGCTTCGAGGCCCGCGCGGACCTGCTCCAGGCGCCGGACGCGGGCGCGCCGCTGCAGCTCACCTTCGACGGCCGGACGGCGAGCGCTGGCCGGAGGATCGCCGCGAGAGCCTGCAGGGCCTCTCCGAGCGCGAGGCGGCCGAGCTGGTGGCGCGCACGCTGCTGCGCGCGCTGGGAGCATCCGCCCCGTCGGGAGTCGGTGCAGGTGGAGCGCGCCTCGGGCGCCCCGTACGCGGCGGCCTACGTGGACGGCATCCTGCGCATCAACCCGGCGTTCCTCTACCTGGCAGCGGCCCAGGTCCCGCTTCCCTGCCGGGCGCGCTCCAGTAGAGTCGCGCCTCCTTTGCGCGCCCCGCGTCGGGGCCGAGGCGCTTGCTCGTGAACACCTCCGCACTCGCACGCACAGCTTCCGCTACACGCTCCGGCAGACGGACCTGCCGGCGCTCGGGCCAGCAGTACCAGGGCAAGGTGCGCGACACCTACCGCCAGGGAGATCGGCTGGTCGCTCGTCACCACCGATCGGCTGTCGGCGTTCGACCACGTGCTCACCACCATCCCCTTCAAGGGCGAGGTGCTCAACCGGCTGGCGCACGTTCTGGTTCGAGCGCACGAAGCACGTGGTGAAGAACCACGTGCTGGACGTGCCGGACCCCAACGTGACCGTGGCGCGCGCCTGCGAGCCCTTCGCGGTGGAGGTGGTGGTCCGCGGCTACCTCACCGGCAGCCTGTGGCGCGACTACCAGAAGGGCACGCACACCGCCTACGGCGTGCCCTTCCCGGAGGGGATGCGCAAGGACGAGGCCTTCCCCTCGCCCATCATCACCCCCTCCACCAAGGCGCAGTACGGCCAGCACGACGAGCCCATCTCCGAGGCGGAGATCCTCGGCGCGCGGGCTGGCGCAGCGCGCGCGACTGGGCGCGCATCACGGAGGCGGCGCTGGGGCTGTTCGCGGAGGGGCAGAAGTGGGCGCGCGACGCGCGGGCTCATCCTGGTGGACACCAAGTACGAGTTCGGCAAGGTGGGCGACGACCTGTACGTCATCGACGAGATCCACACCCCCGACTCGAGCCGCTACTGGGTGGCGGACGAGTACGAGGAGCGCTTCGCGCAAGGGCGAGGACCAGCGGATGCTGGACAAGGAGAACATGCGCCAGTGGCTCATCGCGAGCGCGGGCTTCCAGGGCCACGGCACGCCGCCGGAGATTCCGGACGAGGTGCGCGTCGAGCTCGCGGAGAAGTACCTCGCGGCCTACGAGCGCATCACCGGCGCGACGCTGACGCTCGAGGTGGGCGACGTGCACGCGCGCATCGAGCGGAACCTCGAAGGCGCGCGGTCTACCTCTGAGAGTGGGCGGGTGGACCCGCGGTTCCGACCCCTGCCCCTCCCGCGACCTACTCGCTCCGGCCGAACACGCGCTGGAAGATGTCGTCCACGTGCTTGAGGTGGTAGCCGGCGCGAGAAGCAGTCCTCGATCTCCTCGGCGTCATCATCTTGAGCAGGTCCTCGTCCGCCGAGCAGCGCCGTGCTGGAAGGTCGACGCCCTCCTCGTACATGCGCATCGCGTTGCGCTGGACGATGACGTACGCGGCCTGGCGGTCCATGCCCTTGCGCGCGAGCTCGAGCAGGATGCGCTGGCGAGTTCACCACCCCGCCCAGCAGCTCGAGGTTCTTCTGCATCTGCTCCGGGTAGACGCGCAGGTTCTCCATCAGCCCGGCGAAGCGGTGGAGCATGAAGTCCGCGACGATGGTGGCGTCCGGGCCGATCACCCGCTCCACCGAGGAGTGCGAGATGTCGCGCTCGTGCCAGAGCGCCACGTCCTCCATGCGCGCTCACGGCGTAGCCGCGCAGCAGCCGCGCCAGCCCGGTGAGGTTCTCGCGAGAGGATGGGGTTGCGCTTGTGGGGCATCGCGCTCGAGCCCTTCTGGCCCGCGGTGAAGGGCTCCTCGGCCTCGCGCACCTCGGTGCGCTGCAGGTGGCGGATCTCCACCGCGAACTTCTCGATGCTCGCGCCCAGCAGCGCCAGCGCGGTGAAGTACTCGGCGTGGCGGTCGCGCTGGACGATCTGGCTGGAGGCCGGCGCGGGCGTGAGGCCCAGCTTGCTGGCACACGTGCTCCTCCACCGCCGGCGGCAGGTGCGCGAAGGTGCCCACCGCGCCGGAGATCTTCCCCACGGCGATGACCTCGCGCGCGCCGCTCAGGCGCGCCTCGGCCGCGGCGCAGCTCGTCGTACCAGATGGCCAGCTTGTGCCCGAAGGTGATGGGCTCGGCGTGGATGCCGTGGCTGCGGCCCATCATCAGCGTGCGCTTGTGCTCGAAGGCGCGCTTCTCCACCGCGGCCATCGCCCGCTCGCACGCCCTGCGAGGATGAGGGTCGCCGCGTCGCGCAGGATCAGCCCCAGCGACGGTGTCGAGCACGTCCGAGGACGTCATGCCCAGGTGCAGCCAGCGCGCGCTGGGCCCGATGCGCTCCTCCATGAAGGTGAGGAAGGCGATGACGTCGTGCTTGGTGGTGCGCTCGATCTCGTCGATGCGCGCGACGTCCGCCTCGGTGAAGTCGCCGGCGCGGGCGCGGCAGTCGTCCAGCGCCTCCTGCGGCGCGAGGCCGGCGTCCACCATGCCCTCCAGCGCGGCCAGCTCCACGTCGCGCCAGCGGCGCAGGCGGGCCTCGTCGGTCCACAGCGAGGCCATCTCCTTGCGCGCTGTAGCGCGGGATCACTCGTAGACCTTGACGGGGAAGCCCTGCTTCGCCGCGAACTGGAAGCAGCTCCAGCGCCACGTCGCTGGCCGCCTCCCAGCTTGCGGGCGGTGGTGAGGTTGATCGGCCAGGTCCAGCACCTCGGGCTGCGCCACCGCCAGCGCGCCGGGGTCGACCTTCTCGTGGATGATGCGGTTGGCGAGCCGACCCGCCTGCTGGCCGATCGCCGATGGAGCTGGGCGCGAGCGACAGCATCGCGCCCTCCTTCACCTGGCTGGAGGTGAGGCGCCACCAGCGGCATCGCTGGGCCTCGGCGAAGGCGATGAGCGCCTGGACCACCGCGGCGTTGCCCACCGTCTTGTCGGCGACCATCAGCAGGGCGTCCACCTTCTCCTTGCGCCCCGGCGAGCACCTTGTCCGCCTTGGCCTGCGCCGTCCACCTCGAGCGGCACGATGGAGAGGCCCAGCGGCGCCGCGGCCGACGGCGCCGCCGCCGACCAGCCCGGCGGAGTAGCGCGGGTCATGCAGCACGCCGACCCGCTTCGCCGAGGGAGAGGCGGCCTTGAGGGCGGCCAGCTCGGGACGGAAGTCGCTGGTGAGGGCGATGCCGGTGACGTTCGGGCCCTCGAGCCCGTACTTCTCGTAGTAGGGCACCATGGCGAAGAGGACGCGGCACATCCGCGCCGAGCGTCCGCTTCGCGGCGTTGGCCGCCAGCGGGCCCACGGCCAGCACCAGCGCGGGCTTCTGCGCGGCGATGCTTCTCGAAGGCCCGGGCCGCCGCGGGGGCGCTCTCCTCCAGCGTCACCTCCACCACCTCGCCATGGACCTCGGCGCCGAAGCCCGCCACCACCGACGCGTACGGCGCGAGTCCGGCGGACTTCACCACCACCACCTTCGGGCGGGACTGCTGCGCGAGGCGACCAGCGGCAGCAGCAGCGCCAGACAGAGCCACCCGGTCATCCGCTCCCCGGTCGCATCACTTCCTGGGTCCGCGCAGCAGCGGAAGCCCACCTCTCGCTGAGCGGCGTGCCGGGCGCGCCGTTCTTCCTCGCCGAGCAGCGCGCCGCGTAGTCGGGCCGGGCGAAGGCGCCGCCCTTCAGCGTCTGGTCGGCGTTGGCCGCGTAGCGGCGAGGCGGTCCACTCGGCGACGTTGCCGGACAGGTCGGCGACGCCGTAGCCCGAGCGGCACCTGGCGAACTGGCCCGAGGTCGGCCAGCTCGCGGTCGTCCCCGGGCATCGTCCTGGGTGTTGCAGGCGTTCCGCGTCGAAGTTGGTGCCGTACGGGAAGCGGACGTTGCCCGGGCCCTTGCAGGCCTTCTCCCACTCCTCCTCGGTGCACAGGCGCTTGCGGCCTTGCCTCGCACAGGCGCTTCGCGTCGTTCCAGCTCACGTTCACCGGAGGGGGTTACCCGCCGGTTCGGGTACTCGAACTGGTCGATGCAGAAGGTCGCCACCTGCCGGACGGTGAGCGGCGGCTCGTCGAGGCCCGGCATCGGGGTGTCGGTGCCCATCCGGAAGGCTCCGCCGCTCACCGTGCGCATGCCCGGGGGGCACTCTCCCGCGGGCCCCAGGCCCTCCGAAGGCTTCACGCCCTCGGGGCCGGCGACGGACGGGTCCCCGCTTCCCTGCGTCGCCGTGGGGGCCTTCCCGGCCTGTGTGGGAGAAGGAGTCACGGGAGTCTCTCCGGATTGGCGCAGCTTCCACAGCAACCCATAACCACCCGCGGCGCCCAAGCCGAGCCCCGCGAGGGTCAGCAGCACGAGCCCCACCGGGAAGCGGGAGCGGGGTGCCGCCGACGCGGAGCGAGGGGCCGCCATTCCAGGCGAGGCCTGTGGCGCCACGGGCCGGGGCTCGGCACGGGCGACCGGGGGAGCCGGGGCCGGACGCGGCTTGGGGGCCGGGCTCGGTGCGGTGGGCTTGCTGGCGGCGCTCATGATCGCGGAGAGCGTCGCGGAGTCGAGCGGCTGGGTGGCATCCGGAAGTGGCGCCTCATCCTTCGCCTTCGCGGAGCGCTGCGTGAGGCGCGCGGCGGAGAGCTGCTCGGTGGGCGAGGAGGACGACTGGGGCAGCTCGAGCGTGGGCATCCCCGCCGCGGGAGCCGCCTCCAGGGTCGTCCGGGGTGCCTCCTGCGTGGGGCCACTGCCCATGGCGGGCACCTGCACCGTCGGGGCGGCCAGGAGCGGCAGCTCCGTCGTGGGGAGGGGCGGGTGCGACCGGTTCGCGCCCAGGCTGCTCGCCATCGCCAGCTCGGCCGTCAGGCTGATGGGCAGCACCTTCGGGCGCGGGCGGGGAGCCTCCGGGGCCTGGGCCCCCACGGCGGGCTTCGGTGCCCCGGTCCTCGGGCGCGACAGGGCCTCGGAGAACTCCGCGAGGAACTCACCGGCCGTCCGGGGCCGCGCGAGCGGGTTGGCATTGACGGTGCGCCGGTAGAGGGACTCCAGGCCGGGAGGCAGCTCGGGGACATGGGCCAGCAGTTCCGGTAGTTCCCCTTCATCGGGCGTGCGACCGATGAGCAGCTCGCCCATGATGACGCCGAGCGAGTAGAGGTCCATCCGCGTATCCAGCTCACCGCCCTCGGCGTACTCGGGGGCGACGTAGCAGGCCACCCGCCAGCCCTTCTGCGCCTGGAGGAAGGGCAGGCGCGGGATGCCGAGCGCCAGACCGTAGTCCGTCACCTTCAGCAGGTCCGGCAGGACGAGGATGTTCTCCGGCTTGAGGTCCGAGTGCGGCCCGAACTTGTGGGCGCTGTCGAGGGCCTCGACGATCTGCGCCAGGAGGGGCTCGACCTCCTTGGGACTGAAGCGCTGCCCCTGCGCGGCACGCTGCTCCATCATCCGCCGCAGCGTCATGCCCTCCAGGAGCTGGGTGGTGAAGAAGGGGCGATTGCGCTCCTCGCCCTCCTCGTAGACGCGCACGTGGTGGGGGTTGGTGAGCTTCTTGCCCGCGCGCAGCGCCAGGGAGAACTGGGTGCGCTCCTCGGGCATCTGCACCAACCGGGGGTTGATGATCTTGAGCGCGACCTCGACGTCCATCTCCTGGTCGTGCGCGCGGAAGACGTGACCCACCGGACCCGGTCCGAGCACCTCGCGGATGGCGTAGCGTCTGGCGAAGACGTCGCCGGGCTTGTAGGGCGCCTCCACGCTGCCCGGGCGACGGCGCGAAGCACCGCCCCCTGGCGCGGCTCCCGCGAGCTTCAGCCCGCAGGTGGCGCAGGATTCGCTGTTATCGGGGACATGGCTGCCGCAGCGGTAGCAGAGCAAAGCGGTCGGACTCCCGGAGGTGGGGGGCTGTGACGGGGCCTCCAGAAGGCACCCAGGGTCGTCTTACCGCGCCCCGCTGATACTGGGCAAGGAACGCCAGTCTCAACGACCCGTCGAGCCGAAGCCCCCCTCGCCCCGCTCGGTGGCGTCCAGCACCTCGAGCTCCACCAGGGACGCCCGCGACACGGGTGCCACCACGAGCTGGGCGATGCGCTCGCCGCGCTTCAGGGTGAAGGGCTCCTGGGAGAGGTTGATCAGCACGACCTTGACCTCGCCCCGGTAGTCCGCGTCCACCGTACCTGGCGAGTTCAACAGGGTGATGCCGTGACGCAGCGCCAGTCCCGAACGGGGCCGCACCTGGGCCTCGTAGTCCGGGGGCAACGCCAACGCGAGGCCCGTGGGTACCGCCATGCGCTGCAGCGGCCCGAGGGTGAGCTCCCCGTCGATGTCCGCCCGCAGGTCCATGCCCGCGGCGAGCTCGGTTTCGTAGCGCGGCAGCGGCAGCGGCTCCGGGTGGGCGCGCACGCGGCGCACCCTCACGGTGACGGGCGAGGCCATGCCCGACGAAGTACCACGTCAGGAACGAAGAATCGAGCTTTCGACCTTCAGCGCGCCGTCTCGTCCACCACAGGGGCGGAGCTGGGACGGAAGCGCAGCGGGTCCACCGGCTGCGCGGACAGCTCGAGCTGGTAGTGCAGATGGGGTCCGGTGGAGCGGCCGGTGTTGCCCGAGCGGGCGATGAGCTCGCCACGAGTCACGCGCTGCCCCGGGCGCACCAGCAGCTCCGAGTTGTGACAGTAGGCCGTCGTCACGCCCTGGCCGTGGTCGAGGATGAGCACCCGGCCATTCACACCGTCCACGCTCGCGCGGCGCACCGTGCCGTCGGAGACCGCGTGCACCTCGGTGCCCACGCGGACGGCGAGGTCCACGCCCGTGTGCAGCTTCCGAGTGCCCAGCACGGGGTGCAGGCGGTAGCCGAAGCGGCTCGTCACCGGGGTGTGCTCCGGCACGGGCCACGCGAGCCCGAAGGCCGTGGCCAGCGCGAGCGCCTGGGCCGCGGCCACGGTGGAGTCCTCGAAACCGGGAGGCAGTTGCCGGGCGAGTCGCTCCAGGCTCGGCGTGCCGCCCTCGGCCGCCACGCGCTCGACGGCGTAGCGCGCCGGGACGCGGCCGGCGAAGACGGCGGTGAGACGGGACTCCTCCTGGGGGAAGGACTCGGCCAGGGCCTCGTGCAACTTGCGAGCAGCCGCGGGACCACGGTTCTCATCCAGCAGGGAGGCGGGAGGAACGCCCAGCTCCTCGGCGAGCTTGAGCGCGGGAGCGCGGGAGGCCGGCGAGAGACCCTTCAGCGCGAGGTGGGTGCCATACGCGAGCGCCTCCGAGGTGGTGAAGGGCCGGAGGGGTGGCGTAACGGGCGCGAGGGCGGGCGCGGACACGCCGGAGCCACTGATGCCGTCGTAGTAGGCGAGCACTGGACGAGCGGTGCTGCGAACATCGAGAGCCCAGGCCGCGGTCCGACGCACGAGCGCGCCGGCGGGCGTGTGGTGCCAGGCGGTCCAGACGCAGAGGAGGACCAGGGAGAAGTCGAGCAACCCTCGGGCATTGCGCGAGAACACGGGGCGGGCTCCTCAGCGCACGAAGGACAGGACGGGTGAGGCATCGAGCGCGGCGGCGAGCGCGAGGGGCGCCACCAGCGCGGAGCCGGGCAGCCCATACGCGAAGGCCCGCGCGAAGCCGCGCGCATGCGCCTCGGAGGCCGAGTCGGCGTGCTGGAGGTTGCGCAGCACGGCGCGCCAGCCCAGCCGCCACAGGAGGCCCACCAGCGCCGCGAGCGCGAGGCCCCGGGCCACAACATCCGCCACACCGTCGCCGAGCAGCTCGCGCCAGGAGAGATACACCGTGCCCTGGACGAGCCGCGCCACGGCACACGCACCGGCCACGGACACCAGCGCGGTGGCGAGCGGGCGTATCCACCGCATCGTCGTGGGCCTGCGCACGCACCGCGCCAGCATCGCGCGCCAGGAGCCCCGAGGCTCCACGCGGAACGCCCGTCCAGGCGCCACCTGGGGCGCCGTCTCCTCGCGGTAGCCGAGCGCGGGCAGCGCGAGCACCACATCCGCTGTCAGCTCCCAGGCCAGGGCGAGGAGTCGCGCCAGCGAGGTGCGCCGCTCCAGGGAGAGCAGGTCCACGAGGGGCGCGGTGAGCTCATAGCGGCCCACCACGCGGTCGAACGCGGCATCCACCAGGTCGACCACGGCCAGGAGCCGGTCATCGAGCGTGTCCGCCGCGGCGTGGATGCCCACCGCGATGAGCGCCAGCAGCCCGAGCGGCATGAAGGCCCAGCGGAAATGGCCGAGGAAGCGCGAGAACGCGGTGAGAGGGCCCTCGGGCCGGGCGGGAGTCGGAGAGCGGTTCACGCGAGGCTCCGGAAGGGGACTCGCACATCAACGCACGAGCCGGAGGGAAGATCTTCCCCGCCTGGAGCCCATAAAGGAAGACGCCCTCCCCCGCCGGAGCGGAGAGAGGGCGTCGACCGTGTCACTCAGCGGGACTCAGCTCAGGCCTTGGCGCCCGGCTGGGTGGCCTCGGAGGCCTGCGCGGAGGCGGCGGCCTCGACGGGAGCCGTGCCCTGCTGGGCGGCGGCGCGCTCGGCCATGGCCTCCTTGCGCGACAGGCGGATCTTGCCCGTCTTGTCGATGCTGACGACCTTCACCAGCACCTCGTCGCCCTCGTTCAGCACGTCCGACACGCTCTTCACGCGCTTGTCGGACAGCTCGGAGATGTGGATGAGGCCGTCGGTGCCCGGGAACAGCTCCACGAAGGCGCCGAACTCGGCGATCTTCCGCACCGTGCCGGTGTAGATCTTCCCGATCTCCGCCTCGCGGGTGAGCGCCTGGATCATGGCGATCGCCGCCTTCACCGACTCCACGTTGGCGCTGGCGATGTCCACGCGGCCCGAGTCGTCGATGTTGATGACGGCACCCGTGCGGGCGATGATGTCCTTGATCACCTTGCCGCCCGGCCCGATGACGTTCTTGATGAACTCGGGGCGGATCTGGATGGTGGTGATGCGCGGCGCGTAGGAGCTGATCTCCTTGCGCGGCTCGGCCATCGCCTTGAGCATCTCGCCCAGGATGTGCAGACGGCCCTGACGCGCCTGCTCCAGCGCGCGGCTCATGATCTCCGTGGTGAGACCGGTGATCTTGATGTCCATCTGGATGGAGGTGATGCCCTTCGAGGTGCCGCACACCTTGAAGTCCATGTCGCCCAGGTGGTCCTCGTCACCGAGGATGTCCGAGAGGATGGCGACCTGGTCGCCCTCCTTCACGAGACCCATGGCGATGCCGGCCACCGGGGCCTTGATGGGCACGCCGGCGTCCATCAGCGACAGGGTGCCGCCGCAGACCGAGGCCATGGACGAGGAGCCGTTGGACTCGAGGATGTCCGAGACGAGGCGCACCGTGTACGGGAACTTCTCGCTCGCGGGCAGCATGTTGCGCAGCGCGCGCTCGGCCAGGGCGCCGTGACCGATCTCACGCCGGCCGGGGCCGCGCAGGGGCTTGGTCTCGTTCACGCTGAACGGCGGGAAGTTGTAGTGCAGCATGAACCGCTTGAAGGACATGCCGCCGAGCAGCTCCAGCCGCTGCTCGTCCTCGGAGGTGCCCAGCGTCGTCACCACCAGCGCCTGCGTCTCGCCGCGGGTGAAGAGCGCGCTGCCGTGGGTGCGCGGGAGCACGCCCACCTCGCAGGTGATGTCGCGCACCTTGTCGTGCCCGCGTCCGCCGATGCGGCCACCGTTCACCGTCAGCGTGCGCATGTGCTCGTACTTCAGGTCCTCCACGACCTGCTTGGCGTGCTTCTCCACCTGGGAGGTGTAGGCCTCGCCCAGCTGCTCCTTGAGCTTGGAGAGGGTCTCCTTCTTGGTCTTGGAGAGCGCCTCGTAGCGGGCCGCCTTCTCCTTGATCCCGTAGCCGTGGACGATGCCGTCCCAGGCCAGCGTGCGGACCTTGGCCTTCAGGTCCTCGGCCACCGCGGGGACGCGGTCGTAGTTGCGCACCGTCTTGTTCAGCTCGCGCCGCAGCTCGTCCTGCAGCTCCAGCACCGGCTGCACCGCCTGCTTGCCGAACTCGAGCGCGGCCACCATGTCCGCCTCGCTCACCTCCTCGGCGCCGCCCTCCACCATGACGATGGCCTCGCGGCTGACGGCCATGACGAGGTCGATGTCCGACTGCTCGCGCTGCTTCGTCGTGGGGTTGGCGATGAGCTTGCCGTCCACCCGGCCCACGCGGATGCCGGCGATGGGGCCGTTGAAGGGGATGTCCGACACCCACAGCGCCGCCGAGGCGCCGGTGATGCCGTGGATGTCACCCTCGTGCTCCGGGTCCGCGGAGATGACGCTCGCGATGACCTGGGTCTCGTAGGCGTAGCCTTCCGGGAACAGCGGACGCATGGAGCGGTCCACGATGCGGCTGGCCAGCGTCTCCTTCTCGGTGAGGCGCCCCTCGCGCTTGAAGTAGCTGCCGGGGATGCGGCCGGCCGAGTACAGCTTCTCCTGGTACTCCACCGTGAGCGGGAGGAAGTCCACGTCCTTCTTCTCGCGCGCGCTCACCGCGGTGACGAGCAGCATGGTGTCGCCGTAGCGAACCACGACGGAGCCGTCCGCCTGCTTGGCCATGTGGCCGGTCTCGATGGTCAGCTCGGTCTCGCCAATCTTGACGCTCTTCTTCAGATGCATATCCGTCTTGCCTCGTACTTCCTGGTGGCCCCGCTGGCGCGCACCCTGTCCTTTTGGACATAAGGTGGGTGTCCACGCGCCTCGATGCGAGGCCTGTGTGGTTGATGCGGTCGCCGAGCCTGGAACAGGCGAATACGGGCAACCGCGGCCTGACTGCGTGGGGGGCGCCTCGGAAGCGCCGGCAGGGATGCGTCGGAGCTTTGATCCCTGATCGCGCGGGCCGACCCGAGTACTCCGGTCAGCCCGTCCGAACGGAAACCAAAACCTCCGTCCACACCACGCCCTTGCCTCCTGCCTCGCCCCTTCCTCGACTGCTTACTGCGACTGCCTGGAACGACACGGGGCGCTGACAGACGCCAGCGCCCCGATTTACTGCGGGCCTACTTGCGGATGCCGAGGCCGTCGATGAGCTTCTTGTAGCGGTTGGCGTCCTTGCTCTTCAGGTAGTCGAGCAGACGGCGACGCTGACCCACCAGCTTCAGCAGACCGCGACGGGAGTGGTGGTCCTTCTTGTGCGTCTTGAAGTGCTCGGTGAGCATGGTGATGCGCTCGGAGAGCAGGGCCACCTGCACCTCGGGAGAGCCGGTGTCGGTCTCGTGGGTGCGGAACTTCGCGACAACCTCGGTCTTACGGTCCTGATGCAGTGCCGACATGTGCTTCCTTGGCTTCTTCCCGCTCCGGGGGGTGGGTGCTGCGGTGCCGCGGTCCGCGGAGGGGTACAGACCGGGCTTCCTCCTACTAACGAATCGACGGCTTATAAGCATCGCCCGGACGGGCGGTCAACCTTCAGCGCCTGGTTGTCCGGCAGGTGCTGGGCCAGGAGAGGTGGAAACAGACACTAGACGAGCACGCGCAGGTAGCGCAGGCGGCCGCGCACCACCTCGGCCACGGCGAGCACCGCGCCCGCGGGGTCCACCACCCGCACCCGGCCCGGATGGGCAGGAGCCTCCACCGGGACGCCATGGGACACGCGCGCCGCGTCCTCGGCGCTCACCCGCACCGCCGGCAGGTCCACCAGCGCCTCGGACACCGGCACCAGCCGCCGGGCCAGCGCCTCGGGCTCCTTGACCAGCTCGGGCAGCTCCGCCAGCGGCAGGGCCATGGCGAGAGTGAAGGGGCCGCTATGGGTGCGCCGCAGCGCCTCCAGGTGGGCCCCACAACCCAGGGCCCGGCCGAGGTCATAGGCGAGCGTGCGCACGAAGAAACCCTTGGAGCAGCGCACGGACAGGCGGAGCTGGGTGGCGTTGAAGTCGCGCAGCACCAGCTCGTACACCGTCACCTGACGGCTGGCACGCTCCACCTCCTCGCCCGCGCGGGCGAGCTCGTACAGACGCTTCCCGCCCACCTTCACCGCCGAGTACATGGGCGGCACCTGCTCGAAGGTGCCGCGGAAGCGCGCCAGCGCCTCCTCCAGCAGCGCCGAGGTGAGAGCAGGCACCGGCGCCTCGGCCACCACCTTGCCCTCGGCGTCCTGGGTGTCCGTCTCGGCACCCAGGCGCACCACGGCGTCATAGGCCTTGTCGCCCTCGGTGATGAAGCCGGCCACCTTGGTCGCCTCGCCCAGGCACAGGGGCAGCACCCCCGTGGCCATCGGGTCCAGCGTCCCGGTGTGGCCCACCTTCTTCACCTTGAGCAGACTCCGCACCTGCCGCACCACGTCGAACGAGGTGCAACCCGCGGGCTTGTCGATGACCAGGACGCCGTCCATGCTTCGCCTCTACAGGCAGCCGCGAGCGCGACTACCAGCCTTCCTTTTCCTTCACTTCGCGCAGCAGCCGCTCGATGCGATCTCCGCGCTCCAGCGACTCGTCGAAGGAGAAGAAGATCTCCGGCGACACGCGCAGGTTCACCGCCTCGGTGACCTCGCGGCGGATGAAGCCCTTGGCCGCGTCGAGCCCCTTCTGGGTGTCCTTGCGCTCCTGCTCGGTGCCAATCATCGAGTAGAAGACGCGCGCCACCTTCAGGTCCTGCGACACCTTCACGCCGGTGAGGGTGATGTAGCCGATGCGCGGATCCTTCAACTCACCCCGGGTGAGGATGTTCGCGATGGCGGCCTGAATCTCCTGCCCCACCCGCTCCGGCCGATTGCTGGTACTCATTTCTTCTCCCAATCCCTCGGATTGCGCAGGCTGCGAGCACGGGCCCGAGCCTCATCCAACGAGCCCGGTCGCTCGGCCGGCGAGCCAGAGCGACCCGCCCCCAAGGCTGGCCGCCCGCTCTCCCGGCCCTCGTGCCGGAGCTCCCAGTCCACCATCCCCTCGGCCTCGGCCATGGAGCGGTTTCCCCGGTTCATCCCGGCGATGAGCTCCTCCACGTCCGCCTCCGGGCCCGACTCCTCCTCGCCCTCGCCGTCCTCGAACGCCTCTGACCCCTCGTCTTCTTCCCGAGCTGCCGGCAGGGGCCGACCGGGGGTGTAGAGCGTGTCCCCGAAACCCATGATCTCCGTCTGACGGGAGATGAGCGGCGCTACGTACATCTCCTCCACGAAGTGGATGATCTTCTCCATCTGCTCGTCGACGTGACGGCGGTCGTTGCCCACCACCGCCAACGCGAGCGTGGCTTTCTGCCAGAGCTCCTGATCATCCACCTCGGCCACGGCCACGTTGAACCGGGCCTTCACCCGGTCCGTTATCCGACGGAGAACCTGCCGTTTGGCCTTGAGGGAACCGCTCTCCGGAATCTGCAGGGTCAGACGTGCGACACAAACGAACATGACATCAAACCCTCAACCCGGTGACCACGCCTGGACGGCGGGCCACCGGGTGCTTTCCGGTGATGGAAGACAGCGGCCGGAGAGCAACTAGCTCAGGCTCGGTCGCGTCTCCTCGATCTCGTAGGCCTCGATGATGTCGCCCGGCTTGAGATCGCTGTAGTTCTCGATGCCGATACCGCACTCGAAGCCCTGGGCGACTTCCTTCACGTCGTCCTTGAAGCGGCGGAGCGAGGCCATGCGGCCGGAGAACAACTGCTTGCTGTCGCGCAGCAGGCGGACGAAGGCACCACGCTTCATCACACCGTCGAGCACCGCCGCACCGGCGATGGTCCCCAGCTTCGGCACGTTGAAGGTGTTGCGAACCTCGGCGCGGCCCAGCTTGCGCTCGGTGCGGATGGGCTCGAGGAGGTCCTCCATGGCCTTCCGCACGCCGTCGATGAGCTCGTAGATGATGCCGTAGGTCTCCAGCGTCACCTCCTGAGCCTTCGCGGCGGCCTCGGTGCCGGACTCGGGCTTGACGTTGAAGCCCAGGACCAGACCCTTGGAGGCGGCCGCGCGCATCACGTCGCCCTCGGTCATGGCGCCCACGCCCGAGTGGATGATCTCCACGCGGACCTTGTGGGTGGAGAGCTTCTTGACGGCCTCGCTGACGGCCTCGGCGGAGCCCTGCACGTCCGCCTTGATGACGAGCCGCAGTTCCTTGGGACCGCCGCCCGCCTTGGTCTTGGCGAAGAGCTGCTCGAGCGTCTCGCGGGTATCGGCCTTGCCGAGCTCCGCCTCGCGACCCTTCATGGCGCGGTGGGTGGCGATCTCCTTCGCCGCCTTCTCGTCGGCCACCGCGTTGAGGGTGTCACCCGCGGTGGGCACACCGGACAGGCCGACGACCTCCGCGGAGTAGCCCGGGAGCACTTCCTTCACGCTCTCGCCGCGGCTGTTGTTCATCGCGCGGATGCGGCCGAAGTGGGTGCCGGTGACGATGGCGTCGCCCACCTTGAGCGTGCCCTCCTGAACCAGGACGGTGGCCACGGGACCGCGGCCCTTCTCCAGCTTGGCCTCGATGATGGCGCCCACCGCCGGACGGCTCGGGTTGGCCGTGAGCTCGAGCACCTCGGCCTGCAGCGCGAGGTTCTCCAGCAGCAGGTCGATGCCCATCTTCTGCTTGGCGGACACGGGAACCATGATGGTCTCGCCGCCCCACTCCTCGGGCGTGAGCTCGTAGTTGGCCAGGTCCTTCTTCACGCGATCCGGGTTGGCGCCCGGAACGTCCATCTTGTTGATGGCGACGACGATGGGCACCTCGGCGGCCTTGGCCTGCTTGATGGACTCCACCGTCTGCGGCATCACGCTGTCGTCGGCGGCCACCACGAGCACCACGATGTCCGTCACGTTGGCGCCGCGGGCGCGCATGGACGTGAAGGCCTCGTGACCCGGGGTGTCCAGGAAGGTGATGTCACCGCGCGACGTCTTCACCGAGTAGGCGCCGATGTGCTGGGTGATGCCACCGGCCTCGCCGGAGACCACGTTGGCGGCGCGGATGGCGTCGAGCAAGCTCGTCTTGCCGTGGTCGACGTGGCCCATGACGGTGATGACCGGCGGACGCGGACGCTCGTCCTCGGGACGCGCCTCCACCTCGGGCAGGAAGTCCTCGACCTCGAAGCCGGCCTTCTCCACGCGCCAGCCGTAGTCGGTGGCGAGCAGCTCGGTGGTCTCCGAGTCGATGATCTGGTTGGCCGTGGCCATCTTGCCCAGACCCATCAGCTTCTTGATGAGCTCGGTGGTGCGCACACCCATGCGCTGGCCCAGGTCGGACAGGGCGATGCCCTCCTGGATCTTGATGACCTTCTTCTCCTCGGCCATCTGGGTGATCTGCGTCTTGGCGCCCTTCTTGGTGGGCTTCCTCTTCTTGCCGCGCACCGGGATGGTGACGCGACCCCACACGAGATCGGAGATCTCCTGCTTGGAAGGACCGCCCTCGCCACCCGGACCGCGCTTGCCGCGCCCGGCCTTCTCCTTCTCCTTGTTCTTGGAGACGTCGACGAGCTCGCGGCCACGGCCCAGGTGATCCGGGACGACCTTGAACTCACGAACCTCGCCGATGGCCTTCTTGCCCGGGGCCATGGGGTACTGACGGGCCTGACCCGTGGTGGGCGTCACACGGCGCACCTGGATGAGCGGGCGCGAGATGACGACGGCCTGGGTGGCCGTGGGCCGCAGCGAGCGGGTATCCTGCGCCACCGGCTGGTGCGGAATGCCGCCGACCATCGTGGTGCCCGGCTGGCCCGGCTGAGCCGCGCCAGGAACACCGGAGCCCTGAGCGGAGATGCCGGGGCCCGAAGGACGCACCGGACCCGAGGAGGGGCCCGTGCGCTGGTACTGGCTGGGACCGCCGCGCTGGTACTGGCTGGGACCGCCACGACCCTGCTGGCCGGGACCCCCGCGATTGTACTGGCCGGGACCACCCGGACGACCGCCCTGCTGGCCGGGACCGCCCGGACCACCCGGACGACCACCCGGGCCACCGGGACGGCCAGAAGACGCCATGCCGGGCGCACCCGAGGGGGGTGCTCGATGGGCACCGGAAGACGGATGCGAAGGCGTCCGGACCGAGGGGGGAACCGCCGAAGGCGGGCGGGGTGGCAAGCTGGGTGACTCCTTGACAGAGGGAGGCTGCTGAGCGGCGGCAGCCGGGGTACGCGAGGGCTCCGCGGGACGCGGCGCTTCGGTGGTGGTAGCGACAGGGGGCTGCTGCACGGCGGGGCGCGACGGCTCCGCGGCGGCAGCGGCCGGCTGCTGGGCCGCCTCGGCGGGGGGCTGAGCGGCGACGGCGGGCGTCTCCGCGGGCTGAGCGGCGGCGCGCGGTGCCTCGACGGCGGGAGGCTGAGCCGCGGCCGGCGTCTCCACTGGCGCGGCCGGCTGAGCGGCGGCGTGCGGTGCCTCGACGGCGGCGGGGGCCGGCTGAGCCTCGGCACGAGGCGCCTCGGCGACCGGAGCCTCGACGACCGGAGCCTCGGCGGCCGGCGTCTCCGCCTGCTCGTACATCTCACCGGACGGTGAGCCCGGGCTCGGCGCGGCCTTGCGGCGCACCACGAAGCCCTTGGCCGTCACCGGAGGCGCGGCCTGCTTCGGCTTGCGCTTGTCCAGGATCTTCTGGACGGCGGCCGTGGCCTGATCATCCTCGAGCGAGGACGAGTGGCTCTTGACGTCGTAGCCGAGCGAAACGAGCTCGGTCACGACCTCTTTATTGTCGAGCTCGACCCCGTGGTCCTTGAGCTCCTTGGCGATTTCGTGAACGCGCTTCTTCGACATACCTTGCTTGGCCTTTTGCTCCGCCGGCAACCGGGCGCAGCACCCTAATCCAAAAATGTGTGCGAGTGGTGCCTAACGCCCACTCCCGCCGGCTGCTCACCGCGAGGCCGGTCCTGACTCCAACGCCTGCCCGAGGACCGACGGGTCAACCGGACCCACCTTCCCCCGGAAGGCCCTGCCAAAGGCCTTCCGTTTCACCGCCGCTGCCAGGCACCCGACACCACAAAGGTAAGCCCCCCTCCCGGGGACCCGCCTGGCCCTGTCCACCACCAACCCACCCTGGGAGCCCACCGCCAACCGGGTGAGTTCCTCTTGCGCCCGCCGGGCGCCGCAACCGATGCAGCATCGCACCGGTCCGGCGTTCGCCGGGAGTTCTTCTTTTCTACTATTACCGGAACGAGCCTTCAGGTGCATCCCCCCTGGCATCCAAGCGAGCTTAAGCCCCTAGCCTGACCTACGCACCCGCCGGCTCGGCGGCCGGGGAAGAGGACGTGCCGCGCTCGGCATTGAGCTCCGCCCGGAGCTTGGCCTCCTCCACCAGATAGTTCTCGGCCGCGCTCTTGAGCTGGCGGGCCTTCTTGATGCCAACCCCGGGCACGTCGCCCAGCTTGGCCAGATCCTTCTCGTTGGCGAGCTCCTCGACCGTCCGGTAGCCGGCCAGGCCGAGCTGCTCGATGGTCTTCTCGCCCATGCCCCTGACGCGGGCCAGACGCTCGGTCTGACTGAGCTCGTCCGGATGACGACGCGCCTCGGCCTGCCGGGCCTGCTCGCGCTCGCGCTCCATGCGCGACAGCTCCGCCGCGTCCAGCGACATCTGCTTGCGGGCCTCCTCCTGCATGGCGGGAATGCGCGACGGGTCCACTCCCGGAATCTGCGACAGCATCTCCGGATTGGCCTCGGCGATGTCCTTGGCCTGACGGAAGCCGTGGGCGTACAGGGTCTCGACCAGCATCTCGTTCACACCCGGCAGGGCGCCGAGCGAACGGTTGGCGAACTCGCGCATCTCGCGCACCCGGCTCTCGCTGTTGATGTCCAGCTTCCAACCGGTGAGCTGGGCCGCCAGGCGCACGTTCTGGCCGCGGCGACCGATGGCCAGCGAGAGCTGGTCGTCCGGGACGATGAGCTCCATGGCGTGGTTGGCCTCGTCGATGATGACGCGGCTCACCTCGGCCGGGGCCAGGGCGGCGCACACGAAGCGCGCCGGATCCTCGTCGAAGGGGACGATGTCGATCTTCTCGCCGCGCAGCTCCTGCACCACCGCCTGCACGCGGCTGCCCTTCATGCCGACGCACGCGCCCACCGGGTCCACGTCCGAGTCCCGGCTGGACACGGCGATCTTCGCGCGCCCGCCCGGCTCACGCGCCGCGGCCTCGATGACCACGATGCCCTCGGCGATCTCCGGCACCTCCATCTCGAACAGCTTCGTCAGCAGGTTCACGGAGGCGCGGCTGAGGACGATCTGCGGTCCCTTGGACTCGCGCAGCACGTCCAGCACGTAGGCCTGGACGCGGTCGCCGGCACGGTACGTCTCGCGCGGCACCTGCTCGCGCACCGGCAGCACCGCCTCGGCACGGCCCAGGTCCACGATGATGTTGCCGCGCTCGAACCGCCGGGCGATGCCGGTGACGATCTCGTTGCGACGGTCCTTGTACTCGTTGAAGACGTTCTCGCGCTCGGCGTCGCGGGTGCGCTGCAGGATGACCTGCTTGGCCGTCTGGGCCGCGATGCGCCCGAAGCCGCGGCGGAACGTCTTCAGCCGGAGGATGTCGCCGTACTGGTCGTCCTGGGCCTTGGCCTCGGCCGCGTCCTCGTCACGGTAGAAGATCTGGAACACGAGCTCGTCGTCCGGCTCTACTTCCATGCCCTTCTTGTGGGCCTCGTCGAGGGAGATCTGGTTCACCGCCTGAACGGGGTCGGTGATGGCCTCCACCACGGTGATGGCCTGGAAGAGCTCCACCACGCCCTTCTCCGGGTCGAACTTCGCCTCGAGGTTGCGCTCCTGGCCAAAGTGCTTCTTGGCCGCGGTCGTCATCGCGTCCTCGAGCGTGGCGATGAGCACGCTCCGCTCGATGCCCTTGTCCTTGGCCACCTGGTCCAGGACGAGGTTGAGGTTGATATTGGGGTTGGCTGGCGTGGGCATCATCTTCTCCAAAGGTTCCACGGGCGCGCCCGCGCGAGGGCGCACCCTGTATGTGGACTGCTAGAACTCGAACTCCAGATTGGCCTTGGCGATGTCCTTGAAGGGGATGCGGAAGCTACCCGCCCCTTCCACGTCCACACTGATGGCGTCGGCCGCCACCTCGGTGAGCGTCCCGGTGAAGTTCTTGCGCGGCGGCTCCCCGATGGGGCCAAAGGTCTTCAACTTGACCTTCTGACCCTTCACCCGCTCGAAATGCGCGGGCTTCTTCAGGGGCCGGTTCACCCCGGGGCTGGAGACTTCCAGGCTGTACTCGTGGGGAACGATGTCCTCCACGTCCAGCACCGTGTCCACCGCGCGTGACACCTGCGAGCACTCGTCCAGGCCCACCCGTCCACCCGGCTTGTCGATGAACAGGCGCAGGACCCAGCCCTCGCGCTCGCGGACGAACTCCACCTCGAGGAGCTCCAGCCCCTCGCCCGCAACGAGAGGCTCGAGCAGCTCCTGTGCCCTTGCCTCCACCGTTTGCTTGATGTTCTCCGCCATAGGCCGCGAAACTGCTTGACTCCAAAAACACAAAAAGCGGGCTCGACGGCCCACTTTTCGAGGAAACTGCGTCGAAAAATGTCGGCGGCGTCCGTAGCACACGCCACCTCGGGGTGTAAAGGATGACGCACCCCTCGTCATGCCATCCAACAGTCGCCGCAGGGGCAGGGATTCCCAGGGTTTCCGCCAATGAGGAACGATTATAACGAGCGCATGCACCTCATCGCCGCAGCCCAGATGGTGTCCACCGCGGACAAGGTCCAGAACCTCGACTCGGCCACCCGGCTCGTGAGGCGGGCCGCCGACCTGGGTGTCCGCCTGGTGGGCTTGCCCGAGAACTTCAGCTGGATGGGGCCGGAGGGCGAGCGCACCGCCGCCGCCGAGACGCTCGAGGGCCCCACGCTCTCGCGAATGGCCGAGCTGGCACGCGAGCGCCGCATCACCCTCCTGGCGGGCTCCATCCTGGAGCAGGGCGCGCCCGGGGGTCGCCTCTACAACACCACCGTCCTCTTCGGGCCGGACGGCTCGCGGCTGGCCGTGTACCGGAAGATGCACCTCTTCGACGTGGACGTGGGCGATGGCACGCCCTACCGCGAGTCCGAGGCGGTGGCCCCGGGCACCGAGGTGGTGGTGGCGGACACGGAGTCAGGCCGACTGGGCCTCTCCATCTGCTACGACCTGCGCTTCCCCGAGCTCTACCGCCGCCTGGCGCGAGAGGGCGCCACGCTGCTGGCAGTGCCAGCGGCCTTCACGCTGATGACGGGCAAGGACCATTGGGAGGTGCTGCTGCGCGCGCGCGCCATCGAGAACCAGTGCTACGTCTTCGCCCCGGCGCAGGGTGGGCGGCACTCGCCCCAGCGCGTCACCTGGGGCCATGCCATGGTGGTGGACCCCTGGGGGCTGGTGACGGCCCGCGCCTCCGAGGGCGAGGGCCTGGCCGTGGCGCCGGTGGACCCCGAGCTGCTCGCTCGCATCCGGAAGAATCTGCCCTGCCTGCAACATCGCCGACTGGACTGAACCGTTCGAGGGCACATGCTCGGTCCCCTGGGTCCCGGGTCCATTCCCCTATACACTGCGTGGCCGGAACCCCCCATCGTGAACGTTCGTCGGTCCCACATGGTAATCGTCCTCGCTCTCGCGGGCCTCTGCGTGGGCTGCCCCGCCGATGAGAAGCCCGCGGCTCCAGTGCATGCGCCGGCCGTGCCTCCTCCAGTGCGGCGCGCCCAGCTCAAGGGGCTGCAGGGGGACGTGAAGGTGAAACGCGCGGCGGGAGATGAGTGGCTCCCCGCCCAGGAGGGCATGCCCCTCTTCGAGAACGACAAGGTGCGAACCGTGGCCGGAGCGGGAGCACAAATCGTCTTCGCCAACGGCAGTGTGGTGAGCCTGGGCGAGGACGCGCTGATCGGCATCGCGGAGACACGGCCGAAGCCCGGTCAGGAGCGCACGGACCTGACGGTTCTGCGCGGCCGGGTGGACGCCGAGCTGGAGGATCCAGCGAAGCAGTCACTCTCCGTCACCACGCCAGCGGCCACCGTCCGGGCCGGAAGGGAGATCGTGTTCCAATGAAGGGGTCCCTCCTGCTGGCCATGCTCATGCTGGCGCCCTCCGAAGCGGTGGTGCGCGATGGAGAGTCGCTCGCCCAGGTGGCCCAGCGCACGCTGGGAGACCGCGGCGGTGCCAGCGAGCTCAAGGCGCTCAACGGATTGAAGGAAGACGCGGTGGCACCGGGCACGAAGCTGAAGCTGCCGGGGCCGGACCGGGCTCGCGCGCAGAGCGTGCTGGAGACGGCGCGCAACGCGGTGAACCACGCGGACGCCAAGGTGGCCCGGCGCGAGGAGGCGGTGGCCAAGCTGAAGGAGGCCGAGGCCCACTTCCAGAACGCGCGCTACGAGGATGCCGCCCAGACGGCGGACGGAGCCTGGAAGCTGCGTGTCGGCGAGCGGGTCGCAGCCCACCGCCTTCACGGTGGCGGTCGGCGATGATGGCACCACCACGGTGAAGTCCACCTCCGGACAGCCGGTGCGAGTGGAGGCCGCAGGGCGTCACCCAGTCGGTGGACGTCGGACAGGTCGTGCGCGTGGAGAAGGGCCAACCGCCGTCGCCGCCCCAGCTCCGCTCGGCGTGCCCCAGCCCACCCAGCCCGGCCGACAAGCTGAAGATGACCGTGCAGCCCGCCAAGGGCGGCCTGGGTCCCGTCACCCTCGCCTGGCGCCCGGTGGAGGGCGCCGAAGGCTACGAGGTGGAGCTGCGGCCCGTCCGGGGAGAGAAGCGGGTGCTGACCGCCTCCGTGCCCCAGGTCCGGGCTGCCGCCTGCCCGCCGGGGCCTACCGCTGGAGCGTGCGCGCCCTGACCCGCGAGGCTCGCTCCGCGGCCTCGCCCGAGCAGGGCTTCGAGGTGGCCGAGGCTCCGGCCAAGGGCATCAACATCGAGGTGCAGTCCACGAAGTGGAAGTAGCGAGGGAGGAGCGTCCGCGATGAGGCTCTTCAAGACCATCCTGCTGCTGATGCTGGTGGCCAGCATCGTGCCCACGGTGATGGTGGGCTGGCTCTCCGTGTCCGACACGCGCGAGCTGCTGGTGCGCGACGCGCAGGAGCTGGCGCAGGAGCGGGTGAAGCAGCTGCGGCTGAAGACGGAGGGCTTCCTCGCCGAGCCCACGCGCGCGGTGATGGGCTGGCGCGCGTGCCCGGCTTCTTCGCGCTGCCGCTGGAGCAGCAGCAGACGCACCTGCGCGCGGTGCTCAACCAGAGCCGCGAGGTGCGGCCCTCACCCTCTTCGGCGCCGGACGGCAAGCGGCTGCCCGGGCTGCAGGCCTTCGCGGTGAACGACGTGCCCCCCACCGCGGTGGCCGAGCACGAGGCGCGCGCCGTGGCGCTGCTGCCGAGGGGCTCGGCGGCCTGCGCTACGCGGACGTGGCTGTGGCGCACCAGCGGGGAGCGCGGTGGTGACGTTCGCCTTCCCCGTCGGCGAGCCCGCCAGGGGCTACGTCGCCGCGGAGGTGTCGCTCGCGGAGCTGCAGGCGCATGCTCGCCCAGGAGCGCGTGGGCTCGCACCGGCTTCGTCTACGTGGTGGACGCGCAAGGGCCACATGGTCGCGGGCGGCGGCGGGCTGGTGGCCGAACCAGGACGTCTCCCATCGGCCCGCTGGTGGCGCACCTGCTCCAGGGCGTGGCGCGCTCTCCGGACACGGAGCATCTTCCACGTGGGCAACTTCGGCGAGGGCGAGGACGCGGTGGTGGGCGCCTACGCGATGCTGCCCGACCCGCAGCTGGGCCATCGTCTCCGAGCAGCCGGTCGCGCTCGCCTACAAGCAGGTGGACGACCATGGAGCGGCGGCTGCTGCTCACGCGTCGCTCGCCGCCATCCTGGTGGCCCTGGCGCTCGCCGCCGTCTTCTCGCGCAGCGTCACCCGCCCCCTCAAGGGCTTCATCGCCGGGCGCCCTGGAGCTCGCCCAGCGGCAAGTTCGGCGTGCAGGTCGACGTCCCCGCAGAAGAACGAGCTGGGCGAGCTGGCCCGGACGTTCAACTACATGAGCAAGCAGCTGCTCGCGCCTACGACCACGAGAACCGCGGCCTCTACGAGAGCCTGGAGCACGGCTACCTGGAGACCATCGTCGCCCTGGCCAACTCCATCGACTCCAAGGACGCCTACACCCGCGGCCACAGCCAGCGGGTGGGCGACGTGGCGGTGGAGATCGGCCGCGAGCTGGGGCTCACCGAGCGCGAGCTCAAGCACCTGCAGCTACGGCGGCATCCTCCACGACATCGGCAAGATCGGCATCGTCGAGTCCATCCTCTGCAAGCAGTCGCGGCTCACCGACGAGGAGATGGCGGTCATGCGCGAGCACCCGGCGATCGGCGACGCCATCATCAAGCCCGATCAGCTTCCTGGCCGCGGTGCGCGCCGGCGGTGCGCAGCCACCACGAGCGCTGGGACGGCACCGGCTACCCGGACGGCTCAAGGGCGAGGAGATTCCCGCTGCTCGCCCGCATCGTCGGCGTGCGCCGACACCTTCGACGCCTGCACCTCCACCCGCCCCTACCAGAAGGCCATGCCGCTGGAGAAGGCGATGGAGATCCTCGACAACCTCAGCGGCAAGCAGCTCGACCCGGCCGTGGTGGCGGCGCTGCGCCGGGTGGTGGAGAAGAAGGGCGTGCGCGTGGAGGGCCACCGCCTGCCCGTCAAGCTGGCCTCGTGAGGCCCTCGGCTTCCCGCTCCCATCCGCCGCGCCGGATGGTAAGCAGGGACCTTCGTTGTTCTGGCCCTGAAAGGGGAGCCCCTTGAGCTTCTGGGATCGCATCAAACCCACCACGCGGCCCGTGTCCGCCACCGAGGCCGAGCTGTCTCCGGACGGCACCCGGCTGAGCCTCGCCTGGGAGGACGGCGTGAAGACGGCCGCCACCGCCCAGCTCCTTCGCCAGCAGTGCCCGTGCGCCGGGTGCGTGGACGAGTGGACCAACAAGCGCACGCTGGACCCCGCCAAGGTGCCCGCGGACGTGCGCATCACCCAGGTGCAGCCCGTGGGCAACTACGCCCTCACCTTCGTCTTCAGCGACGGACACGGCACCGGCATCTACCCGTGGAAGCTGCTGCGCGACATCACCCAGCCCCAGGGCTGACCTCCTGGAGGAACGCGTGAACGAGTCCCGGTACCGGCTGGTGCGCCCCCTGGCCACCGGAGGCATGGCGGAGCTGTTCCTCGGCGTGGCTCGCGGCGCGGAGGGCTTCGAGAAGCCCGTGGCCATCAAGCGCATGCTGCCGCACCTGGCGCGCGAGCCCGCCATCGCGCAGATGTTCCTCGCCGAGGCGCGGCTGGCCACCCACCTGCAGCACCAGAACATCGCCAGCGTCTACGACGTGGGCAGCGGCCCCGAGGGCCTCTTCCTGGTGATGGAGCTGGTGAACGGGTGGGACCTGGGTGTGCTGCTGCGGCACGCCTGGCGGCGCAACCAGCGCTTCCCCCCGCACCTCGTGGCCTTCATCGGCACCCAGGTGCTGGCGGGCCTCGTCCATGCCTACCGCCGCATGCACGACGGCCGCCCCGTGCTGACGGCCCACCGGGACATCTCGCCCTCCAACCTCCTCATCTCGCGCGAGGGCGAGGTGAAGGTGACGGACTTCGGCATCGCCCGCATCGAGGGCGCGTCCCTGGGCACCCAGCCCGGCACCTTCAAGGGGAAGCTCCCCTATGGCTCGCCCGAGACGCTCCAGGGCCAGCCGGCCACCGCCCTGAGCGACCAGTTCGCCCTGGGCATCGTCCTCTACGAGCTGCTCGCCGGGCGCCACCCCTTCGGAGACGGCGCGGACGAGCCGATGTCCATCGCCATGGCCATCGCCCAGCAAGAGCCTCCGCCACTCACGGACGTGCCCGCGCCGCTGGCCGCGGTCGTCTCTCGCGCACTGTCCAAGGCACCCAAGGACCGCTTCCCCCGGCCGGAAGACATGGCCGAGGCCCTGGCCCGCTACCTCGCCCAGTCCGGCGAGCCCGCCTCCTCCCAGGCCCTGGCCGCGTTCCTCTCCAGCCTGAACCTCCCCCCCACCCTGCTCGAGCTGTCGGACTCCTCCGAGCAGCCCGATTCGGATCCGGGAGGGCAGGCGCCGACCGTCCGGCGCCCCATCCTCCCGACCCGGCCCGTGGACCCGCCCTCCTTCGCGCTGCAGTCCGAGGACTTCGACGACATGCCCGGAGGCCCCGCGCTCAGCATGAGTGGGCGGCTCGTCGTGCCCACCGCCGCGGCACCCGCCCCGGCTCGTGAGTTCCGTTGCTCCCGCTGCAACGCCCCTCTGCCGTCGGCCCATGCTCCGTGCGACCGTTGCGCCCGCGAGCTCTCCCCGGGTCTCTCCACGCTCGCCGAGGACGTCTCGCCCGCGTCGCCGAGCGTCCCGCCGAGAGCAGCTCCCGCCCCCGTGACAGACCCTCGGGCCCCGCTGCAATCGGTGCTGGAGATGAAGGAGGAGGAGCTGGAGTTGACCGAGCGGGCTCCTCGGCCGGAGAGCGACTTCGTGCCGATCGACACCGCCGAGCCCAGGCTCCGCCGACGGTGGGGACGCACGATGGCGCTCGTGGCCATCCCGCTGCTGGTGCTGGGCGGAGTCGTGGTGGCGCTGCCCCAGTTCTCCAAGCAGCTGGGCACCTTCCGCTTCTCGCCAGGTCCCAGGTCCGCGGTGGGCATGCTCTCCATCCAGAGCGAGCCCTCGGGCGCCACCGTCACCGTGGACGGCACGGTGCTGGGCACGACGCCGCTGGCGGTCGACAACATCTACCCGGCCCAGGACATCCCCATGAAGGTGACGCTCAAGGGCTACAAGCCCTGGACGGGTACCTTCACCGGGGGCGAGCCGGTGTCCCTGGAAGTGAAGCTGCGCAAGTGAGGCGCTGGGCCCGCGCCCTCACTTCACCAGGCGCAGGTGGCCGCGACGCGGAGGCGACGGATCATCCTTCGGTCCCTCGGGCTCGGTCGCGGCGGCGACGGGAGCAGGCGCGGGCACGGCGGCAATCGGGGTGGCGACGGGCTCCTCCTGGGGCTGGGGCTGGGGCTGGGGCTCGAGCCTCGCCACCTCGCGGAGGATGGCCCGGGGACGCTCCACCGGCGAGGCCGACTGCTCCCCCGCGGGCTCCGGCAGCGTCGCCTTGGACGTCACCATCGTCTGCTGGATGAGCTCGGCCGGCATGTCGTCCGGGTACATCCAGAATTCCTTCGTCGAGTGGCTCGTGATGGCGAACAGCGCCGACCAGGGCACCGCCACCGTGAACCGGCTCCCCGAGAAGCTCAGCGTGCAGCGAATGCCCCACTCGCCCACGGTGAGATCCGGGGGATCGAACCGGTAGGACAGGTTGAGACGCAGGTGGGCCTCGCTTCGCAGCGAGGTCGGCACGATGACTCCCGGACGACGTGCGTCCAGGTGGATCATCACCATGCCTTTGTCGAGTGCGGCCATCAGCCGCTCTTTCTTCTCCGGACCCTTCTTGTCCATCGACATGCGCCTCGGGGTGAGGATGGGCGATTCAGCGACGACGCATCGCCCGATCCATCTCCCGCTTGGTCTCCCGTTCCTTGATGTCCTGCCGCCGATCCTCGTGCGTCTTACCGCGACAGAGGCCCAGCTCCACCTTCGCCCGGCCGTTCTTGAAATACAGCACCAGCGGGATGATGGAATAGCCTCGCTCGCGCACCTTGGTCGTCCAGCGGTCGATTTCCTCGCGGTGCATCAACAGCTTGCGGCCGCGCAGGGGCTCGTGGGTGAAGAAGCTGGAGGGGTTGTAGGTGCCAATGTGGGCGTTGAGCAGATACAGCTCATTGCCCTTGGGTAGCGCATACGCGTCCGAGAGGTTGGCCGTGCCAGCCCGCAACGCCTTCACCTCGCTGCCCGAGAGCAGAAGGCCGGCCTCGACCTTCTCGTCCACGGAGTAGGCGGCGCGCGCCTTGCGGTTCTCGGCGATGACCTTGATGCCGGGTTCGCCCGTCCCGCCCTTGCCCTTTCCACCCGCCATACGCTCGCGTCCTCTAGCCTCCGATGGGCTGATTGTCGATCAGCCGAGTGGTACCGACGAAGGCCGCCACCAGCAGCCGTGCCGGCTGGCCTGGAGTCACGGCCGACAGGGGGGTCAGCGAGGTGGCGTCCATCAACTCCACGTAGTCCTCGCGAAGACCCGCCGCCTCCAATTCGCGACGCACCGCACCAACCAGGGCCTGGGCCTCGCGCATGCCTTCCTTGTAGAGCGCCTGGGCCGCCGACAGGCCTCGCGACAGGGCGAGCGCCCGCTTCCTGTCCTCTGGGGACAGGTAGGCGTTGCGCGAGCTCAGGGCCAGCCCGTCCGCCTCGCGGATGGTGGGCATGCCGACGATCTCCACCCCCAGGTTCAGGTCGCGCTCGAGGGCGCGGATGACCTGGAGCTGCTGGTAGTCCTTCTCGCCGAAGAGGGCCACGTGGGGCTTGAGGATGCACAGCAGCTTCGTCACCACCGTGGCCACGCCCCGGAAGTGGCCGGGCCGGCGCGCGCCGCACAGGCCCTGGCTCACCTTCTCCACGTCCACGTACGTCTGGAAGCCCGGCGGGTACATCTCGGCCGGCTCGGGGGCGAAGACGGCCTCCACGCCCGCGCTGGCGCACCTGGCCAGGTCCCCCTCGAGGTCCCGCGGGTAGCGCGACAGGTCCTCGGTGGGACCGAACTGGGTGGGGTTGACGAAGATGGAGGTCGCGACGACGTCGGCCCGGCCGCGTCCCTCGCGCATCAGCGAGAGGTGGCCGTCGTGCAGGTAGCCCATGGTGGGCACCAGCGCCAGCCGGCGGCCCGAGCGGCGAATGGACTCCGCCCAGGCGGCGGTCTCGGCGACAGTGCGAAGGACGAGGGGCGCCATGGACTAGACCGGAACTCCGTAGACGGGGCCCAGCTTCTCCGCGCCCTCGGCGGCGACCTCGGCCTCGGGGTTGACGGGCACGAGCCGGATGGGCTTGGACTTGAAGGAGTGCTCCTCGTCCGGGAAGGTGCCCGCGCGCACCTCGGCGAAGTAGGCGCCCGCCGCCTCGGTCATGGAGCCGTGGAGGTTGGCGTAGCGCTTGACGAACTTGGGCTTGAAGTCCGGGTTCATCCCCAGCAGGTCGTAGCAGACCAGCACCTGGCCGTCGCAGTATTTGCCCGCGCCGATGCCGATGGTGGGGATGGTGAGGCGCTGGGTGATGGTGCGCGCCAGCTCCAGCGGCACGCCCTCGAGCACCAGCGAGAAGCAGCCGGCGCGCTCCAGCGCGAGGGCGTCCTCGAGAATCTTCCGGGCGGCGTCCTCGTCGCGGCCCTGCACCACGTAGCCGCCCATCTTGTGCACCGACTGGGGCGTGAGGCCCAGGTGGCCCATGACGGGGATGCTGGCGCGCACGATGGCGGAGATGACGTCGGCGAACTCGGCGCCGCCCTCCAGCTTCACCGCGCCCACGCCGCCCTCCGCCACCAGCCGGCCCGCGTTGCGCACCGCCTCCTCCACCGAGACCTGGTAGCTCATGAAGGGCATGTCGCCCACCACGAGCGCCCGCTTCGTCCCGCGCATGACGGCGGCGCGAGTGGTAGACCATCTGGTCCATCGTGACCGGGAGCGTGGAGTCGTGCCCCTGGACGACCATGCCCAGGGAGTCACCCACGAGCAGCACGTCCGCTCCGGCTTCATCGAAGACCCGGGCGAAGGTGGCGTCGTAGGCCGTGACCATGCAGATCTTCTGGCCGCTCTGCTTCTGGCGCTTCAGCGTGTGGATGGTGACCTTGTCCTTCACGGTTCACCTCCTATGGCGGTGAGGGTTCGTCCTGCGGTTGCGTGGATGAACACCCCTCGCCGTCCCCGGAGGGGCTCGCCGGAGGTGACCATCCACGGGGGGACTCTAACGCCCTTGGACGCGCCGCGGGGACTTCTCGTGAGGGCAGGCGGCCAGACGAGCCACTATCCAGCCCGCTTGCTCGCGGTCGGGAGGTAGTGCTGGGAACCCTGACCCGCCCGGTCGATGGCACCCAGCAGCCCCTTCAGGTCGCCCTCGTTGTTGACGAAGTCGATGTCCGAGGTGTCCACCACCAGCAGCGGCGTCTCCGTGTAGTGGGAGAAGAACTCGTTGTAGGCGTGGACGAGCTCCTCCAGGTAGCCAGCGTCGAACTGACGCTCGAACTCCCGGCCGCGCTTCTTGATGCGGTAGAGCAGCACGTCCAGCCGCGCCTGCAGGAAGATGACGAGGTCCGGCCGGGTGACGCGTGGGCTGAGCGCCTCGAAGACGCGGTCGTAGAGGGCCAGCTCGTGCGAGTCCAGCGTCAGGCACGCGAAGATGCGGTCCTTGGCGAACAGGTAGTCGCTGACCGTCACCGAGTTGAAGAGGTCCTGCTGGATCAGCTCCTGCTGCTGCCGGAAGCGCGAGAGCAGGAAGAAGAGCTGCGTCTGGAAGGCGTACTTCTGCCGGTCCTCGTAGAAGTTGGCGAGGAAGGGGTTCTCCTCGAATCGCTCGAAGATGCGCCGCGCCCCGAAACGCTCGGCGAGGATGTTGGAGAGGCTCGTCTTGCCGACGCCGATGGGCCCCTCGACCACGATGTAGCGGTTGTCCATCCCCTTCGAGACCTCCGACCTCTAACGAAAGCCACGCCGCGCCCTTCCGGGCCGGCAGCGGGTCGCGGATATAGACCATGGGCGGGGCGAGCGGGCAATGATCCGGCACGAGGCGCGCTCTCCACGCTTGACGGCCCGGTGGGGGTCCACTACCAGAGACGCACGCGCGGTGCGAGACACGTGGGCGCGCAGGGACCGAGGGGGATGAATCGAAGGCAGCGGGCGAAGACGGTCATCGAGCTGGAGCCACGCCGGGCCACGTCCACCCAGACGGCCCAGGTTCCCGCGAAGGTGGTGGAGCCCGATCCACTCTACGGCGTGGCCCTCCTCAAGATGGCCCTGGAGCTGAAGCGCCGACAGGACGGCTCGCCGGAGGAGATCCTCCGCGACGTGCTCGCGCGCATGCGGCTGCCCGAGGACGAGTTCCGCGCGTGGCTCTCCCAGCAGGGCGGGCTGTTGCAGTCCCTGGGCAGCGGAGAGCACTGAGCGGCGCTGGAGCTACTGCGCCGCCACCCACGGCTGGAGCGCCGCATCCACCGCGTTGCCGAGAGACTTGCACAACGAGTACTCGGTGCGCAGCCGCTCGACGGGCGTGGCCGCCTCGAAGCGCCGCGTCTCGAAGAAGAGCGCGTACACCACCTTATCGCCCACCTTCGAGCGGATGCCGAGGTGGTCCCCCTGCACGTCCATCTGCGGCAGCAGCATCCGCTCCAGCGAGCGGTAGACGCGGGCCATGTCCCGGGTGGCGCCCACGAAGGCGTTCTCGTCGATCAGAGGAATCGCACTCGGATCGCCCCAACGCAGCAGCACCTCCCCATCGGGGCGGGCGAACACCGCGTACAGCACGCCGAACCGGTTGAGTACCGGCTCCAAGGCCTCCAATGGCAGGGGTCTCATCAGTCCTCCCAAGCCAGATTACCTCTACCCTGCAATGGGTCCGAGCGAACGCTCGATGGCGGCGAACTCCCGGGCGAGAGCGTCTCCGCGCGACGGGTGGGGTCGATGCCGGCCGTCTCCAGCGCTTTCTGGAGCTGCTCCAGCGTACCGAGCGTCTTGTCCGACTTGAGCGAGTTGATGAGCGTCTTGCGCCGCTGGGCGAAGCCCGCCTTCACCAGCCGGATGTAGCGCGCGCCGTCCACCACCGGGGCCAGGGGCTGGGGCCGCCGCGTCAGCCGCAGCACCGCCGAGTCCACCTTGGGCGGCGGGTGGAAGCGCTGGGCGTCGATGTCGAAGAGGTGCTCGGACTCGAAGTACAGGCCCAGGATGGCGGTGAGCAGGCCGTAGTCGCGCCCACCCGGCTCGGCCGCGAGCCTGTCCACCACCTCCTTCTGGAGGGTGAAGACGGCGCGCGTCACATGCTCGCGCTGCTCCAGCACCTGGAAGAGGATGGAGCTCGTCAGGTGGTACGGGAGGTTGCCCGCCACCTTCAGCTCGGGGACACCGGCCACCTCGGCGAAGTCCACCGTGGCCGCGTTGCCGGACACCACGCGCACCCCGGGGATGGCCTCCTTCTCCAGCACCGCGATCATGTCGCGGTCCTTCTCCACCGCGGTGACGCGCGCGCCCGTGGCGGCGCAGGAAGCGAGTCAGGTGCCCGAGGCCCGGGCCCAGCTCCACCACCGGCTCGCCCTCGCGCAGCTCCAGCGCGTCGGCGATGGCCTCGAGAATCTGCGGGTCTCCGAGGAAGTTCTGCCCCCAGCTGTGCTTGGCCCTCAGGCCATGACGCTGGAGGATGTCACGTGGCGTATCCACTCGCGGCTCCCTTCACCTTCACATGCGCCAGGCCGGGTCCGCGGACAGGTTGAAGTCTCCGCGCAGACCCCGGCGCCAGGCCTCATAGCCCGCCACGGCGATCATCGCGCCGTTGTCCGTACACAGCCGCACCGGCGGCAGGAAGAGCTTCAGGCCCCGCTCCTCGGCGCGCTCCTGGCACAGCGAGCGCAGCCGCGAGTTGGCCGCCACGCCCGCCGCACACCACCAGGCGATTCAGGCCCAACCGGCGCGCGGCGGCGACGAACTTCTTCGACAGCGCGTCCGCCACGGCCTCCTGGAAGGAGGCGCACAGGTCCGCCAGCGCCTGCCCCTGGGGCACGCCGTGCTTGCGCACGTGCTGCAGCACCGCCGTCTTCAGGCCGGAGAAGGACCAGTCGAAGTTCTCCGAGCCGGGCAGCGCGCGGGGGAAGCGGATGGCCTCCGGGTTCCCCTTCTGCGCGAGCTGGTCGATGGGCAGCCCGCCCGGGTACGGCAGGCCGAGGATGCGCGCCGTCTTGTCGTAGGCCTCGCCGGCGGCGTCGTCGCGGGTGCTGCCCACCAGCCGGTAGCGGCCGTAGTCCTGCACCTCGTAGAGGCTGGTGTGGCCTCCGGAGACGACGAGCCCGAGGAACGGGGGCTCCGGCGCATCCTCGAGCAGCCGGATGGCGAGCAGGTGCCCCTCCAGGTGGTTGGCCCCGACGAAGGGCTTGCCGGTGGCGAGGCTCAGCGACTTGGCCACCTGCACGCCCACCAGGAGCGCGCCGATGAGGCCGGGCCCGGAGGTGACGGCGATGAGGTCCACGTCGTCGAGCGTCTTGCCGGCCCGGGTGAGGGCCTCGTGCAGGACGGGCATCACCTGCACCACGTGGTTGCGGCTGGCGAGCTCCGGCACCACCCCACCCCAGCGCCGGTGGATGTCCACCTGGGTGGAGACGACGTCGGAGAGCACGCGCCGACCGTCCTCCACGAGGGCGGCGGCGGTCTCATCACAGGAGGTTTCGAGTCCGAGTACGAGCAAGGAGACAGCCTTTCCGGGAGCCCGCCGCCCGCCTACTGGCCGAGCTGCTTGAGCGCGGCGCGCACGTCGTTGGCGAACTGGCCCGCGGGCTCCAGGAGGAGATAGCGCTTGTACGCGTCGACCGCCTTCTTATCCTGCTGGGTCATCTGCCGGGCCATGCCCAGACACAGCCACGCGCGGGCGTTGTTGGGCTGGTCCTTGAGCCCGTCCTCCAGCAGCTTGACGGCCTCGCGGTAGCCCGCGTTGCTCGGGTCGCTGCTCACCAGCGCGATGCCCAGGCCCGCCTTGGCCTCGGCCGAGTCCGGCTTGAGGGAGAGCGCCTTGCGGTAGGCGAGCGCGGCCGTCTTGAACTTGCCCGCCGCGATGAGCCGCTTGGAGCGGCGCACCAGGTCGGCGTACTCGGCCTCGGGGCTCAGCTTCTGAGCCGCCGGCTGCTCCGGCTCGTCGTCCTTCCCATCATCCTCGACGGGCGACGTCCCCGTCTGGGCCACGGGCGGCTGCTCCGTGGGCGTGGGAGTCTCCGGCGTCGTGGGGGGCGTGTTCTGCGCGGTGGCCGGCTGCTCCGGCTGCGCGGACGGCGTCTCGGGGGGCGTCGCCTCGGGCGCCTTCGTCTCGGGCGTCTTCGTCTCCGGCGTCTTCGTCTCCGGGGCCTTCGCCTCGGGAGCCGGCGGCTTCACCTGCTCGGTGGGCACGGGCTTCGGCGGCGGCACATCCGAGCCACTGCCCCGACCGAACATCACCACCGCGGCGACCACGGCGATCGCCACGATACCCACCCCGACGATAGAGGCCGGTGCGGCGGCTTCGACGGCTGCACGCGCGCCCTCGTCCCGCCGCCGGACCCGTGCCTGGGCTGCCGGCGTCGGCGTGGACTTCGGCGCTCGTCACCGGGGTCGGCTTGGGCTCCAGCGCGGGCGTGGACGGCCGCGGGCTCGAGCTGTGCGGCCTGGGGGCTTCTCGGCCGGCTTCTCCGCGGGCTTCTCGACAGACGGCGGGCGCGGGCGTCGGACGCGGGCTCCGGGTGCGGTGCGACGGGCTTCAACCCCGACACCAGCGTCACCTCCTCGGCCGGAGTCGCGGGCTCGGGAGGAGGCACGGGCGGGAACGGATTGGGCGCCACGGCGGCGCCGCCGAAGATGGGGCCACGCGGCGGGACCCGGCTGCTCCACGGGAGCCGGCGTCGAAGGCGGGGCCGCAGGCTCGGGCATGCGGCGTGGAGGCCGGGCGTCGGCGGACGCCAGCGCACGGGGCGCCGGAGACCAGCCCGGACCCCACCCTGCCCCGCCGAGCCGAGGCCATCCACGTCCACCCGGCTCCAGTCGAGCAGCAGGCTGCGCCGCTCCTGCTCCTTGGCGCGGTGGGCCGGCGCCGGCTCCACGAGGAACGACGAGCCCTCGGCCGGAGCGCGGGGGCGCGACGATGTCCGCTCTCGGGAGAGGCGGCGCGCCTCGCGGCTTCGGGACTCGAAGACGACGACGTTGGCGGGCTGCGGCTGCCGGTCCGCCTCGGACTGGGCTCGCGGCCTGCTCGGGCGACCAGCGGCTCGCGGCTCGGCCACGGGCTCAACCGGCGGCACCCGGGCGGAGCGGGCTCACGGGCTGCGCCACCACGGGCGCCGGCTCGGGCCACGGGCATCCACGCGGCGCCAGCGTCACCGGGGGGCACCACCGGCTCCGGGGCGGGCTCGGCTGGGAGCGCTCGGCGCCGGCGCGGCGTGCAGCCACTCCTCGATGCCGGGCTTGCCGCTCTGCACGGGCTCCTGCGAGACGCTGCCCAGCTCGCGGATGAGGCCCTCGAAGTACAGCTTGCTGATGATGCCCAGCGCCGCGAGGTCGTCGAAGTCCGAGTCGTCCACCACCCGGCTCAGGCTGCGCTTGCCGTCGAAGAGGCGCAGCAGCCCGTTGACCTCGTCCGGAATCTCCGAGAGCCGGTCGGCGAGCTGGTGGTAGTCGATCTCGAACACCGTCTCCAGCGGCGGGAGCTGCTCGAGCATGCGGCCCCACTCGTCCAGGCGGCGCATGCCCTCCATCAGCAGGCCCTGGGTGGAGACCTCGATGCGCTCGGGCGCGGTCGAGCGCGGTGAACTGCACCTCGAACTCGCCCTCGGTGGCGTTGAGCAGCCGGTAGAAGGCGTTCTCGCCCTTGAGCCGCCCCATCTCCGCGTCGATGACGCGGCCTTCCTTGAAGTAGATGGTGGCGACGCGCTCGCCCTTGATGGAGATGTTGCCCGTCTTGCGGCCGATCTCGAACGTCTGGACCAGGTCCACCACGCCCATGTCGGCCAGGTTGCCGGCGAACCCGCCCTTGGTCGTCTCCCGCCGCTCGATCCTCTCCTTGTCCGCCTTCTGGAGGATCATCTTCACGCGGGTGACGATCTCTTTGATGTAGATGGGCTTGGTCAGGTAGTCGTCGCCCCCGAGCTCCAGCCCCTTCACCTTCGCACTCGACCGACTTCTGGTTGGTGAGGAAGACGAAGGGGATGTGCTTGAAGCGCTCGTCCGACTTGAGCGCCTTGCACAGCTCGAAGCCGTCCATCTCCGGCATCTTCGTGTCGGCGAGCACGAGGTCCGGCGGGCTGATCTGCACCTTCTCGAGCGCGTCCTTGCCGTGGATGGCGGTCGTGACGGAGAAGCCGGCCTTCTTCAGGCTGACCTCCATGACGCGGAGACTCTTCGGGTCACCATCGACCAGGAGCAGGTGCTGCTTGGCCACGTTCGAATTGCCTTTCGCTGCGGCCACCTGAAGACGGGCCCGGCGCGGGGAAGGTCGGATGATCATGCCCGCTCTCCAGGCATGTCAATAGCGGTAGCGGGGGTGGGGTTCTCGGCCGGCGTCCAGGGGGGCGGGCCCTGTCCCGGGGGCTCGGGACCCGCCCGGAGGGCGGGCAGGCGGGCGGGTTTCCAGGAAAGCCCCGACCTGTCCGCCCTGGCGGAGTGGGAGCGGAAGGTCAGGGGCTCGAACCAACCGTCAGCGGAAGAGGCCGCCCTTCTTGGGGGGCGGCGGATTCTTCTTGCGCATCTCGATGAGGCGCAGCTCCTGGTTGGCCTCGAGGTGCTTGGGGTTGGCGCGCACCGCCTCGCGGAAGTGGCGCTCGGCGCGGTCCATGTCGCCCTCGACGCGGGCGATGACGCCGAGCTGGTAGTGGGCCCGGTCGCAGTTCGGCGTCCCGCTTGAGCGCCTCGGCCATCATCTGCTTGGCCTTGGGAGCCTCGGCCTTGCGCTGCGGGTCCATGTAGATGGCCCACGCGCAGGCGGCGAGGTACAGGGCCTTGGGGTCGGCGCTGTAGGCGCGCTCGAAGTGCTCCACCGCGGCCGCGAAGTCCCGCTTGCGGAAGAAGACCTCGCCCATCTTGAAGAGGTCGTTCGGGTCCACTCCGCCGGGCCGGGCGGGCGCTCTGCGCGGCGCACCCTGGTGCGCAGCTCCTGGAGGTAGGCCGCGCGCTTCGCGTCGTCGTAGAGGACCTCGTAGGCCTCGCGGATGGCCTCGAAGACGGCGGTCATCTTGGGCGCGAGCGCGGAGAGCGCCGGCGGCAGGCGGTCCGGGTGGAAGCGCTTGGCGAGCCCGAGGAACGCGGTCTTCACCTGCTCGCGCGTCACCTCCGGACCGATCGTCAGACCGAGCATGGTGAAGTGGTCACGCTTCGCCTGCACGTCGGCGTAGCCGCTGCTCGATGAGCTGGGCGAGCTGCTGCTCGTCGAGACCGCTCGGGGCCGACGCTCCGGGAGCGGGGCGCGAAGTCGCGGGCGAGGGAGCAGCGGGAGCGACCCCGGGGCCGCGGTGGGACGGGGCGCGGCGGGCCCCAGTGCCTCCATGGTGCGCTGGAGCAGGCGCTGGCGACGGAGCTTCGACGCCTCGTCGGTGGGCTCGCCCGCCAGATCGTCCTCATCGAGGGCCAGGTCGTCCCAGTCGTCGGGCGGCTGGGCGGCGCCGGTCTGGTCCGGGGTGGCGGTGCTGACCGCCGGAGAAGGCGCGGGGGCCGGGGACCCGGGAGAGACCCCAGGAGTGGCCTGGACGCGGGCCTTCACCGTCGGCGCGACGGCGGGAGCGCGGGCCTGGGGGACCTCGGTCTGGACGAGGGACTCCAGGTGGGCATCGACCTGCTGCAGCGCGGCCTCGAAGGAGGCACTCATGTCCCCGGGAGCCACGGCGGACGCGTTGGCCCCGTCGAAGGTCACGATGCGCCAGAGGTCGTCATCGCCAGCGGGGCGAGGTGCGTCCGGTCCCAGCCGGAGCGGCTGCATGGACGCGGGCGCGGGCGCGGCGGGTGCATTGGCACGGGCCGACAAATTCGGAGGAACAGCGACCCGCCGAGGCGGGCGCGGGGGCCGCGGGCAGTACGGAGAGCCCGGAGGAACAACACCCGCCGAGGCGGGCGCGGGGGCCGCGGGAGTGCGGAGACCCGGAGGGACAGCACCCGCCGGAGCGGGCGCGGGGGACGCGGGAGAACGGAGACCCGGAGGGACGGCGGCCCGAGGCGGCACGGTTGGCTGCGGGCGTGCGGCCGGCGGAGGTACAGAGGGAGCGGCGGTGACAGGGGCAGTGGGCACGGCGCAGCCACTGGCCCGGCGGGGAGGGCATCCATGAGCCACTCCTCGGGAGCAGGAGCTCCGGCTCGCCGCATCGCCTCCTGCATGTCCTGCATCAGCGCGGCATTGGCCCGTTCGCGCGCGAGCTGGAGCAGCGGCCGTATCCTCCTGGACGGGCAGCTCCTCGCTGTCCGGGCTCCGGGCCAGCTCCAGGCCACTCGGGCCCGTCGCCAGCTCCAGCTCGCCAGAGCCCTCGGATGTATCGCTCGGGAAGGCGTCGAACCAGACCTCGGAGGCGGGCGCGACCTCGGAGAGGGAGTCCTCGACCTTGGCGCCGAGCGTCGTTCCCGCGGCGGGCGCGGCGGGTGTAGCGGCGAACCGACCGACTTCGGACAACGGGAAGTCGATTGGCGACGCGGTGAGGATCAGCTCCTCATCCTGCAACTCGGCCGACTCAGCGAGGCGAGCCACATCCGAGAGCTGAGACACCTCGGAGGGACGCAGCTGGTCGGCGAGGAGCTGTGCCTCCGCGAGGCGCTTCTCTTCCGCGAGACGCGCGGCTTCAGCACGCCGTTTCTCCTCGACGATTCGCTTCTCTTCCGCGAGACGCGCGGCTTCAGCGCGGCGAGCCGCTTCGGCCCGACGAGCAACCTCGGCACGACGGGCCTCCTCAGCGAGTCGAGCCTCTTCAGCGAGTCGAGCCTCCTCAGCGAGTCGAGCCTCCTCAGCGAGTCGAGCCTCTTCAGCGAGTCGAGCCTCCTCAGCGAGTCGAGCCTCTTCAGCGAGTCGAGCCTCCTCAGCGAGTCGAGCCTCTTCAGCGAGGCGAGCCTCTTCGGCGCGGCGAGCTCCTCTTCCGCAGCCCGACGCGCCTCTTCCGCGAGCCGAGCCTCTTCCGCGAGCCGAGCCTCTTCGGCCAGCCGGGCCTCCTCTTCAAGACGGGCCTCTTCGGCCGACGAGCCTCTTCAGCGAGTCGAGCCTCTTCGGCAAGGCGAGCCTCTTCTGCGACCCGACGGCCTCTTCGGCAAGACGAGCCTCTTCCGCGAGGCGGGCCTCTTCGGCGAGTCGAGCCTCTTCAGCCGAGTCGCGCCTCTTCGGCCAGCCGCGCCTCTTCCGCGAGGCGGGCCTCTTCGGCGAGTCGAGCCTCTTCGGCCAGCCGCGCCTCTTCGGCGAGGCGCGCCTCTTCAGCGAGCCGCGCCTCTTCCTCTGCCCGGCGCCGCAACTCTTCGGCGAGACGAGCCTCTTCGGCCAGTCGCGCCTCTTCGGCCAGCCGCGCCTCTTCCGCGAGGCGGGCCTCTTCGGCGAGGCGGGCCTCTTCCGCGAGGCGAGCCTCTTCAGCGAGCGGGCCTCTTCGGCGAGTCGGGCCTCTTCCGCGAGGCGCGCCTCTTCAGCCAGCCGCGCCTCTTCCGCGAGGCGGGCCTCTTCGGCGAGGCGGGCCTCTTCAGCGAGCCGAGCCTCTTCCGCGAGCCGAGCCTCTTCCGCGAGCCGAGCCTCTTCCGCGAGCCGAGCCTCTTCGGCGAGCCGAGCCTCTTCCGCGAGGCGGGCCTCTTCGGCCAGCCGCGCCTCTTCCGCGAGGCGGGCCTCTTCGGCGAGCCGAGCCTCTTCAGCGAGCCGAGCCTCTTCCGCGAGGCGAGCCTCTTCTTCAGCCCGGCGCCGCTCCTCTTCAGCCTGGCAGCCGCGCCTCTTCGGCCAGGCGCGCCTCTTCCGCGAGGCGGGCCTCTTCGGCCAGTCGCGCCTCTTCAGCGAGCCGCGCCTCTTCCGCGAGCCGAGCCTCTTCTTCAGCCCGGCGCCGCGCCTCTTCGGCGAGTCGCGCCTCTTCGGCGAGGCGCGCCTCTTCCGCGAGGCGGGCCTCTTCGGCGAGCCGGGCCTCTTCGCGAGCCGGGCCTCTTCGGCGAGCCGCGCCTCTTCCGCGAGCCGCGCCTCTTCCGCGAGCCGCGCCTCTTCGGCCAGCCGCGCCTCTTCCGCCAGCCGCGCCTCTTCCGCGAGGCGGGCCTCTTCGGCGAGTCGCGCCTCTTCCTCTTCCTCTGCCCGGCGCCGCGCCTCTTCGGCGAGGCGGGCCTCCTCCGCGAGTCGGGCCTCTTCAGCGAGTCGCGCCTCTTCCGCGAGGCGGGCCTCTTCAGCCAGCCGCGCCTCTTCTGCCGGCGCCGCGCCTCTTCCGCGAGGCGGGCCTCTTCCGCGAGCCGAGCCTCTTCGGCCAGTCGGGCCTCTTCCGCGAGGCGGGCCTCTTCGGCCAGTCGCGCCTCTTCGGCCAGCCGCGCCTCTTCCGCGAGGCGGGCCTCCTCGGCCAGTCGCGCCTCTTCGGCCAGTCGGGCCTCTTCAGCGAGTCGCGCCTCTTCGGCCAGTCGCGCCTCTTCAGCCAGCCGCGCCTCTTCGGCCAGTCGCGCCTCTTCCGCGAGGCGGGCCTCCTCCGCGAGCCGCGCCTCCTCCGCGAGCCGGGCCTCTTCGGCCAGTCGCGCCTCTTCCGCGAGGCGCGCCTCTTCTTCGGCCCGCCGCCGAGCCTCCTCGGCCCGCCGCGCCTCTTCCGCGAGTCGGGCCTCTTCAGCCAGTCGCGCCTCTTCCTCTGCCCGCCGCCGAGCCTCTTCTTCCGCCCGCCGCCGAGCCTCCTCCGCCCGCCGCGCCCGCTCGCGGGCCTCCCACTCCTCAATGCACAGCGACTCGACGAGGCCCTCGCGCTCGAGGAGGTGGAGCAGCACCTCCTGGGCGGGCGCCAGCACCTCCAAGCGCTGGAAGTCCGTCAACGTCTCGAGGAAAGCCGTCTCTTCCTCCTCCGTCACCCACGGGGCGCACGCCTCCACGTCCGCGCAGCGGTACATGCGCGCCACGGGGGCATCGGCGCGCGCGGGCTCGAGCGCGGCGCGGACGACGCGAGTGCCCGCGATGGGGCGGAACATCTCGCTCCACCCCACCCGCCTCGAACGCGGCGCGCTCGGCGAGCGCGCTCAACCGCCGCACCTGGGCGAGCACCTGCTGCTCCGCCACCACCTCCCGGTGCCAGCCCGAGCTCCTCCAGCAGGTCCTCGTCCGGAGCCCCGGCGCTGTCCCGGGCCCACAGCGCGTCCAGCATCTCCGCCCGCAGCGTCCGGCCTGCAGCAGCGCCTGCACGGGCGTCTGGAACCCGAAGCCAATCCGCGTCCCCACCAGGTCTCCGCCCTGCAGGAAGAGCGAGCGACTCACGCCCTCCGGCGTGCAGGGTGAGCCGGCCGGTGGCGCGGGACTTGTGGGCGGAGTACAGCGCTTCGGCGACCTGCGAGGGGGGCATGCGACGCCCCAGTGTAGTCCTTCCGCCCCTCCCTCAACTCGCCGGCGTGCCCGCCCGCCCGGCCGCCTCGCCGAGCTGCACCTGCCGCAGGGCCTCGTAGGTGGCGATCCCCACCGCGGTGGAGAGGTTGAGGCTGCGGCGCTCGGGGAGCATGGGGATGGTGACGGGCGTCCCCGAGCCCCCGGCCACGCACTGTCCGGGGCAGCCCCTGCGTCTCCGAGCCGAACACCAGGTGGTCTCCCGGCTCGAAGCGCGCCGCGTACAGGGATGTCGCGGCGCGCGGCGGAGAAGAGCCAGCGCCGCGCCGCGGGCACGTCCGCCAGGTAGGCGTCGTAGTCCGGGTAGAGCTTCAGGAAGACCTTGTCCCAGTAGTCGAGCCCGGCGCGCTTGAGGTCGCGGTCGGCGATGGAGAAGCCCGAGCGGCTCGACGAGGATGAGCCGGCAGCCGGTGACGGCGCACAGCCGGGCCACGTTGCCGGTGTTGGGGGGAATCTGCGGGGCGACCAGGACGAGGTGGAAGGGGCTGCGCCAGGGGCTCGAGCATGGGGTAGAAGCGCGCGACATGCGCCTGAGGGTGAACAACGTGCACGCGGGACCGCCTGCTGGCGGATCGCGCCCAGCGCGCCACGAGCTTCGTGGACCGGTTCATGGGGCTGATGGGCCGCGCGGCGCTGCCCTTGGGCGAGGGGCTGCACATCGAGCCCTGCAACTCCATCCACACCTTCTTCATGCGCATCCCCATCGACGTGGCCTTCCTCGACGCGGAGGGGGTCATCGTCAAGCAGCTCTCGGCCCTGCCCCCCTGGAGGGCGACCGCGGTGTACTTCCGGGCGACGCTCGGTGCTGGAGCTGCCCGCCGGGACGCTCGCAGGCGAGCGGCACCCAGGAGGGGGATCGGCTGCGCTTCGAGCCGGTCGCTTGAGCCTCCACGGACCGTGAAGGACAACCCCGGCATTCGGGGCTTTGACCCGCCTCGTGGCGCTTTGTTAACCTGCCCGTCTTCCACGGCACTCCTGGACTCGTTGGAGACTCACCGAGCATGCGCATCGAGGTCGCCGGCCACACCCACGTCGGGATGAAGCGGAACCACAACGAGGACAACTACCTCCTGCTGCCCGAGCAGAACGCTGTTCTGCGTCGCCGACGGCATGGGCGGCCACTCGTCCGGCGAGATCGCCTCGAAGATCGCCGTGGACGAGCTGGCCGAGTTCTTCCGGATGACCGGCGAGCGACCAGGACGCCACCTGGCCGTACAAGATGGACAAGGCGCCGCAACTACGACGAGAACCGGCTGGCCACGGGCATCAAGCTGGCCAACCTGCGCATCTTCGAGCGCGCCAGCAGCCGAGCCGAAGTACAAGGGCATGGGCACCACGATCGTCACCGCGCACTTCACGCAACGGCGCGGCGTACGTGGGCCACGTGGGCGACAGCCGCGTGTACTTCTTCCGCGCAGGGCGTGCTGAAGCAGGTCACCGAGGACCACTCGCTGCTCAACGACTACCTCAAGGCGAAGAAGCTCACGCCGGAGGAGATCGAGAACTTCCCGCACAAGAACGTCATCGTCCGCGCGCTGGGGATGAAGGACGCCGTGCAGGTGGACGTGGCGCCGCGTGGAGCCGCAGGAGGGCGACGTCTTCCTGCTCTGCTCGGACGGGCTGTCGCGGCATGGTGACGCGACGCGCAGATCGCAGGAGATCCTGCCGCAGACGCCGGACCTGGAGAAGGCCTGCGCGCAGCTCATCGACATGGCCAACGCGGCCGGCGGCAACGACAACGTCACCTGCGTGCTGGCGCGCTACCACGCCGGCTGAGCGTCGTGAGCCGCCCCGCGGGTTACCCCGAGCGGGAGCCTCCACGGACGCTCGGACTGCGCGTCGAGCGGCGCGGGCACCCGGTGCGTGCCCCACGCCACGACGTCCACCAGCTCCTCGCCGGGAGCCACCTCGGTGCTCCTCGAGCACGGCGCAGCGCTCGAGCCGCGCCCCCGCGCCCACGCGCGCGACCTGGCGCCCACGGACACCGCGGCGCCCAGCGCGCACCCCGTCCGCCAGCGGCGCACCCGCGCGCACGAAGTACGCCGGGCCCGTCACCTGCAGCGCCGCCCGAGCGCGCGCCGTCGGGATGCGACCCAGGAGTTCCCCTGCCCGCGCGGCGCGGCGGCGAACGGCGAGGCCGCCCCCAGGCCCGCCAGAGGACACGCTGCCCGGAGAGCACGTCGCGCACCGTGGCCAGGTAGCGCGCCGGGCGTGCCCAGGTCGGACCAGTACGCGCGCACCACGCTCGCCGCGCACGGTGAGGCCCGCCTCCATCATCCGCACGTAGACGTCGCGGTTGATGTCCTCGGGGCCCTCGGGGCGCATGAAGTCGAAGACGCGGGGGCGCATGACGTGGACGCCGGTGAAGTGCCAGGGGGTGAGCCCCTCGCCGCCCGGACCCGTGCCCGCGATGCGGCGCACCCGGTCGCCGCGCATCCATCTCCACCGCGGCGTACTTCTCGCCCGCCGGCAGCGGCATGCAGCACCATGGTGGCCGCCGCGCCCGAGGCCCGGTGCGCCGCGACCACGGGGCGCAGGTCCACCGGGAAGAGGATGTCCCCGTTGAAGACGACGAAGTCATCGCGCTCGCGAGGAAGTCCCGCAGGCCGCGGATGCCGCCTCCGGTGCCCTGGATGACGGGCTCGTGCACCACGTGGCAGCGGCAGCCCCGCGCGGGCGCACTCGGCCCGGGCGGTGGCGCGCCATCACGTCCGGCAGGTGGTGGGTGTTGATGCCCACCTCGCTCACGCCGGCGCGCCCGCAGCACCGCCAGGTGGTAGCGCAGCAGCGGCGCCCCGAGGAGCGGCATCGCCGGCTTGGGCCAGCGCTCGGTGAGCGGGCCGCAGGCGCGTGCCCAGCCCCGCGCAGAGGATCATCGCCTTCATGTGCGGCCCCTCCCTGCTCCAGGCAGCCCAGCTCGGGGACGTAGCTGCGCGACCAGCTTCTGCAGCCCGGCGCAGCTCCGGCCGACGCGTGAAGGCCGTCGCGCACGTAGCGCAGCGATGGCCGGGATGGACACCAGGAAGCCCGGGTTGCCCTTCACCCGGTTGATGAACTCGAAGCGGCCCGCGTCCTTCAGCTTGCGCTGGATGGTGAGCAGGTCGAAGAAGGCCTTGAACGGACCCCGCGCTCGATGCGCTCGCCCGCTCGCCTCGGCGAAGGTCGGCGATGTAGCGGTCGAGCATGCGCGTCCACGAAGTCGCGGTCCAGCTCCACGTAGCTGTCGCGCAGCAGCGCCACCAGGTCGTACTGGCGCGGGCCCTGGAGCGCGTCCTGGAAGTCGATGACCACCAGCTCGCCCTCCTTCACCATGATGTTGCGGCTCTGGTAGTCGCGGTGGGTGAAGCCGCGCGGCGCGGCGGCGAGCTGCTTCGCGATGTCGCGGAAGGTGCTGTCCAGCTCGGCGCGCTCGGCGTCGGTGGGCTTCTTGCCGCTCCACACCTCGAGGCCCCACTCGCGGAAGTGGTGCAGCTCCCAGTCGTAGAGGTCCTCGTCGAAGGCGCGGGTGAAGGCGAGGCACTCCGGGTCCGGGCTGACGCTCGGCCTGCGGCGCGCAGGCGGGCCAGCAGGTCCACCGCGCGGGTGTAGAGCGCCTGGCTGTGCTTGCCGCCCTCCAGCGCCGCCTCGAAGGTGAGGTCGCTCGAGGTCCTCGAGCACCATCATCCCCGCGGGCTCGTCGTAGCGGAGGATGCGCGGCACGCGGACGCCCAGCTTCTCCAGGTAGCGGTGCACGTTGACGAAGGGCAGCTCCTTGGGCGGCTCGCCCTTGGAGGCCTCCTCGCTCTTCTTCGCGCGCCTCCGGGGGCATCACCATGACCACCCAGCTCTCGGGGGCTGCGCCCACGCGGTAGTAGGAGCGGTTGCTCGCGTCGCCCTTGAGCTTCGTGCACTGGGGGCCTGGGGCACGGGGCGGCCGATGGCCTTCCCCACCTGGTCGCGCAGCGCGGCCTCGAGTTCCATAGATGAACGATTCTCCCTGGGTAGTGAGAGGGAGGCGCGCGAGTATGGGAGTGCCGGGGGGGCCGGGTCAAAACGTCCTGTGCGGGACATTTCATGGCTGGTCGTGTCCCCGACATGCCAGTGCCAGGGCCCGGGTGGCCGGCCGCTACACGGGCTCGCGCGTCCTGCCGCGACGTGTCGGAAGCACCCGGAGCGCGGGCCTGTTGCACCCTGATGGGGGACGGGCAACCGGACGAGGTCGACCGGCACCACCGGGGCGGTTATAAGGACCGCCGAGTTCTCCTCCCTCACGAGAGCTTCCGATGGACATCCACGAGCACGATTCTCTCCGCCATTGGCCACACGCCGCTGGTCAAGCTCAACCGCTGGTCGGCCCCAACGACGCGACCGTGCTGGTCAAGTGCGAGTTCATGAACCCCGGCGCGTCCATCAAGGACCGCATGGCCCTCTACATCATCGAGAAGGCCGAGAAGGAGGGGAAGCTCAAGCCCGGCGGCACCATCGTGGAGAACACGAGCGGCAACACGGGCATGGGCGTGGCGCTGGCCGCGGCGGTGAAGGGCTACAAGTGCATCTTCACGATGCCGGACAAGATGTCGCTGGAGAAGATCAACCGCCTCAAGGCGCTGGGCGCGCAGGTGGTGGTGACGCCGACGAACGTGCCGGCCGAGGATCCGCGCAGCTACTACGAGACGGCCAAGCGCCTGCACCGGGAGACGCCGGGCGCGTTCATGCTCAACCAGTACCACAACCCGGACAACATCGAGGCCCACTACAAGATTACGGGTCCGGAGATCTACGAGCAGACGGAAGGCAAGTTCGACTACTTCGTGTCGGGCCTGGGCACCGGCGGCACGATGAGCGGCGCGGGCAAGTTCCTCAAGGAGAAGATTCCGGGCCTGAAGAACGTGGGCGTGGACCCGGAGGGCTCGGTGTACGAGGGCTACTTCAAGACGGGCAAGCTGACCGAGCCGCACGTCTACAAGGTCGAGGGCATCGGCGAGGACATGCTGTGCGGCGCCATGGACTTCAAGGTCGTGGACGACATCCGCCAGGTGGATGACCGCCAGAGCTTCGTGGCGGCGCGGCGGCTGGCGCGCGAGGAGGGCATCTTCGCGGGTGGCTCGGCGGGCGCGGCGGTGCACGTGGCGGTGCAGCTCGCCAAGGAGGTCGGCAAGGGCAAGACGATCGTCGTCATCGCTGCCCGACACCGGCATGAGCTACATCAGCAAGTTCCACTCGGACGAGTGGATGCGCGACAACGGCTTCCTGGAGGAGAAGGGCGCCGGCACGGTGCGCGACCTGCTCAGCGGCAAGAGCGAGGTGATCACGGCGCGCAAGGGCCAGCGGGTGGACCAGGTGGTGGAGACCATGCGCAACCACGGCATCAGCCAGATGCCGGTGCTGGACGAGGACGGTCGCGCGGTGGGGATGATCCACGAGTACGACCTGCTCAACGCGCTGGTGGCGAACAAGGTGAAGTTCGCGGACACCATCGACAGCATCGTGGCGCCGCTGCAGGGCGTCGTCTCTCCGGAGACGAGCCTCAACCGGCTGCGCGAGGTGTTCGATCAGGACAAGGTCGCGGTGGTGAAGGAGGGCGAGAAGATCGTCGCCATCGTGACGAAGATCGACCTGATCGAGCACATGCACCGCACCGCGGCGTAATGCGAATCCCCGGAGCACGAATGGAAGCAGGGCCCCGGACGCCATCAGGTGTCGCGGGGCCTTGTTTTTGGCCCCCGTGGCGCGGCTTGCCGCTCCCGGGGCGCGGGTACAAGGTGAAGGGGATGGATGACCTGGACGTGAACGACGTGGCCGTGAAGGAGGCGGTGCAGCGGGCCTGCGTGGACGTGGGCCTGCCCCTCTCCTATCGGTCGGTGGTGAGCCAGATGCTGCGGACCCCGTCCTCCGAGTGGCCCGCGTGCTGCGGCGAGGGCTGCTTCCCGTGCCAGCAGTCGCTGGCGGATGCGGTGCATCGCACGCTGGAGCTGCTCGGCCGGCCCGCCCCGAGGTAGCCCGGCCGGGGAGGAGCAAGGCGGCCTCGGGTTGGGATATGCTCCACGCCCGCACTCGCGGTGCATCCTTCCCATGACTCCTTCGCGTCTCCGCTCGCTCCCCGCGCTCCTCGCGTCCCTCACCCTGCTGTCCTGCGCCGGTCCCCGCATCGAGTCGCAGAACCTCCAGCCGCCACCGCCCGCGGCCAATGGGGGTCGCCCGGTGTCGGATCCGCCTCCGTCGCGCATCGTCATCCACGCCACCATCTTCCGGGAGGCCCTCACCAAGAAGATGGCCGAGAGCCTGCCCCGCTCGGGCGAGGGCGATGCCCAGCTCTTCGCCGGGCAGACGCTCCACTACACCTGGCAGCGCGAGCCGGTGACGCTCAAGTTCGACCGCGGCCGCGTCGTGGTGGGCGTCAAGGTCAACGGCCGCTTCAACATGATGGGCGAGCGCGAGATGCCCATCGCCATCACCATCGCCGGCGAGCCCGTGATGACCGCGGACTTCAAGGCGCTCCTGCAGTCCACCGAAGTGCAGGTGGTGGCCTCGGGCCCGGTGGATGCCGTCAACCGCAGCATCGAGGCCAAGCTGCACGACCTCATCACCCAGACGCTCGACACGTTCCGCTTCGACGTGCGTCCGCTGGTGGCCAGCGCCTTCGCCCGCCTCGCCCGCCCCATCGAGATTCCCGTGGGCGGCGACCAGGTGGCCTGTGCCGAGCTGAAGGTGACCAACCTGGAGGCCGCTCCCACCGTGCTCGCCGACGGCATGGAGAAGGACCTCGGCATCGTCGTGATGCCCTCGGTGACGCTGCCCTGCACCCCGGTGGCCAGCCTCGCCGCCGCCCCCGCCAGCGGTGATGGGGGCACCCCGGCCGATGCCGGCGCGCAGACGGCCAGCGTCGATGCCGGCTCCCCGGCCACCAGTGGCAACACCCAGTTCGCCAGCTACACCCCGGGCCCGAGCGTCACTCCGGGCACGGACGGTGGGACGCCGGGCACCGACGCCGGCACCCAGCTCGCGAGCGCGGGCGGGCCGATGGCGGCTCCCCGGGCCTGGACGCGGGCACTCCGGCCACGCAGGTGACGATGCCGCTGCTGCAGAACGTCTCCACCCTGCCCTCCGGCCCCTTCAAGGTGACCATCCCCGTGGCCGCCCGCTACGAGGAGCTCTCCAAGGCGCTCGAGGCCTCCATGAATGGACGCCTCTTCTTCTCCGCGTCCAACCCCGAGCTCTACATGGAGAACCCCCAGGTCTACCCGTCGGATGACACGGTGGTCATCAAGATGAACCTGGGGGGCAAGGCCCAGGTGGGCAACTACGCCATTCCCGTGGGCGGCGAGCTCTACTTCGCCGGCCATCCCCACGTGATGGACAACCAGCTCTCCGTGCCCGACCTCGAAATCACCCCGGGCACCGCCAGCGAGCTGGTGAAGCTCAAGTTCGCCCTGGACTACCAGTCCATCCGCGACCAGGCCCGACAGGCGCTCCGCGTGGACGTCTCCGAGCGGCTGGCGGCGGTGAAGGACAAGATGTCCACCGAGCTGTCCTTCTCCGAGGACATGGGCTGCGTGCGCGGCCAGGTGCTGCGCACCGAGGTGACGGGCGTCTACCCTCACCCGACCTTCCTGCGCATCTACGTGCAGGTGGACGCCCAGGTGGGGCTGTACCTGCCCTGCAAGAAGTAGCTCCTTCGCTTGCGTGGGGGTGAACCATGCGCGCTGACTCACCGCGGCTCCCCTGGGCGGGGCTGCTGCTCGCCATGAGCCTGCTGTCCACCGGCTGCGCGTCGCTGACGCCACCGCCCAGCCGGGGGATGCACCTGCGCTACTCGCCTCGCGAGGCCTCCGCTCCCTCGTGGGCAGAGGGGACGAGCCAAGAGCTTCCACGCGCCCTCACTTCATCTCCCCCTCGGCGCCAGAGCCCGCACGGCAGAGCGCCATCGCGGCCCATTCTCGCGTTCCTCGGTGCCGTTGGCGACGTGTCCAGCTCAACCCGCCGCATTTCCGGTGAGCTCTCCAGACTCAAGGCCAGCAAGCGGGGCATCGCCGGCCGATACGCCGACCTGTTCATCCCCTTCGTCGACCATGGCGTTGAGCAACTGCGATGGATTGACGCCGAGCTCGCCGCTACCACCCGGCTGTCCAACACGGCCTCGGAGGTGGATGACCCGGACATGGCGCTCGCCCTCCTGCGTCTCGGCGGCCCACGGCTCGAAGCCGCCATGTTGGGCTCCATTCTGCTCGCCGCATGGCTGGACTTCCTCAACCTCGCCGACGTCGTGCTCAGGCAGTGTCCCTACTACAGCGTGGAGCGGCTGTTCTGGCACATGGACCGCTTGCAGATGATGCTCGCGCCCGCCATGACGGCACTCGCCTCCCTGGAGCCAGGACAGGTGGAGGCGGCGGCGACCGACCTGCCCTCGCTGGTAGGCCACCTCACCGGCGAGTTCGCCGCGACCCGTGAGTCCGTGCGCGTGGCGGCGCGGCAGTTCGAGGAGGCGATGCTGGTGAAGGAGCTCATCGAGCTGCTCACCACGGCCTCGGCGATGAAGATGGCACTGCCCCGGCTGCTACCGCCGGCCGCTTCCGCCACTCTCGGCGTGGGGCTCGTGGTGGGCTCCAACGGCGTGATGACGGGCACGCGGATTGTCGTCTCCGCCGAGTGGGTGGAGATGATGCGCCGGCTCGTACAGGCGGGCGTCATCTCCCGTTCCCGCCGTCAGCGCCGCTGTCCGGATTCACGCCGGCCAGGTGATGATGGCCGAAGCGAACGCAGGACCTGCCGCGGGGCGTGCGCGACGCGCTCGGCGACGGGCCCGAGGTGCGTGGCATGCGCGTGACGGGCAGAGCGGGGGCCGGCATGGCCGAGCCACCGCAGCACCACGTCCTGCCGCGAGAGTTCCGCGAGTGGTTCGAGAAGCGCGGCTTCACCGGCGAAATGAGCATCGACCAGTTCTGCGTCAGAATGGAGCAGGCAAGGCACGAGGCGATCCATGGCGGTGGCAACTGGCGCCTGGGTCGCATATGGCCCGGCGAATGGAACCGGATGATCATGAAGGCGCTGCGCGAGCCGAGACCAAGGCTGGCCGGATGCTGACGCCGACGGAGATTCTGAAGGTCGTCGCGGAGTATATGAAGGAGTACGACATCCCGATGAACTTCACCCCCTGGAGAGGAAGATGACCGACGGACCGTTCCTGGGATGGCAACTGGAAGGTCCGCCTGTATGAGCGGGTCCGCGAGCGTGGTTACGCTTCGCTCACCGCCTTTGCCGAGGCACGCCCCACCGCCTCGCTGTTGGCACTGGCCGAGGAGCTTGGCGAGGACGACGTCAACGCAGTGCAGGTGTTCAGCGGGTTGGTGGCCGAGGCGGAGCGGAGCCATCAGCTCACACGGCTGGTGCGCGGGCAGCTCGTGCGCGAGCTGTCCCAGATCTCCCGAACGGCTGGCCGGCCGTGCTGGACGACGCAAACCGTTTCGAGGTTGCCATGGCGCTCGCCCGTTGGAGTAGCCTACACCCCAGAAACCCATGAGGAGCGCGTCAGGCAGGTCGGCGATGCGCTGCTCGCCACGCCGCCGCCGCCCGGCTGGCGCCCACTCGGCCCCGACGACGAGCTGCTCCGCACGCTCCTGCCCGACGAGGAAGTCTGATCTTCCTCCTCCCGCGTGAAAAGACAGAGGGCCTCCGCTCCAGCACTTCGGAGCGAGAGGCCCTCGGTGTTTCAAGCGGCTGAGAGGCTCAGGCCACCTTCAACGCCTGCTCGAGGTCGTCGACGAGGTCGTGCGCGTCCTCGATGCCCACCGACAGGCGGATGAAGCCGTCGGTGATGCCCAGCTTCTCGCGCGTCTCCTTGGGCACGGAGGCGTGGGTCATGATGGCCGGGTGCTCGATGAGGGACTCGACGCCGCCGAGCGACTCGGCGCAGGCGAAGATCTTCACCGTCTTGAGGAACGTGCGCGCCGCCTCCAGGCCGCCCTTGATGTCGAAGGTCATCATGCCGCCGAAGCCCTTCATCTGCTTGCGGGCGAGCGCGTGCTGCGGGTGGGTCTCCAGGCCCGGGTAGGTGACCTTCGCCACCTTGGGGTGCGTGGCGAGGTACTGGGCCACCTTCATCGCGTTCTGCGCGTGGCGCTCCATGCGCACGCTGCAGCGTCTTCACGCCGCGCAGCACGAGGAAGCTGTCCATGGGGCCGGGCACGCCGCCCACCGCGTTCTGCAGGAAGTACATCTTCTCGGCCAGTTCCTCGTTGCTGGTGCACGACGAAGCCGCCCACCACGTCGCTGTGGCCGTTGATGTACTTGGTGGTGGAGTGCGTCACCACGTCGAAGCCCAGGTCCAGCGGACGCTGGAAGTACGGGCGTCATGAAGGTGTTGTCGCACACCGAGAGGATGCCGCGCTTCTTCGCCATCTCCGCGATGCGGGGCAGGTCGATGAGCTTGAGCATCGGGTTGGTGGGCGTCTCCACCCAGACCATCTTCGTCTTCGGGGTGATGGCCTTCTCGAAGTTCTCCGCCTTGGAGAGGTCCACCAAGGAGAAGTTGAGGCCGTGGCGCTTGAAGACCTTGTCGAAGATGCGGAAGGTGCCGCCGTAGACGTCGTCGGAGACGACGACGTGGTCCCCAGCCTCGAGCATGTGCATCAGCATGTCCGTGCCGGCCAGACCCGAGGCGAAGGCGAGGCCGTACTTCGCCCCCTCGAGCGCCGCCAGACAGTCCTGGAGCGCGTTGCGGGTGGGGTTCTGCGTCCGGCTGTACTCGTAGCCCTTGTGCTCCCCGGGGCCCGCCTGGACGTAGGTCGAGGTCATGTAGACCGGCGTCATGATGGCGCCGGTGGTCGGGATCCGGCTCCTGGCCGGCATGGATGGCGAGGGTGTCGAAGCGCATGACCGGGGGCCTATCACACTCCCCCGCCGCCCGGGAGTGGTGGACGCGCCCAGTCCCCCTCCGGAACGCTTGCGGGACGGCGGGGACTCGGAGAAGAGGGAGCCGAGGTTGTACGGGAGAGGACAGGGCAGCCATGACGACAGCGGACCAGGGCGCGGTGGGGATGTTCGAGAACCGCCTGCGCAAGAACGCGCGGCATTTCCGCAAGTGGGCCAAGGCGCACGGGCTGACCGCCTTCCGCGTGTATGACCGGGACGTCCCCGAGTACTCCTACGCGGTGGACCTCTACGGGGACCGGGTGCACCTGGTGGAGTACCCCCGCCGGCGGGCGCTGAAGAGCCTGGAGGAGCAGCGAGCGGAGGTGCTGGCGGCGGTGACGGCGGTGCTGGAGGTCCCCCCGGAGCACATCCACGTGAAGACGCACCTGCCCCAGCCCTGGGGCCGCTCCCAGTACGGCCGGGTGGGCCAGGGCAGCGAGCGCCTCGTGGTGGAGGAGCAGGGGCTGAAGTTCTGGGTGAACCTCGGCGACTACCTGGACACCGGCCTCTTCATGGACCACCGGCAGACGCGCGCCCGGGTGCGCGAGGAGGCCAAGGGGAAGAGCTTCCTCAACCTCTTCTGCTACACGGGCGCCTTCACCGTGTACGCCGCCGCGGGCGGGGCCTCGCGCACCCTCAGCGTGGACCTGTCCAACACCTACCTCGACTGGGCCGAGGAGAACCTCGCGCTCAACGGACTGTCGGACCCGCGCCACACCTTGCTGCGCGCGGATGCCCTCGCCTGGGTGCTGGCACAGGGCAAGGCCCCCGAGGAGAGGTTCGACCTCGTCGTGTGCGATCCTCCCTCCTTCTCCACCTCGAAGAAGATGCAGGGCACCTTCAACGTGCAGAGGGACCATGTGCGGATGGTGGAGGCCGTCCGGGAGCTGCTCGACTCCCGGCGGCGTCCTCTACTTCTCCACCAACTTCCTGGGCTTCGAGCTGAAGGACTCCGCCGTGCGCGGCTACGAGACGGTGGAGGAGCTCACGCCCGACTCCATTCCCGAGGACTTCCAGCGCAAGGAGATCCACCGCTGCTGGCGAATGGTGGCGCCCCGCGCTGGAAGCCGCTGAGCCTCGGGCTCAAATGCTGCAGACGCCTTCCACGCAGCGCTCGCCGGAGGGGCAGTCGCAGTTGACGGTGCAGGCATTGCCGCTGGCCGGGGAGTCCGACGGCATGCAGTAGCCGATCTTGCAGACGGAGCCCGAGGCGCACGTGGTGCTGGAGGTGCAGGGCGCGCGGCACGAGCCGTCCACGCAGTCGTTGCCCGTGGCGCACTGGGTGGAGGTGGTGCACGCGGGCGTCGGACGCGGGCGGCACAGGCTGCTCGAGCACATCTCGGTGGAGGCGCAGTCACTGTCGGAGCCGCAACCGCGGATGCAGGCCCCGTTGATGCAGTAGCTGCCCACGCCGCATTCAGTGTTGCGCATGCAGGTGCTCGGGGTGCCCGCGTCGGAAGGAGGAGGCGGCGGGGGCGGAGTGCCCGCGTCCGACGGGGACGGGCAGGTGCTTCCAGCGTCCGGCCGCGTGCCCCCATCCGTCGGAGAGCTGGTTCCTCCATCCGTGGTGCCCCGCTTCGCGCGGCAGTAGTAGCCATCGCAGGAGTAGCCGGAGGCGCAGTCCATGTCGCGAGAGCACGAGCGGCTGCACAGCCCGTTGACGCACACGTCACCAGAGGCACAGTCCCTGCCGGTGGTACAGGACTGCGAGTCCACGGGGACGTCCTGACACATTCCGCGCGCGCAGTACTGGTCGAAGTGGCAGTCGGAAGCCTCGGTGCACGAGTGGTAGTCGTTCTCGCACCAGTCACCATGACCACCGCCGTGCTCAGTGATGATGCATCCAGAGACGAGGCCCACGACGAGCGCGAGCAGGGGAGTCAGTAAAGAGGCTCTGCGGGGGAGAAGGCTCAGCATGAGGGGACTCCGTGAGGCGGCCGGCCACCGGCCTCGGGGGTTCGCGTCGGTTCGACGCTGGGGCCCGGGAAATTGCTCAAAGAATGTCCCGAAGCACCTGGGACCCGAGGGCCGTGATGGATTCTGAACGCCCGGGATTCCGCACTGTCGTTCACCCTGAATTCATTCTGCTCAATTTCGCTCTCCGTGAAGCGCTATGCTCGAAGCGCCTCCGGGCCAGCGTCGTTGGCCCGAGTCCTCGCCCAGGGCAGGAGTTCACTATGACGCATCGATTCGCATGGCTGACGCGGTGCTTGACGTTCTTGTCCTTCTTCCTCGCGGGCTCCGCTGGAGCCGCCGGGTGGAACTACGGCCTCTACCAGAGCCTCTGGCACAACGAGTGCCAGACCGGGAACACGGAGGTCCTCGCCCAGACCCAGGCCGGCTACTTCGGAGACAGCGCGACTCCCAAGGTCGGCGAGGTCTATTACGTCTCGGCGCTCGTCGCGGTGATTGGGAACTCCTGCGTTGGAGGCGCCCAGGTGATTCCGGAGGTCCAGCTCCCACCGCAGACGGTTCTGGCCATCAGCAGTCAATACCCGGTGCGGTGCGTGTACACGGACATTCAATCCGGCACGCAGACCGAACTGAGTGCCGCGGAGTGCCCGCAGACTGCATCCGTAGGCCTCTATGGGCAGTACGCGTTCGTCCAACCCGCGCAGTCGACCTTCCCGGTCCCCTACGGGAAGCGGTTCGAAATCTGGGTGCCCGTCCTGTCCAAGACGACGCTGAGCGGCATCTCCACCAATTTCACCGCGGTGCTCCGCATCGCGAGCGGCGTCTCGGGCGATCTGTTCCCCAAGGTCGGCGTCTTCGTCTACCCGAACCCGCCCACCATCACCTACCCGGTGCCCTCGACCACGAGCCTCGGCAGCAACGCGGCCAGCACCCGGGGCGTCCTCAACAACCATTACACCTATGGGAATGTGTACGCCGACTTCGGCAAGACCACGTCCTACGAGCTGAGCGGCCACGGTCCCTTCGCCATCGGGGACTACGACATGTACCAGGTGAACCTGGACTGGACGAGCCTCACGCCGGGCACGCTCTACCACTGGCGCCTGCGGTTCGTGTCCTCCACCGGGGCGACGACCCTGGGCGCCGACCAGACGTTCACCACGACCGGGACGCCTCCCGCGGGCCAGTACCAACTGGCGATGTCCGTGACCTCCGGGGGCTCCGTGGACATCTCGCCGAATCTTCCCAGCTACCCGGCGGGGACCCAGGTCACCTTCACCGCCCGCCCCGAGCCCGGATTCCGGCTCGGCGGCTGGAAGATCGACGGCGTCGCGGCGGGGAGCGCAAACCCGCTCGTCCACACCATCACGAAGGAGCACTTCATCGGCGTGACCTTCCAGCAACTCCCGCCCGGAGGGGATGCCGGCACCGGAGCCTCGGATGCCGGTACTGGAGCCTCGGATGCCGGCACCGGAGCCTCGGATGCCGGCACCGGAGCCTCGGATGCCGGGACGGGAGTAGCGGATGGTGGAACGAACCCCGGTCCTGGCGGCGGTACCGGCTCGACCAACCCGGAGGGCGGCGGCTGCTCCGCGGCGGCGTTCGGACCGGGCGCGATCATCGCGCTGGTGGGCCTGCTGCGTCGCCGTCGCGGGCGCGGTGGGCGAGGACAGAACTGACCCGGGCGTTCAAACAACCCGCGCGAGAGGCGCGCGGCTCGATGAGCCTCAGTACGCGCTGAACCGCCCCAGGGCGTGAAAGAGCCAGCCCCGCGCGCCCGTGGTAGACCGGGGCCATGCTTTCCACCTTCTCCGTCCTCGCCCTGCTGCTCGCCGCGGATGGGGGGACCCCGGCCCCGAAGGAGTCCCCCAAGGCGTCCCCGGTCGAGGTCACCGCGCTCGCGGTGGACGTGGACTTCGTCTGCCGCATCCGCTCCACCCAGAGCCTCATCCTCATCCCGAAGGCCCAGGGGCAGCTTCAAGTGCCCGACAGTTGCCCAGACGCCGGTGCCGACTGGCGCCTCACCGTCGACTGCACCGACGAGCGCTGCTCGGGCTACGTCCGCACCAAGGCCGGAGCCATCGCCCTCATCCAGGGCACTCGCAAGCAGCTCGAGGTGAAGCCCATCGCCGAGGAGCACCCGCCCACGCTGGACCAGGTGCAGGTGAGCATCACCGGCCAGCACACGCTGACGCTGGAGAAGCCCGAGGCCCACCAGCCTCCAACTCAGCTCCTCTTGCAGCTCCCCAGCGTCACCGGGGTCTACACCCTCGCCTCCTCGGAGCCGACCGACGTGGCCTTCGAGCATCGGGGCAAGCGCCTCGTGCTGCGCGCCCAGCTCTCCCGGAGCGATGACGGCTCGCTGGTCCACGTCCAGCTCTGGAACGCCCAGCACGAGCCGCTGCTGGACGAGACGCTCATGCTGGATGAGTCCCGCGAGCTCGACTGCCAGCGCCTGAACAACATCTGCGAGAGCAAGCTGAAGGTGCTGGTGCGGGAGCCCCAGCGCGTCCTCTGACTCGACTTTCGCCGCCGGGGTTTTTCTTTCGTGCCTGCGCCGGCTAGAGCCGCGCCCTACATGAAGATCCCAGGCGCCCGCTCCAGCGCCGCGCGCAGCTCCTCGACAGTCGTGTCCATCTTCTCGGCCACGGCGGGCGCGTGCCACGTTTCCGCGACTGTGCCCTCGGGATTCTTCGCAAGTCCTTCAACGAGGATCCCGACCTGGCCGGGCCACTCACGGCGGCCCAGCTCCGCCGCGTGCCCGCGTGGGTCCATGATGGTGAAGCACGGCCAGCGCGGCAGGCGAATCGTGCTCATGTCGCAGTTGAAGAAGCGGCAGCCATTGAGGCGGGCCTCTGAGAAGTCGCAGTCCTCAATGCCTCCGAGCTTCCGCCTCTCGTCGAGGTCCTCGCGGAACCCGAAGTCGTTTCCGCCGAAGCGCCCTGTGAAACGGCACCCCTTCAGCTTCATTGGTGCCCACGGCAGCGTCTTGAGCTCGCCCTTCGCCTGGATGGTGCAGTTGATGAGCTGTCCCGACATCAGGGTCAGCGAGCGCCGGGCCGCGCTGATGATGACGGTGCAGTCGCGCAGCGTGAGGTTGGGACCGAGCCAGTAGAGCGAGCCCTTAACCAGCTCCACCCGCTCGCCTACGATCTCTCGGTCCTTGAAGTGGATGTTGGGAGTCACGCGGCCCTCAGAAGAAGATCATACGGAAGAAGGTGCTCGCCATCCGTCGCCCGTGCAGCGCGAAGTTCGACTCCGTGCCAGACAGGATTTCATAGTGGTAGCTCTGCCCTCCAGGGCCGGTGATATCGACACCTCGGCTGTTCCAGGAAAGCCCTGGGAACCGCTCCTTCATTTGTGCCTCCACCCACCGCCCCCTCGCCTGTCGCTCCAGAAGATTAGCGCGGTGCTCCTTACCTGCCTTCCGCATCTTGTCGATGGCGAACCCCTCCTCCCGTGAGAGTTCGGCCTGGGACCACCTCGCCGCCACCTCCTTCAAGGCCGCCTGCATTTCGTCGCCAAGCCTGTCCTCCGCCGGAATGTCCCTGTAGCTCTTGCCGCGTGGGAGGTGCCACCGCTCGCCATTGCTGAGGATGACCTGCTTGTTGCCGCCGCGATGCTGAATGGCCACGGTGCCCGAGTGCCCTCCACCAACTCCCGCGCTTCCGCTCCTCGCCAGGACGTTGATGGCAACCGGCACCTGCGGGGACGTGAGGACGACCAGGGCGCGGCCCTGCTCCACCGCCACCTCCACCGCCGCGGCCTCCTCCATGGCCACCGCCACCGAGCCCTCGAGGCCCTGGGCCGCCCATTGCGACTGCACCTGGTTGAACCTCGGCAGCGAGCGCAGGTGCGCCGCCACCTCGCCGAGCGTCCGCCCGCTGAGGCTCGCCACCGCCAGAATGAGGGCCCGGGCCGCATCCGTCCCAATCACCCGGCCGAAGGCCTCGCCGGCGTCGCGCAGCTCCTCGAACGTGGTGGCCTCGTGGGCCCGGTGCGCCATGTTGGCCCACCCGTCCATGAGACCCCACATGGCGTCCACGCCCAGCCAGGCCAGCAGCACCACCGAGAGAGCGGCCGCCACCGCCTTCGTGCTCGGTTCCGGCAAGCCCCCAACGACGCACCCCCTTAAAGACGCAGCCGTCGAGAGATTTGGTGGTCATCACCCACCCGCTCCATCCGTTCGTGGGTCGTGCATTCCCCGTGCAGCAGCGCCTGCGGTACCTCGGCCGCCCCAGTGTCGTGCTGCTGTTTCCCGACGGTCGTCTCGCGAAGGTCCCCGAAGACTGGACGGACCTGAGGCCCTGGCCCCCACCGCTCGAGTTCCGGGGGAAATGTCCGAAGCTGCACCCTGAATCGCTCCGCGAGCTGAGTGCCCTTCTCGATGACTTGAGGCATAGGTCTCAGCTCCATGACCAGGAAGGTAGTGCGTCGGACGAGAAGCGCCAACGGCCGGTCATCGCCGGGCGCGCTCTACGCCGCACTCCCCGCGGCGGCCCGACACGAGCTGCTGGGCGTGCTGGCCGACGTGCTGCTCAAGGCCGTCACCAAGGCTCCCGCCGGAGGCGAGGCAAGAGATGACCACCAAGATTCGGCCAGAGCACTTGGCCAGACCCGCGCTGGTGTACATCCGCCAGTCCACCCTGTTGCAGGTCCACGAGAATCGGGAGTCAACCGAGCGCCAGTACGCCCTGGTGGAGCTGGCCAAGAAACTCGGCTGGGACGCCACCCAGGTCGAGGTCATCGATGAGGACCTGGGGCAGAGCGGTGCCAGTGCTGCCCGGCGCAAGGGCTTCCAGCGGCTGACGGCCGAGGTCAGCCTCGGCAAGGTAGGCGCCGTCTTGTCGCTGGAGGTGTCACGCCTGGCGCGCTCCTCGTCCGATTGGCATCGGTTGCTGGATTTGTGCGCGCTCTCCGACACGCTCATCATCGACGACGATGGCGTCTACGACGCCAACGACTTCAACGACCGGCTGGTGCTGGGCATGAAGGGCACCATGAGTGACGCCGAGCGCCACTCCATGCGCCTGCGCCTGCAAGGCGGCATCCTGCACAAGGCGAAGAAGGGTGAGCTCGTCTACCCCCCTCCCACCGGCTACGTCTTCGACAACGGTGCGCTCGTCTTCGACCCCGACGAGCAGGTGCAGAAGGCCATCCGCCTTCTTTTCGAGCGCTTCCGCCTGGAAGGCAGTGTCAGCGGGGCCGTGCGCTACTTCAATCGCCACAAACTGCTCTTCCCCTCACGACATGCCCACCGGGGCGCTCCGGCGGAAATTCACTGGCACGCGCTGGACGTCCCGCGTGCCGTATCCATCCTGCGCAACCCGGTGTACGCCGGAGCCTATGCGTGGGGCCGCAATCGCGATCGGCGCGTCCTCGTCGAAGGAGCGGTGCGTCGCAAGCACGAGACGCTCCAGGAGCGTGAACAGTGGCATGCATTCCTGCGCGATGCGCACCCCGCGTACATCTCCTGGGAGCAACACCTGGAGAACTTGAAGCGCCTCGAAGACAACGCCATCAAGGGGGCGCATGTGCGTGGCCGTGGTGCGCCACGCGGAGGTCTGGCGCTGCTCCAGGGGCTGGTGCTGTGCGGCAAGTGTGGCCGGCGGATGCACCCGGTCTACTCCGTCGCCGACGACCCCAGCTACCAGTGCACCAAGCGCATGTACGGTGAGGGCAACTGCTGGTCCACTGTCGCACGCCGCATTGACGACAAGATAGTCGAGGCCCTGCTCGCGGCTTTCGCCCCGCCCGAATTGGACCTGTCGCTGGCGGTCCTCAAGGAGGTGGAACGGCAGGCCGAGGATGTCAACCGCCAGTGGAAGCTGCGCCTGGAGCGGGTGCGCTACGAGGCCCAGCGCGCCGAGCGCCAGTACAACGCCGTGGAGCCGGAGAATCGCGTGGTGGCCCGCACGCTGGAGTCGCGCTGGAACCAGACGCTCGAGGAGCTCGCGCGGGTCGAGCATGAATACGAGCAGGCCAGGAGCACGAGTCCGCTGGAACTCTCGGACAAGGACAAGAAGAAGATACTGGCGCTGGCGGGCGACCTTCCAGGGCTGTGGAACGCGCCGACCACGACCAACTCGGACAAGAAACGGATACTGCGGCTGCTCATCCAGGAGGTGGTGCTCTCGCCGGTGGACGTGCCAAAGCGGGCCACCCGCATCCGCATCCTCTGGAAGACGGGAGCCATCACCGAGTTGCAAACGCCTCGGCCCACGTTTTCTGAATCCAGAAGGACGTCACCCCAGGTCATCGCTGAGATTCGCAAGCTCGCCAGGAAGCATTACTGCGATTCGCAGATAGCAGAGGAACTCAACCGGAGTGGCTTGAAGAGCGGCCTGCGCCACACCTTCACCCACCGCCTGGTGGCGGGCATTCGCAAGCGACAGGGCATTCGTGCTGGACGAACTGCTGGAGGATTCAGCATCCGGGCGCCCGAGCGCGACGAGCAGGGGCTCTATTCCATCCGCGGTCTGATCGCGCATTTCGGAGTGACGGCCCCCATGGTCCACTACTGGGTCAACCGCGGCCTGCTCACCCCCGTGCACAGCCGCACGCCCATGCACAAATGGAACAAGGAGCCCTTCTGGTTCGAGATGACGCCCGAATTGGAGGCGCTCCTGGCCAAGGCGCGCGACCAGGGCTACGAGCCGGGCAAGCCGCCGCATCGCGCATCCACAATGGCCTTCCGCGCCCGCCGGCTCGTCTGCCTGACGGCCGCTACTCCACGCGCGGTCTCGTCGAGAAGTACGGAGTAACCTGGGACACCGTGCGGGTACTGGATAAAGAAGGGCATCCTCACGCCCGAGCGCGCTCTACCGAAGGGCGAATTTCTGCTTCCGGCTGACCCCCAAGGTGGAGCGACACATCCAGGCCGCCCTTGCTCGAAAACGGAGATCGCGCGGTTCCACGCAGCACCACCATCATCACATCCATTCCCGCTAACACAGGTGGGTTCCGGTAACAGCCAGAGCGCCAGGTACAGGCCCGCGGCCCACACCAGCGAAGAGAGCAGCGCCTGCGGGCTGAGCTCGCGCCCAAGGGCCGCTCGCGTCTCGTCGAGCACTCCTCCGAAGGCCAGGGCGAGCGCCAGGGTGCGCCTGTCGTCGGTGCGCAGGTAGGGCCCATCCGTGAAGAGTCCCAGGCAGTCGCCGCCGCCGCGTGGCTGACACCACCGGAGGTACTTCTCCTTGAGCGCCGCCTCGGCCTCGGGGACGAGCGGGCCCTTATCGGTGAGGGGCACCAGCGTGAGGACCCTGTCTCGGTACACCTCGGCGAGCAGCTCCTCCTCGGGCATGGCCTGGAGCAGCCCTTGCGCGGCCTCTTGGGGCGTCCCCTGCACCTGGTGGTGCTGGAGGAGCTGTGCCACCGCGCGCTGGTACTCCTCCCGCGTGACGGCCACCACCCGCGTTTTCCCCCGCCTCGACGTGGCCCGCGTACACGACGACCACCGGCTGCAGCTCCCTCGGCGCCGCTCGCGCCTCGCTTTCCGCTGCCTCCTCCCAGCCGCGGCGACCCCCCTCCCCCTGCCTCGCCGCCGGGCCCTGCGTCGCGCAGGCCGCGTGGAGGAAGAGGACGATGAGCCAGAGGGCGCCGGCCGGTGCCCAGCGTGTCGGGCCCCGCCGCCGCGGCTCGAGCTGCGTACCGCCGCCCTCCCCCACCCCAGGACTCCGGTACTCCTTCGACATGGTGCGGCCCTTTCCCCCAGAAGAAACAGCCCTGAAGGATAGGATGCGGGCTTCCCAACCCTACAGGGGGGGAGGCCCGCACAGGCCCGGAGTCTCAGCTGCCGCTACTGGCGGCCCCTAGAGGCGGCGCCCCCTCGTTGGTCGCCGGCCAACCGCCTCTGCCGTCAGGGTGCCGAGGTAGGCCTGCACAAGCGTGCTCGATAGGGACGCCGGGCCAGTAAGTGCCCAGGTTCACAGGGATTTGCAGGCTCACCCGGCTACCCGCGCCCGGGTCCGTCCTTCTCCCCGGCGTCCAGCTCGCCCCCCGGCTCGCCATCGATGCGGCGCAGGGAGGGAAGACTCCCGAACGGCTCCTCCCGAGCAGGAGGTCCGAAGGGGTCCCCGGGAAACGGACCCGTGCGGAAGGTGGTGACACGCAGCGTGCCCGCCGCCATGCGGCGCTCGAGCCTCCGCCGCACCAGCGCGGCCACGAGCCGGCGCGTCGGGGGCAACAGCAGGAAGAGGCCGGCGACGTCGGTGAGCACCCCCGGCCATACCAGCAGCACCCCGCCCACCAGGATGAGTACCCCACCCAGCAGGCCCTCCTCGGGCATGCGGCCCCGCGCGAGCGACTCCTGCCAGCGACGGAGGACACGCACTCCCTCCCTCCTGGCCAGCAGGGAACCCACCAGCCCCGCGGCGAGCACCATGCCTACCGTGGGCCAGAGGCCGACTTCCCGGCCAAGGGCCAGCAGCAGGTACAGGTCCAGGAGCGGGACGACCACGAACGCGAGGAATAGGTACTTGAACACCCCTCCAACCTAACGCCCCGCGCCCGCCAGCGCCTGGAGGAAGTCGTGGATGCGCGCGGCGTTCGCTCCCAGGTCCCCCCGTCCCACCCGCGACTTCGAGCGCATGTCCACCCGCGTCCCCCCGCCCTCCTCCGGCCGCACCCGCACCACGAAGTCGTCCTGGAAGCGGAAGACACGGGTCACCGCCACGCCCTCGAAGGTGCGCGCCTGGGGCTCCACGTGCGTCACCGTCCACCCGGGGCGCGCCCGCGCCAGCGCGACCGCCCGCTCGAAGACCGCGTCCGGGGGCTCGGCCAGCTTCAAGGGCTTCAGGTCCGCGTAGAAACGCGTCATCACGGGCTTGAAGTCCTCGGGGTAGCTCAGGTTCTTCCCGGCGTTCTCCGGCAGCGTCTGGGCATGGGTGAAGGCGGGCACGTCCTGGAGGTCCGTGCTGATGTCGTTGATGGGGGGCTTGCCACCACCCGCGAAGGCCGGGATCAGCACCACGCCCAGCGCCAGGAACCCGAGCGCCACCGCCGTGAGACCGGGAGCCACCTTGCCCCGGATCGCGGAGATGATGCCCGCGAATATGCCCACGATGCCCACCAGCGCCGCGAGGCCGAAGACGAGCAGGGCCTGCATCCCGGGGAGCACCCCGAGAAAGGCCAGCAGCGGCCCGAGGACCAGCAACACCAGCGCGACGAGCGAGATCCGCAACGACCAGGAGCGAAGCATGCGAGAGGCATGCGTCACCGGCGCCGTGAAATCCAGCCTTTTTCAGCCGCCGAGGTTGCCGCCAATCCAGTCCATCACCAGGTACAGCAGCACGAAGAAGCCGATGACCCCGAAGAAGAACTTCGTCGTCGGCTGGAAGCCCTCGCTCCCGGTGGCGGTGCTGCTGGGCAGGGCCTCGACCATCCCGAGCGTCTCCCCCGCGTAGCGCGCGGTGCGCTCGTACTGCTCCGCCACCAGCCCGCCATCCTGGGCCGAGAGCGCGCGCCCGAGCTGCGGATCGAAGACGCGGACCTCGGCCTCCTTGGCCACCTCGGCCACCCGGGAGACCACCTCGCGCACGAGCTCGGTCCGGTCCGACAGGGGCACGCGCACCTCGGTGGCCACCCACTGGCCCCCCTCGCGCAAGGGGTGGAGCTCCACCGCGCCGTATTCGAGCTGCCAGGCATGCCCACCGCTCGGCAGTGCCTTCGCCCCCCGGGCTTCCAGGAGGGCCTCCACCCGGGCGCTGTCGAAAGGCGTCCCGGGGACCATCGATTGAAGGAGCAGGTCGTATCTCACGCGGGTTGGAAGTATACGCCTGCACCAGCCATGCCCAAGCCAACCACCCCAGGTCCCCGTCGCGATCGCCGTCCCGGAGCTCCCTCCGGCCGGAAGCCCTTCCCGCAGCGCCCGGAGAAGCCCGCCCCGGACCGGACCACTCCAGACATCGGGCCGGACGGACTGCCCCAGGTCTCCCTCATCCGCCGAGGCGTCGACCGCTGGCAGGCCGGTCACCCGTGGATCTACCGCGCCGACCTCAACGGCGACCCCGCCCTGGAAGGGGGCGAGGTGGTGCGCGTGATGGATGCTCGCGGCTGGTTCCTGGGCAAGGCCTTCTACTCGAAGCAGTCGAAGATCTCCCTGCGTTGGCTGTCCTACGAGGACGTGGCGGTGGACACGGACTTCTTCCGCCAGCGTCTGGCCCTGGCGGAGGCGATGCGTCGGCGCGCCCTGCCGGGGGAGACCACCTACCGCGTGGTTCACGGCGAGGCGGACCTGCTGCCCGGTCTCGTGGTGGACCGCTATGGCGACTGCTTGAGCGTCCAGTTCCTCACGCCGGGCACCGAGCAGCGCAAGGAGATGTTCGTGGACCTGCTGGTGGAGCTGTTCAAGCCGCGCGCCATCGTCAACCGCTCGGACGTGGGCGTGCGCGCGCTCGAGGGCCTGCCCCAGGAGAAGGGCGTGCTGTACGGCGACGCTGCCCGGGCCGGTGGCCTATGACGAGGGCCTGGTGCGCGTGCGCGCGGACCTGCTGGAGGGCCAGAAGACGGGCTCCTTCCTGGACCAGCGGGAGAACCACGTGATGGCGTCGCAGTACGCCTTTGGCGAGGCGCTGGACTGCTTCTCCTACGTGGGCGGCTTCGCGCTGCAGCTCGCCACGCGGGCCGAGAAGGTCACGGCGGTGGAGATCTCCGACGCGGCGGCCGCGCAGCTCCGCGAGAACGCCACGGCCAACAAGCTGCCCAACGTGGAAGTGGTGGTGGCCAACGCCTTCGACTTCCTGCGCGACGCGGTGGACGAGGGCCGGCGCTTCGACACCATCGTGTTGGATCCGCCCTCGTTCGCGAAGAACAAGGACGCCATCGAGGGGGCGCTGCGCGGGTACAAGGAGATCAACCTGCGCGCCATCCAGCTCCTGCGGCCGGGCGGCTACCTCATCTCCGCGAGCTGCACGTACCACATCGACGAGCAGGGCTTCGAGGACATGCTGGCCTCGGCGGCGACGGACGCGAAGCGGCGGGTGCAGATCATCGAGAAGCGCGGGGCGGGCAAGGACCACCCGGTGCTGCTGAACCTGCGCGAGACGCGCTACCTGAAGTGCTTCGTGCTCCGGGTGCTGTGAGCCGCTGATTCCATGCGTCATCCGGACTGGGACGACACCGACGACGAGGCCCCCTCGGGCACGCGTGCGCGCGAGGAGGCGCGTGCCCTCCAGGAGCTGCGGGCCATCTACCGGCAAGCGGATGCGGCCTACGCGCCCTTCTCGTGCCCGGCGAGCGGGGAGTGCTGCCAGCTCGCCAAGACGAAGCGCCAGCCCTGGCTGTGGTACCCCGAGTGGCTGCTGCTCGCGCGGAGCCACCCGCTGCCGCCCCCTCGGGAGGACGGTGGCTGTCCCTACCTGGACGCGGCGGGAAAGCGCTGCACCGTGTACGCGGATCGTCCGTTCGGCTGCCGAACCTTCTTCTGTGAACGCATCCGGGGGCCGGCCCGCCAGCCAGGGGACACGGTGAACGCCCTGCTGGTACGGTTGGAGCGCGTCTCGCAACGCCTCCTGCCCTCATTGACCGGGCCTCGGCCCATCCTCGAGTGGCACGCGGAGGCCTCTGACCCCGAGGAGTAACCATGAGTCCCAGGCCGTGGTCCGGTGTCGTGGTGCTGGCCGTCCTCCTCCAGATGGGCTGCGTCGCCGGCGCCGTGAGCGGGGCGGTCATCAACGCCGCGTTGAACACGGGCGTCGCGGTGGGCGCGTCCGCGGTCTCGCGCTCCCAGGGCGGCTGCTATGCCTCGTGCCCCGCGGGGACCACGTGCAACAAGACCACGGGGTACTGCGATCCCCTCCCCTGCCGTGGCGAGTGCGACCCCTTCGAGGAGTGCATCGAGGAGACGCTGGTCTACCGCTGTGTCGCGCGGAGCCCGGGGACCGGAAACATCATCGTCAATCCCCCCCAGACGTCCTCGGAGCAGAAGCCCGAGGAGCAGAAGCCCGCTGAGCCCAAACCGTGAGCCGCTGGCTCGTCGCGCCCCAGGAGTTCAAGGGGACCCTCACCGCCACCGAGGCCGCCACCGCCCTGGCCGAGGGGCTGCGTCAGGGCGCGCCCGGAGTGGAGCTGGACGTGGCACCGCTCGCGGATGGTGGACCGGGCACGGTGGAGGCGCTGCTCGCGGGCGTGGGTGGCGAGCGGGTGACTCGCACCGTGCGGGGTCCGCTCGGCGCGCCCGTGCGAGCCACCTATGGACTGCTGGACTCGGGACGCACGGCCGTCATCGAGATGGCCGCGGCCTCCGGGCTGTCCCTGCTCACTCCCCGCGAGCGTGACCCGCGACACGCCTCCACCTTCGGCACCGGCGAGCTGATGCGCGCGGCCCTGGACGCCGGATGTGAACGGCTCATCCTCGGACTTGGCGGCAGCGCCACCAACGACGGCGGGACGGGGGCGCTCGCGGCGCTCGGGTTCCGGTTCCTCGACGAGCACGGTGCTCCCCTTCCCCCGGGTGGGGCCGAGCTGAAACGGCTCGCGCGGGTGGATGCGAGCGGACGGCATCCGCGACTCTCCGAGGTGGAGCTGCTCGTGGCCTCGGATGTCACCGCGCCGCTGCTGGGCCCGGATGGGGCCTCGCGCCTCTTCGGGCCCCAGAAGGGAGCGGACGAGGCGACCGTGGCCGAGCTGGAATCGGCCCTGGCCCGGCTCGCCGAGGTCGTCTCGCCCGAGAATGCCAACCTGCCCGGGGCGGGCGCGGCGGGAGGCTTCGGTTACGGGCTCACGGCCCTGGCTGGAGGGAAGCTCGTCTCCGGATACGGGCTGGTGGCCCGGACGCTCCGGCTGCCCGAGCGACTCGCCGCCGCGGAGGCCGTGCTCACCGGCGAGGGACGCTTCGACCGGCAGACGGCGCTCGGCAAGGGTCCCGGTGTCCTGGCCCGGGAGGCGCGTGCGCTCGGCAGGCGCACGGTGATGTTCGCGGGAATCGTGACGCCCGACATGTACCCGAGCACCTCTCCCTTCGATGAGGTGGTCGAGGTGTCCGCGCTCGCTCCGGCCGGTGCCTCCTACTTCGAGGCCCTGCGCCATGCCGGTGCCTGGTGGGCTGCTCGAAGCAAGTAGGAAAGAATGCCGGGCATGACAGAGACGGGGGAGAAGACGAGCAAGGCCGGGACGATCCTCACCCTCCTGGCGGTCGCCCTGCTGCTCCTGCTGGTGATGCTCGCTGGCGCGTACTGGCGCCTGGGTCAGCGGTTCCGGGAGGCCGGGGACGAGCTGGTCGCCGAGGTCCAGGCCCTCGCGAGCCTGCGCCGGGTACGCCCCGCCCACACGGACGCCCCGCCCCCCGGCTCGCTCGCCCAGGCCCTCGGGCCGCTGATGCCGGAGCTCCTTCGTCTCCACAAGGCCGAGCCCCGGTTGGAGGAGTCGATCAACGGCGCGTGCCGGGAAGTCCGTGAGGGGAAACGGCCCCTCGCGAAGCTGCCTCGGGAATGCCGCGAGGCGTTCGAGCGCGGCCGCCCGTTGATGCAACGCGCGCTCCTGGCCTCGCGGACCGAGGAGGCCGGTCTGCCCGAGGGGCTCCAGGCGCTCAGCGACCCCAGCCAAGAGTCGGGCACGGTGGCGCTACAGCATGTCGTCAAATTGGCCGCGCTCGAGGTGCGGTTCCAGCTCCAGGACGGACAGGCCGACGTCGCCCTGGAGACCTGCCTGGATGGGCTCGGGCTGGCACGGGACCTCGCACACGGCGGTGGGAGGAGCGTGTCTTCGGGCCCCTGTACGCGTTTGGCCGGCTGCTCGACCGGGACCAGTTCGGCGCCCTTCCGGCCCAAGCGCGGGCCCTCGCAATGCAAGGCTCGGCCGACATGGGAGTGGAGATCCCCTTCGTCGCGCCCATCCTCATGCGCCACGCCATGGTCGAGTTCATGCGGCTCGAAGGGCAGATGGTTCCGCTCGTCGATCTCCCACTCTCGGTACGCGCCGGCCGGCTCGATGCGGTGGGCCGGGCCGCCGAGAGTTCGAGGAATCCCATCGTCAGCCAGGGCATGCCCGCCTTCGACAAGTTCGCCGCACGGGTGGACCAACAGCGGGCCCAGGTGGACCTGCTGCTCGCACTGGCGCTGGTGGAGACACACCGCGCCGAGCATGGCGAATGGCCCTCGACACTCCCGCCGCTCTACCCCGAGCGCGCGGTCCTGCTGCCCACGGCGTTGAAGCTCCAACCAGAAGGAGCGGACACGCTGCGCATCATTCCCGAGGAAGCGGACCTGCGGGAGCTCGAGGTCATCCTCGGCGCGGAGGGGCTGGACCGCCAGGCGCTCAGCGTGACGGCGACCCCCTGAGCACCGGAGCCTGCGCCCCAAGAAGCAGGGCGCTCATCAGGCTACACCCTCCCCTGCATTCCGTTGACGGCTCTCCGCGCTGTCGTCATGGTGAGTGCATCATGTCTCCGGAGCACCCACTTCCCCTCTCATTCGAAGATCCAGCACCTCTGCTCAGGTGGCTATCAGGCGAAGGACCAGAGCCCGATCGAATCGAATTGCTCTATCTGGCCCATACCTGGGTCCGCCTTGTCATAAGCATGCGGTCGATCGAAGACCCTCGTGCCAAGACCGTAGTCGATAGAGCCACTGCGTTTCTCACGGCCTGCCTGGCAGGACAGGGCGGAGAGGCTGGCTCGTTATTAGTCAAAACACTGGTACGAGATCCGAGAAAGTTCGATCCCAAGGCATTCGCGGACAGGTTCCGGCTTGAGCACGTCACCAGCTTCGAGCGGATTGAAAAGCTGGCCAACGAAATATCGCTCCGCCTTGTTCCATCCGAGGAACTGGAGGACACGCGGCATACGATTCGTTACGTGCTCATCGAACTCCTTCGGAACTCGGTGCAGCACAGCCATTGGCCCAGCGGGGGGGTGGTCGCTGCGGATCTTGGTGATGTGGGGCAGGGACAAAAAATGGTGCAGGTGACGGTAGCCGATCTGGGAATTGGAATTCCCACCAGCCTCCAGACGCTCCACCCCACGCTGACCAGCCCTGAAGCCGCGCTGGAGAAAGCTCTCTGGCCGCACATCTCCGGCACGTTCGAGGAGGGCCTGACTGGCACCCAGCAGAACGCGGGAATGGGCCTCTTCTTCATCGCCGAGATGGCGAAGCTCACGGGAGGAACGCTGCTCATTGCCTCGCGAGGGGCGACCCTGCTGCTCTCCGGCTACACGGATGAAGAGGGAGGTCACACGTTGCGGTTCATCGAGCCCCGTGGAACGGGCTTCCCTGGGACACTCGTCGTCTTCGAGCTTCCCGTGGGCAGTGTCGGGGACTATCCCTCGCTCATCGAGACCATCAAGGAACGAGCGAAGCAGCGGACTCCGGCTCGGACAACACACCGATGGATCCGGTTCGATCCCCGCCCCTTCAGGGGCCACGCGGATCGAAGTGCGCACCCAGGCGGAAGACACCTCGGCGGCCATGCGCGTGGCCCAGCAAGAGCTCACCCCTCGAATCTTCCAACGCGAGCCGGTGCTCCTCGACTTCGCGGGCCTGAACATCGTCACGCAGAGCTACCTGCATGCGCTCCTGTTCGAGCCGCTCCGTCTCGCATGGGCGCTGCGCACCCCCATCCACGTGGCGAACGTGGAACCGGCGGTACGCAGCACCCTCGAGCTCCTCGAGAACTACGCGCTCGCGGGTTGAGCCCCGACCCTGATGACGCTCACGGCGTGTACTTCACCGTGCGCGTCACCCAGGACATGCCGCCGCGCCCGTCGCGCACCACCACCCAGAAGCGCACCTCCTGGGCTTGCGCGTCCTGCGGCGGCCGCCACTCCGCCCGGTGCCGCTCCTCCTCACCGTCGATGCCTGTCCCGCCCGTCTGATTGGGGGAGATCGTCCCCAGCGTGCTCTGCCAGGCCAGCTCCCACGACTCCTGGAGATACACCGGCTTCAGCTCGAAGGAGGGCACGATGTACTCCTCCTCCAGCGAGGAGAAGTCCGGCGCCTCCAGCTTGAAGGGCCCCGGGCCGGACAGCTCGCGCGGCACCTCCGCCTCCCACGGCTCGCCCTCCAGCAGCAGGCCCGGCAGCGCTGGCTGCACGTTGGGAGTCATCTCCGGGAAGAAGCGGCAGCCGTACACCATCAGCTTCTGCGCGTACACCTGCTCGCCGCCACCGCGCACCCACAGCACCAGCGGCAGGCGCAGGCCGCCCAGCCCGTTGTAGATGTCGTTCTCGAGCACCTTCTGCGCGAGGAAGGTGCCATCCGGCAGCCGTGCCGTGCCCGGGCCCGGGAAGAGGTCGATCACCAGCTCGCCGCCCTGGGTGATGCCGCGGGCCAGCTCCACCCGGTCCTTGGTGCAGGTGTCGTCGTCCGCGTCCGCGCAGGCCCACAGGGTGTAGTCGAGCTCGCGGCCGTTCCCGACCGGGTCCGGAATGAGCGCGGTGAGGCGCACCGGGCGCAGGAGCGCATCGGCGATCGCCGTGGGATCGGTGGAGCACGTCTCGGCGAAGACCTCCGGCGGATCCATCCGCATGGCGAGCACGCGCAGGTCCTTCACCTTCGACGGAGTGTCCTCGGGCCCCACGCAGCCAGCGCACAGCAGCAGGCCCAGGGCGGCGTACAGGAAGTGGCGCATGACTAGAAGCTCCCCTTGACGCCGACGACCGGGAGGATCGGGATGCCGGGCACCTCGAAGACCTCGCGGTAGCGGTAGTCGTAGAAGGTCGCCTCCACGTTGGAGGCGTTGTAGACGTTCTGCACGTCGACGTAGGCCGCGAGCGTCCAGCTCTGGAAGAGCCAGCTCTTCTCCAGCCGCAGATCCAACTGGTGGAAGGGCTTGAAGCGGATGGAGTTGGTGGCCCCGAAGGTGCCCGAGAAGTTGTTCCGGTCCACGTCGTAGCGGTCGAAGGTGTGCTGCAGCGGCGTGGTGGGCCGGCCGGTGACGTAGCGCATGCGCGCGCCCAGCTCCATGCCGTACGGCAGCCGGTAGCTGGCCACCGCGGTGAGGATGTGCGTCTGGTCCCAGGTCGTCAGCCGGTAGTCGTCGCCCCCCACGCGCCGCTGCTCGGAGCGGTTGAGCGTGTAGGCCAGCCAGCCGAAGAAGTCGCGCGTCACCGCGTGCCGCAGCATCACCTCCACGCCGTACGCGCGCCCCAGCCCCCGGTTGGAGTACGGGAAGCGCGTCAGCGTGCCGTCCTCGTTGCGCACCGTGTCTCCCGGGGAGACGACCAGCTCGTAGCGCCGGTTGAAGTAGCCGGTGACGTCCACGCTGATGGCGTCGGTGAGCTGCTGCTCCACGCCGAGGCTCGACTGGAAGGAGCGCTCGTGGGTGAGCGCCGGGTTGCCCAGGGGCGCCGGCTCCAGGTTGAAGGCTTCCGGCGGCTGGCTGTAGAGGCCCAGGCTGCCCTTGAAGCTCGTCTTCTCCGTGGGCTGCACGCGCACCCAGAGGCGCGGGTCGTAGGTGTAGCGGTCGTGCCCGTAGATGCGGGCGTAGGTGGCGCGCAGGCCGGGCGTCAGCGTCACCGGCCCGGCCTTGAGGTCCAGCTCCGCGTAGAGCGCGCCGTCGAAGGTGTTGGCCACCCGCTTGATGGACTGCATCTCCACCTTCGGCTCGGCGCCGGGGAAGGGCGCGTACTGGATGCCGCCGATGACCGGGAGCTGTCCCTCGCCCACCGCATGCTCGAACCGCACGTCCGCGCCGGTGCGCGCGGTGAGCCAGGGCAGCAGCTCCAGCGACAGGTCCTCGCGGGCTCCGAGCGACCAGACGCTCGCATCGAGCTTCGTCTGGCCAAAGCCAAGGCTCGCCAGGTCGTAGCCCGCATACGGGGTGAACACCGAGGTGAAGCGCCCGAGGCGGTACGTCCAGTCACCCTTGAGCCGGTGGAAGAGCGTGCGCACGTCCACGGAGACGTCACGGTTGCGCCCGCCGCCCGAGGCCACCACGTTCAGCAGGTCGTCCGAGCCGAAGGCCATCACGTACCCGGTGCTGCGCCCGCCGGGGCCCGGCTCGCTCCCGCGCTTCGCGCCGAAGTCCACCCGCACCTGGTAGTCCCAGTAGCGCGGCAGCACGAGCAGCGTGCCACCCTCGGGGTCCTCGGGCAGCACCACCGGCAGCAGCACGTCCACGTACGAGCGACGCGCGGCACCGGCCACCGAGATGCCCTCGGCCACGGGCGCCTCGACGAAGAAGCCCGAGTCCAACAGGTCCACCTTCACCGAGCCGTGCAGCGTGTCACTGGCGCCCTTGCGTGTGGCCACGTCCACCGCGCCGCCCACCGCTCGGCCGTAGCGAGAGCCGAAGCCACCCGGGAAGAAGTCCACCCGGTCGATGAGCTCGGCGTTGAGCACCGAGGGCCCACCGCCCAGGTGGTAGAGCAGCGGCACCTCCACGCCGTCGAAGAAGGTGAGCGTCTGGTCCGGCGCCGCGCCGCGCACGATGAGCTGTCCGGAGATGAAGGGCGCTCGCGCCACGCCGGGCAGGTTCTGCAGCACGCGGATGGGGTCTCCGAAGGTGCCCGGCACCTTCTGCAATTCCTGACGCTCCAGGGTGCGGCGCACCACCTCCTTCTTCTCGCGCGCGCCACGCACCACCGTCTCGTAGCCCGGGGCCTTGGGCAGCAGGTAGAAGATGACCTCCGTCCTCTCGTCGGGAGCGAGCTCCTCCTTCGTCGTGAAGAGGTGGAAGTCGTTGGCCACCACGCGCACGTCACAGGTGCCAGGCGTCACCTTCAGGGTGAAGCGGCCCTCCGCGTCGGAGAGGGCCTCGGGTGCCTCGGGGTCGTCTCCGCAGCGCACCGTGGCTCCGCCCACGCGCGAGCGGCTGCCACGCGCCAGCAACTGCCCGGTGAGGGTGGCCTGCGGCGGGGGCGGCGGCGGCGCGGACTCCTCCACCTTCGGCGGCTGGAGGACGAAGTTGTAGACGTACTGGATTTGAATGGGGGCCGGCGCGCCGTCGACCTCGGCCGGAGTGAACTGGAACTGCCGCACCGCCGCGAGCGCCGCCTCGTCGAAGCCGTCACCGACGGGCTTCGTCACCTGCGCGTCGGACACCTGGCCCTTCTCGTCGATGGTGATGAGCATCTCCACCGACGCCGTCTTGCTGGCCGCGGCGGCATCCGGCGGGTAGGCGGCTTCCACGAAGTGGACGAGCTCGGGTGCCTTCGTCAGCACCGGGGTATGGACACCCGCGTCCACCTCCTCCCTGCGTGCTCCTTCGTAGGCCTGAGCCCACGCTCGCGCGGAGGAAAGGGAGAGGACGGCGAGCAGCAGCCAGAGGGCGGAGCGGATCGGGGGCACGGTGACGGGCATGTATGGGGTCCTTGCCTGCCGGACAGCCCGCGACTCTACCCGCCTTCGCTCCAAATGCGGTTGCTCCCTTGCCGCTCCCTCACCGGAAGATGCCCCCTGGGGGCTTCCAGAGCAGGTAGCCGTGGTCGAGCAGCCATGCGTCGGTCGAGATTCCCACAACCTGAGAGGCCAGCCGGAGCACGGAGTGACGGAAGGCCTCGGGAGGCTCCGTGTGTCCCACCTCCCGAGCCTCCCGCCACGCCTCCGTCCAATCGGCGAAGAAGGCGTGGATGGGTTCTCCGGGCTTCACCCGGCGGCGGAAGTCCCGGGGCAGCCAGTCGCGGAAGAGGACGGGCGCGAAGCCCCGGCTGAAGTCGGTGTGGAACAGCAGGGCCTCGCGCGAGAGCCCCTCCGGAACGCGCCGGAGCAGGTGCGCCACGAGCACGGCCCCGGACGTGTCCGTGCTGCCCTCGACGAGCAGCCCCCCTTCGAGCAGCGCCGCGCCCACCTTCTCGTGGATGCCGGGCACCTCCTCGGGGCGATACCCGCGCAGCAGGTTCATGGCGCGGATGAGGCGGACGGTCTCTCCGGGACACAGGGGCAGGTCGAACCCGCCCTCCCGGAAGTCGGTGAGGGCATCGGCATGGGCTCGGGCGGGCTCCACCCGCTGGGGCTCCAGCTCCACCCCCACCACCGGGAGCCTCGGGTTGACCTCGCGGAAGACCCGGGCGCTCTCGAGCGTGGTCCACGGGTGCTCGCCGAAACCGAGGTCCACGAAGACGGCCCGCGCCCACTCGCCCTCGTCGCGAGTCAGCAGCTCGCGCTCGGAGTGGAGCAGGAACATGTCGAGCGCTTGGAGGCGCTGGTGAGCCGTTCTTCCTCGCGTCTTCCTGTCCAGGGACGTCATGGCTTGGGGCCGAACCATGCCCTATCCCTGAGTCTCCCGCGCGCCTCGCGGGAGGACGTGGTGCGCGAGGGCTCCGACTTCAGGCGACAGACGCCAGCTGATCCACGGGGACGCGGTTCTGCGAGCCGAAGAGGGCCGTCTCCTCGTGTTCCATGTCGAGAAGGACGGCATGGGTCATCGCCGCGATGATCTCCCCGAGCCGCTGCGTGGCATGGACCGCGGCGATGCGCCCCGGGAACGAGGCGATCAGCGTTCGCTGGTGGACGTGGTTGTGCTCGACCTCCGCGAGGTGCTCGGCGGCGGGGCCATGACCCTCACGCGCGAGCTCCTTCAGGAGCCGCTCCTCGTCGGTCATGTGGCGCAGGAGCTCGTCGGTGAGCTGCTGGGCGCCCTTGCGCAAAGTCTCCTCACACGAGCTGTCACCCGCCGCCACCATCTGGGCCACGTCACCGATATCCACCAGCAACGCGCGGAGCATGTGGTGCTGCGCGAGAACCTGGTTCTTGAGGTCTTCGATCTTCATGAGCGCTCTCCACCCCGGGGCATGGGGGATGCCTCGGGCCGCTATGTCCCGATTCGAAACCGGAGCAGTGCAAGGGATGGGCCGTGCCGCTCGCTCCCCTGGGAAGCGACGTCCAGTCCAGGAGTACGAGTTCAGGACCGCGAAAATCTTGCGCGTCCGCTCACCGCTCCGGACACATCTTGCGCCGAGAACCGATAGAGGGCCGCGGGCTTCGAGGCCGTCCGCCGCACTCCTGGCGCCCTCTCCAGCACTCCGTCCTCGATGAGCCGCGTCACCTTCCGGCGGAAGTTCCCCGGATCCTGCGGCTCGCCCTTCACCGCCGAGAACACCGTGCGCAGTTCGGGAATGGTGAAGGTCTCCGGCACCAGCGAGAACGCCAGCGACGAGGTGTCCAGCTTGTCCCGCATCCGCTCCAGCGCCACCCGGAGGATGTCCTCATGGTCGAAGGCCAGTGTGCCCTCGCGCAGTTCCGCCACCGGACTCCAGCACGTCTCCGCCGCGTCTCCGCCCGCGCGCACCCTCAGCGCCAGGTCCGACCTCACCAGCGCGTAGTACGCCACCGAGAGGACCCGCATGCGGGGATCCCGTCCCGGCCGGCCGAACGTGGCGAACTGCTCCAGCAGCACGTCCCCCACCCCGAGCCCCGTCTCCTCCTCCAGCTCGCGCGCCGCCGCCGCGTCCAGGTCCTCCCCCTGGTTCTCCACCCCGTCCCCTACCCGCAGGAAGCCACCGGGCAGCGCCAGCTTCCCCTCGAAGGGGGGCTCGCCCCGGCGCACCAGCAGCACGTTCAGCGCGCCGTCCAGCAGCGTCAGGATGACCAGGTCCACCGCCACCGCCGGGCGCGCGTATGCCGCCAGCGACTCGCGCGCCCGAAGGACTTCCGGTGCCCTCACACGTCCACCGGGTCGGTGGTCCGTACCACCTTCATCCCCGCCTCCCGGAACGTCCGCATGGCCTCGTTCGCCACACGCGGGAAGTCCAGCCCCGGCGGCAGCGGGTCCAGCGGCGGCGCCGGCACCGGGCTCATCGCGTCCTCCAGGATGTGGATGCGCCCCATCTTCGAGCGGTCCGTCGCCTCGATGTGCTGCTTCAGGTCCAGCAGCGTCGACAGCACGCAGTGCGACTTCGCCTGCCCGAACACGTACACCCGGTCGAACGTCAGCAGGTGGTCGAAGAGGTCCTGGTTGAACTCGCCCACCTTCCGCCCCGCCACCTCCGTCACCTCGGGCGACAGCACCGAGTAGTTCTCCGTCAGCGGCTCCTCGCCCTTCTGCTCGAAGCGCGTCTGCGTGTCCCGCGCCACCGAATGGAAGAGGCTCGCCTCCATCACCGCCGGCAACAGTGCGTGACTCAGTCCGCCGAGCAGCGCGTGGTACGGCCACACCGTCAGCACGTACCGGCCCGTCGCCTCCAGCCGCTCGCAGTAGGCCAGGCTCTCCTCCGGGTAGCGCGTGGCCCGCCACTTCCCCGAGCGAATCTCCGCCGCCGTAATGGGCGTCAGCGGCGCCGGCTGCCGGCCCTCCGCGTCCGCCCACCACGCCGGGTGGAAGATTTGAAACACGCGGTGGGTGTCGAGCGAGAACACCAGCCCGGTGATGCGATCCAGGTGCGAGTACAGCCAGCGCAGCGTGCGCTGCGTGTCCTCCACCGCGCCGGGGACGAAGAGGCTCGCCTCCGGCTGGCAGAACGCCACCTGCACGTCGATGCCGAAGGCGGCGATGCGCACAGGGTCCTCGCGCGCCGGCTTCACCTTGTTGGCCACCGCGTAGCGGCGGGCCTCGTCGGTCACCTGCGCGGCTCGCTCCAGGTACAGCGCGCCCACGCGCTTCTCGTCATGGAACTGGGGAATGGGCAACGGCATGGCGTCCTCCTGGAAGATCAAGAATGGTGCGCGGGGCCTTGCGGGAAGTGCCGCTGGCGCAGTTCCACCACCAGCGCCTGCGTGGCCGGCGTATAGGCGACACGCTGATCATCGGCCCCGGCCGGGGGAATGGCGGAGGCGGCCTCGGGCGTGGCTGCCGGAGAGCAGCGCAGTAGCCCTCGGGCACCGACTCTCCCTCCTGCCCGATGAGCCCGATGGGCCCCGTGCCGCTCCGGCGCCGGAACACCACCGGCACGCCCGGGATGCTCTGCTTGCCCTCGGCCAGCTCGTTGCCGAACTTCATCGTCGGCACGTGCGCCCGTGCTGCGACAGCTTGTAGACCGCCGCCACCCGGTCCCGCGTGAAGGGGCTCGCCATGGTGCGCGCCACGATGTAGCCGCCGTAGCCGTAGAACTGCTCCGACGGCTTCCAGCCCACCTGGCTCCGCAGCTCCTCGAACTCGCGCGTGGCCTGCGCGTCGAGCCCGTCCTCGAGGATGTGCACCGGGCGGATGCCCAGCTCCTTCGCCCGCGACGACCGCGTAGCGGTACTGCGCTTCTTGTCGCCCGAGTCGAAGCGGATGGAGTCCCCCGCGCTCGGGCTCCTCGTGGATGAGCCGGAAGGCCGTCGGCAGGCCCGAGCGCGAGCGTGTCGTAGGTGTCGAGCAGGTAGCTCGAGCGCTGCGGCCGCCGCTCGCGCATGGCCCGGAAGGCCGCCTCGTCGGAGCCGTAGCGCTGCACGTGCTCGTGCCCCATGGTGCCCACCGGAATCATCCCCAGCCGCTGCGCCCCGAGCACGTTGCTGGTGCGCGTCACGCCGGCCTCGCTTGCAGGCCTCGCAGCGCGAGCTCGTGCTGCTCCAGGCAGGTCGCCGCGCGCAGCCCCACCTCGAAGATGCGGCTCGGGTCCTCCACCACGTCCACCAGGTCGCGCACCACGCGCCGCACCCGCGCGTGGTAGCCCTCGGCGTCCACCGTCATGGGCACGCGGCTTCACCCCCACCGCGTCCAGCGTCTCCAGGGCGATGTCGCTTCTGCTCCTCGCACGACAGCACCGCGAGCGCCTCGCCAGGGCCTCGCCGGTCCGCCAGCGCCTGCGTGGCCACCTGGATGCGGAAGTTGAGCTGCAGCAGCAGCGGCTCCAGCCACGACACCAGCGCCGAGGGCCCGGTCACCGAGAACACCGGCTCGCGCGGGTAGAAGCGCGCGCCCTTCGGCAGGGCGCGGATCGACCAGCTTGTCCCGGCGCTGGATGGCCGCCTTGAAGCCCGCGCCCATCTCGTAGCTCGTGCGCGGCCAGGTACGCGTAGTCGCTCTCGGTCGGCTCCGGGCAGCAGCGCGCGCACGTAGCACTCGAGGTCCAACGGCACCACCTGCTGCCCGCCCTTGCGGTGCGAGTAGTAGAAGGTCTCACGACGCAGCGGCCAGCCGGCCTCCGCCATGCTGAACTTGTAGCCGTCCGTCGCGAGCAGCGAGTTCCCCATGTGAACCTCCGGGGAGGAAATCTATCGAGTAGAGAAAGAGTCAGCAACACTCTTTCCCCCTTGGGGGCGGGAATGGGTGCGAAGGGTGGTTGAATTCGGTCCGCGATGCCGGACTCCCGCCGCCGACTGCTGCTCGCGCTCGCTCGTCAGCCTCGGCGCACATGCCCTGTTGTGGCTGTGGGTGGAGGTACGGCGCCCTTCCGAGGAGCAGCGGACGGAACCCAAGCCCGCCCAGGCGACGCTCCAGTTCGTCGAGGTGGAGGTGGCACCCCCGTCCGAGCCACCGAAGCCCCCGCCACCGAGCCCCAAGCCTCCGCCGAAGCCCGCTCGCCGCGAGCCCCCCGCCGTCGCGCAGGTGCCGAAGCCACCTCCTCCCGCGCGCACCGAGCCCGCGCCCACCCCGGTCGAGCCTCCCGCGGTCACCGAGGCGCCCCCACCGAGCGACATGCCCCGAGCGGACACGCCTCGCGCCGAGGGCCCCCGCCTGGGCGCTTCGCGACTCCTGCCCTCGCCGTCGCTCTCGTGGAGCCCCGAGGGAGGCGTCGCCGTGCCGGACGCGGGCGTGCCCGTGCCCTCCACTCCCGAGGAGAAGGTGGCCGACATGGTGCTGGAGGGCGTGCGCCGCGGGAAGGTGGATCGCGGGCTGGTGCACCCCTACTTCTCCGAGCTGGGCAAGTCCCTGCTGAAGAGCTGGGACGCGGAGCGCGCCGTGAGCGCGAAGGGCCTCAAGGGCTTCCTCGACCAGAGCCGGGGCAACTCGAAGGAGTGGATGCGCGTCTGGCAGGACCGCGCGACGGCCTACTCCAGCACGGGCTCACCGCTCAACACCGACTCGCCCGAGGCCTACGACCGCCTGCCGCACGGCGGAGACCCGTCCCTCGAAGCGCGCCGCACCCTGCGCCGGCAGATGCGCGAGGACTTCCGGGCCACCCGCCGCGCCATCGTGCGCGTGGTGCAGGACACGATGGGACGACTGCTCAGCGTGGAGCTCGTCACCCCCAGCAACGACTTCCAAGTGGACCGAGAGGCGATCGTCGACATCCGTGCCGCCGCCGAGCGCCTCCCCGTCCCGCCACCCGAGGCCCTCCAGGGCCGCACGCGGCTCGTGAGCCTGTGGCAGATCGAGCTCATCATCTCCATCAGCCCGCCCGTCCCCACCGTCAGCATCGAGTTCGACGCGGAGATGAAGCTCTCGGACATGCGGATGCCGCTCGACCGCCGTCTCTACAAGCGCGTGCGGCTGCTCGAGGTGCGCTAGCGCTTACGGTCGCGCGACTTGCTCGCCGACGCCTGACCGTAGTCCTTCTGGTAGTCCTTCATGCTGCGCCGGATGATCTCGTGCGCCTCGCTCTGGTCGTACATCTCCACGATCTGCACCGAGCGCTTCACCTCACTGGGAATCTGCTTGTAGGTGAGGAAGTAGTGCTTGAGGCGCTCGACGAGCGCGGTCGGGAGTTGCGCGACGTGCTGCAGCTCCCCGTAGACGAGGTCCGACTCCAGCACGGCGATGATCTTGTCGTCGGCCTCGTTGCCGTCGACCATGCGGAAGCCGCCCACCGGGATGGCGCGCACCAGCAGCGCTCCGGTCGGGATGACCTTCTCCGTCAGCACGCAGATGTCGAGCGGATCGCCGTCACCCTGGATGTCCTTGAGGCCGGTGCGCTCGGCGCAGCGCTTCGCCACCGGCTCGCCGCAGAACGTCTGGGGGATGAACCCGTAGAGCGTGGGGCACTGGCTGGAGAACCGCTGCGGCCGGTCCAGACGGAGCAGGCCCGTCTCCTTGTCCAGCTCGTACTTCACCGCGTCGGTGGGGACGATCTCGATATAGGTGGTGACGACTCTCGGGAGCCTCCGCACCCGGCGAGACGCCATGCCAGGGGTGGGCCTGCGAGGTGTGGATCTGCGGCGCTGCTTCTTCGTGACCATGTCGCTTCTTCTTGGACCTCGCTCGTCCGGGGTCCTTCAGACGAATTCGTGCGCCGGGAAGAGGAGGACGTCTCGAGATGGAGTGCACTCCCAGCAACAACATCAAGATACGGTCGAGCCCCACGGCGATGCCCGCCGAGGGCGGCATTCGACCTACCGCGTCAAGGAACGCGCTCGTCCAGCGGATAGACGGCCCTCGCCCGCCTTGCGCGCGGAACTGCCTGCTCCTCGAGCAGCCGGGCACGCTGCTCCACCGCGTCGGTCAGCTCGCAGAAGCCGTTGGCCAGCTCCAGCCCTCCGGCGTACAGCTCCACGCGCTCGGCCACCGTGGGGTCCTCCGGCTTGAGGCGCGCCAGCGAGGCCATGGAGGCCGGGTACTCGGTCAGATAAGTGGGCCGCTCCCGACCCAGCGTCCCCTCCACCCTCTGTAGGAAGAGGTGGAAGAAGACGTCGTCGAAGCTCGTGGCGTCCCCGGTGCGCACCCCGAGCCGCCTCCGCCGCCCGCTTCAGCGAGGCCCCGTCCGGGCAGGCCCGCAGGTCCACCCCCGTCGCCCGCAGCACCGCGTCCCGCACCGAGAGCCGCTCGTAGGGCGTGCGAGCGAAGAAGCCATCGCCGCCCACCGCTCGGTCCGCCTCGGCCAGCGCCCCCTCCAGGTCCGCCATGATGGCGTGGTAGTCCGCTCGGGGCCGGTAGAACTCCAGCATCGTGAACTCGGGATTGTGGGTTTGCGAGACCTCCCCGTTCCGGAACACCTTGCAGATCTGGAAGAGGGGCCCCGCCCCGTCGGCGAGCAGCCGCTTCATCGCGTACTCGGGGCTGGTGTGCAGGTAGAGGGTGCGGCGCTGCCCCACGTCCGTCTCGGGGACGAAGGGGGCCTCGAAGGCGGTGATGTGCGGCTCCATCCCGGGGGCCGGGACGAGCAGCGGGGTGTCCACCTCGAGGTAGCCAAGCTGAGTGAAGAATCGACGGAGGGCTCCGTAGAGCGCCTGCCGCCCGGCGGCCGAGCGCCACTGGACTTGATTGGGCATGGGCGCCGCGGAAGTTACATTGCGCGTCTCATGCGCCCAAGGCTTCCCGCACTCGTCCTCTCCTTCAGCCTCAGCGCCCTCGGCGGGTGCGTCACGACTGGCTCCAACCCCCCACCTCCTCCGCTCACCGAGGAGCAGAAGCTCGCCACCGAGGTGGCCCGGCTCTCCTCCGAGGCCGAGGCCCTGCTCAAGGCTCAGGATGAGCTGGTGTGGACGTACTGGGCCGAGGGTGCCCGCGCCGACGTGGCCTCCACGTACGTCGGCAAGGAGGCGCTGTTCAGCCTCGACAACATCCGGAAGATCGACCAGTTGCGCCGGCACACCACGGACCCGCGCGAGCTGCGCGCCCTCACCGCGCTCCAGTCGCACTTCGCCGGCGAGTACCTGTCGCAGCAGCTCGCCGAGGTGAACGACGCCATCGCCAACCTGGAGGCCTCGCTCTCCTTCCCCATGGATGGCCGCGAGGTGCACTGGCTCGACCTGGAGCGGCTGCTGGCCAACGAGAAGAGCGCGGTGAAGCGCAGGGCCCTCTACACCGCGGCCACGCCCGCGCTGGAGCGGCTCAACCAGCTCATCCGCCGCCGCGAGGAGCGGACCGAGGCCCTGGTGCGCGAGCTGGGCTACCCCTCCTACGAGGCCTTCGGCGCCGAGCTGCGGCAGGCGGACTTCGCCCGGCTGGGCCTGCTGGCCGAGGAGGTGCTCCAGGCCACCGAGGCGCCCTACAAGGAAGTGATGGAGCGGCTCGCCCAGCGCGAGCTGGGGCTGCCCTTCGCGAGCCTCACCCGGGCGGACCTGCCCCGGCTGTTCCGCCCGCGTGACGTGGACGGCTTCTTCCCCAAGAGCGAGCTGCTGCTGCGCGCGCACGGCACGCTGTCGGGGATGGGCATCGACCTCGGCGGGATGAAGAACGTGCGCATCGACGCGCGCGACGACGTGCCGCGGAAGAACCCGCGCCCGCTGACGCTGGGCATCGGAGTGCCCGGGAGACGTGCGGATGTCGATGCGCCCCGTCGAGGGCGCGCTGGAAGCAGTCGCGGCTGATGCACGAGTTCGGCCACGCGCTGCACTACGCCTTCACGAAGGAGTCGCGCTTCGAGCTGGCCAAGCTGGGCAACGCCACCGTCACCGAGGCCTACGCCGCCCTCTTCGAGGACCTGATGGAGGACCCGGTGTGGCTGGAGGAGCATGCCGGGCTGTCGGACAAGCGAGCGCACCGAGTACCTGGCGGCGGCGAGCGCCCACAAGCTGTTCCTCATCCGCCGCGCCGCGGGCCGGCTGCTGTACCAGCTCGCGGTGCACCGCCAGGAGGGCGCCGACACCCGCGAGCTGTACAAGGCCCTCATCACCCTCACGGACGCGATGCCGGCCACGGACGACGACGTGGCGCGCTACCTCGTGGACCAGGAGGACTTCTACCAGTCCGCGGACAGCTTCCGCGCGTGGTTCCTCGCGGGCCAGCTCCAGGGACAGTTGAAGGCGCGCTTCGGCCCGTCCTGGTGGCACAGCCCCGAGGCCGGCACCTTCCTCCAGGGACTGTGGACCCACGGCAACGCACTCTCCGCGCGCGAGGTGGCCCAGGCCATGGGAGAGAGCGCCATCACCCCGGACGTGCTGCTGCTGCGGCTCGGCACCACCCTGCAGGTCCCCGTCAAGTTGGATGCCCGAGACGAGCAGCAGCTCGAGCCCCACGCTCCGGCCTCCCCGAGCCCGCCCAGCCGCGCCGCGGCGGTACAGCCTTCCGCTCGAAGACGGCCGCGACGGTGAAGCGGCAGGCCCGCGCGTCGAAGGCCAAGAACGCAAGACCCAGAAAGCACGAAGGCTCCCGCCCGGAACACGGACGGAAGCCTCGGGGCAAGAGCCACTGATTCGGCCACCTCACCCCGTCCCTCCCAGGTGGAGAGGGACGGGTGGGGAACCCAGGGGCTACAGCAGCTTCATCAGCTCGGCGCGCTTGGCGTTGTACTCCTCGTCGCGAGAGCACGCCCGCGTCCTTCAGCTCCTTCAGCTCCTTCAGCCGCTGCGCCGGGCTGCGCGTGTCGGCCGCCGGGCGCCGCCGCGGGGCGGAGGCTGCTGCTGGCCTGGCTGCTGCTGCTGCTGTTCTGCTGCTGCTGGTTCGTGAACATCTGGGCCATGCCGAAGCCCATGCCCATGCCCATGCCCTGCAGCGCGCCGTCCGGCGCCGCCGCCGCCCTTGGCCATGCCCTCGGCCGCGCCCAGCATCGCCTGGCCCTGCGCGTACTGCTGGAAGCCGCCCGCCAGCCGCGAGTAGGCCACGTCCTTGGACAGCTTCTTCAGCGTCGCCTCGTCCTCCTCCTTGATGCTGACGTGGAAGTTGCCCATGCGCACCACGGTCATGCCGTAGGCGTCCACGTGCGGCTTGAGGCCGGCGATGACCTCGGTCTCGATCTCCTCGGTGTACGCGCCGCTCGTCACGTCCAGCAGCGGCCACTTCTTCTTCACCAGCAGCTCGGCGATGCGGTCGCGCGTCACCTTGAGCACCTGGTTCTTGAACCAGCCCAGGAACTCCTCGTTGCTCGTGCGGCCCATGCCCACCAGGCCCACCACCAGCTTCTCGGGGTCCGTCACGCGGATGGAGAAGTCGCCGTACACCATGGTCCCGATGCCCAGGCCCGTCTCCGGGTCGCGCACGTCGCCGATGGGCCCGCCGAACTTCACGCCCGCGAACTCGCGCGATGGAGACGAAGAAGACCTCGGCGATGAAGAGGTTGCCGCCGGTGAACTTCTCGAGCAGCCGCGACGAGGAACGGGATGTTGCTGGTGTCCAGCGTGTGGCGCCCGGCCCCAGCTTGCCCTCCGACCTTGCCGTCCTTCACGAAGAGCGCGACCTCGTCCGCGTCGACGGTGAGCTGGGTCATCATCCGGATGTTGTTCTCCGGATACTTGTAGATGATCTCGTCCTTCGCCTCGTCGGCGCGCGCGATGAAGTTGCGCTTCGCCTCGCCCTTGATCGTGTCGAAGATTCCCATCGTGCTTTCGTTGCCTCCAGACCGCGTCGACTGCACGGGAGCCCACGCCGCCGCCCCTTCCTAACGCATAGCGTCCGGGCCGATTGCATGCCCGCCGTTCGTACGGCTCCCGGCCTCTCGCCAGGAACCATGCCAGACTCACCGGATGCCTGGCCAGCCAGACGCGGCAGGCCACCGTCCGCCCGGCTACCCCCAGCGGCTGAGCAGGCGCTCCCGGTCCAGCAGGCGGATGCTCGCGCCACAGCAGCCCGACGTCCAGCAGCAGCACCACCGACGCCCTGCACGCGCGTAGTAGCCCGGCACCGGCCTGCAGCAAGCCCGCCACCTGGCCGGCCACCAGCCCCACGAGCGGCAGCACGACCAGCGCGGAGAGCTGCTGCGCCGGCGCGCGCCTCGCCCACCCGCGCGGAGATCAGCACCGCCACCCCGTTGCCGAAGAAGGCGAAGAGCGGCGCCATCACCAGCACCCCGAAGAGCCACAGCCCATTGGGCAGCAGCAGCCCCTGCACCAGCGGCCACGCCACCACGTCCACGCCCACGCACAGCAGCACGAAGGCCACCCAGGTGATGGCCACCGCCGGCACCAGCGAGGCCAGGCTCTTGCCCGATCACCAGCTCGGCCGCCGTCACCGGCGAGGCCAGCAGCGGCTCCAGGGTGCGCCGCTCCTTCTCCCCCGCCACGCTCTGCGAGGAGATGAGGATGGGGACGAACACCGGCATCACCAGGAACAGCCCGAACCAGTCGGCCAGCGTCGTCGACCAGGAAGCGCGCCGCGCTCGGCGTTCAGCGGCAGGCTCGGGTCGTAGTAGAGCGCGATCACCCGCAGGTTGGGGTCGTTCGGGTCGCGCACGTAGGTCCAGACGACGCCCATCGGCACCACCACCATCACCACCGGCAGCGCGAGCATGGCGGCCAGCAGCGCCGGGTTCTTGCGCAGGTCCAGGAAGTCCTTCCAGAACACGGCCAGCGCGCGCCGGGGACGGAACGCCATGCTCACGCCCTCCTCCTCGCGAATGAGCTCCAGGTAGACCTCTTCGAGCGGCCGCTGACGCCGGCACCGCGCTGCGCACGCGCGCGCCCGCGCCCACCAGGCACGCCACCACGTCCGGGGCCTGCTGCCTCGTCCGCCAGCATCACCCGCAGCCGCCCGCCCTCGGCGAGCACGTCGGGCGCGAACGGCAGCGCGGCCAGCGCCTGGACGGAAGCGCCGGCCTCGCCCTCCACCTTCACCTCCAGCGCGCTGCCCGTCGCGCCGCAGCTCGTTCACCGACGCCAGCGCGCAGCAGCCGCCCCTTCACCACCGCCACCCGCGTGCACAGCCGCTCCACCTCGGCGAGGTTGTGCGAGCACAGCACGATGGTGCGCCCCTCCGCCGCCAGCTCCGCCACCGCGTCGCGCACGGTGCGCGCCGACTCGGGGTCCAGCCCGCGAGGTGGGCTCGTCGAGGAAGATGACCTTCGGGGTCGTGCACCAGCGTGCGCACGATGGCGAGCTTCTGCCGCATGCCCTTGGAGAAGCCGCCGCAGGGCTCGTCCTCGCGGCCCGCCAGCCCGAAGCGCTCCAGGTACGCGCTGGACGCGCGGCCAGGCGCCGCGCTCGTCCAGCTCGTGCAGCTTCATGAAGAAGCGCAGGTTCTCGCGCGCGCTGAGCCGCTCGTAGAGGCCGGGCTGCTCGGTGAGCAGCCCCACCACGCGGCGCAGGGCCTCGCCGTCCGTGCGCACCGACGTGACCCCAGCACACGGGCCTCGCCCTCCGAGGGGCGCAGCAGGCCGCGTGAGCATCCGCACCGTGGTCGTCTTCCCCGCGCCGTTGGGCCCGAGCAGACCGAACACCTCGCCGGGCGCGACCGTCGAAGGACAGCCCCTCCGACCGCGGTGCGCGCGCCGAAGCGCTTGCGCGAGGCCCTGGACGCTCGAGATGCCGCTCAATCGATGGTCACCAGGACGAACTTGTTGTTGATGTCGCGGTCGATGACGGTGACGATCTTGTCGGAGCCCACCGCGCTGCTGGAGGATGCCCAGGCGGTTGTGCTCCACCAGGGCCCACTCGCGGCCCGGCTGGTCCGCGAAGGGCTTGAGCTCTGGGCGCGCTCCCGGATCTGCTTCACCGTGTTGCGCGAGTAGAAGGTCTCGCCGCGCCAGTTCATCAGGAAGGCGGTGATGGGCTCGTCCGGCTTGCGCTGGTCGTAGTAGCGCCAGAACAGGTCGCGCTGCGTCCAGTGGTGGGACAGGTCCACCCAGTGGCTCCAGTTGAACCAGAGCGCGAAGCCGGCCGCGAGCGCCCAGAAGGTGCCGAACAGCATCACCCGCGCGCGCTGCAGCGCCGCCACCACGACCAGGGCGCCGGCCACCGCGAAGGCGAAGCCCATGGCCATCTTCACGTTCACCGGCTCGGACAGGGACTTGAGGAGCGAGTCGCTCAGCGCGGGCACCTGGAGGCCGCGCGCGAGCGAGCGCTCCGCCCACCAGGGCCAGCGTCCCGGCCAGCACCCACAGGCCGGTGCGCGACTCCGCGGCGAGCCTCGTCGCCTGCCACGCGAGCCAGCCGCCCACGAGGCCCAGCGCGAGGCCCATGAGCCACTGCGCGCCCACCGCGCCCCGCAGGGCCATGGGCACGAGGAAGGCCGCGCCCACGCCCAGGCACAGCAGCGCCACCGCGCGAGCGCCCACCGAGGCCCGAGCCTTCGCCGGGAACACGCCCACGGCGAGGTAGGCGCCCACGGCGAGCAGCACCAGCGTCAGCAGGTCGCCCATCCACAGCGGGCGCGAGACGAACATGGCGATGGGCTTGGTGACGAGCTCGGTGGGGTACGGCCGGTCGTAGTTGTAGACGAAGAGGTCGGTGAAGTTCTTCGGGTTGCTGGCCAGGTCCTTGCCCACGAGGATGAAGAGGACGAGCCCGAAGATGAGGCTCATCGCGTGGGCGGAGATGCCCTCCTCCCACAGCCGGTCGACGAAGAGGGCGATGAGGATCGGCGAGGCCCGGCAGCACCGGGAAGACGTAGTGGTGGAACTTGGTGGCCGAGGAGGCCAGCAGGAAGAAGGAGAAGGCCACCCACAGCGCGGCGATGAGCGCCAGGTGGTCCGCCTTGTCCCGCGAGCGCGGCTCGCAGCCGCGACACCACCGCGAAGGCGCCGGGCAGCAGCGCCACCCAGGGGAAGATGGCGAAGCCGCCCTGCTCGATGAAGTAGGTGAAGGTGCCGCCCGGGGTGGTGGTGTGCACGCCCGCGCTCAGGCGGTTGAGGTGGTCGTGGATGAAGAAGCGGTACCAGAAGAGCTTGCTCTCGTCGTCCACGCCGTCGAAGAGGGACAGGGTGAGGTACCAGGGCACGGCCACCGCGCAGAACACGAGGATGCCGGTGCCCAGCTTCATCGTGAACATCTGCCCCCACAGCACCGGCATGGGCTGCTTGCCCTCGCGCACCTCGGCGCGGAAGGCCGGCTCCAGCAGCCAGCGCAGGTGCGCGTTGAGGCTCGCCGCGTCCTAGGGGATGACGGCGAAGAGGGCGTAGAGGACGAGGATGACGGCCGGCAGGCCCACGCCGAGCAGGCCCTTGGCCAGGGTGGACAGGCCCGCGAAGACGTAGAAGGCGTACCACCAGCCGGCGCGGTGCTTCGTGGTGTCGTCGAGCTGGCCGATCATCGCGCACGCCATGGCGCACACCAGCGTGGTGACGAAGGGCGTGTCCGTCACCGTCTGCCGGGTGAGCAGGAAGTAGAGCGGCATGGTGGCCAGCACGAAGCCGGTGGCCAGGCCCGCGCGCCGGTTCACCACGCGCGCCACCGCCAGCGACAGCAGCGACACCGCGGCGATGCTCAGCAGGGCGAAGGGCAGCCGCATGCCCCACTCGGTGTAGAGCGCCCAGCGCGCCCTCGGTGCGCAGCGTGCCCACCACCTGCATGCCCAGCGCCTGCATCCACATGGTGAGCGGCGGCTTGGAGAAGAACCACGCGTTCTCCCAGAAGGGGAACACGTAGTCGCGGCGCTGGATCATCTCGCGCGCCACCTCGCCGTAGTGCGTCTCCCAGGGGTCCCACAGGCCCACCGCGCCCAGGTAGGGGATGAAGAGCAGCGCCGCGAAGGCCGCCGTCGCCAACGCCACGCGCATCGTCGGGTCCAGCGCCATCCAGCGCCGCGCCCACGACTCCTGATGGATGCCCTTGCCGAGGATGGCCTCGGTGAAGGTCTGCGGCTCCTGCTGCTGCTCTGGTCCGTCGCTCGCCACGGGGAAACTCGCCTCCATCCGCACTGGCCCGCGCTCTCCGCACGGGTCGCGGCCTTATATCCCTGCCTCCCGCTCCGGTCGACCTCCGCCAGAGCAGGCTCCGTGCAGTCTGCCGCGCATCGTGCCGGGGACTGCACAGCTTCTTGCACATCCATCCCTCGCCGGGCTGGTATCCAGGCGAGGGCATGGGTCTTGAATCGCACGCGCCCGCCCCCCCGCATGCCGCGGGACCCCCCGGAGACCCGACATGATGACGGCCGCGCTCCTCGCCCTCCTGCTCTCCCAGGTTGGAGGCCCCGAGGCCCCTGTGACGCTCGCCCCTCCGGAGACCCCCCTGCCCGTCCTGCGCTGGGACGGGTACAGCCAGTGCGCCTCGCTCGGGCCCTCGCCCCAGGTGCCATCGGGCCGCTATCGGGTGCAGTGCGAGGAGCGGAGCCGGCGCTGTCTCGTCGCGCCCGAGCACGAACTGGACGCGGATGGCACGGAGAGCGACCGGCCCCTCGAGCGCGTGCCCTTCTGCACTGAGAACACCGAGGACATCCGCCAGCGCGCGGCCGAGGGCTACACCTTCGTGCCCGCCCTCGCCGAGACACCGCCCGGCTGGTACCGCGACGAGCGCGGCCGGGTGATGCAGTTCAACTTCGACCTGCACCGGCGCGTCTGGCTCGGGGGCGCGTGGGCTCCGCTGTGGCGCCAGGACGAGGAGCGGAGCCTCGAGCGCGGCCGGGTGGACTTCGGCATCGTCACCGAGATTCCCCGAGGCGAGAAGCTGATGCACCGCCTCACCCTGCTCGACACCGAGCTGGTCCTCGGAGAGCAGGCGTCGCTCGACTCCACGCTGCTGCGCTACGACACCAACGTCCGACGGGACAAGCCGCCCATCCGGGTGAGCACCTTCCTCGGCAAGCCGCGCCGGTTCGACGCCCACTTCGACATGGGCTTCTGGTTGGAGGTGCTGCGCCTGGAGCTGCTCCACCGCGGCGGCACCGAGTCGGCCTTCCTCACCCTCGGCGGCACGCACCTCACCCTGGACTTGTGGCACTCGAGAGACCTGTCCTCGTACGTGCGCGTGCGCGCCGGGCCCTCGCTGGAGTACGACCGCACCCACCGTTTCCTCACGCTCGTGCCCGGCGCGGCCTTCGAGGGCGACCTCACGCTCGACGCGGACGGCTTCCACCACCTCACCTTCGCCGCCGAGGCGGAGAAGGTCTTCCTCGACCCGGAGGTGGAGGACCGTCCCCGCAACCCCGAGCGGCTGCGCGTGCGCGCCGGCTACGAGCTCATCCTCCTGGCCATCAACGACCAGCCCGTGAGCCTCGTGCTCGACGGGCGCGGCCAGTGGCGGACCGACCTCGCGGAAGTGCCTCCCGTCTGGGAGTGGTCCGCCTACACGGGCCTGCGCTTCTCGCTGTGGGCACCGGCCCGCCGCTCCGCGCCCCTGGCGGCCTCGCGCTGAGGACGGCCCGGGATGCTCGCGCTCACGACTCGCCCTGCTGCTCGCCAGTGCCCCCGTGGACGGGAACGTGGAGGCGTGTACCGCCTTGGACGAGGCCGGGGAGCCCTTCCCCATCTGCTTCGACCCGGGCAATGCGCTGCTCCTCGGCGCTGGAGGGCTCGTCCAGGCCGGAGAGGCCGCGCCCGAGCTGCGCGCCGGAATCCTGCTGCGCACCTCGCGCTCCAGCCGCAGCAAGGGCACGCCGTGGCTCAACACCCACCGCCTGCTCGTCACCGAGGCTCGGACTGGCACCGCGCGGCGAGGCCTCACCGCCACCCTCTATGAGGGCAACCTGCGCCGCCACCTGGAGGAGGGCTTCATCCTCGTCCCCACCGCGCGGCCCGTGCGCATCCCCTTCCCCTTCGACCTCACCCTGGCGCTGCGCGTGGGCCACTACGAGCGGCGCGTCTGGGAGGGGCCGGGCTGGACGCTGGAGACGGGGCGCGCCGCGCTGATGATGGATCCACTGCGCTCGCCCACGGCCCGGGTGTGGCTCGGCTTGGGGCCCGCGGCGAGCCACACGCTGCGGCACTCGCGCGAGGGCACCGTCCACGAGCTGTCCCCCTTCACCTCGCTCCTGCTCGACGCGGGCTACGAGACGGAGGACGGAGCGTGGGCGGCGCGAGTCACGGCCCTCGCGGGGTGGACGGTGGACCTCGATGGCGGGGGACGCTTCCGGGCACGCGAGGAGGCGAGCCTCGAGCGCCTGCTCGTCGCCGTGAACGACCAGCCGGTGTGGCTGCGGCTCTCCGGGTCGCACGTCCACGCGGATGCCGGCGTGGACCGCGTGGGAGAGTGGACGGTGGGCCTGGGCCTCACCCTGCGCGCCTGGAGCGCACGGTGAGGGCCGCAGCGGCTACAGCGTCATGCGCACCGAGGCGAGCACCTGGTCGTTGCGATTGAAGTAGCCGAAGGCGCTGAAGGCCGGGCCGGCATACACCTCGGCCGCGAGCCCCACGGAGAGGTGCTCGGTCACGCGCCAGCCCACGCGCGGCGACACGAGGAAGGAGCGCTGGATGGGCTCGAAGCCACCGCGCAGCCCCACCTCCAGCCGGTCGTCCAGCAGCAAGTACCGCACGTCGGCCATCAGCAGGTGGAAGAAGGCCGCGCGCTCCTGGCCGCGCGCCGTGCCCGGCTCGAGCAGGAGGAGCAGCTCCTGTGCGCCCACGCGCGGCACCACGAGCCCGGTATAGATGACGGAGTAGACGAGCTTCGACTCCTCCGCCTGCGACACGCCCACCACCCACGTCACCGCGGGCTTGCGCAGCGGGCGCGCCGGTCGCCATAGAATGTCCGCGAGGGGCTGAAGCCCACGTCCACGTCGAGCTGCGCGGGCCCCACCAGCGTGCTCGCCTCGGCGGCCACCACGTGCTGGCGCGCGTAGCGGCCGGTGTAGAGCGACTCGCCCGCGCGCAGCCGGTCCTGCAGGGAGAGCAGCAGCGCCACGTCCGCCGGCTCACCGCGCTCCCGAGCGCGCAGCAGCGCATCCAGCTCCGGGTCGAGCGTCACCTGGGGCAGCTTCTCGTTGGCCCACACCCAGGAGCCGCCCAGCTTCACCCGGCCCACCTCACCGGTGACGCGCAGGCCCACGTCCCCCGGCAGCCCGGGCCGCTCCGTCTCCAGCAGGTGCGGCTGCACCCAGCTCTCCACCGAGGCGTCCACGGGGAAGGGCACCGCCACCCCCAGCGACGGCTGCAGCAATGCCAGGTCCTGGCCGAACACGTCGTAGCGGTTCGGGACGAAGAAGGGCGCCCACACGCCGGTGACGGTGAGCGGGCCCACGTTGGCGAGCGCCCGCGCGGCGAAGACGGGCAGCTTCAGGTCCTCCGGCTCGGGCAGCACGAGGCCCTGGCGGAGGTCCCGCGGGTTGAGGATGTCCGTGGGCGCGAAGAGGGCATTGGCCCCGAAGGCCAACGTCTGCTGCCCCACCCGCACGTCCACCCGCCGGGTGTAGAGGTCGATGAAGGCCTCGCCCAGGTACGGCTCGAAGGAGCTCTGGGCACGCTCGAAGCCCTTCTCGGCCCCGCCGCGCCAGAAGGCCCGCCCCTCCACCACCAGCCGCAGCGAGGGGCCCAGCTTCACGTCCGTGGCGAGCGAGGCCCGGCCCCACCCATCCACCACGTGCTCGCTGAGGCCGTCCTCCCGGCGAGGCTCGAAGCCGGTGTCCACGCCGCCCACCAGCCGTACGTCGCCACTCACCCGCACCTGGGGCACGACGGGCGCATCCGAGGAGAACTCCCGCAGCGGCGCCGCCCCCTCCTGCGGCGGAGTGCGAGCGTGGGCACCAGGGCCAGCAGTGTCAGCCCGCGTCTCACCCGCGCTCCAGGGCCCGCTCGGTGAAGGCCTCGTCGCCGAGCTGGACCTCCTCCAGCTTCAGCACCTCCAGCGTCGTGCTCGAGCCCGTCTGGAGGTTCTCCATCACCGCGCGCGAGGCGACCACCCGGTCCTTGAACTTCTGGAGCTGCTCGGCGCGGTACACCTTGAAGGGCTTGCCCTCGCGATCCGAGTACTCGGCCTTCAGCGGGACGTACGTCTCCTTGTCCACGTAGAGCGTCACCTCGCCATAGGGGGAGTCCGCCCCGGCCTGGCCGCGCAGCACGTAGGCGAGCCGGTCCAGCACCTTCGTCTCACCCGCCAGGCGGAGCGACTCGTCCCGCTCGGCGCCGGTGCCGCCCAGGTCCGCGTAGTTGAAGTCCGTGTCCATGAAGGACTGGCCCCGCTGCGTGCGCGCCACCTTCCGCACCCGCTTCAGCTTGGGCAGGTACAGCGAGATGTCCGCCGGCTCGCCCTTGGCCCCCTCCACGGTGAGCACCGCCACGCCCGCCACGCCCGCGGGCTGCGAGAAGCGCGCGAGCGAGTGCAGCCGCCCGTCCACCCGCTTCGCGGTGGAGGTGAGAACCTGATCCTTGCGTTGCCCCGCCTTCGTCACCGAGGAGAGCTTCAGCTCCGCCCGCAGGCCGAGCAGATTGAGGGCGCCCCGCTCGCGACTCCGGCGGGCGATGTCCGCGGCGGACTCCTCGGCGCGGGCGGGGGGGGCCACCAGGAGCGCCACCACCACGGCGCATAGCAGGGGAGCAAGGGGCTTCAGCATGGGCGCGGACTCTATCCCGCCCACACCGGCCGTCAGCCCATCCCACACCCCCAGGAGGTTGGAGCCCCTCTTCCCTCCTTATATGCGGGATGCATCGGACGGGCCCGCGGCCAACTGTCCGATAGACAACCGGACGGGCAAAACGCCTTCCTGCGGGAAAAGCCCTGTCATTTGGGGCAGATGCCCTCCTTGAGCACCCCGGGGGCGTTCTGCTATAGCTGTAAGGGGACCCGACCCGTGCTGAAGCTCATCATCGAAGACGACGAGGGGCGAAAGACCGTAGTCCCCTTCGTGCGGGACGAGATCACTATTGGCCGTCAGGAGGGAAACACCATCCGCCTGACCGAGCGCAATGTGTCTCGTCACCACGCACGCCTGCTGCGCCAGAACGGGCACGTACTGGTGGAGGACCTGGGCAGCTACAATGGAGTGCGCATCAACGGTGAGCGCATCCAAGGGCAAGCCCAGGTAGGGGATGGCGATCTGATCCAGATCGGTGACTACGATCTGGCCCTGCAGAAGGAGGCCGCCGCGCAGGTGGGCGCGCCTACCATCCGGCTACCCGCCGCTGCCCTGCAGGCCGCCATGAATGATGCCTCGAGCGCCTCCGCCGAAGCGGAGGCCGACGAGGCCGACACCCCTGCGCCCCAGGAAGAGGACGACGCGCCCACGCCCGCCACGGCGGACCAGCGCCGGCACTCCACCGCGGTGATCCGGATGGATCAGGTGGAGATGAACCGGTCGCGCAAGGTCGCGGCGTTGGACGCGGAGGAGGTGCCTCACCTGGTGGTGGTGAGCGCCGAATTCAAGGGCCAGGAGTTCGCCTGCCTCCGCACGGAGATGCGGATCGGCCGCACCGACGACAACGACATCGCGCTCGACCACCGCTCGCTGTCGCGCACGCACGCCAAGCTCGTCCGAGAGGACTCCGGCGAGTGGCGCATCATCGACATGCAGTCGGCCAATGGCATGAGCGTCAACGGCGAGAGCTATGCGCAGGCCCCGCTCGCGCACGGCGACCTCATCGAGCTCGGCCACGTGAAGATGCGCTTCGTCGGCCCCGGCCAGAGCACCGCGGGCTGCTGCACGAAGGCGCGGCGCGGAGCGCTTCCTCGAAGAAGCCGCTGCTGCTGGCCGTCGTGGGCGTGCTCCTGCTCGGCGTGCTCGGAGGCGCGGCCTGGTTCATGATGGGCCAGCCCTCGACCCCCGACGTCAAGCCGCCGCAGACGGCCGTGGTGGACAAGCAGCCCGAGCCGCAGCAGCCGCCGCAGACGCAGCCCGCCAACCCGGAGCCGGTTCAGAACACGGATCCCACCCCGGACCCGCAGCCCACCGAGCCCGCCATTCCGCAGCTCGCGGAGAAGCTCCAGAGCGCCCAGGCCGCCATCGAGGCGTTGGACTTCGACAAGGCGGTGGACACGCTCGAGACCATCAAGGATGCCAACGGCCAGCGCCCCGCCGAGGCGGAGGAGCTGCTGACTCAGGCTCGGGCCGAGCAGCAGTTCCGGCAGAACCTGGACCTCGCGAAGAAGGAGTTCGCGGCGAACCGTCCCCAGGAGGCCCAGAAGTACCTCGTGGCCAGCGAGGGCACGCTCGCCTTCGCCGAGGAGCACGCCGAGCTGAAGCAGCAGGTGGAGGCAGGCCCTGGCGCCTCCGACGAAGCCCACCCCCAACAAGCCCGCATCGGGCACGGCGCGCCGCCCGACGGCGGACCAGTCCAAGCAGCTCTACGACGATGGCGTCACGCTGCTGCGCAAGACGCAGCTTCCCGAGGCCGAGTCCGTCCTGAAGAAGTGCATCGCCATCGATCCCACCTACGCGCCCTGCTATCTCGTGCTGGGTACGACGGTGGCCCGGCGCAACCGGCCGGACGAGGGCGCGCAGTACTACCGCGAGTTCCTACGGCTCGCGCCGAACCACGAGATGGCGCCCAGTGTGAAGAAGCTGGTCGCCGACTACGACAAGAGCCAGAAACAACCGGGAGGCGGCAAGTAGCCCGAGGGAACCATCCTGCGCGCCACCCCCATGGCGCGAGTCCCGGGCTGCTGGCTTCCACCCCCCACAGGAGGAGAGGTCCGTGCAGATTCGTATCCTGGTGGTCGATGATGAGCAGGACAACTGCGACTACCTGAAGCTCGTCCTCATGCGTGAGGGCTATGACGTCGTCACCACGACGGACCCCACGAAGACGGTGGAGATCCTCCGCAGCGCCGACTTCCACCTCGTCATCCTCGACATGATGATGCCGGTGATGTCCGGCACCGAGGTGCTGGAGCAGATCCGCAAGTACGACACCGACGTCGCCGTCATCGTCGCCACCGCCTACCCGACGGTGGACACGGCCGTGGCCTCGCTGAAGAACCAGGCGAGCGACTACGTGAAGAAGCCCATGGAGCCGGATCAGTTCCTCGGCGCCGTGCGCAACGCACTGGCGAAGAAGGGTCTGTCGCAGGATCCCGAGGCGGACCTGCACCGCGCCATCGGCCGCACCATCCGCGACGCGCGCAAGACGCAGGACCTCACGCTCAAGCAGCTCGCGCGCCGCACCGGCCTGTCCGTGTCGCTGCTGTCGCAGATCGAGCGCGCCGAGTCCTCGGCGTCCATCTCGTCGCTCTACAAGATCGCCTCCGCGCTTCAACTCCGGATGGGCGAGCTCTTCGGCGACACCTGAGCCGTCAGGGGGCGGCCAGCCTCACTGGCCGCGGAAGCGGGGCGTGCGTTTCTCCAGGAACGCCGCCCTGCCCTCCTTCGCGTCCTCGCTGGCGAAGGCCCGGGCCCGCACCTCGCGCAGGTGCGCCCGCTCCTCCTCGGACAGCGCCGGGCGCGCGAGCAGCCGGAAGGCCTCCTTCATTCCCGCCACCGCCAGCGGTGCCTGCGCGGCGAGCGTCCGGCACAGCTCCAGGGCACGCGCCTCGGCATCGGCCACCGGGAGGCACTCGTCCAGCAGCCCCCAGGCCAGCGCCTCCTTCGCATCCAGCCGCCGTCCGGTGAGGCAGAGGTTCTTCGCACGCGCCACGCCCACCAGCCGGGCCGCGCGCGTCAGCCCATCCAGCGAGTAGACGATGCCCAGCCGCGCCGGGGGCATGCTGAAGACGACGTCCTCCGCGCCGATGCGGAAGTCGCAGGCGGCCGACAGATCGAAACCGGCCCCGAAGGCCCACCCCTGCACCAGCGCGACGCTGGGAAGCGGCAGGGACTCCAGCCGCGAGAGACACGCCATCAGCGCGTCGTCCGGCAACCGGTCCTCGGTGGGCGCCGCCAGCAGGTTCAGGTCATAGCCCGAGCAGAAGGTGCCGCCCGCGCCCCGGATGAGGACGGCGCGCACCTTGCCAGGGGCCGAGGCCAGCGCCTCGTCCAGCCGGGCCACCTGGCCGTCATCGAGCGCGTTGCGCCGCGCCGGGTTGGACAGGGTGAGGACGCGGACGCCATCGTCCCGGTCTTCCACATGCAGGGAGGATGGCTGCACCGCGCGTCCCGCTACTCGAGCACCACGAGGACGTCGCCCTCGTTGACCGACTGGGACTCCTTGCAGCGGATCTCCTTCACCGTGCCGTCCTCGGTCGCCTCCACGGGCATCTCCATCTTCATGGACTCGAGGATGACGAGCGTGTCCCCCGCGGAGACCTTCTGCCCGACCTTGACCTCGATCTTCCACACCGTCCCGGTGATGTGCGCCGCCACGTCCGCCATACGCTGTACTCCTCGTCGGTGCTGCGTGAGCCCTGTGTGCTGCGTGGAAAGCCAGCTCCCTCGCTACGGCTTCGCGTGGTGCTCCAGGAAGCGCGTGTTCAGGTCGCCCGCGCGGAAGACCGGATCCTGCAGGATGCGCAGGTGGAGGGGGATGTTCGTCTTGATGCCCTCGACGCGGAAGCCCTGGAGCGCCTGGATGGAGCGCTCGATGGCCTCGGCGCGCGTGGCGCCCGAGATGATGAGCTTGGCAATCATCGGGTCGTAGTTCGGCGTGACGGTGTTGCCCTCGGCGTAGCCCGAGTCCAGGCGCACGCCCTCGCCCGTGGGCGGCTGGAACACCTTGAGCGGGCCCGGCGAGGGGAAGAACTTCACCGGGTCCTCCGCGTAGATGCGGAACTCGAGCGCCGCCCCGCGCCGCTTCACGTCCTCCTGCTTCACCGTGAGCTGCTCGCCCGAGGCGATGCGGAGCTGCCAGCCGATGAGATCCAGGCCCGTGGTCAGCTCCGTCACCGGGTGCTCCACCTGGAGGCGGGCGTTCATCTCGATGAAGTAGATGTCGCCGTCCGAGTAGAGGAACTCCACCGTGCCGGCGTTGGCGTAGCCGAAGGCCTTGGCCGCGGCGATGGCCGCCGTGAACAGCTTCTGGGCCAGCTCCGCGTTGCGCCCGTCCGCGAACAGCGGCGAGGGAGCCTCCTCCACCACCTTCTGGTGCCGGCGCTGGATGGAGCACTCGCGCTCCAGGCAGTGGATGAGGTGGCCGTGGTGGTCACCGAGAATCTGCACCTCGATGTGACGAGGGGCCGGGAAGTAGCGCTCGATGTACACGCCCTCGCGGCCGAAGGCGGCCTTCGCGCGATCCGTGCACTGGCGGAAGACCTTCTCCAGCTCGGCGGGGTCCTTGGCGGCGGCCATGCCGATGCCACCACCACCGCCCGCGGCCTTGCAGAGCACGGGGTAGCCGATGCGCTCGGCGGCGGCCAGCGCGGCGGCGACGTCCGGCAACACGTCCTCGGTGCCGGGAACCACCGGCACGCCGGCGGCGGCCACCAGCTTGCGCGCCTGGCTCTTGTCCTTCATCCGCTGCATGGCCTCGGGCGGCGGACCCACGAAGGTGATGCCGGCGGCCTTGCACGCGGTGGCGAACTCGGCGTTCTCCGACACGAAGCCGTAGCCCGGGTGGATCGCGTCGGCGCCGGTGGACTTCGCCGCGTCGAGGATGGCCTGGATGTTGAGGTAGCTGTCCTTGGCCGGGGCAGGCCCGATCCGCACCGCCTCATCCGCCTCACGAACGAAGGGCAGCTCCGCGTCCGCGTCCGAGTACACGGCCACGGTGGAGATCCCCATCCCCTTGGCCACGACCGCGATACGCCGGGCGATCTCACCCCGGTTGGCGATGAGCAGCTTCTTGAACATGGCTGGCAACCCCTCCGATGTGAGGCGGGGCAACCTAAACTCCCCCTTGCGACCTGACAAGGAGACAACGCGCCGCCCGCCGGGAAGTTGCGGGCATGTAGGATATTGGCGTAGCGTCCCTGGCCGTGAAGCCCTCCACGACAGGAACAGTGGTGGATCTCCAGGGAGCGCGCCGGGAGCGGCGACTGGAGATGTACCGGGCGCGACTGGCCGAGCGCCTTCGCACCAACCGCGCGGCAATCGAGTCCCTCTACGAGGGAGGAACCCTCTTTTCGCCCCAGGGCACGCGCGCGGGTCGAGCCCTGCTCCGGGCCCATCAGGTGCTACAGCGCGCGAGCTCGCTGCTGGAGCAGCTCTCCGGCGACGGGGTGGTCCCCGCCCCGCGACTGCCCGAGCGCATCGAGGAGCTCTACCGCGAGGTGGACACGCTGCTGGCGCGCAGTGACGCGCTCTCCGGGCGTCACCACCGGGCGGCGAGCGTGGCCCGCCTCCCCGGGCGCTAGCGAGAAGACCCCAGCCGCTCGGGCCGAGGCCCTTCCCTCACGGCATCTCCGTCTGGCCCTGGCGACGCAGGAAGGTGGGGATGTCGAACTGATCCTCGTCCAGGGGCAGCGCCGCGTCCTTCACCACCGCGGTGCGCCCGGACAGCGAGCGCCCCTCCACGGCGGCCATCGTCCGCGTACCAGCCTTGGCGGGCACCAGGCTGGCCACTTCCTCGCGATCGCGAGCCGCGGTGAGCGAGACGGGCGCGGGCCGGGTGACGACCGGCACCTGCACCACCTGCGCCGTCGGGCGCCCCTTCGAATCCCTCGACACGAAGCCGGTGGCGATGATGGTGATCTTCACCTCGTCGGTGATGTTGTCGTCGATGAGCGAGCCGAAGATGATCTCCGCATCCGGGTCGGCCGCGTCGTGCACCAGCGTGAGCGCCTCGTTGACCTCCTGGAGGGTCATGTCGCGGCCGCCGGTGATGTTGATGAGCAGGCCGGTGGCGCCGTCGATGGAGATGTCCTCGAGCAGCGGGCTGGAGATGGCCTGCTGCATCGCGTTGAGCGCGCGCTTGTCGCCGGTGGAGTGACCGGTGCCCATGAGCGCCAGGCCCTTGTCGCTCATGATGGTCTTCACGTCGGCGAAGTCGACGTTGATGTAGCCGTGGTACTGGATGAGGTCCGAGATGCCCTGGACGGCGTTGAGGAGCACCTCGTCGGCGCGCTTGAAGGTCTCCAGCAGCGGCATGGGCTCGTTGCTGAGGGTGAGCAGGCGCTGGTTGGGGATGGTGATGAGGGTGTCCACCGCGGCCTTGAGCTCCACGAGGCCCTGCTCGGCCTGCTTGCGGCGCTTGTTGCCCTCGAAGAGGAAGGGCTTGGTGACCACGCCCACCGTGAGGCAGCCGAGGCTCTTGGCGATGTCCGCGATGATGGGCGCCGCGCCCGTGCCGGTGCCACCGCCCATGCCGGCGGTGACGAACACCATGTCCGCGCCCTCGAGCATGGCGGCGATCTGATCGCGCGACTCGAGCGCGGCCTCGCGGCCCATCTCCGGGTTGGCGCCAGCGCCGAGGCCCTTGGTGAGGGTCTGGCCGATCTGCAGCCGCACCGGCGCCTTGTTGGCCGCGAGCGCCTGCACATCGGTGTTGGCGGCAATGAAGTCGACCCGCTCAAGCTTCGCCATGATCATCGTGTTGACCGCGTTACAGCCGGCGCCACCGACGCCGACGACACGAATCTTTGCGGCCTGCTTGTTCTGGTCGAACTGGTCCATGTGTTTCCTTCTTTCAGCGCAGGTCGCGCGTGCCCGCGCGCGCCGCTGCAACCACCATCTTCAGCAAGTCGCGATCTTTGGCAAGTTCTCAGCTACGAACCTGTAGCGCTACGTGGCGGTCCCGAGTCGTCACAGGCACTTACGCGGGAGCACCACCACCTCACCGGTGCGGTGCGGTAGGAGCAACTCACCTCTTGACTCGCGAACTGAGGGAGCGGGAACCCACGTTTCGGACACCGCGGGGGACAGGACACCTCGTAGGCTGGAGCGGTTCGAGTCCTTTGACCCAGAGCCCCTCGCCCATGCCTGATTCCCCCGGCTCGCCCACCGAGGCAGTCCTCCACGCCACCCGGCGCTACCTGCGCGCGTCCCCCTCGGCGGCACTGTGCGTGGGCATCACCCACCGCGGAGTGCACCACGTGCAGGCCCTCCGTCACGAGGGGACACCCGCCGCCGCGGATTCCCTGTACGAGCTGGGCTTTCTCACCCAGGTCTTCACCGGCACCCTCCTCGCCCTGTTGGTGGACCGGGGCGAGGCGAGGCTCGATACGCCCCTGAAGGAGCTGCTCCCCCAGCCGCTCCTCCCGGATGAGAGCGCTGGCCGCATCACGCTCGAGCAGCTCGCGACGCACACCTCCGGCATGCCGCACGACCCGCCGAACCTGCGGTCCCCACAGCAGAACCCGGCCGACCCCTACGGCCACTACAGCGCGGAGCTGTTCGGGGCCTTCCTGCGGAGCTACCACCCCCAGCACCCGCCGCCGCGAAAGCACGCCGAATCCATCATCGGCATGGGCGTGCTCGGGCACGTCCTCTCCCGCCGTCTGAGACTCAACTACGGGCACGCCGTGCGGGACCACCTCAGCACGCCGCTGCGGCTCGGCGACACCACCGCCGTCCGCCTCTCCGAGGAACAGGAGCGGCGCCTGCGTCCCGGCCACTCCGCTCGGGGCCTGCCGGTGCCGGGTTGGACCTTCCCGTCGCTGCCCGGGGCGGGAGCGATCCGCTCGACGGTGCCCGACCTGCTGCGCTTCCTCGATGCGAACCTCAGATCCGGAGGCCGGGCTCGGTCGGGCCCTGCGGCTCACGCACATCCCGCGCGCGGAAGCCCGCGGCATGCGCGTGGGGCTCGGGTGGAACATCTCCGACGTGGGCGGCAAGCCCGTGGTGTGGCGCTCCTCGGTGACGGGCGGCTACGCCGGCTTTATCGGCTTCTCGGCCGAGGCGGACGCCGGTGTCGTCATCCTGTCGGACCACACCAGGTCCTTCCTCGACTCGCTCCGCAAGCGGGTGCCCGTCGAGGAGCCCGGGTTCACGCTCCTCTCCGGATACCTTCGCTAACCCCCGAGGCTTCAGGGGAGCCGGAGCGTCCGCACCATCTCGTCCAGGACGGCCTTGTTGCCCGCATAGTCGAGCCCGCGCACCGTCAGGGTGCTCGCGCGGACGACGGAGTCACCATCACCGATGGCATAGACGTACTCGCGGGTGCCCGGGGGCAGCATCTGCGAATCCGAGGTGGCCCGCACCTCCAGGCGCACCGCGGGGCGGCCGGCCACTGTCAGACGCTCTTGCTGGAGCACCACGTAGCCGGAGCCGGTGGAGCCCTGGACGAAATCATCGAGCGAAACGGGCTCTCGCTTCACGGAGACGGCCACGGGAGGCTCCTCGGTGCCCGGCTGCACGTCGAAGGGCGTGGGGTGGAAGAGGCGGCAGGGCTCCACGCCGTTGCCTTTGTTCGCTCTCCACGCCGAGGGATAGGCAATCGAGTACCGGCCAGCGGGGTTGGAGCACCGGGTGAGCGAGGGCTCTGGAGGACGAGTCGCCTCCACCCGCTGGCGAGCACACCCGCTCGCGGCGAGCACGGCGGCGGAGAGGACGAGGAGACGCGCCGCGAGAGCCACACGAGAGCACCGGTTCGAGAGCACCATCCGCATTGCCACACCTCCAGCCCGAAGGGCCGCTTGGGGGGAACGAGGCATGGTAGGCGGGCGAGAACGGGGAAGAAGGGCCCGAAGCCCGGAGACGTCCGAAAGAGCAACGAAGCCCATGAGCCTCGCATGAAGGTGTCGGACATCGCGGAGGGGAGGACACCTCGCGGGCACACAGGCCCGGCTATGCTCGGGCACATGACACGAGTGCGCTCCTCTCCCAATCGCTCCTGGTTCCTGCCGCGCCATCTGTGCCGCGCCCTGTTCGTCCTCGCACTCGGCCCCCTGTGCCTCGAAGCGTGTGCGGCAACCGCTCCCTCCAAGACATCCGCTGAGGTCCCCGCCCCCTCCGTCGTCCGCTTCGTCCGCGCCTGCGACGCACTCGAAGCCGGAAACCTGGACGGCGCGGCGAGCGACATCCTCACGCTGCGCGAGGCCCTTCCCGAGCGCCCCGAGCCACGCCTGCTGGAGTCACTCCTCTCCCTCAGGCGTACCCGGCCTGACCTCGGCTGGCGCGACGCCTTCCTCCAGGCCTGGAACGGCATCGGCCGACCCGACTTCAGGGAGTCCCCCTTCCTCCAGGACGACCCGGAGCCCCGCCCCACGGGCCCCAGCCCCGAGCAGGTCTGGCGCAAGGAGCTCTCGGCCGAGCAGCGCTTCGTGCTCGCCCTCTCCATGAGTCCCGATGCCGACCGGGCCCGCGCCATCCTCCAGCAGCTCCCCGTGCTCGCACCTCCCGAGCTGATCGTCGCCGCCGTCGAGCACCTCCAACGCGAGGAGCTGCCCGCTGCGGTGCGCGCCCAGGCCCGTACCACCCTGCGCGCCCGCCTCACCGCGCTCTCCGCCGACTACCCGGAGTCCATGCAGCTTCGCGCCCTGCTGCTCCTGGAGGGGACCGACGCCCAGACGCCCTTCACGCCCCGGGAGCTCCAGGAGCTCGAGGCCCTCTCCCAGCTCCCCGACTGGCGTCAGAGCGGGTTCCTCGCGCTCTACCGGTACGCGCTGCGGCACTTCGAGGCCACCGGGGTTTCCGTCCCGGTGGACTACGCGTACACCCTCGCCGTCATGTCGCTGGTCAGCCCCGTCCCCCTGCTGCTCCAGCATCGCCTGGAGGCCTCGAGGGACGCGCTCACTCCCGCCGAGCACCAGCGCCTGGGCGAGTCCCTCTGGCGCATCGGCTCGCGCCTCTCCGACGAGTCCTCCGTCGTCGAGCGGCTCGTGGGGCTCAGCCTCATGAAGAAGGCCGCCGCCGCGCTGGGGGACGACACCCGCCTCCTGCAGGCCACGGAGGTGCTCGCCGACGAACGGGCCACCTACCAGGCCTGGCTGAGCGCGGAGTCACACCGCTGGCCCCTGCCCTCCCTGCGGCAGGCGATGATCGACGCCGCCATGAGCGACGAGGTGGCCCACATGCACGCCTTCCGCGCCCCCGCCGCCAACACGCGGTAGGACCGGAGCCGCGTTCCGACTCCCCAGGAGGGGCGAGCGTCCCGCCGTGACGCTGACCTCGGCCTTGGGATTGCACGACGCGAGGGCCATGCGGAAATCTTCCCTCATGGCCACCCGTCGTCCCCCAGAGTCCGAGTCCACCGAGCGCAACGCCCCGTCCGTCGAGGCGGCCTTCCAGGCTGCTCCAGATGAGCTGGTGGCGGAGATCCTCGACGGGGAGCTGCACCTCAGCCCTCACCCAGCCCGTCCGCAGGTCAACGCGCGGTCGAACCTGGGCATCCTCATTGGAGGGCCCTTCAAGTTCGGCAGAGGGGGACCGGGCGGCTGGGTCATCCTCGACGAGCCGGAGTTCCACCTCGGTCCCCGTCCGGACAAGCTCGTACCGGACCTCGCCGGATGGCGGCGCGAGCGCTTGCCTCGGGCCGTCGGAGGGGAAGAGGCCCCGGCGCACTACGACCTCGCTCCGGACTGGGCGTGCGAGGTCCTCTCCGAGCGCACGCGGCGCAGGGACAAGGGCCCGAAGATGCGCATCTACGCCCGGGAAGGAGTGCGGCACCTGTGGCATGTGGACCCGCTCGCCCGCACGCTCGACATCTTCCGGCTCCAGGGGGGCGACTGGCTCCTCGTCGACTCCTTCACCGGGGAGGAGCGGGTCCGCGCCGAGCCCTTCGAGGCCATCGAGCTCGAGCTGGCACTGCTCTGGTCCGAATGAGGGGCTGAACCGGGCGGGTCCTTTGACACCTTCCAGGGGGGTGCTGTAGCGCTCCTTCCCATGACACGCTCCACTCGCCGCGTGGTGCTCGCGGCCCTCCTTTCCGCCCTCTGTGCCTGCGCCACGTCCTCCGCCTCGCGGCGCTCCCCGCACGCCGTCACGCCGCGCTTCGCCTGGCCCGAGCACTACTCCGCTCGCGTCTCGTACTCCTTCACGGCGAACAGTCCCCTGGGCAACACCGAGGTCCACCGCCGCTACTGGCTGACGGTGGAGCCGGCGAAGGAGAAGGGCGTCCACCGGCTCGTCCCTCGGGACATGGAGGTGTTTCCGCCCGAGTTCGCCGCCATCGTGGACCCGGTGCCCACGGTGCTCTTCGACAACGAGGGCTCCTTCCAGCGCGCCGAGTTCCCCGAGGAACTGCCGGGCCAGGGGTTGCTGGAGGCGCTGCCCCTGGAGCCTGAGAAGAGGGCGGAGATCATCAAGAACATCGTGGCCAAGCAGGAGGAGTCGGCGCGGGAAGACTGGACACGGCTGGTGGAGCACTGGCGAGGCATCACCCTGGCGCCCGGCGAGCCGGTGCAGCTCGAGTCGAAGATGGTGGTGGGCACGGGCCTGATGGAGAAGAAGGAAGTGGCCTCGGAAGAGCGCTACTCCATCGAGGTGGACGTGCCGTGCGCACCGGACGCACAGGAGCGGCACTGTGTGCGGTTGAGCGTGGAGGTGCAGCCGGTGGGCCAGTCCGAGGCGGGCGAGGGACCCCTGGCGCGCTGGAGCTTCGAGCTGGTGACGGACCCGGACACGCTGGTGCCGTACTCCACCCGGTTGATGCGCCTGGACAGGGTGGACTGGGGCGAGGACGGCGGCGCTCAATCCCTCAAGGAGTTCATGCAGGTGGAGGAATACCTCTACACCTACGGCGCCCAGCCCGTGCCGCCCGGCTCGAAACAGCTCTGAGCGCCGCGTCGAACGCCTCCGTTGACGTCATGAGCCCACCTATGGGTGGTACGGGTAGCGCGCCAGCACCTTCCCGTCGGGCGATACGGCGTACAATTCAAACCAGTGGAGGGACGGATTGAAACCAGGGACCGCCCATCCGCACTTGTCCACACGCCGGTTGATTGCAACGAAATACAGCCCCCTCTCCTGGCCAACAGTGACTTCCATGGCTTTGGCGGAGTAGGAGCAATCTCCCGCGTATTCCTTCGGGAAGCTGGCCAGCAATCGCTGCAGCGCGGCATGAGCAGCGAGGACAGCGGGACCATCCAACGTGGCCAGCGGGCGCACCTCATCGGGCCACTCAATGCCCTCTGCGATGATGGGGGGCCGAGCAACAGTCCCACCATCCGCCTCTGACGTGCTGGGTCGGGAAAGGACGGTCCCACCATCCGCCTCTGACGTGCTGGGTTGGAGGATGACCGTTCCTCCATCTGTCCCAGCCCCTCCATCGCCCCCTGGAATGCCGGGCTGGGAGGTGACAACGCCACCATCCACCAGGAGCGACATGAGAAGGATGAAATGCTGAGGATTCATCATGGAACCGTGCTCCAAGGTTCTTCTACCATTTCAATTCGGGCGAGCATTTGGGCAGGAGAATTCTGGGGCTGAGCATTCCGGACGACTCTTGAGGTTGGCAGGTGGCCTGAAAGTCCCAATGTTCCTTGTCATCGTTCCATCGGAAGACCTCACCCGCTGGATTCCATTTGTAGAAGCGAGGCTCATCCTTGTGACCCGTGGCGAGCCAGGCCCAGGCGGGAATCAATTGACCTCGGGAATCACGCCCCAACCCACCGATGGGGCTCGCCGCGTAGGACACCATCGTCCAGAGCCCCTCTCCCGTCTTCATCGCGGGAAATTTGGTCAGGTCTGGGCTGCTTATACTTGTTGCGCACGGATGATTGTGAGCGAAGCCAACGACAGGCAGCTCCCGGCCGAAGTCCTCATCTTCCACTCCGCCGAAAGGAGGTTGACATGAATCGCGCTCATTCATCAGGTTGCGGATGGGCCATGACACGCGCCAGTCCTGCGGCGCCCTGTAGAGGGCGACACAATATTCGGCTGCATCCGGGCGTGGGCGCCCCGTGTTCGGATCGCAGGCATCCACCGCGCCCGGTAACGCCATCAGGGCTTTGAGCGTCGGCAGCACCAGGTCATCCGGAATGCTGGCCGTGTCCGAGACGACGATGGGGACGTCCTCATGCTTCCAAGGACCGGGGGCCACAGCCAAGTCGATTCTTCCCTCCAGGATGGGCAACTCGGTCCGCAGGAAGTAGAGCCTGGGACCCGCGCATGCCAGGGCCTGCATGAGCACGAGGAAGGAGACCTGTCGCCAGGGAGGATTCACTCCCTCGGAGTCTAGAAGAACCAGTCCGGCCGCCTCAAGCGCCCACCACACGCCCCCACGGTGCCCAGCGCGTGCCTCCCGGCTCCAACCCGCTCTGAGCGCCGCGTCGAGCCGCGTGTCAGCACCCCATCGCACGTCGTCACCGCCTGGAACGAGGAGCCCGCTTTGGACGCATCTTAGGCTTCTGGAGGATGATGTCGTACTCGGTTTCCCGGGTGGGGGAGCGGACGAACTCCGCGCCTTCCGTCGCCAGGAATTCATCCAGGAGACGGACGATCGCTTCGAGCGTGCGCGCCAGATCGCCCCCGTTGGCTTCATGGACTTGCTGGCCCCACCAGGAGGGGTGATACCGCCACTCCGGGTGCCGCTTGTAGAGCCACTCCCTGAAACACTCGTGCTGGCTCTTCTGCCCTGAATCCCCGAGGACATCCTCATAGCCCGTGATGTAGAGGGAGCGCTGATCGAGCGTGAAATCCGGGGCGAACATCCTCGGGCGCGAACAGATGTGGCGCATGTGCTCGAACAGGCTTCCCGCATTGAGCTGCACAGGACTCATGGCGTCGTGGACACGAAAATGAGAACGACCCGGCGCAGGGAGCTCGACTGGCACCGGGAGCACACACCCGGACACGGCCGAGGAGTCGTGCTGGACAGGACGATAGAGGTCATGCCGGAATGGACCACGAAGCAGGTCATGGTGCATTTCCGGAGGAGGCCCACACGATGACACGCCACCAGTCGCGAACTGACAGACCCGTCATGAGCACGCAGCTCGACCTCGAGAGACTCCGCTCCGCCCTCCGCGGACTCGATCGCGAGACCCTCCTGAGCCTTCTCGACCGTGCCCTCGACCGGGTGCCCAGGAAGCGTCTGGCCGAGATAGCAGAGGGTTATATCTCCCTGGAGGCGCTCCGTGCCGGAACGGCTCTCGTCGCCGACGTGACGCACTTTTGCGAGGCCAGCCGCCGCGGCGACTACTACGAGGCCTTCGACGTCAACTCGAAGAACTTCACGCAGATGTCCCTGGGCACACAACGCTGGATTGCGGAGTGCGAGCGCCTGTTCGAAAGATGTGTCACCGATTCCGCGAAGACGCCTCCGGCGGAGATGCGCAAGGCCCTCGGGCTGCTCCTGGACCTGCTCCGCTCCGTGGATGAGGCCAATGACGACATCGTCTTCTGGGCAGACGAGGGCGGCGCCTATGAGGTAGGCGTCGACTGGAGGAAGGTACTTCCCGTGTGGTTCCAAGCGCTCGCCGCGACCACCCCACCCGAGGAGTACGCCCGAGAAGCCCTCGCGGCCATCAAGGACTTCGATTCCGTCCACCGCGACCAGCACCTCCAGGAGGCCCGGACGGCCGCAAGTCCCGCCCAGCGGACAGCTCTCCTCCAGGACGCGGCACGTCAGCGTTGACCCGTACGGAGGCGCGCCTGACCGGGCCTCCACGACAGGACGCCAACGAACGCGCCCTCGCACGCTCCACCGAACTGCTCGCGCGGATGGCCTGGCCCAGCGATTCGAGAGGAGCCCCGTCTGCCCGTGCGGCTGTATGGCTGGGAGGTGGGCATCCGCCCTCATGGCTCTAGAGGAGACCGCCCCCTGCCTCCGCCGTGCTCTCGGGCTGAATGCGCTCAAGGGAAATACCAGACGGCGTTGACTGGAGCATCGCGCGGGAGCTCGACGGTACCGGACTTGGAGCCGGGGCCTGTCCACAGGTGCCCGTACAGCAACGTGCCCTCCACCAGCAGCCCCGCCCCAACCGTGATGCCGCCGCAAGAACTTCCTCTTCGTCGGGCACGTGGCGGCGGGTGAATACCTCGCGGGCCTCTACGCCCTGGTGGCCACCTGCGAGGCGAACGGAATCAACCCCGAGACCTACTTGGCGGACGTGTTACTGCGCGTGCAGACGCACCCCAACTCGCGCCTCGACGAACTGCTGCCGCACGAGTGAGATTGTTCTTCACCGTTGAACAGAGCGGGAAAACATGCAAAAATCAAAACTCAAGATGACTCTATTGGTGCGCTTATTGCCATATCTGCTGAGCCTCGCATTGTCGGTAAGCGCCGGACGACCGGATGCTTGTGATTCGGGGGCTCTGCAATCATATGGTCTGCTGAGTAGCTCACGTGTTCTGGTGAAATCCCTGATGGGTCAGGTGCCAGACTCCATCAGGGTCAAGATCTTCGCGGCGCTCGCGAAGGGTGACGTCGAGGGAGCGGTCTCAGCCTACATGGCCCACAAGGGCTTGACCGACGCGCCGCGATGGCTCCAGGCGTTCCAGGCCGCCTTCAACGTGGCGAACCAGCAGATGGGACGCTGCCCCCAGGTGGCCAGGGACATCCACGCGGCACTCACGCGCTTCGGCGGCTCGCCGGAGTATGTGCGCGCCAGCAGTACAAAGGGTCCGTACCTGTCGTGGTACGGGAGACAAATCATGTCGGACAACAACACTCACTTCGCCGTTCGTTATAACGGGCGGCTCTATGATGCGTTCACAGGGGGCAGTGGAATGCTCGAGCAAGAATATATAGCCGCAATCGAGGCTCGCGCACCAGTGACCCTGGTCGTCACGGGGGCACCATGACTGCCATCCAACCGCCAGAAGAATGGAGAGGTCGCACCGTCTATACGCTGGACATGCTCATGCTTCTTCGCGAGGAACTCCACCGTGTGGGCACTTTGTTGGTGCATACGGGAGCCACTGACATCTATGTGCTGAGATCCTTCATTGATGGGATCACCTTCGCGCAATATTGCAATCGAATCGAAGATAGGGATTGCGAGGAGTTCTTCGCATGGTTGCGCGATGTGAAGAATGAGTTTCCCTGTGGAGGTGGCTGGGCGCGGAAATGCCTGGAGGAATGTCATGGCGATCACCGCGCGGCGATTGAGAGGTTCCTGGGCTTCGTAGTCGACTTCGTCGAGTTCAAGAAGAGAGAGAGACAAGATCGAGCGTGAAGTCCGGGGCGAACATCCTCGGGCGCGAACAGATGTGGCGCATGTGCTCGAACAGACAGCCCGCATTGAGCTTCACAGGGCTCATGGCAGCTCGCGCACTACCTGCATCGAGAGCTGCCCGGGAGAATACAGGCGCTTCGTGTATTCGGTCACAGTCAACCCCGTGGGTCCGTGTCAGGCGACAGGTCTACCGGCTCAACGCACGATGAAGTCGAATCGCTCCACGGCCGCCTTGAACTCCTCCACCGTAGCCCCCCAGCGCTTCGCTTCCTCAGGCGCGTAAAACGTCCGCGCCACCGTGGAGGGCAGTTCCTTGAACCGCCCCTCGAGGATGACCGGAGTAAAGTCCCCTGGCCACGCCACGCTCAGCAGTTCCTGCCCGTGCTTGATCGGGTCAATAATGGTGAAGCAGGGCCACCTCGGCAGGCGGATCGTTCTCATGTCGCAGCCCTGAAAACGGCACAGATCCAACCGCGCCTCGGAGAAATCGCAGTTCTCCATCCCCCCGTGCTCCCACCATTCCCCGTGTCCGACCCGCTGGCCGAAGTCCATACCCGAAAAGCGGCCCTCGAAGCGACAACCCTTGAAGCTCATCGTCGTGAACCGCGTGTCCACGAGCTCGCGCTTTGCCTGGATGGTGCAGTTGATCAACGTTCCCCACACGGGGATGACCTGCCGTCCTCCAACACGAATGACGACGGTGCAGTCCCGTAGCGTGAGATTGGGCCCAAGCCAATAGTTGGACTCCTTCTCTGTCAGCTCCAACTGCTCTCCCTCGATGGTTCGGTTCTCGTAGTGGATGTTCGGAGTCACGGGCCCCTCAGAAGAAAATCATTCGAAAAAACGTGCTCGCCATCCGCCGCCCATGAGTCTCGAACGGCGGTGCGGTTTCTCCAAGTCTGGTGCCTCCCCGCCGAGTGGAAACGATCCTGAAGGATATGACGAAAACGTCCCAACCATACAGGAGAGAAGGGGCAACCTCCGGGATGCTCGACCTGGAGGTGGAGGGCTTCCAGTTTGGCCCGGGGGACGAGGTGCGCCCCCCCGCCATTCCTCGCGGGCACGGCTATGCTCGGACCCATGACACGCTCCTGGTTCCCGCCGCGCCACCTGTGCCGTGCCCTGTTCTTCCTCGCACTCGGGCCCCTGTGCCTCGAAGCGCGAGCGGAAACCGCCCCAACCCAGGCCTCCACAGAGGTCCCCTCCCCCTCCGTCGCCCGCTTCGTCCGCGCCTGCGACGCACTCGAAGCCGGAAACCTGGACGGCGCGGCGAGCGACATCCTCACGCTGCGCGAGACCCTTCCCGAGCGCCCCGAGCCACGCCTGCTGGAGTCACTCCTCTCCCTCAGGCGTACCCGGCCCGACCTCGGCTGGCGCGACGCCTTCCTCCGGATTGCTGCGCTGCCGCAGCCTTCCCTGGTTTGATCCGAATGAGGAGCCGACCCGGAAGAGGATGGAGATGACAAGCCTCGAAGACCGCTTGGAGATTCACGACCTGGTGTGCCGCTTCATGCAGGCGTTCGACGACAAGGACTGGGTCCTGCTACGCGCCTGCCTCACCGACGTGGTGTTCTGCGATTACTCGTCCCTCCGGGGAACGCCCCCGGGAGAGGAGGAGGCCGCGCAGTACGTGGCCAGGCGCCAGGCGGCTCTCAGCCCGCTCCACATGCAGCACGACTTTTCCAACTTGCGGGTCGAGGTGGACGGCGCACGGGCCCGAGGACGGTGCAACTTCGTCATCCACCGCTTCGCCCCGGGCTTCAACGGCTCGCCGGAGCAGTTCTTTCACAGCTACGGCCACTATCGGTTCGACTTCACGCGCGAGGCCTCGGGCTGGCGCATCCGCGGCATCACCCAGGTGGTCCTCCAGAATCATGGCAACCCGGCGCTCCATTCTGGAACCCGAGGAGCACCGACGCCCGCGAAGCAGCCGTAGCGAGGCGAGGACCACGGAGGCATGCTACCGAGACCCCACTCTGCTCACATCCCCATCCGGGGCTCGACCTACACCCCTCCGACCCGAGACATGTCCATTCCGCGTTCAGCTCCTTTGACACCTCCCAGGGCATCCCGGCGCCTCCTCACGGTCTCCGTGGCCGTGCTCCTCTGCCTGTCCTGCGCCCCCGTCCCCCTTGCGCCTCGCGGCTCACCCGCGAGAACCAGCTTCACTGGAACGCGCAGCGGCACCCCGGCCCAGTTCAACCAGTCGTGTGGAGCGGCCTGTGGTGCCCCCGTCGCCCCGGGCACCGGGGAGATTCTCGCGCCAACGGTCACTCGGGCCGGACAGGTACTCGAGAAGGTCGTCCAAGCCACCGAGGCTCTCAACGGTCTCCTCATCGTCTCGAAGTTCCTCGACGAGGCCCAGAAGGCGAAGGCCGAGAAAATCCTGGCCGAGTGCGCCAGCGTCGCCAACTTCAAGGTCAACGAGGAACTCTTCGGCGAAGGGAAGTCCCTACCCGAGTCCGAGTGCCTGAAAAAGCCCACCGTCGCGAATCCAACCGCTGACACATGGGGGCAGCACCTCGGCAACCTCAAACACAAAGCAGCCTTCCTCTGCGTCCAGGAGCGTCTGACCAAGGAGTTCCCTCACAACTTCTCCATCGAGCCTCGCTATCGCCAGGACAAGATGACAAAAGACGTCATGCTCACCGACAGAAAGAGTGGCTCGCTCAGGCCGGACGTGGTTCTCCACTTCACTCGAAACGCAACACGGATCCAGTGTATCTACGATTTCAAGTTTCCGTGCCTGCGAAAAGATCGAATCAACCCACTCAAGGACTCTGACATCAGGGACCAATTGAAGGCGTACTTCGATCTCGAACGCAGTTGCATTCCCGCCATTGTCACTCCCGCCCACGGTGTCTACCGCCCTGCCCCTGACTCCCTCTGATGCTCCAGCACTATCCTCGAATTCGACCGCATGGCGTCTACCCTCCAGACAGCCAGGAAGGAGGCGAGCGTCTCCTCGCGCGGGAGGTGATTCATTTCGTCTTCTACATGCCACACGATCACCCGGACCTCGCCGCGGGAGTGGCCCACGCCTTCGACAGCTATATGAAAGCTGTCGGTGAAGGGCCCAACACGATCAACTCCTGTGCCTTCAACTACTACGATCATGGCCCCCTCTCCGAAGAGCGCTGGAGCCGCGTCCGCCAATTGCTGCTGCCAGACCGTCCGTTCCGTTACGTGGAAGATTGCACGAACGAGTACCGGGTCAGGGAGATGGAAAAGAGCGGCAGAGAGACGTGGATTCACCTGGATAACGACCTACAGGAACTCTCGGGCTTTCAACTCACCTACTCAGCCCGTATCCCGACCCGCGACCGGCAGCCATCCGACAACGACGTGAGCTATCTCGAGGGCATGCTGCCGACCGAGTGCCTTGAGGAACGCGGGCCCGCTGCGGTGAGGGAGCTGATGCTCGACCTGGCTTCGGGCCTTCACTTCGCCAGTGGCCATGCGGGGCTGAGCTTCGATTCCGTCGTCGGGGACGTGTTCTTCACACGCCGAATCCGCACCGAGCTCCTTCGCCATCCGGGGATCAGTCTCAACCACGGCTCTGCTCCGGCCTGGATGGGCACGCGCGTGGACGGAGTGCACTGGCTCAACTTCCTGGGCCCTCCCGTCCTTCAGGAGCTGGGCGGCGTGTCCGCACTGCGTTCCCGCCTGCACTCTCCTGAAACGACTGTCCAGGCAATCGACGGAACGCGGGCCGTCGTGACACTGGGAAATTGGCCTGAAGCGGGCGATCTCACCCGAGGCAACGCGATCCCCGCCTACCGCGAGTTCGGCCGACTGCTGGAGCCCTGGCTCGACAAGCCCTTCGAGGACCCCAGGTTTCGCGTCGAGGGCTTCACCCAGGAAGAAGCCATGGGTTGGGCCCGGCGTTTCCTCGACTGAACTACGAGGAGGGAGACACGTTCGAGTCCTTTGACACCTTCCCGGCCGCGCACGGGCCCGAGGACGGTGCAACTTCGTCATCCACCGCTTCGCCCCGGGCTTCAACGGCTCGCCGGAGCAGTTCTTTCACAGCTACGGCCACTATCAGTTCGACTTCACGCGCGAGTCCTCGGGCTGGCGCATCCGCGGCATCACCCAGGTGGTCCTCCAGAATCATGGCAACCCAGCGCTCCATTCTGGAACCCGCGGAGCACCGACGCCCGCGAAGCAGCCGTAGCGAGGCGAGGACCACGGAGGCATGCTACCGAGACCCCACTCTGCTCACATCCCCATCCGGGGCTCGACCTACACCCCTCCGACCCGAGACATGTCCATTCCGCGTTCAGCTCCTTTGACACCTCCCAGGGCATCCCGGCGCCTCCTCACGGTCTCCGTGGCCGTGCTCCTCTGCCTGTCCTGCGCCCCCGTCCCCCTTGCGCCTCGCGGCTCACCCGCGAGAACCAGCTTCACTGGAACGCGCAGCGGCACCCCGGCCCAGTTCAACCAGTCGTGTGGAGCGGCCTGTGGTGCCCCCGTCGCCCCGGGCACCGGGGAGATTCTCGCGCCAACGGTCACTCGGGCCGGACAGGTACTCGAGAAGGTCGCCCAAGCCACCGAGGCGCTCAACGGTCTCCTCACCGTCTCGAAGTTCCTCGACGAGGCCCAGCGGGCGAAGGCCGAGAAGATCCTGACCGAGTGCGCCAGCGAAGCCAACTTCAAGGTCAACGAGGAACTTTTCGGGAAGGGGAAGTCGTTGCCCGAATCCGAATGCGACAAGGAGCCCAACGCCAAGAACAAAACCGCTGACACCTGGAGGCAGCACCTCGGCAATCTCAAGCACGCAGCCGCCTTCATCTGCGTGCAGGAGCGCCTGGCAGCGGAGTTTCCAAACAATTTCACTATCGAGCCTCGCTACCGAAGAGAGGAGTTCACGAATGAGCTCCTCCTGACAGATAGATGGCGCGGCTCTCAACGGCCAGACGTGGTCCTCCACTTCACCCGCAACGCCACTCGAATTCAGTGCATCTACGACTTCAAATTCCCCTGTGATACCGCTGACCGCAGCAACCCCCTCGCCGACCCGCGCACCGAGGCGCAGCTCCTCAAATACAAAGATCTCGGCAACGAGGATTGCCTACCAGCGGCCATCACCCCCAGCCTCGGAATCAGCAGGCTCTCCTCCCAATGACACAACACTACCCCCGGATTCGTCCCTACGGTGTCTATCCTCCCGAGAAGGAGGCCGGCGAGCGTGTCCTCGCGAGAGAGGTGATCCATTTCGTCTTCTACATGCCGCATGATCACCCGGATCTCGCCGCCGGAGTATCCCACGCATTCGACCGCTACATGAAAGCGGTGGGCGAAGGGCCAGACACCATCAATGCCTGCGCTTTCGGTCACTACACTCACGGCCCCCTTTCCGACGAGCGGTGGAAACGCATCCGCGAGCTGCTGCTGCCCGACCGTCCCTTCCGCTACGCCGAGGATTGTACCGACCCGTATCGCCTTAGGGAGCTGGAGAAGGGCGGCAACGAGACATGGATTCACCTGAGCAACGGGCACGACAGACTCTCGGGCTTCAAGCTCACCTACTCAGCCCGTATTCCGTCCCGAGACCGGGAGCCGTCCGACTACGATGTGAGCTACCTTGAGGGCATGCTGCCGACCGAGTACCTTGAGGAGCATGGCCCCGCTGCGGTGAGGGAGCTGATGCTCGACCTGGCTTCGGGTCTTCATTTCGCCAGTGGCCATGTGGGGTTGAGCTTCGATTCTCTCATCGGGGACGTGTTCTTTACGCCCCGAATCCGCACTGAGCTCCTGCGCCATCCGGGGATCAGTCTCAATCATGGATCCATTCCGGACTGGATGGGCACGCGCGTGGACGGAGTGCACTGGCTCAACTTCCTGGGCCCTCCCGTCCTTCAGGAACTGGGCGGAGTGTCCGCACTTCGTTCCCGCCTGCACTCACCTGAAGCGACGGTCCAGGCAATCGACGGGACTCGAGCCGTCGTAACGCTGGGGGATTGGCCCGAAGCGGGCGATCTCACCCAAGGCAACGCGCTCCCCGCCTATCGCGAGTTCGGCCGCGGACTGGAGCCCTGGCTCGACAAGCCCTTCGAGAACCCCAGGTTCCGTGTCGAAGGATTCACTCAGGAAGAAGCCATGGGTTGGGCCCGGCGTTTCCTCGACTGAACTGAAAGGTGAGAAACTCGTTCGAGCCCTTTGGCACCTTCCCGGGAGCACCAAATCCAATCAACCCCACTGACGGCAGCAAACCTCGTGGGAGAAAAACTTCGGACAGCGGAAGTAATCGAGCAATCTCAGAATGGAATGCTATCATCCGAAGGGCAATTGGAGCATCCATCTTCGGCCGTGTTTCTATACCTATCCTTCTTATTCATCAGCGTTCCACATTTGTCACACCAAACAAGATCATAGTTCCGATTCCCGCAATCCGCACAATACTGATTGTTATTAAATTCGGCACCGCAGCGCTCACACGGGTACACCAACCTGCTTCCGCAGGCCCCACAAAATGGCTTGTGTGTATTTCTTATGAGACCAGGACCATCATACCAGCCGCCCTTGCCCCACCTCGTGGTTGGACAGCGCACATTCAAGCAAAGGGCATCTCCTGGCTCAACTCGCTCAACTACAGCAACCTCCAGACGCTCCAGCTCTACTCTAAAATCATTTGCGCTCTGAAAACGCTTGGCTGGATCAATGTGACAAGCCTTCCTCAGCAGCTCTCGGAAAAATGGAGAGAGTTGCGACAAATCATTCTCCACAAGCTCAGGCCTGCTAATTCTGCGCCCAACGAGCAACTCAAAAAGAACAAGCCCCAACAAAAGAGGTCTGCCCGTCGGTCAACTTCTCTCCCTGAAATTTGCTCGGGAGCCGCATAGACCCAGGTACCAGGAGTCCTTTTGTCACCTGTTATGCGAGTGAGCCCTGGCGCAGGGCTCAAGCTAACACCTATTGAGAAATCAATCAGGTAGCAGTGCCCAGTCTTTGAAACCAGCACATTCTCAGGCTTGACGTCCCTGTGGACAATGTTGTTTTGATGAACGCATGCAAGGGCGCCTAATATCTGCTTAACATACGATGTGGCCGTCTTGGGATTTTGTTTCCCATTGCCGATGACCGCATCAAGCCCATGGCCATCGATAAACTGCATAATGATGTACGGTATTGACACATTCACAAGAGTTGCATTGCCACAAGAGAGCACAAAGGGTATCGAGGGATGCTGAGATTTAGCTAGAAGTTTGGCTTCGCGCTCAAACCGTTTCCGACCGACGGCGTCGGATTTTCGGCTGGGGTGATCAAAAAACTTAATTGCCAATTCGCGCGCAAGCTTCGGTTGCGTTGCTAGATAAACATTGCCCGAGGCTCCGCGTCCAAGGCGCTTCCCAAGTATAAGATTGTGCTGTTTGAAGTATTCGATGTACTCACGGGGTGCCTCTGCGTCATTAGCCATTCGATTCTTCCTCTGCGGTCCTTATGCGACATGCAGATCAGCCTGATTCCGCAGTATCGCAGTGGGCACAGGGAGGGGAAGAGGTCTCAGTTCCTTCGAACGGCCACCAGATGAACGGAAGGACGGCCCCGGAGGCCCCCCATGCGGTTCGGCAACAGAGATTGAAGACGAGAGCCCTCTGGAGCACCGAGGCGCAGTGTTCCCAGGGCGCACGCCTTTCCTGGCCACTTGCCCATGAAGACTATGGCAGGTGCTGACAATCCCTGCTTTTCAGTTCAACACCACGCATCTTGAGGTGTCCCGCACGGGAGCAGCTTGCAGGAGCCCTGGGGAACTACAAATGCACCGGGATAGGCCGAACTCAACCCTTGCGCCTTCAATCTCCCAGGTCATGCGTACATGTGCAGCAGCAACGCAGCGGGACGGCCTCGTCGCTCAGCAAACTCCAGAAGCAGAGCACCCACATTCCCGCCCAGGAAGTGGACAAGCCAGCGGGGCAGAAGTCACGTCCCCTGGCAGAAGATGGAGCCACTACATCCGGCACCACCTCATAGAACAGAGTTCACCGGTCGCATGCACCGCTCCTTCCCCCTTGCCCACCCTAACTACACCCCGCCAAGGTCCATACTACTGGGTGCGCACCAACGAAAAAACCCGGGGTCGCTCTGGGAGGGACGCGACCCCGGGGTTCACTGCGGTACTGCGACAGCTCTCTAGAAGATCTCCTCGAGCCACTCGCGCATGCGGCCCTTGACCTTCTTGTAGACGTTCTCCTCGCGGATCCGGAACATCCGCCGGTCCAGGTGCTTCGCCCCGTACACCACCAGGCCCACGCCCGTCGCGTACATGGGGCTCTTCACCACGTCCACCAGCCCGCCAATCCCCCTCGGCATGCCCCGGCGCACCGGCAGCCCGATGACTTCCTCGGCCAGCTCCGGCATCCCCGCCAGCAGCGTCGAGCCTCCCGTAATCACCACGCCCGAGGCCAGCAGGTCCTCGTAGCCGCACTTCTGGATCTCCCGGTGCACCAGCTGGAAGATCTCCTCCACCCGCGGCTCCAGAATCTCACACAGAATCTGCCGCCCCAGCACCCGCGGCTGCCGCCCGCCCACGCTCGGCACCTCGAGCGTCTCGTCCTTGTTCACCATCGAGGCCAGCGCGCAGCCGAACTTCTGCTTGATGCGCTCGGCCTCGTGCGCCGGCGTCCGCAGGCCAATCGCGATGTCGCTCGTCAGGTTGTTGCCCCCGAGCGCGATCACCGCCGTGTGCACGATGGAGCCGCCCGAGAAGATGGCGATGTCCGTGGTGCCCCCGCCGATGTCCACCAGGCACACCCCCAGCTCCTTCTCGTCCTCTCCCAGCACCGCCTCGGCCGACGCCAGCGGCTGCAGCACGATGTCCGACACGTTCAGGCCCGTGCGGTTCGCGCACTTCACGATGTTCTGCGCGCTCGACACCGCGCCGGTGACGATGTGCACCTTGGCCTCCAGGCGCACTCCCGCCATCCCCAGCGGCTCCTTGATGCCGCCCTGGTCGTCGATGATGAACTCCTGCGGCAGGACGTGGATGACCTCCCGGTCCAGCGGAATCGCCACGGCCTTGGCGGCGTCGATGACGCGGGCGATGTCCGCCTCGCGCACCTCCTTGTCCTTCACCGCCACGATCCCCTGCGAGTTGAAGCCCTTGATGTGGCCACCGGCGATGCCGGTGTACACGTGGGAGATCTCCGCCCCCGCCATCAGCTCGGCCTCCTCCACCGCGCGACGGATGGAGGCCACGGTCGCCTCGATGTTGACGACCACGCCCTTGCGCAGGCCCTTCGACGGGTGCGTCCCGATGCCGATGATGTCGATCCCATTGTCGGTGAGCTCCCCGACGATGGCGCAGATCTTCGTCGTGCCGATGTCGAGGCCGACGATGATCTCCCCGGACTTCTGCTTCGCCATGGACTCCCTCCCAGGCCCCCCACTCTCGTGAAAGGGGCGCGTCCTTACTGCGCCGAGGCCCCGCTCCTCTCGGACCGGGGCTCGAAAGTCTTCACCGCCACCCAGCCGGGACGCGCCCGGTTGTCCAGGTGGATTGTCTGTGCGGACAGCCCGCGCGCGACGCAGCTCGTCGCGCACCCGCGCCAGCCGCTGCAGCTTCGCGTCCGTCTCCCCCTCCCCCAGCAACACCTCCAGCCCCGTCCGCCGACACCAGCACCATCCCCGCGGGCGTCACCCGCACCTCGCTCAGCCGCTCGCGCTTGCCGGGCTGCCGGGCCGCGTAGGCCTCCGCCACCGCCAGCGCCTCACGGACGCGCTCGCGCACTCCCGCCTCGTCCGCCAGGTAGCCCTCCCGGTCCAGCCCCGTGAGGAGCGGCAGGTCCACCTTGTCCCCGGGCTGCAGCCGCTTGAAGGGCTCGCCCTGCTCGTCCAGCAGGTAGAGGTCCCCGAGCGTCGCCAGCGCCGCCGGCACGTGCTCGGTCACCTCCACCGACACGCTGGAGGGGAAGTGGCGTCGCACCTCCACGGTGCGCACCCAGGGGTGGGCGGACATGGCGCGCTCCAGCGGCTCCACGTCCAGCGACCACAGGTTCTGCCCCACCGTCAGCCCGGACAGCTTGAGCAGCTCGCCCGGGGCGGCCCGCTGCAGCCCGCTGAAGGTCGTCTCCTTCAGCAGGAAGGTGGGCGAGGAGAGCGCCCAGCGCCGCAGCTCGACTCCGCCCCACACCAGGGCCAGGTCAGACCCGTCAGTAAGATGGCCTTCAGCAGGCCGGGACCGTGCGTGCGCACGGCTCCCTTGACGGCCTCCTTCCTCTCGGAGGCGTCCTGGCGACGACGGTTCTTGGACTTACCGAATGCCATGGTGTGCGTCGGCGCATGCTGCGCGCGGTTGGATCTCCACGCCAGTTTTTCGCTACAGCCACGTCGCTGTAGCGATCGGCTCCCCTGAAGGGACCGGCAAGTCCACTTCATCCGGGGGACGGCATCTCAGGCCTTGAGACTGGCCCCTTGCAGCAGGCGCTCGCACAGGGCGGGGAAGTCGATGCCCCGGCCCGCGGCGATCTTCGGCAGCAGGCTGGCCTCGGTCATTCCCGGGCAGCGTGTTGATCTCCAACAGGAAGACCTCACCGGACGGCGTCAGGATGACGTCCGAGCGGGTGCCTCCACTGCATCCAAGCGCGCGATGGGCACCAAGGCAGACCTGGTTCACGCGCTCGTACTGATCCGGCGGGAGGGGGGCCGGGAAGAGGTACTTCGTGGTTCCCCCGGATTGGTACTTGGCCTGGTAGTCGTAGAACTCCCGCGCGGCCACCACCTCGATGACGCCGAGGGCCTCGTCGTCGAGGACCGCCGCCCTGCACCTCGCGGCCCTTGATGTACTGCTCGACCAGGATGGTGCCGGCCAGCTTGGAGGCGTCCTCGACGGCGGCGAGGTACTCCTCGCGCGTCTTGCACGATGTGGACGCCGACGCTGCTGCCCTCGCGGGAGGGCTTGACGACGGCCGGGAGGCCGAAGGGCAGCGAGTCCACGGCGGCCCGGGCCTCCTCGCGGTGCGGAAGGCGCGGTAGGGCGGCGTGGGGATGCCGTGGGCGATGAAGACCTGCTTGGCGAAGACCTTGTCCATGCCCAGGGACGAGGCCAGCACGCCGCTGCCGGTATAGGGGATGAACATGCGACTCGAGCAGCCCCTGGACGCAGCCGTCCTCGCCGTAGCGGCCGTGGAGGGCGATGAAGGCCACCTCCACCTTCTCGGCCACGAGGCGCGCGGGCAGGTCCTTGCCCACGTCGATCTCCACCACGTCGTAGCCGAGCCCCCGCAGGGCCTTGGCCACGGCGGCGCCGGTGCGCAGCGACACCTCGCGCTCGGAGGACAGGCCTCCCAGCAACACACCCACCCGCTTCCGCTTCAGCTCTTCCTTGGAGATGGTGCTCACGGTGCTCATGGCTGGAACACCCCCACGCGCTTGACTTCGGGTTGGAGCTCGACGCCCGCTCCTCGCGCACCCGAGTCTGCATCAGGGTGAGGAGCGAAAGCACGTCGTGGGCGGTGGCACCGCCCAGGTTGACGATCCAGTTGGCGTGCAGGGTGGACACCTGCGCGCGACCGATGACGTGGCCCTTGAGCCCCACGCTCTCGATGAGCCGCCCGGCGAAGTCGCCCGGCGGATTGGTGAAGACGCTGCCGAAGTTGGGCTGGCTGAGCGGCTGGCGTGCGCTTGCGGTAGGCGAGGTCCTCGTCCATCGCCTTCTTGGACGCCTCGAGGTCCCCCTTGCGCAGCAGGAAGCGCACCCGCGTCACCACGCCGCCCGCGGGCAGCTCCGAGTGCCGGTAGCGGTGCGGAATCTCCGCCTTGCGGAAGCCACCCCACCCCGTCCGCGGTCGCCACTTCCACCGCCTCCACCACGCGGAAGCACTCGCCGTTCTTGGTGCCCGCGTTCATGGTCACCGCGCCGCCCAGGGTGCCGGGGATGCCCGCGAGGAACTCGGCACCCACCAGGCCGTGGGCGCGCATCTGGTTGCAGCAGCCGGACGATGGCCGCGCCCGCGCCGAGGGTGAGCCTCCCCTCCTCCGCGCCCACGTCGGCCAGCTCGGGGAACAGGTCCCCCGGCAGCTTCACGGTGACGCCCGGAATCCCCGCCGTCGCCCACGAGGGTGTTGGCGCCGCCGCCGAGCACGGTGAGGGGCACGCCCTCCTCGCGCAGGAAGCGCAGCAGGGCCACCAGGGCCTCCGGCGAGCGCGGGCGGACGAGCGCCTCGGCCGGGCCGCCCACGCGCACGCTCGTGAGGGGCGCGAGCGGCGCGTTCGCCGTCACGTCACAGCCGGACAGACGCCCCACCCGCTCGGGCAGGGACGATGAGAGGACGCGCCACCATGCCGTTACGCGCCCTTCGCCGTTCCGTGCTGCTTGAGCAGCTCGAGCAGCTCCGGCCCCACCTGGGTGATGTCGCCGGCGCCCAGGGTCAGGACGAGGTCGCCCTCGCGCAGCCGGGGCAGCAGCGTCTTCGCGACGTCCGCGCGCTTCTCCACGTAGGTGACGTCGCGGTGGCCGTGGGCGCGGATGGCCTCGGCCAGCGCCTCGCCGGTGGCGCCGGGGATGGGCTCCTCGCCGGCCGCGTAGACGCTGGTGACGTAGACGCACGTCCGCGTCGTTGAAGGAGGTCGCGAACTCCTTCAGCAGGTCGTGGGTGCGCGTGTAGCGGTGGGGCTGGAAGGCCACCACGAGCCGCTTGCCGAAGGCGCGCCGGGCGCCCGCGAGCGTGGCCTGCACCTCGGTGGGGTGGTGCCCGTAGTCGTCCACCACGGTGACGCCGGCCGCCTCGCCGCGCACGGTGAAGCGCCGCTGCACGCCGCCGAACTCGGCGAGCGCGCCGCGCACCACGTCGAGGGGAATGTCCATCTCCTCGGCCACGGCGATGACGGCCAGGGCGTTGAGGGCGTTGTGCGCGCCCACCATGCGCACGCGGAACTCGCCGAGCGGCTCGTCGCGCCGGAAGGCCTCGAAGCGGGTGGTGAAGCCCTCCAGCCGCACGCCCTCCAGCCGGTAGTCCGCCATGTGCGAGCTGCCGTAGGTGACGAAGCGCTTCTCCAGGCGCGGCAGCAGCGACTGCACGTTGGGGTTGTCCAGGCACAGCACGTTGAGGCCGTAGAAGGGCACGCGGTTGCAGAAGGCCATGAAGGCGTCCTTCAGCTTGTCCAGCGTCGCCGTAGTGGTCCATGTGCTCGGGGTCGATGTTGGTGACCACGGCGATGGACGGGTGCAGGTGCAGGAAGCTGCCGTCGCTCTCGTCGGCCTCCACCACCATCAGCTCGCTCTGGCCCAGCCTGGCGTTGGAGTCGAGCACGTTCACCTTGCCGCCCACCACGGCCGTGCGGGTCCAGCCCCGCGGCGCTCAGCACGGTGGCCACCATGGAGGTGGTGGTCGTCTTGCCGTGGCTGCCCGCGACGGCGACGGCGTACTTGAGCCGCATCAGCTCGGCGAGCATCTCCGCGCGGGGGATGACGGGAATCTTCCGCTGGCGCGCGGTGACGACCTCGGGGTTGTCCTTGCGCACCGCCGAGGAGATGACGACCACGTCCGCCTTCACGAGGTTCTCCGCGCGGTGGCCCTCGAAGACGGTGGCGCCCAGGCGCTCGAGGCGGCGGGTCGTCTCACTGGCCTTGAGGTCCGAGCCGGACACCCGGTAGCCCAGGTTGAGCAGCACCTCGGCGATGCCGCTCATGCCGATGCCGCCGATGCCCACGAAGTGCACGTGCGCGGCATGGCGCGTCTTGAAGAGGCTCGCGGGCCTGGCGGGGCGGTTCGTCGTCACGGGTGTCGTCTCCTCAGACCTGCTTCTCGTTGCCGCCAGCCTGCTGCTCGCCGCCAGCCTTCGGCTCGGTGCCGGGCTTCTTCTCCTTGCCCGGCTTCTTCGGGTTGGGGTCTTCACCCCGGGCCTCGGCCCGACCGGAGGGGCCGTACGTCTGGATCATCAGCTCCACGAGCACGTCCGCCAGCTCCTTGGCCGCCTCGGGACGCCCCAGCAGGCCCGCCTTCTTCTCCATCTGGCGGCGCTTCTCCGGGTCATCCTTGAGGCGGCGGATCTCCTGGGCGAGCTGCTGTCCCGTCAGCTCCGACTCGCGGAACATGAGGGCCGCGCCCGCCTTCACCAGCGCCTGGGCATTCACCTCCTGGTGGTTGTCCGTGGCGAAGGGGAAGGGAATGAGGATGCTGGCCTTCTTGGCCACCGTCAGCTCGGACAGCGTGGTGGCGCCCGCCCGGCAGATGACGAGCTCCGCCCTGGCGTACGCGTCGGACATGTCCTCGATGTACTCCACCACCTGGGCCTGGGCGGTGAAGCCCTTGGCCGCGTAGCCCTGGCGCACCGTCTCGAGGTCCTTCTTGCCCGTCTGGTGCACGATGTGGAGCTGATCCTTGATGTCCTGCAGGTGGTCCAGCGCGTCGATCATCCGCTGGTTGATGCCGCGCGCCCCGAGGCTGCCGCCGAAGACGAGCAGGGAGAACTTCTCGTGCGCCACGCGCGAGCGCAGGAAGTTCTCCATCAGCGTGCGGCGGATGGGGTTGCCGACGAGCTGCACCTTGCGCGCGGGGAAGAAGGGGCGCGCCTCCTCGAAGGCGGTGAAGACGACGCGCACGAACCGGCCGAGCACCTTGTTGGTGAGCCCCGGCAGCGCGTTCTGCTCCTGCACCGCGGTGGGGATGCCCATCAGCGCCGCGGCGAGCACCACCGGCCCGCTGGCGTAGCCGCCCACGCCCACCACCACGTCCGGCTTCTGGCGCTGGAGGATGCGGATGGACTCGATGAAGGCCAGGGGCAGCGCGAGCAGGCCCTTGATGAGGCCCACGAAGCCCTTGCCCTTGAGGCCCTGCGCCCGGATGGTCTCCAGCTTGTAGCCGGACTGGGGCACCACCCGCGCCTCGAGGCCGCGCTCGGTGCCCACGAACAGCACCTGGTTGGCGTGGTGCCGCGTCACCACCTCTTCGGCCAGGGCGATGCCCGGGTAGAGATGACCGCCCGTACCGCCTCCCGCGATGAGCACCTTCACGCCGCCACCTCCCTCATGTCACCGCCGGAGCGAAAAGTCCGGTTGCCAGCGGGTTCCGCGCTGGCACTCAGCGAAAGCAATACACCGGCCGCACCCATCAGCACCACCAGGGAGGTGCCCCCGTAGGACACGAAGGGCAGTGTCAGTCCTTTAGTCGGCAACAGGCCCATGGCCACGCACATGTTCACCGTCGCCTGGAAGGCAATGATGGAGGTGAGCCCCAGGCCCAGGTACGTGCCAAATGTCTCCGGGGCGGCGAGGCTCGCGCGGATGCCGCGCCAGATGACGATGGCGTAGAGCGACACCAGCAACACCACCCCCATGAGGCCCAATTCCTCGCCGATGATGGCGAAGATGAAGTCCGTGTGGGCCTCGGGCAGGAAGAAGAGCTTCTGCCGCCCGTCTCCCAGGCCCAGGCCGGTGAGGCCGCCCGAGCCGATGGACATGAGGGACTCGGCCACCTGGTAGCCGATGTCGTGCCGGTGGGCCCACGGGTCCAGGAAGGCCAGCACTCGCTTCATGCGGTAGGGACTGGAGGCGATGGCCGCGTACGCCAGCGGCAGCGCCAGCAGCACCGAGCCCACCAGGTAGCTCACCTTGGTGCCCGCGGCGAACAGCAGCGCGAAGAGCAGGAACACCAGCAGCACCGAGCTGCCGAAGTCCGGCTGCAGCATGCACAGGCCCACCAGCAGGCCGCACAGCAGCAGGTGCGGCAGGAAGCCCACGGAGAAGGTGGCCACCTTCTCGCGCTTCTTGGCCAGCGAGTAGGACAGGTAGACGACCCAGGCGACCTTGGCCACCTCGGCCGGCTGCAGGCCGAAGCCCGGCAGGCGGATCCACCGCCGCGCGCCGCCCGCCGTGGTGCCGATGCCCGGAATCAGCACCAGCACCAGCAGCACCAGCGTCACCAGCAGCAGCGGATAGGCGAGCCGCGCCAGCCGGCGCCAGCCCACCTTCATCCCCACCGCCATCGCCACCACGCCCAGGCCGGCCGCCACGAGCTGCCGGTTGAGGAAGTAGAGGCTGTCACCCAGCTTGTCCTGGGCCATGACGGCGCTCGCCGAGTACACCATCACCAGTCCGAGCGAGACGAGTGACAGCACCGCGCACAGCAGCAGCGCGTCGAAGCGCACCGGGGCGGCGGAGGGAGCGGCGAGGACCTTCATGGATTCAGAGCTCCCTCACGAGGCGTTTGAAGGTGTCGCCCCGGTGCTCGAAGTTCTGGAACTGGTCGTAGGAGGCACATGCAGGCGACAAAAGTACAGTGTCGCCGGATCTTGCCAGGGCCCTGGCCCGCCGTACAGCTTCCGCGAGCGTCCCGCAGGGATACACCGGGGCGCGTGCCCTCGTAGGCCTGGGCGAGGGTGTCGGCGTCCTGGCCGATGGTGAGCACGCCCTTCACCTTGCCGCGCCCCTCGTCCACCATGGGCTGGTAGGGAGCGCCCTTGCCCTTGCCGCCGGCGATGAGGAGCACGTCCTTCTGGAAGGCGCGCAGGGCCACCAGCACCGAGTCCACGTTGGTGGCCTTGGAGTCGTTCACCCACTCCACGCCGTCCAGCACGCGCACGCTCTCCAGCCGGTGCGGCAGGCCCGGGTAGCTGTCCAGGCCCGCCTGCACGCCCTCGTGCGACACGCCCGCCAGCCGAGCCAGCAGCGCCGCCGCCATGGCGTTCTGTGTGTTGTGGGCCCCGCGCAGCGCACGGTTGGTGAGGGTGAAGGACTCGCCCTTGTCCCCTGCCCCCTCGAAGCGGAAGCCGCCGGGCCGAGCCACCGCCATGCCGGCCAGCTTGGGGGCCGCGGCCACCGGACGCCCGGTGAGGCTGAAGCCGTAGACGGGCACCTTCGCGGCCTCGGCCAGCCGCATCACGTCCGCGTCGTCCGCGTTCACCACGGTGAAGTCGCCCTGCGCCTGGTTGCGGAAGATGCGGGCCTTGGCCGCGCCGTAGGCCGCGTGGCTCTCGTACCGGTCGATGTGGTCCGGCGTGAGGTTGAGGATGGTGGAGCCGCGGGGCCGCAGCGCGTCGATGCCCTCGAGCTGGAAGCTGGAGAGCTCCACCACCAGCGCGTCCCACTCGCCGGGCGTGAGGGCCGCCTCGGCCAGCGGACGCCCGAGGTTGCCTCCCACGAAGGTGCGCTGCCCACCACTCTGGAAGAGCTCGCCGGTGAGCGCCGTGGTGGTGCTCTTGCCGTTGGTGCCGGTGATGCCGAGCAGCGGCACGTGCGAGAGGTAGCGCCCGGCCAGCTCCACCTCGCCCCAGACGGGCACGCCCGCGGCGCGCGCCTTTTGAATCTCCGGCAGCGCCAGCGGCACGCCCGGGCTCACCACCACGAGCTGCTGCGACTCCAGCAGCCCCGGCGGCGTGGGCCCGGTGACGAGCGTCACGCCCTGCGCCTTCAGCTCGCGCGCCGTCTCGCCCAGCGCCTCCTCGGTGCGAGCGTCCAGCGCCGTCACCCGCGCGCCCTTCGCCACCAAGAGACGGATGGCGGCCAGCCCGCTCTTGGCGAGCCCATACACCACTACCTTGCGGTCCTTCAGGTCAGGCGTCATGCGCGCCTCCCTCTGCCTAGCGCAGCTTGAGCGACAGGAGCGCCACGCCTCCGCAGAGGATGGCGACGATCCAGAAGCGGACGATGATCTTCGGCTCGGCGATGCCCTTGAGCTCGAAGTGGTGGTGCACCGGCGCCATCTTGAAGACGCGCTTGCCGGTGAGCTTGAAGGACGTCACCTGGATCATCACGCTGAGGATCTCCGCGAAGAAGACCCCGTGGATGATGGCGGACACCACCTCGTTCTTGGACAGCACCGCCAGCCCACCGAGCGCGCCGCCCAGCGCGAGCGAGCCGATGTCGCCCATGAAGACGGAGGCCGGGTAGGCGTTGAACCAGAGGAACGAGATGCCCGCGCCCACGATGCTGGCGCAGAAGACGGCCAGTTCCGCGCCGCCGGGCACCTCGGGGACGCCCAGGTAGCTCCACAGGGGCTCGCCCACCACGCGCGCGACGCCCCCCACCGTCTCCACGTTGGCGATGCGCGTCGCCGAGCCCGCCACGTAGCAGAGGATGGTGAAGGTGGTGGCCGCGATGATGGTGGGCATGATGGCCAGACCGTCCAGGCCGTCGGTGATGTTGACGGCGTTGGACGTCCCCACCACCACGATCCAGCGCGAAGAAGACGTAGAACCAGCCGAAGTCCGGGTTGAACCGGTGCGTGGGCACGAAGGGCAGCGTCAGCCGGGTGTCGATGAGCAGCTTCGGCCCGCTGAAGGACCCGTCCGGCCCCGTCCACGTGCACATCAACCCGAAGACGGCCACCAGGTAGAAGACCGTCTGGAGGACCATCTTGTACCGGCCGGCCAGCCCCTTGCGAGTTGCGCTTGGACAGCTTCAGCCAGTCGTCCAGGAAGCCGATGAAGCCGTAGCCCAGGGTGAGCAGCAGCGCCGCCCACACCGCGCGGCTCTTCAGGTCCGCGAAGACGAAGGTGCCCACCGCGATGCACAGCAGGATGAGCGCGCCGCCCATGGTGGGCGTGCCCTTCTTCTTCTGGTGCGTGTCCGGGGTGTCCTCGCGCACGTTGCTCTGGCCGTGCTGCTTGAGGCGCAGCCGGGCGATGAGCCTCGGGCCGACGAGCATGCCCAGCAGCAGCGAGGCCACGCCCGCCGCGACGATGCGGAAGGTGGGGTAGCGCAGGAAGTTGAGCAGCCGCCCCGCGTCCGTGTCCTTGATCCACTCGTAGATGAGGAAGAGCACTCAGTGGCTTCCTCCAGGCGCAGCGGCACCGGTGAGGCCCGCGACGACCCGCTCGAGCCGCATGCCGCGGCTCGCCTTGACCAGCACCACGTCCCCCTGCGCTTCAGCTGCGGCATCAGCCAGGACAACAGCGGCTCGACCTCGGTGAAGTGCGCCGCGCGCTCTCCCAGCCCCGCCGCCTCGTACGCCCTTGCGCGAGCGCGGCCCGAAGAACGCCACGAGCTGCGCCTTGCTCGCCGCGAGCGCACCCAGCTGCGTGTGCTCCTCCAGCTCGCCCGGCGCCCAGCTCCAGCATGTCTCCGAGCACCGCCACCGCCCGGCCACCGGGCTGCACCAGCGAGCGCAGCGTGTCCAGCGCCGCGGCCATGGAGGCGGGGTTCGCGTTGTAGCAGTCGTCCACCACGGTGGTGCCGTGCAGGCCATCCACCACGTTGAGCCGGCGCGCGTACGGCCTCGCCGCCTCCAGTCCCTTCACGCACTCCTCGGGGGAGTAGCCGAGCGCCAGGGCCAGCGCGAAGGCGCCGGTGGCGTTGAGGGCGTTGTGCTCGCCGATGAAGGACAGCTTCACCGGCCAGTCCTTGCCCTGCGTGCCGCACGGTGATGTGCAGCCCCTCGCGGCCGCGCGGAGCTGACCGCCGCGAGCCGCACGTCCGCGCTGCGTCGGCGCGGCCGAAGCCGAGCTTCTTCGCCCGGCTGCGCGCCGCCTGCTCGGGGATGAGCGGGTCGTCCACGTTCACCACCGCCACGGCCTCGGGCGGAAGCTCCGGAACAGCTCGCCCTCGGCCTCGGCCACGCCCTCGATGCTGCCCAGCCCCTCCAGGTGCTCGGGCTGCACGACGGTGATGAGGCCCGCGTCCGGCCGGACGACGCGGGTGAGCCGGGTGATTTCGCCGGGCTGGTTCATCCCCGTCTCGATGACCGCCGCCACGTGCGAGGACTCCAGGCGGAAGAGCGTGAGCGGCACCCCCACCTCGTTGTTGAGGTTGCCCTCCGTCTTCAGCGCGGGGCCGCGCGTGGCGAGGATGGCGCCCACCATCTCCTTGGTGGTCGTCTTCCCGTTGGAGCCGCCCACCGCGCCCACCGGAATCCGGAAGCGCTGGCGGTGCGCATGCGCGCCAGCGCCCCGAGCGCCGCCAGGGTGTCCTCCACCTCGTAGAGGACGAAGCCCTCGGGGAGCTGCGGGGAGTGCCCGGCCCTGCTTCACCACCGCCCCGGCCGCCCCACCGCTGGCGGCCTGGGCGAGGAAGTCGTGCGCATCGAAGCGCTCGCCCTGGAGCGCCACGAAGAGACAGCCCGGGCTCGAGGGCCCGAGTGTCGGTGCAGACGGCCGGGAACTCCGCCGCGGGCCTGCCGCCCCGCCGGGTGGCCCCGGTCGCCTGCACCACCTGCTCATCGGTGAATCGTGCGGCCATAGAGGCTGCGGGAGCGGCTTCTCCGTTCAGGTGCGGATGGCGAGCGCCCGGGCCGCGACCTCGCGGTCGTCGAAGGCGATGCTTCTCGGCACCGACCTGCTGGTAGGTCTCGTGCCCCTTGCCGGCGATGAGCACCACGTCGTCCTCCTTGGCGAGCGCGATGGCCGTCTCGATGGCGGCCTTGCGGTCGCTCTCCACCAGGTAGCCGCTTCTCGCCGCTCTTGGCCTTGCCCGCGCTGATGCGGCGCAGGCCGCTCTTCTCCAGGCCCGGGGTCACCTGGGCGATGATCTCCTCCGGGTCCTCGTTGCGCGGGTTGTCGCTGGTCACCACCGCCAGGTCCGCGCCCTCGCCGGCCACCGCGCCCATCAGCGGACGCTTGCCCTCGTCGCGCTCGCCGCCGCAGCCGAACACCACGATGACGCGGCCCTTGGCCATGGCCCGCGCCGCCTCCAGCGCGCGCTTGAGGGCGTCGTCCGTGTGCGCGTAGTCCACCAGCACGGCGGGAGCCGCCCACCGGACCTGGTCTCCACGCGCTCCATGCGGCCGGGCACGCCCGCCATGCGCTCGATGCCGTCCTGCACGTCCTGCGCCGCGCGAAGCCCGCGCCCAGCGCGATGCCCGCCGCGGCGAGGATGTTCTCCAGGTTGTGCGGCCCGAGCAGCTGGCTCTTCACCGGGATGTCACCCGCGGGCGTCTTCAGCGCGCCCTTGATGCCCTGCAGGCGTGAAGGTCAGCGTCCGCGACGGAGATCTCCCCGTGCCCTGGCGGCTGAACTTCCACGCCATGCGCTTCTGGCCGCGCAGCTCGTTGTAGATGCGGCTCGCCGTAGGTGTCGTCGCCGTTGACCACCGCCACGCCGCCCTGGGAGCAGGTTCTCCACGAAGAGCTTGCGCTTGGCCTGGAAGTACTCCTCCAGGTCCTTGTGGTAGTCGAGGTGGTCGCGCGTCAGGTTGGTGAAGGCGGCCGCGCTGAAGGTGAGGCCGTGCACCCGCTCCTGCACCAGCGCGTGGCTGCACACCTCCATCACCACCGTCTCGATGCCCGCGTCCACCATCTCGCGGAGGATGCGGTGCAGCTCCAGCGGGTCCGGCGTGGTGTGCGGCGTCGTGGGGTGTGAACTGGCCGCCCAAGCGCTTGTAGCCCAGCGTGCCGATGACTCCCGTGGAGGCGTAGGCCGCGGTGGCCATCGCCTCGCAGCAGGTAGGTGGTGGTCGTCTTGCCGTTGGTGCCGGTGACCGCCCAGCAGCGTGAGCTGCTCGCGCCGGGCGGCCGTAGAAGTTGGCCGCGATGAGCGCCAGCGCCTTGCGGGCGTTGGACACCTTGAAGAAGGGCACCTGCGAGGCCGACCGGCTTCTCCGGCCACCACCGCCACCGCGCCGCGGCTGAACGGCCTCGCCCACGAACTGGGCGCCGTCCTCCTTCGTGCCCGGCACGGCCACGAACAGGTCGCCCGGCTTCACCTTGCGCGAGTCCTGCGTCACCCCCGTCACGTCCACCGCGGTCCGGCCCACCCGAGGTCTGCTCGGCACCACACCCTGCCAGGACATCCGTCAGCTTCATCGTTTCCCCTTCAACATGCTTGCTGCAAGCGCGAGGCCGAGCTCCGAGTGCGGCCTCATTGCCGCGTTGCCAGCTCGAACGTCACCCGCGCACCCTTCTCCACCAGCGCACCGGCGGCGGGAGTCTGCGAGACCACGCGTCCACTACCCAACAGCTGAGGCTCCAAGGCCGAGGCGAGCAGCTTGCGTCACCGCCTCGCGCCCTGCCTGGCCGACGACATCCGGAACGCGGATGGAGCCCGGCTCCACGTTCTCGGGGAGCACTTCTATCCACCATGGGCCGGACCGGCGTCCGCCTTCAGGAGGCAGGCTGCCGGCCCCTGGCCGCCACCGGCAGAGCGCGTGGCACGGCAGCGGCACCTCGCGCGAGGGCGGGACGGCCAGGTGCGCCATGGCGGCTGTGAGCGATTTCCTTGAAGGCAGGGGCGGCCACCAGCCCCCCGTACACGTCCGTCTTCGGCTCGTCCACCACCACGAGGATGACCAGCGCGCGGCTCCTCGGCCGGCACCATGCCCACGAAGGAGGCGATGCGCTTGTCCGAGTACCCCCGCGCCACGGGGTCCGCCTTCTGCGCGGTGCCCGTCTTGCCGGCCACCCGGTAGTCCTCCATGGCGGCCTTGGGGGCGGTGCCCTCCTTGGTGACCACGCTCTCCAGCATCCGGAGACGACCTGGCGCGCCGTCTTGGGGCCGACCGACCTGGCGCACCTCGGTGGGCCGGTTCTCCAGCAGCACCACGCCGTCCGGGTCGACCACCTTGGAGACGAGGTAGGGGCGCATCAGCACGCCGTCGTTGGCCAGCGCGCCGTAGGCGGCGGCCATCTGCACCGCGGTGGCCGTCATCCCCTGGCCGAAGGACTGGGTGGCCAGCGAGATCTCCGCCTTGGGGAAGGGCATCGACGCCGCGGCCCTCGCCCGGCAGCGCCAGCCCGGTGCGCTCGCCGAAGCCGAAGGCGTGGTAGGCCTTCACCAGCCGCTCGCGCCCCAGCTGCTGGGCGATCTTCGGCCGCGCAGATGTTGCAGGAGACCTGCAGCACGCCCTGCGGGGTGAGCCAGCCGTACTGGTGGGTGTCGTGGATGGTGTGCCGCCCGATGCGCCACGCGCCGTTCTCGCAGAAGAAGGTGTCGTCGGGCTTGACGGGCCTCGTCCTCCAGCGCGGCGGCGACGACGAAGGCCTTCATCGTCGAGCCGGGCTCGAAGGTGTCGAGCGCGGCGCGGTTGCGGATGCTGGCCTCGGGCCTCCGTCTCCGGCGTGTTGGGGTTGAAGCGCGGGTCGTTGGCGAGGGCGAGGATCTCGCCCGTGCGTCGGGTCCAGCACCACCGCCATGCCCGCCACCGCCCTTGGCCTCGTCCACCGCGCGGGACAGCGCCTTCTCGGTGACGTACTGGAGGTGCCGGTCCAGGGTGAGGGTGACGGAGGCGCCCTGGCGCTCGATGGGGTCCGCGGTGCCGCCCTGGGACGAGCAGCTTGCGGCCCTTGGCGTCGCGCAGGCCGGACAGGCGCGAGTTCTGCCCGCTCAGCTCGTCGTCGAAGGCCAGCTCCAGGCCCTCCAGCCCGTGGCCGTCGAGGCCCACCATGCCCACCACGTGCGCGCCCAGCTCGCGCTGCGGGTAGAAGCGCTTGGGCTCCTTGGTGAAGCCGATGCCCGGCAGCCCGAGCGCCTTCACCGCCTCCACCTCGCGCGGGCGTCACCTGGCGCTTCACCCAGGCGAAGCGCTTCGCGCGCGCGCGAGCCGCGCCGTGCAGCGTCCTCCGGGTCCAGCTTCAGCGCCTTGGCCAGCGCGCGCGCGGCCTGCTTCACGTCCGGCAGCATGGAGGGGTCCACCCAGACGGAGTCCACCTCCACGCTCTGCGCGAGCGGCGCGCCGCGCCGGTCGAAGATGTCACCGCGGCGGGCGGGGATCTCGATCTGCCGGACGTACTGGTCCTGCGCGAGCCCGCGCAGCTTGCTCGCGCTCGAACACCTGCAGCATCACCGCGCGCCCAAGCGCCACGGCCAGCAGCAGGGCCAGGAAGAGCGCCGGCCAGCAGCCGCACCCGCAGCCGCAGCCAGCGCCCCGCTGGGGGGCTCCGGCGCCCGCGCCGTCTTGAAGTCCCTCACCGAAGAGCCCTCAGCGCGACCCGGTGCGCTCCGCCACCGCACGCCGCGCGCGTCGCGGGCCTCCACGCGAGCGGTGCGCTTGTTGCCCGGCAGGCTCCGGCGCCAGGGCGACGCGCGCCGGCCCGCGGGCAGCGCCATGCCCAGCTTCTCGCGCGCCAGCTTCTCCAGCCGCGCCGGGGTCTTGAGCGTGGCGAGCTCCAGCTTCAGCCGGTCGTTCTCGCGGTGCAGGGCGCGGCTCTCGGCCTCGGCGCTTGGAGAGCCGGTAGCCCGCGTCCACCACCAGCACGCGGCCGGTCACGTGGACGATGCCCACCGCCGCGAACGAGGGCGAAGAGGGCCACGGCGGGCAGCAGGTGCAGCAGCACGCCGGCCACGGACACGCTCCACGTGCCCGCGTGCGGAAGCGCTGCCGTGCGAGCGCTCTCCGGCTTGACCGCGTGCTCATCGGATCCGCTCCACCGCGCGCAGGTGCGCGCTGCGGGCACCGGGGGTTGGCGTCGAAGCTTCCTCGTCCGAGGCGGCGAGCGCCTTGCGCGTGACCAGCGGCGAAGTCCCCCTGCCGTCGCCGCAGGCGCACACCGGCAGCCCGGGCGGGCAGGTGCACGGCGCCCACCAGCGCGCGGAAGGCCTCCTTCACCCGCCGGTCCTCGAGCGAGTGGAAGGAGATGACGGCGGCGCGCCCGCCCACCTTCAGCAGCGTGGGCAGCGCGGCGAGCAGCGCGTCCAGCGCCTCCAGCTCGCCGTTCACCGCCATGCGCAGCGCCTGGAAGGTGCTTGGTGGCCACGTGGATCTTCTTGGGCCAGGCCTGCGCGGCACCGCGCGCTTGACGACCTCGGCCGCCTCCAGGGTGCGCGTGGGCGGGGCGCGCTTGAGCTCGCGGGCGATGCGCCCGGCGAAGGGCTCCTCGCCGTACTCGCGGAGGATGCGGCGCGAGCTCCGCCTCGTCCTCGTCCGCGATGAGCTCGGCGGCGGTGCGGCCCGCTGTCCCCCATGCGCATGTCCAGCGGCCCGTCGCTCTGGAAGGAGAAGCCGCGCTCGGCCACGTCGAGCTGGGGCGAGGACACGCCCAGGTCCACCAGCACGCCGTCCACCGGCAGCACGTCCGAGGCCAGCTCGAGCAGGTCGCCGAAGTTGCCCTGGCGGGCGCTGAAGCGCGGGAAGCCGGCGAGCCGGGCGCGCGCGCGGCCTGCGAGCGCCACGCGGGTCGCGGTCCACGCCGATGACCGTCGCACCCCGGGCGCAGCAGCGCCTCGCGTGTGGCCGCCGCCGCCCAGCGTGCCGTCGACGATCACCGTCCCCGCTCCCGGTCGAAGCACGTCCACCGCCTCCTTCAGGAGGACGGTCTGGTGGCTGAAGTCAGCCAAGGGGCGCTCCGGCATCAGACGAAGGGAGCGCGCGCGAGCGCGAAGGCGGCCCGCGCGTCGTTCAGTGCGGGTAGAACTCGAAGACGTCGTGGGCGCCCGCGGCCCGGAAGATGGCGGACAGGTAGGGCGACAGGCCCGGACAGCTTCACGTCGCCACCGGCGCGCGGCAAGGCCTCGACGCGCGCCATCAGCGGCTTCACGCCGCGGTAGTCCAGGTGGCTCACCTCGCTGAAGTCGAGCACCACGTTGCGCGCGCCCCGCTGCATGCGGCGCACGAGCTCCTCGCCCAGCTCGGTGCAGCTCCTGCTCCGGACAGCTCCCCCTCGAGCAGCAGGGTCTCCACGCGCTCCACTCGATGCGCGCCGCGACTGCCCTGTGACTCAGCTATCTGGTTCATGTCGCCACCTTCCCGGCTTTCGCTGCTTCGCGTCCAAAATTCAGCTACAGCGAGCTGCAGCCAGCTACAGCGATGCGCAGCTCGGTGAGCACCCGCATGACGTCCGCCTGGTCGGCTTCGCTGCGGGCCTCCTCCTGCGCCTTCGCCCAGCCTTCGCGAGCTCCACAGCTCGATGACCTTCACCATCCCCGCCCACACCAGGTCCTTCTCCAGCCCCGCGTGGGCGCGCAGCGACGGCGGAATCAGCACGCGCCCCAGCTTGTCCAGCGGGCACTCCTGGGCGCTGGCCACGTACAGGCGCATCAGCGTCTTCACCCCCGGCTCCATCGGGTTGCGCTTGGCCAGCGCGGCCTCCAGCGCCTCCCACTCGCGCACCGGGTAGGCGTGGAGGCAGGGGTCCAGCGCCGTGGTGATGATGAGCCGCTCGTCGTAGGCGCCCACGAGCGTCTCGCGCAGCCGGGCCGGGAGGCTGGTGCGCCCCTTCGCGTCGATCTGGTGCTCGTAGACGCCTCGGAACACGCGGAGAGATCCACCCTGTCAGCCCAGCCGATCCACATTACGCCACCCCTTCCCACTCCGATCCACTTGGGCGGCGGAAAATACGCGTGGCCCCCTACCCGGTCAAGAAATGCAACAGGTCCGTACAGACCCGTGTCTCCGGGGGGATGGGGGCGGGGGGGGTGGGTGGTGGGAAGAAGTGGAGGGGAGCGAACGGATTGACCCCGGCGGAAGGCCCCTGCATTACTGCCGCCGCTGAGCGCTCCCGCGGGGGCCGCTCTCGCCTCGTGTCCTGGCCGGGGGTGCGAGGGACTTCATCCGGACGAGCCCTCGGGCCGTCCTCAAGCAAGGAAGAGATACACGCATGACGCGCTTCACTCGTCTCACGATGCTCTCGGCGATGGCGGCGGGCCTGGTGGCCTGCGGCGGCGGTGCGAAGCTGGGCGGTGGCAAGGACGGCGCCGCGCAGGCCGCGTTCCAGGCCTCGCAGCCGGCGGGCCGTGGTGGGAAGACCTCGCAGCAGCTCCTGGACAAGGCGCTGGCCAGCGGGGCCGCCAGCATCTCCGTCTCCGCCAACTGCGCCAACGGCGGCAGCGCGAGCCTGACGCTGGACGCGACCAACATCGGCCAGAACGGCGAGCTCAACTACTCCGTCACCTACGACGACTGCAACGAGGACGGAAAGAACGAGTACAACGGCACGATGGCGATGTCGCTCAAGTTCACCACGGACATCAGCAACGGCACCGTCTCCGCCTCGCTCATCACCGGGATGAAGGGCAAGCTGACCATCGAGGGCGAGGTCTCCGACTACATCGACGCGAACGTGAAGCTGTCGATGGACGTCAGCGCCACCTCGACCCATACGGGCAGCGTGAAGCTGGTGCTCGACGGCACCATCAAGACCAGCGAGGGCAGCTACGTCTACACCGGCGAGACCCTCAACATCACCGCCGGCGTGCTGCCGGAGGCCTAGTCGCCTCCTGAGCACAGCGGCACCCGAGGCCGGGTCTTCCGATTTGGAGGCCCGGCCTTCTTCATGCCTTATGATCCACCCATCCATGCACCCAGCCAGGGAACAGCAGCCATGAGCCAGACCGCGACCCAGAAGGCCCCCGCAGAGGTTCGCCTCAAGGTGACCTACAAGAAACCGGAAGCGCTGCTGAGCGAGTACACGCGCAGCGTCGGCCAGGGAGGCGTGACGCTGCAGGTGCAGAAGAGTCTGCCCATCGGCACGCGCTTCGTTTTCGAGATGCACAACCCCGGGGTGGCCTCACCGGTGGAGGTGCTGGGCGAGGTGGTGCGGGTGACACCGCAGCCGGATGGGCGCTACATGATCACCGTGAAGTACGACCCGGGCATGGACCGAGGCGGACTGGACGCGGTGCTGCAGCGCATCTTCGACCTGCAGGAGTTCGAGAAGCTGCGCCGCTACCCGCGCATTCCGCTGCGCCTGCCGGCGATGGAGGAGGAGACGCCCTTCGCGCCGCCCTTCTTCGTGAAGGACCTGTCGCGCGGTGGCGTGGGGCTGGAGGTGGAGGCCCCGACACTGCCCCAGTCGGTGAAGGTGGGCATGCCCTTCCTGCTGGAGATGGACCTGACGCTGGGAACGCTCATGCTGCACGGCGAGGTGGCGTGGACGTCCGCGGGTGGGCCGGAGGTGCTGCCCACCTTTGGCGTCAACTTCGGCACGTTGAGCCGGGACACCCACGAGCGACTCGAGAAGCTGCTCTCCCTCGAGTCCCTCCCGCCGCCGCCCTGGCGGGCCCGCGTCTGCTTCGGCGTGGACGCGGTCATGAAGATGCCGTGAGCGCTACACCACGGCCAGCGGGTAGCCGCTGGCCTGCTCCACCGCCTTGAGAATCGTCTCGCGCAGTTCCACCGGGTCGTACGGCGTGAAGAGCTCCAGCCGAGCCATCTTGGCGAGGTGCTCCGTGAGCGCATCCCCCTTCACGGTGGCGCACAGCGCGCGCCGGGCCCGTTCGTAGGAGCGAGCATTGGCCTCGGTGGCGTACTGCCGCGTCATCGCCACCCGCGCCGCGTCGAGCTTCCCATCCGCCGCCGCCTGGCGCGTGCGCGTCACCATGGAGTCCAGCGCGTACGCGTCCATCACCACGTCCGCCACCGCGGCCAGCACCTCCTGGTGCTGCTCGAGCTCCGGGCCGAACGTCTCCGCCGCCACCTTGAGCGTGTAGATGGCCAGCCGCTTGAGGCTCTCGGCCGCGTGCTCCTCCGCGGCCAGCTCGTCCTCCACTCGCGCCTTCGGCAGCAGCCCGTTCGCCAGGTCCTCCTCCACCGCCTGCGCCACCTCGAAGAGCGGCAGCGCGCCCTTCATCGTGCGCTTGAGCAGCATGCCCGCGATGAGCATGCGGTTGATCTCGTTGGTGCCCTCGAAGATGCGGTTGATGCGCGCATCGCGGTAGGCACGCTCCACCGGGTACTCCTCGATGTAGCCCGCACCGCCGTGGATCTGCACCGCGTCGTCCACCAGGTACCCGAGCGCCTCCGAGCCGTACACCTTCATGATGGAGGACTCGATGGCGTACTCCTCGATGGCGGCGATGAGGCGCGCGTCGTAGTCCGCGGCCGTCTTGTCCGCCCCGGCCAGTCGCCGCGTCCACCAGACCCGCCGTGCGGTAGGTCATGCTCTCCACCGCGTAGACGAGCGTGGTCATCCGCGCGAGCTTCTCGCGGGTGAGCGGGAACCGGGCGATGGGCGTCTTGAACTGCTTGCGCTCCTGCGCGAAGAGCAGCGCGTTGCGGAGCTGCAGCTTCATGGAGCCGAGCACGCCCGCGCCCAGCTTGAGCCGGCCGTAGTTGAGGATGTTGAAGGCGATCTTGTGCCCCTTGCCCACCTCGCCGAGCAGGTTCTCCCGGGGGATGCGCGCGTCCTCGAAGTAGAGCGGGCAGGTGGACGAGCCACGGATGCCCATCTTGTGCTCCTCGGGCCCCACGGTGAACCCGGGCGTGCCGCGCTCGACGATGAAGCCGGTGAACTTGTCGCCGTCCACCTTGGCGAACACGACGAACACGTCCGCGAAGGCCGCGTTGGTGATGTAGAGCTTGGAGCCGTTGAGGAGCCACTCCTTGCCGTCCGGAGACAGCACGGCCTTCGTCTTGGCCCCCAGCGCGTCCGAGCCACTGCCCTGCTCGGTGAGGGCGTAGGCCGCGACGAGCTCGCCGGTGGCCAGCTTCGGTAGGTACTTCTGCTTCTGGGCGTCGTTGCCGAACCACACGATGGGCAGCGTGCCGATGCCCGTGTGCGCGCCGAAGGTCACGGACCAGGAGCCCAGCTGGCTCATGGCCTCGGCGATGAGCAGCGAGGTCGTCTTGTCCAGCCCGAGGCCCCCGTAGGCCTCGGGGATGTCGACCATCAGCAGGCCGAGCTCGCCGGCGCGGCGCAGCAGGTCGCGCAGCAGCGCGTTGTCCTTGGCCTCGATCTTATCGGCCCGCGGGAGGACCTGCTCCTCGGAGAACTGGAGCGCCGTCTTCAGGTAGAGACGCTGCTCCTCGGTGAACAGCTCGGGCGTGATGATGCGGACCTGGCCCACGTCGTTGAAGAGGAAGGCGCCACCGACGGGAACTTCGCCAGAGCGGGCCTGTTCGAGCACTGCGGCCATTCGAAATCCTCCAGGAGTCCGTGTCCCCGCTTGGGAGGCAGTTGTGCAACCGCATCCATCAAGGTATGGCGCGGTGCATCAGGGCGGTAGTAGCGAGAGGCCCGCCCCTTCTCAACCGAGGTTGACTCGGACTCGCGGAGGACGTGACGCCATGAAGCTGTGCTGGAACGTACTGGGAGCAGTGGTGCTGGCGTTGGGACTCGTGGGCTGCGGCGCGACGGTAGGCGATGCCTGCACCACGGACGGCGACTGCGGAGACACGGGCATCTGCATCAACCGGGACTACACGCCGGGAGGCTACTGCTCGCAGGCCTGTGTGCCCGGCAAGGACGATACCTGTCCCTCGGGCAGCACCTGTGTGAGCGAGGGTGCCTCCAATGACGTGTCCGCCTGCTTCCGGAGGTGCTCGAGCGCCGCGGACTGCCGCCAGGGCTACCTGTGTATCGGTGACTTCAAGGGCAACCCCGCCGCCGTCTGCGTCGCCGAGAACTGAGGCCCCTGCCCTACTGTCCCGCTGACACCCCGGCCACGGGAGCCCGGGGCGTCGGGTAGACGAAGCACAGCGTCTCGAAGAGGGGCTCGCCGGGCGCCACGTACACACCGCTGAGCGCCCGCGCGGCCTGGGCCAGCTCCGTGCCGAAGGACGGCACGAGGCAGAGGTCCTCGGACGTGGTGAAGCGCCCCTTCAGCTTCCCGAGCCCCTTGCGCAGCGTGGCGATGTCCTGCTTCCCCCCGCGCACGGGGATGGAGGGGCCGTTCGCATCGGGACCGGGGAGCTTGCCCACGCTGGTGGTGAGCTCGAAGCCGTCCTGCCGCTGGATGATGCGCAGCTTGCCGGGAGCGACCTCGGCGAGCCACGCCTGGAAGCCCTGCTCGTCCCGGAGCACCAGCGCGTAGGCGACCGGGGCGTCCGGGTGCAGCAGCCACACCTCGCGGGCGGAGTCGCGCAGGGTGGCGAACAGCTCGGACGTCTGCGCGAGGAAGGTGTCCGCGTCGGGCACGAGCAGCACCCCCTGCTCCTTCACGCGCTCGCGCAGCCGGGCCTGGTCCTCGGGCCGCGAGGGCACGAACCGCTCCCCGCCGAGCCGCACGGCCTCTCCCGCCAGTTCCACCCGCATCGCCTTCTCGGGCACGGGCTCGCCGTACACCTCGGCCGGAGCCACCTGGAAGAGCGCGTCACGCCCGGCGCCTCCCGCCTCCGCGACGACCTTCGGCAGCGGTGGAGGAGAGAGCGAGGTGAGCGGCTCGGCCGGCTTCTCCTCCTTGCAACCCAGGAGTTGCAGCGCGACCCCGGCCACGAACAGCACCTGCTTCAGACTCATGGCGTCCCCTGCTCCGCCCGCGGCACCGCCGGAGGAAACGCGGTGGAGATGCACGCGCGCCGGGCCAGTCCCGCCTGCGCGGCGTGCTCGGCGGCGGTGCTCGCGTCCTTGAAGAGGAACATGTCCTTGAAGCGGGCGGCGTCCTGGGTGTTGCCGGCGTCGCGGATGTAGATGGCGCGCACGCGGCCGGGGAACTCTTCTCGGATTTGCGCGTAGACCTCCGGGTCCTTCTCGCCCGAGTCGCCCACGAGCACCACCGGATGGGGGAAGCGCTGCAGCAGGCTCCGGATGAGGGGCTGCTTGTAGTCGGAGAGCGTGTTCGGCCCGAGGTCGCGCAGGTAGAGACCAAATCCCGCCGGGGAAGCCGTGGCGGGCGAGGAAGTCGCCCACCCGGGGCCCGAACTGGACGGGCGAGCCGCTCACCAGCGCGAAGGCGGGCACCGCCCCCGAGTCCGCGCCGAGGCACCCGTAGAAGCTCGCCATGCCGGGGACGACCTTCTGGGTGTCCGCATCGCGCAGCAGCGCGTTCGTCACCAGCTTGTCCGGCTGCGTCACCTCGGAGATGGCCACGGTGTCGTCGAAGTCGGAGACGACGAGGAAGGGCGCGGCGTCCGCGATGACCTCCACCCGGGCGCTGGCGGACGTGTCGGCCACGCGCGCCTGGGCCTGGTGCCCGCCCACGGGGAACGGACGACCCGGCGGCGGCTGGAAGGTGACCTGGAAGTCGCCGTCCTCGCCGCTGGTGACCGTGGCCGAGACCCCCAGGAAGGACACCTCCACCTTGGCCCCCTTCTGATTCCGGATCGCCAGGCGCCGCAGGTTGCGGGAGAGCGCGGTGCTGCCATGCGGGGCCTCGGCGAGGACGCGGCCCTGGAGGGTGATGCTGTCGGGGCGACCGAGCGCCGGAGAGAGCAACACCCCGGGACCGGCGAGCGCCGTGGCGGAGGCAAGTGCGACGACGAGCGCGGCGAGACGGGAAGGAGCATTCACCAGGGAATCTCGTGGGCGAGCGTTGAGAGGCGGATGATAGCCGTGTGCGTCATCGTGACGGGCCGATGAACAGGCCTGGAGCGACCTGTAGCTGAAAAATTGATCTCCCCTGCCCCACCCCTACCCTGCCTTGCCACGAGTCATGCGCCCGGTTGGGCGCTCGCACGGGAGGTCCCACGGTGAAGAAGCTCACGACGCTGTTGGTGCTCGGCGTGGCGGTGGTGGGGACGGTCGGGTTCGCCTCTCGGGGAGCGGCACGGTCCGAGGAGCCGTCAACCGAGGCCGAGTTCAACGCGGCGCTGGACGCCCGGCTGCATCAGGTGCTGGCCAACATACTCCAGTCGGGCCGCACGGAACCTCTGGCGTCGGACACGCTGCGCCGGTAAGTCTTGGTAACTGAAGAGGGTTGGTGCTACGACCAACCCCAGCTCTCGCTCCACGAGGGGGACATGCCAGAAGGGTCCGCGTCACTCCAGCTCGCGGTTGGCGACCGGGTGGTCTACCCCAACCAGGGTGTCTGCCGTGTGTCCGCCATCGATGTGAAGGAGGTAGCGGGGCAGAAGCTCACCTTCGTCACCATGCGCCGGGAAGAAGACGGCGCGGTGGTGATGGTGCCCCAGGCCAAGGTGATCTCCATCGGCGTCCGCAAGGTGGCGGGCCCCGAGGACGTCGACCCAGATGTTCGACTTCCTGCGCTCCGACAGCGACAAGGCGGACCTGGACTGGAAGCAGCGCGCCCGGACCAACCTGGACCGGATGACGCAGGGGGGCCTGCTTGGCCTGGCCGAGGTGGTCAAGGGCCTCCAGGTGCTCAGCGAGCTGCGCCCACTGCCCACCAAGGAGCGCGAGCTGTACGACAACGCGCGCCACCTGCTGGTGTCCGAGGTCGCCGCCGCGCTCAGCACCTCCGAGTGCAACGCCGAGGACTCCATCGACCTCGTGCTCTTCCCGCCCGGCCGCGAGCGCCCCAAGCGCACCGCCGAGGAGTTCAAGGCCCGGCTCGGAGAGGGCGACGAGGAGCTCGGGCTGGATGCCGACCTGCTCGGGCTCGACGGCGACCTGGACCTGCCCCAGGAGGAGGAGGCGCCCGCCGAAGAGGAGGAGGAGGCCTCCGAAGAGGAAGGTGGCGAGGAGGAGGGCGAGCCCAAGGCCCGCAAGAAGGCCGCGCCGCCGGCTGCGGGTGGTGCGGAGGGCGAGGAAGCACCCAAGCGCAAGCGCGGTCGCCCGCCCAAGCCCAAGCCGGAGGGAGCCGAGGCCGCCGCGCCCAAGAAGCGTGGTCGTCCCCCCAAGCCCAAGCCGGAGGGAGCCGAGGCCGCCGCCGCCGAGGCCGCGCCCAAGAAGCGCGGCCGTCCTCCCAAGGCGAAGCCCGAAGGGGCCGAGGCCGCCGCCGCGCCCAAGAAGCGCGGTCGTCCTCCCAAGGCGAAGCCCCGGAGGAGACCGAGGAAACCGATCTGGATGCCGACCTCGATTCGGACGATATCGAGACCGATGAGTGACAGCCCCAGGGCCTGTGGGGCGCGGGCGAGAACCGCCGCCCGCCCCGAGGCCCGAGCCCGAGGTGACGCCCCGTGATTCGCGTCGTGACGCTGGACTCCTTCGACGAAAAGCAGATCGCGAAGCTCTGCCAGACGCTCTACACGGCGTTCGGCGTGGGCAGCGAGCACTCCGGCCAGAAGGAGGTGCCCGCGGGCATGTCCGAGCCGCTGGACGCCGAGAAGCTCCTGACGGAGATCAAGGGCGTCCGCGCCTACGCGGACGACAAGGTGCTCTTCCTCACCTCGCGCAAGCTGAAGGACCGCGAGCTGTCGAGCGGCACGGCGCCCACCACCGGCTTCGCCCTGTACGACAAGGACCGGGCCGTCATCAGCACCCACGGGTACAAGGACCTCGAGACGGCCTTCAAGCCCGTGGCCCGCAACGCGCTGCAGCAGCTCGGCCACCTGTGGGACCTGCACCACTGCCTGGATCCGCGCTGCTCGATGTATCCGCCCTGGACGCCCTCGTTCGCCGCGGGTGAACCCATTTTCTGCACCTTCTGCCGCGACAAGAGCGAGCAGAAGATCCGCCTTGCGAAGTCCTAAATCCATCCTGCGCGCCCTCCCCCTGGTGGAGCTGGGGGGGTTGCTGCTCGTCGCGCTCGCCTGCCTCGTCTTCCAGCTCCGACTGCCCGGCCGACTCCCCTCCGACGCGGACTACCGCACGGTGGCGGACTGGCTGCGCGCCGAGGCCCGCCCCGGCGACGCGGTGCTGCTCTTCCCCTGGTGGACCGAGACGGCCCGGCTCTATCTCCCGCCGGAGCTGCCGGTGTCGGCTATCTCGGCTCGGACCAGGACGACCTGGGCGCGCACCCGCGGGTCTGGGTGCTCGGCCAGCCGGAGCTGCCGCGAGCCGATGTGTCGGGCTTCCAGGCCGCCTTCCTGCCCCGGCGCACCAGGGTGGGAGCACCGCGCCGAGCGGGCAACCTGAAGCTGACGCTGTACGAGAACGGCCGCCACCGGCCTCGACACTTCGTGGCCTCGGAGGCGTACGCGAAGGCCCGCGTCTACCTGGAGTCGCCGGACGGCACGCGGCGCGACTGCCCCTTCGACGGGCGCGTGCACCGCTGCCCCGGGCCGCCGCACCTCTACGTGGCCCCCGAGTGGCATGAGATCTACTACCAGCCGCGCCACTGCCTGTGGATGCACCCGCCCGGTGGACAGCAGCGGCTGGTGGCCGAGTTCGACGGCGTGCCCGGCGGGCACGGCAGCTGCGGCTCGAGGGCGGCATCATCTGGGAGTACGCCGTCCGCCACGAGCCGCGCCTGAGCACCACACACTTCGGGGTGGAGGACGCGGCCACACGCGAGTCACTGCTGGAGATCTCCCAGCCGGCGGGCCTGGAGGGCGTGCAGAAGGCATCGCGCGCGCTGCCGCCGGGCGGGCCTCGCACGGTGAAGGTGTGGGTGCAGGCGGAGAATCCGGACTCGCGACAGGTGTGCCTGGACCTCTTCGCGCTCGGGGACGGGGCCATCGTGTCCCGGGAGGGCACATGACGAGCCGGGCACCGACTCGGGACGAGCGCTGGCTGGCGCTGGCGCTGTGGGTGCTGGCCTTCGTGGCGCTGTTGGCCACCGAGTCCGCGGTGGGCTTCACGCGCGACGAGAGCGTCTACTTCTACGCGGGCGAGAGCTACGCGAGCTGGTTCCAGCAGCTCTTCCGCGAGCCCGCGCGCGCCCTCACGGACGCGGCCATCGTCCGCGCCTGGGACTTCAACCACGAGCACCCGGTGCTGATGAAGGAGCTCTTCGGGCTCTCGCACCTGCTCTTCCACGAGACGCTGGGGTGGCTGCGCCCGGCGGCGGCCTTCCGGCTGCCGGCCTTCGCCCTGTCGGCGCTGGTGCCGGCCCTCATCTTCCTGCTGGGCAGCGCGGTGTACGGCCGCACCGCGGCCCTGTTCGCCGCGCTCTCCTTCCTGCTCGTGCCGCGCCAGTTCTTCAACGCGGAGCTGGCCTGCTTCGACATGCCGGTCGCGGCCATGTGGCTGCTCGTCGTCTACGCCTTCTGGCGCGCGCTGGAGGACCGGAACTGGGGCGTGCTGTGCGGCGTCTTCTTCGGCCTGGCGCTGTGCACCAAGCACAACGCCCTCTTCCTCCCCTTCGTCCTCGCGCCCTTCGCGCTGTGGCGCGCGTGGAGCTCCAGCGAGGGCCACCCGGCCGCGCGCACCGGGCTGTGGCGCGTCGTGGGGCTCTTCGCCGCGGTGGCGGTGCTGTACGCGCTGCTGGTGGTGAGCCTGGGCCCCGACCGACTTCCAGCGGAAGTTCTTCCTGCTCAGCCCCCACACGCTGCTCTTCGTGGGGCTGGCGGTGGGCGCCCTGGGGATGCTGCACGAGCTCAACAAGGTGAACGCGCCCACGGCGCTCGCGCTGCTGCCGCTGGCGACCATGGCGGCGTTCGGGCCCGTCATCTTCTACCTGCACTGGCCCTACCTCTGGCACCACCCGGTGGAGCGCACGGCCTGGTACCTCGACTTCCACGCCACCCACAACCACTACGCCTGGTTCTACCTGGGCACGCTGCTGCGCGAGCCGCCCTTCCCGCTGGACTACGTGGTGGTGAAGACGGCGCTCACCGTGCCCACCAGCCTCTTCGTGCCGATGGTGACGGGGCTGGCTGGTGCTCGCCGGGCGCACGGTGCTGAGCCTCTTCCCGCGCACGCGCGAGTGGGTGCGCATGCCCTCGCTGGCGAGGGGCTGGTGGGCGTGAACGCGGTGGCCTCCATCCTCATCATCAGCCACCCCGACGTGCCGCACTTCGGCGGGGTGAAGCACTGGCTGCCCGTCGATGCCCTTCCTGGCCCTGCTCGCGGGCGTGGCGGTGACGCGCGGCTGCGAGGCCCTGGTGGAGCGGCTGCGCCGCTCGCTGGCCGAGGCTGTCCCTGGCGGCGGTGGCGGCTCCCGTCTTCGCGCTGCTGATGCTGCCGGCGCTCATCGCGCTGGTGCGCGTGCATCCCGTACGGGACGAGCTACTACTCGGAGCTGGCGGGCGGCGTGCCGGGCGCGGCGTCGCTGGGGATGCAGCGGCAGTTCTGGTCGCAACAACGTGACCGGCGTGCTGCCGTGGATCAACGAGCACGCACCGCGCAGCGGGCGCGTCTTACCTGCACGAGGTGAACGGGCTACTCGTTCCGCGACTACCAGCGCAACGGGATGCTGCGCGCGCGACCTGCGGCCGGCGGGGCCCCTCGACGCGGACATCGCCGCGTACCAGTACCACCAGGAGTTCCGCGAGCACGAGTTCAACGTCTGGCAGGCCTTCGGGACGCGGACGCCGGCCACGGGGCTGTACCTGGACGAGACGCCGCAGGTGGTCGTCTACCAGCGGCGCTGAGTCATGCCGCGGCGCGTCGGAACGAAGTGGATTTCACGGACTGTTCAAGCGGAGACGACGAGGAACCCCCAGGGGCGGGAGCCCCGGATTCCGGGTTACGCTTGGGTCACAACCGTGGTGGACGTCTCCAGGAGGGACACATGACTCGGTGGATAGGTGCCGTAGCGGTGGTGGCGCTGGGAGTGGTGGGCTGCCAGCAGGAGCAGAAGCCAGCGATTGCGCCGCGCGCGGAGCTCAAGACGCTGAGTGGCTCCACGGTGGAGTTCATCCCGAAGGAGGGGCAGCACCCGTACTGCATGCTCTTCACGGTGTCGGAGAAGGGCATCATCCGGCAGCTCACGATGACGCGCGAGAACCGGTCCATCAAATGCGATGCCGGCAAGCGCATCTACAACTCCAGCTTCCGCATCCCGGTCGAGGAAGGGTCGGTCCGGGCGTACATCTTCTTCTCGGACCAGCGCATCCAGGCGGGCTCGGTGGCGCAGCAGCTCTATGACCTGCGCGACAAGAAGCGGGTGACGGCGATGGACTTCCGGTTGCCGGGCGCGGTGTCGGTGGAGATGCTCGAGTTCACGCCGAAGGCGGGCGGCGAGCCGGTGACAGGCGCGGTGGTGGGCACCACGGACATCGCCGAGGGCGGCCAGACCGACGAAGCCGAAGTCGAGGAGCCCGGACAGGACCTGGCGCCGCCGAGCGACGGCGCGCAGCCGAAGCCCCCTCCCAGCGGTGACGACAGCGGCGCGAAGACGGCCACGGAAGCCGTGCACTGAGGCTGGCCCGTCGCCCGCCGAACGGGAGCCACCGCCCCACCCGGGCGGGGGCTTGCCGGCATCATTACCTTGCCGGCCATGACCACCCTTACTGTCGACAATCCGTACACCGGGGACATCGCCTGTTCCGTCCCGCTCGCGGATGAGGCGACCGTCAACACCCTCCTCGACCAGGCCCGTGCCGCCGCGAGGACCGTACGCTCGACTCCTCTCTCCGAGCGCAAGGCCTGGTGCGAGCGCATGGTCGCCGCCATGGAGGCACGCGCGGAGAGCATCGCCGCCGACATCTCCCGGATGATGGGCAAGCCGCTCGGCCAGGCGCGCAACGAGGTCCGCGGGATGGCCGAGCGCGCCCGCTACATGATCTCCGTCGCCGACGCGGCGCTGGCGGACATCGTGCTGCCGGACAAGGCCGGCTTCGAGCGCCGGATCATCAAGGAGCCGCTCGGGGTGGTGCTCGATCTCCCCGCCTGGAACTACCCGCTGCTCACGGCGGTGAACGTGGTGGTCCCGGCGGTGCTTGCGGGCAACGCGGTGGTGGTGAAGCACTCGCCGCGCTCGCCGTTGTGCGGTGAGCACTTCGCCCGTGCCTTCGCGGAAGCAGGCGCGCCCAGGCACCTTGTCCAGGCGATGCACTGCGACCACCCCACCAGCGAGCGCATGGTGGGAGATCCGCGCGTCGACCATGTCGTGTTCACGGGCTCGGTGTACGGCGGCCAGAGGCTCGTCCAGGCAGCCTCCAAGCGCTTCATCCACATCGGTCTGGAGCTGGGCGGGAACGACCCGGCCTACGTGGCGCCGGACTGCGACTTCGACAAGACGGTGGAGAACGTGGTCGACGGCGCCATGTACAACGCCGGCCAGAGTTGCTGCGCGGTGGAGCGCGTCTACGTGCACCGCTCCCTCTACAAGCGCTTCATCGAGGCGTGCGAGACGCTCGTGCGCGGCTACGTGCTCGGCGATCCGATGAGTGACAAGACGTCCCTCGGGCCCATCGCCCAACCGAACCACCCGGCCGAGCTGGATCAACTGGTGGAGGACGCCCGCCGCAAGGGAGCCCGCGTGGTGGCCGGCGGCAAGCGGCTCCAGGTGGATGGCAAGGGCCGCTTCTTCGAGGCCACCCTGCTCGCCGATCTGGATCACTCGATGCGGCTGATGAAGCAGGAGTCGTTCGGTCCCCTCCTCCCCATCGCCCCGGTGGACTCGGACGAGGAGGCGCTCGCGAAGATGAACGACTCGGAGTTCGGGCTGACCGCCAGCGTCTGGACGAAGGACCGCGAGCGAGCCGCCCGCTTCGCCACCCGAGCTCGAGTGCGGCACCGTCTACATGAACCGCTGCGACTCGGTCGACCCGGCGCTGCCGTGGATTGGCGTGAAGAACTCGGGGCGCGGGCACAACCTGAGCACCCTCGGGTTCGACCAACTCACCCGACCGAAGTCGATCCACTTCCGGCTGTCGTTCTAACCCCGGCGGTTCCCCCTGCCCTCGGAGAACCGCCGGCCGTCCGGTCGCGTTCTTCAAAAACCTGTCCGACAGTCGGACAGGTTTCTCGAAACCGCTCCCGGCAGGCCCACTGGCCCCGATGGGATGACCTAGAACGACTCGCGCAGCATCGCGAGCAGGTCGTCCTGGGTGCACGGGCGCGGGTTGCCGCGGTGCGAGGCATCCACGAAGGACTTCTCGGCGATGCGCACCAGGTCCTTCTCCTGCACGCCCGCGTCACGCAGGCGCGAGGGGATGCCGATGGAGGCGTTCAGCTTGCGCACCCGGTCGATGGCGTTGCCCGCGAGCACCTCCTCGCGCGAGTTGGAGGTGTCCCCCATGGCCACCGCTACGCGAGCCAGGCGCCCGGTGCTGACGGGGCGGTTGAACTCCATCACCACGGGCAGAACGATGGCGTTGGCCAGACCATGGTGTACGCCGGAGATGGGCGTGAGCGCGTGTGCCAGCGAATGGCAGGCCCCGAGCCCCTTCTGGAAGGCCATGGCGCCCTCCATGGCCGCCACCATCATGTCGGTGCGGGCCATGAGGTTGCGCCCCTCCTCCACGGCCTTCGGGAGCGAGCGCGCCACGCGAGCGATACCGTCGATGGCCACCGCATCCGCCAGCGGGTGGAAGCCGTTGGACAGGTAGGCCTCCAGGCAGTGCGTGAAGGCGTCCATGCCCGTGGCCGCGGTGGGCCCCGGCGGCAGGCCGAGCGTCAGCTCCGGATCGCAGATGGCCGCCTTGGGCATGAGGAACGGGCTGAAGATGACCGTCTTGCGTCCGGTATCCGAGAGCGTCGCCACTCCCGAGCGGCTCACCTCGGAGCCCGTACCGGCCGTGGTGGGGATGGCGATCAGCGGCGGCATGTTGTCCCGCACGTACTGGTCCCCGCCCGTCGCATCGTCATAGCGCGACAGGGGAGGCTCGTGCGTGGTGAGGACCTGAACCAGCTTCGCCGCGTCGAGCGGGCTGCCACCGCCGAGCGCGATGATGCCGTCGCACTTGTTCGCCTTGTAGGCCTCCAGCCCCCCGAAGGCATCGCGCTCGGTGGGGTCGGGCTTCACCTGGTCGAACACCGCGAAGGCCACTCCGGCGCCCTTGAGCACGTCGTACAGACGCTGAGCCAGCCCCGCCTTCACCACCCCCGAATCCGTCACCACCAGCGGGCGCTTCATGTTCAGCCTCGCCACCTGGGCGGGCAGTCGCTGCAGCGCGCCGGCCCCGAAGACGACCTTCGTCGGCCAGGACATCTCGGTGATGCGCGGCTCGCTCGGCATGTCGAACGGTTTCATTCGGTGTCTCCTGAATGAGCTCCATGTAGCGCTCGAGCTCCCAGCTCGTGACGGCGCGCTCGTACTGCCGGGCCTCCCACTCGCGCGTGCGCACGAAGTGGTCCAGGAACTCCTCGCCCAGAATCAGCTTCGCCCGCTTGGACGCCTTCAGCAGCGTCACCGCCTCCTTGAGCGAGCGCGGCAGCATCGGCGCCTCGGCCGAGTACCCATTGCCCACGCACGGAGCGGGGGGCTCCACCTCGTTCTCGATGCCCCACAGGCCGGCCGCCAGGCTCGCCGCCATGCCGATGTACGCGTTCATGTCCGCGCCCGTCTGGCGGTACTCGATGCGCATCGACTTGGGGCTGTCCCCGATGATGCGCACCGCCGTGGTCCGGTTCTCCCAGCCCCACGTGGCCGTCACCGGCGCCCACGTGTTCTCCACGCTGCGCTTGTAGCTGTTCACCGTGGGCCAGTAGAGCGCCGTGAACTCCGGCATCAGCGCCATCAGCCCGCCGATGTAGTGCCGCATCGTCGTGCTCATGCCGTCGGCCGACTCGGGGTCATGGAAGGCGTTCTCGTCCTCCTTGAGCGTCCACAGCGACTGGTGGAGGTGCCCCGAGCACCCCGGCAGCTTTTCGTTCACCTTGGCCATGAAGCAGGCCGTCAGCCCGTGGCGCGAGCAGATCTCCTTCACCACCGTCTTGAAGAGCGCCGCCTTGTCCGCGGCCTTCTCCAGGTCGTCATAGCGGATGGCGGCCTCGAAGACGCCCGGGCCCGTCTCGGTGTGGAAGCCCTCCAGCTCCAGGCCGAAGTCCCGGCACCCGTCGATGAGGGCGTGCACCAGCGGCGCGCTGAGCGACGTGCGCAGCCACGAGTAGCCGAACATGCCCGGCGTCAGCGGCGTCAGGTTCGCGAAGCCCTTCTCCTTCAGCGACTGCGGCGTCTCCTTGAAGATGAAGAACTCGTACTCGGCGCCGAACCTCGGCAGGAAGCCCATGTCGCGCGCGCGCTGACCCATCTTCCGCAGGAGCTGCCGCGGGCTCGGCTCGAAGGGCGAGCCATCCGGGTTCACGAAGTCCAGGAGGAAGGCCGCGGTGTCCGGCTCCCACGGGATGATGCGCCCGGTGGAGATGTCCACCCTGGCATGCCCGTCCGGGTAGCCGGTGTGCCAGCCCGTCACCCGCGTGTTGTCCAGCAGCTCGTCCGTGATGTCCCAGCCGAACACCACGTCACAGAAGCCGAGCCCGCTCTTGCTCGCGGAGAAGAACTTCTCCAACGACACGTACTTGCCGCGCCAGACGCCATCCACGTCCACCGCGCCAAGCTTCACCTGCCGCACGCCCTGCTCCTCGAACCACTTGTGCAGCAGGTCCGTACCCGAGGCCTGGCGCAGCGCTCTGACGGAGCCGCGCTCCTTCTCCTTCGAGCGAGCACGCCTGCCCGCCGGCTGCGGCAGCGAAATGACCTTCGCCTTGGAACGGTTCGCCATTGGCTTTTTCACCTTCATGGAAACTCCAAGCGGCAGCCGAAGCTAGGGAGCGACATACGATGCGGCAACCCGACCCACCGAGAGGCGCGATGAAGAACGTTCTCCTGTTGAAAGCCGGTGATGCGGCCCACTCCGTACGTCTAACCGTCGGTGACTATGAGCGCTGGTTCGTGGAGTCGCTCGCCCCGGGTGGGTGCCAGTTCGACATCCTCCACGTCCACCGGGGAGCCAGGCTGCCCGGCAGCGCCGAGGGCTACGACGCGGTGATGATGACGGGCTCCCCGCTGTCGGTGACGCAGCCGGAGCCGTGGATGGAGCGCGCGGCCGGGTTCATGGTGGACGCGGCGGCCCACGACGTGCCGGTGCTCGGGGTGTGCTTCGGGCACCAGTTGCTCGCGTACGCGCACGGGGCCCGCGTGGTGCGCAACCACCAGGGGCGCGAGATTGGCACCGTGGAGGTCACCCTGAGCGAGGCGGGCCGGGAGGATCCGCTCTTCGACGGAGTGCCCGAGCGCTTCACCGTCCAGGCCACCCACGAGGACATCGTCGAGCAGGCCCCGGAGGGCACGACGGTGCTCGCGGGCAATGCGAACACCGCCGTGCAGGCGCTCGCCTTCGGCCCCCTCATCCGCGGCGTGCAGTTCCACCCCGAGGTCCAGCCCGAGGCCATGCGCGCCCTCATTCTCGCCCGCGAGGAGAAGTTGGAAGTCGAAGCAACCCAGCGGGGTTGCTCGCCCGGAGAGCGAGTGCCCCGGCTGCTGGCCGGGATTGCCCCCTCGCCCGCCGGGCGGCGCATCCTCCAGAACTTCCTGGAGCGGTTCACCTGAGGGCGCGGCTGGGGTAGGTACACGCCATGGCCTCCCGCTGGGACTACCTCTTCGAGACCAAGCCGGTGCCGCTCATCGACCACCTCATCGAGGAGGTGGCGAAGCTGCTGGCGAAGGATCTCGACCGCTGGCCGCCACCCGTCCAGGAGATTGACCTGGAAGTGGGTGGCCAGTTCGCGCCCCTCTTCACCGAGCCCCCGCCGCGCCCGTCCCGGGCCGTGTACGACGAGGCCTTCCGCCTCTCGCGCTGGGAGCTGGCCCGGGAGCTCGACGCCTACGACGACTACATGCGCAACAAGCGCTACCTGGCGCAGGGCCTGGCCCCCACGGATCGGCTGACCCTGCTCTTCCTCAACCGGTGGATCGTCGACCAGATGCTCGGACTGGGAGAGGCCACGGAAGGCCGCGTCAATCGCCGGCTCATGCAGCAATGTCTCGACCGCCTGGAAGCTCGCTTGCGGATGGTTCAGACGCCCTTTGCTTGAGGCCGGGCGGCCCCTCTGCGATAAGCCGCGCCATGCTGCAGCCCCACGACCACGATGCCCCGGCGGAAAGCCGCAAGCGCCTCCTCATCCTGTTGGGGCTGTGGGCGACCATCGCCGTCATCCTGTTCGCCTTCCGCTCGGTGCTGCTGCCCTTCGCGAGCGCCGCGCTCATCGCCTACCTCGTCCACCCGCTGGTGACGCGCATCTCCCGGGTCCAGGTGCGCGGGCGGAACGTGCCCCGCTGGGTGGCCATCCTGGTCATCTACGCGCTCTTCTTCGTGGTGGCGTACCTCTTCTTCATCGCCATGGTGCCCCAGCTCTACCGCGAGCTGGCGCGCATCAGCCGCGACGGGGTCGCCTTCGTCAACTCGCTCACGCCCGAGCGCGTCCACGCGCTCGCCAACCAGCGCCGAGGAGTGGCTCCGGGCCAACGGCATCCCCGTGGCCATCACCACGCCCCAGGAGAGCCGCTCCGGAGCGCCCACCAACGGCGTCGCCCTGAACCTGGAGCAGCTCATCCAGGATGGCGCCGCGAGCCTGTCGGCCCTCACCCGCGAGCACCTGGGCGACATCGTCACCGTGTCGCGCAACATCGTCACGTCGGTGCTGGCCGGCGTGTTCATGCTGTTCTTCATGCTGATGGTCGCCGCGTTCTTCTCCATCGACGCGCAGGCCATCGTCGCGGCTACGTCACCAGCCTCATCCCGGCCGAGTACGCCGCCGACGCGCGGCTGCTGCTCGAGCGCATCGACCGCTCGCTGTCCGGGGTGGTGCGCGGCCAGGTGACCATCTGCCTGGTCAACGGCGCGCTCACCTTCGTGGGGCTGCTGCTGTTCGGGGTGAAGTTCGCCTTCCTGCTGGCCACCGTGGCCACGCTCTTCAGCCTCATCCCCATCTTCGGCACCATCCTCAGCTCGGTGCCCATCGTGCTCATCGCGCTGTCGGACGGCTTCCAGAAGGGCTTCGCCATCCTGCTGTGGATCGTCGGCATCCACGCGCTGGAGGCCTACTTCCTCAACCCGAAGATCATGGGCTCGGCGGCGCGCATCCACCCGGTCATCGTGGCCTTCAGCCTGATCGCCGGGGAGAAGCTCTTCGGCCTGGTGGGCGCGCTCTTCGCGGTGCCCGTGGCCTCCATCGTGGTGGCCTGCTTCGACTACGCCCGCATCAAGGCGCAGCCGAGGCCCGGGACCCTCGTGCTCGAGCCCGTCCAGCCGCCCGAGCAGCCCTGAGACGCTCGGGCGGGCGAGCCCGGCTCAGCCCTGGCAGGCGGCCTCGCAGCGCGAGTCGCGGCAGATGACGAGGCAGCGACCGCAGTCGAGGCCATTGACCGGGCACGCGCCGTCACACCGCACGCCGCTGCAGTTGGGCCCGTCCTGGACGTGGGTGGGGTTGGTGCCCTGGCCGCAGCACGCGTTGCCCGTGCAGTCCGAGTCCGTGTAGCAGACGCGGTTGGACAACGGTGCCGGGTTGTCGCCGAAGTCGTCGTCGACTGGGCCGCACCCGGCGGCCACTCCGAGCACCGCCCCCAGAGCGAGGGCGATGAGGGAACCAGAGCGGGTGCGGCGCATATGTCGACTCCTTACCGGTTCATCGAGCCGAGGAATTCGGCGTTCGACGCCGTCGGACGCATGTGCTTGAGCACAAATTCCATCGCGTCGATCGGCGTGAACGGGTGCAGCACCTGACGCAGCGCGGTGATCCGGATGAGGTCCGACTGGGACAGGAGCAGCTCCTCCTTGCGCGTACCGGACTTGTTGATGTCCAGCGTCGGGAAGATGCGCTTCTCCATCAGCTTGCGGTCCAGGACGATTTCCGAGTTACCGGTGCCCTTGAACTCCTCGAAGATGACCTCGTCCATGCGGCTGCCGGTGTCGATGAGCGCGGTGCCGATGATGGTGAGGCTGCCGCCCTCCTCGATGTTGCGCGCGGCGCCGAAGAAGCGCTTGGGCTTGTGCAGCGCGTTGGCGTCCACGCCGCCGGACAGAATCTTGCCCGAGGGCGGCACCACCGTGTTGTAGGCGCGCGCCAGACGGGTGATGGAGTCGAGCAGGATGCACACGTCGTGCTTCTGCTCGACCAGGCGCTTGGCCTTGTCGATGACCATCTCGGCCACCTGCACGTGACGCGTGGCGGGCTCGTCGAAGGTGGACGACGACCACCTCGCCGCGCACGTTGCGCTCCATGTCCGTCACTTCCTCGGGCCGCTCGTCCACGAGCAGCACGATGAGGTAGACGTCCGGGTGGTTCTTGCGCGATGGCGTGCGCGATGTTCTGCAGCAGCACCGTCTTGCCCGCCTTCGGCGGCGCCACGATGAGGCAGCGCTGGCCCAGGCCGATGGGGCAGAACATGTCGATGATGCGCGTGGTCATCTCCGACCCCTCGTGCTCCAGCTTGAGCTTGCGGGTCGGGTAGAGCGGCGTGAGGTTGTCGAAGAGGATGCGCTCGCGGGCCGCCTCGGACTGCGGGTCGGCGAAGTTGATCTTGTCCACCTTCTGCAGCGCGAAGAAGCGCTCGCCCTCGCGCGGCTGGCGGATGGGGCCCGTCACCGTGTCGCCCGGCCGCAGGTTGAAGCGGCGCACCTGCGACGGCGAGACGTAGATGTCGTCCGGGCTCGGCTGGTAGTCGCTGTCCGCGCTGCGCAGGAAGCCGAAGCCGTCGCTCGAGCAGCTCCATCACGCCCTCGGCGTGCACCTCGAACTTCTTGTCCGCGATGCCCGACAGCAGCGCGAAGATGAGGTCCTGCTTCTTCAGGCCCTGGTAGCCCTCGATGCCGAAGTCGTGGGCCATCTTCGCCAGGTCGGTGATCTTCATCCGCTTCAGGTCATTGAGCTTGATGACCTGCATCGGCGCGCCATCGCGCGTCACCTCGGTGACGACGGGCGCCTCGACCGGCTCGGGAGCGGCGGGCTGCTCGCCGGGTTCCTCTTGACCTCGGCGGCGCGAACCTCCTGGTACTCCTCGTCGCGCACGGGGTGGGAGGGGATGGGCGTCAGCACCGGGCGTGGCGTCTCGGCGACCTCGGTGGACGCAGAGGCCTCGACCTCGGTGTCCTCTTCCCGACGGGCCGCCGTCCGGCGACGCGCCGGCTTCTCGGTGTCATCCCGGTCCGCCGCCTTGGCCCGCGTCGTGCGACGCTTGGGCTTCTCCTCTTCGGAGGGAACGACTTCCAGGACCTTCTCTTTGGGGGAACGGGCTTTGGCCATGATTCAGGGGGGGCTTGCTGGCAGGCGCCCGGAGGGGCGCGCACAGCGATGACGTGGAAAATGTCCGTGGGGTACGCGAGACGCGAAACACCCTCAGGGGGACACCCGGGCTCCCGTCTCTTGCCGGGACCTCACGAGTGGTGGAACCTTGGTACTGGGAAGAGATGGCGCCTGAAGGTGTGACAACAACCCTCATGAGCCGCTGCAAGAGGTTATTGACCACCTCCGGAGCTGTCAAGGCATCCTCGCTACCTGCCCAGCCAGGCAACCGACGCCGTTCATTTTCAGTCCAGCCGCCGAGCCTTCACCTGTGAACTCCTCGAAGACCGCCGACGCCGCCCGAGCCGAGCAGCTCCGCCGCGAGCTCGCCCACCACAACCACCGCTACTACGTGCTCGACTCGCCGGAGGTCAGCGACGCGGAGTACGACCGGCTCATGCGCGAGCTGCAGGAGCTGGAGGCCGCGCACCCGGACCTCAACACCGCCGGACTCGCCGACCCAGCGGGTGGGCGGCGCCGCCGGCGGAGAAGTTCGAGAAGGTGGTCCACCGCGCCCCGATGCTCTCGTTGGCCAACGTCTTCAACGACGAGGAGCTTTCCGAGTTCGACGAGCGGATCCGCCGCCAGACGGGCCTGCGCGCAGGTCGCCTACGTCTGCGAGCCCAAGCTCGACGGCCTGGCCGTCTCCCTGCTCTACGAGCACGGGCCGCTTCGTGCGCGGGCGCCACCCGCGGCGACGGCACCGAGGGCGAGGACGTCACCGCCAACCTGCGCACCATCCGCAGCCTCCCCCTGGAGCTGCTGCCCCAGGACGGGGTGAAGGTGCCCGGCGGCTCGAGGTGCGCGGCGAGGTCTTCATCTCCAAGAAGGACTTCACGAAGCTCAACGAGCAGCGCGAGGAGGAGGGCGAGCCGCTCTTCGCCAACCCGCGCAACGCCGCCGCCGGCAGCCTGCGCCAGCTGGACCCGCGCATCACCGCCTCGCGCCCGCTGTCCGCTCTACCTCTACGAGTGCGTGCCCGGCGAGGGCGTGCCCGCCTTCCGCTCGCACACGGAGAAGCTCGAGTACCTCAAGTCGCTCGGGCTGCCGGTGAACCGGCTACGTGCGCGTCGGAGGGCGTGGAGGGCGTGCGCGAGCAGTACCGCAAGTCCGTCGAGGGCCGCCACGACGCTGCCCTTCGAGGTGGACGGCATGGTGGTGAAGGTGGACGAGGAGGACCAGCGCCAGCGGCTGGGGCAGATTTCCAAGAGCCCGCGCTGGGCCGTCGCCTACAAGTTCCCGCCCGAGGAGGAGGCGACCCTGGTGGAGGACATCCAGGTGTACGTGGGCCGCACCGGCGCGCTCACCCCGGTGGCGCACCTCAAGCCGGTGAAGGTGGGCGGCGTCACCGTCAGCCGCGCCACCCTGCACAACGAGGACGAGCTGCGCCGCAAGGACGTGCGCAACGGCGACACCGTCTTCATCCGCCGCGCCGGCGACGTCATCCCCGAGATCGTGAAGGTGGTGGAGTCCAAGCGCACCGGCGCCGACGCCCAGCCCTTCGTCTTCCCCCGCGAGTGCCCGGTCTGCGACGCGGCGGCCGTGCGGGACGACGAGGGCGCCATCATCCGCTGCACCGGCGCCACCTGCCCCGCGCAGCTGGTGGAGAAGGCTGCGCCACTTCGCCTCGCGCACCGCCATGGACATCGACGGCCTGGGCGAGAAGCTGGCCGCGCAGCTCGTGGAGACGGGGCTGGTGAAGACCTTCGCGGACCTCTACCGCCTCACCCGGGGCCAGCTCGCTCGAGCTGCGAGCGCATGGGCGAGAAGAGCGCCGACAACCTGCTGGCCAACATCGAGCGCTCCAAGCAGACCACCCAGCGCCGCTTCCTCTACGCGCTCGGCATCCGCCACGTGGGCGAGGCCACCGCCAAGACGCTCGCCGAGGCCTTCCCGGACGTGCGTCAGCTCTACGAGGCCAGCCTGGAGGACATCACCCGCGTCAAGGACGTGGGCCCCACCATGGCCCAGGTCATCCACGCCTTCTTCCGGGAGCCGCAGAACCGCGAGGCCATCGACGCCCTGCTCCGGCCGGGGTCACTCCCGCCGCCCCCCGCGTCGTCAAGACGGGGGCCTTCGCCGGCAAGACGGTGGTGCTCACCGGCGGGATGAGCGGGATGAGCCGCGAGCAGGCCAAGGAGGAGATCGAACGCCGGGGTGGGAAGGTGTCGGGAAGTGTCTCGCGCAAGACGGACCTCGTGGTGGCGGGCGAGGATGCCGGGCAGCAAGCTGAAGAAGGCCGAGGAACTCGGGGTAAGAATCGTGGACGAGCAGGCGTTCCTGGAGCTCCTGCAGACGGACGCGAGAGGGTAAGGGGCCGGCACCATGGACAGGCGGCGAGCAAGCCTCCGGATTCGAGGCAAGGTGCAGGGGGTGTTCTACAGGGACAGCGCCCGCACCGAGGCCCTGCGACTGGGCCTGACGGGCCAGGTGCGCAACCTCTCGGACGGGTCCGTGGAGGCGGTGGTGGAGGGAGCACCAGAGGCCATCGATGCGTTCGTCACCTGGTGCCACCGGGGTCCGCCCCAGGCCCGGGTGTCGGACGTGGAGCGCGCCGACTCCGAGGCGCGTGGGGAGTTCAGCACCTTTACCGTGGAGCGCAGCTCATGACTCCCTACGCGATAGCTTCTCTGCCCGCCATGCTGGGCATCAAGTCCGGCAGCAAGGTCTCGGTCATCAACCCGCCTCGGGGCTTCGTCCAGAAGCTCAACCCGCTGCCCGACGGGGTGGAGTTCCTCATCACCGCCCAGACGGGCCTGGACGTCATCCTGTTCTTCACCCAGGACACCCACGAGCTCGTCCAGCGCCTGCCCGCCCTGTCCCGCGCCATGGCGCTCACCGGCGGCATCTGGGTGTGCTGGCCCAGCGGCGAGGGCATCAAGACCTCGCTCTCCGAGGACTTCATCCGCCAGGCCGCGCTCGACATCGGGCTGGTGGACAACAAGATCTGCATCATCGACAGCACCTGGACCGGCCTGCGCCTGGTCCGCCGTCCGCGGGGCCGACTGGACAAGCCGGAGCACCGGAAACGGGCCCCGACCGCCCAGGCCTGACCCCGGAGGAGCCCTGGCTCCTGGCCGGCCGGCAGGCCTCCCGTGCTGCCGACCGGCCGACATTTTCCATGTCTCGCCTTTACAGGTCGTATCAGGCGTGAAAACCTTTTGGCGTTTTCGGGGCTTGGGACGTTCTACCGAGGGTGGAGCGTTTGGGCCTCCAGGAGATTTTTGAGACGGGTGCGTTCCCGGCATACCAGGGCGCGCCGGCTGCACCGGGCCTCTATCGCCCCCCCAAGGCGCCCACGGATGGGCACCGACCGGGTGAGGAAGGAAGAGGCTGGGCGGCACGGGCGTCAGGGGTCCTCGAACGCTCGGTACGGAAGCAAGTCCCCGCCCGGCAGGGTGCCGGACAGCCGCGGGGCGACATGAACTCGGAGGAGCAGGTCGTGGTCCCCTCAACCTTCACCCGTGCGGAGACAGCCGGCCCCCGGAGATTCGGGCCGTCGCCTACCCGCGTGCGTGAAGGAGCCGGGGCCGCCTCTCCCCTCGCAGCGCGCTCGGAAGCGGGAGACGCCGTCGCCTCCCGTCCGCCGGAGCTCACGCATCCGCGCGCGCGCCCAGGATTCATCAATGAGCAGCATCCTCGTCATCAACGCGGCGGGCCGGGAGACCCGCGTGGCGCTCGTCGAGAACGGCCACATCGCGGAGTTCTACCTCGAGCGTAAGAAGGACAAGGGCGTCGTCGGCAACATCTACAAGGGTCGCGTGGTCCGGGTGCTCCCGGGCATGCAGGCGGCCTTCGTGGACATCGGGCTGGAGAAGGCCGCCTTCCTCTACGTCAGCGACGTCGTCTACGACCCGGACTTCGCGCGCGCCCAGTTCGAGCTGACCGAGGGCGAGCACGACGAGGACGCCCCGGACGTGCCCGAGGAGTCGGAGGCCGTGGCCGCCGAGGCCGCCCACGACGCCGGCGCCGACGTGCAGGCCGAGGTCCACGAGCACGCCCACCAGCGGCGAGGTGGCCGAGCGTCGCGTCCAGGAGCCGGAGCCCCAGCCGCAGGAGCCGAGCGCCGCGCCGAGGAGCCCGAGCGTCGCGCCGAGGAGCCCAGCGCGCCGTCCGCTGAGCGGCGGCCGCGCCGGCCGAGCCCGGTCCGTCGTCACGGCCACGCCCGAGCCGATGAGCCGCTCCGCCGGTGCCGGAGGCACCGACGGAGGCCGCGCCCGTGAGCGTGGCGGCCCAGGCGTGCCTCGGAGCCGGTCGCGGCGATGCCCGCCACCGAGGGCTCGGTGGCCCTGGCGCTCCCGCCGGAGCCGACCCCGGTGACTCCGAGCGAGCCCGGCGCCGCGGCGGCCCCCGCCCCTGCGCAGACCGAGACCGCCCCGCGCCCGGCGAAGCCCGAGACGGCCGCCGGTGAGCGCCGCGCCCCGCGTGAGCACCGCGAGGCCGCCCGCGAGGCCCGCGAAGGCCGCCGCGAGCAGAAGGACCGCGAGCGCGAGAAGGATCGGGAGAAGGACAAGGGCCGCAAGCAGCGCGAGGAGCAGCAGCGCAAGCGCGACGAGGAGAAGTCCAAGCCGCGCAAGTCGGCGAAGATCGAGGACCTGCTGAAGGTGGGCCAGGAGGTCGTGGTCCAGATCTCCAAGGATCCCATCGGCACCAAGGGCGCGCGCCTCACCTCGCACATCTCCATCCCGGGCCGGCACCTGGTGTTCATGCCCACGGTGGACCACGTGGGCATCAGCCGCCGCATCTCCAACGAGAAGGAGCGCAAGCGGCTGCGCGAGATCGTCGACCGGCTGCGCCCGCCCGGGACCGGCTTCATCGTGCGCACGGTCGCGGAGAACGTGCCGCAGGAGAAGCTGGAGACCGACATCCGCTTCCTCATCGAGGTGTGGAACCAGGTGGTGCGCCGCAACGAGAAGCGCGGCGGCCCCGGCCTGCTGCACCCGGACCTCGACCTCATCCTGCGCGCCACGCGCGACCTCTTCGCCGCACGACGTGGAGAAGCTGGTCGTCGACGACCGCGAGGAGTACGAGCGCATCCTCGGCTTCGTGACCGCGCAGGACCCGGCGCTCAAGGACCGGGTGGTGCTCCACGAGTCGGACGAGCCCATCTTCGACGCCTACGGCATCGAGCAGGAGATCAGCCGCGCCACCCAGCGCAAGGTGTGGCTCAAGAGCGGCGGCTACCTCATCATCGACCAGGCCGAGGCGCTCACCGCCATCGACGTCAACTCCGGCCGCTACGTCGGCAAGAAGAGCCTCGAGGAGACGATCACCAAGATCAACGTCGAGGCGGCCAAGGAGATCGTCTACCAGCTCCGGCTGCGCAACATCGGCGGCATCATCATCTGCGACTTCATCGACATGGAGAAGCCGCAGAACCGCGACAAGGTCTTCAAGGCGCTGCAGGAGGCGCTGGGCCGGGACAAGGCCAAGACGAACGTGCTGCGCATCTCCGAGCTCGGCCTGGTGGAGATGACGCGCAAGCGCGTGCGCGAGTCCATCGGCCGCATGCTGCACGAGGACTGCGCGTACTGCGACGGCCAGGGCTTCGTGAAGACGGCCACCACGGTGGCCTACGAGATCTTCCGGGAGATCCGCCGCGAGGCGCCGGACTACAAGGACCCCACGCTGGTCGTCAACTGCAACGCCGAGGTGGCGCGGCTGCTCCAGGGCGAGGAGCGGCAGGAGCTGCGGCACCTGATGGACCGCTACAACAAGTCCATCCAGGTGAAGGCGCAGCAGAACTACCACCGCGAGCAGTACGACATCTACGGCCGCAGCGCGCAGGGCGGGGACCACAAGGTGGCCTCGTCGCCGGGCTCGGGTGATGGCGAACTGTCGATGCAGCGTCGGCCCGAGAGCGGCGGTGGCGAGCGCGGCTTCCGCTCCGAGGGTGGTGGCCGCGACCGGGGCGGAGACCGGGGTGGCCGTGACCGCGACCGGGGTGGTGACCGCGACCGCGGTGGTGACCGTGACCGGGGCGGAGACCGGGGCGGCCGTGAGCGCGATCGGGGTCGGTGAACGGGGCGAGCGCGACCGGGGTGGTGACCGGGGTGCCCGTGACCGCGACCGGGGTGGTGACCGCGGCGGCCGTGAGCGCGACCGCAACCGGGGTGGCGAGCAGCGTCGGCCCGAGCAGCGCGAGGGGCGTGGTGGACAGCAGCCCCAGCAGCAGCAACAGCAGGCGCAGTCCGGTGGCGAGCAGGCGCAGTCCACCGGCGGCACCCCGCCGACGTCCTCTGGCGGCGGCGGCAACGAGTCCGGCGGCAATAGCTGAGCTCGACGGGCCCTCTCGCTCTGAGAGGCCCGGGGAGGGTACGGACCCCATCGGTCGAGCCTCCCCCACTGGCCGAGCCTCCCTGGCATTGGCTAGCCTGGGCCCACCGGATGCGGTCCTTCATTCCCCTCTTCCTTCAGCGACTGCACGCCCACGCACTCGAGTGGGCCCGCCGCACCTGGGCCCCGCTGTCGCGGACGCGGACAGGCCGCTTCGCGGCGGACACGGTGCTGGCGGTGCGGACCCTGGCGCGCGGTTTCCAGGGCGAGAACATCCGACTGCGGGCCGCGGCGCTCACCTACATCAGCATCTTCTCGCTGATTCCGCTGCTGACGGTGGTGCTGGCACTGCTGGGGGCCTACCACCAACAGTCCTTCCAGCGAGCGCCTCCGGGAGCTCATCTTCGCGGTGCTGGCCCCCGGCGTGCGCGAGGAGTCGGCGGCCTTCCTCGAGCGCTTCCTGCAGCCGGGCCACACGACGGCCATCGGGAGCGCGGGCTTCCTCGGTCTGCTCTTCTCGGCGGGCTCGCTGCTGCAGAACATCGACGTCTCGCTGAACGAGATCTGGGGCGTGAAGAACCAACGCCCGTGGCTGGTCCGCACGCTCACCTACGCGGGGCTGCTGCTGCTGGGGCCGCTGATGCTGGCCATCTCGTTCGCGGGGACGGGCGTGGTGCGCTCCTTCCTGGAGGGCACCCACACCCCACTCTTCCTGGACCTGTTCGAGCTGCTGTTCGGCGCCCTGTCTCCCCTCGCGGCGGTGGGTGGGCTCACCCTGCTCTACTACGTGACGCCCAACACGCACCTGCGCATCCGGTCGGCACTGGCCGGCGGACTGGTGGCGGGCGCGGCCTGGAGCGTGGCGCGGCAGGTGTACACGGAGGCCGCCGCGTACAGCTTCCGCCACAACCCGCTCTACGCCTCGCTGGGCGCCCTGCCCATGTTCCTGGCGTGGCTGTACGTGGACTGGCTCCTCATCCTCATTGGCGCCCGTCTCTCCTACGTGGTGGAGCACGCCACCTTCCGGGACTCGCTGTGGGCCTTCGGGGCCCACCCCCGGGCGCGGGAGCTGGTGGGCGCCCGGATTGCCCAGGAGAGCACGCTGGTCTGGTTCGACGGAGGGACGCCCCGCCCTCCCCCGGGAGCTGGCCCTCCGCCTCCGGGTCGCCGAGTCGCTCGTCCACGAGGTGGTGGACGACATGGAGCGGGCGGGCCTCATCGAGCGCCATCGCCGAGGAGGCATCCTGCCGGCCCGCCCACCGGCCGAGCTCACGCTGGCCGACGTGACGCTCGCCGTCCACGGCGTCTACAACCCCTCCGAGCCCGATGCTCCGAACACCCCACGAGCCCCCGGCTTCGAGCCGGTGGACGCCTTCTTCAGCGAGGCGGACCGCTCCGGCCTCGACGTGCTGCGCCGGACCCGGTGGCTGGACCTCGCCATCCTGGTGCGCCCCGGGCTCGCGACGGAGGAGGCGATAGCTGCCCCGGCACCGGCCCCAGCCGCGACTGGAAGCGGAAATCCGTAACGTTTCTGGGAGGTTGGCGGGCCTCGTGGCTTGCACGCGGGATTCGTTCTGTTATCGTTTCGGCATTCGACCACGGGCCAAGCGCCCTGTTTCCGAGGGGTTACGCGGTTTGCGGGAGCGAGCGATGCTCAAGTCCGATCTGATCAACATCCTCGTCGCCAAGCGGGGCATGACCCAGAAGCAGGCCGAGGCCACGATCGAGACGATCTTCGAGTCGATGAAGGAGGCGCTCTGCCGCGGGGAGAACATCGAGATCCGCGGGCTGGGCGCCTTCCACGTGAAGAACTACCAGGGCTACCAGGGCCGCAACCCCAAGACGGGCCAGGTCATCCCGGTGAAGCCCAAGCGCGGGCTGCTCTTCCGCACGGGCAAGGAGCTGCGCGACCGGGTCAACCGGCCCGCGCCCCAGACCGCCGCAGGCCGACATCTCCTGCAACCCCAAGAGCGGCAGCGGCAGCAACTGCTAGCCGGCCCGCTCAGCGCCTCATGCGGCACGGCGCGACGAGCCGCCCGAGCGGGCGGATCTGCAGGTCCAGGTCGAGCTCGCCGTAGGTCAGCACCGCCACGTCGGGGAACGCGCCCTCGCACAGCTTGCGCAGCGGGCGCCGCACGTCCGGCGCGGTGAGGCAGCACGGCGTCCGCCGCCGGCGGCGATGCGCCGCACCCCCTCGAGGATCGCCGCCACCCGCTCGGGCTCGGGCGCCGGCCCGCGAGGCCCCGTGGCGCGCAGCGTCTCCTCGATCGCCGGGTCCACCAGGTAGGCGTACAGCGGCCCGGACGGGGCGTACTTGTGGCTGAGGTAGCGGTGCAGGGCCTGGCGGCAGCGCTCGGCGAGGGCCGTGGCATCCCCCTCGGTCGTGGGCGAGACCAGCGCCTCGAGGATGGCGCGCATGTTCCGGATGCTGACCTGCTCCTGCACGAGCTTGCGCAGCACCTCGGTGAGCAGCGGCAGCGGCACCTTCTGGAGCGCCTCCTTCACCAGCGCCGGCGCCTGTGACTCGAGCCCGTCGAGCAGCCCCTGCACCTCCTGGACGCCGAGGAGCACCGCCGCGCGCGCCCGGACGAGGCTCCGCAGGTGCTCGGCGATGAGCTCCCCCGGGCGCCGCACCGCGACCTGCGCCATCTCCAGGCGCTGCGCGCCCGTCCTCCGGCACCCGGCTGATGGGCCTGCCGGTGGCCGGGTCCACCGCGGGCTCCGCCTTCACCTCGAGGAAGGCGAGCTCCTCCGGCTGCGCCAGCGCGTAGAGCGCCCCGGGCACGACCTGTCCCATCCGCCGCGGGGACCTCGTCCACCAGGATGCGGTAGGTGCCCGCCGGCAGGTACGCGGCGTCGGTGCGGACGCGGATGCCCGGCACCCGCACGCCGAGCTCGAAGAAGAGCTCGTCGCGCAGCCGGTTGAGCTCCTGGTGCACGAAGGCGCCGCCCTGCTCCTGCGCGATGGGCGTGAGATCCGGCGCGAGGTCGAGGGTGAGCGGGGACACGCCCACCGGCGCCACCGTGCTCTCCGGGGGCGCTCCCGGTCCGCCTTGAGCCGCCGCTCCTGCCTCGGGCTTGCCCGTCGGCCGGCTCCGCGGCGGCGTCCTCCTCCGCGGCGGCGGCCTTCACGTACTTGAGGCGCATGCGCGAGTCCTCCCAGCGGCAGCGCCCAGCCCGAGGAACGTCAGGTGCGGCATCCCCGGCATCGCGGCGAGGGCCACGCACAGGCCGGCCACGACCCAGAGCGCCTTGCGACTCGCCGAAGAACTGCGCGCCGATCTCCGCGCCCAGCGAGTCGTCCTCCTTCTCGGAGGCCACGCGCGTGACCACCAGGCCCGCGGCGACCGCGATGCACAGCGAGGGAATCTGCGAGACCAGGCCGTCGCCGATGGCGATGAGCGCGTAGGTGCGAGGCCGCCTCGGCCAGCGTCATCCCGTTCTGCAGCACGCCGATGCAGATGCCGCCCAGGAGGTTCACCGCGACGATGACCAGGCCGGCGATGACGTCGCCCTTCACGAACTTCATCGCGCCGTCCATCGCGCCGAACATCTGCGACTCGCGCTCGAGGTCGCGCCGCCGCGCGCGCGCCTGCGCCTGGTCGATGGCCCCCGCGCGCAGGTCGGCGTCGATGGACATCTGCTTGCCCGGCATCGCGTCCAGGGTGAAGCGCGCGGAGACCTCGGCCACGCGCTCGGCGCCCTTGGCCACCACCAGGAACTGCACCAGCGTGAGGATGGCGAAGATGACCGCGCCGACGACGTAGTCGCCCGCGCACCACGAACTCGCCGAACGCCTGGATGACCTCGCCCGCGTGTCCCTCCGCGAGCGCCAGCCGGGTGGAGGAGACGTTGAGCGCGAGCCGGAAGAGCGTGGTGACCAGCAGCAGCGTCGGGAAGGACGTGACCTTCAGCGCGTCCCGCGCGTAGAGCGCCGCCACCAGCAGCGCCACCGCCGCCGCCAGGTTGATCGCGAGCCCCAGGTCGAGCAGCCAGGCGGGCAGCGGGACGATCAGCGCGCCGAGCATGGCGGCCATCGCCACGGCGAGCACCACGTCCGAGGACTTCGCGAGCCCGTCAGCGAGCATCTTCACCAGTTGGTTCATGACGTCTGCCTCCGTGGACGGTCGTCCACGTCCGCGCTCCGTGCGCGACCCGCAGCACCGCCGCGGCGGCCTGGTACAGCTCCTCGGGGATCTCCTCGCCCACGTCGTAGTGGATGAGGCTGCGCGCCAGCGGCGATGTCCCGAACCACCGGGATTCCCAGGCGAGCGGCCTCTCGCCGCAGTGCGAGCGCGTCCTCCTCGCGCGCCTTGGCCACGAGGTAGGGCGCCTCGCACTCCTCCGGGGCGTAGCGGAGCGCGACCGCGATGTGGGTCGGGTTGACGACCACGACGCGTCGGCCTTTTGCACCCCTCGTGCCGGGCCTCCCGGCGCCAGCTGCCGGTGCAGCGCCTTGCGCTGGCCCTTGTGGTGCGGGTCACCCTCGCTCTCCTTGTGCTCCTGCTTCACCTCCTCGCGGCGTCATCATCAGGTCCTTGACGTGCCGCCGACGCGCGAGCAGCGAAGTCCCCCACGCCCAGCACCAGCAGGACACACGCGAGCCGGGTGACGAGCGGCCCGAGCCGGTCCCAGGACAGCTCCAGCGCCAGACGTCCCCTCGCAGCCAGGCCGTGCGGAGCACGTCCGGTGCCGGCCTCCACGGCCGCGCTCCAGACGAGCCACACCACCACCGCGGCCACCAGCAGCGCCTTGCCCACCTCGATGAGCGGCTCACGCTGAAGAGCGCTTCAAGCCCGCCGCCGGGTTGATGCGCTCGAGCTTCGGCGTCACGTGCTCCGCGTTGCAGCTCGAAGCCCGACCGTGGCCACGGACACCGCCAGGGACGCCAGCAGCGCGCCGACCGAGCACGGGGCCCACCAGGAGCACCGGCATCGCGCCCCGCCTCTCCAAGGCCCCCGTGGGCTCGCTGGTCGAGCAGCAGCCGGGCCGTCCAGTCCTGCAGCCGCGCGAAGCCCGCGCCCGCCGAGGCGGTGAGGCCGAGCAGCTCCTCCGAGCGTCACCGCGCTGGAAGAGAGGAGCCGGCTGCGGGGCATCTGCCCCTTGCGGCGCGCCTCCCGCAGCCGCTTCGCGCGAGGGCTGCTCGGTCTTCTCGCTCATCGCGCCAGCTCCGCCAGCCGCAGCAACGCGGCGTCCACCGAGAGGACGCCCGCGAGCAGCCGCTCACAGAGGATCCCCACGCCGAGCCACAGCAGCGCCGCCGCCGCCGAGGATGCGCAGCGGTGCGCCCACCTCCTGGAGGTTCACCTGGGGCGCGGCGCGCGAGGCCAGCCCGAGCGAAGCAGTCCACCGCCATCACCGCCGCCGCGACCGGCGCCCCCACCGCGAGCCCGGTGGCCATCGCGCCGCCGACCAGCGCCACCACGTGCAGCGCCGCCGCCTCGGTGGGCACGATACGCGCCCAGCCGCACCCACGCCGAAGCCACGCACCAGCCCCGAGAGGACGATGCGGCAGCAGCCCTCCCGTCACCACCAGCGCGACGAGCAGCTGGTAGAGCCCGTCGCCGGTGGCCGACTCGCGGCGTCCCGGCCACCGGCAGGCTCGCCTCCGCCGAGGTGCCGCGGAAGAGGTCGATGAAGCGCCCGCCCATGCGCGCCGCATCGAAGGGCAGCGCCGCGACGAGCCCCACCGAGGTGCCCGTAGGCGAGCTCCTTCAGCGCCAGCGCCGCGCAGCTGCAGCGGCGTCTCCACGGGCGCCGGCAGCGCCACTCCCGCCACATGGTGCAGGAAGAGCGAGAGGCTCAGCACCAGGGCGAGCTTCACCGTCGTCGGAGCGGCCTGGCCTCCGAGCAGCGGGCAGAGGAAGGCGACCGGCAGCAGGCGCGCGGAGCACAGGGCCACGGCCACCACGTCGGGCCCCAGCAGCGTCGAACTGCGCGCGGAGGAGCGCGAGGTTCACGCCGCCACCTCGGCGATGACCAGCAGGAGCTGGTGCGTGAAGCGGGTGAGCTGGCCGGCAATCCAGGGGCCGGCGAGCACCAGCGCCAGCACCGCCGCGCACAGCTTGGGCACCACCGAGAGGGTGCTCTCCTGGATCTGGGTGGTGGCCTGGAAGAGGCTCATGAGGAAGCCCACCACCAGGCTCGCCCCGATGGGCGGCAGCGAGGCGAGGACCATCAGCAGCAGCGCCTCGCGGCCGAGCGAGAGCAGGACGTCCTGGGTCATGGCGTCACCGGTACCCGAGGATCAGGCCCCGGGCGAGCAGCGCCCAGCCGTCCACGGCGACGAAGAGGAGGATCTTGAAGGGCAGGCTCACCTGACTCGGCGACAGCGACTGCATGCCCAGCGCGAGCAGGACGTTGGCGATGACCATGTCCAGCACCAGGAACGGCAGGAAGACGAGGAAGCCGATCTGGAAGGCCTCCTTGAGCTCGGTGATGACGAAGGCCGGGATGACCACGAAGAGGTCCGTCCTCGTGGACCTGGTCGCGCCTCCTCCGGCGGCCGCAGCTCGCGCGCGAGGTCCACGAAGCGCGCCCGCTCCTCCGGCGCTGCCGTGCTTCACCAGGAAGCCGCGCAGCGGCTCGGTCACCTGCGCCGCGGCACGCGAGGAGCTGCGCACCCGAGCTGGGTCTCCTGGTAGGCCACCTGCCCCACGTCGTACATGCGCTCCATCACCGGCGCCATGATGTGGCCCGTCAGCACCGCGGCGAGCCCGGTGAGGACGATGGTGGGCGGCGCCTGCTGCGTGCCCATCGCCGAGCGCGCCAGCGACAGCACCACGGCGATCTTCGAGAAGCTGGTCAGCATCAGCACCGCGAAGGGCAGCAGCGACATCAGCGCCAGCATCCCCATCATCGACAGCGGGCTGCCAGCGAAGGACATCTGCGAGAACGACGGCTCCGCCGCCGAGGCCAGCCCCGGCACGAGGACGCTCAGGACGAGCAACGCGCGGCTCATGACAGGGTCTCCTTCGCCGACAGATGCGTCACCGTCCGCCGCCGGGTCCGCGTCTTCACTCGCTTGGGAGCCTGCGCCCGGCGGATCTCCGCGAAGGAGTCCCCGTAGGCCACGAGGTAGCGGCTGCCCGTCCACCTCCACCAGCGCCAGGCCGCAGCGCTGCGACAGGCCCGTCCGGGACACCACCTGCAGGCGCTCGGAGAGCGTGAAGCGGGACTCGGCCCGACCACGTCGCACCAGCCACCAGCCGAGCCCCGCCAGGGCCACCGCCCCGAGCAGCCCCCGGGCCACCGACGTCGCCGACATGCCCCCCAGCGGCGCGAGCGCGGCCAATCCCAGGATGAGGCCACACGCCAGCAGGACCTTGGTCCTCGGAGACGTGGAATCGAGCAGGGTCTTCATGGGCGCGCTCACGGCAGCAGGGTGAGGATGCGGGCCCCCACCTCGCCCTCGATGTCCACGAGCTCGGCCCTCGCCACCGCCCGATCCCCCACTCGCAGCAGCACCGGCTCGCTCGCGTTGATGCGCAGGGGCAGCAGCGCCCCCGGCTTGAGCCCCGCCAGCTCCGAGAGCGGCAACGACAGCCGCGTCAGCTCGATCTCCACGTCCACCGGCAGCGGGGGCATCCCCTCGCTCCGCTCGTTCACTTCCACCATGTCCGACTCCTGGAAAAGTCCGCGCCTGTGCGCGCGGGTCAGCGAGAAACCCTCGGGGCCAAAGTCACCGGCCAGCTCGAAGCCGCGCAGGACGAGGCGCCCGGTCCCGAGCAGCTGCGCTCCCTCCCGGCGCAACCCCTCGAAGAGGACGACATCCCCCAGCCCCAGCGTCTCCAGCGCCTCACGAGGCAGCGACGTGCGCCCCACGAAGCAGCGCGCGCCCAACCGCGCCGACAGCACCTCGGGAGCAATCTCCGGGTCGTGCTCCGCCGGCAGCTCCTTCAGCGCCCCCTCGAGGACCACCGCGGGCAGAAGCAGCCTCCCTCCCGCCGTCGTCCCTCCCACCGACACCGTCAGCTCCACGCCCAGGTGACGCTGCCGGGCATCGAGGCGGGCCAGCGCCTCCGTGCGATTCATCGTCACCCCGGTGAGGCGCGGGCCGAACCGCCGCTGCAGCTCCTCCTGCCCGCGCAGCGCGTACAGCGCCGACAGGCCCAGGAAGGCGAACGAGGCCTCCTCCAGTCGCGTCAGGCCCGTGATGGGGCCGGGCTTCGTCCCCGCTCCAGCCAGGCGCTCCAGCGCGGCGAAGAGCACCGGCGGCTCCAGCTCCAGCACCGCCGTCCCCCCCGTGGCCGACAGGTCCACCAGGGCGAAGGCCGCCGTGTGCGCCAGCCCCGTCGCCGGCATCACCACCGCCTCCAGCAACCGCGCCTCGGCCCGGACGGGGCACCCCAGTTCCTTGCCGAGCGACTCGCACACCATCTGGAGCGCCTGTCGCGCGAGCCGTACCACCCGCGGCCGCTCGTTCAGGGTCATGTGGGCGCGCGACAGCCGGCGCGTGCCGAGTCGGCGCAGCCGCATCGGCTTCAACGTCGTGGACCGGGTGGTATCTCCAAGAGGACTTTGCATGGTTCGCTCCGTGCTGCGGACAAGCCGCTCCTGTTCACGGCCGATGCCAGCGGCCGCGCCTGCGAAATCGAGGGTTTGGACGTCAGGGGGAGTCCGGGACCGGGACGGGGGGTCTCAGCGCGTGGCTTCTCGGATGAGCCGCTCGGCCAGCGCACACACCGCCGGGGTCGCCGCCGCGTCGGGCGGCTCCACCTGGCGCTCCGGAAAGAGGCTGCGGTGGTAGGGCGGCAGCCTCCGGAAGATCTCCCGCCGCAGCACCTCCGGCGCCTCCTCCATCACCGCCCTCAGCCGCGCCGCGGCATCCGGCCGCACGCCGAAGTCCACCGCCACTCGCGCCTGCCTCCGCGCCGAGGAGAGCGCTTCGAAGCCCGCCAGGTGCGCCTTCGCCTGCCGCGCCTCGGGCTCTCTCAAGCCGTCGAGCAGTTCCTTCGCCTGCCCCTTCCCGAGGACCAGTGCCACCAGAGCAATCCGCTCCAGCGGCAGGGAGGTCGGAGGTGGGGGCCTCGCCGGCTCCGGACGCGTCGGAGCCCGAACCACCACCGTCTGGACCTGGTCCTGCGTCTTCGCCCCGGGACGAGGAATCCGGGTGATGCGCGTCGCCTCCATGGCTCACCCTCCCCGAGGCTCACGCCACCTTGCGCGCGGGCCCGGGAGTCACCACGGGACGCGCGGGGGCCGAAGGGGTGGTGGGCCTGGCCTCCGCCATGGCTCGGTAGTGCCGCAGGCGCAGCGTCATCAGGATCAGCCCCACCGACAGCCCCGTGACGAACAGGGCCAGCACCGTCAGCAGCACCCGCAGCCGCGTCAGCGGAGAGGTCGCCGGCGTGGGTGCCACCACCCTCGTGGACACCTCGTCCACCATGAGCGACACCGACTCGGCGGAGAGCCCCTCCACGCCTCCCGCGATGAGCGAGCGCAGCATCTCCCGCGAGCCCTTGATCTGCTCCGCATGGCCCGGCGCCACGCGCAGCATCGCCGAGGCCTTCGAGGGCACCGCCTGCTGCCCGGGCCTCGGTGGCGGAGGCACCACCAGGTGCACCCGCGCGAGGATGACCCCCTCCACCGTCTGGAGCGTCGTCTCCAGGCCCCGTTCCATCACCCGCACCCGGCAGAGCTGCTCCTCCACCGGCGTGCGCACCAACCCGCTCCCGCCAAAGACGTCACAGCCCTCGTCGGCGGTGGGCCTCGGCAGCCCCAGCTCCGCGAGGATCCGCACCGCGTCCGAGGACTGCTCCTCGGTCACCTCGATGGCCCATGTGGGCTTCTTGCCCGCCTCGGGCACCTTGCGCGCGTCGAGCCCTCGCTCGACGAGCACCGTCTGCAACTCGTTGGCCTGGCGCTCGTCCAGGCCGTGCTGGATTCGCTCCCGGCAGCCGGTGGCGCACAGGAGCAGGACGAAGAGACAGCGTCGGAAGAACATGGGGAACTCCTCACACCTGGGTCTGCAGCACCTGCTTGACGCCGCCGGTCGCCTTCTCGACGACCTTGCCGGCGAGATCGAGCTCCTGGCTCGCCCGGTACACGTGGGCCTGGAGGGCGATCAGCTCGTTCGGCGTGAACGACTTGCCGGACTGGGCCAGCTCCAGGACGTGGTCCAGCCGCTTCTGCGCCTCGCTCACGCGGTCCAGCATCTGCACCGCCTGCTGAGACCGCGCGGACTGCACCGAGTCCACCTTTCCCCCGGCCTGGACCTCCGAGGTCCCCGCCGAGGCCCGCTCCACTCCCTCCGCCTTGCACGTCCCGCGCGGCGCCTCCGTCCGCTCCGCCGGTGCCGGCCTCGGCGAGCCCTCGGTGGCGACCTGGGGCCCCGGCTGCTTCGCCTGCCCCTTCACCCCCTCCAGCACCTTGCCGAACTGCGCCTTCCCCGAGGGCTCCAGCGCGGGCGTTGCTCCCGCCCCACCAATCGCCCCCACCTTGTCGATGGCCATGGCTCGCCGCCCCTATCGGATGTTGTTGATGGCGGCCTTCGCCGAGTCGTGGCGGACCTTCATGATGTTGGAGATGGCGTTGTGCGCGCGGCTCTCCGCCTGCATCTCGTTCTGCAGGTTCATGTAGGCCAGGTTCATCTTCGCCCCCTCGGCCTGCATCTCCTTCTGCGCCGCGAGCAGGTCCCACTGGTCCCCCTTCCCCGTGCTGCCCGTCAGGCCCCCCGCACCGCTCGTGCCTCCTCCCGCCCCTCCCACGCCCCCGGGCGTCGGCATCGCCGAGGCACCCCGGATGGACGAAGTCGCCCCCGACACCACCGAGCTGACGCTCGACACCGCCGCGCTCACCGCCGCGCCTCCCGGCACCAGCGACGCCATCACCCCGGCTCCCGACCTCACCACCTCCTGCGCCGTGCGCGCGAACACCGTGCCGAAGTCGTTCTGCGGCGTCTGCCGCGCCACGGTGGGGGTGATGGACAGCGAGCCAATCCGATTGCCGTTCTCCACGTTGAAGCCTCCTTGCGCCTGGGTCTCGCGCCGGGGCTTCTTCAGCCGGCGTGCCAGCCGCCGGGCCGAGTCATCTCGGGTACTTGGCGTCAGCCGCTGCTCGCGCAACCCTCCACGCGGCGGAGCGCACGTCCGCGCACGTGGACGGTCGGGTGGACGGCCCGGGACGAAAAGTTGCGACCCCCGGGGGCTGCTTCAGACTGGTAGTCCCCTGTCGCACCCAGAGGAGCCGCCCCATGACGCCGTCCCACGCCCCCACCCGTCTCGCCGAGCGCTACCACCCGCGCGTGGAGGCCAATTGGATGGTCAAGGTCCACCTCGGCGAGCGCATCGTGCTCGTCAAGGCGCGCGACCTGTCCATGGCCGGCCTCTTCCTGCACGGCCACCCCGCGGACTCGGTCAAGCAGCTCACCCTGACGATTCCCCTGCCCCAGATCGCCGACATCACCACCACGTGCACCATCGTCCGCCGCGAGGCGCACGGCGTGGCGCTCGAGTTCGCCAAGCTGGACTGGGACCACATGCTCCTGCTGGCGCGCTACCTCCACCCGCGCCTGCCCTGAGCGACCCCCGGGCCTCGACGCCTCAGGCGACCTTGCGCAGCCGCTCCACCAGCGCCATCAGCTCCGCGCCCTTGAAGGGCTTCTGGATGTAGCCGTCCGCTCCCGCCAGCGTCGCGCTCTCCACGTCCGACTTCTTCGACTTGGCGGTGAGCATGTAGACCGGCACCTTCGACGTCGTCGGATCGCTCTTGAGCATCCGGCACACCGAGATGCCGTCGAGCTGCGGCAGCACCACGTCCATCAGGACGAGCTGGAAGGGGCGGCTCTTGGCCAGCTTCAAGCCCTCGATGCCGTTGGCCGCGCACACCACCTCCACGGCCCCGTCGCTCAGCATGCGAGCGCACGAGCTCCCGGATGACGGGCTCGTCCTCGACCAGCAGGATGTGGAAGGGCGTCTGCCAGGTTGGCAGACCATGGGATTCACTCGTAGGCGAGCGCTTCGACGACGTTCAAGGTGGCCGCTCGCCGTGCCGGATACAGCCCGGCCAGGATGGCGCACAGGGTGGATGCAGCCCCCATCGTCAGCGCCAGCCGGGTGGGAAAACATACGGGGAAGCTCCACCCCGTGGCCTGGCCTCCTACCACCTCGGTGACCATGACGCCCATCCAGAGGCCCGCCAGCGCCCCGATGAGCCCTCCTGACAGGCCGATGAAGGCGGCCTCTCCCACGAAGAGCTCGGACGATGTGGGACCGGCGCCGCGCCCACCGCTCGCAGCAGGCCGATCTCCCGGGTCCGGTCCAGCACCGCCGCCAGCAGCGTGTTGACGACCCCCAGCAGCGCCAGCAGCACCGCCACCACCTCCATGGCGTAGGTGACGGCGAAGGCGTCGTCGATGAGCGCGGTGGCCTCGTCGCGCAGCTCGGCGTTGGACAGCACGTAGAGGTTGTACTGGCGCTCGCCCCACGCGCTCGGTGATGGTCGCGGCGGAGCTCGTCCAGCTTGCGCGGGGTCCGACAGGTACAGCTCGAAGGTGTCCACCCGGTCGTCCTGGAAGTGCTCCATGGTACACCTCGCGCGACAGGAAGACGATGCCCTGGTCCGAGGTGTAGTCCACCGCGACGGCGCCCACCGTGTAGGTGCGCGCACCGGTGGGCGTGGACATCTCGAAGGTGCTCCTCCACGTGCAGGTCCCGCCGGCGCGAGAGGTTCTCGGAGATGGTGACGCGCCCGGCCAGCCGCTCCTCGTGCGTGGGCAGGCGGCCCTCGAGGAGCTCGGGCCGCCCGTAGCGCTCGTAGATCTCGGGGATGAGCGAGATGACGTAGATGCGCAGGCCCAGCACGTCGTGGGGCAGCACGCGCACCCGGTCCACGCTGTGCCACCCCGGGCAGCGTCGCGAGCTCCTCGCCCAGGTCCGGCGCCATGGGCTGGTTCTGCACGCCGGCCGATGCTTCGCCGACGAGGTGACGAAGAGGTCCGCTGGCACCGACTGGTCCAATCCACCGGTGCGCGGCGGACTGGAAGGAGCCCACGAAGCCGGCGAGGCACACCGACATGGCCACGCCGATGGCCAGCGCGGACACCGGCACCGCCGTGCGCCCGGGCGCTCGGGCGAAGTTGTCCGCCGCCAGCCGGCCGCTCACTCCCAGCAGCGCACTCGCCCGGCCGCCGGTAGAGGCGCCACAGCCCGCGCAGCACCAGCGGGCGACAGCAGCGTCGCCCCCATGAGCACGAGGAAGATGGCGAGGTAGCCGCCCACGGGCAGGTTCTCCACGGGGCGTCGGCAGCCACGTGGCCGGGTAGACGAGCAGCGAGGCACCCCAGCCCCGAGCACCGTGGGCAGCGACGCGCGTCGCCCACCTCCGCGCCCTGGCGCCGCGTCCCGGCGCAGCGCCTCCACCGGCTGCACGCTCGAGGCCACGCAGCGCCGGACGCAGCGCCGCGAACCACTGCCCAGCACCCCGAGCGCCACGCCCAGCCCCAGCTCCAGCGGGCCCACCGTCACGTCCCTCGCGTTCACCTTCACGTAGAGGCTGGAGATGGCACTCGGACACCGCAGCCGATGGCCCCCCGGCCGACGAGCACGCCCAGCGGCAGCCCCAGCACCGTGCCCAGGCCGCCCAGCACCAGCGCCTCCAGCGTGAAGAGGGCGCGGATGCGCAGGCGCGTGGCCCCCAGCGCTCGCAGCGTGCCAATCTCCCGCCGCCGCTGCACCACGCTGATGGCGATGGTGTTGTAGACGAGGAACACCCCCACCAGCAGCGCCACCCCGGAGCCCAGGTTCAGCCCCAGCTGGAAGCTGCGCACCATCGTCTCCACCGTGCCCCCTCGGCGCGACGGGCGCTCCACCTCGAAGCCGCCGCCCAGCGCCTCTCGCAGGCGCGTCCCGCACCGCCTCCACGCCCACCGCCGGGTCCACCGCCACGTCGATGCGGTCCAGCACCCGGTCGCGTCCGAAGGCCGCCTGCGCCGAGGCCACGTCCATCACTCGCCACCGAGCCGCCGAAGGCCTTCACCGGCCCCGCCTCGCGGATCAGGGCGTGCACGACGAAGTCCTGCGGTCCACTCCCGGTGACGAGCTGGAAGGAGTCCCCCACCTTCAGCCCGTGCTCGCGCGCGAAGCGCTCGGAGACGAGCATCCGGTCCGTCGAGTTGAGGAACTCCAGGTCGTCCGAGAGCCCGCCGAGGTCCCGGTCCACGCCCTCGTAGGTGCGGAAGTGGCCGTCATCCAGCAGGTCCACGCCCATGACATAGAGGCTCTCGCCCGGAGCGCCCTTCACCGGCGACGATCACCGTCAGCGCCCCCGAGGCGTGCGCCACCCCGGGCACCGCTCGCACCCGCTCGAGCACGGACTCGTCGAAGCCCGTCTGCGCGCCCGCCACCGTGAGGTCCGCCTTCCCGGCGATGGCGTCCACCGTGGAGCGGAACGCGTCCATCACCGAGCGGTTGATGGACATCACCCCCACCATGGTCGCCACGCCCACGGCCACGCCCAGCACCGTGAGGCCGGTGCGCAGCGGCGAGCCCAAGAAATGTCGCAGGGAGATGAGCCGGAGCAGCGCGAGCATGTCCGGCCTACCTTACCCGCTCCGCGGTGCCCCCGGGTGGACGGGCGCTCGGAGGGCGGACAGGCAGGCGTGCTGGCTCATGGCTCGGGCATCGACGAGCGGGCGTCCGCGGCCGGGGCGGGCGGTGAGAACCGGCGCAGGAAGGCGAGGTTGTCCCTCAGCGAGTCGTCGTAGGGCCGCACGTTGCCCCGTGGGGTGCGGTACTCCAGCAGCAGGTTGTCGTCCGTGGAGACGCGCGCCTCCAGGTGCCGGCCAGAGTCCGTGGGGTTGGCGAGCATCCGGTCCACGTCCTCGGGGCCCAGTACCCTCGATTGCAGCAGGTCCTCCGCCCTCGACTCGATGAGGGTGAGGAACGGCTGGAGCGCCGGCGTCTGGTTGATGCGCGCGAGCGTCCCCGCGTCCGGCCCGCAGTCCCACGCACAGGCCACCAGCACGCCCTGGTTGCCCACCACATAGAGCCACACGCGGGGAAACTCCGCGCGCAACGTGGAGACGACCGAGAGGATGTCCTCGTGCGACAGTCGGTGGAGCTGCACCCATTGCTGCAGCACGCCTCGCTCACTCAGCGCCCGCCGAGCGGTGCCGTAGAACTCCCGGTTGTAGAGGTTGGCCGCCCCCGCGAACCAGATGCTGGACACCTCCATGCCGATGAAGTCGTAGGCCCGCGCGGAGAGCAGGAGGAAGTTGCGCCCATCCGTGACGTGCGTCTTCACCTGGGGCCGGTCCAACACCCCTCCGTTGACGCTCGGGAAGTGCGCGCGCGCCATGTCCACCATGTCCCGGCTCAGCTCCACGACGTCCAGGTGCTCGAAGCCAGCGTCGCTGGCGATGCGCGCGGAGACACCCGTGCCAAGGCCGATGATCGCCGCGTGCCCTCGCTCGGGCACGTGGAGCAGGGGCACCAGCGAGAAGGCAACCTGGGCCTGCATCTCCCGATGCTGGCTGTCGTCCCCCTGGAACTTGCCGTTCGTCAGCATCGTGCGGACCGGCGTGCCATCCGGGTCCTTGGACTCGGCGATCGTCGTCAGCCCCCCCTCGACGCTCTCCCGGTGGTCGATCACCCGGCCCCACCCCTGGGCCTGGAAGTAGACGTTGGCCCCGGAGCTCAGCGCATCGAGGTCCAGGGAGGCCGGCTGGAGCGCCAGCAGCTCCAGGGCGAGTGCCGCGGTGACGAGGGGCACCGGGGCCTTCCAGGCTCGCGCGGCCAGCAGCGGCACCGCTCCCAGGAGGAGACAGGCCACCGCGAGCAGTTGCAGGGTGCGCAGCGAGCCCAGCACGTCCACGAGCACCAGTCCGCCCAGGATGGCGCCCACGATGTTGCCCAACGTGTTGAGCGCGGCGGCCCGGCCCATGGCGACCACGCGCGCCCCGGGCCGGCTCGCGCCCACGCACTCCATGGCCAGCGGGTAGATGGCGCCGATGAGGACGGCCGGAGGCACCATCGCCAGACAGCAGACGACGAAGCGGACGAACTCGCGGGCGGCGAATCCTCGCGTGGGCGGGTGGTCGCCGAAGCTCGCGAAGTAGCCCGGCACCGCCGCCCAGAGAAAGGAGCCGGCGAGCAGCACGGTCGCCAGCACCAACTCCAACAAGGCCAGCCGCTCCAGCACGGCCCGCGTGCTCGCCAACCAGCGTCGGCCGAGTGCGGCGCCCGAGGCCAACCCCACGAGAAAAGCGAAGACCATCAGCGAGAACGCATAGGCGCTGTTGCCCGCCACCACCGCGAGCAGATGGATGTACGTCGTCTCCAGCGCGAAGGTGACGACACCGCCCACGCCGAGCAGCACGAGACCCACGCGCCCCAGGGTGCCCGCGGGAATGGAGGACGCGGACGGCGCCGACACGGGCTCCTCCGCCGGAGCCGCGGCCGGAACTCCCCGCGGCCCTCGGGCGAGCCCCAGTCCCACGAGCGCGACCAGCAGGTTGAGCCCCACGGCGATCCAGGTGGACAGCCGCACCCCGAACGCGGGCAGCAGCGCGTAGCCCGTGAGCAGCGCGCCGAGCGCGGCCCCGAGGGTGTTGAGGCCATAGAGGAGGCCGACGGCCCGGCCGAGCGACTGCCGCGCGTCGGTGAGATGGCGCGCCAGCAGCGGCATGGAGATGCCCATGAGGAGCGTGGGCGGCAGCAGCAGCCCCAGGGCGAACAATCCCTGGAGCGGCATGAGGCCCGTCGAGGACGGAGGCGAGCCCCGCGCGACGAGCACGTAGAGGGCGTGCGCCCACTCCATCAGGAAGGGCGAGAGGGCGCACCAGAGGGCGATGCCCGCCTCCACGAGCGCATAGGCCCGCACCGGGTTGGAGACGCGGGAGCCCCACCGGCCCCCAAGCCACGAGCCCAGGGCGATGCCTCCCATGTACGTCGCCAGCACGAGCGTCGAGGCCCGCGAGGTGCTCCCGAAGGCCAGTCCCAGGGACTTGGCGAAGATGACCTCGTAGCAGAGCCCCGCGAAGCCGGAGAGGAAGAACATGGCCCCGATGGCCCACGTCTGGACTCCGGGCACGGCCTCCCGCGCCGACTCCTCACCCGCCTCGGGCACCAGCTCGGTGGCACGAGGACTCCGCGCGAGGCGCCACTCGCCCCACAGCGTGCCCGCCACCGTCAGCGCGAACGCCGTCCACGTGCCGAGCGGCGACAGGCACAGCAGTCTGGGTGCGAAGCGCAGCACCAGCAGCCATGCGACCACGGCGGTGATGGAGCCCACCAGCACACGGGCGCGGGTATGGGCGGCCTCAGGCGCGAGCGGTGTGCACAGGGCGAGCACGGCCAGGGTGAAGGGCAGCGCCACCACCAGGTCCACGGTGTAGTGGAAGCCGAAGCCCAGCGTGGCCAGCAGCGTCAGCCCGAGGAAGGCCCCGAAGAGCCCTCGCACCCACGGGCGCAGCCCCCGGGTGTACCAGAAGGCGATGAGCGCCCACGCGGTGTGCAGCGAGGGCATGCAGTTGCGCGGCTCGAGCGACTCCACCGCCATCGTGGAGGTGGCCAGGAGCTTCTCCAGAGGGAATGCGCCCTGCGCATGCTCGGCCCCGAAGGCGTGGATGGGGCCCACCACGGGGAAGAGCAGGTAGAGGACGTAACCGCTGGCGGCCACCCACAGGAACGCGCCGAGGGGCGAGGCCTGTCGTCCCGAGGGCGGATCCCTCCGCAGGGCGGTGATGACCGGGAACACCAGCGGCAGCGCGCTATAGACGAGCCCGCAGAGCCGCTCCAGCCAGGGCGTGCGGAGGAAGAGTCGGTACAGCGCCGGCTCCGGGGCCCACCCCAGCGAGACCTCGATGGCCTGGAGCGCCCCATCCAGCGTGGTGGGGCGCAGCAGGAAGGTGAGGCTGAGGAAGAAGCTCAAGAGGGGCACGACGCTCGCGAGCAGCAGCGCCTCGAACAACCGCGCTCGGGACTCCCACCGCCGCTCGATGGGGCCCCGGAAGCTCCCGATGGTCAGCGCCCCCAGGGCGAACAGGCCGAGGAAGACGAGGAACGGCACCAGGCGCGCCTCCCCGAGGAAGACGCACCACGCGGCGGCGAACTCGAGCCCTCCCGCCACCACCCACACCAGCGTCTTCCGCGACGGCCGCGTGGCGAGCAGCAACGGCACCGCCCCCACGATGGCGCTCGCGAAGAAGGGCTGGTCGAGCAGCACGGCGAAGACCCGGTGCGGCAAGTGCCCGATCCCGAGCGCCCCGAGCACCTCGGCCACGAGGAAGAGCAGCCCCATCCCGAGCAAGAGGCCCCCCAGACGTCGGGCGCTGGCCTCCCACGAGGCGGTTGAATCCGGGGGAACGGGAGGGGACATGCGCCCAGTGTAGCCCGGGAAATTCCAGGGGCAGAAGCAAGGGAGCGAGCCCTGGGCATGGCGCTAATATGCCGCCCCCCAACCCGCAGGAGCCTCCCATGTCCGAGAAGAGCCCCGCCGCGCCCAAGTCCCCGCTCTCCCGCGCCGCCGATCGTGCCAGCGTCCCCGAGGAGTCGCAGCAGCACCCGCTCAATCCCAACTCGGAGATCCGCGGCCAATCGCTGAGCGACCTCGTGGGCCTGCGCCGCACCGGCGTCCACCTCCTGCGCATCCCTCCCGGCAAGGAGTCCTTCGTCTACCACTCGCACCAGCTCGAGGAGGAGTGGATGTACGTGCTGTCCGGCCGCGGCATCGCGGAGATCGGCGACGCGCAGCACGAGGTGGGCCCCGGCGACTTCCTCGGCTTCCCCACCCCGTCCGTCGGGCACCACCTGCGCAACCCCTTCTCCGAGGACCTCGTCTACCTCTCCGGCGGCGAGCGGCGCGAGATGGAGGTCGCCGACTTTCCTCGTCACAACAAGCGCATGGTCCGCGTCGGGCCCAACGTCACCCTCTGTCCGCTCGACCAGGTGGAGACGTTCACCATTCCCGGAAGCAATGACTAACTTCAGGGGGCGATGAACCAGGCCCCTCCGCACAGCCTCGACGCCTTCGTCCGACTCCGCGCCTCGTTCTTCGAGCGCTACCTCCAGACCCAGCCCGAGGAGGCCACCACCCTCGGGCTCCACCACCTGGATGATCGGCTGAAGGACCTCTCCTCCTCCGCGCTCGGCGACGAGTACGCCTTCCATCGCGACGTCCTCGCGCGGCTCGAACGGCTGCCCCCAGAGGAGCTCCCCCCGGAGGCCCAGCTCGATCGGCTGGCGATGCTCGGCGTCACCCGGTTCCACGTCCACGCCTACGAGGACCTGCGCAGCCACCGGCGGAATGTCGAGCTGTCGACCTATCCGCACACGATGCTGCAGTACCAGATCGGTCAGGCCGAGACGGCCGAGGACTGGTCCGCCATCGCCAGCCGGACCGCGCGCATCCCCACCTTCCTCCGGCAGCAGGAGCAACTCCTCGCCGAGGGTCTCGCCACGGGCGAGCTGCCGGACGTCCACATCGTCCAGGACTTCGAGGAGGACCAGCTCCCCGTCATCGTGCGCTACTTCGACCACCTCCCGGCCCTGCCCGGGGCGCACCAGGTGACGCTCTCGGGAGCCGATTCCCGGGCCCTCCAACAGGCGTCCTGGGACGCTCGGGAGGCCTTCGCCACCCACCGCCAGTTCCTCCGCGAGCGCGTGCTGCCCCACGCGCGCCCGGGTGTCGTGCTCGGCGAGGACGAGTACCGGTGGCGGCTCCAGCACATGTTCGGCCTCACCGCCTCGCCCGAGGAGTTGGTGCGCCAGGCCGAGGACGTGCTCGCCCGGGCCCAGGAGTCCATCGTCCAGCTCGCCGGCCAGCTCGGCGCGCCCCTCTCCAACCTGGCCGAGGCCCGCGCGCTCCTCGCCCAACTGGAGACGGAGAGCCCCGCTCGGGACGAGGACGTCATCCCCCTCTACCGGGGGCTCATCGAGCGCGCCGAGACCTTCATCCACGAGCAGGGGATGTTCAACGTGCCCGCCGGCTACCGGCTGGGACTGAAGTACCTGCCCCCGGGCATGGTGGACGTGCGGGGCACCAACTGGCCCGCGCCGCTGCTCGACTCGCGCAAGGTGGGCTGGTTCGTGCTGGCCCCCATGGCGGCTGCCCACCCCACCGTCTGGGCCGCGCTGCTCGCGGTGCACGAGGGCATCCCGGGCCACTTCCTTCAGAGCGTCGCCTGGCAGCGCGGCTTCTCCCAGCACCCGGCCCCGGTGCGCTTCCTCCTGGTGACGGACCACGTGGCCATGGCGCGAAGCCACTTCGGCCCCATGCTCAACATCGAGGGCTACGCCACCTACGCCGAGGAGCGGATGCGGCGCGCGGGCTTCTACTCCGCCCCCGAGGCCCTCACCGCACTGGTGGCCCGGGCGCTGCGCGCGGTGCGCGTGGTGGTGGACATCGGCCTCCACACCCGGCGCATGAACGACGAGGAGGCGGTGCGCTACCTCGTGCACCACGCCTGCATGCCGGAGCCCAACGCCCACCGCGAGGTGCTGCGCTACAAGCGCATCCCCCTGCAGGCCATCACCTACCTGCTCGGCGCGCTCGAGTTCGAGCAACTGGAGGCGGACTGCCGGCGAGAGCGTGGGAGTCGCTTCGACGAGGCCGCCTTCCACGACGAGCTCTTCTCGTTCGGCCCCGTGCCTCCCGCGCTCCTGCGGCGCTTCATGCTGGCCGCGCCGTGAAATCGGCGAGCCAGCCCAGGTAACGCGTATCGCCCCCGCCCTGGCCTCGCACGCGGTGGAGGCCCCGCTTGAAGAGGGCGTAGGTGCGGAAGAAGGCCGCGAGCCCCACCCTGTCCACCGCTCGCAGGGGCCGCGTGCTGCAGATGACCTTGGGGTCGGCGCACCCGGCGTCGAGGAACTTGATGACCCCCACCACGGGAACGCGCACGCGCTCGCCCCGGCGCAGGCGAGGGCCGAGCACCACCACATCCAGCGGATCCCCATCTCCCGATTGAAGCCCGGGGATGCAGCCGTAGTTGTAGGGACATGGCAGCGGGGAGATGAAGTCCACGCTCCCGTCGGCCCGCCGCTTCACCAGGGACCAGCGGGGGGACTCGACGAGGACCTCGGGCTCTCGCGGGAGCTCCGGCGGAAGGGCGAAATCGAACACCCGGGCTGTCTAGCACGAGAAGTCCCCTTGCTCGTCCGGCGTCCGAGGGAGCCGGCCCTCGCGTGGGCCCGGTGCTCCCTCCCGCGAGCGTCCGCCTTCGTCCGTGAGGGAACGCTCGCGGTGGAAGGTGCTCCACACAAGGCATGGGGCTCTGTGAACCCGGGCACGGCGGCATCCCTGGAAAGTTTGACCGCCCCTGGCTCCGGCCCGGGCGCCTGTCCACCTCCTCTCCTCAGGCGGGAAAGGAGCGTGCGATGCGGGGGCGTTGGGGACTTCTCGGCCTACTGGCCGTGGTGGCGTGTACGGGGGGAGGGAAAGCTCCCATGGAGCTGGGCCACGCGGAGTGCACGGACGTGACCCAGGGCTCCCTCCCCGAGCGGGAGCTGGACGCAGCCTCGGGGGATGGTCGCGAGGCCGTCATCGTGCGCTACCGCTCCGGCGCCCGGGTGAGCGCGGCCAGAGTGCAGCGCCTCGGTGGCCAGGTGAAGGCGCAGTACCACTCCGTCTCAGCGGTGGCCGCGCGAGTGACGCCCGAGGAGCGCGCCCGGCTCGCCGCGGATCCGGACGTGGAGCGCATCGAGCCGGACCTGGAGCTGCGACCGCTCGGGTTGCCCGTGCTCGCACCGACCGCGTTGCTCGCGGCTCCCAGGACGACCGGCTCCGTGGATGAGTACACCGCCACGCTGCGGCTCGTGCAGGCGCCGAGTGTGTGGGACGCCAACGAGGACGGCGTGCTCGACCCGGGAGCCCCGACGGGCGAGCGCATCAAGGTGTGCATCATCGACAGCGGCATCGACCGGCGGCACCCCGAGCTGGAGGCGGCCTACACGGGCGGCCATGACTTCGTGGACGACGACGAGGACCCGAGCGACGAGACGGACGGCGTGCGGGGCATCGGCCACGGCACACACGTGGCGGGCATCATCGCGGCGCAGCTCGGCTCGGGGGGCACGACCTACCCGGGCATGAGCCCGGGCGGCATGGTGGGCGTGGCCCCCGGGGCGGAGCTGCTGATCGCCCGGGTGCTCAACGTGCAGGAGCGAGCCAGCGTCAGCGACGTGCTCTCGGCGCTCGAGTGGTGCCAGCAGCAGGGGGCGAAGGTCGCCTCGCTGTCACTCGGCAGCCCGGCGGACATGGGGAGCACGGCGCGGGATGCCTTCCAGGCCGCGTACGATGGCGGGATGCTCATCGTCGCGGCGTCGGGGAACGACAGCGACCCCGATCACGAGGCGCCCCTGAGCTACCCGGCGGCCTTCCCCTCCGTGTTGGCCGTGGGGGCGGTGGACTCGGCGGAGGAGGTGGCCTCCTTCTCCAACCGGGGCCAGGGGCTGAGCCTGGTGGCGCCCGGCGTGGAAGTGCTCTCCTCCGTCTCCGTGAAGGGGGCCACCGTATCGGCGCTCGACGTGGAGGGGGAAGCGTATCGCTCCCGCTCGCTCATCTTCGCACCGGCCGGCGAGTTCACGGGCGAGCTCGTCGATTGCGGCGTGGGCGAGTCCCGCGGGTGTCTGGCCGGCTCGTGCGAGGGCTTCGTGGCCTACGTGCGGCTGATTCCGGGCAACTCGCCCGCGCGCATGGCGAACAACGTCATCAAGCAGGGCGCGAAGGCCATCATCGTCGGTGCCGACGAGTCCGAGACGCTGGAGTGGCAGATAGCGCTGGACGGGCCGGGGAAGAAGTGGGTGCCCACGCTGGCGGTGGGCCGCGAGTCGCGCGCCACCGTGCTCAAGAACCTGGGCAAGCAGGTCCACGTGAACCTGCAGGGGGTGGACTACGCGTGGTTCCCGGGGACCTCGATGGCGGCCCCCCATGTATCGGCGGTGGCGGCGCTCGTGTGGAGCGCGCGGCCGACGATGAAGCCCGCCGAGGTGCGTGAGTTGATGGAGCGCACCGCGAAGGACCTGGGCGAGCCGGGTCGCGACCCGAGTTACGGCTACGGGCTGGTGCAGGCGAAGGCGGCGCTCGACGCGCTCAAGTAGCTCACCCCTCTGTGGGCGAGGGTCAGGGTGGGGATAGTCTCCCGGTGAGCCATGCCCACCGAGCCCACCCTGCTGCGCTACATGACGCGCTTCCGCTGCATCGCGGAGCGCTGTGAGGACACCTGCTGCAGTGGGCTCCGGGTGCCCGTGAGCGAGGCACACTGGCACCGGATGCAGGCGGCGGTGGCGGGCAGCCCGGAGGAGTCGGAGCGCCTGTATCAACTCGTGCTCCCGAACCCAGACGGGGCCTCCGCCACGGAGCACGCCTTCATCCAGATGCGCCCGGACGGGCACTGCCCCTTCCTGGACACGGAGCGGCTCTGCTCGCTCCAGCGCCGCCACGGTGACGCCGTGCTGCCGGACATCTGCGCCACCTTCCCGCGCGTCGTCACGAAGTGGGGCGAGCAGGTGGAAGTCACGGGAACCCTGGCCTGCCCGGAGGTGGCGCGCCAGTGCTTGCTGGAGGAGGACGCGGTGGAGCCGGTCTCCTCGCCCGCCCTGTCCCAGCACGTACCCCGGCCGGAATCGGCGAGACACATTCCGCTCGACGCAGAGGACGCCTACGGCTTCCACGCGGACACGGTGCGCGCGGCGATGCTGCGACTCCTGCACCGGCGCGAGTATCCCCTCGCCTCGCGGCTCGCCCTGCTGGGGCACCTGGCGTACGGGCTGGACGACTTCTACTTCCAAGGGACGGAGTCCTTCCGAGGCGAGGAACGTGCAGGGGCCGAGCTCGCTTTGGCCGAGGTGCTCCAGCGCTTCGAGTCCCCGGACGAGCTGGACGAGGTGCACCGGGACTTCTCCTCGCTGGCGCTCCCCGGAGGCCCCTGCGTGGGCCTGTTCACCTCGGTGCTGAAGGCCCGGATGGCCGCCGGTCGCGGTGAGCGGTTCTCCACCCTGGTCCGTGGCGTGCTGGAGTCCCTCCCCCTCGGTGAAGGCAGCCCGGGAGAGCTGGACTCGGCCTGGAGCACCTACGCGGAGCGGTGGCGACGCATGGAAGCGCTGCACGGCGTACGGGTGCACCAGTACTTCCACAACTACGCCGTCCACCAGCTCTGGCGCAGCCCGTTCACTGATGCGCCGAGCCTGCTCGCGTACGTGTTCCGCCTCGTCCTGCGGGTGGGGCTGCTCCGGCTGGCGCTCGTGGGCCATCCCCGAGTGGTGGCGCTCTAGCCAGGAACCATCCCCCACCGCCGAATCCCAGGAGCAACTGGACCGGGCGGCGGTGGAGACCTTCCAGCTCGTGGCGAAGCACGTGGAACAGGCGCCGGACTTCCTCTCACTCGCCGAGGGGCTCGTGGGCCCGGGGCGCGGCGCGGACGCCCTGGGCAAGGTGCTCGTCTTCGCGACGTTCTGAGCGAGTCAGCCCTGGACGAACTCGACGGAGAGTGCCGCGCCTGGCGGGCGGTGGCTCCACTCCTGGAAGGACGCGCGGAAGTCGTCCACCGTCCGTGCGAGCGCACTTCCGGGGCGTGCCGAGAGGGCATTGGCGCCATCCCGCGAGGAGAGGCCGATGATGAAGGGGCCCTCGGGCTCCGCGCTCGGGAAGGGCCGCACGAAGAGCCCGCGGTCGGCCTCCATCCGGTACACCAGCGCCGAGAGATGCCCGAGCACCCAGCCCGCGGCCGCCTCGCGCACCTCGGAGGAAGGCGCCTCGACGGAGACCACGAGCCGCACGGACATCTCCTTGTCGAGGTCCGCCGGCTCGAACAGCGCCGCCCAGGCCGCCACCGAGTCCTCGGCGCGCGCCCGACGCACCACCTCACGCGCCCGGACGAGCTCGTCGCGCAGCACTCGGAGCGTCGAGCGTGAGACGTTGCGCGCGGAGTTGCGAGGCGGCAGCGTGGGCGCCACCACCGGCATGAGGTCCCTGCGGTTGCCGAGCTGGTAGTGCGCCGTCTCGGAGGTCAGGGTGACGGGCCGAGGCCAGGGCCAGGTGGCGAACGTCTCGAAGAACCAGGCGAGCAACCCGCTGTCCGAGCTCGCGGCCTCCCGGGGCGCGCGCGTACACGCCCAGGCCACCAGCACCGCCCACGACAGCCCGCCCAGGTAGCCCAGCGCGTGCGAGTACACCCCGCGAGCCTTCGCCCAGGCCCGCACGGCGCGCATGACCGTGCGGAAGCGCTCGGGCCCCACCCCCTCCCGCTCCACGCAGTCGAGCAGCGCCCGCGTGTCCGTCCAACCGTTGAGCGCTCGGAAGCTGATGGTGTCCAGCCGCTCCCCGTGTCGAGCCAGCAGCTCCGCGGGGGGACATGGCTCCACACCTTCGGGGCGGCGCGCGTACGACACGTCGAATTGCACGCCGTCGAGTGCCACCTTCACCAGGGGCAGGGCGGCGTCGGCCACGAAGCGCGAGCCCGAGTGCCCCTCCTGCCCGGCCAGAAGCGAGGTGAGCGCGTGCGCGAAGTCCTCGCGGGACAGGCTCGCGGGCCCGACCGCCACCGCGTCCACGTCACTCCCGGCGTTGTCCGTGCCGAGCAGGTACGAGCCATACGGGTGGAGCTCCGCCCCGAGCCGGGCGCACAGGGCCTGGAGCCTGCCCACCACGGCCCGGCGCGCCTGCCGCACCTCGTCGGATGGGCCTGCCACTCGCGCCGACAGCACGGTGTGGAGCGAGTCCTTCACCTCGGGAGTGGAACGGGGCCGGCCGAAGCGAGGCCCCCCGTCCCGCCGTGGACGCCGGGCACCGCCGAGCGGCACGCGCCGACGCACCTCGAAGCGGCCCTCTCACCGCGCTGGCTGGTGAGGCACACGTCGCTCACCTCGAAGCGAGAGCGGGCGCCAGTCCCGCTCCCATGTGGCCAGCGTGCGCCGGGTGTCAGCCGCCGCCGCACGCGGGAGCTGCCCGACGGTCAGGTGCGGTCTGAACTCGTGCTCGAACTCGCGCCGCTGTGCCTCGCTCCGAGGAAACACCGCCTCGAGTGCGGCGTGCAGCGCCTTCAGCGCACCGTGCGGGCGATCGTCCGGGCGGAGCCAGGCCGTCACGTCGGCACGGTGCTCGAAATACCCGAAGCCCGAGAGCGACACCTCGAAGGGCTCGATGTCCCGGAGCGCCTCCGCGATGAGCGCCTCCGCCTCGTCGAAGTGCTCCTCTGGCACGAAGGGGAAGAGCAGCGTCACGTGCGGCATCCAGCGCTGCGTACTTCGAGTCGTGCACCTTGCGCAGGGCCTGGATGGGAGCCCACAGCTCCTCGGGAGGGATGAGCACCAGGACCGACTGGCGGACGAGCGGCACCGTCAGCGCTTGGGGAGTCGCCTTGATGGGCTTGGGCGCCGGAGCCTGGCGAGACACGGTGTCACGGCGCAGCACACAGCTCAGCCCGAAGTGGTCCGACGCGAAGAGCACATCCCCTCCGGGACCTGGAGGGCCCGAGAGAGGCTGTTCGGCGAAGAGACCCACCTTCTGTGGGGCAAGCCTTCCAGAGACCGAGCGCACGAGTACGCGATCAAGGCGCTGTCTCCGACCCGAGGTGGTCGTGAGCGCGGCGAGCGTGTTGCGCGACGGATCGAACGTATATCCCGCATCGCCGGGCTTCAGTGCCGTCCAGGCATCGACGAAGCCGGCCTGCGCGAAGCGCTGGAGCTCGGGCGCGTCGTCGCCGAAGTTGAAGTCACCCACCAGCGCGACATCGGGTGCCTGAGTCCCCTCGCTGCCGAGAGACAGAGCCCATTCGATGAGGGTCTGGACCTGGGTAGCCCGCGCCGAGCCGCCAGAGCTGTCCCGGTTGCTCGTCAGGTGCGGAGTGGCCACCCACAGCGTGCCGCCCGGAAGCGCGAGCTCGCCCGCGATGATGCGCTTGTCACGAGAGAAGACGCACTGGCTCAGCGAAGCGAACGGGAAGCGGGAGAGGAGGACCTGCCCATAGGGCTCGACGGTGGATGCGGCCGGGCCCTCCGAGACGAAGTAGTGCTCGCGCACCCACTGCTTCTCGAGCAACGCGCGGAGGAAGGGAGCGGTGACTTCCTGCAGGGCGATGATGTCGGCATCGACCGAGCGCAGCAGGGAGAGCGTCGCGGCGGTCCGCCGGTGCGTGGCGAGCAACTCCGGGTCATACAGGTCGAACAGGACGTTGAACGTGGCGACCGAGAGTTCCGCGACAGCGGGGAGGGCCTCGGCACCACGGGCCGGCCGTTCTGCTTCGACCCAAGCCGTGGCTCGCGAGTCGTAGCGATAACAAGGCAGGGGCGAGAAGCGAGGCCCGCTCTCGACGGAGGGAGGAGGCAGTGGCGGAGGCGGTGCGGGCGCCTCCGAAGGTCCGAGGGAAAGCTCGGACATCCGGTCGATGCGTTCGCGGCGGTCCCACACCACCTCGTGGCCACGCCGGAAGAACCAGACGCGGTGCCAGGGAATCTCCCCGTCGGGGACGAACGCCATGAAGGGGATTTCCTCCAGGTGCTCGCCACGCGCGTCGTAGCCGATGGTGAACTCGCGCGAGTCGAGCCGAGGGTCCCACCGGATGCGGTGGTACACCTCGCGGCTGGTCTGGAATCTGTCCTGAGACATGGCAGTGGCCCTCGCGAAACGGATGGACGACTCGGAGGGGCCTCTGCTTCAGGGCCGGGACAAGCCGAGTGCACGCGGAAGCGCCCCCGCGCGACGCACCAGACGCCACGCACGCGCCGGGCCTGACAATCTCGGTAGACGGTGGCCAGGGCCCTGCTCAGGCAGCCTGCTCTTGAACCCGCTCGTCGCCGACGATGCGCCCGTCCGCCAGGCGCACGATGCGGTCTCCCACCGCCGCGGCCTTCGGGTCGTGCGTCACCATCACCACCGTCAGCCCGCGCTCCCGCGTGGCCTCGCGCAGCATCCGCAGCACCTCCGTGCCCGTGCGCGAGTCCAGGTTCCCCGTCGGCTCGTCCGCCAGCAGCACCGCCGGCTCCGCCAGCAGCGCCCTCGCCACCGCCACCCGCTGCATCTCGCCACCGCTCAGCTCGTCCGGCCGGTGGTGCGTGCGGCCTCCCAGGCCCACCGTCTCCAGCAGCACCTCGGCCCGCCGCCGCAGCTCCGCCTGCGCCCGGCCCGCCAGCAGCCCCGGCAGCATCACGTTCTCCAGCGCCGTCAGCGTGGGCATCAGGTTGAAGAACTGGAACACGAAGCCCAGCCGCTCGCGCCGGAACGCGGACAGCTCGTCGTCCTTCATCCGCGACAGCTCGCGCCCGTCGATGCGCAGCGACCCCGAGCTCGGCACGTCCAGCGCGCCCAGCAGGTTCAGCAGCGTGCTCTTCCCCGAGCCCGACGGTCCCATCACCGAGAGGAACTCGCCCCTCGGCACCGCCAACGACACGCCCGCCAGCGCTCGCACCTCCGTGCGCCCGCGTCGGTACACCTTCGTGGCGTCGACGATGTCGATCATATCTCCGCCACGCCCTCGCGCTCGGCCCAGCCCTCCAGGCCGTTGGGCAGGCGGATGCGCACGTAGCGTCCCGTCTCCTCCATCACCCGCACCTTCAGGCCGGGATGCACCTCGAAGGACACCTTGGCCTCGTCCCGGGGGAACTCGCGGGCGCGCAGCGTGGGCGCGACGACCACGGCCTCGTGCACCGTCTCGTGGACCCAGACGTGCGCGGCCAGCAGCGCGCCAGCCGGCACCGACGCGGCCAGCAGCACGCCGCCCACCACCGCCGCCCAGGTGCGGTGGCCCGGCCGCAGCAGCCGGAAGAGGAACAAGAAGGCGAAGCCCGCGAGCCACGTCCCGAGGAACACCCACGCCACGAGGTTGCCAGGAGTGGCGGCCACCACGCGCTGCAGGAAGGGCTCCTCGGGCGCGTTGCCCACCACCTTGTCGAGCTGCTGCGCCCGGGCGAGCGAGAGGTTCGCCTCGAGGTCCGGGCCCTCGCCTCCAGCCTTGCGTGCCCGCTCGAAGGAAAGAATCGCGTAGCCCAGATTCCCTCGCGCCAGGTGCGTGGTGCCCAGGTTGTAGAGCAGGTCCGGGCCGCCGAAGCCGTGCGAGAGCAGCTTCTCGTAGCCCTCCTGCGCGGCGGCGTAGTCCTGCTTGTAGAAGGCCTCGTTGGCCTGCTGGTAGAAGGCCTGGGCCTCCTCGGGGGAGTAGTAGCCCTGCCCCAGCAGCGTGGCCACGAGGATGGCGGTGATGGCGCTCACTTGTCCCAACCCTCCATGACGGCCGCGGCGTCATCCAGGATGCGCTCGCGGGCGGCCGGCTCGGCACCGGGGGCGAAGCGGCCGGCGTCACACGACTCCAGCACGAAGCGCACCCGCTGACGGCGCTCCACGTCCACACCGGCCTCGGTCAGCTTCGCCTCCAGCGCGTCGCGCGTGAGGCCACCCACCGGCACCTTCAGCCGGGCCTCCAGGAAGTCCAGCACGGCCTTCTCCACCTCGCCGTAGAAGGCGCTGGAACTGCCCGTGCGCAGCTTCTCCGCCTCGGCCAGCCGCTTGCGCGCGGCCTTGGCCCGCTGCCGGTTGCGGCTGCCCTCGTCCTCGCGCGACAGCCGCCCGCGCACCAGCCCCACCACGCCCAGGGCCAGCATCAGCCCCACCGGCGTCAGCACCGCGGGCAGGAAGAAGGGTCGCTGCCACACCGCCGCCGCTGGCTCCTCGAAGCGGGCCTGGTAGCGCAGCGGGCGCAGGCCGCTCGCGGTGAGGACGTTCTTCTGCTCGGCCGCCGCGTCCGCCATCTGCGTGGGCGAGCTCGTCGGCGCGGACGCCACCCCACCCGCTCCGGGCTCCACGGTGAGCTCCACCGGATCGGTGCGAGACACCTCGTAGCTGCCCGTCTTCGGGTCGAAGTAGGGGAACTCGAGCGCCGGCAGGGTGAAGGTGCCCGTGCGCTGCGGCATCACCAGGTACTCCTGCACCCGGCTGCCCTGGATGCGGAAGCGGTTGGGCGTCACCTTGTCCGTCGTCTTCGGGTCGTACACCTTGAGCGCGGCGGGCGCCTCCAGCCGAGGCGGGGTGACGTTCTTCACGTTGCCCGAGCCCTCGAGGATGACCTTCACCGTGACGGGCTGGCCCAGCTCCACGCTCGTCTGGGACACCTCCATGGACAGCCGCCACTCGCCCACGTTGGCGCTCGACATGCCCTTGGGCCCGCCCGGCGGCAGCGGCTTCACCTGCACGTCCAGCTCGTTGGAGACGCGGTGCACCCGGTGGCCGGCGAAGAGGAAGCCGGTGGTGATGTCCGCCTCGGCGGGGGTGATGGACAGACGGCCGCTCTTCATCGGGAAGAGCGCGCGCCGCCGCAGCAGGTAGGCGCGGTAGGGGATGCCGTTGACGACGCGCTGCTCGCTCGAGAGCTGCGTGGGGCTCTCCACGTCCTCGCTCCAGAAGCCCTCCAGCTTGGGCATGGTCACCGCGTCCACGCTGGACAGGTCCACGCGCGAGTAGATGTAGAGCGACAGCGTCACCTGCTCGCCCACGTACACCTGCTTCTTGTCGACGCTGGCGCGCAGGAACAGGTCCGAGTCCCCGCGCGGAATCCGCAGGTCCTCCGACTGTCGTCCCGCGGATCCTCCTCGTCCTCCTCCTCCTCGCCGAGCGGGTCCTGCATGCCGCCGAAGGGGAAGTTGCGGAACGGATCCGGCAGTTGCTGGCGGTTCGCCTGCGCGGGCGGCGAGACCCGGCCCTTGCGCACCGTCATCTTGATGGGCTCGGTGCGGTAGGTGCGGCCCCCAGCGGTGAGCACGCGCCGGAGGAATCGTGAGGGAGCCGGTGCGGTTGGCGCGCATCATCAGCACGTACTTGCGCACCGTCTGGATGACGGGCGGACCGCCTCCGCTCAGCTCGATGGAGCGCTGGGTGCTCTGCGAGGACGACAGCACCTCGAAGTCATCGGGTGCCGGAAACTGCAGCTGCGCGTTGTCCGGCGGGTCGACCATCACCACGGTGAGCTGGAAGATGTCCTCCGTGCCCACCTCGGTGCGGTCCACCGTCTGGTAGAACTCGACTCCCGCCCACGCTGGCATCGCCGCCAGCAGCAGGGCGAGCGCGGCCAGCGCCGCGCCACCGCTACCAGTCCTTCTCATTGGGATTCCTCGGCCGCTTCTTCTGCTGGAAGCGCCACAGCTGGAGATTCTTCTCGTTCTGCTTCATCGCATCCAGGAGCCTGCTCGGCTTCCTGGCGATCGATGTCCTGCTGGTTGACACCTGCATCCGCGGACTCCTCGGCCTCGCCCTCGGTGCCACCGTCCGACTCCTGGCCCTCGTCCTCGCCCTGGCCCCCATCCCCCTGGCCGCCATCCCCTCCCCACCATCCAGCCGGCATCGCCCTGGCCGCCATCCGTGCCGCCATCCTGCTGGCCCCCGTCACCCTGGCCAGCATCGCCCTGGCCTCCGTCCTCCTGGCCACCATCGCCCTGGCCTCCGTCCTGACCGCCGTCCGTCCCGCCATCGTGCCCGCATCCATCCCCGCGTCGCCACCGTCCACGCCGCCATCATCCTTCGGCGTGCCGCCATCATTCTGCTGGCCGCCATCCTGGCCCGCGTCAGCACCGCCGGCATCCTGGCCACCGTCCGAACCGCCGTCCTGGCCTCCATCCGTGCCGCCATCGCTCCCGACCCTTCTGGGGCGGAGGCAGGTTCTTCAGCAGCACCTCGAGGTTGTGGCGGGCCTGCTCGTCCGACGGGTCCATCGTGAGCGCGCGGCGGTAGGCCTTCAGCGCCTCGCGCGTGTTGCCCGTCGCCGCGTGGACGTTGCCCTGGTTGTAGGTGGCCTTCTGCCGCAGCTCTGGCTGCTTGGACTCGCCCACCTGCTGGAAGGCCTTCAGCGCCTCGTCGTAGCGGCCCAGCTTCATCAGCGCGTCGCCGCGGTTGAACTCCACCGCCGGATCGTTCGGACGCTCCTTCTTCGCCTGCTCGAAGGCCGAGAGCGCGTCCTCGTAGCGGCCGGCGTCGTAGCGCCGGCGTCCCTGTTGGATGAGCGGGTGCTCCTTCTCCAGCAGCCCCGCGGCCCAGCCCCGGACGGCAGCGACAGCCCCACGGCAGAGGAGCGCCAGCACCCACGCCCGCATGCCCATGACTCCCCTGCTCACGACGACCTCCGGCGCGCGGACGGCAGCATCAACATCCCCAGCACCAGCAGCGCGAGGCCCGGCAGGGCGAAGGACTGGAAGCGCTCGTCGTAGCGGACGGTGACGCGGCTCTCGAGCTCGCTCTTCTGCATCGCGGTCGATGCGCTCGACCACCTCGCCGATGGCCACGCCGCGCGGCTGGTGGAAGTAGGCGCCGCCGGTGGCCTCGGCGATGGCCGCGAGCCCGCGCCGCGTCCAGCCGGGTGATCACCGTCTCGCCGCGTGCCGGTCCTTCTTGAAGTCGACGAACTCGCCGCGCCGGTCGAGACGGGGATGGGCTCGCCGCTGCTCGCTGCCCGATGCCCACGGTGAAGCACCTGGATGCCGGCCTCCTTGAGCGCGCTCACGCGCCTCGTCCACCTCGCCCACCAGGTCCTCGCCGTCGGAGAGCAGCACCACCACCCGCTCCTTGGCGCCGCGGTCCGCGTTCTCCAGCACCTTCTCGGACGAGCAGCAGCGCGTCGCCGATGTTGGTGCCGCCCTGCGGCATCTGGTCCGGGTCCACCGCGCGCAGGAAGAGCTTGGCCGCCGAGTAGTCCGAGGTGAGCGGGCACTGGACGAAGGCGTCGCCGGCGAAGGCGACGAGGCCCACCCGGTCGCCCTTCAGCTCGTCGAGCAGCGTGGTGAGCTCCAGCTTGGCGCGCTCCAGGCGGCTGGGCTGCACGTCGCGGGCGAGCATGGACTTGCGAGCGTCGAGCGCCACCACCACGTCGATGCCGCGCCGCTTCGTCAGCTCGCTCCGGCTGCCGCACTGGGGCTGGGCCAGCGCCAGCCCGAAGAGGAGCAGCCCCAGTCCGTAGAAGCCGCCCTGCACCACCGGCGCGCCAGCGCGAGACGCCCGGGGCCGAGGCTTCGTCCACGAGCCGCTCGCCGAGCAGCGCCGCGCACCCGCGAGCGCCGGCGCAGCGCCGACACGAGGGCCAGGACGCCCACCAGCGCGCACCGCCGCGCACCAGCAGCGAGGAAGGCCGGGCTGCGCCGAGCCCCACCTGGTAGCCGAGGATGGTGAAGCGCCAGGGGTCCGTCGCATCACGGGAACACCCTCAGGAAGGTGGCGCGCAGGAGCAGCTCCAGCGCGGCGAGCAGCGAAGGCCAGCAGCAGGAACGGGTGGAAGTCCTCGCGGTAGTTGGCGCGTCGCCCCGCCCTCCAGCAGCTTGCGCGCTCCAGCGAGTCCAGCACCTGCTGCAGGCCCTGCGCGAGCGACTCGCGGTCGGTGGCGCGGTAGTACTCGCCGCCGGTGGCGTCGGCGATCTCCTGCAGCAGCTCGGGGTTGATGGGGATCTCCAGTCTCGCGCCAGACGGTGTTGCCGAACAGGTCCTGCCCTGCGGGAAGGGCACCTTGCCGCCCTTGCCCACCAGGATGGTGTAGACGGGGATGTCCAGCGCCTTCGCCATCGCCGCCGCGTCGAGCGGCGAGATGCTGCCCGGCGTTGTTGTCGCCGTCGGTGATGAGCACCACCACGCGGCTCTTCGCCTCCGAGTCGCGCAGGCGGTTGAGCGCGGTGGCGAGCGCGTCGCCGATGGCGGTGCCGTCCTCGAGCACCCGGGTGCGGAGCTGCTGCACCACCTCCTCGAGCACCCCGTAGTCGAGCGTGAGCGGCGCCTGGGTGTAGGCCGCGCCGGCGAAGACCACCAGGCCGATGCGGTCGTTGACGCGGCTGGCGATGAAGTCGGCGAGCACCTCCTTGGCCACGTGGAGGCGGTTCTGCGGGCGGAAGTCGCGCGGCCTCCATGGAGGTGGAGAGGTCGAGCGCGATGACGATGTCGATGCCCTCGACGCTCAAGTCGCGCACGCGCGCGTCGCGCGTCTGGGGACGGGCGAGCGCGACGACGGCGGCGATCACCGCGAGGGCCCGCATGAAGGGCAGCATCGGCAGCAGGTACGTGCGCAGGCCGCGCCCCTGCCGGGCGAGCACGTGCGCCGCGGAGAAGCGCAGCACGGCCCGGGAACGCCGCTCCCGCCAGGCCCAGCCAGGAGGACCGGCACGAGCAGCAATCCCCAGAGGACGTGGGGGTTATGGAAGTCGTGAGGTCCGGAAGCATGGGACACGGGGACCGCCTCGGGGGGCGGCGGTGGGGGCCAGGTCTTGTCCAGCAGCTCGTAGCCGAACGCCAACGCCGCGCGGCACGAGTCCGGCGAGGACTCGGCGCGGGCGAACTTCACCAGGTCGGACTCGGAGACGAAGCGCAGCAGTCCGTCCTCCGGCAGGCCCGGGGTGGGCATGCGGCGGAGCTTCGCCATCAGCTCCGAGCTGGTGCACTCCAGGGCCTCGAAGCCGTAGCGCTCGCCCAGGTAGCCGCGGAGGATCTCCGAGAGCCGGAAGTAGAAGTCCTTCACGTTGCCCTGGGTCGGGCAGGTCCTCGGACTTGCAGGGCCTCCAGCGCCCGGCGGGTGCGCACGTCCAGGGGAGCGGGCGGCTCCACCAGCCGCGGCCGCGCGGCTCCGGTACTTCTGGAAGAGGCGCCACGCCACGTAGCCGAGCGCCGCGGCGACCAGCACTCCCGCCAGCGCCCAGAGGAGCCGTCAGGAGCGGACCGCCACCTCGGTCGGCGGCTGGATGTCCATGAGGTCCGCGCCCTTGGACTCGGCGTCATCGGCAGGGTGGAGCCCACCTCCAGCGTCTGTCCCGGGGCCACGAAGCGCTTGGGGCCCTCGGGCGTCGACACGACGAAGGGCACGGACGGCAGCGTCACCATGCCCAGGTCGAAGGCGGACAGCTTCAGCCGGAAGACGGTGACGGCCGGCTCCATCCCCGCCTTCGGAGGCTCGCGCGACTGGGAGAGCAGCTCGAAGTCCCCCAGGTCCGGCGGCAGGTCCAGCTCGTAGCGCTGGTCCGCCGGGTGGGTGATGACCAGCTCGTAGGTGAAGGGCTCGCCCAGGAGCACCCGCTCGGGCAGCACGCGGCCCTGGAAGCCCGAGGGCTCCACCTCCGGCAGCTTCGCGTTGGCCGAAGCCGGGGGCGGAGCGGCCGGAGCCTGGGCCCAGGCCGGCGAGACGAGCAGGAGCGCGACGAGAGTCAGCCACCTCATGCCGCCATCCTCCGGGCGCGGGCACGGAAGAAGCGCACCAGCGCCATGCCGTGGTCATCGCCGGCGCTCAGCTCCACGTGGTCCAGCTCCAGCTTCTTGAAGAGCTTGCGCCGCGCCTCGCGCGCGGCCTGCATGGCGCGAGCGAAGCGGCCGCGGACGAGCGGGTCGCTGGTGTCCACCACGAAGCGCTCGCCCGTCTCCGGGTCCTCCAGCTCCACCAGGCCCAGGCGGGGGAACTCCTCCTCCAAGGGGTCCTCGATGACCACCGGCACCAGGTCGTGCTTGCGGCCCACGAGGCGCAGCGGCTGCTCGTAGTCCTGGGCGAGGAAGTCGCGAGATCAGGAAGGTCACCGTCTTCCGGCGCGCCACGCTGGCGCAGGTAGGTGAGCGCCCGCGCCGAGGTCGGTCCCCTGCCCCTGCGGGCTGGAAGGTGAGGATGTCGCTGATCAGCCGCATCACGTGCTTGCGGCCCTTGCGCGGCGGCACGACCTTCTCGACCCGGTCGGTGAAGAGGATGAGCCCCACCCGGTCGTTGTTGGCGATGGCGCAGAAGGCGAGCAGCGCGGCCACCTCGGCGGCGATCTCGGCCTTGGTGCGCTCGCGCGAGCCGAAGCTCCTCCGAGGCCGAGACGTCCACCAGCAGCATCACCGTGAGCTCGCGCTCCTCGGTGAAGACCTTGACGTAGGGCTCGCTCATGCGCGCGGTGACGTTCCAGTCGATGGTGCGGACCTCGTCGCCGGGCTGGTACTGGCGCACCTCGGAGAAGGCCATGCCCCGGCCCTTGAAGACCGAGTGGTACTGGCCCGCCGAGCGTGTCGTCGACACCACCGGCGGGTGGTGATCTCGAGCTTGCGGATGCGCCGGATGAGTCCTTGGCGAGCATCGGCGCGCTGCTCGCTCCTGGCCGGTGCGTCACGGCACCTCGACGCGGTCGAAGACGCGCTGGATGATCTTCTCGGTGGTGAGCTCCTCGGCCTCGGCCTCGTAGGTGAGCGATGACGCGGTGGCGCAGCACGTCGAAGGCCGACCGCCTTGACGTCCTCGGGGGTGACGAAGCCGCGGTGGCGCAGGAAGGCGTGGGCCCGCGCCGCCTGGCGTCAGGCAGATGGTGGCGCGCGGGCGAGGCGCCGTACTCGATGTAGCCGCGCCAGGTCCTTGAGGCCGTAGCGCGCGCGGGCTCGCGCGTGGCGAAGACCAGGTCGACGATGTAGTCCTTGACCTTCTCGTCCACGTAGATGCTGCTGGACGACGCTCGCGGGCGCGCGCGAGGTCTGCTCGCGGGTCGATCACCTTCTGGGCCTGCGGCGGCGTCGGCGCGCGCTCATGCGGTCCAGGATCGGCCCGCTCCTCCTCGCGGGTCGGGTAGCCGACCTTCACCTTGAGCATGAAGCGGTCGACCTGCGCCTCGGGCAGCGGGTAGGTGCCCTCCTGCTCGATGGGGTTCTGGGTGGCCAGCACCAGGAAGGGCGTCGGGCAGCGGGAAGGTCGTGTCGCCGATGGTGACCTGCCGCTCCTGCATCGCCTCGAGCAGCGCCGACTGCACCTTGGCCGGGGCGCGGTTGATCTCGTCGGCCAGCACCAGGTTGGCGAAGATCGGGCCCTTGCGCGACGGTGAAGCTCGCCGTCCTGCGGGTTGTAGATCATGCGTGCCGACGACGTCGGCGGGCAGCAGGTCGGGCGTGAACTGGATGCGGCTGAAGCTGGCGCTGATGGCGTCGGCGAGGGTGCTGCACCGCGAGCGTCTTGGCCAGGCCGGGCACGCCCTCGAGCAGCACGTGGCCGTTGCACGAGCAGGCCGATGAGGAGCCGCTCCAGCATGTAGCGCTGGCCGACGATGACCTTGCCGACCTCCGGCGAGGAGCTCGACGAAGGCGCTCTCTTGCTGCGACCGCGCTCGGTGAGGGCCCGGATGTCCGTGTTCATGTCCTCGTACCGTCCCTGGGGAGGCGGGCAGCCTAGGGTGATGTAGGTACGCCGCTCAACAGCCCATCACGCCGGACATTCCGATAACTTCGGGGGCCCAACCCCCCGGAGACCCCGAAATGGCCGACAGGAGCATCCAAAACCACATCGACGCGATGAAAGCCAACCTTCCCGCGAAGACGGGTCGCACCTTCGAGCAGTGGGTGGCCCTGGCCCGGAAGCAGGGCCCCGGGGAGGTGAAGGGGCTGGTGGCCTGGCTGAAGGAGGAGCACGGGCTGGGGACGGTGACGGCGACGCTGATCGCCCACCACGTCCATGGGGGCCACATGGTCGGATATGAGGACCCGGAGGCCCTCCTGGACGGCAACTTCGCGGGCGAGAAGGCCGCCCTGCGCCCGGTGTACGACGCCCTGCTCAAGGCCGCCCAGAAGGCGAGCAAGGAGATCACGGTCCACCCCTGCAAGACGTACATCACCCTCAAGCGGGGGACCCAGTTCGGCATCGTGAAGGTGGCGAAGAACCGGCTCGACCTGGGCCTCATGCTGCCGGGCTTCGAGCCGGCGGGCCGGCTGGAGAAGGCGCGGAACCTGGGGAACGACCGCGTCACCCACAAGGTGGCGCTCACGGCGAAGAAGGACGTGGACGCCGAGGTGGTGGGCTGGCTGGCTCAGGCCAGCGAGCTGAAGGTGAAGCCCAAGGCAAAGGCCAAGGCGGCCCGGTGACCTCCCGCGAGCCGGGGCCGATGGAGGCGGAGCTGCTGGGGGAGCTGGCTCCGGTGGTGGTGCCCCGGGTGTACCGGCTGCGGAGTGGCGGGGTGCTGCGGGTGCTCGAAGGTGGAGAGGGCCCTCCGGTGGTCCTCCTCCACGGGCGAGGGAACGCGGCGACGCTGTGGTTTCCTCTCCTCTTGGAGCTGACCCGGGAACACCGGGTGCTGGCGGTGGACCTGCCGGGCTTCGGGTGTTCCTCGGGGCCCCAAGGACCGCTCCGGACGGCCGAGGACGGACTGCGCTTCTTCGTCGAGCCGGTGGAGGAGGTGCTGTCCACGCTGACCCCGGGGCCGATGACGCTGGTGGGGCACTCGCTGGGCGGACTGGTGTCGCTGGAGCTGGCGCTGCGGGGCCGAGTACCCGTGGAGCGGCTGGTGCTGGTGGACGCGATGGGGCTGGGCCCGGAGATGGCGCGGGATGCCCGCCTCTTCTTCCGCGTGGGCCCGGAGCGGGTGGCGCGCACGCTGGGGCCGAAGCTCTTCGGACGCATCTCGCCGCTGCCGGACACACCGCTGAACCGGCGGCTGATGGCGCTGGGCTACGAGCTGCTGACGGTGCCCGGGGGCAGACCCGAGGCCACGCGGGCCTTCAACACGCTGGTGCCGCTCACGGGCGAAGTGTTCCACCGCTTCGAGCGACTGGGCGAGGTGAAGCAGCCCACCCTCCTCTTCTGGGGCGAGCACGACACGGTGCTGCCCGTGTCACTCGCCGAGGCAGCGGTGAACGCAATGACAGACGCACGGCTCGCGCGCGTGCCGGCTGGGCACAGTCCACACTTGGAGCAACCGGAGCGTGCCCTCACGGAGCTGAAAGCTTTGTATGTCGATGTGCGCCTTCAGTGGTAGACGTCTACCACCGAGCCGACCGGCACGCCGAAAAGCCGCTCGACGTCAACGAGCCCCCCGTCGCGATGGAGCAGAAAAACACCGACTGAACCGCGATAGGGTCGCGCCAGACAACGGCACTGGAGCACCTTCATGCAGATCACGACCTGGTTCATCGCGAGAGAAGACGAGGCGGAGGCGCTCGAGTCGATCCTCACGACCGAGGAGCACTCCCCGGAAGACTGGCCGAACATCGAGCTCCCGCTCATCGAGATGGAGCTGATGGCGCTCTCCGCCGCGATCCAGGGCACGGAGGACATCACGTCCGAGCGCACCTTGGAGGATCCGCTCATCTTCCGGGAGGAAGACGGTCTGCTCATCGCGCGCGTGGTGGAGTCCTTCATCCAGGCGCTGGCCCGTGTACCGGACGGGAACGTGCCCGGCCTCGCTGACGCCTGGGCGGAACGAATCGACCAGGAGAACCACGAGCCGGAGGAGCTGCGAGAAATCCTCTCGGACCTGGTGAAGTTCGCGCGGGAGGCGGTGGCACGCAATAGCCCGGTGCTGTCACTCGCGACGTTCTGATTAGAAGCCATAGGGCTGACGAGCCATCACCCGCCCCTCGGGAGACACAGCAAAGACCTCCCACCAGTCAAGCATCCGGAAGCGCTTGCCCCCACAGCGCTCAAATCGTTGAGCGATGTTGACATAGTAATGGCCTTTCCATGCATACACCGTCGCGCCCAACCCCGCGGCAGGTGTAGGGACAGCCCTCGAAGAGACCTTGATCTGACCAGAGACGAGCCGTCTCCCGGATCGCCGCTGCTGCAGCCAGCGCGGCCTCTCCGTTGATCTCTCCGTTGACCTCGCTCGCGACAGGCTGAAGCTTCGCCAGTTCTTCGGGCGTTGGCCACTGCACCGCTGGCTCTCTGATGCCAAGAAATGGGGCAAGCACAGCGCACCCGGTAGAGCCCATGGCCACCGCCAGAATCGCGCATGTGAGACGCATGACCTGCTCCTTGTGTCCGTGGCGCACGACTCCCAGCCGAGAAGATCATGAGAGCGTGACACTCCGCGGGCGGTAGGGTTCCTGCCCACCATCCCACAGTCTCGTCCCATCTCGAGGGGAATCCATGAAAGAGGCAGAGGCGCAAAGCCAGGGGCAGAAGCTCCTCACGGCCGTCGAACGCATCATCTCGGACACGGACAGCCTGATTGAGCTGGCCCAGCAGCACCTGAAACAGGCACAGAAAAAGAAGCTCACCAGCGAGAGACGGCCTGCTGGCGATGCTCCTCACGATGAACCAGAGCCACCCCTTCATCGCCTGGAGGATGATGAACCTGCTGGAGTGGGTGGAGCACGGCAACTACCTGGACATCATGGCCGGCCAGTACGAACGCGCCAAGAAGCCCATCGCGGCCTGAAGAGCAGTCGATAGATCATTCGCCAGTGCCGAGCGGACTCAGTTCAGGCCGCGTCGCTTCCGGAGGTGCGCCGTGTCCACCCATCATCCTGGCGCTCGCCCTACGGGCGCGCGGCTGGGCCCCTGCTTCGGAGCCTGGACCCTCATCGTCCTCTTCCAGTTCGCGTGTGCCACGGGCACCCCACGGGGCAGCTTCGTGGCCTACCGCAACAACTCGCTCACGCCCCCACCAGCACCGAAGGAGCGTGTGGCCGCCACGGCGGAGCCCGGCCTTGAGTCCGCCACCGTGTACGTCGTGGACTTCCTGGAGCCCAGTACCGTCGCCACCCGGCCGGTGGCCATTCCCAGGGCCGAGTTCCAGCAGGCCTTCCTGCGCCTCTCCCGCGACGTGCGGCTGGGCGCGAAGGCTCCACGAGAGGCCGCCCACGAATTGCTGAGCCTCTTGCCGCCACCAGAAGGCGTCGAGACGGTCGCGGCAACGGGCTACTGGAAGCTGGAGACGTACGCTGGCCAGGGCTACACCTGGATACCCGAGCGCCAAGTGGGCCCTGTTGTACTCACCCCACAGGCCGAACAAGCCCTCAAGGAGAAGTACCTGAAGTGGTGTGAGCACCGAGGCGGCGGTGACTGCCTGGGCCTGTTGGACGATGACACCTACCTGCGCACGGACGACCGACGCACACTGGCCCTGGCCCTCGCCTTCGGTAACGTCCTCGACGAGACGCGTGCGGCCCTGGGACGCGAGCTGCTGGACGTGCGGGTGCTCGTCTCCATGGTCGTCTGGACGGTGGCCCTCTACTGCATGATGTGGCTAGTGCCCGAGCCGACGACCAAGGTGGTGGCCGCCAGCCTGACCCTCCTCCTGATGGGCTACCTGGGCCTCCAGACGGTGTACGGGCTGATGGACGGCTGGGCCCGCATGGCCGACACGGCGCACCACGCCACCACTTTCGAGGAGCTGCGCGCGGCCGGCGAGGAATTCGGGAAGGTGCTGGGCGAGGACGCGGCACGGGCCATGATTCTCGCGGTGGCCACCCTCAGCGGACACACGCTCGGGCAGGAGGCCGGGGAAGTCGCTCCGGCAACCTCGCGGGGAGGAGCGCAGGGCGGCGCCGCCGTCAGGGCGAGTTGAGGGCGGAGACGGCGCGGCCGAGCAGTGGCGGCGGGGACGGTGGCCACCTCTCAGGGCCCATGGCGTGCTCAAGGGCGGCGGGAGGAGTCCGCTCCACCGAAACAGTCATTCGTCACCGGGGTGGCAACCGGCAAGTGGAGCTCAGCGACGGCCAACGCTGGCACCTGCCACGCGGCAAGTCGGCCGCGGATATTCCCGCCGAGGACAAGATAGGGGACATGCTCCAGGAGGCCGTCACCCGGGCCGCGAAGGAGTGGGGGCCCGAAAGGCTCTCTGGCGCCGAAAAGCAGGCTATCGGCGAGGCCCAGAAGAAGGGCGAATACTGGCTAGCGCGCCTGCTGGAGCGAGAGGCCCGGGGGCGCTTCGTCGAGAACAAGGTACGCGACCAGTTCCAACACCTCTACAATTTCAGCCGGAACAAGGGAGTCGATGTGGAAGTCCCTGGAGGCTACAAGTACGAGATTCTCTCCGGCACGGACTCGAATCTGGCGCGGCATGGCAGACGCATGGCGGGCGAGTTCTTCCGGATGCTCACCTTCTGAGAGGGCGGCGGATGCTCTACAACAAGGTCTTCTACCAGGGCCGGGAAATTGAAAACGAGCGGCTGGAGCTGACCGACAAGGGCTCGCTCTACTTCCTTGGCTCCGGTCTGACGCTGCGCAACTGCACCGTGGTCCTAAAGGTCTCCGGCAGGAACCTGTTCCTGACCGGATCTCGATTCATCGACTGTACCTTCGAGGTGAAGCAGGAGTTGAAGAACCATCAGGCCTGGGTGGCCGCGTCTCTGAAGGGCTGCCGGTTCAAGGGGCGACTGACTGGGTGCGATTTCGGGCACTGGCCCGAGTACAGTAGCCTGCCGGGGTATCAGTTCGGTTCCATCGAGGACTGCGACTTCTCCGAGGCCCGACTGCACGCCTGCCGCATCATGGGCTCTGACCCCGCCACCATTCGCTTCCCCAAGTGGCCCTGCTTCACCATCCTGGACCCCATCGGGCGAGCCCCCGAGCTGCGCAGCATCAAGTGGCCGGGCCTGGTCGGCGACGTCATCGTGGATGATCTCCACACCCATCCGTCTCGAACCAAGGCCCTGACCTACTACGCACCCATCTTGGCTGAACGGCTTGAGACCACACCCGAAGAGCTCCGGGCCGTCATCGAGAGGTTCGACTGCATCGTCTACTGACGGGGCTGTGCCAAGGTCGCGCGGCACCTTGAGGAGAGCCGCCCGACGCAGCGACAACCGCCAAAGTAAGCCCGGTGCTGTCGCTCGCGACGTTCTGATGTGACATTGCGTCAGGCCTCCGCGCCAGTAACGTCCATGGGCAACCTGTTCCCCCTCACCCGGAGGCGCCCATGACCCGCGGAACCAAGACTCCTGAGCCGGACACGACTGAGGGAATAGCCCGTCCCCGGGGTTATGAGCAGGTGGACAAGCTGTCCGTTCCCCTGCCCCATGGCACCGAGGTGACCACCCGCGTGGAGCGCGTGGCCGGTGACCGGCGCGTCCCCCAGGGCGTGGTGGGCCGCGTGGTACGTGCTCGCGGCGGTGGCTTCGACGTCCAGGTCGTCGGCGTGGGCGAGCTCTGGTACGCCCGCGACGAGCTGGTGCCTCGCAAGCCGGGCCAGCTCCAGTTCGCGCTCCGGCGCGCCGCCACCTGGGACGCCCTGCGCCCCTGCGTCGTGGTGGAGACCGTGGTGGGCTCGCAGGCCTGGGGGCTCGCCAACGAGGCCTCCGACGTCGACCTGCGCGGCGTCTTCGGCCTGCCCCTCCCCTGGCACTTCGGCCTCGCCGACAAGCCCAAGGACCTCGTCAGCGCCGACGGCAGCCACACCTACTGGGAGCTCTCCAAGGCCGTGGAGCAGGCCCTCCGGGCCGACCCCAACACCCTCGAGATGCTCTTCGTCCCCAGCGCCCGCGCCTCGGACCCGCTGGGCGAGTGGTTGCTCGCCGAACGCGACGCCTTCGTCTCCAAGGCCATCTTCGGCAGCTTCGGCCGGTACGCCATGAGCCAGCTCGACAAGCTCACCCGCAGCCAGCGGCTCGCCGAGCACCGCGACCTGGTGCTCGAGTGGCTGTGCGAGGAGCCCGCCCCGAGTCTCGACGAGGTGGCCCGGCGGCTCGCGGCCATCTCGCCGCGCTCCGCCCCCACTCCCGAGGACGCGCTGCTCGCGGCCAAGACGTACCTCAAGCAGCTCTACCGCTCGCTCTGGGACCAGGGCCTCATCGAGGCCAACGACTTCGCCGCCCTCACCCGCTATGCGCGCGGCGGCGGCCAGCGGCCCCCCAGCGCTCGCGAGCTGCGGCCGAAGAACGCCTACAACCTGTTGCGCCTCGTGGTGCTCGCCACGGGGTGGCTGCGGGACGGCGTGCCCACCTTCGAGGTCTCCGGCCACCACCGCGAGCGCATGCTGGACATCAAGGCGGGCCGTGTCCCGCTCGAGGAGGTGCTGCGGGACGCGGAGGCCCTGGCACCGGAACTGGAAGAGGCCCACCGCACCAGCCGGCTCCCGGCGCTCCCCGACTACGGGCGCGCGGACCGGCTGCTGCGCCGCGTGGGCGAGGAACTGGCTCGGCGCTGGGTGATGCAGGAGCCCGGGCCACTCGGTCGCGACGCTCCCGCGCCGCCGGCCGTCGAATGGAAGGAAGAAGAGTCATGACGCGCGAACTGATGACGGAGCACCAGGCCCGGGTGGCCGACCGCGTGCTCGATGAAGAGTCGGCCCGCCGGGAGCACCTCGTCGTGTCCCTCTCGGGCGCGCACGCGTACGGCTTCCCGTCGCCCGACAGCGACCTGGATCTCAAGTGCGTCCACATCGCCCCCACCGCGACACTGCTCCGCCTGGAGCAGCGCGGCCCCCTCAACTCCACCGAGCGGCTGGAGGTGGTGGACGGCGTCGAGGTGGACTACTCGTCCAACGAGCTCGCCCCCGTGCTGCACGGCGTCCTCCAGGGCAACGGCAACTACCTGGAGCGGCTGCTCGGGGCCCACACCCTGCGCGGCTCCGCCGAGCTGGAGTCGGTGCGCCCCCTGGTGCGCCGCACGCTGTCGCGGCGTCTCCACCGGCACTACCGCGGCTTCGCCCTCGGCCAGCTCCGCGAGTGGGAGAAGACGGGCTTCCGCTCCACCAAGAAGCTCCTCTACGTGCTGCGGACGACGCTCACCGGCACCCACGCGCTGCTCACCGGCGAGGTGGAGACGGACCTCACCGCGCTGATGGACCGCTACGGGTTCTCCGAGGCGGGTGAGCTCGTCGCCTGGAAGCGGCGCGGCGAGCGCAGTGAGCTGCCCGAGGCCGTGTCCGAGCACTGGCGCGGACAGGTGGCTCGGGCCTTCGAGCGGCTCGATGAGGCTCGCGAGCGCTCCGTGCTCCCGGAGGAGCCCGAGGGAGTCGCCGAGCTGGAGGCGTGGTTGCTCCAGGTCCGGCGCTCGCGGTTCTGAGCAGTGCAACCTGGAGGCCCTCTCAGGCGTGCTTCCGCTCCAGGTAGTGCTTGCGGCGCTCCGGGCTGAGCTTCTCGATGGCGTAGCGCAGCATGGTCCTCGGCATCTCCCAGGCATGCCGGTCGAGGAAGGACTCCTCGGCCGCGAGGTCCCGATTGCCCACCTCGCGCAGCATCCAGCCGACCGCCTTGTGCATCAGGTCGTGCGGGTCGCTGGAGCAGGAGCCCGGCCAGCTTCAGCGTGTGGCTCGAAGTCTCCCGCGCGGATGAACGCCAGGGTCGACAGGATCGCGATGCGCCGCTCCCACAGCACCGGCGAGCGCGCCCACTCGGAGAGCCGTGACTGGAGCTCCGGGTGCTCGAGCAGGTACGCACCGATGAGCCGGGGCGCCACCGTGTCCACCAGGTCCCAGTTGTTCAGCGCCGCCCGGTGCTCGCAGCAGAACGCGAAGAGGCCGAGCGCTCGGGTTCCTCCGCCGCCTCGAACTTCTCCACGAGGATGACGAAGCCGGTGAACCGGTGCTCGTGGACCTTGCTCCGCAACAGCTCGGACACCTGCTCCAACGGAAGGTGTTTGTGGCGACGGGCGATCCGTCGCTGCTCGGGCACCGTCACGCCGAGGAACACGTCCCCTTCCCCATACTCTCCCGGGCCCGTCTTGAAGAACCTCGGAAAGAAGGCGGCCTTCTCGGGGTCGGCCGCGCGTGCCAGCTCGTCCTGGATGATCTGGGCAGAGGGAGTGCTCACCTCCCGGAGTCTGGCCGGATGCCCTCCAAGAGGCTAGCCTCGCCCGCCGTGAATTCCGATCCGCTCGACCTCGCCGCCACGCCCGAGCGCCTCCGCGCGCTCGCCGAGGCGGGAGTCCTGCCGCCCCCGGCCCTGGAGCGCGCCCTGCGGCTCGCCGTGGCCTCTCCGGAGCGGCCCGCCTGGCGGCGATTCCTGTCCACCGTGCTGCTGGGCTTCGGCTCGCTGCTGGTGCTCTCGGGCGTCGTCTACTTCTTCGCCTACAACTGGGCGGGCCTCCACCGCTTCGGGAAGCTGGGGCTGCTGCTGGCCGCCATCCTCGCGGCCTGCCTCGCGGCGTGGCGCCTGGGCGAGGGGCTCGCCGGTCAGTTCTCCCTCCTCTTCGCGGCGGTGCTCGTGGGCCCGCTCCTCGCCGTCTACGGGCAGGCGTACCAGACGGGCGCGGACCCCTATGAGCTGTTCCTCGGGTGGGGCCTGCTCATCCTTCCCTGGGTGGCGCTCGCGCGCTTCGGACCCTTGTGGTTGTTGCTGTTGCTCCTCGTGGACACCGGCCTCTCCCTCTTCCGGGTCCAGAACGTCGGTGACGAGGGCACCACGCTGATGCTGATGCTCGCGCTGGTGAATGGCGGGGCCTGGGCGGCGCACGAGCTCCTCGCGAGCCGCGGCGTGCCCTGGCTGCGCGGCCGGTGGCTGCCCCGGGTGCTGGCGATGATGACGATGGCGCCGCTGCTCGCACTGGCGGAGTACGTCGTGGTGAGCCCCTCGGAAGCGGACACCGCGAGCTACGTGGCGCTTGGCCTGCTCGTGGCGGTGATGGTCGCGGCGTACCTCTTCCACCGCCGGATGCACTCCGAGCTCTTCCTCCTCACCCTGGACGCGGTGAGCCTGATGACGCTGGTCACCACCTTTGTCGGCCGTCACCTGTTCGAGGAGTTCGACTTCGGGACGAGCGCCTTCTTCCTGATGGCCGCACTCATCATCGGAGAGGTGGCGCTCGCTGTCTGGTGGCTGCGCGCCGAGGCTCGTGGCCCGGAGGAGCTCTAGCCATGGCGTTCAAGCCCTCGCTGCGGAACGTCGTCTCCCAGCTCCAGGCGGAAGGAGTCCTACCCGTCGATGCGGAGTCCCTGGCGCGCGCCGCGCTCGCCACCCGTCCGGATTTCGCCACCGGCATGCCCTGGTTCGTGCGCGTCCTCACCGGGTTCGGTGCGTGGCTGGCCTCCTTGTTCCTGCTCACCTTCCTCTCCCTCGCGGTGGTGGTGGGCGAGGAGGTGGGAGCCATCATCCTGGGCCTGCTCCTCACCGGAGGCGCCGCCTTCCTGCGCCGCCTGGGGAACAATGTGTTCCTCACCCAGCTCGCCCTGTCCCTCGGCCTGGCCGGACAGGGTCTCTTCATCGGTGGCGTGGGCATGCTGACCGACAGCGGGGAGGCGGCGGCACTCGCCACCGTCCTCGTCCAGGCGGTGCTCGTCTTCCTCTATCCGGATGCCATCCAGCGCTTCCTCTCCTCGCTGTTCGCCAGCCTCGCACTGCTGATCCTGCTGCGCCTCTGGGGACTCGGCCTGGTGGTGGACGTGACGCTGGTGGGCCTCACCGTGCTCGCGCACCTGCTCTTCCTCCAGCAGAGCCGATTGCAGGCCGGACGCTGGGGCGAGCTGGTGATGCCCGCGGCCTTCGGGCTCGTCACCACGCTCTTCTCGGCGCTGCTGCTGCGCACCTGGTTCCATGAATTCTACAAGGACCTCTTCCGCCATGGCTCGGCGGAGCTGCCTCCCGGCGTGCTGACGTTGGGCCTCGCCGTGGTGACGCTGTACTCCGCCTGGCGCGTGCTGGAAGAGGTGGGAGTGGAAGCCGGTGGCGCCGCGGGGGTGACGACCTTCGCCGCGCTGGCGCTCCTGGCGCTCCTCACCCTCCAGACACCCGGAGTCATCGCCGCGGCCGGCGTGTTGCTGCTCGGCTTCCACCGGCGAAGCGTGGTGCTGCTCGGCATGGCCGTGGTCTTCATCCTCACGTTCGGTGTGAGCTACTACTACGACCTCCAGCTCACCCTGCTGGCCAAGTCGCTCGCGCTGCTCGGCAGTGGCCTCTTGTTGCTCGGCCTGCGGTTCTTCACCCTGCGCCGCTTCCCCGCGGCCGAGGAGGTGCGCTGATGCGCGCCCGCGTCATCTTCGGGGGCCTCGCCCTGGTGGTGGTGGCCCTGGTGGTGCTCGTCGTCCGCAAGGAGCAGGTCCTGGCCCACGACACGACCGTGCTGCTGGAGCTCGCCCCGGTGGACCCGCGCTCACTGATTCAGGGCGACTACATGGTGCTCGACTACGCCGTCAGCCGACAGGTGGACCGGGAGGGAGAGGCTTGGGACGAAGCGCCTCGAGAGGGACGCCTCGTGCTCCGCCTCGATGAACAGGGAGTGGGGCACTTCGTCCGCGAGGAGCAGCCGGGCACCCCGCTCGCCCCGGGCGAGCTGCTGCTCCGCTACAAGGTGAGCAAGGGCCGCGTCCGCCTGGGCGCCGAGTCCTTCTTCTTCCAGGAGGGACATGCGGACCGCTACGCCGGGGCGAAGTACGGCGAGCTGCGGGTGGCCGGGGACGGCTCCAGCGTGCTGGTGGGTCTGCGGGATGCCGAGCGCCAGCCGCTTGGGCGCGCCGTGCAGTGAGCAGGGACTCACGCCCGGCGCAGTGTGATGACCGCGAGCTCGGCCGGAGCGCCCAGCCGCGCGGGCGGTCCGGTAGTGCCGACGCCACGGTTCACGTAGAGCCACGAGCGACCCCGCCGATACAGCCCCGCGGTCCAGCGGGTCATGAACCGTGCCAGTGAGAGGAGACGGACGCCTGGGAACGCGAGCTGCCCGCCGTGCGTGTGGCCCGAGAGCGTCAGCTCGACGCCGTGGGCCTCTGCCTGGGGGAACAGGTTGGGATCGTGCGCGAGCAGCACGGTGGGGACGCCCTCCGGCCGACTCGCGAGCGCCTGCCCCACATCGTCGCGCTCGGTCCAGGTGTCGTCCACACCCGCGACATACAGGCGAGCATCGCCCCGCCGCATCACCACACCTCGGTTGCGGAGGACGGTCAGTCCCTGGCGCTCCAGCTCCCGGGCGAGGTGCTCGCCATCGGTGAAGTAGTCGTGGTTGCCCATGCAGGCGAACGCGCCATCCTTCGCGCGCAGCCCCCCGAGCGCCCGCGCGACCGCCTCGACGTGCGAGGAACCATGGGTGATCAAATCTCCGGTGACGGTCACCAGGTCGAGGTCGAGCGCGTTGAGGCGTGCGACCCAGGAGCAGACCCGGTTCTCGGAGACATGTGGCCCGCAGTGCACGTCGGAGATCTGGCCGATGCGATAGCCGTCCAGCGCTGGCGGGAGCCCCTCTATACGAACCACCCGCTTGCGAAGCCTCGGCCGGCCGAGAACCGCGTCCGTGCCCAGGACGACCGCGATGGTTCCGGCCAGGCCCCAGGTGGCGCTCATGGGCATGCCCGCCCGCACGGCCAGCGCGGCAGGGGCCATGAGCAGATCGAACATCGCACAGGCCGACCACCAGCCCAGCGCCAGATAGGTCGATAGCGCGGGAGCCGTGGTGTGCCAGGGGCTCTGCAACTGGCGCAGGTACGGCACCGAGACCAGCACCGCGACCACCGCGGGCAGGGGCGTATGGGTCACCCAACAGAGCCAGAGCACCGCGGGAAGCTGGACGAGGGTAACGAGGAGGGCCGCGAGCAGATGGAAGCGACCCCGGAGCCGGCTTCTGCTGGACATGAGAACAGGTGTTTAACGTGCTCGCACCCGGCCCGCCGTCATGCGGTGGGTCTCAGCACGAAGATGCTGTCGAGCCGGATTTCCCCCCGCTCGCGCGGGGCCTCTACCTGGTAGCCGAAGTCGTAGACGGCCAGCACCTGCAGGCCCGCCCGACGAAAGAGGCGCCGGGCCTGCGTCAGGTCGTACGTGCGGAAGTACCAGTGCGTCTCGATGAGCAGGTCCTTCTCCGGCCCGGTGATCCGCAGCCGGTTGCGCATCTCCGAGCGCCGCAGACGCCGGTCCGGCAGCCCCTCGTGGGTGTTGCACACCACTGTGTCCTTCCCGAGGCGCTCCACCCACCGCTCGTGCTCCGGCCTCTTCCGCTCGTAGTCCGTGAGGTGGAAGCCGAGCACGTACAGTCCCTCGGGCTTGAGCAGCCGGCGCGTGCCCTCCAGGTGCGCGAGCGCCGCCTTCTCGCTGTCGAGGTAGCGGAACGTGGACACCAGGTTGAACGCCAGGTCCACCTGCCCCTCCAGCTCCGGCTGGAAGAACTCCTCCATGCGCGACAGGTAGAGGCGCGCCCGTCGGCGCCAGGCCGGCGTGAGGCGCTTGCGCGCGTGGGCCAGCATCTGCTCCGAGATGTCATAGCCCACCACCGAGCAGCCCCGGCGAGTGGCCTCGGCCACGAGCCGGCCTGCCCCGCACGCGGGCTCCAGCAGCAGCTTGCCGCCCGTGCCATAGCGACGGCTCACCTCCAGCAGGAAGTCCATCTCCTGCGCGGTGTCGGTGCCGAAGATGGCCTCGTAATACTCGGGGTGGTCGTACCAGTCAGAGAGTCGTTCCATGGACGAGGTGCCGCCCTGGCGGCGGTGCGCATCCTCGGCCCTGTGAACGGAAAAGCAAGTGCACCATGTTCCAGGCATGGGGAGTACGGAAGCCATGACCCAGCCCATCCGTCGCATCCTGGTTCCCACCGACTTCTCGGAGCACTCGCGGAAGGCCCTGGAGTACGCCTTCTCCCTCGCCCAGCGAATGGGGGCCTCCGTCGAGCTACTCCACGTCTGGGAGCCCCCCGTGCACATCGCCCCCGACGCCTTGATGATGATGCCCGGCTGGGAGGATGCCTCGGTGGAGAAGTACGGCCTCGCGCAGGCGGGGCGCCACCTGCACGACTGGGCCGAGCAGTACCGCTCCAGCCCCGTGCCGCCACAGGTCCACCTCGAGCGCGGTATCCCCGCCGACACCATCCTCCGCGTCGCGCAACGCGGGTATGACCTGGTGGTGATGGGCACGCACGGACGCACCGGGCTCTCACGCCTCTTGATGGGGAGCGTCGCGCAGAAGGTCTCGGCTCGGGCCTCGTGTCCGGTGATGACGGTGCACGGGGCGGAGTCGGAAGAGGTGGCGCAGCCCGCGGGGTGAGGAAGCGTCAGCGCTTCTCTTGCTTGTCCAGCAGGCGGCCCGCGAGCCGGATCAGGTCCGTCTCCGTGATGATGCCCACCAGCACGCCCCCGTCCTCCACCACCGGGATGCACCCGAACCGGTGGTCCAGGAGCTTGTCGATGGCCTCGTGCGCCGAGCTGTGCGGTCTCAGGGTCTCCACCGAACGCGTCATGACGTCCCGAATCACCACGGTGGCCGCCGCCGTGCTGCGCTCCTGGCGGGCCATCGCGCGGATCAGATCCCTGTGGCTCACCAGCCCCACGAGCTTCCCCTCCTTCACCACGGGAAGATGGCGAATCTCATACTCGGCCAGCAGATCGTCCCCCCGGACCAGGTCATCGTCCTCCTTCAACGTGACCACATCCCGGGTCATCAGTTCCCCGACAGTCAGCATCATGACCTCCCATTCCTGGCAGCCATGAACAGGGTGGGCTCTCGGGAGGCCCGATGCAGCCACGGCACCTAGCCAGCCTGGGGCTGCTCCCGCCGATCGCTCTCGGCTAGTGCAGCCCGTGATCGGTGACCTGCGCGAGCGCGAGCATCAGCAGCAGGCCCGACGGCGAGCGCCGCGAGGTTGCGCCCCCACCGCTCCTGGCCGTGGCGGTTCACGTGTGGCGAGCAGGTCCAGCACGGCGATGTAGAGGAAGGTGCCGGCGGAGAAGGCGAGCGCCCGCGCCGCCAGTGACTCGTGCTCAGCACGGCGGCGTCGAAGGCGAAGTAGAGCGCCGCCCCCACCGGCACCATCAGCCCGTAAGCACCGCGTAGCCGAGGATGCGCGCCGTGCGTCTCCCCTCGGACTTGAGGATGGAGGCGAGCGAGAGGCTGACGAGGGCACCTTGTGCGAGGCGATGGCGAGCAGGCGCCGTCAGCCCCACCCCCTCCTTCGCCGCCGAGCCCAGGGCCATACCGTCGAAGAGCGTGTGCGCCGACAGCCCGAGGAAGGCCGCGATCCCCATCGACTTCGCCTGCGCGTGCCGGTGCTCCTCGCACTCCACCGGCTCCTCGCACGCGTGCGTGATCATGTACCGGTCGAGCACCAGCAGGAAGACGAACCCCGCGGCCACCAGCCGAACGTCGTACGCCCCCGCCCCGTGGTAGGCCTCGGGCAGCATGTGGAAGAACGACCGCCCCGAGCATCACCCCGGCCGCGAAGGCCAGGAAGGTGATCAGCCGGGCTGGTGCGCGCCGCGTACACGGGCACCAGCGCGCCAGACGAGCGCGCCGGCACGATGACCAGCGAGAGGAGGAGAGCGCGACCGCGAGGGCATGGGGAGGCCCGACACCTGCACGAAACGCATCATCCGGAGCCAGGGGGACCCGGATACGCCCCAGGGGATGGGCAACCGGACGGAGGGGGGCACGGTGGTCGAGGGCTCAGGTCCCCTCCGAGCCCCTCTCCCGGGGGAAGGAGAGAGACGCTCAGTCGTAGCGCCGGTCGACGACGACGTGCACCCGGCGCGGCTTCACGTCCACCTCCCGGGTACTGCGCTTGTCCGCCCGCGTCCACCACCACCAGCGTCTGCCCAGCGGGCAGGCGGAAGCGCGCGAGCTGGAACTCCGCAGGCAGGCTGAGCCAGGAGCGCAGGTCCGGGGCATTGGTCGCGTTGAGCACCAGGAAGGTGAGCGCCGCCACCTCCTTGCTCTTGGTGGCGGCGCCGGCCGCGCCGAGAGCCCCGCCTTCACCGCCACGCCCGCCACCTGCTTGAGCAGCAAGCGCCCCACCCGGTCCTCCAGGTGCAGCTGCGCCACGCCGCGAGATGGAGGTGACCGTCACGGCGTCCTGCGCAGCGACGCCAGGCTGGGTGGCGGCAGTCCACCACCGCGACCTGCGCGCGCGGCGGCTGCCCGCGGTCCCGAACACCGGCACCGCGATGAGCTCGCCCTGCGGTGCCATTGAGGTTGCGCTCCGCGGACTGCTTCTCCGGCGAGCGGCCCGCCTCCACCACCACCACCACCTGGCCCTCGGCCGGGCCCCAGCGGCGCGTGCTCGACGTCCGGGTAGCGCCGCCGCAGCTTCTCGTAGGCCTCGTCGCGCCCGGTCTTCTTCGCCAGCCGCAGCAGCGGCTCGGCCAGCGGGCCCAGCTCGGGCTCCAGCTCCAGCGCCTCCGCGTAGTCGATGAACGCGGAGTCCCGGTCGCCGCTGGTCCTCGTACAGCACGCCGCCCAGGTAGCGGGCGATGGCCAGCTGCTCGTAGGGCTTCTTCTCGTCGGCGATCATCTTCTGCAGCCGCTCGTTCACGCGGCGCACCTCGACGAGCGCGTCCTCGTCCTGGCCCAGCTGGGCGTAGTTGAGCGCCTGGAGCACGGAGATCATCAGCCTCTCGAAGTCCTCGCCGCGGTAGGCGCGCTCGCGCTCGTTGGTGAGGAGCGCCGCGGCCTCCTCCGAGACGGAGATGATGTCGAGCTCGCTCGCGACAGCCGGTCGGCCTCGGCGAGCACCTGGATGCTCTCCCGCCACCGCCCGCGGCGTGCAGCACCATGCCCTCGTCGAGCAGCACCAGCAGCCGGTCGTCTTGCGTGTCCCTCCTGCGCCAGCCGCTCGACAGCTGCGCAGGGCGCCGGCGTAGTCCTCCGCTCGTAGGCGCTGCGCAGACCCGCCGTGCGGGCGACGTAGTCGCCCGCGCAGCCGGTGCAGCAGCCGCGATCGCGAGCGCGAGCACGGCCCAGCCGGCCAGCAGCGCCGCAGATGGTGATGGCGCGTGAGGCTCACGGGGTCGGGCTACCAGCGACGAGCCTTCTTCTCGAACTTCTTGCGGAGCTCCTTCTCGTCCGTCCACTCGATGATGCCGGTGCGCAGGTTGTTCAGCTTCATGGTCATCTTGTAGTAGACGAGCTTGTCGGCGCCGACCTCCTGGACGATCGAGGCGATCTCCCCGGTCATCAGGTAGTCCGCGCTGGCCTGCTCGCCCGGGCCCTTGGCCTCGTCCGGGCGCACGTAGCCCGAGCCCTGGTACTCGTACTCCTCGGCGATCTCCTCGCGCGCCGCCTTGTCCAGAAGGCGAACTTGCCGGTCTGGCCAGCTGCACCTGGATCTTGTCGGCGAGCGAGCTCATGTCGATGTGCTCGGAGGTCTTGTTCTTCATCCTGCCCACGAGCACGACGAGGCAGCCGCTCGCCGGGCTGGGCGAAGCGCGGCGAGGCGGTCAGCGAGTCGACCATCTTCTTGGCGATGAGCTGCAGGTCGTTCTCGTTGAACTGTCCGAGAGCATCTCGATGGTGTTCGGGTCCTCGTAGGTGCCGCGGGTGTAGGCGCGCGGCCCTCCGCAGGCGGCGAGGAGCGCGACGAGCGAGCGAAGGCAATGAGGAGTCGGGTCTTCATGTTGGGCGCTCTCCTAGTTCCATTCGCATTCGAAGCGGCTGCCCATGAAGTGCCACTGGTAGGTCAGCACCGCGTCGCGCTGGTAGCCCGGCCGTGAGCCGGCAGAGGCTCTGCAGCGACGAGCGGGGGTAGTCGAAGGTGTAGCGCTGGGCCTTGGCCCGCTCGGCCGCGGTGAGCTGCGAGGGGTGGGTGAGCGTCGGGTTGGCGCTGGCGGCGACCAGCACGTGGTGCTTGCCGTAGGTCTTGAGCGGCACCGGCCCGGCCAGCTGGATTCGGCGCACCTCTTGGCGCGATCAGGATGTCGCTGCGGTCCACCATCGTCTCGTGCGCGTACTTGCGCGCGCAGCAGCTCGGGGATGTTGGCGGTGAAGACGCGGGTGAGGTCGCCGTCGTCGATGAAGAAGTAGAGGAAGGCCTCGCGCGCCGTGGCTCTCGCCGGTGAAGTCGAGCGTGACGTGCAGGGTGAGCGCCCGGTTGGGCGCTCAGCGCGTGCAGGGAGACGGCCTGGAGCACCCTTCGGGCGACGCCGGCCTGTCTTCAGGCGGATGAGCCCGTCGGCGCTGGCGTCGCAGGCGCAGCGGCGCTCCTCGATCATCTTCACCAGCTGGGGGGCGTCGAAGCCGGCGCTTGGCGAGCTTGGCCACCTCCTCCTCCGTGAGGGGCAGCTGGTCCGAGCGCTCGTAGATGGGCGGCAGCGGCGTTGGCGTCCCACTGGATGATGTTGATGGTGTGCGTCTCGCCCGGGAAGGGCAGCACGGGCACGGCGCGCACCTCGAGCGGGGGGGCGCCGTGCCGGTCGACGCGGGGGGCGGCTGGGCGCTGGCGAGCGCGAGGGCGACGGTGAGGGCCTGGAGGATCATGGGGTGGGCCTCCTGCTGCGCTAGAAGCGGTAGCCGACGTTCACGCCGATGCGGTGGGCGACCTCGCCGCCCCCGATGGGGATGTCCGGCGCGTACGCGAGCCCGACGAAGACGTGCTCGCGGTCGTCCACCATGAAGTCGGTGCCGACCTCGGGCACGACGCCGAAGCGCAGCGTGCCGTCGTTGCCGGTGAGCTCCTCGTCCGGGACGGTGATGATGCCGGCCTTGAGCGCGAAGTGGAAGCGCACGCGGTAGCCCCAGGTGTGGAAGCTCGGGCCGGCCACGAGCGCGCACGCTGGCCGTCGAAGAGGTAGGCGCCGGAGAGGTCGAGCGAGAGCCAGTCCTCGCTCCAGTAGCTGGCGGTGGCGCCCAGGTAGAGCGGCGGGCCGTCGCGGCGCTCGGACACGTTCTGGGTGACGCCCGCGCCCCACTCGAGCCGCAGCGAGAGGGGGCCCTCGGCGCGGTAGGAGGAATAGCCGCCCTTGCCGTATTCCGAGCCCTCGGGCCCGTCGGTGCGGCCGCGCTCCTGGGCGCCGGCGGAGAGCGGCGCCACCACACGCCACGAGCACGGCGGCTCCCCATAACTTCGTGAGACGCTCTCTCAAAACGGCTCTCCCCCTGCGCGGCAACCTCGGCCCTCCGGACGCGCGAGGGAGCGAATATTCACGGACGCGTGCGCGCGGGCAAGCACCCCCCACAGGCCGCCTGGTCAGGCTCGGGGGAGCGGGCGGCGGGGGCGCCCCGGCCCTCCGCGGCGCGGGAGGGCGACCGGCGAACGGGGCTCGGTGCGGGTGAAGGGCAGCCACTCGGGTCGCGGTGCAGGTACGCCATGATCTTCTCGCGGACGAGGCAGCGGAGGTCGAAGAGGGTGTCGACGTACCCGCCGAGGAGCACGCGGACCTGCATCGTCTGCTCGGTCGAATCCACCACCTGGAGCTTGGCCAGCTTGCCGTCCCAGATGTCCTTGGCCTCGGTCGCCAGGATGCGGGCCAGCTCCTTCGCGCAGCGCCTCCAGGTCGGTGCGTCCAGTCCACCTGGACGTGCACCGTGCCGAGCATCTCCACCCCGCCCTTGCTCCAGTTCTGGAAGGGCTTCTCCAGGAACTGGGTGACCGGGACGATCAGCCGTCGGAAGTCCCAGGTTCGCACGACCACGATACGTGAGGCTGATCTCCTCCACCGTGCCGTTCTCGCCCTCGACGACCAGCTGGTCCCCGATGCGGATGGGCTGGGTGATGGAGAGCTGGATCCCGGCCAGCAGCGCGCCGATGGACTTCTGGGCGGCGAGGCCGAGCACTACGCCGGCCACTCCGGCCGAGGCGAGCAGCGAGACGCCCACGTTGCGCACCACCGTGAACTGCATCAGCAGCGCGCGGCGGCGACCAGACGAGGTGACCATGGGACCTGGCGCAGCACCGCCAGCTGGGTGCCGGACGCCCCGGGCATCCCTCGTGCGCCTTCGCCACCCGGCTCTCCACGACCCCCGAGGCCATGTCGAGGAAGCGGAGCGCGAACCATGCCGCGGAGATGACCAGGAGCGAGCGGTGAGGACGCTGACCCGTGCGCCCAGACCGGAGGCAGGAACAGCGGCGGGGTGGTGACGCTCAGCACGAAGGCCAAGATCGGCAGCCGGAGCGGACCCCGCGCCGCCTGCACCAGCTGGTCGTCCCAGGTCAGCCGCGTCAGCCGGGTGATGCGCCCGAGCAGCGCCAGGCCGAGCCGCTCCAGCAGCGCCAGGCCCCGACACCGCGCCGGCGCAGGCACATCAGCCCCAGCCACTGCCACAGCTCGAGCCCTACCACCGCCCTGGTGAAGAGCACCGGGGGCAGGCGCTCGCCGCACCGCGGGCCGTACTCGTCGTAGAGCACGTCGATGGCCTTCACCGTCTCCTCGCTGAACACCCACACTCCCCCCGCCCACCTCCACTCCGCAGCTGACGGCCTGGGGTAGGTGGTTGCCGACCGGGAGGGCGCCGATCAGGACGAAGCGGGACCGCGGGTCGCCCTCGGCCTCCTGGCTCAGGCTCTCCAGCGCCAGGGGCAGCTGGTGGTCGAGCACGAACTTGAGCCGCCGGGCGAGCCGGGCCCCCTGCGTCGTGCTGGTCCGGAGGCAGGTCATCCAGGTCCAGGTAGTGCGCCGCCCGCACGTAGTCCCCCCGGTGGACGGCGGTGGAGAAGCCGGTGACGGTGGCGGGGGGGGTCGAGCGGTCGAGCGAGGCGGGGGGCTCGCCGAGGCCCGGGTTGAGGGCGAGGCCGGCCGGAGGGGCCGCGGGACAGCAGGAGCCGTCCAGAGGGCGCGGCGCAGCGGCTTCTGCGCGCGCCCTTCCCGCGCGGACCAGGCCCGCCGCCCGCGCGTCGAACGGTACCGTCAACGGTCCGCGCACGCGTCCTAGGTAATCGGGGGGAAAGCGTTGGTGTCGCCCGCCGCGGTAGGCTAGAAGGGCCGCCAAGGAAGGTCGCCGTGCAAGAGAAGCGCAAAATTCTGCTCATCGACGACAGCGAGATCACGCTCGCCATGGAGAAGGCGGTCCTCGAGGCGCGCGGCTACGAGGTCGTCGCCACCTCCACGCTGATGGAGTTCGAGCAGACGCTGCAGGGCTGGCGGCCGGACCTCATCCTCACCGACATCCACATGCCCGAGGCCAAGGGCACGGACATCTGCCGGACCCTGAAGAACGAGTACGGCACGCAGGACATCCCCATCATCCTCTTCTCCTCGCCTCCCGGACGACGAGCTGACGCAGCTGGCCGAGCAGGTCGGCGCCGACGGCTCCCTGTCCAAGGCCAACGGGCTGGAGGCCATGGGCGAGAAGATCGACGAGCTGGTGGAGAGCATCATCTGGGCGTGAGACGGCCCGGGCTCGTCGGCGGCGCAGCGCTGGCGCTCGTCGGGGTGGCGCGGGCGCGGCGGCCGGGCCGGAGCGCCGCTCGCGCGCCCGGCCCCCGGCGGCGAGCGGAGGCCCCGGCGCCATGCTGCTCCTCACCGCGGACACGCGCGGCTACCTGGGCCCCTGCGGGTGCAGCGAGAACATGCGCGGGGGCATCGCGCGCGCGGCCCGGCAGGTGCTCAGGAGGCACGCAGAGGGCCCGCTGCCGGTGCTCTACGTGGACGGGGGCGACAGCCTCTTCGGGCAGCGCGTCACCTCAGCGAGGCAGGCGCAGAGTGCCGCAGGAAGAGAGGAAGGCCCGAGCGCTGGCCGAGGCCATGCGGCGCATGGGCCTGCCGTGCGCGCGGCCGGCGAGCTGGACGACGCGCGCGGGCCGGGCTTCCGCCACGGCCTGAGGCTGCCGGAGCTGCCGCCCGGGTGGGGTGAAGGTGCTGCAGGCGGGGCTCGCGAGGTGGGCGTGGTGCAGCGGGGACAGACGCGGCCTCGCTGAAGGCGGGCGCAGCGCGCCGGGCGCGCGCCGGGGCGCGGCCTTCGTGGTGGGGCTGTTCCACGGCCCGTGGCAGGAGGCCCGGCCGGCCGCGGGCACGCCGGCGGAGCTGGGAGTCGGCACCGGTGCTGGCTGGCGCACGCCACCCACACCGAGGACGAGCCGAAGGGCGAGGAGAACACAGCGGGCGGCCGCGCGGGTGCCGGTGGGTGAGGCGCCCTGCAGAGCAAGGGGCGCTCGCTCCTGCGCGTGGACCTGGGCCTACGGCCCGAAGGAGAGCCCCTTCACCCCGCTCAAGCGGCGGAGGAGGGCGGAACGAGAGGAGGCGGCCTCGCATGAGCCAGCGCCTCGCGCTGCTGGACGGCGGACCAACCTGCCCGGGCATCGACCCGACGGCTGAAGCCGCCGCGAAGGGCCAAAGTGGCGGAGCTGGTGCGCGCCGCCAGCCGCTGCTCACCGGGCCGCCGCCCAGCGCCGGAGGGGCAGCAACCTTCACCGTGCGCTTCCTGCCGCTGGAGTCCTCGCCTGCCGCAGCGACCCGGGCCCGGGCGCTCGTGACCGCCTACGACGCGAGGTGGGGGAGCTGAACCTGGCCTGGGCCCGCGCCCACGGGCAGGACTGCCCCGCCCCGAGCCGGGCGAGGCCGCCTTCGTGGGCAACACGGGGTGCGGAGTTGCCATGCCGCGGCCTTCCCCGTGTGGGAGCGCACGAAGCACCACGCACGGCTGGCAGACGCTGGAGGCGGAGGGCAAGCAGTTCCACCTCAACTGCTCACGGCTGCCACGTGACGGGCCGGGGCAGCCCGGCGGGGTGTGCCGCCTGGACAAGGTGGCGGGGCGCGAGGGCGTGGGCTGCGAGAGCTGCCACGGGCCGGGCTGGCCTCCATCCGCGCCGAGGCCCCCTCGGCCACCAGAACATGACCGCGCCGCCCGGGTAGGGGCTGTGCGTCACCTGCCACAACCTGGAGAACTCGCCGCACTTCGACTTCGCCACCTACCTGCCGCGGGTGCCTGGCGGCCGGGGCAGGGGCGAACACCGCAGTGAAGCAGCGCGGTAGAGCATCCGGGCGATACGTGTCCGTCCGTGCGGCACCGAGGAGGAATGGCTCGTCCGGCCGGTCGTCTGTTTCCCGCGATAGCAATCCGGCGAATACTCCCGCCCTCCTCAATCAACCCGGCCTTCTCCGGCAGCCGGCCTCACCCGATCGTCCATGCCGTCCTTCAGCCTGCTCCTGCTGGTCCTCTCCTCCGCCGCGTCCAAGCCCGTGGCTGGAGATGCCCCCGCCCCCGCCCGGCATGCGGGAGCTGAGCAGCGAGGAGAAGCCGCGATGCTGCTCTCGCGCCGCGGAGCCCGGGCCCCCGGCAGGCGGAGGCGCGGAGGAGGTGGAGACGGAGAGCGCGGAGCTCGAGGAGCTGCGCGCGCTGGAGGCGCGCCACGCTGGACCCGGGCGCCCGGCTGGACGCCGAGGTGCTCCAGACGCTGCGGCGCCTGGGCTTCGCCAACCCCCTGCGCCAGCGCATGCTGGACGCGCTGGAGGAGCCCACCCTGCGCGAGGACGCGCGCCCGGGGAGCTGCCCCTCATCACCGACCTGGCCAACTTCGACGTGACGCGAGTGCAGGACCGCTACGACATCCCGGTGGAGATGCAGCCGCTGGTGGCCCAGTACATCCAGTTCTTCCAGGGGCCGGGCCGCAAGTGGTTCCGCAACTGGATGGCGCGCTCCACCCGCTACCTGCCGGTGATGCAGCCCATCCTCGAGGACGACGGGCTGCCGAGGGACACCGTGTACCTGGCGATGATCGAGAGCGGCTTCTGCCGCGCACGCCTACTCGTGGGCGCACGCCGCGGGGCCCTGGCAGTTCATCTCCGCCACCGGCCGCCAGTACGGGCTGCGCCAGGACTTCTGGGTGGACGAGCGGAGGGACCCCATCAAGGCCACGCACGCCGCCGCGCGCTACCTCAAGGATCTGCACAAGGAGCTGGGCCACTGGTACCTGGCGTGGGCCGGCTACAACACGGGCAGCGGGCGGTGCGCCGCGCCATCGAGCCCGACGGCACCACCGACTTCTGGGAGCTGCGCCGAGGAGCAAGGGCCTGGCGAAGGAGACCCAGCACTACGTGCCCAAGCTCATCGCCGCGCGCTGATCGCCAAGCACCCCGAGGCCTTCGGCTTCACCGAGGAGCGAGTTCGAGCTACGAGCCGGCGCTCGTCTACGACGAGGTGAAGCTCGCGGACGCCACCGACCTGGACGTGATCGCGCGCGCGGCCGGCGTGAGCGTGAAGGCGGTGCAGGAGCTCAACCCGGAGCTCAAGCGCTGGTGCACGCCGCCGGCGAGCGCGAGAAGCCCTACGTGCTGCGCCTGCCCAAGGGCACGGCGGAGCGCTTCGCGGAGAACTTCGCCAAGGTGGCGCCGCACGAGCGGCTCACCTTCAACGTGCACAAGGTGAAGCGCGGCGACACGCTCTCGCGGCATCGCCCAAGCGCTACGGCAGCGCGCGCCGAGGCCATCCTGCAGGTGAACCGGCTCAAGAGCGCGCGCGCGCTGCGGGTGAACGCCGGAGCTGGTCATCCCGGTGCCCACGGCGCGCGGGCCAGCGGCGGGGACGCGGCGCTCGCGCGCAAGGTGGCCCAGGCGCGGCGCAGCGGCGTGGTGGCGCTGCGCCCCGAGGAGGAGGTGCCCGCCGGCACGCCCGAGCGCCGGCGTGGCCCCGGGCCCCGTCGAGCACCGAGACGGTGAACGGCCGCACGCGCGTCGAGCTACGCGCGTGCAGGACGGCGACAGCCTGTGGACCATCGCCCAGCGCTTCGGCGTGAGCGTGGCGAGCTGCGCGAGTGGAACAGCCTGGGCCGCGCGAGCAAGCGCGGCGCTGCGGTGGGCAGCGAGCTGCACGTGTGGCCCGGAGCCGCGCGGCCGAGGCGGTGCGAGGAGCGCGCGGGCACGGTGGTGGCCCAGCGGCGCGGTGGCAACGCGGGCCGCGCCGGCCCGAGCACGCGCTCGCCGCCGGCGAGACGCTCTGGAACGTGGCCCAGCGCTACGGCGTGTCGCGTGGAGGACCTCAAGCGCTGGAACCAGCATCAAGAACCACCGCACCGTGCGGCCGGGCCGGTCAGCCTGGCGCGGCCTGAGCGCCGCGCCAGCACGCCGCGCCGCCCTCGGCAGCCCGCTCAGCCCTGCTCCAGGAGCAGCTTCAGCTCGCGGACGCGGCGGGTGATGTGGTCGCGGTCCATTCGGCGGAAGCTCTCGGGCAGCAGCTCGCGGCTGGTGCACTCCTGCACGGCCACCAGGTTCTGCAGCTCGATCTCCAGCGGGTAGCTGGGCGGCACGAAGTCGGCGAAGACGGCCTTCAGGTCCTCCACCGTGGCCTGCTCGCGGCCCTGGGCCAGCGCGCGGAAGCGGGTGCGCACCAGCACCGCCTCGATGTCCGCGCCGCTGAGCTGGCGCGTCCCCGTCGGAATCAGCTCGGAGACCGACGGCACCTCCAGCTTCAGGCCCGTCTTCTTCTGCATCACCCGGAACAGCTCCTCCCGCTCCTCCTCCGTCTCCGGGTAGAAGAGCGCGAGGTGCTCCTCGGCGCGGCCCTGGCGCTTGAGGTCCACCGGCAGCAGGTCCGGCCGAGCCGTCAGCAGGAACCAGACAATCTTGCCGCGGTACACCGTGTTGCCCATGAAGGAGGCCACGGAGCCGAACACGCGGCTGCTCGTCCCCGAGTCCCCGCCCGAGTCGCGGTTGCCCAGGAAGGTGTCCGCCTCGTCCACCATCACCGCCACCGGCCAGAGCGCCTTCAGCAGGTTGAAGATCTTCTCCAGGTTGGCCTCGGTGACGCCCTGCCACTGGCTGCGGAAGTTGAGGAACTTCACCACCGGGATGCCAATCTCACCCGCGAAGCAGGACACCATGAACGTCTTGCCGGTGCCCACCGGGCCGCTCACGAGGTAGCCCATGGGCATCACCTCCATGCGGCCCTTCTTCAGCGCGTTGGCGGCGTTGCGCAGCATCTCCTTGGCCTTGCCGTGGCCCGCCACCGCGTCCAGCGTGTGCACCGGCTCGATGAACTCGAGCAGCCCGTGGCACTCGGCCTGGATGAGCTCCTTCTTCCGCTCCTTGAGCAGCTCGGACGTAATCCGCACGTCGTGCTCGAGGGCCTCGGTGAGGACGCGATCCAGGTTGATGCGCGACAGGCCCGCCGTCATCTTCGCCAGGCCCGCCAGCGGCACGTCCGACACCGCCGCCAGCTTCTTGCCCTCCAGCTTGTAGCGCACGTACTCCAGCCGCTCCTCCTCGGTGGGCAGCGGCAGCTCGATGGGCGCCACGTACGGGTTGCGCGACATGCGCGGGGACATGTCCGCCAGGTTCTCCGCCAGCAGCACCACGGAGACGTCCCCCGCGAGGAACTGCGGGTCGTGCGCCCACTTCTCCAGCGTGGCCAGCACGAAGCGGTCCTCGGCCGACAGGTGGCTCATCTCCCCGCCCGGCACCAGCGTCTCGGCGAAGTCGATGATGAGCGCCAGCGACTTGCCCTCGCTCAGGCGCATCCGCAGGAAGTTCTCCAGAATCTGCAGCGCCCGGGCCGGATCTCTCGGCAGGCTCTTGGCGTAGTCCGTGCCGTAGAGCGCGTCGTAGCCGGCCATCGTCCGCTGCAGCTCCTTCTGCGTCTCCGGTGAGGAGGAGCGGACACCCGACGAGCGATCATAGAAGAGGACATGGTCGCGCCCGCCGAAGAGCTCCTCGGAGAGGAAGGTGCGCAGGGTCCCGAAGCCCCGGCTGCCATCCTCCTGGGTGAGGGGCTGCAGATCCCTCACCGCCCCATAGAGGAGGAAGGTGCTGACACTCTTCGTGTAGTACTTCTGGGCCAGCTTCCGGGCCCAACCGGGCAGCCCCGCGAGCGGATCCGCCGGGTCGGCCTTGCGCGCCTTGGTCACGGACACACCTCTCCCGCCCCCTCATGGGGGCCCTGGCACCCGCCCTGGCGGAAAGCCGGGCGGGCGCCTGTCTGAATGTCTCAACGGCAGCCGCGCTGCTTCTTCAACCGCTCCTTCACCGTGGCGGCACTACCGCCCGCGGCGGGAGCCACGTCGACGTCCGCGTCGTCGTGGCAGCGCAGCTTGAGGCTCACCTGCTTCACGCTGAGCGGCAGCCGGACCGTAGCCGGCGTGATGCCCAGCTCCTTGCCCCCCGCGAAGATGGTGGCTCCGGAGGGCACGGACTGCACCTCCACCTCGAAGTTATCCGGCTCGAGCTTGAGCTGCACGTCCATCGGCTTGTCGCTCGGGGGCGGGTTGATGCGCTGCTGGGCCGGCTTGAAGCCCGGGGCGCTGGCCGACACCACCACCTCGGTGCCCGCCGTCAGCTCGCCGATATAGGTCGAGCTGTTGCCCTTCTCGCGCACCACCTTGCCGTCCACCTTCACCTCCGCGTCCGGCGGCTGGGTGACGATCACCACGCGCGACACCTGCACCTCGCGCTCCAGCTTCACATCCAGCGACATGGGCGTCGTGCCGGGCTCGATCACCGTCGACTGGGTGAACGTCTTGTAGCCCTCGGCACTCACCATCACCAGGGTGGGACCGGCCTTCACCGACTGCAGCACGGGCCCGGACTTGGGAATCTCCAGTTCCTGACCGCCGACGCTCACCCGGACCGAGCTGCGCACCTCGGAGGGCAGGTGCACCAGGATGAAGCCCGAGGGCTCCGGCCGCTTCATGATGAAGAAGCCCGCCACGCCCAGCACCACCACCACCAGGGCGACGAGCGCCGCGACGAGCGGCAGGCGGCTGGGGGCCGCCGGAGCCGTCTCGGGCGGAGGGCGAACCGGCCGCACCGGGGAGACGGAGTGAGTCGCCTCCCCTCCTCCTCCTCAGGCTCCTCGTGCATCACGGGAGGAGGCGGCGCGAACACGGGCCGGGCCGGGGACGTCACGGCGGAATGCGCCGCCGAGGGCCGTGCGGGCATGGGCGGCTCGACCGGCGACTCCGGCCGGATGGCGCGCATCCCGTCCAGCGTGTTGCGACCCTGGCGCGCCACGGTGGTGCTCTCCGCGCCGGAGGGAGCCAGCGTGGGAGGCCGCGGCGGGGACGCCGTCACCACCGGCGGCATCCGCTGGCTGGTGGAGGTCCGCTGCGGCGGCTGATGATCGATGACGGGCGGGCGCGGCACCTCCACCGGCGTCACCTTGCGCCCGGGGCCCACGAGCCCCGGCTGGGTGGTCGGATCGGTGAAGTACTCGGGGCCGCTCACCACCATCGTCGCCCCGGACTCCTCCTCCTCGGGCGGAGGGGCCACGGGGGCGGGGGCCGTCAGCTTGGGCATCGCGCCCATGGTGGGCGAGCGGCGCACGCCCGCGGTCCCGGGCGGGGGCGGGGGCGGAGGGGGCTCCACGGGAGGCAGGGTCGGCACCGCCGGGCTGGACGGCGCATGCACCTGCGGGGCCGAGGACGAGCCGCTGAAGCCCATCTCGATGGCGGCCATCATGCCCTCGGGGGGCCGGATGTCCGCGTACTCCTGCAACCGCAGCTTCTCGCGCTCCACGTCCTCCGCGAAGGTGGACTTCATGTACTGCATGAGGTCCTTGCGGCTGAAGATGGACTCCGAGGTGAGCAGGAAGCGCTGCAGGTCGTCGCCCAGCTCGTTGGCGTACTGGTAGCGCTCGTCCACGTCGCGCGCGAGCGCCTTGAGGACGATCTTCTCCAGCGCCTCGGGGATGCGCTTGTTGTAGGTGGAGGGCGGGGCCACCTCGGCCTTGCGCACCTTCTCCAGCACGCTGAAGTCGCTGTCGCCCACGAAGAGACGCTCGCCGGTGAGCATCTCGTAGAGGCACACGCCGATGGCGAAGATGTCGCTGCGCCGGTCGAGCGGCAGGCCGCGGATCTGCTCCGGGCTCATGTAGCCGAACTTGCCCTTGAGGATGCCGGCCTGCGTCTTGGTGGCCTTGCCCGCCGCCTTGGCGATGCCGAAGTCGATGACCTTCACCTCGCCCTCGAAGGAGACGAGGATGTTCTGGGGCGAGATGTCGCGGTGGACGATGTTCAGGTCCCTCCCCATGTTGTCCTTCTTGCGGTGGGCGTAGTCGAGCCCCTCGCACATCTTGGACACCATGTAGGCCACCAGCGGCACGGGCGCGGGCTCACCCTTCTTCCGGCAGCGGTCGAAGATGGCCCGCATGTCCCTGCCGGGGATGTACTCCATCGCGATGAAGTAGCTGTTGGAGATCTGCCCCAGCTCGTAGATCTGCGCGACGTTGGCGTGGTTCAGCTGGACGCTGATCTTCGCCTCGTCGATGAACATCGTGATGAACTCATCGTCCTCGGCGATGTTGGGGAGGATGCGCTTGATGGCGACGAGGCGCTCGAAACCTCCCGCGCCGAACATCTTGCCGCGCCACACCTCCGCCATGCCGCCGATGTTGATGCGGTCGAGGAGGAGATATTTCCCAAACGGGATGGGTTGCCGCTTCGGTTGAGTGGTCGTCACGAGGGGTGCGTAGCTCGGTGTTTGACAGCCGAGCCTAGCTACCGCCCCTCCATAGGGTCAACCATGGGGCGTCACCTATCCTCCACTCGGCTCAGGGGCCGGGGGCCGGTGCGACTCCTCCGGCATCCAGGCCCGCGGGGGCTCCCTCGGCCGCCGGGGCCCTGGGAGGCACCTGGAAGGGCTCCGTCCGAGGGAGCTCCCCCTCCCCTTCCTCGGGAAGTGCGGGTTGCACGACCGCCACGTGTGGCTCGCCATTCACGGACAGCACGGCGGGGAGCCCGAAACGCTCGCCTGCCGGGAGACCGACCAGGGTGACCCAGGCCGTGTCGCGCTCGGGGGCCACGCAGTAGATGAACGTCCCCACCTCCAGGCCCGGCGCCTCCGCGACGGGCCCCTGGCAGTCCTGGCGCACCTGGAGCGACCACGCCGGGGCGCGCGCCCCCCGGACCAGGTACGGAGGCTGACCCATCTCCTCCAGCAGCGGACGCAGCAGCGCCGGGTCCGAGGGCACGGCGTGCCCGTTGACCAGGGTCTGGGCCTTCTGCTGGAAGTGGCTCAGCGACATGGCGGCCACGTCCTCGGGGCGCAGCGGCACCTGCTTCTCGAGGCGCACCATGTCGAAGAAGAGCGCGCACACGAGGACGATGGGCAGCAGCCGGTAGCCCTTGAAGCCCTCGGGCAGCCCGCGACTCAGGCCCCAGGCGACCACGCCGAGCACCCCCACCGTGATGACCAGCACCACCGCGGGCCAGACCACCGGGGGCGGCGCCAGGAAGGCGGACACCTCGGCGCTCCGGGCGCGCAGGGCGTCCAGCAACTCTCCCCCGTAGAGCCACAGGAGGACCAGCAGGCAGAGAACGTTGACGAGGGTCGTCTTGGTCGAGGGCAGCTTCATCCGGCGAGTGTGCGTGCGGGGTCGGTGGCGGCGGCGCGATGGCTGGGGAACCAGGCCCCGGCCAGCGCGGCCAGCAACCCTAGCACCACTCCGCCCACCACCACCGGCCAGGGGAAGGAGAAGAAGCTCTCGGGCTTGAAGGGGAACTGCGGGAGGTAGGAGGTCGCGAGCCGATCCATGACCAGCGCGAGCACGATGGCCGCGAGGGTGCCCAGGAGACCGCCGGCCAGCCCCACCACGCCCGCCTCGGCCAGGAAGATGTTGCGCACGTCCGCGCGAGAGGCCCCCACCGCCTGCATGACGCCAATCTCCTTGGCGCGCGCACGCACCGAGGCGCTCAGCGCATGGGCGATGTTCACCGCCGCGAGCACGCAGATGAGGATGGACAACAGCGCCAGCGCGGACGTGGTGAGGGCCACCGCGGCGCCCACGTTCTCCGCGAGCCGCCGCTCCTGGTCGTCGATCTCCAGGCCCATCTCCCTCACGGACTCGATGAGGCTCGGCACCGCGCCCGGGCTGGAGGCCACCAGCGTGACGCCGGAGTACGTCTCCGCGTCCTGGCCCAGCTCGCGGTTGAGGCGGATGGCCGTGTCCAGGGGAATGGTGACGCCCGCGAGCAGCGCGCGGTCGGACGCGCCCACCACCTGCACCTGGGACGTGATGACCGGGGCGTCCGGCACCGGGGCCGCCACGTAGGAGCGGTTGAAGTCCACCGGCACGGTGAAGCCGACGAGCATGCTCGGCGCCAGCCTCGGCAGCTTCCGGGCCGGGGCGAAGGTGTTGTTGTAGATCTCCAGCAACCGCGTGGAGATGAGGCCCGGGATGGGTTGACCCGGCCCCGGGTCCACGAACTTGCCCATCTGCACGTCGCCCTCGACGAGCCCGGGCTCCACGCCCACCGCGAGCACGTCCATGCCCATGCGCAGCTTCCGGCCGAAGAAGTCGCCGTTGTAGAGGCTCGCCGCGGGGGCGCGCACGCTCATCTTCCGGTACGTCTTCTCCACGTCCGGCAGCGCCTGGAGCCGCTCCACCATGGCCGTGTCCAGCTTGCCACCGCCGAGGAACGAGCCGAGCGACACCGCGGGCGGCACCACGTCCACCAGCCGCGCGTCGTTGGGGAAGATGCGCTCGCGGATGACGCGGCCCACCCCCAGGCCCAGGCCCAGGAAGAAGACGAGCGCCCCCACCCCCATGGCCACGCCGAAGGCGGAGAAGAACGCGCCCCGCCGCTCTCGCGAGAGGCTCAGCCGCACCAGCCGGGCCAGCGCCGCGCCCCTCATGACACACCTCCCGCCAGCGCCGGCTGGGGCTCCTCGACGAGCCGGCCCTCCTTGAGGCGCAGCACGCGCCTGGCCGCCGAGCTCATCCGCTCCTCGTGGGTGACGGCGAGCAGGGTGAGGCCCTCGCGGTGCAGTTCCTGGAAGAGCGAGATGACGCCAGCGCCCGTGGCGGCATCGAGGTTGCCGGTGGGCTCGTCACAGAGGAGCAGCCGGGGCCCGGTGAAGAGGGCGCGGGCGATGGCCACGCGCTGCCGCTCGCCGCCGGAGAGCCGCACCGGGGAGCGGTCCTTCTTGGCCAGCAGCCCCACCCGGTCGAGCAGGGCCTCGGCGCGCTTGCGGGCATCCACGCTGGCGGCGCCGAAGTGCGAGGGCATCAGCACGTTCTCCACCGCGGACAGGTTGGGGATGAGGTGGAAGGACTGGAAGACGAAGCCCACGTGCTGGTTGCGGAAGCGCGCGAGCTCCTTGTCCTTGAGGCCGGACAGCTTCACGCCGGCCACCTCCACGTCGCCCTGGTAGTGGACGTCCAGCCCGCCCAGCAGGTGCAGCAGCGTGGACTTGCCGCTGCCCGAGGGGCCCACCACCGCGACGAAGTCGCCGTCCGCCACGTCGAGCGACAGCCCATCCAGGACGCGCACCTCGGTGCCGTCCCCGTCCCGGTACTGCTTGACGATGTCTCGTGCGCGTATCACTGGGGGGGCACCAACCAGAGGGTGAGCTCGGCTTGCAGGGCCTTCTCCTTCTCGGAGAGGCCCAGCGTCACCGCGCGAAGGTCATCCGTGGCCTCCAGCCAGCGCACCGTGGTCGCCTTGATGGCGAAGCCGCCGATGCCCCAGGCCTCGGAGGGGAGCGCCTTCACCGCGTCGGAGAGGCGCCGCCAGTCCAGCACCGCCCCCAGCACCGGACCCTGGAGCGCTCCGCGCAGCTCCTCGGCCACGGGGTCCTGGCCCGCGGGGCCCTTGAGTCCCGTGAGCGCCGCCTCGAGGCGGGACTGCGGCGCGGCCATCACCACCTTGTCTCCCACCGCGGCGAAGTGCGCGCCCTCGCCCTGCCGGTACGAGGTGAGGTAGACGCGCTGGCCCCCGAGCTCCGCGGGCTTCACCTCGGCGCCGAAGCGCGGGGCCATGGCGGGCACCTTCTCCAGGGTGGCGGGGATGCTGGTGGTGTCCTTCGCCTCGCCCATCACCACGAGGTGCACATAGCGGAAGGGGTTGATGCGCCGCGGGTCCAACGCGGGCATGCCGGCGCCGAGCTGCACGGTGGGCGCCAGGGACACGCCCGCGACGAGACCGGGCTTCAGCTTGTCCAGCAGCTCGCCCTTCACGTCGAAGCCGCTCTGCTGCACGGCGCGGGTGACGTAGGAGCCGACGAGGTACGGCCAGACGCCGCTGAGCTGCGCGGGATCTCCCCGGTAGCGCGCCACGAGGAAGCTGTCCGCCGGCAGGTAGCCGAGCAGCTCCGGGGACTGCTGAGGGACGAGCGCGGCGAGCGAGGCCTGCGTGTCCGGCCAGGGCGAGTCCACGCGCAGCGTCACCGCGCGCTCGCCGAGCGAGCCCGTCACGGTGACGGACTGGGTGGTGCCGGCGGGGACGAGGAAGCCGATGCCACCGGGGAGGAAGGCGTAGAAGTCGCGCTCGGCGGGCAGCCGCTTGAGGGAGGCCGAGAGGAGCGGCTCCTGGGCGAGCGACTTGCTCCGCGGGCAGCGTGGCGTAGCCGGAGAGCTGGGGCACCATGGCGCCCGCGCCCAGCAGGGCATACCCCTCGGTGAAGAGGAGCCCCAGCGAGGGCTGCTGCGCGCCGGGCCTGCTGAAGGTGACGAGCGTGCCGCCGGGGACCTTCTGCTCGGCGCTCTGGGAGGCTCCGAGGCGGTCGCGAGCGAGCTTGGAGAAGGTGTCGCGCAGGGTCTTCTCGTCCTTCACGCCGAGCACGGAGAAGACCTGGTTCCCGCCGAGGAAGGCCGCGCCCGCGCCACGCCCCGGGTCGATGCCGGCGGCCTCCATGGACTGGCGGCTGCGCAGGTCCACGCCCACCTGGCGCATGATGCTGGAGACGTAGGACTCGGCGGACGAGGCGTTCTGGAGCTGGGCGAGGAAGTTGGCCAGCTTGAGGTTCTGGAAGCGCGCGAGCTTCTCGCCGAAGGCGCCAAGGTCGGGCACGACGAGGGCGGCCTGGGCGCCGCGCGGCAGGAAGCGGGCGGGGTCGGTCGTCTTCGCCCCCAGGAGGCCCTGCTTCTCGCCGCAGCGGGAGCAGCCGGCGAATACGAGCAACACGAGCAGAGGCCAGAGTGAGGCGCGGCGGAGCATAGAAGTCGGAGTGCAGACGGGCCCGGGCCCGGAGTCAAATTCTTCGTGCGGGGGGCACGAATCGGCCGTCTGGGGGCCGACCTTGCCCTACCCGAAGCCGCACTGCGAGCATGGGTGCTCACCCCATAGCCCGGCGAGTCCAGGGTGGCGGGGACACCTCAGGGAGGGAAGCACCATGTTCGAGTCCGTCACTCGCTGGGCCGGCCTGCTGGCAGCGCTGTTGCTGCTGGTCACGGGCACGGCGGCGGAGGCCACCACCGTCCGGGTCCACTACGACGTCGGCTACGGCAACCGCATCACCATCCGAGGCAGCAAGGCGCCCCTGTCCTGGAGCACCGGGACGAACGCCACGTGGACCACGGGCAACGTCTGGACGCTGTCCTGGGCCAACACCGTGGGCGATGTGGAGCTCAAGCCGCTCGTCAACGACGCGGCCTGGTCCACCGGCGCCAACTACCTCATCAAGGCCGGCGCCACGGTGGACATCTATCCGTTCTTCGGCGCGGCCTCGGGCCGGCTGCAGTACGTCTACAACTTCTACTCGCCGCAGTTCGGCAACTCGCGCACGCTCACCATCTACCTGCCGCCGAGCTACTCGGAGAACCCGCTCAAGCGCTACCCGGTGCTGTACGCGCACGACGGGCAGAACCTCTTCAATGCCTCCACCGCCACCTACGGCGTCGAGTGGCGCATGGACGAGACGGCCAACTCGCTCATCGGCAATGGCCAGATGGACGAGGCCATCATCGTGGGCATCGATCACGGTGGCTCGAATCGCATCTACGAGCTGACCCCCTGCTGCGATCCACAGTACGGCGGCGGAGGCGCGGACAGTTACGAGCGGTTCATCCTCGACACGGTGAGGCCGTACATCAACCAGAACTTCCGGACGCTGACGACGAAGCCGAACACGGCGCTGATTGGCTCGTCGCTGGGCGGGCTGGTGTCGTTCTACATCGGGCGGCGCAACCCGACGGTCTTCGGAAAGCTGGCGGCGATGTCGAGCTCGTTCTGGTGGAACAACCAGGCGCTCACGCAGCAGGTGGAGGCGGCCACCACGAAGGTGGCGGTGAACTTCTACATCGACGCGGGGACGAACAGCGACGGACTGCCGGAGACGACGCGGATGCGGGACGCGCTGGTGGTGGACGGGCACGTCCAGGGCAAGGACCTGTACTACTACGTGGCCCAGGGCGCGGGGCACAACGAGTCCTCGTGGGCGGCGCGGCTCCACATCCCGCTCACGTACCTGTTCCCCTGGCAGAGCACGGTCTACTGAGCCGCGCCCGACCTCCTCCGAGACCTCGCCTGGAGCAGGCCCGCGGCGGCGAGCAGCACCACCGCCGCGGCGCTCGTGAAGGCACCGGCCGCGAGCCCCGGCGTCCGGTACTCGAAACGCACCACGTGCCGCCCCGCGGACAGGGGCACCGCGCGCACGGCGTGGTTCGCCGGGTACATCGGCAGGGGCTTCCCGTCCTCGGAGGCCTCCACCCCCGCGTAGTACGACTCGTTGAGCACCAGCATGCCTGGCGCGGCGAGCGTGGCCTCGACCTCGACGGCATCCCCCAGGCGGCGGATGCGATCCACGGGTTGGGCCGGACCGCCGGGCGCGTGCTCCAACTCCGGCCCCACGCCCTCCGCCCCGGCCTCCAGCACCACCTCCGCGCCGGGACGGAAGCCCGAGGAGCCCAGGTACTCCAGCACCCGCTCGCGCGGCAGCACCTTCACCCCCTGGGTGACGTAGGCACGCGGCAGGAAGCGCCGGAAGGGCACCGCCATGGCATCGGCGCGCTCGTCATGACCCACGGCCTGCTGGCGCTGCTCCGGCCGCAGCGTGGCCGGAGAGGCGATGAAGAAGCGCGTGCCGTACACCCCCGCGAGCTTCCCCACCCAGCGCTCCTGATTCCCGAGCACCAGCTCGTGGTACCGGGCGGAGAAGCCCTGCAGGTACACGTTGGCCGTGGGCAGCCCGTGCAGCGAGCCTCGTAGGGGCATGAGGGCCGCGTTCTGCACGGTGTCCAGCTCCGCGCGCGTCTCGTACCGGCGCTCCAGCTTCCACAGGAACAGGTAGGTGAAGCCCTCGCCCGAGACACCGCCACGGCGGAGCGCCTCCGCGAGGGGCGGCGGCTCGTAGAAGTCCGTCGGCGCGGTGAGCACCGTGCGAGCGTTGGCGAGCCCCAGGTCCAACGCCACCACGGCGAGCGCCACGTACGACAGCATCGGAACGAGCTTCCCGCGCCACGCCGCCGCGGACAGCGCGCCCGCGAGCACCAGGGCCAGCAGGGAGGGCTCCCACGCCCCGAGCACGATTCCGGCCACCGCCGCCAGCGCGCACAGCGAGCCCGGGAGGAAGCGGAGGCGATCGCGGCGCAACACCTGCTGGGCTCCACGCGCGGCGAGCAGCGGGATGACCAGCATGGCGGGGCCCATGGCCTTGATGGGGAACTGGAACGACTTCCAGAACGGGACGACCGCCGAGAAGAGGGACCACAGCGGCGTGGTCGAGCCCGTGGCGAGCAGCAGCGAGACGGAGGCGATGCCCACCAGCTGCGGGCGCAGCCGACCACGCGTCGCGGCCCCCACCAGCGCGAGCGCCGCCACGCCGAGCCCCAGGTAGGTCGTCTCGAACATGACGTCGCGGCCCGCGAGAGCATCGGGCTCCACCATGCCCAGGAGCTGTGGCAGGTCGAGTCGCCAGTAATCCGAGCCGACGATGCCAGCCCCGGTCGAGCGCGGGGACTCCCGGAAGAGCAGGAGCGACGGGACGAGCTGCACCGCCGCCAGGGCCACGGCGAGCACCGCCCCGAGCCCGAGCGACAGGACCGGGCGCAGCAACCGCTGGGGCCGGGTGCGCCGCACCACCAGCGCGGCGGAGCCGAGCAGTCCCATGATGGCGAGGTGCGGGTCCCCAGCGAGCAGCATCCACGCGAGCGACAGCGCGAGCACCAGCGGGCGAGACCTCACGTCACCGCGACACCGCAGCGCGCCCCACCACATCCACGGGAGCGCCGCGGCCGCCAGGGACATGGAGGTGAACTCGGTCAGGCCCAGGAAGTAGGCGCCGAGGGTATAGGCGGTGGCCGCCAGCGACGCGAACACCGGTCGCAGGCCCAGCGCGCGTCCGAGCCTCCAGGTGCCCAGCAAGGCGAGCGGCACCGGCAGCAACATCTGGAGCACGAAGGCCGCGTGGAACGGCAGCGCCAGGAAGAAGAGCGTGCTCGGGTGGAACGCGCTGACGACGGGCACGGCGACGAACGGCATGCCCAGACCGTCCCACGGCCACCACTCCGGCAGGGTGCCCGCGCGCAGCGCCTCGCTCAACGCACGCTTGAGCGGCACGAACAGCAGGCTCATGTCGCGCCGGAAGGGCAGCTCGCCCAGGAAGACGAGCCCGCGAAAGACGAAGAGCGCGGCGACCGCCGGGACGAGCAGCGGTCCAAGTCCGCGCAGGCGACTTCCCCTCATAGAAGCTTTCGATCCTTCACCAGATGTTATCGGAGAAGAGGCAGTGGATGAGCTTCACCTTACCAAAACCCGTGTTGCCAACTTGGAGATCTGGCACGGGGGTGAAGAGAACCTCGTTGGGCAACCTGACGGTCCCGAACGACTCGCGAACGAGCGCATCCAGCTCCGCTTCTAAAGGCTGGAGCTCAGGAGGAAGTGGAGGGAACAACACCTCGGAACTCGACTCTTCCTCATTCAAATCCACTTCTTGAGAGGCATGGAGGAGATGAACCGGAGCCAGGATGCTCGTGAATACCACGATGCACTTCCTCTCACGCTGACCCCGCCGCGTGCCGGGCAGATAGACCCGGACATGGCGGCTTGGCTCGTAAGGCAGGCCGGGCAAGTCCCATTGCACGCACTCAGGGAGTTGCTCGCGCACTCGCTGCCGGAAGCTCTTCCACGCCCTGGTGTCCTTATGAGCGGCCCAGCGCAATGCGTTCCATCTCTTGTATTCCTCGGTTTGTCTGTGCCGGGGATCGTCGCCATGAATCCCTGCCGGAAAGTACTGATGCACGAGATTGATGAGGGACTCCGCGGAAAAACGCTCATCCATCCTGTCTCACCTCTCAATCCTCGGGAAAGGATGTCGGCTCGATTCCCTGCCTGACGAACTTCGTCACCGTGGCTCCATTGATGGACCTCACCAAGAACCTCAGCATCTCGCCTCGGAACTGCTGGCAGGCAAGTGCGGAGACGGTCTCGGGTCCACGCAGCACCATCTGAGCAGCCGCATCAGCGGCTTCTGACGACCTCCCCTGCGCGACCGCGTTCGAAATCGAGCGTTTCCAATTGATGATGGGCACTCCGACTTCGACGTCGCACCAGGCCTGCAACGGCCTGCTCCGAGACACCCGAGACAACAGGATGTTCACCTGGGCAATCTTCCATCCCCCCGCCTCCGGTCCCGGCTCGGACACGATATCGTGGAACTCGAAAGCCGATGGAGGAATGCGTCCGCCGGAAACGGTCGCGCACGCCTCCAGCAGGAACGTCATCGTCCCCAACAGGAACAAGCGAACGAAAAGTCTCCGCTTCATGGTTCTCCCGTGAGCATGGGCACACAGAAGACATGAAACAGGAACTCACCCGGACCACGAACCGGCTCACGCCGCGTGCTGTCGAGAATCCGCCACCCGAGGAGAGGCGCCCCGCCCTACCGCACCCGCGTCCCGTGCGGCAGCGGGCCCGAGGTCTCCTCGGTGAAGTCGAGGAAGCGCTCCATCTGCCGCACCGTCTCGTCCGTGGCCTGCGCCTCCGCGTTGAGCGTCTCGAGCTGCCGGTTGACCACCTCCGGGTCTCGAATGGCGATGGACTGCTCGTGCGTCAGCCGCATCAGGTCCTCGATGCTCGCGAGCTGGTGGCTCACCACCTCACGGCTCTCCCCCGCCTGCTCGAAGCGCGCCAGCCGCTTCCGCAAAATCTCCAGCCGCTTCTCCTTCACGTCCTTCAGTCGCGGGTTCGTCTCCTGCGCCAGCTCCGCCTCCAGCAAGCGCACCTCCTTCTCCAGCGCATGCCGATCCGCCGAGTTGAGGTACGTGCGGTACTGGTTCAGCGTGGAGATGAGCCGCAGGAACGAGGTGAGCAGCGTGTCCAGCTTCTGCTCGCTGCTGGCCGACAGCACCCGCCCCCCGGGCAGCTTCCCGTAGTTGGCGAGGATCTTCTCCTTCAGCCCCACGAGCTGCTGGTAGTGCTCGCGCTGCGAGGGCGCCAGGTCCGCCAGCAGCGACTCCACCTGCTGGCGCGCGGCCTCCTCGTCCGCCACTCCCGGCTCCCGCGAGCGCACCGCCCGCTGGAAGCGCTTCGAGGTGGTCGCCACCCCCAGGAACAGCCCCTCCACTCCCAGCGCCACCAGCGCCGGCAGCGGCTCTTGCGTGAGCGCCGAGGAGGCCGCGGCGGTCAGCAGCCCCACCAGGTTGGCGGGCAACAGGAAGGCGGCCTTCAGGTAGTTGGGGGTACGGGCCACGGACGTCCTCGCCAGGGAGGCGCCCCGCGGGCAGAGGGCTTCAGGGCCCTCGCGCCTCCGACACGTATTTCAGCGCGCCGAGGTCGCGGGTGTCCTCGGCCGGCGGAGCCCCCGCCGTGCGCTTGATCTTCTGGTAGAGCGCCGAGGCGCTCTGGAACAACTCGTCATAGGTGACGGGCGCCTCGCCGGAAAGCCCGAAGAAGGCCCGATTGTCCGCCAGTGTCGCCGGGGGCGCGCTGCGGATGGCCTCGGTGGGGTCTCCCAGGTACGGGCGCCACCTCGCCCAACAGTCGCGCCGCCGGTCCCGGGTCCTTCAGGACACTGTTGCTGGCGTCCAGCAGCGCACGGATGATCCGGCGCACCGCGTCCGGGTAGCGCGCGGCGTAGTCGCCCCGGGCCACCAGCACCCAGGCCACCAGGTGCGGCGCGTCCGCCGTGGTGGCCAGCACCGCGCCGCCCCGGTCCCGAGCGGCCAGCTCCACGTCGCCCCACAGCCCCGACACCGCGTCCGCCCGGCCCTCGCGCAGCGCCCGGCCCGCGTCCAGCGTGGAGGGCAGGTCCACCCACCGCACGTCCGACATGCGCAGGCCCGCGCGGGAGAGCGCCCACAGGGTGAAGTAGTACGAGGAGCCCGAGGGATACACCCCCAGCCGCTTGCCTCGCAGCGAGGCCAGGTCCGGCACGCCCACCGCCGCCAGGGCCTCCTGCCCGCGACTGCGCCCCACCAGCAGCACCGTGCGCGGCGCCGCGTCCCGGAGCGAGGGCAGCCAGGCCGCCAGCCGGTCCACCGAGATGGTCGCCATGTCCACCCCGCCATGCTCGGCGCCCACGGCCAGGGCCTTACGGAGCTCCTCCTCGCTGGCGAAGACGACGGCGCGCGCATCCAGGGCGTAGCCCGTCTTCAGCACGCCCTGCGCCGCGCCCGGAGGAGCCCCGGGGTTGTCCAGCGTGGAGGCCCCACCGGTGGCCAGCAGCAGCGCTGCCGCCGAGCCGCGCGCGGTGAAGCCGATGAGCGTGGGCCGCAACGGCACCGAGGCCACGTCCGCCACGGGTGCCGCCACGCCCGCGGGGAAGTCACCCGGTGACAGGCGCACGGCCTGCTTCGCCGCCGGGAAGAAGCGCGCCTGGAGGCGATCCAGGTACCCCAGCCGCGAGGCCAGCAGGTACATCGCCCCCAGCACGCACAACACCAGGAACGGATAGAGGCCGGGTCCGCGTCGTAATGCCATCAGCTCGGCCTCCTCCGTCCCATCGGGCTACTTGATCTCCACCTTCTTGCCGATGGTCTTCTCGGTGGCACCGCCCACCTCGGACACCGGCGCGGGGCTCTCGAGCCCCATCTCCATCTTCATCTGCTTCACCAGGTCCATGGCCTGGATGCGCTCGGCGTCCTCCTCGATCTGCACCGCCTGGTGGTCCACCGACTCGAGCGCCATCTGCATGCGCGCCTCGTTGACGGCGGCCTTCTCGTTCACCTTGCGGAGCATCTCGTCGTGGGTGGCGTCGATGCCGGCCACCTGGAAGGACTCCATGGCGTCCGCCACCTTGGACTGCCACTGGGCGCGCCGCGCGTCGCGGATGGCGTTCATCGCCTCCTGCGTCTTGCGGTCCTTCTCGCGCATGAAGGCCTTCTTCAGGTTCAGCGACTTCTCGTACGCCACCTTGGCCGTCTCGAGCTGCTGCTCGTTGCGCTCCAGCGCAGCCTTCTCCGTCTGCAGCTTGGTGGCGTACTGGGCCGCCAGATCGTCACGCCCCGCCTGGATGGCCGCCTTCACCTTGGCCGTCAGCTCGCGGATGTCCTGCTTGTACTTGACGTTCTCCTTCTCCAGGAGCGTCAGGTTCGCCCGCACCATGGCGATGGACTCGTTCATCTTCGGGACCTGGTCGTTCAGGTCGCGGATGTTCTGCTCGAGGATGAGCTCCGGGTCCTCGATGGAGGAGACAAAGAATCCGAAGAAGCTACGCATTGCCCTGCTGAACCGTTGCCACATGGCGGCTGACTACCTCCTCCAGGAATGGACCTCGGTGGACCTTACACCATCCCACCGTCTTTCCACGTCATGGCATGCATCCCGGGTCTACGCACGGTGAACGACGGTGATTGCCAGGTGACTTCCGGGGCCCCGGGGGTTCGCCCGGAGAGCGAACGGGCGAGGCGCCCCTCGTGCCGAACCCGGAGCCTCAGCGGGCCCGAGCCACGATGCGGGTGGCCTGCTGGCGGGCGTTGGAGGCCACGGAAGCCTCGTCCAGGGTGAGCAGGACCCGGTCCTTGAGGACGAGCTTCCCGTCAATGAGCACGTGGCGGACGTCGGTGGAGCGGGCCGCGTAGACGAGCGGCGAGAGCACGTCCCGGGGCTCCATCGGGGTGGAATGGAGGCCGGAGAGGTCCACCACGGTGATGTCCGCGCGCTTGCCCTCCTCCAGCGAGCCCACCTCCGCCTCCAGGCCCAGCGCCCGCGCCCCGCCCAGGGTGGCCATCTCCAGCACCCGCTCGGGCGGCATGCCCCGGGGCCCCACCCGCGGCTTGTGCAGCAGCGCCGCCAGCCGCATCTCCTGGAACATGTCCAGGTTGTTGTTGCACGGGGCCCCGTCCGCCCCGAGGCACACGGTCACCCCGGCATCCAGCAGCTCGGGCACCGGGGCGATGCCCGAGGCCAGCTTGAGGTTGGAGCCCGGGCAGTGGCACACCACCGTGCGCGTGTCCCGCAGCAGCCGCTGCTCCTCCTCGGAGAGCCACACGCAGTGGGCCAGCGTCACGTGGGGGCCGGTGAAGCCCACCTCGTGGAAGTACGCCACGTTGTCCCGGCCCACGCGCTCGCGCACCACCTGCACCTCGGTGCGGTTCTCGCTGGCGTGGGTGTGGATGCGCACGCCCTTCTCCCGGGCCAGGCGCCCCACCTCCTTCATCAGCTTCTCCGTACAGGAGAGGACGAAGCGGGGCGCGAAGGCGTAGCGCAGCCGGCCCCCATGGGTGCCATGCCAGCGCTCCAGCAGCGCGAGGCTCTCGGCCAGCGAGGCCTCCGTGGACTCGTGCAGGCCCATGGGCACGTCGGGCGCGTCCATCATCGCCTTGCCGCCGGTGAGCCGGAAGCCGCAGTCCCGGGCGGACTCGAAGACGGCGTCGTAGTGGCGCACCGTGCCCATGTCGAGCGCGCCCGTGGCCCCGGACTGGATGAGCTCCGCGAAGGTGAGGTCCGCCGAGGCCCTCATGGAGTCCGCGTCGTGCGCGGCCTCGAAGGGCCAGATGCGCTCGCGCAGCCAGTCCAGCAGCTCCAGCCCATCGGCACGGTTGCGGAAGAGCGTCTGGCAGGCGTGCAGGTGACCATGGATGAGGCCGGGCATCACCACCTTGCCGGTGACGTCCAGCACGCGCAGGCCCGCGCCCCGGGTGCGGAGGTTCCGCCCCACCCGGGCGATGCGCCCATCCTGGACGAGAACATCTGCCTCCGCGAGCACCTCGCGCCCGCGGTTCATGGTGATGACGGTGCCGTTGGTGAGCAGCAGATCCACGCTTCGTCCCGGGGTGTAGAGGCTCAGAGGAAGTCGCTCGTGAAGGCGTGGGGCAGCAGCTCCCCGAGGGTGTAGCGCGCCTCATCGCCCTTCAGGTTGCGGCTGCGCACGGGCAGCTCCTTCGGGGCGAACTCCATCATCACCTGACGGCACATGCCGCACGGCGGGCAGGGGGTGGGCGTGTCCACCACGATGGCCACCGCCACCGGCTTGCCACGGCCCTGCGCCACTCCGGCCGCGAACGCACTGCGCTCGGCGCACACGGACAGCCCGTAGGAGGAGTTCTCCACGTTGCAGCCCGTCACCACCGAACCATCCGCGTAGAGCACCGCCGCGCCCACGGGGAAGCGCGAATAGGGCGCGTGCGCGCGCTCGCGCACCTGCGTGGCCAGCTCGAACAACTTCTCCCAGGGAAGGTCCGCGCTCATGCCCCACCTCCCGACTGGGACTCCGCCAGCTCGAGGTCATCGAGGTAGCGGGCGATGCTCATCTCCGCCTCCACCGGCAGCTCCAGGAAGCGCACGTGCGAGGACGACCCGCGCGAGCCATGCCCCACGTGGAGCACCTCGCCACGGGCCTGGATCTCCTCGCTGGAGCCGGGCAGGAGGATGCGCACCTCCACCTTCGTCCCCACCGACAGGGCCGCGCCGTACCAGGCGAAGCCCCCGAGCGAGAGATTGCCCTCCCGGGGCTCGAAGGTGTCCGAGGTGCCCGCACGCCGCACGCTCAAGCGCATCGCCACCCGGGGGGAGTCGCGCCGGTCATTCCCAGGCTGCTGGCCGTTATCCTTGGACTGCTCGCTCATGCCTTGCTCGCTCCCGCACGGGCTACCGTGGGCAGGAAGTCCTCGAGGAGTTGGGTGAAGAGGCCCTTCACCCGGTGGGCGGTCTCCGCCACTTCCTCATGTGTCAGGGGCTTGTTGCCAATGCCCGCCGCCAGATTGGTGATGCAGCTCACTCCCGCCACGCGCACGCCCATGTGGTTGGCGGCGATGACCTCGGGCACGGTGCTCATGCCCACCGCGTCCGCGCCCATCAGGCGCAGCATGCGAATCTCGGCCGGCGTCTCGTAGGACGGGCCAGAGAGGATGGCGTAGACCCCCTGCTTGAGCGCCACGCCGGTGCGCGTCCCCGACTCCAGGAGCTGCGCCCGCAGGGCCGCCGGATAGGCCGTGGTCATGTCCGGGAAGCGAGGTCCCAGCCGCTCGTCGTTGGGCCCGCTCAGCGGGTTGTACCCCGAGAGATTCAGGTGGTCGGTGATGACCATCAGGTCGCCTGACTGGAAGTCCAGGTTCACACCGCCCGCGGCGTTGGTCACCACCAGGGTGTGGATTCCGAGCGCGCACAGCACCCGGGCGGGGAAGGCCACCTGGGCCGGGGTGTAGCCCTCGTAGGCATGGACGCGGCCCTGCATGGCCACCACCGGCTCGCCTCGCACGCGGCCCAGCACCAGCCGGCCCGCATGGCCCGGCACCGACGAGTGGGGAAAGTGGGGCAGCTCCGAGTACGGAACGACCACCTTGTCCTCGAAGCCGTCGGCGAAATCGCCCAGCCCGCTCCCGAGGATGATCCCCACCTTCGGCGAGATACCGCCCGCACGGGCTCGGATGGCCAGCGCTGTCTCATGCACCTGTTCGTAGAGCCCCATCGTCCGCCCCATCATACCCACACCCGCGCGCTCCGCACGGACTCACGATGGGCGAAATGACATCGCTGAACACACGACACCTCCCAGGCGCGCCCCAGAGCCTCGCCAGGGGAGCCGTGCCTCACCGGGGCTTGCGCCCCCGGGCCTCTCTTCCAAGGAGACGATGACCGGAAGCCCGCGACATGGCGCCGGCGCGCCACGGAGTTGGAGCAGCGGGAGCCGAGCGGCGACTCCAGCCGGCTCGGCCCTCAACATCGAGGCGCACGGGAGGAACTGGAGTCCCCCTTCTTAGGAACATCCACGCTCGTGCTCAAATGCGGTGCCCATGTGTCGGACACATCGCGGCGGCGGAGGGCGTGATGCGGAAAGCCGGGAGGGAAATGACACGCAGTGGATGCTGGTACTTGCTGACGGTGAGCCTGGCGGTACTGGTGGTGCAGGGATGCGCCACGGTCCGGGAAGAGCATGGAAGCGCACTCTTCCTGCGCCGTGGGACGTTGACAGCGGAAGAGTCACCCCATCCCATCATTCGCCATGACACCACGCCACCAATTGACCCCCGGGAGACGCTGGGCGAGGCACGCCGAGCCGAGGTCGAGTGGGCGCTGGCGCACATGTGGGGGCTGGCCAGCAGTGAAGAGCAGGTGGGCACGAGCCTGAAACTCACCTTCTGGGCCGAGGGTGGAGCACTCACCCTATTGTCCTGGCGACGTACCGCGACCGGAGAGGAAGAGGGCCAGCCAACGAACAGGGAGGTCTTCGCAGACAGCCTGCGCGGACTGCTCGCCCAACTCACCGAGCGGCGAACCGGCGCACTCTCCTTCACTCTGCACCGGGAGCGGAGCCGCTGGCGGGTGGATTACGAGGCGGCCACGGTCGAGAGGCCATCGGAGGCGAGACCTCAACCGATGCGGCGCACGGGCTACCCGGCCGAGACACTCCCTGTAATCCATACCGTGGCCAGGAAGTTGACACGTTTCCTCCAGGTGCCCTCGGGCGCATCCGCTCGCCTGACCGTGGACGTGGCGTTGGAGGACGACCGCATCACCAACTCGGAACCTGGACCCTACTCCGCCACAGCCGGAGGCACGGCACGGCCCGCGGCCGCTCAGGCGGTCGAGACCTTTTCCCTGGCCCTGCTGCCCTTCACTCGTGGACTGGGCTCGCGCATCGTGCGCTTGGAGTTGGTCGGCACACACGAAGGGTCGGACAACACCGCACGCTGGCGGGTAGCGAGCGTGGAGACGCTGCGACCGGAACCATCAGATGAGGCAGTCGAGGACGTACTGCGCGAGTACCGACATCTGCACGCGGAAATCTTCCGCCGCTACCGCGAGGAGATGGAGGACACCGTGGTGCTGGCGGGCGCCTTCACCCTGGAGCAGGTGGCATTGACGGTCATCGGAGGCCTGATAGGCAAAGGGTTGCACATGGCCTTCGAGGCCGCCGCCCCCACGCTCATGAGAATGTTCTCTCGGGGAGGAACGGAGGCGGTGCGGTGGTTCCGCACGCAACTCGTCCGAGCAGGGCGTACGGATCAAGAGTTGCTACGGAAGCTGTGGATGAAGGTGGAGACGGAGGGATTCGAAGCGCTCTCCGTCACCGAGCGTCAGGAGCTCACGGCACTTCTGCGGCGTATGGAGCACACACTCACGAAGCAACTGAGCCCGGGTGAAATCAAGCAGCTCAGGAAATATGCACGTGAGGATTACTTCCAGAAGTTCCACCCGGACTTCGCTGAGACACTGGGGAAGGAACTGGTGAACCTGTATGAGGTCCATCATCGAGCGCCCATGGAATTCGCCCACTTGTTTCCCATGCTCGACATCAACGGCAGAGCCAATCTCGCGGGCGTCGCCAGACCCGTACATCAGAGCATCAACAAGGTGTGGAACGCGTTCCGTCCCCCACCCGGCACCAGAGTCACGACCGAACAGGTCGAGCAGATGGTAGGCATCGTCGATCGGCATTTCGCCCGCTGGTACGACAAAATGTACGACGCCGGCATGTACGAGACGCTCGATGCAGCCGAGCGAGCAGCCCTCGCTGAAGTCTCGGAGCTGCTTACCCGACTGGGGAGAGGAAGGTAGGAATGAACGCCGACGTTCCATTGCCCGGCCTGTCGCGCCTGCTCCAGGTGTGCCGGAAGCACGGTTTTTCACTGGAGCTCTCTCCCCCGGAGACATCCGCACCATCTGCGGGAGAACCATTCCTGGGCGCACCTTTCGACCCGATGCTCGCCGCCACCTATGCGCACCTGGGAGGGGGAGTGCTGGGGGACTTCGTCCTCTACAAGCCCGGCCCACAGGAGTACGGCCTCGCCAGAACGAACGAAGGGATGCGTCGGGACGACGTAGAGCCATTCCGTTCGTCGCTCATCTTCGGGCAGGAGCCCAGCCTCGCCTACTACTACGCCACCGTCCCCAAGCTGGCGGATGCCCAGGGCACCCAGCCGGTCATCTACATCGACACTCATGACCAGATGTTCGTCCTGCCCGTCGCATCCAGCGTCGATCGCTTCTTCGATGTCCTCTCGAGGTATCTCGAAGCCGTGGCGGTAGACCCACAGTACGTGGAGGAGAGCCACTCCAGCCGCTCATTTCCGTGGGACGTCCCCGAGCTCATCGCGCGGGACGAGCCCCTGGTCCAGATGGTGGAGGCCCACCGCTTCGACTTCCTGCTGAAGGATGACGAGCACACCCGGGGATGGCTCGCCCGGGTGCGTCATGCCAAGTAACTACTCCAGCCGCTCCACCACCAGCGGTCGAGGCGCGGGGGCCTCGGGCCCGTAGTGGTACGACGCGAGCAGTCGAGCCTTCACCTCCTCCACGGGAGCCGGGTCGTTGTAGTGCACTCGAACCACCGGCTCCCCCGCCTTCACGGGCTCGCCCACCTTTCGCAGCAGGGTGAAGCCCACGGCCGGGTCGATGGGGCTGTCCACCCGCTGGCGTCCCGCCCCCAGCGCCACCGCCGCCAGGCCCACGCCCTCCGTGTCGATGGCGGTGACGAAGCCGTCCTGCGTCGCCACCACGTCCATCGAGGAGCTCGCCCTCGGCAGCAGCCCGTAGTCGTCGATGGCCCGCGGGTCTCCGCCCTGCGCCCAGACGATCTCCTTCAGCTTGCGCACCGCGCTGCCGTCCTCCACCGCCTTCTGCAGCTTCTGACGCGCCTCGGCGATGGAGGCCGCCTTGCCGCCCAGCACCAGCATCTCCGCGGTGAGGGCCAGCGTCACCTCGGTGTAGTCCGCCGGAGCCTTGCCGCGCAGCATCTCCACGGCCTCGATGATCTCCAGCGCGTTGCCCACCGATCGGCCCAGCGGCTGGTCCATGTCCGTGAGGAGCGCCGTCACCTTGCGGCCCATCTCCGCGCCGATGCCAATCATCGTGCGGGCCAGCAGACGCGCGTCCTCCACCTTCTTCATGAAGGCGCCGCTGCCCACCTTCACGTCCAGCACCAGCGCGTCGATGCCCTCCGCCAGCTTCTTGCTCATGATGGAGCTGGCGATGAGCGGAATGCAGTCCACCGTGGCCGTCACGTCCCGCAGCGCGTAGAGCTTCTTGTCCGCGGGGGCGATGGCGGCCGTCTGGCCGATGAGGCAGCAGCCCACCTCGCGCACCAGCCGGCGGTACTCGGGCACCGGCACGTCCATCTTGAAGCCGGGGATGGACTGCAGCTTGTCCACCGTCCCTCCGGTGTGCCCCAGGCCCCGGCCCGAAATCATCGGCACCGGCACCCCGCAGGCGGCCGCCAGGGGCGCCAGACTCACCGACACCTTGTCCCCCACCCCACCCGTGGAGTGCTTGTCCACCTTCACGCCGGGTGTTTCCGACAGGTCCACCACCTCGCCGGACTCGAGCATCGCCCGCGTCCAGGCGCCCAGCTCCACCGCGTCCATCCCTCGGAAGAAGACCGCCATGCAGAGGGCGGACATCTGGTAATCCGGCACCGTCCCCGCCGTATACGCCTCGATGAACGCCCGGATGTCCTCGGGCGCCAGCCGCTTCCCGTCCCGCTTCGCCTTGATGAGCTCGTAGGGTCTCACGAGGACAGCCCATATCAGGAGGGAGGGCGGGCATGCACCGGGAGAGTAGTCGTCATCCGCCCCTCATCTGATAAAGGAGGACTGTCTTGATCTCCCTCCGGCACATCCACAAGCGCTTCGGCGCCGTGACCGCCCTGGACGACGTATCGCTGGACATCGGCACCGGGGAAGTCATCGCCCTCGTGGGCGAGAACGGCGCCGGGAAGTCCACCCTGATGAACGTCCTCTACGGGCTCTACCAGGCCGACGCCGGAGAGGTGGTCGTCCAGGGCCAGCCCGTGCGCCTGCGCAGCCCCAAGGACGCCATCGCCCGGGGCATCGGCATGGTGCACCAGCACTTCATGCTCGTCCCCACCCTGACGGTGGCGGAGAACGTGGTGCTCGGCCGCGAGCCCTCGCGCTGGGGCCGGATGGACCTGGACCGGGCGTGCGAGGAGGTGGCCGCCACCTGCGAGCGCTTCGGCTTCAAGCTGGACCCGCGCGCCCGGGTGGACACCCTCTCGGTGGGCTCGCAGCAGAAGGTGGAAATCGTCAAGGCGCTCCACCGGGGCGCCCAGGTGCTCATCCTCGACGAGCCCACCGCCGTGCTCACCCCGCAGGAGGCGGATGACCTCTTCCGGGTGGCACGCGAGCTGGCGGCCGGCGGGCGCACGGTGGTCTTCATCAGCCACAAGCTGCGCGAGGTGCTGAGCGTGGCCGAGCGGGTGGCGGTGATGAGGCGCGGGCGGCTGGTGGCCGAGGTGCGCGCCGCCAACACCCGCCCCGAGGCCCTGGCCGCGTTGATGGTGGGCGAGTCGCGCGTCCCCCACGCCGAGGCCCAGGCGTACCACCCCCCCGGGGGCGAGAAGCTGCTGGAGGCGAAGGACCTCCGGGCGCGAGGAGCGGACGGTCGGCCCGCGCTGCGCGGAGTCTCCCTGGAGGTCCACGCGGGCGAAATCGTGGGCATCGCCGGAGTGGACGGAAACGGCCAGCGGGAGCTCGCCGAGGTGCTCACGGGCCTGCGCACGCTGGACGGTGGAGGCGGCTCCCTGCTGGGTGCGCCGCTCGTGGACCTGACACCCGCCGAGGCCCGGCAACGCGGCGTGGGCCACGTGCCCGAGGACCGGCTGTTGCGCGCGGTGGTGAAGGCCATGAGCGTGGAGGAGAACGTGGCCCTGGGGAGGCAGGCGCAGGCGCCCTTCGCCAAGGGCGCGCGGGTGGATTTCGAGGGCCGACGCGAGCGCACCCGGGCGCTGCTCCAGGCCTATGACGTGCGGCCGCCGGACCCCGAGGTGCCGCTGCAGGTGCTCTCGGGCGGCAACCAGCAGAAGGTGGTGGTGGCGCGCGAGCTGGACGCGGCGCCGAAGCTGCTGGTGGTGGTGCAGCCCACGCGCGGCCTGGACATCGGCGCGGTGGCGCAGGTGCAGTCCAAGCTGCGCGAGGCGCGCGACCGGGGCGCCGGAGTACTGCTCGTCTCGTTGGACCTGGAGGAAGTCCTGGCGCTGGCCGATCGCATCTATGTCTTCTTCGAGGGGCGCATCACCGGAACCTTCACCCGGCCGGAGTTCGACGAGCGGGAGATCGGCTGTCGGATGCTCGGCTCGGGGAAGGAGGTGGCCCATGGGTGAGCGGCTGCGCCTGGTGCTCCCTTCCGTCTTCTCCGTGTTCCTGGCCCTGGCGGTGTGCTGGGTGTTCATCGCCCTCACGCGCGACGCGGAGACCGCCAGCGAGGCCTACCTGCAGATGCTCCGCGGCGGCCTGGGCGACTGGCCGATGTACCTCGACGGGGGCCGCATCACCCTGCTGACCCGGCCCTTCGGAGAGGCGGCCATCAAGGCCTCCCTCCTGCTCCTCACCGGCCTGTCCGTCACGGTGGCCTTCAAGGTGGGCCTCTTCAACATCGGCGCCCAGGGGCAGATGCTGGTGGGCGCGCTCGCGGCGGCGGTGGTGGGCGCGCAACTTCAACTGCCCTCCGCGCTGCACGTGCTGGTGGCGCTGCTCGCGGCCTGCGTGGCGGGAGGCGTGTGGGCGCTCATCGCCGCGGGCCTCAAGCTCACCCGCGGCGTCCACGAGGTCATCTCCACCATCATGCTCAACTGGGTGGCGGTGAGCCTGGTGGACAACTGGCTGGTGGTGGGCCCCCTCCGGGCCGGCGCCGGCACCGGCCTGTCCACGACGGGCACCGCTGAGATCTCCGCCAGCGCGCAACTGCCCCGACTGCTCGGGGAGATGTCCCGGCTGAACCTCGGCTTCCCGCTGGCGCTGGCGGTGGCGCTGGCCATCTGGGTGTGGCTCGCGCGGTTGCGCTCGGGCTTCGAGACGCGCGCGGTGGGCCTGGGCGCCGAGGCGGCTCGGGCCGCGGGGATTTCCGTGGTGCGACGCACGGCCCAGGCCATGGGCATGGCGGGCGCGCTCGCGGGTCTGGCCGGCGCGGTGCTGGTGCTCGGCACCGAGTTCAAGTACCCGGGCTCGCTGGGCGCCCCCTACGGCTTCGACGGTATCGCCATCTCGCTCATCGGCGGCAACCACCCACTGGGCGTGGCCCTGTCCGCTCTCTTCTTCGGCGTGCTGCGCGCGGGCGGTACGCGCATGCAGCTCCTGGGCGTCCACAAGAGCTACCCCGAGCTCATCCAGGGCCTGGCACTGCTCTTCGTGGCGGGCCGGATGGTGTGGCTCGCCCTGCTGCGCGGACGGCAGGCGGCGGTGGCGCCCGTGGCTCCCGACAAGCAGCCGGAGCCGAGCCCGGAGGTGCCCCGTGCTTGAGATTCTGGAGGCCCTCCTCTCCTCCACGCTGGAGTACTGCCCGGCGCTCATCTTCGCCGCGCTCGGGGGCGTGCTCAGCGAGCGCTCCGGCGTGGTGAACGTGGGCATCGAGGGGATGATGCGCGCGGGCGCCTTCTGCGCGGCCGTGGCGGCCATCTCCATGCCCACGCCCGTGGGGGTGCTGATGGGCATGCTCGCCGGCGCCGGCATGGCCGCGGTGCACGGCTACCTCTGCATCCGCTGGCGCTCGGACCAGGTGGTGTCCGGCATGGCCCTCAACCTCGTGGCGCTCGCCGGCGGCACCTACCTCCTCGAGTCCCTCTACGGGCCCAACGGCACGCCCCCCATCCAGCAGCTCACCCGCTGGCACCTCCCCGGCCTGTCCGAGGTGCCCCTGCTGCGCGCCTTCTCCGGGCACTCGGCCCTCACGTGGATTGCCCTGGCGCTGCCCTTCGCCTTCCACCAGGTGCTGTACCGCACGCCCCTGGGCCTGCGGTTGCGCGCGGTGGGCGAGAAGCCCCACGCCGTGGCCACCCTGGGCCTGTCGGTACCGGGGCTGCGCTGGCTCGCCGTGGTGGGCAGCGGGCTGCTCGCGGGACTGGGCGGCGCCACCCTCTCCACCGCCGTGCTGGACCGCTTCGAGCAGCACACCCCGGCCGGCCTCGGCTTCATGGCCCTGGCCGCCATGGTGTTCGGCCGTTGGACGCCGCTGGGCGCCTTCCTCGCCGCGCTCTTCTTCGCCGCCGGCAACGCCCTGCGCATCGGCCTGGCCTCCAGCGCTCCCGGCCTCCTGGAGGTGGTGCCCCAGGGCTTCCTCCTCGCCCTGCCCTACTTCCTGACGCTGCTGCTGCTCGCCTTCCAGGGCCAGCGCACCCACGCCCCCGCGGCACTCGGCACGCCCTACGAGCAGGAGTCTCGCTGAGCCGGGTCCTCGTCCCTACCAGACTGGGTCCACGAGAACCCGGGTATTTTCTGACCGGGATTCAACTCCGACCCACCCCCCGCGATGTATTCCCAGGAGGGGGTGGGTGGGCCTTCCCGTGAACGACACTCCAAGCGCCGGAGCTTCCAGGAAGGAGCCGTGGAGCGTCCGCCCCCGGACACCCGCGGCACGGGAGGGAGGCATCCGGCACGCCCATCGCATGGAATGCGCGGCACACCAAGGGGTCCTGGCGGGGGCGTGCGCTTCGTGAGGGGGACGGCGGACGGAGGAGGGTGAGCGGCGTCCTGGAGCAACGCGGGGGGCGGGAGCCGACAATGAAGCCAGACACTGCACACGAAGCACGAGGTGAATCGATGAGCGCGGCTGGCGAGGGCCTCTTGGCCGCGAACGATGGCGATGAACGAGAGCCGGAGCCACCTGAGCGTCGCGGGCCCACTGGACGGTGGCGACGTGCAGAGCGTCGACCTGTGCGCGCTGGCGAAGCACGCGGTGAGCGTGCTGCAGACCACCGGCCACGTGAAGGACCCCGAGGTCCAGGTGGAGGTGCCGCACGAGCCGGTGTTCGCGAGGCTGAGCCGGCGGAGGCTGGAGCAGGTGCTGTTCCACCTCATCACCCACGCGGTGAGCGTGCAGCGGTGCGAGGGACGCCAGCGTGCGCGCCGTCCGGCTGACGGTGGAGCCGCAGGACGACTTCGGGGACGACGGCCCCACCTTCCGCGTGCGCTACGCGGAGCGGGCGCGTCCGGAGCAGGAGACCGCCGCCGCAGGGCGAGCCGGAAACGGACCTGGAGGTGGCGCGCGAGCTGCTGGAGTCCCTGGGGGGCCGCCTCACGGCGAAGAGCCACGGGCTGACGGGCCGCACCCTCTCGGTGGAGCTGCCGGACCAGGGCACCGCGAGCTGGTAGCGCTCGCGGGCCCGGGGTGCTCGCGGACTAGAACTTGTAGGCGAGGCCGAACAGCGCCTCCATGGTGAAGCGAGCCTGATTGCCCCGGTAGCGGATGTAGTAGTCGTTGGGGAAGATGGACGGCCCCATCCGCACGTTGAAGTTCACGGCGAGGTTGCGGCTGATGAAGTACTCCGAGCCCACCGCCGAAGAGGATGGGGAAGACGGGACCGCCGCCCGAGCCGAAGATGACGTAGAAGGGGATGTCCATGCCCACGTTGAGCATGAGCGGCGCTGCCCACGGGGATGCCCACCGTGAGGGCGATGGGCAGCGCCAGGCCCACGTCGGTGTGTTGTCGTAGAAGTAGAAGAAGGGCCCCGGGGCGAAGCTCAGCCCCACGTTCACCCGCGACGTCTGCAGCAGCATCAGCCGCACCCAGGCCTGCAGCTTCAGTCCCGGCACCACGCTGGTGACGATGCCCTCGCGGCCGTAGTTGAAGGTGAGCTTGCCGCCGATGTCGAACCTCGACGCGGCCCCGTGCAGCAGGCCCAGCGAGAGGCCCGGCCAGCCCACCTGGCCCACGAAGGCGGTGCCTCCCTGCCCCATCGTCTGGCCCGAGAGCACGGACCAGCCCTGGCCCCGGCCGTAGGAGACTCCCTCGTCCTGCGCCATCGCGGCGCTCGCGAAGCAGAGGACACCCAGCAGCAATCCCACTCAGAATACCGCGCTTCACGTACCCACCTCCGGCTGCCCCCGCTCGCGCGCCAGCGCGATGAAGGCATCGATGAGCTTCTGGAGCCGGGCCTCCGCCCGGGCGCGCGCGGCTTCCACCGGCTCGCCGGCGCCCAGCGTCTCCTTCAGCTCGAAATAGTATTTGATTTTCGGCTCCGTCCCGGACGGCCGCGCCGTCACGCGCCCGCCGCCCTCCAGCTCGAAGGCGAGCACGTTGGACGGAGGGAGCTTCTCGCCCTTCTTGTAGTCGAGCACGGACTTCACCGCGAGCTCTCCCACGCGCGTGGGCGGCGAGCCGCGGAAGCCGTCCATGATGCGCGAGATGACCTGCGCGCCCTCGGCGCCCGGGAAGGTGAAGTTGCGCTGCGCGCTCACGTAGAGGCCGAAGCGGCGCTGGATCTCCTCCAGGTAGCCGAGCACCGTCTTCCCGCGCGACTCGCACCAGGCGGCGAGGTCCGCGAACACCAGCGCCGCGCCGATGCCGTCCTTGTCCCGGCATCACGGTGCCCACCGTGTAGCCGAGCGCCTCCTCGTAGCCGAAGACGAACTGCGTGCCCTCGGCCTTCTCGCGCTCCAGGGCGCGGTTGGCGATCCACTTGAAGCCGGTGAGCACCTCGTCATACGCGACGCCCAGCTCGCGGGCGATGTCCCCGAGCTGCGTCGAGGACACGATGGTGGTGACCACGTGCGGCCGGCCGCTCCGCGTGGGCCCCTGCACCAGCACGTAGTGACCCAGCATCACGCCCACCTCGTTGCCGGTGAGCATGCGCATCTTCCCCGCCCCGTCGCGCACCATCACCGCCAGCCGGTCCGCGTCCGGGTCGTTGGCGAGCACCAGGTCCGCCTTCACGCGCTCGGCGGTGGCGAGCGACAGGTCCATCGCCCCGGGCTCCTCGGGGTTGGGGAAGCGCACGGTGGGGAAGGTGCCGTCGGGCTGGTGCTGCTCGGCCACGACGTGGAAGCGGCGGAAGCCCGCCCGCTCGCATGGCCCGCTCCATCCACACGCCGCCCACGCCGTGCATGGCGGTGTAGACGATGGAGAGCGAGTCCGAGCCGCGCCCGTGCACGCGCAGCTTCAGGATGGCGTCCAGGTACGCCTCGCCGAGCGAGTCCGGCACGTCCCGCCACAGCCCGCGCGCGCGCGCCTCCGAGGGGCTGAGCAGCGGCACCTGGTTGGCGGGCTCCACCTTCGCGATGGCCGCGGCGATGCCCTTGTCGTGGGGCGGGATGATTTGAGCGCCGTTGCCCCAGTACACCTTGTAGCCGTTGTACTCGGGCGGGTTGTGGCTGGCCGTCACCATCACCGCCGCGGCGGCGTTGAGGTGCAGGGCGGCGAAGGCGACGAGCGGCGTGGGCGACAGCCCGGGGAAGACGTGCGCCGGAATGCCCTCGGCGGCGAGCACGCAGGCGGTGTCCTCGGCGAGCTCGGCGCTCATCCGACGGCCATCGCGGCCCACCACCACGCCCCGGGTGGCCACGTCCGGGACGGTGGCCTTGAGGTAGCGCGCCAGCCCCGCCGTGGTGCGGCGAATGACAGCGCGGTTCATCCGGTTGGGCCCCGCGCCCAGCACGCCGCGCAGGCCCGCGGTGCCGAACTCCAGGTCACCCGCGAAGCGGTCCGCCAGGTCCGCCTCATCGCCGCGCGCCAGGACGCCCCGCAGCTCCTCCACGGTGGCCGGGTCCGGATCCGCCCGCAGCCACGCCTCCGCCTTCTCCTTCAATCCTGTCGAGTCCATGAACCCCTCCTTCGTCAGGTGTAGTCGGTGAGCTTGCGGCGGGTAGGGCCCCCCTTGGGAGCGTCCTTCTGCCCCTGGCAGCTCACGCAGAACTCCACGTAGGGCATGGCCTCCATGCGCCCGAGCGGAATCTCGTCGCCGCACTCCTCGCACTCGCCGAAGGAGTCCGGGTCCTCGCGCAGCTTGCCCAGCGCCTTCACCACCTTCTGGAGCACGACGTCCGTGTTCCGGTTCCGGTTGGAGGCGATGGCCTGCAGCATCTCGTTGAGCGGCTGCTCGTCCTCGTCGCCGCCCACCCGCGCCTCGTCCGTGCGGTTGGGCTCGATCTTCGCAGGCGTCTTGCCCGTCAGCTCGGCGTGGAGCGCCAGTAGTTTCTGCATCAACTTCTCGCGCTGTGCCTCGGTCACGTCGCAGCTCCACGTGGGGGGCTAGTACTTCGCGGTGGACCTCTGCCCGGAGACAATGGCCACGGAAGCCGACGCGCCGATGCGGTTGGCCCCCGCCTGAATCATCTTCAGCGCATCCTCCGCCGAACGGATGCCGCCGGAGGCCTTCACGCCCACGTCATCGCCCACCAGTTGACGCATGAGCGCGATGTCCTCCACGGTGGCGCCGCCGGTGCTGAAGCCCGTGGACGTCTTCACGAAGGCCGCGCCCGCCGCCTTGGACAGCACGCAGCCGGCGATCTTCTCGTCCTGGGTCGAGCAGGCTCGTCTCGAGGATGACCTTCACCGGGTACGGCCGGCTGGCCTCCACCACCCGGGCGATGTCCTCGAGGACGAGCGTGTAGTCCCGGGCCTTGAGCGCGCCGATGGAGATGACCATGTCGATCTCCCGAGCCCCGGCGGCGATGGCCTCGCGGGCCTCGAAGGCCTTGGCGCTGGAGAGCGCCGCGCCGAGCGGGAAGCCCACCACGGCGATGGGCACCGAGCGCGAGCCGGCCAGGATGCCCGCGACCGTGGCCACGTGGCACGAGTTCACGCACACCGTGGCGAAGCCGTGCTCCACCGCCTCGCGGGCCACCCGGACGACGTCCTCGCGGGTGGCCTCGGGCTTGAGCAGCGTGTGGTCGATGTAGGGAGCCAGGTCCGCGTTGCTCCGGATGGACTCGGGTGGGATGCGCGCGGTGGAAGTCCGCGCCTCTCCGCCTGCTCGGGAACCAGGAATGCTGCGACGAACGTGGGCGGCGATCTCCTCGACCACCCGCTGGATGTCTTGGGCCTCGGCCATGGGGGGCGATGTAACCCACTCCAGGCCGCGCGGGAAGCACTCGTGAGGGGCCCCCTCGGACGTCATGCACCCGACGTCCGCCCCATGGGGTAGAGTTGCGTCCATGGCCCTCGTGCGGTTCTTCTTCGCTCTCTTCGTCCTGCTCGCCGCCCTTCCGGGCCAGGCCGCGCCGCGGACCGACACGCTCAAACCCCTCACCGTCTACTTCTTCGACGTGGGCCAGGGGGACGCGGCGCTCATCGTCTCGCCCACCGGCAAGACGGTCCTCATCGACGGAGGCCCTCCCGAGGCCGATGACCGGCTGGTGCCTCGCGTGCGCGAGCTCGTGCAGGGGCCCATCGACCTCGTCATCCTCACCCACCCGCACCTGGACCACCTGGGCGGCCTCGCGAAGATCCTCCAGGCGGTGGGGGCGAAGCGCTTCATGGACCCGGGCTACGACCACCCGAGCGAGGCCTACCGCAGGCTGCTGGACGTGGTGGGCAGGAAGGTGGGCCAGGTGATGACGCCCACGCCCAACCCGAGCGCGCCGGAGACGCTCCTCACCATCGGCCTGGGCGAGGGCGCGACGCTCACCATCCTCTCGCCGCGAGCCCCGCAGGACCCGTTCCTCACCAACACGCGCTCGGACGTCAACGCCAACTCCATCGTCGCCAAGCTCACCTACGGGGAGACGGCGTTCCTCTTCGTGGGCGACGCGGAGCCGGAGACGGAAGCGTACTTGCTGCGCAAGCCCATCGACTTCACCTCCACCGTGCTGAAGGTGGGCCACCATGGAGGCCGCTACTCCTCCACCGCGCCCTTCCTCGAGGCGGTGAAGCCCCAGGCGGCCGTCATCTCCTGCTCCACGGACAACGAATACGGGCACCCCACCGCCGAGGCCCTGCAACGGCTCGGTGACGTGGGCGCGCACGTCTTCCGCACCGACCTCCAGGGAGAGGTGCAGGCGGTGAGCAACGGCACCACCGTCACGCTCACGGCCCAGAAGGATCGGAGCGCGCCCACCGTCGTCACCGGCCAGGTGCACGGCCCCGTCGCCACCGGGCCCATGCGCTCGGGCGCCTCGCGTGCCGACGATGCCTCCTCCTCCCGGGTCGTGCGCGTGAAGGGCAAGCTGCCGGAGCGCATGGACACGAGCCCGGCCGTCGCATCCTCCGATGAGGGGCTCTTCGTGAGCCTCAAGGGCAGCGAGGTGTTCCACCTCGAGAGCTGCTCGTCACTCAAGCGGGCGAAGACGAAGGAGCGCACGGTGTACCCGACCCGAGCCGCCGCCGTGCGCGAGCGTCGCCCCGCCAAGGATTGCAACCCATGAGCCGCCCCGTCCGTCACCTGGTCGCCCTGCTCGGTGTGCTGCTCGCCTGTGCCTGCGAGAAGCAGCAACCTCCAGCCCCCGCGCCTGGACCCAAGACCCCGACCGCCCTGGCCCGGCGCTACTTCGGCAGGCCGGCCGACGGGAAGCTGCACGTCTACTTCTTCGACGTGGGCCAGGGAGACGCCACCCTCATCATCTCGCCCACCGGGCGCACGGTGCTCGTCGACGCGGGCCCCGCCGCCGCCGGCACCCACCTGGCCAACCGCCTGCCCGAGCTGCTCACCGACAAGCTCGACCTCGTCGTCCTCACCCACCCGCGCCCGGACCACTACAGCGGGCTGGCGGCGGCAGTGGGTGCGGTGGGCGCGCGCAAGCTGCTCGAGCCCCAGCACCCCGACACCCCCGCGGACTACGACGCGTTGCTCACCTCGCTCGGAAGCACCGGGGTGGAGATCTTCTCGCCCGCGCCCTCCCCCTCCGCGCCCAACGAGCCCTTGAGCCTGCCGCTCGGCGGCGACGCGGTGCTGACCGTCCTCTGGCCGCGCGCCCCCACCGAGCCGCTGCTGGCCGGAGAGTCCGCCCCGGAGCTCAACTCCATCGTCCTGCGGCTCACCTACAAGGACACCACCGTCCTGCTGACCGGCGATGCGCGGGAGCAGACCGAGAGCCACCTGCTCGCGCGTCAGGCTCCGGTGCGCGCCACGCTGCTGAAGGTGGGCGCCCACGGCGCGGGCTCGGCCTCCAGTGCCGCCTTCCTCGCGGCGGTGCACCCTCGGGCCGCCATCATCTCCACGGGTGTGGCCAACAGCCCGGACAAGGCCGTGCTCGACCGGCTGGAGGCGGTGAAGACCCGCGTCTTCCGCACCGACCGGGACGGAGAGGTCTACGCCGTGAGCGACGGCCAGCAGTTCACCCTCAACACGCAACGGCTCCCCGAGGGCGAACAGCCGGCCACCGACACCGAGAACGTCTTCGTGGGCCTCGACAACACCCCCGTGCCCACGGCGGCCGTGCAGCCCGACTCCGAACGGGTCACGCCGAAGGGGGAGGCGAACCCGACGCGCCTCGCCAAGGCCGTGGAGTCCGGCAAGACGCGGGGAGGCCAGCAGGTGGACATCGACCTGGAGGAGCTCTCCACGGCGAGCGCGCCGTCGAAGCCGAAGGTGATCTCGGTGACCAGGCCGCCCAGGGACGAGCGCTCGGCCCCGGTGGCGAACGGCAAGATGTCCTACGTCGCCAGCCGCAAGAGCAATCTCTTCCACCTGCCGAACTGCCCCGCCGCCAAGAAGATCAAACCCGCCAACCTGGTCACCTTCAAATCCAGGGCGGAGGCGGCCAAGACCAACCAGCCGGCCAGGGACTGCAAGCCCTGAGGAGGAGCCCGCGCGCCATGCCCAAGGTCACCCTGGACCGATTCGAGGAAGAGCTCGCCGTGCTCATCGTGGACGGGCGTGAGGTGACACGCCCGCGCGAGCAGTTGCCGCCCGAGGCCCGCGAGGGCGACGTGCTGGACCTGGACACCTTGAAGGTGGACACGGACGCCACCGAGCGCCTGCGCGCCGAGGTGCGCCAGGCGCGCAAGCGGGCCCAGAAGAAGACGCCACCTCCGGGGAACTTCGACCTGTAGTCCGGAGGCCCCGAGGCGCTCAGTCCGGTTCCACCGAAGGACGCGCGCGCGGCAGCAGCCCCACGAGGAGCACCGCGCTCAACCCGGCGAGCGCCCCCGCGGTGACGAAGGCGGTGGTGCTGCCCCAGGCCGTCCACAGCGCGCCGAAGAGCAGCCCCGCGACGAGCGAGGAGACCCCCGTCAGCCCGTTGTACAGGCCGAAGGCGCGCCCGCGGGCCTCGGCGGGCACCAGGGCGGTGAGCAGCGACTTCTCCGCCCCCTCCGCCATCGCGTGGTACAGCCCGTAGATGGCGATGACGGTCATCGTGAGGGTCACCCCGTGGGCCCACGCGAGCGCGAGGTAGCTCAGCGCGTAGAGGGACCAGCCCGCCACGACGAGCCGCGACGCCCCCAGCCGGTCCGCGAGCCGGCCCGCCGGGAACGAGACGGCGGACTTCACCGCCTGCAGCAGCAGCCACGCCATCGGCAGGAACTCGGGCCGGGCGCCCTCCTCGGTCAGCTTCAGCAGGAGGAAGGCATCGGTGGAGTTGGCCACGCCAAAGAGGGTGACGGGGACGAGGTAGAAGGCAATCCGCCTCGGCACGGGCGCGAGCGCATGGGTGACGCCCGTGGCCGGGACGTGGGCGGGACGCGGGGGCTCACGGACGAACAGGATGGCCACCACCCCGAGCAGACCCGGCACCGCCGCGACGAAGAACACCTGCTCCACGCTCAGGCCGACGGCCACCAGCAGCAGCGCGGCGAGCGAGCCCACCGCGGCCCCCGCGTGGTCCATGCCCCGGTGGAAGCCGAAGGCCCGGCCACGGGCGCCCGCGTCGACGGACTGGGCGATGAGCGCATCGCGCGGGCTGGTGCGCACGCCCTTGCCCACCCGGTCCAGCGCGCGGATGACGACGGGCTGCCAGACCGCGGTGACGAAGGCCATCAGCGGGCGAGCCACGCTGGACAGGCCGTAGCCCGTCAGCACCATGGGCTTGAGGCGGCGCGACCGGTCCGCCCAGACGCCGGACTGGTACTTGAGGAGGGAGGCGACCAGGTCCGCCACCCCCTCCATCGTCCCCAGCAGCAGGGGAGCCGCCGGCAACCTCGCGGCGAGGAAGGCCGGCAGCAGCGGGAAGATCATGTCGCTGCTGACGTCCGTCAGCAGGCTCACCACGCCGAGCAGCACCACGGTGCGCGGCAGGCGGCCCTCACGAGGAGCGGCGGCGGCCGAGTCCACGTCCCCGCCCGACTACATGGACTTCGTCACGACGAGCGGGATCTCGACCTCCACCTCATCCCCCGAGAAGGCGGGGAACACCATGCGCTTCGCGCTCAGCTTGAGGCAGGTGCCCATGGGAGAGCCCTCGACGTCCTCGCGGTCGAACGACACCTTCTTCACCTTGCCGGAGCTGCCCACGGTGGCGGTGACCAGCACCTTGGTGTCGCGCAGCTGCGGATTCCTGCGCAGCGCCCGCTCGATGCAGGACTTGAAGGCGGACTGCGACTGCGACACCACGCGGGAGATCTCCTCCTGGGGCGGGCCGGACTGCTCGGCCGAGTCCGTGGCGGCCACCTCGGTGTCCTCACGCACCTCGGGGCCCACGTCCTTCTTGTCACCCTCGGCGTAGAGGGCGGCCACGTCCTTCTGAGCCTCGCCCTGGGGCTGGGCGGCCTCCTGCGTCGGCTCCTCCTTCGCGGGCTCGCTGGGGCGCGCCTTCGGCTCGGGCTTGGGTGCGGCCTCGGGCACCGGCGGGGGCGGCTTGGCGCGGCCGAGCATCAGGTCCCTCAGCTCGCCCATGCCCTCGGCCGAGAAGACGGACACGGGCTGCTCCACCGCGTTGCCCTGCGCGTCCACGCGGGTGACTCGCAGCGGCACCACCTGCAGCTCGGTGAGCGCGTACAGCAGGCCCACCGGCACCGCCAGCAGCAGGACGACGAAGAGGGCGATCTTCCAGGGCGGGTTGCGCCGATCCACGCCCGCCTTCTTCACGAAGTGCTGGGTATTCTCCACCGGCGCGCGCCGGTCATCCTCCTGGCCCAGCGGGGCGAGCGGATCCTCCTGCTGCCCGCCTTCGTCGTAGCCCGGTCCTCCCGGATCGAACCCGGCCTGCTGCTCGGACTGGGGCAGGTCCAGGTCGGAGAACAGCTCCCCGAGCTGCGCGGAGTTGGAGGCGGCGGACGCCTGCTCGGACCCCTGCTCCTGCTCGCCCTGGTCCCACGGCGCGGACACCTGCTCCGGGGCGGGCTGCTGCTGCCACGACGTCTGCGAGGGCGGAGGCGGCTCGGGCTGCCAGGAGGTGGCGGACTGCTCCGCCGGCTGTGCCACGGGCTCGGGCTGGACGTGCGGCGGCGGCGCGGCGCGCATGGGGGCCGGAGGAGGCGGCGGGGCCGCGGGCGCGAAGAGGCTCGCCAGCTCGGCGATGTCCGAGCCGCGCTTCCAGTCCGGCATGGTTTGCTGCCAGAAGTAGCTGCGGGCGGTGATGGTGCCAGCAGCCACCATCTCGGCCAGGACCGCTTCGTCGAGCGGGCCCTCTTGCTTGCTCTTCACCATCACGAACCAGGGCGAGCGCGAATCGCGCAGCGGCATGGTCCGCGTGGGCTCGTCATCCCAGGTTTGCGCGGAGGCGGGCGCGGCGGCGACTTCCGCCGCGGCGGCCTCCTCCTCGGCGAGCGACTGCTCTCGCAGACGCTCCACGTCGGCCAGGGCCACGACGCGCGTGCTCTCCTCGGCCTCCTGTGGAGGTCCCTCCACCGAGATGACGTTCTGGCAATTCTTACAACGAACCTTGACGGTCTTACCGCGGACCTTGTCGTCCGCAATGGAGTACCGTCGCTGACACTTGTTGCAGGAGAAGTTCAAGTGGGCTGTCCAGCGCACGCACACAAGGGCGAGCGGGAGGAATGCTACCGCCAAGGCGCTGGAGTGCAAACCATCGGGTTGACTCCGTCTGCCAGCCCAACTAAGAGCCGCTCCCCCCTACCCTCTTGACACAGAAGGTGGCGCATGCCCGCGAAGGACCTCGGGAACAAGTACGTCTGCTTCAAGTGCTCCACGAAATTCTACGATATGAAGAAGCCGGACCCCCTGTGCCCGAAGTGTGGCGCGGATCAGCGGGAGAGCCCGGCCCTCAAGCCGGCCTCCGAGGGGCGTCGTGGTCGGCTGTCCTCCATCCCCAAGGTCATCGAGCCCATCGAGCCCGAGGAGCCCGCTGCTGAGAGCGAGGAGGAGGAGTTGGCCGAGTTCGAAGACGAGGAGGCCGAAATCCCCGCCGAGGAGGACGAGGAAATCTAGCCTCGCGGTACAAGGGGGGGGAATCCGCTGACCGGCGGAGACCCCCCTTGCTGGTTCAGCCGCCCGTCACCTCACCCAATCTGGAGGAGGGCACGGCGGATCTGCGCGTAGAGGGCGGGACCCATGGCCTGCATGCCCACCGGACGGCGCGGGCCCTGGCCCTTGCCCGCCGTCACGGAGCTACCCGTGAGTCGTCTCGGGCTCGGTCGCTTCTTCGGCTGCATGGGTTGTCCCCCGCGTTCCATTGGGCCCGATATGTAGCAGTACTTACGCCCGGACGGAAACTTTTCGCCCTGGCCCTCTTTTGGTAAGGGGGTTGAAGAGTCCGGCGCCCCCGTTCCCAGCTAACAGGAGCGTGAAGGTATTTCCGGGTCCGCCCGGCCGGCCGCATGCCGAGGGATGACACCAGTGACATTTGGGCGTTGGACCCCGTAAATCCTTGTTGATAGTAAGTGCGAGGGCCCCAGGGCCCACATTGGAGGCAGCGAATTTGCGGGAGAAACTGAAGGCGCTGGCGGAGCTGCAGAAGGTGGACCTCGAGGTCGCCTCGCTCCGGAAGGCCGCGGACGTGCATCCCCGGCAACTGGCGGAGCTGGAGCGCGAGCTGGGAGCGGCGCGCAGCGCCATCGAGGCCGAACGCAACCGGGTCGCGGACATCGAGAAGCAGAAGACCACGCTCGAGCAGAACATCGCGGACGAGAAGGACAAGGTGAAGAAGTGGGAGGCGCGGCTCGCCGAGCAGCGTTCCACCCGCGAGTACTCCGCCCTGGCCCGCGAGATCGACATCGCCAAGAAGGCCAACCAGACGATGGCCGACGAGCTGGTGGAGCTGGTCAAGACGCTCGCCGCCGCGCGTGAGGCGGTGAAGGGCAAGGAGGCCGAGTTCGCCTCGCGCCAGGAGCAGCTCTCCGGGCGGATGACCGAGCTGAAGGGCAAGCTGAGCCAGGCCGAGGGCCAGGTGAAGGCGCTCGAGGGCAAGCGGAGCACGGTGGCCGCGGGAGTGGACGCTACCCTGCTGCGCCGCTACGAGGTGATACGCAAGAAGAAGCTGCCGGCGATGGTGGGCGTGGTGGCCGGCACCTGCCAGGGCTGCAACATGAACGTGCCCCCGCAGCTCTACAACAACCTGCGCGTGTCGCTGGGCACGGACGTGTGCCCGTCCTGCCACCGGATCATCTACGCCGTCGAGGCGCTCGAGGCGCCGGCGGCGAAGTAGGGCCGCCCCGGAAGATGGCCGCACCGACCGTCGTCGACATCCTCCGCCAGCTCGCGCGCGAGGAGCCGCTCACCGCGACGGTGCGAGCCTTCCCGGGACTCACCCGGGAGGAAGTGGGACGGTTGCTGGAGGTGGCCGCCGAGCGGCTCGCCACTCTTCCGCCCGAGCCTGCCCGTATCTCCCCGCCCGCACCGAAGCCCGACGTGGAGCCCGTCGCCCCGGCGGAGTCGCCTGGGAAGCTGCGGCTCTTCTCGGACGGGGCCGCCCGCGGCAACCCGGGCCCGGCCGGCGCGGGCGCGGTGCTGGTGGACGCCGAGGGACGGGTGGTGGCCCGGCTCGGCAAGTTCCTCGGCATCCAGACGAACAACTACGCCGAGTACATGGGCCTGCTGCTCGGCCTGAAGCACGCCCGGAGCCTGGGCGCGAAGGAGCTCGAGGTGCTCGCCGACAGCGAGCTGCTCATCCGCCAGCTCCAGGGCCGCTACCAGGTGAAGAGCCCCACCCTCCGTCCCCTCTACGAGGAGGCGAGCGGGCTGTTGAAGGCCTTCCCCCGGGTGAAGCTCACCCACGTGCCGCGCGAGAAGAACAAGGCGGCCGACGAGATGAGCAACCGCGCCATCGACGAGCGGATGTGAACCCCGGCGCTTCGTCCGGAGTGACCTCGGACCCACGTCTGTTGTATGAGGCATGGGCCGGAGTGGTCCGGGTGAACGCTGGTCACTGCTGGAACGGGTGACGGGAGGAAAGTCCGAGCTCCATAGGGCAGGGTGCTGGCTAACGGCCAGTCGAGGCGACTCGCAGGAAAGTGCCACAGAAAACAAACCGCCGGTTCCGCGAGGGGCCGGTAAGGGTGAAACGGTGCGGTAAGAGCGCACCGCGCCCGGGGTGACTCGGGCGGCACGGCAAACCCCACCTGGAGCAAGAGCCAATAGGAGCGTGTCCTCGCAAGGGGACAAGGGTTGCCCGCCCCATACGCTCGGGTTGCTCGCTGATGAGGCCCCTGGGCAACCAGGGCCCTAGATGAATGTTCACCGCCCACCTCGAAAGGGGTGGGGACAGGACTCGGCTTACAGGGCCACTCCGGTTTTTTTCTTCCCTGGGCCTACTGCTGCTCCACCGGCACCTGCACGAGCAGGATGCGGTTGCGCCCGTCGTTGCGCACGGCCTCCGGGTTCTTGAGCTGCAGGCGCGCGTCGGTCCGGGGTTCCCAGAAGCCCACCCAGAGGTTGAGGGCGCGGGCGGGAGCACCGGGCGGGAGCATGAGGGTGAACTCGTCCTTCACCGTCTCGCCGACCTTCCACTGGGTGGTGGGGTAGAGGCCACCGGCCGGCTTGTGGTCGGCGTTGAGGCGCTCCATGCGGCCCTCGGCGTCCTCGATGTGGACGAAGACCATGTAGTCGTTCTCCAGGGGCTTGAGCACCTTGAAGAAGGCGGTGACACGGGCGGCCTCGCCAGGAGCGATGCGGCCCGGCTGCACGGTGGCGCCCACCAGCTCCACCTTGTCCTCGAAGTTGGCGCCGTTGCGCACCGAGAGCTGCGGCACCTGGGCCACCACGGACTGGCGCCGCTCGTTGGGGCTGGAGCCTCCGGGCGCCTCGACGATGCAGGCGGAGAGCAGGGAAGCGGGGACGAGGAGGGCGAGGAGCGAGGGACGACGCATGGCGGCCCTGGTTCTACCGGCTTCCCGGCACGGCATCCACCGGCGCGTGGCCTCTCGGTGGCCCCCAATGCCCTGCCCGCCACCTCTCCGGCGGACGAGCGGGCCCCCCTCCTCCGTCGCTCCCGTGACGGGTTCCTGGCACCGCTCGAAGTTGGGTAGGACTCACGGAGCATCTTGAGGTATGCGAAGCGCGCCATGAAGACGCCCACCGCCATCCCCTTCGTCCTCGCGCAGGCGCCGTCGCCACAGCCCACTCCCCCGCCCCAGCAGCCGACGCAGCCCGGGGTGCCGGAGACCGGCACGCCGCCGCCAGTGGCGCCCGAGGCCGGTGGCCCCTTCGGGCAGATTGTCGGCATCACCGTGGTGGTGCTGTTCGTGGCGCTGATGGCGCTCGCGGCGCGCAAGCTCTTCTTCAAGCGCCGCCCCGAGCTGCCCGGCAAGCCCACGCCCCCGGCGGTGCCGCCCACGAAGGAGAAGCCCGCGCTGCCCCCGGAGCGGCCGGAGCTGCGCGTGGAGCTGCCGCCCTCCGAGGCGGAGCTGGCGAGGCTGCGCGAGGCGGAGGAGCTCCACGCCCGCGCCGAGGCGCTCGCCCGCCAGCGAGCCGAGGCCGACCGAGCCGCGAAGGCCACCACGGACGCCGCCGAGCGCGCCCGCCTGGAGGCCGAGGCCCGCGCCCTCAAGGAGCGCGAGGAGGAGGAGAAGCGCGCCGAGTACCGCGCGAAGAAGGCCGCGGAGGACGAGGCGAAGGAGCGGCGCAAGCGCGAGCGCGAGGAGGCCGAGCGCCTGCTGGCCGAGCAGAAGGCCCGCGAGGCGGCGGCCGCCGAGGAGGCCCGTCGCGCGGAGGAGGCGGCGGCGCGCGCGAAGATCGAGGCCGAGGCCGGCCGGACGCTGGCGCAGGGCCTGGACAAGACGCGCAGCCAGGGCTTCATGGCGCGGCTCAACGGCCTGTTCGGCTCGAGCCGTCAGGTGGACGAGTCCGTGCTGGCCGAGCTGGAGGAGATCCTCTTCACCGCGGACATCGGCGTGCGCACCGCGTCCAGCCTGGTGGAGGTGGCGCGCGAGAAGCTCAAGCGCAACGAGCTGAGCGACCCGAACCGCATCAAGGGGCTCATCCGCGAGGAGGTGGCGCGCATCGTGGACCTGCCGGCGCCGCGCTCGCTGGAGGGCGGAGGCCCGCCGCACGTGGTGATGGTGGTGGGCGTCAACGGCGCGGGGAAGACGACGACCATCGGCAAGCTGGCGGCGAAGCTGACGGGCCAGGGCAAGAAGGTGGTGCTGGCCGCGGGCGACACCTTCCGCGCCGCCGCCACCGAGCAGCTCGACGTGTGGGCGGACCGCGCGAAGGCGGAGCTGGTGAAGGGCCTCGAGGGCGCGGACCCCAGCTCGGTCATCTTCGAGGCCATCAAGAAGGCGAAGGAGGCGGGCGCCGACGTGGTCATCGCGGACACGGCGGGCCGGCTCCACACCAAGGTGAACCTGATGGACGAGCTCAAGAAGGTGAGGCGCGTCATCGACAAGGCGCTGCCCGGGGCTCCCCACGAGGTGCTGCTGGTGCTGGACTCCACCAACGGCCAGAACGCCATCCAGCAGGCCAAGCAGTTCCACGAGGCGGTGGGCGTCACCGACATCGCCCTGACGAAGCTGGACGGCACCGCCAAGGGCGGCGTCATCATCGGCATCTGCGACGAGCTGAAGCTGCCCGTGGTGTGGGTGGGCGTCGGCGAGAAGGTCGCCGACCTGCGCCGCTTCGAGCCCCGGGAGTTCGTCCAGGCGCTGTTCGACTAGGACCTACTCCGTCTCCTTCAGCAGGCCCGGCAGCAGCTCCTCGATGAGCTTCTGCGTCTCGGGGTCGAGGTCCTGTCCATTCACCCCGCCGCCCAGCAGGGCGCCCAGGTTCGCCTTGCCGAGGTCCTCGTCACCGTGGGCCTCCTTCCACCAGCGCACGCGCAGGCGCTCGAGCGCGGCGGCCTTCGAGGGGCTCACCTTGCCCAGCTCGCGGGTGAGGCAGTCCCGGCACGTCCACTTGAAGCGGTAGGCGTCCACGTAGGCGCGCAGGCCCTTGAAGAAGGCCTCGTCGCCCAGGAGCTTGCGCGAGGCGTGGTGCAGCAGCGGGCGCCTTGCCGTACACCAGCGCGCCGTACTCGATGGGGTTGTCGAAGTCGGTGGTGGGCCGATCCGCCGGGCCGTCCTTGCCGCCCGAGAGCCGGTAGCAGGTGGTAGGACGAGACGAGCGCCTCCTGCCGCATCTGCTCCGCCACCGCGCGCCCGTGCTTCCACTCCATGTAGAGCAGCGCCGTGTACTGGGCGAGCGACTCGTCCACCACGGGCGCGTTGATGGGGTCCGAGCCCACCAGCCCCGCGAAGTACTGGTGCGCCACCTCGTGGGCCACGGTGAACTCGAGCGTGCGCTCCAGCGTCTTGCCGAGCTGCGCCGAACTGAGCCGTGTCCCCGCCCATGGCCTGGAGCAGGTTCTGCATCTGCTCCATCCCCGGCATGCCCTCGAGCGCGCTGCCGGGGTCCGCCGCCCCGCGGTACAGCGACGTGCCCACGGTGACGAGCCCGGGGAACTCCATGCCTCCGGCGCCGCCGGACAGCGGGGCCTCCACCACGCGGAAGTACTTGAACGGCAGGGGCCCCAGGCGCTGCTCGCACTCGGTGAGCGCATCGCTGGCGTACTGCAGCACGCGCTTGCCCACCTCGGCGTCGCGGGCGGCGAAGTGGCTCTCCACGGTGACGCCACCCACTGTCGTGGTGGCGCTCTGGTAGCCGCGCGAGGCGAACACGGGGAAGTCACGCACCGCGCCCGCGGCGAAGCTGTAGCGGATGCGGCCGTCCCTCTGGGGCACCTCGCCCATGGGCGACCCCCGTGGCGTGCACCTTCCACCCCGAGGGGACGATGACGTTGGCGAGCACGTTCGAGGGCTCGTACAGCGCCAGGTCGCCGATGCCCGCGGGCCCCTCCCAGGGGTTGCCGCCCGCATCGAGCGGAGGCACCAGGGGCACCACCCCCACCAGGCTCATGAAGTCATCCGTCGCGGAGAAGGCCCCATAGTCCCCCGCCCCTCCGCCGGAGCTCCCGAGCGCGCCCATCAGCGTGGTCGAGCCCGGCGCCGCCTTGGGCACCTCCGCCTCCAGGGCGAGCTCCACCACCACCGAGCTACCCGGAGCGACGGCGCTGGCGAGCGGCACCCGGTAGAGGCTCGTCTCCGGGTGCTCCAGCTTCGCGGGCTGCCCGTTGACCTTCACGTCCGAGAGCTTCATCCGCTTGTCGAAGGCATTGGGGGTGACTCGCAGGTGGACGGCATCGAGCGGGCGGCCACGCACGAACAGCTCCACCCGCAGGCGGCCCTTCACCTGACGCGCCTTCGGGTCCACCTCGAGCTGCACCTGGTAGCGAGGCAGGTTCTCCAGGGGGCCGAGTGCCTGCGCGATACGAGCCCGCTCCTCGGACTTGAGGTGCTGGAGGGAGAACTGCACCTCGGGGGGGACGACGTCTCCGGCGGGAGCAACCCCAGGCACGAGCAGCAGGGACAGCAGCGGCCAGCGGCGCAGGAAGGAGAGCATGGCGGTATGTTACCGACGATGACCCTTCGAAAGCTCGCCCTGGTCGCCGTGGCCGTCACCTCAGTGTCCTGCGTGAAGCAGGTTCCCACCGGGCCGTCGGGCCCGGCTCGCTCCTTCCCGCTGCTGAAGGAGATAGAGGAGCGGGAGACAGAGTCCCTCACGGAGAAGCGCGAGGACGTGGAGGTGGACACGCGCGACTTCGAGCGGACGCCCCGGGTGGTGGCCCGGGGCGAGACGCCGCTGGTGAAACTTTCCGGGGCGCGGGCCCGGCTCTACGGCAACGCCGAGGGCACGCGGGGCTTCGACGTGGACAACTTCATCCTGCTCGAGGTGGTGGACGGCTCGGGCCAGGTGCTCAACCGCGGCGCGGTGGGCTTCACCGAGAACGTGCACATGGGCCGCGAGGTGGTGGACAGCGTGGGCCCACGCGCCTTCCACTTCGAGCCGGGCCAGGTGGACCTGACCACCCGGCTGCCGGAGAACGAGCCCTTCCAGGTGCGCGCGACGGTGCTGGACTACTCGGGCGTGGGCCGGGTGACCAATGTCTTCCTGGTGCTCGAGCCCAGGGACTCGAAGCAGGACGACGACCTGCGCACCCACTGAACCCTGACCCTCCGGCCCGTGGACGTGCCACGGGCCCGGGGCTCAGAACCGGATTCCGTTCGCGGCGGCGGTAGGCCCGTTGATGATGGAGTCGCAGCGACCGCCGCAGACATCCCGGTTCGGATCGAGCGGCTGGGGCTGGGTGGCGACCACGGTGCCCACGGCGGCGGCGGTGACCACCGCGCCCACGCCGGCCCAGAAGTACCAGCGCTTGGTGAGCGGGGTGCTGGTGGAGACCTCCGGCACCTCCTGGGTGAGCGGCGACGGAGTGTCGGTGGCGCTCGGAGTGAGCACCGGCGTGCGCGGCTCATCGGACTGCGCGACGAGCACCGGACGCAGGCTGGCATCGACGTTGTACTCCTTGCCGGCGCGCACGGTGATGTTCTGCGTCTCGGGGCGGAAGCCCTCGCGCTTGACGACGATCTCATGCGAGCCGGCCGAGAGCATGAGGCCCTCGAGCGGCACCGTGCCCTTCTCCTCTCCATCGACGATGACCCGTGCGCCCGCCACATCGGCCTTCACGGTGACGAAGCCCATCACCGCGTCGAGCAGCACACCGACCTCGGTGCTCTCCCCCTCCTTGGCGGTGACGCGCCGGGAGAAATCGCGATAACCGGGCCGGCGCACGACGACGATGTGCTCGCCGGGGGACACCTCGATGGCGCCCCTGGGCAGCGCGCCGACCTCCTTGTCGTCGAGGAACAGGCGCGAGCCCCGCGGACCGCCCTGCAGCTTCACGAGCAGCTCCGTCTTCTTGACGAGGGGCGCGAGGAGATCGGCAGCCCCGGAGTCAACGGTCGAAGCCTCGGGCTCCGGAGCCTGCCGGGCACCCTTCCCCCTTCCCACCCTTCCCTCCCTTCCCAACCTTGGCGGACTTCGGCGGCCGACGCTTGTTCGTCTTGCCCTTCCCCTTGGACTTCCCGGCGGGCGCCAGGGGCGCGAGGAGATCATCCATCCCCTGCGCGAAGGCAGAAGGCGTGGCGAAGCAGAGGAGCAACGCGATCAGGAAGGCACGGCGCAAGGACATGGCGGACCAAAGGTTAAAGAGTCGCGGGGGAGGGGTCAAACAGGAGTCCACCTGCGAGGCGGGTTGGGGGAAGATCAGCGCCGTATGCCCCGAAAAATTCTCATGATCGCAGCGGGTGGCCTCACCGCTACCCTGATGGCCTGTCCGACCCGGACCCCCACCCTACCCGAGGCGCCACGGCCGGTGCGCGTGCCCAAGGGGTGCGAGAAGAACCAGGCGGGGGAGTACCACCATGCGGAGAACCCGGCCTTCCGCTACCGGGGAGAGGACGACGGCGGCACGCTGACACTGGCGGTGGTGCGCGCACGGGAGGGCGAGGCGAGCCAGACGGATGGAGGAACGGTGAGCATCGTGCTCCAGCGGACGCCGGACGGTTTCGTCGGCGAGACGCGGGCGACGACGTTCACCCCCGCGGGCACGGCGTGTCCGGTGCGCTTCCCCACTCAGGTGACGACCTGTGACGACCAGGGCCTCACACTGCGCTCGGCGGCGACGACGGCCATCGACGAGAACTGCCGCCCGGCCCCGAGCGGCCCGCAGCCGGCCCTGAAGGAGCAGCGGCTGCTGCGGGGAGTCCCGGACGCGGGCACTCCCACGGAAGCGGACGCCGGTACACCCACCGTGAAATGAGACGGAGGACCGGGGTGGGCACCTACCCTACCCCGGAGCCTCCAAACCCCTACGCCGCGCGACGGGTCTGCTCCTCGGTGGCCTTGACGGGCGCGGGAGCGGACTCGCTGAACTTCAGGCGACCCTCGAGGAGGCTGGACACGCCGACGTACAGGAAGCCCATCAGGAAGAGCAGGATGAAGGGCACCGAGGTGTAGATGCGCTTCTCGATGGCGAACCACAGCGCGCCGGTGAAGTAGGCGGCGAAGGAGAGCTCGATGACGGGCAGCAGGGTCTTGCTGCCGCGGTAGCTCTTCTTGATGGCGGCGACCTTCTTGCCCTCGGCGCCGGTCTTCGGGGTGCGGGTGAAGGCGGACTGCTGACCCAGGAGCGCCTCGAGCACGGCCTTGGCGTTGCTGATGGCCATACCGATGCCCAGGCTCATGATGAAGGGCAGGTACTTGAAGCGGGCCCAGCCCTTGGCGCCCTGCTCGCGCTGAGCGGCCACGTAGAAGACGCCGACGCTGGCGGTGGCGGAGATGAAGAAGGGCAGGTCCAGGAAGAGCGTGCCGTAGAGGCCGTGCTGGAAGCGCACCACCATGGACAGCGGCATGAGCACGCTGAGCAGCACCATCAACAGGTAGGCCATGTTGTTGGTGAGGTGGAAGAAGGCCTCGCGCTTCACGATGAAGGGCAGGTCGCTCTTGAGAATCATCGGCAGCAGCTTGCGCGCCGTCTGGATGGAGCCCTTGGCCCAGCGGTGCTGCTGGCTCTTGAAGGCGTTCATGTCCACCGGCACCTCGGCCGGGGAGATGACCTCGGGCAGGAAGATGAACTGCCAGCCCTTCAGCTGGGCGCGGTAGCTCAGGTCCAGGTCCTCGGTGAGCGTGTCGTGCTGCCAGCCGCCCGCGTCCGCGATGGTGACGCGGCGCCAGATGCCGGCCGTGCCGTTGAAGTTGAAGAAGCAGCCCGAGCGGTTGCGCGCGGTGTGCTCGATGATGAAGTGGCCGTCGAGGAAGATGCTCTGGGCCTGGGTGAGGATGGAGAACTCGCGGTTGAGGTGGCCCCAGCGCACCTGCACCATGCCCACCTTGGAGTCGGCGAAGAAGGGCACCGTGCGCAGCAGGAAGTCCGGGCTGGGCACGAAGTCCGCGTCGAACACCGCCACGAACTCGCCGCTGGCCGTCTTCAGGCCGTTCTCCAGCGCGCCCGCCTTGAAGCCCTGGCGGTTCTCGCGGTGGATGTAGACGATGTCGTGGCCCTTCTGCTTGTGACGCTCCACGCACGCGCGGGCGATGCCGCACGTCTCGTCCGTGGAGTCATCCAGCACCTGGATCTCCAGCAGCTCGCGCGGGTAGTCGATGCGGCACACCGACTCCACCAGGCGCTCGACCACGTACATCTCGTTGAAGATGGGGAGCTGGATGGTGACCCGCGGCAGCGCCGGCAGCGTCCCCTTGGGCGTGGGCAGCTTGAACTTGTGGCGATAGTACAGATACGCCATGCGGTACCGGTGCGATCCGTAGACCGCCAGCACGCAAAGGACGCTGAAGTACACGCCCAAGAAGATGATCTCGACGGTGGTCATCTGACCTGGCCCCTCCCGCGGGTGAAGTCGCCGCGGTCCTTACCCTGCTCGGCGGAGATGTAAAGACCCGACCCACGCCGACCGCCGCACCCGGTTCAGCGGAGCCCCCCGCCTCGTATCTACCCGAAATGACAAGGGTTTGTCTTTTCCGGGGCGTAACGAGCGCCGGACAATAGGGATGCGTCCGGTGGCTGTCAAATAGTTACCCGAGCTGTCACGGGGCGAAAGGGGCCATCTCACGCCTCGCGCACCCTCGCGGACCACCTCCGACGTCGCCCCGCCTCAGCTCGCCGCGCGGTGCGGTCCCGAGGGAGCCACGGCGGCCAGGGGCGCCTCGGTGACCTCCACCTCGTCACGGGTGGCGAGCGAGAGGATGTGCTCCACCAGCGCCGGGAAGTCGAGTCCCTTTTGAGCCGCAATCTTCGGCAGGAGGCTGACGGGAGTCATGCCCGGGAGGGTGTTCACCTCGAGGATGACGTCGTTGTCGTCCTCGGAGCAGATGAGGTCCACCCGGCCGTAGCCGCGGCAGCCCAGGGCGCGGTAGGCGGCGAGCGCCAGGGACTCCACGTTGGCCAGGCGCGTGGGGGACAGGCGCGCGGGGAGGAAGTAGCGAGAGCCGCCCTTGTACTTGGCGTCGTAGTCGAGGCTCTCGCGCGGGGAGACGATCTCGCAGTTGCCGAGCACCTCCTCGCCGAGGATACCCACCGTCACCTCGCGGCCGCGCACCATGCGCTCCACGAGGGCCTCGCCGCCGAAGCGGCAGGCCAGGGCCACGGCCGGGACGAGCGCCTCGGGCTCGCGCACCAGGGAGAGGCCCACCGACGAGCCACCGCACGCGGGCTTCACCACGCAGGGGAAGCCCAGGTCGCCATGGAGCTCCAGCGCGCGGTGAGCGTCCGTGCGGCCCACGCGGTAGCCCTGGGGCGTGGGGAGGTTGTGCAGGCGGAAGAGCTTCTTGGCCATGGGCTTGTTCATGGCGAGCGCGGAGGCCAGCACGCCCGAGCCCGTGTAGGGCAGCCCCATCAACTCCAGCAGGCCCTGCACCTTGCCGTCCTCGCCCATGCGACCGTGGAGGGCGAGGAAGGCCACGTCGAGCTCGGCCGAGCGCAGGGCCCGGTCCAACCCGGGGCCGGCGAAGATGCGGCTCACGGTGTGACCCTGGGACTCCAGGGCCGCCACCACGGCCTCACCGGTCTTCAGCGAAATCTCCCGCTCCTCGCCCCAACCGCCCATCAGAACACCCACGCGCTTGCCCATGACTTTGGATTCCTCCTTGTCAGGGGGCTAGAGCACGAGGGATGCCAACGGTTCGCGCGGTCCGAAGCCCCGCATTCCGGGCACTTCGAGACGCGGAGCGCACGGACACGTACGGAGCGAGCGTGTCCTGGGGACCACGGCGTGTCCCTCGGGCCACGCTCCCCTCACCCGAACCATCGGCCCGAGGTGGGAGCGAAGATCCGCAACCGCTCGCGAAGCCGCTCGGGGGCGCGGGCCTGGATGAGGGCGTGCACCTCCTCGGGGTTGTAGGCCTGGCTGAAGTGCATCAACACCAGGGCCTCGTTCTGGAAGCGGTCCGCCCGCGCGAAGATCTCATCGAGGTGGATGTGCGAGCGCTCCTGCGCGTCCTGCACCGTGCGCTTCGCGTCGATGAACGTGCACTCGAGAATCAGCACCCGGCTGTCGAGCAGCGTGGGCGCGGACTCCAGCACGTGCGAGAGCGTGTCGGTGGCATAGGCCAGCTCGAGATGCTCGACCTCGTCGAAGAGGTCCTCGCCCGCCTTGCGCCTGAGAGCAATCTCCTGGGGTGGCAGCCCGTGGTGCTCGGGCTTGAGCTTCGAGACGCGGCGGAGGAACTGGTAGCAGAGCGAGGGCACCGTGTGGTGCGTGCGGAAGGCGCGCACCCACAGACCGTGCCCGAGGTGATGCGCATCGCCCGGGCGCATGGGAATCGTCTCGATCTCCGTCTGGGTCCGGTGCAGCCGACCCTGCACCGTGAGGGCCTCGCGCACGGGCGCTTCGATCTCCGCGGGCAGGAACACCTGCGGAGGCCCCTTGCCGATGAGCGTGCGGATGCCGAGCAGCGAGCCGAGCGCGCTGGCGTGGTCGGAGTGACCGTGGCTCAGGAAGATGCGATCCGTCCCGGCGAAGGAGCGGATGGGCACGCCCACGTCGAACACCACGCCGAGCTCCGGCACCTGCAGCGACGTGTACACGCCGCCGACCGAAATACCTCGAACCGTATAGGGCCCCGCGCTGACCTCGGTGAGCATCCCGAGAGGCTAACGGATCGGGACGAGCTGTCACGCCCCTCGCGACGCATCTGACAGCTTGTCGCGCGCCTGGCATGGAGCACAGGCTGGAGGACCCACGTCTTCCCTCTGAAGCGGCTTCTGGCGCGGCCGTTGGTCCCGACCTTGCTCTGGGAACCGGTCATCCACGCCCACGCTCCGGAGGCCACCGATGTCCACCCTGGTCCGTCCCTCGTTCCAAGCGCTCACCCTGTCCTTCATCGCCTGCACGTGCCTGCTCGCCGCGCGGGCCGTGAACACGGTAGTGGACGCCCGGCTCCAGCCACTGCCCTCCTTCCATGAAGTGGTGTCGAGGAAGGCGCTCGCCCCCAAGGAGGAACTGCCCACCCCGCTCGCCCTGGCCCCACTCGCTCGGTACCTCGGACTGCCGGACAAGTTGCGCGAGGAGGTCATCCCCTCGGAGCCCACGGATGAGGCCCAGCCGACCGCGCTGGACCTGAAGCTCTTGGGCACGATGCTATCGGCCCGGCCCGAGGCCTCCATGGCCTCGGTGTACGAGGGCGCCACGCGCCGCACGCGCTCGGTGTGGATGGGCGAAGAGCTCCAAGGTGCCCAGGTGGTCGCCATCGAGCGCACGCGGGTGCTGCTGTTGAGCTCGGGGAGGCTGGAGTACATCGGCCCCGGGTCGACCACGGCCACCGGCGGCAAGGAGCCGCGAGCCTCCACGCCAGCGGAGTCGACCTCGCCCCCCGGCATCTCCGTCCAGCAGGTGGGCCCGGGGAGCTATGAGATCTCGCGCCAGGACTTGAACACGGTGCTCGCCAATCCCAACCAGCTCCTCATGATGGCGCGAGTCATCCCCGCCATCCGGAACGGTGCGGCGCAGGGCTTCAAGCTGTTCTCCATCCGGCCCGGCTCCCTCTACGAGCGGATCGGCCTCCAGAATGGGGACATCATGCAGCGCATCAACGGGCTCTCGCTCGACAGCGTGGAGCAGGGCCTCTACGCCTTCCAGAAGCTGCGCGAATCCCCGCGCATCGAGCTGGAGGTGGAGCGCAATGGACAGCCCGTGCGCCTGACGTACTCGATGCGGTAGCGCGGCTCCCCGTCAGGAGCGCTTCGCCTCGGGCTTGAGTCCGGGCCACACGGAGCGGAGCGTGCCCGCGAGCGCCCGGAGCGCATCGGCCCGTGGATAGCCCGGGCGCCACACCAGAGCGATGGTCCGACTCGGCGCCGGAGCCGCGAAGGGCCGCACCACGAGCTGGCCCTGCCGGTTCTCCGTGGGTACCGAGAGCGAGGGAAGCAGCGTGATGGCGCCCTCGCCCGACATCACCATCTGCGCCAGGGTGGTGAGGCTGGTCGCGCGGAAGTCCACCTCGCGCGCGCCGATCCGCGTGCACAGGGAGAGCGCCTGTCCCCGGAAGCAGTGGCCATCCTCCAGCAGGAGCACGTTCTCCTCGTCGAGATCCTGGAGCCGCACCTGCTTCTGCTTCGCCACGGAGTGTCCCGGTGGCGCCGCGACGACGAAGGGATCCTCCGCGATGACGGCGTGCTCCACCTCCCCGAGCTCGGGCACGAGCGCCAGCAGCGCCGCATCCAACCGCCCCTCGTCCAGGGCGCGCACGAGCAGCTCCGTCTTCTCCTCACGCAGCCGCAGCCGCAGCCGGGGATACTGCTTCACCAGGGCGGGCACGACCTCGGGCAGCACGTAGGGCGCGACGGTGGGGATGACCCCGAGCTGCAGGTTTCCCGCGAAGGGATCGGACAGGCGGGACGCCGCGGACAGGATGTCACCGGCCTCGGTGAGCACCCGGCGCGCCCGCGCCACCAGCTCCTCGCCGGCCGCGGTCAGCATCACCCGGCGCGTCCCGCTCGAAGAGCTTCACCCCGAGCACCTCCTCGAGCTGCTGAATCTGTGCACTCAGGGCGGGCTGGGAGACGTGGCAACGCTCGGCCGCCCGGCGGAAGCCAAGCACGTCGGCCACGGCGACCACGTACTCGAGCTGTCGGAGGGAGATGTCGTTGAGGGAGGGCATGGGACCTCTGGAGACCGATAGGAGCAACCTATCAATCCCATCGAAACGATGTCTTGGACGAAGCTCAGCGCGGACTCTCTCACTCTTTCGCGACGTCACGAACGCATCCACGTCACTCGCAGGAGAAAACCGCGTGTCCAATCGCCCCCAGCCTGACCACCGAATCCGGCGCACCCGTCGCCGACAACCAGAACTCGCAGACCGCCGGCGCCGCGCGGCCCGGTCCTGCTCCAGGACCAGCACCTGCTCGAGAAGCTCGCGCGCTTCAACCGCGAGCGGATCCCCGAGCGCGTCGTGCACGCGGTCGGCTCGGGCGCCTACGGCCACTTCGAGGTCACGAACCCCGACGTCGCCGCGCTGGACGCGGATGCGGATGTTCGAGCGAGGTGGGCAAGCGCACGCCGGTCTTCGTCGCGCTTCTCGACCGTCGCCGGCTCGCGGGGCGCGCCCGACACCGTGCGCGACCCGCGCGGCTTCGCGCTCAAGTTCTACACCGAGGACGGCAACTGGGATCTCGTCGGGCAACAACACGCCGATCTTCTTCATCCGCGACGGCATCAAGTTCCCGGACTTCATCCACTCGCAGAAGCACGACCCGTACACCAACGAGCAGGAGCCCGACAACGTCTGGGACTTCTTCTCGCACTCGCCCGGAGGCGACGCACCAGTTCACCTGGCTCTTCGGCGACCGCGGCATCCCGGCGACGCTGCGCCACATGGACGGCTTCGGCTCGCACACCTTCCAGTGGGTGAACGCCGCGGGCGAGCGCTTCTGGGTGAAGTTCCACTTCAAGACCGACCAGGGCATCCGCTGCCTCACGAGCGAGGAGGCCGCGCGCGATCGGCGGCGAGGACCCGCAGCACCACCAGCACGGATCTGCGTACGACGCGATCGAGCGCGGCGAGTTCCCGTCGTGGACGCTCAAGGTGCAGGTGATGCCCGAGGCCGATGCGGCGACGCTACCGCTTCAACCCCTTCGACCTCACCAAGGTCTGGCTCTACAAGGACTACCCGCTGATCGAGGTGGGCAAGCTGGTGCTCGACCGCAACGCCCGACAACTACTTCGCCGAGGTCGAGCAGGCGGCGTTCGATCCGGGCCACTTCGTGCCCGGCATCGGCCCCTCGCCCGACCGGATGCTCCAGGCGCGCCTCTTCGCGTACGGCGACGCGCACCGCTACCGGCTCGGCGTCAACCACACGCAGCTGCCGGTCAACGCGCCGCAAGGGCGTGCCGGGCGGCGCGCGCAACTACGGCCGCGACGGCGCGATGCGCTTCGACGCGCAACGGCGGGCGCGCGAAGAACTACGAGCCCAACAGCTTCGACGGCCCGCGTGCAGACCGGCGAGCCGCTCTACGCCGGGCTCGCCGTCAGCGGCGGCTCGGGCAGCTACGCCGCCGGTGCGGCACGCCGAGGACGACGACTTCGTGCAGGCCGGCGCGCTCTACCGCGTGATGAGCGAGGACGAGCGCGAGCGGCTGGTCGACAACATCGCCGGCAGCCTCGCGCAGGTGACCCGCGAGGACATCATCACGCGCAGCATCGCCCACTTCCGCAACGCCGACCCGGAGTACGGCGCGCGCATCGCCACGGCCGTCCACAAGCTGCGCCACTCGCGCTGAACATCCCGCCCCACGCCCCTCCGCCGAGGACTTCCCCATGAAGGCACGGACCCCTGATTCGCAGACGATGGTGACAGACAACGACGTGGTCGCCCTGGCGCGGACGGCGTTCCAGCACGCGAGGGCCGGGGAGACGGCCCGCCTGAAGTGGCTCCTCGACGCGGGGCTGCCCGCCAACCTCGCCAACGAGAAGGGTGACACGCTGCTGATGCTCGCCAGCTACCTCGGTCAGCGAGGACACCACACGCCTCCTGCTGGAGCACGGAGCCGACCCGGAGCGCCTCAACGACCGGGGCCAGACGCCGCTGGCCGGGGCCGCCTTCAAGGGGAACGTCACCATCGCCCGGCTCCTGCTCGACCACGGCGCCCGCGTCGACGGCGCGGGGCCGGACGGCAAGACGGCCCTCATGTTCGCGGCGATGTTCGACCGGCTGGAGCTGCTGGAGCTGCTGCTCACTCGCGGCGCGGCGCCGGAGCAGAAGGATGCCGACGGACGCACGGCACTCGACTACGCCCGCGCCATGGGGGCCCGACACACCACGGAACGGCTCGCGGAGCTGCGACGGACGCGCGAGCAGCAGTGACCTGACAAAGCATCGCCCCGGTCGCCGCGCTCTTTGCACAGTGGCCGGACAGTCGCTGGAACCCGGCTTGACAAAAAATAGCCTCACGCGCACCTTGCGCTGCGTGAGCTTCTTCAGCGCCATCACGACCACGACCACCACCGCCACCCAATCGGCGGGAGTGGGACTCGTGCGTGAAGTGAGCTGACGAACGCACGGTTCCCTGCCCCGCCTTCACCGGCCGGGGCGTCCGTGCAAGCGCTCAGTGCTCCGACCGGAAGGCTTTTTCCCGACTCGGAGTCCACAATGTTCGACGAACACGATCACCGTTTCCTGGGCCAGCGCCTGGACCTCTTCCACCTGCAGGAGGAGGCGCCCGGCATGGTCTTCTGGCACCCACGCGGCCTACCTGCTCTACCGGCTCATCGAGGACCGCGTCCGGCAGCAGATGCAACGCGATGGCTACCAAGAGGTGCGGACGCCTCAGGTGCTCGCCCAGCCCCTCTGGGAGCGCAGCGGCCACTGGGAGAACTTCCGCGAGAACATGTTCCTGCTCGCCGACGAGGGCGGGCGGCACCTGGCGGTGAAGCCGGTGAGTTGCCCCGGCCACATCCAGCTCGTCGCAACGCATGGCCCCCAGCTACCGCGACCTGCCCCTGCAGCTGGGCGAGTTCGGGCTCGTGCACCGCAACGAGCCCAGCGGCTCGCTCCACGGCCTGTTCCGCCTGCGCCAGTTCACGCAGGACGACGGCCACGTCTTCTGTGCCGAGGAACAGGTGCGCGAGGAGGTCGCCCGCTTCTGTCGCTCGCTCCACGGCTTCTACGCCGATTTCGGCTTCGAGCACGTGGAGGTGGCCTTCTCCAGCCGTCCCGCCCAGCGCGCCGGAAGCGACGAGATGTGGGACCTCGCCGAGTCGGCTCTGCTCGAGGCCGCGAGCAAAGCGGGGCTCGCGTGCGTCATGCAGCCCGGCCAGGGCGCCTTCTACGCGCCCAAGCTGGAGTTCGTGCTGAAGGACCGGCTCGGTCGGAGCTGGCAGTGCGGGACGATTCAACTCGACCTGGTGCTGCCGGAGCGCTTCGACATCCACTACGTCGACGCCTCGGGGCAGAAGCGCCGGCCGATGATGCTCCACCGAGCGATCCTCGGGAGCCTGGAGCGCTTCCTGGGCATCCTGCTCGAGCACCACGGGGGCGCGCTGCCCGCGTGGCTCGCGCCGGAGCAGGTGGTGGTGGCGCCGGTGGGTGAGGCGGCGGCCAGCTACGCCGAGCGTTTCGCCGCGAAGCTGCGCGAGGTGGGCTGCCGGGTGAGCCTGGATGCCCGGGGCGAGTCGCTCTCTCGGAAGATCGTCGACTCACACCAGGCCGGCGTGCCGTGGCTCGTGGTGGTGGGCAACCGCGAGGTGGAGAAGCACGCCGTGCGGCTGCGGCGGAGGGACGGGGAGCAGCGCGACCTGCCGTGGGACGAGGCGGTGGCGGCGCTCGTCGCCGAGTGCCGGCCCGCGGGCTCCGCGTGAGTAAAGGGGGCGGTGGCCCCACGAGGTCACCGCCCCCGTCCTGATGGCCCGTGCACTCGGCTCTGGAGCCGCGAGAACCGGGTGTGGTTGGCTGCTCCGCCTATGGCTGAGCGCGTGAGCAAGATCGCAATCGTCGGAGCGGGAGCAGTGGGGGCCACCATCGCCTATGCCTCCATGATCCGGGGGGTGGCCAAGCAGCTCGCCATCTACGACGTCAACCGGGCCAAGGTGGACGCGGAAGTGCTGGACCTGAACCACGGGCTGCAGTTCGTGCCCATGGCCACGCTGGAGGGCTCGGATGACATCGGCGTGTGCGCGGGAGCAGACGTGGTGGTCATCACCGCGGGGGCCAAGCAGAAGCCGGGGCAGACGCGGATGGAGCTGGCGGGAGCGAACGTGGAGCTGTGCCGCACGCTCGTGCCGCAACTGCTGAAGGTGGCTCCCAATGCGCTGCTGCTGGTGGTGACCAACCCCGTGGACGTGCTGACGTACGTGGTGCAGAAGTTGAGTGGACTGCCGTCGCGGCGGGTGTTCGGCAGCGGGACAGTGCTGGACTCCTCGCGCTTCCGCTTCCTGCTGGCGCACCACCTGGACGTGGCGGTGCAGAACGTCCACGCCTTCATCGTGGGCGAGCATGGTGACTCGGAGCTTCCGCTGTGGAGCTCGGCGACGGTGGGCGGGGTGCCGCTGCTGCAGTGGGAGGTGCCGGGGCGCGCGAAGCTGACGGAGGAGGACCGCACCCACATCTTCGATGACGTGCGCAACGCCGCCTACCACATCATCCGAGGCAAGGGCGCCACCAACTACGCCATCGGTCTGGCCACGGCACAGATTCTCGAGTCGGTGCTGCACGACGAGCAGCGGGTGCTGCCCGTGAGCTCCCGGCTGGAAGGCTACCTGGGCATCAGCGACGTGTGCATGAGCGTGCCGAGCATCGTCAACCGCACGGGAGTGGAGTCGGTGCTGGAGCTGCCCATGAACGAATCGGAGCGCGCGGGCCTGCGGCGGAGCGCGGACACCATCCGCCAGGCCATCCGCACGCTGGGGTTCTGAGTCCTGAACAGGCTCCGCGGGCTTGCACCAAGGACCCGGGCGAGAGAAGGTCACCGCGGGCTCCCCTCCAGGAGGAATCTCCTCGTGACGACCCGACGTGCCGCACTCGCGCGGCTTCTTCCTCTCGTATTCCTCGGCGTACTCGCCTGCAGCAGCGAGCGCAGCGTCCCGCGCGGCACGCCGACCTACGGATTCGAGGTCGTCCAGAGCTGGCCGCACGACCCCCAGGCATTCACGCAGGGGCTCGTCTACCGCAACGGGCGGCTCTACGAGGGCACGGGCGTGAACGGCAGGTCGAGCCTCCGCGAGGTGGAGCTCGCCACGGGCGCGGTGCTGCGCAGGCACGACCTCCCGGAGCAGTATTTCGGGGAGGGGCTCGCCTTCTTCGGCGGCAGGCTCTTCCAGCTCACCTGGCGCTCACACGTGGGCTTCATCTACGACGCCGCGACGTTCCAGCCGACGGGACAGTTCAGCTACACCGGCGAGGGCTGGGGACTCACTGATGACGGCACCTCGCTCATCCTGAGCGATGGCACGAGCACGCTGCGCTTCCTCGAGCCCACCACGTTCGCGGTGCAGCGCATGGTCAAGGTGACCGACAATGGCCGTGAGGTCTCGCGACTCAACGAGTTGGAGTACGTGAATGGCGAGGTCTACGCCAACGTGTGGATGAAAGACCTCATCGCACGGATCGACCCGGCCACGGGGAACGTGAAGGGGTGGATCGACCTCACGGGGCTGCTCGCACCGGATGAGCGGACCGGCGGCGAGGACGTGCTGAACGGGATTGCCTATGACGCGGCCAACGACCGGTTGCTCGTCACCGGGAAGCGCTGGCCGAGGCTGTTCCAGATTCGCGTCGTGCCCCGATAGAGCCCCACCGCGCACCCTCCCCAGCGCTCCCTTTCAGCGCGTTTCGGTGCTGGATTTCACGGGCGCTCGCGCGGCGTTGTTGGCCAGGCTGTTCAAGTAGTTCAGCGCCATCTTGAGCTGATGGTCCGTCAGCTTCGCCGTCACGTCCCAGTCCCGCAGGCCCTCGGGCAGTCCCTTCAGCTTCGCAACCTCGGGGGTCTCGCTCACCACCGTGGGCTCCGCCTTGAAGTGCCGCTGCAGGTCCTTCTCCCGAGGCACGTCCTTCTCCCCCTTCCCTCCCGGCTTCTCCGGCACCCAATAGTCCGGCGTGATGCCCTTCTCCTGGATGCTCCGCCCCTTCGGCGTGTAGTAGCGCGCGATCGTCAGCTTCAGCCCCGAGCCGTCCTCCAGCTCGATGACCGTCTGCACGCTCCCCTTCCCGAAGGTCTGCGTGCCCAGGATGGTCGCGCGACCGTGGTCCTGCAGCGCTCCCGCGACGATCTCCGAGGCCGAGGCGCTCCCCGCGTTCACCAGCACCACCAACGGGTACTCCGGCTCCGTGTCCCGGTCCTTGCTCCGCTCCTCGGCCCCGGTGCTCCCGTTGCGCCCGCGCGTGCTCACGATGGGCAGGTTCCCCGGCAGCCACAGGTCGCTCATCGCCACCGCCTGGTCCAGCAGCCCGCCCGGGTTGTTGCGCAGATCCAACACCACCCCGCGCAACGGCTTGCCCCCGTTCAATCCGCGCAGTCGCTCCAGCTCCTTGCGCAGGTACAGGTCCGTGCGGTCCTGGAAGTTCTTCACCTTCAGGTAGGCAATCCCTCCGTACAGCGCGCCCTCCACCGAGATGATGCGGATGTGGTCCCGGATGATGGCCAGCTCACGCGGCGCGCTGAAGCCCTCGCGCATGATGGTCAGCAGCACCCGCTTGCCCGCGGGGCCTCGCATCCGCTGCAGCACGTCCGACAGGTCCATCCCCTGCGTGCTCGCGCCGTCGATGGCGACGAGCTCATCCCCCGCCCGGATGCCCGCGCGCGCCGCCGGAGTGTCGTCGATGGGCGCCACCACCACGATGCCGTCGCCCTTGCGCGCCACCTCGATGCCCAACCCTCCGAACTCGCCGGAGGTGTCGATCTTCATCTCCTTGTAGACCTCGGGCGGCATGAAGACGGTGTGCGGATCCAACGTCTCCAGCATCCCCTTGATGGCGCCGTGCATCAGCTTCTGGCTGTCCACCGACTCCACGTAGTTGTTCTCCACGTACGAGAGCACCCGAGCGAACACCTCGAGCTGCTCGTAGGTGGTGGTGCGGGTGGTGGAGGGCTCGCGTTCATCGGCCCGCGCCGCGGGAGCCAGGAGCAGCAGGCCCGCGGCGAAGGCCGCGCGCCAGGAGTGCAGGGAGCGCATGTAGGTCGAGGGTCCTTTCCCCGAAAGACCGCGCCCCGACTCTAGCACCCGGCCCGCGCCCCGGTCCCGCTACAAGCCGGGTGGCTTCCGCGAACTGCGCCGGTTTCGACAGCAGCTCGCCAGGCTGCTCCTCGTGCGGGAGGTGGAAGACGAGCCTGCCAGCATCAAACAGGTGACCTGAATTTTTCGAGCAACCGCTGCGCTTGCTCCTGGCTGAAGACCGTGACGCGCTTGGAGGACAGCACCTTCTTGAGCAACCGCGTCGCCATGCGGCTGTCTTCCAGGGGGCCGGCGTAGAGCTTCGCCAGTTCGAGCAGGGCATCCTCATTGCCGAGAGCGATGGCCTTCTCGAACCAGCGCAGGGCGAGCCTCGGCCGCCCTTCATCTCGAAAGACGGTGCCGATGTTGTTCGCTGCCGCCGGATCTCCTCGACGGGCCGCCTTCCGGTACCAGTGCAGCGCCTTGAGGCGAGACCGTCTGACTCCAGTCCCGGTGTCGAAGAGGTACCCCAGGTTGGACTGCGCCTCCAGGTGTCCGGCCCTGGCGGCCGCCGAGAAGAGACGGAACGCTTCGCGCGCCCGCCCCTCATCCAGGAGCCTACAGGCCCGCGAGAACTGCTCCTCGGTGGAGGTGTGTTCTCTCACCACGTATCACCTCGGGTTCCTCCCCAATGCTGAAGAATACGCGGAACGCAGGTCTTCGGCGAAGAGCGCCTGCTCGGGCTCGGAACCAGCTGTCAAAGGATTCGTTCCGCCGGGCTACGATGGCGGCGACCCATTGGGTCCACCACTTCCCAGGAACCAACCATGCGCATCCTCTCCGCATTGACGCTGCTGCTGCTCTCCACCCCGACGCTCGCCGAGGAGACCCGCGTGGTGGTGCGGGCCCGCGCCCATGACGGCAAGTTCGTGGGCACCTCCATGGGCGGTGCCCAGGTGGTGCTCCGCGATGCCGAAACCGGCCAGGAGCTCGCCCGCGGCGTCACCGCTGGCACCACCGGCGACACCCAGCGGCTGATGAAGCAGCCGCACGCCCGCGGCATGCAGCTCGCCGATGAGAAGAGCGCGAAGTTCGAGACGACGCTCGAGCTCGACGAGCCCCGACTGGTAACGGTGGAGGTGTCCGGCCCCGAGGCCCAGCGGCAGTCCCGCATCACCAGCTCCACCCAGGTCTGGATGATTCCGGGCAAGCACCTCACTGGCGACGGCATCATCCTGGAGCTTCCGGGCTTCGTGGTGGATGCGCTCGAGCCCCGAGCCCACGAATTCATCAAGCTCGACGGCAAGAAGCAGAACGTCCCCGTCCGGGCCAACCTCGTGCTGATGTGCGGCTGCCCCACCGAGCCGGGTGGCCTCTGGGACTCCAGCAAGTACGAGCTGCGGGCCGTGGTGAAGCGCGACGGCAAGCCCTTCACCACCGTGCCCCTCACCTACGCCGGGAAGACGAGCGCCTACGAGGGCCAGATTCCCGTCCAGGAGAAGGGGGCCTACGAGGTCCTCGTCACCGCGTACGACCCGAATACCGGCAACACCGGCGTGGACCGCACCACCTTCCTCGTCGAGTAGCCGTCTACTCCACCTGCGAGCTCGCTCGGGATGGAGGCGTGGAGCTCCAAGCGCTTCCCCGTGAGCGGATGCACGAAGCACAACCGCTCCGCGTGCAGCAGGTAGCCGGTATCCCCGAGCAGTCCCGGATGCTCGGCGCGCGGCACGCCTCCCACGGCATAGACGGGATCTCCTTCGAGCGGATGCCCGATGAAGGCCAGGTGGATGCGGATCTGCTGGGAGCGACCCGTCTGGATGTCCACCTCGAAGAGGGTGCTCGCCGCGCGCCGCTGGAGCACTCGCGCCAGGCTCCGGGACGCCTTCCCGCCTGGAGTCGCCATGGGGACCATGCCCATGCCCGGATGCACCGCCTCGCCGATGGGCGCGGTGATGTCGTAGAAGTCCTGGGTGGCCACGTGGCTCGCCAGGGCCCGGTAGCGCTTCTCCACCTCGTGCTCGCGCCAGGCGCGGGACAGCTTCGCCGCCGCGTCGTGCGTGCGCGCGAAGAGCACGAGGCCCGAGGTGCCGCGTCCCAGCCGATGCAGGGGGCTCGCCTCCGGGAAGCGCTCCCGCACGAGGTTGAGCAGGGTGTTCACGAGGAAGCCTCCACCCGGCATCGTGGGCAGGCCTCCCGGTTTGATGACCGCCAGGATCGCCTCGTCCTCGTGCACGAGTGAGTAGTCTCGCGGCGTCTCCTTCTCTTCCCAGGGCGGCCGGTTCCAGACGAGCCACTGGCCGGCTTTCAGACGCTCCTCACCCGTCGCGGCGATGTCATCCAACAGGACCTCGCCCCGGGCGAGCCGCTCCCGCCACACCGCGCTCGGGGAGTGCCTGTAGGCGTCGACCAGATAGGAGAGCGTGCTCTGTCCCCGCGCCCGGGCGCCCAGCTGCTCGCGGTAGGCATAGCCCGTATTGAGTGCCATGCCGCTACCCCCTCTCGAAGAGGCGGAAGAAGTCCCAGGGGGCGCGCTTCTTGCGCGGACAGCGCGTGGCATCTCCTGCTCGTAACACCGTCACCTCGCACTGCTCGGGGGGCTGGATCATCCCACGCGGGGCGCGGACCTTCCAGGCCCCAGAGCTCGTGACCCGAACCGCGGCCCTGGCAGGCTGCGCCCCAAGTAGGCTGCACGAAGGGCCCAGCGCATCAAGAGCTGGCGTGACCGAAGCGGGTGGCGTCCTCCGTGTTCTCGATGGTGATGCCCAGTTCATCCCGGAGCACCTCCATCAAGTCAGGCCGCAAGCGGATGGTGCCCTGGCGCAAGCGGTGATTGAGCGAGAGATCCGCACTGGAGAGTCTCCGTGCCGGGTGGGAGCGCTGGAGCAACGCATTGATCTGGCGCTGAGCACCTTCCAGGACGCGAAGCGCTGAACGCTCGATCGCCAGGAACTCCGCGACGGCGTCCGCCACGGCGTCGAGGACGTCTCTCCGGGCCCCCGAGGGAGAGCCCGCGCGCGAGTGGATCAACTCCCGGAGTCGCAGGCGGGCATTCCCATCCACCTCATCCCTCGTGGGGGTGAACGCGTCCCGCAGATGAAGCAGCGAGTCCTCTCGGAAACCCCTCAGGCCGCGCTGGACGCGCGCGTACAGCTCGCTGTAGGCGGCCTCGGCCCAGACTCGCGGGGCGGAGTGGTGCAATCCAGAGTTCATCAGGATCATCTGCCAATCGCGCTCGACATGCTCGCGCAGCCGGCCCAGGACGCCACCCGGCTCATCCTCCACCTCGAGAAGCGCCGCGTGAATCATTTCGTAGGCGCGGCACATATAGCTCCAACGGTTGGACTGGACAGCATAGAGCTGGAGCCCGAGCAGCCCGTAATCCATCGCCGCGGGGATCTCCGCATCCCACGCCGCCGTGGGGATGGGAGCACCCGTCACGGGCTTGCCATCCATCAGCGTCGCGAGGAACTCCTCCACCATGTGCGGGGGACCGGCGCAGACGCCGCGAGTCGACAGGAAGTGGTTGCCCTGTTCGGTGTAGCGGTACAGCTCGGCCGCCGTGATGGGCGTGTCGTACGTAATCGAACTCTCCAGGAGCAGGAGCAGATAGGACGCCATCATCCGCACGCCGTCCGTCACCCGGAACATGGAGGACAGCACGGGATCCAGCGTGCCGTTGGGGACGGGGGCGTTCGCGCGCATCAGCAACAGGCTCGGCAGGGCCAGCACGGCACAGGACAGGGCGTGAAGATCCCCCAGCCGCCAGCGCCCGTCTGGGAGCAGGGGATGGCGGCGCAGGAACTCCTCGCGAACCGCGAGCACCCCCCGCAGCACGGGCTTCCAGTGCCGCGTCATCGACTTGAGCGCCGTCACGTTCATCGGCGCCTCGTCCCGATAGCGGCTGCCCGGATAGGGACACACCCGCCACTCCGTCGGAAGCTTCATGCGCATGGCGTCGGGGAAGACGTTCATCTCCCCGACATGGCGTCCCTCCGCGTCGAGCGCCGGGTGGGCGATGCGATGCACCGGGATCACCGTTTCGAGGAAGCCCAACTCCAGCGGCCGCCCCTCCAACCGCTCCATCACCTGAGGACAATCCGGGTTCCACCACAGGGGCTCGCTGGGGGCTTCCCGCCGAGCCTCGGCCTCCAGGAATCTTTGATGCGAGTGACTCTCGGAAGGTGGCTTCGGGGCCTCGCGCGAGAGGATGCCCTCGGCCAACAGGGCCTCGAGCAACTCCCTCACGCGCTCCCAGGGGTAGGGCTCACCCGAGCTCCACCCGGTGGCGCTGGCCGCCATGAACTGGTCCTGCGTGAGCAGCGTCTCGCCAAAGGAGAGCAGGTCCGGCTCATCGAGCGTGATCTCCTTGACGCCAAAGAAGATGTGCAGCTCCCTGTTTCCCTCGGGGGTGGTCACGTACTCGCGCGTGGAGCGACGCCTCAGGGGCAAGTACAGCGTCTCATGGGGATCAACCGACACGGCTTCCTGACTCATGCGAGGGCTCCTGGGAGCAAGCCCGGGATGTTCAGGCGCGGAGGGGCTGCTCCATACGGGTGGGGTTCTCCTTTGGGCTGAGCACTGGGCGCGGCCTTGTGATTCGCGTCACTTCCGGACGTCCTGCTGGGAGGACAAGCGGGCTGCCCACAAAAACACAGTCGCCAGCAGGCGGCGCACCGCCCACTGGCGACTGGAATCCAACGCGTCTGCGTCTACCTACGCCAGCTGGTAGCTGCGGCAACCGCCGCCGAGGCTGATCGTATAAACGCTGGCCAGACCGCCACGAATGTTGGTCTTGATCTTCATGTGCTCGCTCCTCGTTCGTACTGCGTTTCATCCGGACTGAGTACGGAGCGACGCGTTTGTGCTTCTGCTTCGAGTTCTTTTCGACAGGCCTGCCAGGAGGACGAGCAGGCAGCCCTGTCGGAGCAGTGAAGTGGGCCCCCCCAGGCTCCCCTACAGCCCGGAGGCGTCCGCGAACTGGAGCAGTTCCGACAGCAGCTCGTCTGGCCGTTCCACATGCGGAATGTGGCCGAAGCCATCCACCACCCTCACCCGCGCATGGCCCGGCAGGTGCGAGCGGAAGAAATCCAGGCTCTGGAGGGGCAGCAACTTCTCACTCCCGCCCCACACGAACAGCACCGGCATGGCGAGCGCCTTGAGCACCTCGGGCTTGAGGTACTCGCCCGTGGCCAGCGCGTCCTCGCTTAGCGCGCGCACCGCGGGGGTGGCGTAGATGCCGCGCACCATGTCGGCGAACAGCATCATCAGCCAGGGCGGACGGTGGAAGAGGCGCCGGGTGAGCGCGCGAGACTGTTCGGCAGTGCGCACATTCATGGCCTCCAGCACCTCGCGGATGGGCTCGTGCCCCACATCCGCTCCCGCCGGCGCCACCAGCCCCAGGGCCTTCACCAACTCCGGGTGCTCCGCCGAGAGCTGCACCGACATGGCCCCGCCCAGCGAGTTGCCCACCACGAAGGCCGGCCCGCCCACCACCTTCCGGCAGTACTCCACCAGCATGTCGTACTGGCCGCGCACGCACGTCGGCCCGAGGCAGTACTCCGGCGAGAAGCCATGCCCCGGCAGGTCCACCGCCAGCACCCTCTCGAAGCGCTTGGAAAGCCCGAAGAAGAGGCGCGCGAAGCCGTTGGCCGCTCCGCCCAGCCCGTGCACCAGCAGCACCGGCGGACCCTTGCCGCTCCCCTTCAGCTCGTAGTGGTGGAGCGGCTGACCGGCCACGTCCACCAGCGCCGACCGCACCCCGCGCGCCACCAGCATGCGGCGGGTCATCTCTTGGAGGCCTGAAATGAGATCCACGGCCTGGAGATTAATCATCCCCATGCCGCACCGCATCAATTAGCGCGCGGCAGCCAGCCAGGGGGCCGGATCCACGGCCTGCCCGGCCCGGCGAATCTCGAAATACAGGTAGGCGCCCTTGAGGGAGCCCGTGTCACCCACCTCGCCCACCACCTCGCCGGCCGTCACCTGGGCTCCCACCTGGGGAGTGACGGAGGCCAGGTGCGCCACCAGCGAGTGGTAGCCGCCCCCATGGTCCAGGATGAGCAGGTTGCCGTAGCCGCGCAGCCAGCCCGCATAGGCCACGGTGCCCTCCGCCACCGCCTTCACCGGCGTGCCCACGGGCGCGCGGATGTCCACGCCCTTCTGCACGGTGACGGTGTTGAAGCGCGGGTTCACCACCTTGCCGAAGCCCACCTCGATGACGCCCGGCGCGGGGAACGGCAGCTTGCCCTTGAGCGCCCCGAAGCCGGATGTGGCCGGGCCCTCGTTCAGGTCCTGGATGACGCGGCTGAGGTCCGCGTCCGCCAGCTCCAGCTCGCGCACCATGCGCCGCGCCAGCTCGGCCTCGCCCTTGATGGCGCCCACCACCTCCTCCAGCGCCTCCTGCTGCGCCTTCGCCAGCCCCGCCTGCTCCCGCAGGAAGCCGAGCCGCACGTCCAGCGAGCCCTGCAGTCGACGCAGCTCGGCCGCCGCCTGGCGCCGCAGTCGCGCCACCCGCTGCACCGTGCGCAGCAGCCGCAGGTCCTCCTCCAGCGTCGCCCGCAGCGCCCGCGAGCGCCACACCATGGCGGAGAAGTCCCTCGCGCTCAGCAGCACCTCCAGGGGCCGGCGCCGCATCATCCGGTACATGCCCCACAGCCGCGGCGACAGCCGGCGCATCTGCGTGCGCAGCATCTGCTGCGTCAACGCGTCCTCCTGCTCGGCCACGGCCAGCCGCTTGCGGAAGACGGCCAGGTCCCGCTCCAGCACCTTCACCCGCTGCGAGCTGGTGGCCGCCCGCTGCTCCACCATCTCCAGCACCTCGAGCGCGGACACCTTGCGCGACTCGATGAGCGCGAGCGCCGCCCGCTGCGTGGCCAGCCTCTCGCGGATGGCCGCCTGCTGCGACGCCTCGTCCAGCGCGGACGGCTGCGCCTCGGCCCCGTCCTGCGCGAGGGCCGCCGCACCACACAGCAGCAGTGAGAGGAGGACGAGCCGGCTCATACCCGCAGGAATCGCCCCACCGCGATGAAGCTGCCGCCCAGCCCCAGCGCGCAGCCCGCCACCAGCAGCTCCAGGGCGATCCTCGGCTCCAGCAGCGGCACCATGCCTCCGGGCCCCACCAGGAAGGAGAACAGTGACGCCAGCCCCGGCCCCACCAGCCGCTCGAAGGTCAGCAGGGCCGCCAGCGCCACCACGGCCCCGAGCAGCCCCTGCAGGAAGCCCTCGATGAGGAAGGGCGCCTTGACGAAGCGGTCCGTCGCGCCCACCAGCTTCTGGATTTCAATCTCCCCGCGCCGCGCGTAGATGGCGAGCTGGAGCGTCGCGGAGACGATGACCACCGTGGCCAGCAGCACCACCGCGAAGGCGATCCATCCGCCGTAGCGTAGCGCCTTCGAGATGGCCGACAGCCGCTCCACCGCCTCCTCGCCGTAGTCCACGCCGGTGACACCGGGCATGGTGCGCAGCTCCTGCGCGAGCGCCTTCAGCTCGCCGGGCGTGCGCCGCTCCGAGGGCACCTCCAGCTCCAACGAGGGCGGCAGCGGGTTCTCCGGCAGGTGCGTCAGCGCTTCGCCCAGGTCGCCCAGCTCACGCTCGAGGCGCTCGAGCGCCACTTGAGGAGGCACCAGCGTGGCCCGGCCTCCGCTGGTGGTTTCCATCCGCTCGCGCAGCACCGCGGCGCCCTCCTCGTCGAGCTCGGGCGACAGGTACACCGTCACCTGCACCTCGCCGCCCAGCGAACCGAGCAGCCCATCCACCATCCGTCCCACGGCCTGTGCCAGCCCCGCGGAGAAGAGGGCGATGGCGATGGTGGTCACCGCGATGAAGTGGATGAAGGGCGCGTGCCGCAGGCCCGAGGCCGCCGAGCGCCAGAAGTAGGCCGCCTTCGCCAGCGCGCTCATCCCGCCGCCATCCGCCGGGCGGCCTTCACGCCGTCCTCGTCCGAAACGATCATCCCCCGCTCCAGCCGCAGGGTGCGCTTCTGGTAGCGGGTGATGAGGCTGGTGTCGTGGGTGGCCACCATCACCGTGGTGCCGCGCACGTTCACGTCCATCAGCAGGTCCATGATCTCCAGCGTGAGCGCCGGGTCCAGGTTCCCCGTGGGCTCGTCCGCCAGGAGGATGGTGGGATCGTTCACGAGCGCCCGGGCGATGACGACGCGCTGCTGCTCACCACCCGAGAGCTTCAGCGGCAGGGAGTCCGCCTTGTGCTGCAGGCCCACCAGCTTGAGCATGCGCTGCACGCGATCGCGCGCCTCGGCGCGGGGCACCCCGAGCACGTCCAGGGCGAAGGCCACGTTGTCGGACACCGTGCGGTGCGGCAGCAGCTTGAAGTCCTGGAACACCACGCCGACGTTGCGGCGCAGATAGGGGATGGCCGACTCGCGGATGCGCGCGATGTTGCGCCCCCCCACGAGCACCTGTCCCTTGGTGGCCTTCTCCGCGCAGAAGATGAGCTTCATGAGCGTCGTCTTCCCCGCGCCCGAGGGCCCGGTGAGGAAGACGAACTCGCCCTTCTCCACATGGAGGTTGATGTCCGAGAGGACGGGCGGATCCCCGGGGTACGCCTTGTAGACGTGGAACATCTGAATCATGGGCGGGGCGATTATGGCCCTGCTCGTGCCACCTATGCCACGGTGGGCGCGTGGCCACGCCCAACTCCCCGAGTGCGACCTCCCCCTCGCCCTCCCGCACCCGCCGTTTCGGGCTGCTCGCCGGGCCGATTGCCGCCGCGGCCCCGATGCTCGTCCCCTCGGGGCTCCACACGGTGCCCGGCCAGGGACACCGCCCGGCCGCCGCCGCCGCCGTGGCCGCCTGGATGGCCCTCTGGTGGTTCACCGAGGCCGTCCCCATGGCCTGGACCGCCCTCCTCTCCCTCGTCCTCTTCCCCGCGCTGGGTGTTTTCGACACCAGCGGCCTGCCCGCCTCCCTCGGCCGCGCCGCCCTGCCCTACAGCCCTACGTCGACCCCTACATCTTCCTCTTCCTGGGGGGCATGGCCCTGGGGGCCGCGCTGGAGCAGTGGCACCTGCACCGCAGAATCGCCCTCCTCATCATGCGCGCCATCGGCACCTCACCCCAGCGGCTGCTGCTCGGCATGCTGGTGGCCACCGCGACCATCTCGCTGTGGATTTCCAACACCGCCACCGCGGTGATGATGGTGCCCATCGGTCTGGCGCTCATCGCCCAGCTCGAGGCCAGCGAGGGCCGCCGGCTGGGGCATTTCGGCGCCGCGCTGATGCTGGGCGTCGCCTACGGCTCCAACATCGGAGGTATCGGGACGAAGCACATGTTTTCTTCGGAACAAACTCTTTGGACTCCCGGCCTCCTCCCATCCGCCTTCCGTACCATGGAGGTTGTTGAGCATGAGTGTCAGGAAGAACGGATAAGTACGTGGCGGACAAAGAGATGAGATTGATTGTTTTGATGACCGCCATGGCGGTGCTCAGCGTCGGATGCGCCCACGGGCAACGGCCAGAAAACCGAATCTACGTCATCTCCGAGGATGCGCGTGGAGTCGGCTCCGCTCTCGGCACTGGCGGTGCTGGCTTCCGCGACTGCGATGCGGAGCATGCCCAATGCTTCAAAGAGTGTTGGAACGCCCCTACCCTGCCATGGCCTCACACGAAACGGGACGAATGGTATAACGAATATTGCACCAGGGAATGCCGCAAGCAGTATATGGAATGCGAAAAGGAGAATGAGAAGAAAGCGAAAGAACTGAAGTTCTCGCGCGTTGAGGACGCGGTTGGATGGATCCGGGCGCACAAGACCGAAGTGGCGCTTGGTACGGTCGTCATCATCGCTGGCGTTGCCTTCGTCATTACGACTGGTGGCTCTGGCGCGCTGATTCTGGCTCCTCTTGCCCTCTAACCTGGTGCACCCATGACCTATCATTCAAACTTCGATGTTGATGCCGTCATGAAGACGCTCGGCACCGTGGGCGCGAAGTACCCAGAGGGCACGCCGGAAGACGAGGCGCTCCGGATTGCCTCGGTGGCGTTGCTTTACCTCCGTGACATCCAGAAACTGGATGAATACCGCGATTACTTTCAGAGGTTCTTCACCTATAAGCCGGTGACCATTGCTCAAACGTTCGTAACGAGAGAGGAAGCGGACAAGTGGCTCGCCAGTGGAAATGCCAGGGATGGCGATCTCGTCAAAATCGCTGACCAGGGCTTTGTCGTGTATGACATGCCGAAGGGATTGAAGTTCGTCCCGAGGCCCCTGCCGGAAGAACTGGAATCTCCAGATTCGAAGTAGGCCCCTCCCATGGAGCGGCACGCCTTTCGGCCAGATGGCCACATCAGGAACCAACCCCGGGCCCATGGCCCTGCTCGTGCCACCTGTGTCACGGTGGGAACGTGGCTTCCCGCTCGACCCGGAGTGCGCCCCCCACCTCGCCGTCCCGTGTGCGCCTGGTTGGCCTGCTCGCCGGGCCGCTTGCCGCCGCCGCGCTCCTGCTCATCCCCTCGGGGCTTCACACCGTGCCCAGCATGGGCCACCGCCCCGCCGCCGCCGCTGCCGTGGCCGCCTGGATGGCCCTCTGGTGGTTCACCGAGGCCGTCCCCATGGCCTGGACCGCCCTCCTCCCGCTCGTCCTCTTCCCCGCGCTGGGTGTTTTCGACACCAGCGGCCTGCCCGCCTCCCTCGGCCGCGCCGCCCTGCCCTACGTGGACCCCTACATCTTCCTCTTCCTCGGCGGCATGGCCCTGGGCGCCGCGCTGGAGCAGTGGAACCTGCACCGGCGCATCGCCCTGCTCATCATGCGCGCCATCGGCACCTCGCCCCAGCGGCTGCTGCTCGGCATGCTGGTGGCCACCGCGACCATCTCGCTGTGGATTTCCAACACCGCCACCGCGGTGATGATGGTGCCCATCGGTCTGGCGCTCATCGCCCAGCTCGAGGCCAGCGAGGGCCGCCGGCTGGGGCACTTCGGCGCCGCGCTGATGCTGGGGGTCGCCTACGGCTCCAACATCGGCGGGATCGGGACGAAGATTGGCAGTCCCACGAACTCCGTCTTCGCGGGCGTGGCCTCGCGGCGGCTGGCCACCGAGGTGGGTTTCATCGAGTACATGGTGGCCGCCCTGCCCTTCGTCGTCCTCTTCCTTCCGCTCGTGTGGTGGGTGCTGTGGCGCAAGGGGCGCGAGGATGCGCCTGGGCCCCGGGCAGGGGGTGGACGTCATCCAGCGAGAGCTGGCCGCGCTCGGGCCGCTGTCGGGTGGCGAGAAGGTGGTGGGCACCGTCTTCCTCGTGGCCGCGGTGCTGTGGATGGGAGGGGACTTCCTCCGGGGCGTGCTCACCCCGTGGGTGGCCTCGGCCTTCGGCGGCTTCAAGCTGCTGGGCAAGCACTACGAGGCGGGCGTGGCGCTGCTCGGCCGCCGGGACGCTGGCGCTCCTGGGCCGGCTGTCGCTGGCGGGCCCTCGCCCGGGTGCCCTGGGACACGCTGCTGCTGCTGGGAGGAGGCTTCGCGCTCGCCGCCGGCATCGAGGGCAGCGGCCTGTCCACGTACATGGCCTCGCGACTGGCGGGCCTCGAGTCCCTGGGCGCCCCCGCCCAGTACGGCGCCGTGGCCCTGGCCACCGTGCTGCTGTCCGCCGTGGCTTCCAACACGGCCACGGTGAACGTGCTGCTCAACGTGCTGCCCGCCTCGCTGCCCCTGCTCGCGGTGAGCACCTACGCCTCGTCGTGCGACTTCGCCCTGCCCGCGGGCACTCCGCCCAACGCCATCGTCTTCGGCAGTGGCTACGTGCGCCTGCCCACGATGATGAAGGTGGGGGTAGCGCTGGACGTGCTCGCCGCGGCGCTCCTCACCGTCTACGGACTCGTGTGGGTGCGCTTCGTGCTCGGCTGAGCACGGGGACGGCGGACTACTGGTTGTCCTCGCCCGCCAGGTAGCTGAGGATGACCTCGTCCAGGCTCTTCTCGGAGATGAGGTCCTCTCCGAAGAGCGTCTCCACGCCCACCTCGTTGATCTTCGGCGCGACCTGCAGGGCGCGCGCGGCGGCGATCTCCGGGGGGACGAAGGCGGCGGGCGGCGCGACGGGCTGCGCAGGCTTGGCGACCGGCTGCGGCTGGCGCGCGTGGGCGGCGTCCTCGGCCGAGCCGAGCTGCCCGGGCTGGTAGTGGCGCACGCCCGTGGTGTCGAAGCCGTCGTACACGCCGTTGATGAGGTTGCGCAGCATCTCCTTGTGCTGCTCCTCCATCAATTCGCGCACGACCTCGGCGAGGTTCTCGGCGTTGAGGATGTCGGCGTACGACGTCTTCTTCGACGCGAGGATGTTCCCGCCCACGAACAGGTGGGTGATGATGTGGGGGTTGTTGACTCCCGAGTCCTCGGTCTGGACGTGGTAGACCTTCCCCTTGTACTTGATGTTGTGGTTGAAGCCAGTGACGGCTTTTTCGAAGGTTTTCGCCATGCCCGAGTGCGCGGACCGTACCAGCGGGACATGGGGGTGACAAGGAACGCGTCAGTCCGGCTCGGTTGAATGCCTGCTGGCCTCCCGGCTTGAAGGCCAGGCACCTGCACCATTCACCAGATGACTTCGTCTGGAATCCCTCCGTAGACTGCGGCCGCCACGGGGGGAAGGCAGCCGCCGGATCCACACACCGCGACGGGAAGAAGGACGAATGAAGAACGAGCTCAAGAACCAGCTGCGCCAGCAGGACGCCCACGGCGCTGGCCCAGGGCTACTCGCCCGCCATCCGTGCCATGGAGATCGCGAGCATCGTCACCTTCGTGTCGCTGGAGGCCACCCTGGTCTACCGGCTGTGGGGCAACGCCTACACCGGGCACCTGGCTGCTGCTGAGTGCCGTGCTGCTGGGCTACCTGGCGGCGGACTTCGTCTCCGGCTTCGTCCACTGGATGGGCGACACCTGGGGCTCCACCGAGATGCCCGTGCTCGGCAAGGCCTTCATCCGGCCCTTCCGCGAGCACCACGTCGACGAGAAGGCCATCACCCGCCACGACTTCGTGGAGACCAACGGCAACAACTGCCTCGTCTCCATCCCCGTGGCCATCCTGGCCGTGGCCCTGCCGCACTCCAGCCCGGGCTGGGTGTTCGTCTCCGGCGTTCCTCGGGCTCGATGATCTTCTGGGTGATGGCGACCAACCAGTTCCACAAGTGGTCGCACATGGACGAGCCGCCCGCCGCTCGTCGGCTTCCTGCAGCGCATCCACCTCATCCTGCCGCCGGACCACCACCAGGTGCACCACACGGCGCCCTTCAACAAGTACTACTGCATCACCGTGGGCTGGCTGAACAAGCCGCTCACGATGATCCAGCTTCTTCCCGCACGCTGGAGCGGCTCATCACCTGGGCCACCGGCCTGATTCCCGCGCCAGGACGACATCGGCACCGAGGCCGCCCTGGAGCTGCTTCGAGGCCACCGCCAGCCGCCGAGCCCCCCGTGGTGCCAGGCCGCCAAGGAGCTGCTCGCAGGCCACCGCCGAGGAGGCGGCAAGCCGCGTCTCCGGCCCGTGCGGCCGTCCTAGAAGGACAGGTCCACCTGCTCGGCGGAGTGGATGGGCCGGCCCAGGAAGCGCGCCCCCACCTCCACGAAGCGCTCCGGCACGTCCGTGACGAAGTAGCGCGTGCTGAGGGCGTGCCTCCGGCCGGCGCCAGCAGCCCCCGCTCCTGCCAGCAGCACCGCCACCGCCTCCGCCGTGGCCTCCGCCGAGTCCACCAGCGCCACCTGCGGCCCCACGGCCTCGGCGATGACGTCCTTGAGCAGCGGGTAGTGGGTGCAGCCCAGCACCAGCGTGTCCACGCCGCTCGCGAGCGAAGTCCGCCAGGTACTCGCGCGCCACCAGCCGCGGCACGTCGCCCGCCGTCCACCCCTCCTCCGCCAGCGGCACGAAGAGCGGGCAGGCCCGCGCCTTCACCCGCACTCCCTCGGGCCCCGCCGCCGCCTCCAGCTCGCGCTGGTAGGCGCCCGGAGCGGATGGTGCCCGGCGTGCCGATGACGCCCACGCCGCCGCCCCGCGTGCGCCGCAGCGCCGCCCGCGCCCCCGGGGCGATGACGCCCAGCACCGGCACCGGCAGCGCCGCCGACAGCGCCGGCAGCGCCACCGCCGAGGCCGTGTTGCACGCCACCACCAGCAGCTTGATGCCGCGCTCCAGCAGGAACTCCGCGTTCTTCAGCGAGTAGCGCGTCACCACCTCGCCGGACTTGGTGCCGTAGGGCACGCGCGCGGTGTCACCCAGGTACAGCGGTGCTCTCGTGCGGCAGGTGGGACATCAGCGCCTTGAGGACGGTGAGCCCTCCGACGCCCGAATCGAAGACGCCGATGGGACTGTGGCTGCCTTGCCGCATGTCCGGCGTTCCCTATCACGTTTGATGCCAACCCATGCGCCCGCCCGCAAAGCAAGGAGGGCCGAGGCGGATGCCCCGGCCCTCCGACGGCAGGCAGGCTGCCGGTGGGTGCGGACTACTGCGGCGGCTGCTTGGAGATGATGATGCTCTCGGCCGGGGCCGTCGGGGTCCGCTGGTCGAAGGCGTTCACATCCACGTACGTCGGGGCACTATTCTCATTGGGTAGGAGATCGCCGAACCGACCATCCCGCGGATGAAGACCTTGTAGCGACCCGGCTTCAGGTACTGGTAGACGACGGGGGCGGCCGTGCAGGCATACGGGTCACCGGCCGTGCCGAAGACGGCCGAGTTGGTGGCCGTGTCGATCAGGTTGATGACCACGCCCGTGAGGCCCGCCTGGGTGCAGTCCTTGTACACGCCCGCGGAGCCGTCCCAGAGCTGCCACTTCAGGGACATGCCGCCCACCTCGAAGAACTTGTACGACACGTAGATGGAGCCCGAGCGCGGCAGCGTCATGGTGCCCTGGGTGGTGTAGAGGGGCTGCCCGTCCCGGTTGTACTTGTCGCGGCCATAGGCGATGAGCTCGATGCTGTGGATGCCCGGCTCCATCGGGGCCGACTTCGTCCCGATATCGGTCATGCCCTCCTCGCAGGTCAGGTTCACCCAGGGGCCGTTGTCGACGCTGACACTCACCCCGGTCACGTCGGCCTGCGCGCAGCTCGGGTTGGCGCTGGTGCTGGTGGCCGGGAAGGTCCAGGAGAGGTACGCGAAGGGCTTGCCGTTGGGCGTGAGGTCCATGCGGCACCCGCACGTTGCCGTCCACCGTGAAGCTGTCGGAGGCCGTGTAGATGACGAGGCCGGACGCATCGAGGGCCTCGATGGTGATGCTGTAGGTCCCCGGCCCGGAAGTCGTGCAGGGTGATGCCGTCCGTGCCCGCGGTGTTGCAGGGGTAGTAGCCGTTGGAGTCGAGCGTGCTCACCGGGGATGGTGACCTTGATGCTCTTCACGTCCGGCACGTTCACGCACCGGCCGTCGGCGCCGAACGTCCACGCGAGCGTCACGTTTCCGGGTTGGCCCGGCGCGGGCCCGGGATCACCACCGTGGTCGACGATGATGCAGCCGGTGCTCAGCGAGGCGAGGCATAGGAATGCGGCGAGGAGTCTTGCGTTCATGGGGGCGTCCTCGGGGTGGAGGAAATGAGGGTGGGGAGCGGGCATTCGGCCCGTCACACTGACCCCTCGGACGCCTGCCCTCGGGAATTATTCATGTCCGGCACGCGTCGCCAACCACCCCGCCTCCCGTGCCGCGTTTGTTTGACCCACCTGTATCGGGGTGTTACGCCTGTCCCCCATGATGCCCCGCTTCCCGCTGACGCTCGGCGCCATGAACTACCTGCAGATCCTCCGCGACGCCTCGTTCCTGGAGCTGTTCGTGCTGGCCCTGCTCATGGGCGTCTCCGTCGCCTCGTGGGCGCTCATCGCACTGAAGCACACCCAGTTGTCGCGGGCCCGCGCCCAGTCGCTGACCTTCCTGGACATCTTCTGGAAGGCGTCCCGGCTGGAGACCATCTACCAGGATGGCCCAGAAGCTCGAGGGCTCGCCGCTCTCCAAGGTGTTCTGCGCCGGCTACGAGGAGCTGAGCAAGCTGGCCCAGCACAAGGAGGGCACGGAGGGGGCCATGAGCGAGCGGCTCGGCGGCATCGAGAACGTGGAGCGCGCGCTCAACCGCGCCTCCACCTCGCAGATCATGGACCTGGAGTCGAGGGTGTCCTTCCTGGGCACGGTGGGCGCGGCGTCGCCCTTCGTGGGCCTGTTCGGCACGGTCATCGGCATCCTCAACGCCTTCAACGAGATCGCCGAGCAGGGCAACGCCACGCTGGCCACGGTGGCCGCGCCGGTGGGCAACGCGCTCTTCGCCACGGCGGCGGGCCTGTTCGCCGCGATTCCGGCGGTGGTCGCCTACAACTCGTTCGTCAGCCGCATCAAGGTGTTCGACACGGAGATGGCCAACTTCTCCGCGGACTTCCTCAACATCGTCAAGCGGCACTTCTTCCGCTAGGGGACGCGCGCCATGGGCATGGGTGTCCAACCGCGGCAGTGGCCGCGTCACCATGAGCGAGATCAACGTCACGCCGATGGTGGACGTGATGCTGGTGCTGCTCATCATCTTCATGGTGACCGCGCCCCTCATCCAGCAGGGCGTGAAGGTGAACCTGCCGGAGACGAAGGCCGCCGCCGGTGGAGGCCGCCGACAAGAAGCTGGTGCTGTCCATCGACACGCAGCGGCGCGTCTTCATCGGCGAGGCCGAGGTGCCGCTGGACGAGCTGGAGGAGAAGCTGGCCGCCAACGCCAAGGCGCAGACGGACAAGGAGGTCTACCTGCACGCGGACCGGGACGTGCCCTACGGCGTGGTGGTGGACGTGATGGCCGCGGCGCAGCGCGCCGGCATCTCCAACGTGGGGATGATCACGGACCCGACGGCCGGGGGCTCGCGCGTCCAACAAGGGCAAGAAGGACGAAGGAGGCGAGGCGCTAGCCCATGCACCCGGCCGTCAACCAGAGCCTGCTCGTCCCGCGGCCCTCGCGCCTGGGACGCTTCGTCGCGGTGTCGCTGGTGGGCCACGGGCTGGTGCTGCTCGCCGTGGCGCTCTACGCCGCCTTCATCGCCGGGCCCCCGGTGGACCTGGACGCAGAAGCCCATCCGCGCCTCGCTGGTGCGCCTGGGCAAGCCGCGCGACGAGAAGCTGCTGCCGCGCAAGGAGGAGCTGCCGCCGCCGCCCAAGAAGGTGGAGGCCGCCCCCGCGCCGCCCACGCCCGCCGCGCCCGAGCCCGCCAAGGTGGCCGTGCCCATCCCCGGGGTGAAGCCGGAGCCCGCCCCCAAGCCCACGCCCCAGAAGGGCGAGAGCCAAGGGCGAGGACCGGAAGAAGCGCCTCTTCGGCGCCTTCGACAAGTTCGCCAAGTCCAAGCCCGAGGAGCTGGAGGGCGAGGAGGACGGCGACCCGAACGGCGACTCCGCCACCGCCGAGGGCGAGCGCTACTTCGGCCTGCTCTCCTCGCAGGTGCACCGCCACTACGACGTCTCCGACACCATCCCCGACTCCGAGCGCCTGCACCTCAAGGCCCAGGTGGCCATGCGCCTCAGCCGCTCCGGCGAGGTGCTCGACGCCCGCCTCGCCAAGGCCAGCGGCAACGACCCTCTTCGACTCGGCCGTGCTGGCCGCGGTGAAGAAGGCCTCGCCCTTCTCCCCTCCCCCCGACCATCTGCGCGACGCGCTGCAGAAGAGCGGCATCGTCCTGGAGTTCAGCCCGTGAACGCGAAAGCCCTTCTCCTCTCGCTCGTCCTCCTTCCGCTGGCGGCGCTCGCCCAGGCGCCCGTCATCCAGATCTCCGGCGCCAACTTCCGCCCCTGCCGCTCGCCGTCTCCGCCGCCGCTGGCGCAGGGCGAGGAGGCCAAGGCGCCCGCCCGGGAGTTCGACGACGCGCTCATGTTCGACCTGCGCGCCTCCGGCCTCTTCCAGGTGCTCGACCGGGCCAGCTTCCTCGCCGACGCGAAGGAGGGCATCACCGCGGGCAGCATCAACTTCTCGCGCTGGGCGGACGTGGGCGCCGAGTCGCTGGTGAAGGTACTCGCTGGCCCAGGACGGCGGCGAGCTGCACGGCCGAGCTGCGCCTGTTCAACGTGGGCAGCGGCCGCGAGGACTTCAAGGCGGCCCAGAGCGCGCCCGCCGCGGAGCCGCGCCTGCTGGCCCACAAGCTCGCGGACGCCTCTACCGCCACTTCACCCGCGAGCCGAGCCCCTTCCTCTCGCGCATCGCCTTCGTGCGCAAGAGCGGGCAACAACCGGGACGTGTGGGTGGCGGACTGGGACGGCAGCAACGCGCAGCAGCGTCACGCAGCGGCGGCATCAACCTGCTGCCGGCGCTCGGGCCCGGACGGCGTCGGTGGCCTTCACCTCGTACCGCAGGGCAGACCGGAGCTCTACGTCCGGCAGCCGGACGGCGACTCGGTGCGGCTGAAGCGTCCGAGGGCGAGATGGCCACCGGCGTGGCCTTCTCGCCGGACGGCAAGCGCATCGCGTACGCGCTGGCCGAGGGCGAGAGCGCGCAACTCTGGGTGGCCAACGCGGACGGCAGCGGCGCGAAGCGGCTCACCGACACGCGCTTCGGCATCAACTCCAGCCCCTCGTGGTCTCCGGACGGCAAGCGCATCGCCTTCGTGTCCAACCGCGGCGGCATCGCCGCAGGTGTACGTGATGAACGCGGACGGCTCGAGCGTGCGGCGGCTCACCTTCCAGGGCAACTACAACCAGACGCCGGACTGGTCCCCGCGCGGGGACCTCATCGCCTTCACCGCGCGCGACGAGCGCAACGCCTTCGACCTCTTCACGGTGAACGTGGACACGGGCAAGGTGACGCGCCTCACGCAGGACCAGGCGAACAACGAGGAGCCCTCCTTCTCGCCCAACGGCCGCCTCATCGTCTTCACCTCCACGCGCAACGGCTCGCCGCAGCTCTTCGTGATGACGGCGGACGGCAACAACCAGGTGCCGCTGCCCGATGGAGAAGGGCGCGTACCTGACGCCCGATTGGGGCCGCTGAGCGTGTAGGCGCCCCCTCCCCTGGGAGCGGGCGGGGGTGAGGGTTACAGTCCGTGCCTCATGAACGCCTCCCCCTTCCGCTCCCACTGGTCCCTCGACCCCGAGGTGACCTTCCTCAACCACGGCTCCTTCGGCGCCTGCCCCACGCGGTGCTCGAGGACCAGTCCCGGCTGCGCGCGCGCCTGGAGGCCGAGCCGGTGCGCTTCCTCCACCGGGAGCTGGAGGCGCTGCTCGACGCGGCCCGCGCGGCACTCGCCGCCTTCCTGGATGCGGACGCGGACGACCTCGCCTTCGTGCACCAACGCCACCACGGGCGTGAACACCGTGCTGCGCTCGCTGCGCTTCGCCCCGGGTGACGAGCTGCTCACCACCGACCACGAGTACAACGCCTCGCGCAACGCACTGGACTTCGTGGCCCGCCACTGGGGCGCGAAGGTGGTGGTGGCGAAGCTGCCCTGGCCCGTGACCTCGTCCCAGGCCGTGGTGGACGCGGTGCTCGCGCACGTCACCGCGCGCACCCGGCTGCTGCTCATCGACCACATCACCAGCCAGACGGCGCTGGTGCTCCCCGTGGCCGAGCTCATCCGCGCGCTGCGCGAGCGCGGCGTGGAGACGCTCGTGGACGGAGCCCACGGCCCCGGGCATGCTGCCCCTGTCCCTGCGCACGCTGGGCGTCGCGCTACTACACGGGCAACTGCCACAAGTGGCTGTGCGCGCCCAAGGGCGCTGCCTTCCTCTACGTGCGCCGGGACCTGCAGCCGGGCCTCCGCCCGCTCGTCATCAGCCACGGCTACAACTCGCGGCGCAGGGACCGCTCCCAGTTCCGCCTCGACTTCGACTGGACCGGGACGGGAGACCCCACGCCCGTTCCTCTGCGTGCCCAAGGCGCTGGAGGTGGTGGGAGGCATGCTGCCCGGCGGCTGGCCGGAGGTGATGGCCTCCAACCGCGCCAAGGCGCTGACGGCGCGCGCCTTCCTGTGCGAGCGGCTCGGGGTGGCACCCCACTGCCCCGAGGAGATGGTGGGCTCCATGGCCACCGTGGCCCTGCCGGATGGCTTCCCCGCCGAGCCCTCCGCCCTCGGGCTGGACCCGCTCCAGGACCGGCTCCTCTTCGAGCACGGCATCGAGGTGCCCATCACCCCCTGGCCCCGGCCGCCACACCGCCACGTCCGCGTGTCCGCCCAGCTCTACAACTCGCACGCGGAGTACCAGCGGCTGGCGGAAGCTTTGGACGCGCTGCTGCGCTGAGTAGGCTCCGTCGGATGCCTCGTTACGCCACCATCGACGTCGGGACCAACTCGGTCCTCCTGCTCGTCGCCGACCGCCTTCCCGATGGCCGCTTCCAGGCCGTGCAGGAGCGCGCGGAAATCACCCGCCTGGGCCGCGGCGTGGACAAGAGCCGCCGCCTCTCTCCCGAGGGGATGAACGCCACCCTCCAGGTGCTGTCCGACTTCGCCAGCGAGGCGCGCGAGCCTGGGCGCCGAGGCCATCGCCGTGTCCGCCACCAGCGCGGCGCGCGACGCGGAGAACGGCGCCGAGTTCCTCGCCGCCGCCCGGGAGCGCGCCGGCGTGACGGTGGACATCATCTCCGGCGAGCTGGAGGCGCAGCTCTCCTTCTCCTCGGCCTACGCGGACTTCGGGCGCGAGGCGGCCGGGCCCGCTGGTGGTGCTGGACATCGGCGGCGGCTCCACCGAGTTCATCTACGGCGACAAGCGAGGGCCACGTGGCCTTCCGGCACAGCTTCGACGTGGGCTCGGTGCGGATGACCGAGCGCTTCGTGAAGTCGGACCCGATGTCCGCCGAGGACCGGGCCCGCGTGGAGTCGCACCTGCGCAGAGACCTTCTCCGCCCTGCCCCCCGCCCTCCGGGAGCACAGCTCGTGGGCGTCGCCGGCACGGTGACGACGCTCTACACCGTGCGGCACGCCATCGACCCGTATGACGCCGCGCGCGTCCACGGGCGGCACCCTCACCCGCGCCGAACTGGAGTCGCTGGCGGACCTGCTGTGCCGGCTGCCCCTCGCCGAGCGCCACGAAGCTGCCCGGCCTGCAACCCAAACGCGCGGACGTGATTCCCGCCGGCGCCCTCATCCTGCTCGAGAGCGCTGCGGGCGCTCGGGCTCGAGAGCTGCCGGGTGAGCGACCGCGGCCTGCGCTGGGGCCTGCTCGCGCACCGCTTCGGAGCCACCCCTTCATGAGCATCCCCACCGCCGTGGCCACCCCCTCCGCTCCTACCGCCCCCGCCGCCGCGCGCACCGGCTACTACGCGCTGCTCATCCTCACGCTCATCAACCTGGTCAACTACCTCGACCGGTACATCGTCGCGGTCGGCGCTGCCCTACATCAAGAAGGACTTCCAGCTCACCGACACGCAGTCGGGCTACCTGGGCAGCTTCTTCATCGTCGTGTTCATGCTGGCCTCGCCCCTGGGCGGCTTCCTCGGAGACCGGGTGCCGCGGCGGTTCCTGGTGGCCGCCGGCGTGCTGCTGTGGAGCCTGGCCACGGGGGCCTCGGGACTGGCCACCACCTTCGCCGTGCTGATGGTGGCGCGGGCCTGTGTGGGCATCGGCGAGGCGGGTTACGGCGCGGTGGCCCCGTCCATCATCTCCGACCTCTTCCCGCGCGAGCAGCGCACGCAGGTGCTGTCCTTCTTCTACATCGCCATCCCCGTGGGAGCGGCGGCGGGCTACGGGCTGGGCGGGTGGCTGAGCGAGGCCTACTCGTGGCACGTGGCCTTCTTCGTGGGCGGCGCGCCGGGCCTGGTGCTGGGCGCCCTGGCCTTCTTCATGCCCGAGCCCCAGCGTGGCGCCATGGACGGGGCCGAGGGCCAGAAGAAGCTGCCCTTCCTGGTGGGCCTCAAGGGACTGGCGCGCAACACGGCCTTCTGGTGGACCACGACGGGCTACACGCTGATGACGTTCGCCATCGGCGGGCTGGCCTTCTGGCTGCCCACGTTCCTCGTGCGCGAGCGCGCGATGACCGCGGACAAGGCGGGCTTCCTCTCCGGCGCCGTCACCGCCCTGGCGGGTCTGCTGGGCACGCTCGCCGGCGGCTGGCTGGGCGACAAGATGGACCGGCGGATGCCGGGCGGCGGCCTGCGCATGTCCGGCGTGGGACTGCTGCTCGCGGCCCCGCTCATGTTCCTGTCGGTGCAGGTCCACGCGCTCTGGCCGATGTTCGCCATCATCTTCCTGGCGCAGTTCCTCATCTTCCTCAACAGCGGCCCCATCAACGCGGCCATCGTCAACAGCGTGCCTCCGGCGTTCCGCGCCTTCGCCATGGGGCTCAACGTGCTGTGCATCCACCTGCTGGGCGACGCCATCTCGCCCACCGCCATCGGCAAGCTGGCCGACATGGCCAGCCTGGGCCTCGCCATCGAGCTCAACGCCCTCCCCGTCCTGCTGGGCGGCGCGGCGCTGCTCGTGGCCGGAAAGCTGTTCAAGCAGCCCGCGACCTGAAGCACCCGGTGGACTCCGGCGCCCGGCTGCCTTCCGACCGGGCGCGCGTGTCCTCGCGGGCGGAGTCTTCACTGGGACTCTCCGAGCGCTCGACCTTGAGTAGCATGAGCACGTTCCTTGGGGGGATGGCTTGGAGACACCCGTGACGCAACCCACCCGGATCCGCCTCACCCTGTGCAAGGGGGCGCTGGCGCAGCTCCTTCCCCACCTCGCCACGCAGCCCCATGCACTGCACACGGTCTCACTCGCGAACAGCTATGCCGCGAACCTGCGGCAGGTGCTCACCGCGCATTACGGCATCCCTCACGTCGAGGTGCTTGTCCGCCCCGAACAGATCGGCCGCATGCAACTCGTTCTCGACGGCCGAGGTGTCGATGGCGACACAGAGCGCGAGAGAATCTGGGAGATGGCCCGGAAGGTTTCCCAGTATGTCTACGCCTGAGCCGGGGTCATCCCGGCGCTACGTCGACACACTGGAGGACTCGTGGGAAGTCTGCTCTTCACCCCGCTGACCCTGCGCGGGGTGACCCTCAGAAACCGCATCGCCGTCTCACCCGATGTGCCAGTACTCGAGCGAGGACGGACTTCGCGAACGACTGGCACCTCGTCCACCTGGGCAGCCGCGCCGTCGGAGGCGCGGGCCTGGTGATGACCGAGGCCACCGCGGTCGAGGCCGCGGGCGCATCTCTCCGCAGGACCTCGGCATCTGGAAGGACGAGCACGTCGCGCCGCTCGCGCGCATCGTGCGCTTCATCCACGAGCAGGGGGCCGTGGCCGGCATCCAGCTCGCGCACGCGGGGCGCAAGGCGTCCACGGCGCAGCCCTGGAAGGGCGGAGGCCCCATCGCGCCGGAAGTCCCTGGCGGGTGGAAGCCCGTCGCGCCGAGCCCCCTGCCCTTCGACCCGAAGCACACGGTGCCGGAGGAGCTCGATGACGAAGGGCATCCAGCGTGTGATCCGCGCCTTCGTGCGAGGCCACCGAGCGCGCGCTGGCCGCGGGGTTCCGCCAGGTGGAGCTCCACGCCGCGCACGGCTACCTGCTGCACGAGTTCCTCTCACCGCTGTCCAACCAGCGCACGGACCGTTACGGCGGCTCGTTCGAGAACCGCGTGCGGCTCACCCGCGAGGTGGTGCAGGCGGTGCGCACGAAGCTGGCCCGAGGAGCTGCCGCTCTTCGTGCGCATCTCCTGCGACCGACTGGGTCGAGGGCGGCTGGACCTTGGAGGAATCGGTGGCGCTCGCGAAGCTGCTGAAGGACGGACGGCGTGGATCTCATCGACTGCTCCTCGGGAGGCATCGTCCCCGGCGTGAAGATTCCCGCCGGGCCGGGCTACCAGACGCCGTTCGCCGAGCGCATCCGCAAGGAGGCCGGCATCGCCACCGGCGCCGTGGGCTTCATTCGCGCTCCCTTCCAGGCGGAGCACATCGTGCGCACGGAGCAGGCGGACATCGTCATCATCGCGCGCGAGACTGCTGCGCGACCCGTACTGGCCCCTGCATGCGGCACGCGAGCTCCACGCCCAGGTGACGTGGCCGCCGCAGTACGAGCGCGCACGGGACTGAGGCGCGGTCATCCGGGTCACCCGCCGCCCTTCCAGAGGGAAGAAGGCGAGCGGTGAACATGGAGCCGGAGCCAGAGCACCGGTCCGAGCCCTACGAGGTACTCTGCAGCTTGTTGCCGCATGATCCTCGTGGGGGCGCCCATGCCGCGCATTAGCCCGGGTTCGACGGCGCGCATCCTCGTAGCCCGGTCCGGCCCCCGCCTGCGTAGATGAAGACGCACACCGCCACCCGTACGCTGGCGGACGGACGGCGGCTGACAGCCCCTGGCGTTCCAGGGATCCCGTCCGAGATGCAGGGACTGGAAGCGCACCGCCGGCCTGTGCGAGTGCTCATTCCACCGGAAGACGCCAGCAAGGCTGCGGAGCAGCCTCGTCGGCAGGTTCCAATCGGCAGCTCACAGTAGATTAACGGCTCCATTCATGAGCCACGAGGCGTCCATCACTTCGGCCATCCATGGCTCGCTGTACGACTACGGCGAAACAATGGAGACCCTACCTGTTGTTCACCGGCGACGGAGACACCGGAAGACCAGCTGCGACGGCCTTGAACGGTATCGCAGTGTTCACACCACCCCAGACGGACGCTCCTGTCTCGATACGTCAGGCGAATTGCCCGACATGGTATGAGCCACGAAGACCAGGCTTTACTGGGACACGGATCGATGAGCCCCAAAGAAGCAGCCATGGATGAGCGGCACGGTGGCACGGAGTGCAACGATCCCAGGCATCACAGAGCAGCGCCGTATTACGCGCAATTGCTCCAGGACAATGCACGGACATCATGAGACAAGTGATTGGCATGGCCATGAAGGAGACGGAGCCGACTCTGGCGCAACGTGGGCAGACAGTGACTTGCCCCACACATTTCCTGAGCACGAAGCCGCTTGCGTGACAGCCATCGACTCTTCACCGCACGACCTGTGGAACGAGATGACTTCCTGAGCCTCGAAGGGTCTTTCAGTAGTACCTCCATGTACCGTTCGCTGCTGGAGGGCCACAACGGGACCTTGTACGAAGATCCGGCCCCTCCGGTCTACGGGCTGAGACTCATCGAGGAAGCCCACGCAGAACCGCCGTCTGCGCGAATCACAATTGAAGGAGTTCGAGGTCTACCCCCGCCGAGAAGCGCGCCATCGAGCCTTCCATCGAGTACGCGCCGCGATGCGTGGACGGACGAGTTCCCGGACGGGGACGCACCGCAAGCAGGCACGTGCGACCGCTACTGGGGCCAGGACTGATGGAAGTAGCGCCTACCGCCCGCCCTTGCGGACGGAGATCTCCACGATGAAGTCCGGGCCCTGTTCCGCGCGGCTCTCGGCCCGCTCCAGCACGGCGGGCCGGTCGTCGCCGGTCCACAGGCCCAGCAGGTCGTAGGTCATCCACTGCGCCAGCGAGCGCGCCACCCGCTGCGCTCCCTCCCGAGGCACCGTCGAGAGCGACTCCTGCGTATCCATCAGCCCTCGCACCAGCCGCGCGGGCACCATCCAGCACTCGGCGCGCAACGAGGGCGGCACCAGGAACAAGCAGTAGGAGGACTCCGTCTTCCCGAGCAGCTCGTCCACCTGCTCCCGCCCGAGCCGGAGGTTCGGCGCCCACTGTCCTTCCCCTCGCCGCTCCAGCTTCCTCGCCTGCACCAGCACCACCCGCTTCGTCGTGAGGAAGGAGTCCACCTCGACCTTCAGCACGAAGGCCAGCTCCACCCCGGCGGGCCGCGGGTTCTCCGGGGTCGTCTCCCCCTCCACGGGCTCACGGGTCCTCCGGTACTGGAGGTCCAGTTCCAGCGGCACGGGCTGTCCCTGCGAGAGCAGGATCGACAGGTCCGAGCGGATGCTCTCGAACTCGTGCTTCAGATCCTCCAGTAGCCGTGTGACGAGCTGCGCCTCGTCCTCCCGGAAGTGCTCCGGGTAGCGCGCGGAGAAGTCCCGCTCCACGCGGCTGAACGCCCCCAGGAGCAGCTCCTCCAAATCCCTGTCCCGCAGCCACGTTCTGCCCCCGCCGAGTCCCATCGTCCCCGAGGCACGCAGGTGGCGCAGGGCCCCCGTCAGCGTCGCGGGCGTCGCCGGCTCGGACGCGGCATCCGACCCGGCCGCCAGCCAGGCATTGATGGCTCGCACGCGGAACCGCACGCGCGTGGACGGATGCTCGCCCAGGCGGCGCAACTGACGCCGATCCGTGGACGTCTTCACCAGCGACAGCGTCACCAGCTCCGCCTCGGAGGCGGCCGCATCCGGGGCACACCACAGGAAGAACTCGATCGCCGCCTTCCGGAGCACGGGCTTCTTCGCGAACCGCCGGGTGACCTCCTGCCTCCACGCCGTCAGCTCGTCCGCTCCGGGCCGATGCTCCGACTCGACGCGGGGCCACAGGTCCGCGCACTCCTCGGCCAGCCAGTACAGGGCGTCCGCCACGGGCAGGGCACGCACCTGCTCGCGCGCACGATTCCTGCGCTCGAAGGAATCCTCCGAGCCCTGGCGCAGCGCCACCCGGAAGATGCGCTCCTCCAGCCACAGCAGCACGAGCGCCAGTCCGGGCTCGACCTTGGGATTCAGGCGCTCCCAGCACTTGTCCGCCACGAGCCGGTGCCGGTCGAGCTCCTTGTCCTCGTGGATGCTGACCACCAATGCCTGCAGGGCGCCGCGAAGGCCCTCCACCGGGGCCTCGAAGTACGCGAGCAGCTCACTGAGGTTCTCGATGACCGCCAACGCTCCTCCCTCTTCGAGGTTCCTGGCGAGCAGCAGGCTCGCCCGCGAGCACCACCGGGCCTCGCCCTTGCCCTGCGCGTAGCACCCCAGGAAGCCGCGCAGCTCGCTCCGGCCCTCGGGCGAGGCCACCATCTGGAAGAGCTTCTCCTCGAGGATGTCCCGGCACTCGCGCCAGGGAATCCTCGCCGCCCGCTCCCGGATGAAGCCCACCAGCTTGTCCCGGCCCTCGCGCAGGTACGGCAGCAGCGCCCTCAACTGATCGAGCCGCCCGATGACGCGCCGCTCGGAGCCGAGGAGCACCTTCAGGTCCAGCTCCACCGTCCCGTTGAACCGCAGCACCTTCCCGTCGAACGTGCAGCGCACGCCGTTCACGAGGGCCACCAGCTCCTCGGGATGACGCTTGAGGTACCGGATCAGCACCTTGGAGAGCTCGGCCTCCACCTCGCGCACGAACGGCTCCACCGCCTCGCCCTGCCCCTCCAGCACCAGGACGAGCTGCTCCTGCCGCGAGATCAGCCGCTGGAGCAGCTCCCTCGGCGGCTCCGAGTAGGGCCACAACAGCTCGCCGCAGTGGACCAGCAGGAACAGCAGCTCGCCGGGAGACCGGGAGCCGGAGTCCAGCCGGGACCACGTGGCCGCCTGGGCCATCTCGCGCTCTTCCAGCGTGGCAGCGCGCACCCACTCGGCGAGCCGCTCCGTCCACTGGGGACGCGAGCTCAGCAACGCCTCGGGGCTGGAGCCAGCCACCTGCTCGTAGAGCGCCTGGATGGAGTCAGGCCACTTGTCGTTGCCGGGAGACACTCACTGTCCTGTTACCACAGCTAATGGCGCGACGGGCGGCTCCAGACGCGGCTGGTACTCGCTGGCCAGTTGCTCCACCTCCGCCGCCAGCCGCTCGCCCTCTTGGAGCAGCAGGGCCTTCAGCCGCACACGGCTGCCCAGTGTGAAGAACAGGGACACGTCCCGCAGCAACACCAGCCACCGCTCGGAGAAGTACAGGGTGAAGAGCGCCAGCGGAGGCACGCCCATGCCCACCGTCAGCCCCAGCGCCGGCCCGCCCCACAGCCACGCCCCCACCGTCAGCACCGCCCACCACACCAGCGACATCACCAGCGCCGCGAGGAACTTCACCGTGGCCTGCACGTCCAGCTCGGCCTTCCGGCTCACCCACCGCGGGAAGAGGTACGGCACGTAGAACAGCCCGAGCCCCAGCGCGAGCAGCGGCATCCCGAACACGAGCAGCAGCAGGTTCTTCAACACGAAGCGCGTCACCGGTCCGGGCTGGTACTCCAGCGCCAGGTCCGTCGGGTCCGCGCGCACCAGGCCCAGCCGGCGATGGAAGGACATCAGGACCCCGCGCATCCGCTCGAAGCGCTCGGGCTGCTCGGAGCGGAAGAGCTCCAGCCCCCGCGCCCAGTGCCGCAGCCGCTCGGGGTCCATCCGCTCCTTCTGCCGGAAGGCGTAGAGCTGCTCGGCGAGCTGGATGAGCGGGAGGTCCTCCCACTTGTCCAGGTTGAGGGTGACGGACTTGAGCCCCTCGGCGATGCGCTCGGTGAGCTTGCGCACCGACTCCACCTCGCTGGCCTCGTCCGCCGGGAGGAAGTCCCGCACCTCGATGGGCGTGCCCACCTCGATGAGCACCTCGCTGCGGAACAGGCTCTTGTCCGCGTACGTGAGGCCCACCGGGACGATGCGCACCGGCGCCCCCTGCTTCGCCGCCCCGAGCGCGATGCGAGCCGCCCCCGTCTTCAGCTCCGCCAGCGAGGGCTCCGAGTGGCTCTTCCCCTCGGGGAAGAGGGTGATGGCCCGCCCCTCCACCAGTGCCCCGCGCGCCGCATCCAGCGTCCCCTCGTTCTTCCCCATCTGCGAGGGGTCGTCCTGCTTGCGGTACACCGGCAGCGCTCGCAGCCCCTTCAGCAACCAGCCGATGACGGGCAGGCGGAACAGTGGCGCCTTGGCCAGGAACGTCACATGCCGACGCGTGAGGATGAACACCAGGGCCGGGTCGATGAGCCCGTTGGGATGGTTGCCCACGAACATGACCGGGCCCTCGGGCTCGGCCGCCGGAGCGTTCACCTTCACCCGGTAGAAGAGCCGAAGCGCCAGGGCCACCACTGCACGCACGAAGCCGTAGAACACGCGCGCAGTGTACACCGGGTGGCGTTCGGAGAAGACCCGCCCCCCACCCGATACCGCCGGGGTCAGAAAGTGCCGATGCTGAAGTGGAGCTGGAACTCCGGCTCGTTGAGCGTCTGGTCCGGATCCAGGTTCACGCCGACGTCCAGGGCCAGCGGACCCACCGGCGTCTGGTAGCGCAACCCCGCGCCCGTCGTGTAGCGGAGCGCCGCGAGATCGAACTGTGCTCGGTCCAGCCAGAGGTTGCCCGCCTCCAGGAAGAGGCCCAGGTCGAAGGAGGAGCGCACGGGAATCCGCACCTCGCCCTTCGCCAGGGTGAAGAGCTGCCCGCCTTCACTGGTGGGCGATTGGCCGCCGAGGATGGCCAGCAGATCCGCGCCGCACCCCGCCGGATGGATGAGCGAGCGGCAGTCGGCCACCTGCCGCCGCAGCTCCGTGCGCCGATCCTCCGCGAGGAGACCATCCTCCCGGAAGCCGCGCAGGCTGCTGGAGCCGCCCAGGTAGAAGCGCTTGGGGCCGATGACCCAGGCCTGGTCCTCCAGCGGCACGATGGTGCCCGCACGCACCGACAGGGCCAGCACCGCCCGCGCGGGCAGCGGCGCGTACATGCTCACGTTCCCCGAGAGCTTCAACCCGTTGATGGGTTGTGCGTCCACCGGCTCGCCCACGCTGTTGAGCGGCCGCGAGCGGATGTCCCGCATCAGCTCGGCGGTGGTGGCCACCACCAGGCCCTTGCGCGGGTTGACCGGGTCATCCCGCAGGTCCACCGAGGCCGACGAGCGCAGCGAGTGCATGAAGAAGAAGCCGAAGGGGAAGCGCAGCCGCTCCTGGTCCGCGCGGCTCGGCGTGGTGAGCGTGCGGGAGCCCACCTCCATCAGGTTGCCCTCCAGCTCGTACTGCAGCGTGAAGTTCAGCCAGCGCGTCGCCGACCAGTCCAGGCCCGCCATTGCCGCCAGCCGGCTGGAGAGGTACGAGGGCCGGTGCACGCGCTCGCCGACCAGGTCGAAGCGCGCCCCCACCTCCGCCGGCAGCAGGCCGTAGAGCCGCGGCTGCACCGCCGACAGCACCAGGCGCCCACCGAAGTCGTTCAGCCAGGACTCGGACGCCAGGCACTCCGCCGGTGGCGGCAGTCCCGCGTCGCTCACCCGCTTGCAGTCGAGGGCCTTCTCCAGCGCCGTCGCGTTCGCGCCCGCGTAGTTGATCTTCAACCGGCCCGACAGGTTGAGGCCACGCCCGTCGATGTTCGACCAGGTCGTGTCCGCCACCAGGCGCGGACCTTCGGCCAGGAAGTACCCGCCGGCGACCTCGCCCTCCAGACGCGGGCGCTCGCGCACCTCCACCACCACGTCCTTGCTGGCCTCCGGCACGTCCGACTTCTCCAGCCGCACCGTCACCTGCCGGAAGATGTTGAGGAGCGCCAGCCGGCGCTGGCTCTCGAACATCTTCTCGGGATCCAACACCTCGTCCTCCTTGAGGTGGATCGTCGCGCGCACCACCTCCTCGTTGGTGCGAGTCGCCCCTCGGATGAGCACGCGGCCCACCGTCACCCGGGGCCCTGGCTCCAACCGGTAGAGGACGCTCACGCCCTTGCCCGCCGGCTTCGGGTCCACGTCCCCACGCGCGAAGAGGTAACCCTTGCGCGCCAGCTCCGCGACGAGCGCCTGCCGCCCCCGCTCCACCGCGTCGAGACTCATCGGCTCGCCCGGCTTCACCGGCACCAGCCGATGGCCGTCGAAGCCCGGCGGGCCGCCCTCGACGCGCACCTCGGCCACCTGCATCTGCGTGCCCTCGTGCACGTCGAACCAGGCCACGGCCGTACGCCGCGCCAGGTCCACCCGCAGCCGGGTGAAGCGCACCTGCGCCTCCAGGAAGCCCCGCTCGCGGTAGGCCTCCGTCATCGCCTCCGCGGCGCCCCGGTAGGCCTCCTCCACGAAGACGGTGGCCGGCTCATGCACCCACTCGGGAGGCCCCAGGAGGCGGCGGCCGCGTCCCGCCTGCTCCGTCGGGTCATCCAACAGGCGCGAGAGGCCAGCGGGCTGCGGCTCATTGGCGCGGAGGCTCTCGGTGAGCATCTCGCGCAGCACCTCGTTGGAGAACAGCGTGTTGCCCCGGAAGTTCACCCGCCACACGCGCAGTGGGTGGCCCTCCTCGATGTCGAAGGCGAGCACCGCCTCCTCTCCATCCGGACGGAGCACCTCGCGCGGCTCCACGTGGACGTCGTGGAAACCCCGGTAGCGGTAGAAGGACTCCAGCCGTCGCGCCAACCGCGCCACCGTCGAGGCATCCAGCGGCTCCGAGCCGTCGAAGATGACCACGCGCGCCAGCAGGGTGTCCGAGAAGCGGTGGTTGCCATGGAAGCGGAGGGTGAAACGAGGCCCGGCGGAGAGGGGCACCACCACCGTCGCCGCGTCTCCCGCCCCGGTGAGCGTGGGCTGGCCCACGATGGAGCGCCAATAGCCCCGCTCGCGCAGCAGCATCCGCAGCCGCTCCAGGCCGGAGTCCAGACCTCCGCGGTCCAGCACGCCGCCCACCTTCAGGCCCAGCGTGCCGATCAGCTCGGACAGAGGGAGCCCGGGGCTGCCCGACACCGAGACGGCCGCCACCCGCGTGGGATTGCCCTCGAAGAGGGTGAACACCAGCGACACGCCACCGGGCACCGACTCGCGCGTCACCTGCACCCGCGCCTCGTTGTAGCCCTGGCGCCCGTACGCCCGCGACAGGCCCATCACCGCCGCCTGCAGCACGTCCTCGTCGAGTCGCTGGCCCACGGCGATGCCATGCGTCCGCAGCTCCTCCACCAGGGCGGAGTCCTTCAGGACGACGTTGCCCTCCACGGCGAGCCGGAGGATGGGATGCATGGGCGTGAGCGCGAAGACCACGCGCACGCCACCGGGCACGTCCACCGCGCGCACCACGATGTCGGAGAAACGCCCGCTGGCCCACAATCGCTCCACCGAGCGCCGCACGGCACGGGCCGACAGCGCCTGGCCCTTGCGCACCGCCACCAGCTCGGAGAGCCCCGCGGAGTCCACGTCCGCGGGCAGGTGCAGCTCCACGCCCACCACCTTGGGGGCGGCCGGGAGCACCGGGGCCTCGGGCTGAACCAGAAGCCTCGGCGACTCGACGGATTTCGCCGGCTCCACCTTCTCCGGCTGCGCCGCCGCGGAGCACGCCAGCAGCAGGCCGAGCGCGAACGCTACTCGGACTCCCAGCTCAACTTGAGCTCGAGTCCGAGGTTGCCGATGCCAAAGGCGTTGCTGTTCTCGTTGTCCCACTGGGCCTGAGCGGAGAGGCGGTTGTCGAAATGGTACTCGGCACGCGCGCGAGTCCCTCGCCCGCTGACGGGTTGCGTCACGCCAATCTTAAGCTGCTCCGTGAGGAACTTCGACTCCAACCGAGCGGTCGGCTCCGCCTGTTGGGTGGCGTCGTTGTAGGTGGTGGAGATCTGCAGGGACAGGTCCTTGAGGACCGGGTTGTTGGGGATGAAGCGCTGCACCTGCCGGTCCAGCCCGGAGATGTTGAAGAAGGCCTCGGCGGCCAGACCCGCGCTGGCGGAGGCGGCCGTGTCCTTGTCCGTGCTCGTGAGACCCAGAGTGAGGAGCGAGAGCACATCGCCCTCGGGCAGTGCCGGCTCCGAGGTGAGGAGCACCTGGGGAGCGGCCGGGCGGCCGAATGCGTGCAGTTTCACCTGGTACTCGCGCACCTGGGCCTGGGCGCGCAGGTCGAACACCGGATCGATGCCGAAGCGGTCCTGGAAGATGATCTGCCCGCGGCTGACGGTGAACTGGTTGTTGCGGAAGAAGGCCTGACTGCCCTCTTCCGTCTCCAGCGTGCCGAGCACGCCCGGACGCACGTTGGTGCCGGTGAGCCGCAGCGACCCGAGCAGCCGCGCGCGGGCCAGGTTGTTGTCCACGCGCACGTCACCCAGGTGCATGCCGATGTCGAAGGTGAGGTACTCGCGAGGCTTCTCCGTGGGCGTGGACAGCACGCTGCGCCGGGCGAGCCGCTTGAGGATGTCGTCCAGCTCCAGGCCCCGACGGTAGCGCAGGTTGCGGATGTCGAGCGCGCCGCCCAGCCGCAGCGCATCCGGGGTGCCGGTGAGCCAGAGCTGCCCGGTGGTGTTGAAGGGCAGGTCCTCGTGGAAGCGCGTGGCCACGTCGGAGAGGGAGACGTTCAGCATCACCTCGGAGGGCTGGAAGTTGTCCAACCGCACGTCGCCGCTGGCCTGCACGCGGCCCTCGTTGAGCTGGCCCTGCAGCGACTCCAGGAGGATGCGCTGCTCGGTGAACTCCACCCGCCCGGACACGCCCCGCACCGACAGCGGCTGGTCCCTCAGAGACAGCTTGGTGTCGGAGATGAAGGCCGTGCCCGCCAGGGTCGGCTTGCTCGGGCTGCCGCCGGCCACGGCGTTGAGCTCCACCCGGCCGCCGGTGCGCACCAGCATGGGCGAGAGGGACTCGAGCACGCGCAGGTCCATGGCACCGCGCAGGAAGAGCTCGAGCCGCTCGAGGCCCACCCAGCCGGCCGCGGACAGCTCGGTGTCCGGCCCGCGGAAGAGGAAGGAGGGAACCTCCAGCCGCCCGTTCGCGTAGCTCAACGCGATGGGGCCCTCGTTCGCCCCGAAGAACCCCCCGCGCGACAGGGTGAGCCGCTCCACGGTGGCGTTCATCTGGATGGACTGCACGTTGCGCAGCGCGCCCTGCGCCATCACCACCGCCTTGACCGAGCCGGACAGCCCCTGCGTGAAGGCATTGGCGGGCAGCAGCGGGCGGATTTCCGGCAGCTCCAGCGTCACCGCCGCGTCGAAGGCGTACGGCTCGCGCACGCGCATCCGCAGGATGCCGCTCGTGTCGCGGGAGGGACGACCCGCCACCATCAGCTCGCGCCCCTCCAGACGCGCCTCGAGGCCCATGTTGCCCAGGTTGCGGTTGGCGAACGTCACCTGCGGACCCCACACCCGGGCCGTCGTCACCGGCAGGTCCGTGTTGCCCTCCACCGCGCCTTCCAGGGCGAGCGTGCCCTGCACTTCCAGGCGCTTCGCCGACTCGGGGCCGACGAGCTCCTCCAGGGACAGGCTCTCGCCGCCGAAGCGGTAGTCCAGCTTGCCCTTGTCGGGCCCGGAGAAGAAGAAGGAGCCCTCCACCCAGGTGCGGCCCAGCGGCCCCTCCAGCGTCGAGCGCTCCAACACCATGGCCTTGCCATCATCAAAGCGCAGCCGGGCCGAGCCGTTGCCCATGCGCCGCCCGTAGTACGTGGTGTTCTTGAAGTCCAAGGCCACCAGGCCCTCGAACTGGTCCACCGGGCTGTCGATCTCCACCCGGCCGGAGACCTCGCCCACCAGAGGCCCCTGCATGACGGAGATGGTGGAGTTGAGCCCAGCGATGAGGTCGATCAGATCCTCGGTGCGCCCGCGCGGCACCTCCACCTCGGCCCGCGCGTGCATCGAGCGCCCGAAGGTGAGCGCCGCGTTGCCGAAGTACTGGGTGCGCCCCTTCTGTCCCGAGAGGTTGGGAAAGCCCAGCACCTTGTCCTGGTACGTCACCTTCCCCTGCACCACGCCCAGGTTGAAGCCCCAGAACTCGAAGTCGCGCAGCGACAGGCTCGCGCCGATCTTCACGTCCGAGTACGGCCCCTCGATGGTAGCGCTCGCCGCGCCGCGCCCGGCCCACGGGAGCTCCGCGATGTGGCCGAAGTCGGAGAGGTCCATGTCGCCGCGGGTATTCACCAGGAGGCCCTTCTGCGGCTCGTAGAAGAGCGTCGCATCGCCGGTGAGGTGCGAGCGGCCCGACTCCAGGTCGATACCGTTGAAGACGACGCGGTCGCCCAGCAGTGCCACCTGCGAGCGCACGCGGCCGCGCTCGTAGGTGAGGAGCATGCTCCCGGTGTTCTCGGGCGCATCGAAGGCGCGTGTGGCGAGCACGAAGCGGCCGTGGCGCAGGTCCAGGTCACCCGACAGGTTGGGCCTGGGCAGCAACGTGCCGGACAGGTGCGCCCTGGCGCTGGCCGGGAAGTCCACCCAGGAGCCCGTCAGGCCCGCCTTCTCCAGGATGCGGCCGAACGACGCCTCGCGCGTCTCCAGGTCCAGCACCACCGGCAATCCCTGGCCGAGCCCGATGGTGCCGGTGATGCGCGCGTCCCCGGAGCCAATGGGAAGCGTGAGTTCCTCCACCGTCACCTGGTCTCCCGCGTACGCCAGCCGGGCCGTGAGCGAGCCCGGGGTGTACTTCCCGTAGGCGAGCCCACTGCCGGACAGCTCCAGCGACACGCTGGGCGCCGCCGGGCGGCCATTCACCGTGAGACGGGACCAGAGGTGCCCCTTCGCGTCCTTCGGCAGCAGCCCCGCCTGCGACAGCGTCCGCAGTGGCAGGAACACCTGCGCGTCCAGCGCGAGCACGGGATCACAGAGCTGCTCCACGCGACCGGAGATGTTCACCGTGACGTCGTCGAGCCCCACCTCGGCGCGGTCGAGCTCCAGCAACTCCTCGTCCACGTCCAGCCCGCCCGAGAGCGCCAGCCGCCCGAGCGCGAGCTCCTGCCCTGGACCCAGGCGCACGAGGCCGCGCCGGGCCTCCACCTCGAACTCCTCCTCGCCCCAGCGCTCGCGCAGGCCGACGTCCAGCTCGGACACCTCCACCTGCCGGCCGCCGGGCAACACCAGCCGCAGCTCCGCGCCGGTGATGGAGAGCCGGGACAGGCGCAGCCGCCGCAGCGGCACCAGCGGGCACACGCCCTCCTTGTCCGGGTCCTTGGGCGGCCTGGGACGCGACAGGTCCAACGAGAGCCGCGGCCGGTGGATGCGCACCAGGTCGATGGCCACCGTGCCGGAGATGGGGTTGGGGAGACCGAGCTGCACCTCGGCCGAGTCCGCGGCGAACACCGGGGTGTCGGCGCCCTTCTCGAAGGCGGACACGCCACGCAGGATGAGTCGCTGGCCGAGCGGATCCACCTCACACTGGCCGATGCCCACCTCCAGCCCAAGCAGCGCCGGGAGCTGGCGTCGGGCCTGGGTGCACAAACCATCCCAGACGGTGCGCGTACGCAGAGCCAGCACCGTCCCCGATCACGAGAGTGAGGACGATGAGCCACAGCGGCGCCTTGCGCGCGCCCTGCTGCCTGGGACGAGGGGCCAAAACGGCTACAGCTTACCGAGTCCCTCGAGATAGCGGTCGATCTCCGCGAGATCCACCTTCGAGGTGCCGCCTGCCCGACTGCCCGAGCTGGCGGCCAGGGCGGGCTTCTGTGGACTCTCCGGCAGCGACGAGCCCTGGAGTCCCAGGTTGTCCGCGATGCGATGGATCAGCTTGTCGCTGATGGTCTGCTCGCGGGCGAGGAAGGTCTCGAAGAGAGCGTTGTCGCAGATGCTGTTGATGACGCGCGGGGTGCCGCCCGAGCGCTGGTGGACGGCCAGCAGGGCCTCGGGGGTGAAGGGCATGCGCGGGCAGCCGGCCAGCCGGAGGCGATGCTTGATGTAGGCCTCGGTGGACTCGGCGGTGAAGGGCTCCAGCTTGTAGCGGAGCGCCACGCGCTGGGCGAGCGGCGGGTCCAGCTTGAGGTTCTTCTCGATCTCCGGCAGGCCGAAGAAGACGAAGGAGATGAGCTTGCGCTCGGGGACCTCCAGGTTCAGCAGGCCCCGGAACTCCTCCATCAGCTCGCGCGTCTCCAGCATCTGGGCCTCGTCGATGAGGACGACGGCCTTCTTGCCGGACTCGTAGATTTGGAGCAGCCGCTGGTAGAGCTGGGACAGCAGGGCCAGCTTCTCCTGGGCGGGGTTCTCCACGCCGAGCTGCAGGGCGATGCGGCGCAGCAACCAGTTGGCGGTGATGCCGGAGTGGATGATGACGAGCAGCGCGGCCTCGTACTCGGACTCGGGCAGCGAGTCGAGCATGCGGCGCGCCAGCGTCGTCTTGCCCGCCCCGATGTCACCAATCAGGATGGACAGACCCTTCATGTAGCTGACCGCGTGCATGAGCCGGGTCAGGGCCTGCGAGTGCTGGGCCGAGTTGTAATAGAAACGGCTCACCGGGGCGTTGGAGAAAGGCTCCTGGGTGAGCTCGAAGTAATCGAGGTAGGTCATGGGCTCGGCGGACCTCTGACAGCGCTAGACGTAGCCTACCTTACGCGGCTTGGCGGTGCCCGCGGCGGCGGGCGGGGCAGCGGGAACGGGCATGCGAGCACCGGCGGCCGGGGAAGCCCCGGTGGGAGCCCGGCGCGCGGCGGGCAGCGGATCCGTCACCGGCGCGGTGGTGGCGGACAGCCGCTCCACGTGGCCGGAGACGTCGCGGAACTTCGGGTCGAGCGCGGCCACGCGCTGGTAGTGGTAGAGGGCCTTGCCCGCTTCACCGAGGCCCTCGTAGGCCAGGGCCAGCTCGAAGCCGATCGCCTTGGCCACCTCGCCGGTGGCGTGCTCGGTGGCGAGGGCCTCCTTGAAGGTCTGCACCGACGCGGCGGCATCGCCCTTCTGGGCCTGCAGCAGGCCGATCATCGTGAGGCAGTCCACCTCACGCTTCTTGCCCATGCAGCCCTCGCGGGCCACGTTGAACTCGTTGAGGGCGTCGTCGATGAGGCCCATCTCGCGGTAGGCGATGCCCAGGTCGTAGTGGGTGTCCACGTCCTCGGGCTTGACCACCTTGGCGAGGCCCTTCTTGAACTCGGCGAAGACCTCCTCCACCGAGTACTGGAAGTCCTCTTCCGCCATGGGCGCCGCGGGCTGCTCACCGCCCAGGTCGCCGAACTCTCCGGCCAGCTCCGCCGCCAGATCGAACGCGTCGCGCTCGGCGGGGGACTCGCCCAGAGCGGGCACCGCGGGCACGGAGACCTCGGCCGCCTCGGTCTCCTCGGTCGTCGAGGCGCCACCGGACTCGGCCGCCTCGAGCTGGGCCATCAGCTCCTCGGCGCGCGCGTGACCCGGGAAGGCGATCATCACCGTCTCGAGGATCTCCCGCGCCTCCTCGAAGAGGCCCTGGTCGATGAAGAAGCTGGCCTCGTCGCACTCCTCGCCAGCCGGCTCCTCCTGGGGCTCCTCGACGACGGGCGCGGGCTGGGCCTTGGGAGCAGGCTGGGCCTTGGGCGCGGGCTGAGCCTTGGCAACGGGCGCTGCGGCCTGAGGCTGCGCCTTGGGCACCGCCGCCACCACGGGCTTGGGCGCGGGCGCGGGTTCGGGCTCGTCGAACTCGTAGGAAGCGAGCGCCGGCGAGTCCTCCGAGGTGCCCTCGTCCTCGAGGGGCAGCCCCGGGGAGCCGAGCGACGTCTGCTCGGAGTCGAACGGGTCCACCTCCAGCGGGAGCGCCGACACCCGTGTGGGCATGTCGTTCAGCGGGAGCGCCGACACCCGCGTGGGCATGTCGTCCATCTCCCCGAGAGCGGACTCGTCCGAGAAGGCATCCTGGAGGAACTGCGCCGAGGGCGCCCCCACCTGGGTCGGGGGCGGCTCGTCCTCGTCGCCGAGCGCCAGCGGGGCGCCGGGGTCGTCCGCCAGCAGCGGCTCGTCCTCCGAGGAGGCGGCCATCTCGAAGGCGGTATCGTCCGCGCCGACCGGCTCCATGAAGACGGTGGTGGCCTCCTCGGGCTCGTCGCCGGCGCCGAACAGGGGCTCGTCCCCCGACACCACCGCGCCCGGCTCGTCGGCGAGCACCAGCCCGTCGTCGGAGTCCGCCGACATGCCGAACGCATCGGAGACGATCTCGTCCTGCACGTCGTCCGAGCCGCTCACGGACACCAGCGCGAGCTCGTCTCCAGGCGGGTGCTCCAGGGCATCGGCGGGCGCATCGGCGACGACGATCTCATCGTCGTTGGAGTCCACGAGGATGGCGTCCTCGCCAACGGCCTCCACCTGCGCGCCCGTCACGGGCACCACTTCATCCGACTGCAGCACGGCCAGGAACGCCGGCACCTCGGGGTGGCCGGGGTTCTGCTGGAGGATGGTGGCCAGGTACGGCTGGGCGCGCTGCACCTCCGCGCGACGCGTGCACAGCCGGAGCACGTTCAGGAGCTGCTCGCTGGCCTGGGCCGCGTTCCCGGAGGCGACGTAGATGTGGAACGCCTTCTCGTGCGCGTCGAGGTTCTCCGGATCCACCGCGAAGATCTTCCGCAGGTGCTCGAGCGCCTTATCGTGCAGGCCGTACTTGACGTAGACTTCCGTCTCCGTCAGCAGCTTGGAGAATTGGTCCTTGCCAGCCTGCTCCTTGCCGGCCTGGGCCGCGGCGGGCGCGGGAGCACTCGCGGCCGGCGGAGGGGCCGGAGTGGGCGGAGCCGCGGGAGCCGCCGCGACGGGAGCCGCCACGACAGCCGGCTTCGGGATGGGAGCGGGGGTCGGAGCGGGAGTTGGGGCCGCGACGGGAGCCGGGGCAGGCGCGGCGGCGGACGGGCCCGCGGACTTGTAGGCCTGCAGATCCGCATCGGCCGGATCCAACTCGGCCACGCGGTTCCAGATGTTGTTGGCGTCCTGGTTGCGACCGCGCTCCTGGTAGACCTTGGCCAGCTCCTTGTAGACGGAGATGGTCTTGGCCGTCTGCCCGAGCCCGTGGAAGGCCTGGGCCAACATGTTGAGCGTCTCGACGTCGCGCCCATCCGCCTTGAAGCACACCTGCAACCGGGCCAGCGCGCGCTTCTGATCTCCGCGCGACAGGTACTGCTGGGCCAGATCCTTGGCGAGCGCGACGTTGTCCGGATCCAACGTGGAGAGTCGTTCCGCCACGCGGAACCAGTCATCCATCCGGTTGTTGCGCTTGAGGTACTCGGCGGCCTTCTTGAACTCCTGGGTGGCCTCGCGAGGGAGGTTCTCGCGCGCGTACAGCTCGGCGAGCTTGATCTTCGACGCCACGTTATCGGGGTCGAGATCCACCATCTTCTTGAGCGTATCCAGCGAGTTCTTGACGTCGCCGGCCTTCTCGTAGTGGTTGGCGACGAGCTGGAAATACGCCATGGCCTCGGACATCAGTCCGAGCTGCTGATGGAGCTCCGCGAGCTTGAGGTTGACCTCGAGCAGGTTGGGGTTGAGCTTGAGGACCTGCTTGTAGAGGGCAACGGCCTTGAGGAAGAAGCCGTCGGTCGAGTAGCCCTCGGCGACCTTGGTGAAGTAGTGGGCGGCCTGAACGTTGTCGTTCTTCTTCTGGTACAGCTCGCCCATCTTCTGGAGGACGCGCCCGTCCTTCGGGTCGACCTCCAGTACCTTCTGGTACTCCTTGATGGCCTTGTCGTAGGCGCCCTTCGCAACGAGCTTGGCGGCGGCTTCGATGATCTTGTTCTTGTCCATCGAGCGTGGGCTTCCTGCCGAGCGAACCCCCCGGAAAGTCTGGGGATTCTGCTTCCTTCAAGGTGACTGCGAGGGAGAGTCGAGGCTAGCGGAATCCTCCCTCACGGGTCAAGGAATCCACCCGGCACAACCCCCCGCAGGATCAGGGGGTTGTGCGAAGAGCAGGCAGGCAAGCCTACGGCGTCTCTTCGATGGCCTTGCGGAGGCGGTGGGAGCCCGTCTCGGACGCCAGCAACCGCTCCACGAAGCGGGTGTCGTAGTTGCCCTCGAGGAAGGCATCCTCCGCCATCGCCGCCCGGTGGAACGGGATGTTGGTGCGGATGCCCTGCACCACGTACTCGCCCAGCGCCCGCTGCATGCGGCGGATGGCCGTCGGGCCGGTCCTCCGCGTAGACGATCAGCTTGGCCAGCAGGGAGTCGTAGTACGGCGGCACCGTGTAGCTCTCGTACGCACTGCGAGTCCACACGGACGCCAGAGCCACCGGGAGCGCTGTAGGCGGTGATCTTCCCCGGCGAGGGCGCGAAGGTGATGGGGTCCTCGGCGTTGATGCGGCACTCGATGGCATGGCCGCGCGAGCTGGATGTCGTCCTGCTTGCAGCGTGAGCGGCTCGCCGGCGGCGAGCTGGATCTGCTCGCGTGACCAGGTCGATGCCGGTGACCATCTCGGTGACCGGGTGCTCCACCTGGATGCGGGTGTTCATCTCCATGAAGTAGAACTGCCCGTTCTCGTCGAGCAGGAACTCGATGGTGCCCGACGTTGTCGTAGCCGATGCGTCTCGCACGCGCGCGACGGCGACCTCGCCCATCTGCTGCGCGCAGCTCGGGCGTGAGCGCCGGCGAGGGGCTCTCCTCGATGAGCTTCTGGTGACGCCGCTGGATCGAGCACTCGCGCTCGCCCAGGTGGATGACGTTGCCCGTGCTCGTCGGCCAGGATCTGGATCTCGATGTGGCGCGGCTTCTCGACGTACTTCTCGATGTAGACGTCGCCGTTGCCGAAGGCCGCCTCCGCCTCGGCCGCCGCCGTGGCGAAGGCCTGCGCCAGCGCGCGTCGGCTCGCGGACGATCCGCATGCCCTTGCCGCCGCCGCCGGCCGCGGCCTTGAGGATGACCGGGAAGCCGATCTCCTTGGCGCAGCGCCTCGGCCTCCTTGGCGTCCTTCACGGCGCCGGTCGCTGCCGGGCAGCACGGGCACGCCCGCCTCGCGCACCGGCGTTGCGCGCCCGGACCTTGTCGCCCATCAGCGGATCATCTCCGGCGGTCGGGCCGATGAAGTTGATCTTGCAGTCCCGGCAGACCTCGGCGAACTCGGCGTTCTCCGAGAGGAAGCCGTAGCCCGGGTGGATGGCGTCGGCGCCGGTGATCTCCGCGGCGCGATGATGCTGCGGGATGTTGAGGTAGCTCTCCGTGGCGGGCGGCGGGCCGATGCAGACCGCCTCGTCGGCGAACCGCACGTGCAGGCATTGCGCGTCCGCCTCGAGTAGACCGCCACGGTCGCGATGCCCAGCTCGCGGCAGGCGCGGATGACCCGCAGGGCGATCTCCCCGCGGTTGGCGATCAGGACCTTCTTGAACACGATGTCGTGCCTCCGCGGGGCGCCGAGCGCCCGCGTACGTCAGACCGGCTCGATGCGGAACAGCGCCTGGCCGAACTCGACCGGCTGCCCGTTCTCCACGAGGATCTCGGCGACCTTGCCCGCCACGTCGGCCTCGATCTCGTTCATCAGCTTCATGGCTTCGATGATGCAGAGCACCTGGCCCTTCTTCACCACCGAGCCCACGTCGACGAAGGCGGGCGGTCCGGGGCGGGCGTCCGGTAGAACGTGCCCCACGAACGGGCTGGTGACGACGTGACCGGGCCGCTCCGCCGCCGGAGCGGCGGCCGCGACGGGAGCCGGAGCCGCCACGGCGGGAGCAGCAGCCATGGGGGCGGCGGCCATCACCGGAGCAGGACTCACCGAAGGCGTCACCGGGGCCGCATGGACGATGGTGGGCACGGGCGCGGGGCCACGGCGGATGAACAGCCGCTCCTCACCACGCTGCCACACCAGCCGCGTCACCTCGGACGCCTCGAGGATCTCCACGATCTGCCGGAGCGCCTCCACGTCCAGGGCGGTGGTGTTGCCCTCCACACGCACGCCACCAGACTGCGCGGCGGGCGCGGACTCCGTTCGGATTGCCTTGCGCTTGGTTGCCAATTCCGTCCCCTCCCTGAACCGCGGTGGATTCTCAGCCCGCGGTGGCCACGCGCGTGAGGTACTTGCCGTCGCGCGTGTCGATCTTGAGGATGTCACCCTCGTTGATGAAGAGCGGCACGTTGACGCTGTAGCCCGTCTCCAGCTCGCCGGCTTCAGCGCACCGGACACCGTGTCGCCACGCACGCCCGGATCGCACTTCGTCACCTTCAGGTCCACCGAGTTCGGCAGGGTCACGCCAATGGCCTTGCCGTTGTAGAACAGGATGGCCGCGTTGATGTTCTCCTTCAGGAAGTTCTTCGCCTCCCCGAGCACGTCCGCGCTGATGAACGTCTGCTCGTAGTTGCGCGTATCCATGAAGTAGAAGTCGCCGCCCTGCTCGTACAGGTACTGCATGTCCTTCTCTTCGATGTCGGGCTTGCCCACCTTGTCGCCGGACTTGAAGGTCGGCTGAAGCACGCGACCGGACAGCAGGCTGCGGATGGACGTGCGCACGAAGGCGGAGCCCTTGCCCGGCTTGACGTGCTGGAACTCGACGATCTCGAACGGCTCGCCGTCGACTTCGATCTTCATGCCCTTGCGGAACTCGGACGTATCAATCACACCGGCCATGACAGGCTCCTTCGGACAGCTTGAAAAAGTCCGGGGTGTCTAGCCGATGGGCCACGCCTTGCAAAGGGGAAAGGCGCGGCGCGCTGCGCCGTCGGCCCGGCAGGCTACAGACTCAGCGCGAATCTTGGGGGCGATCACCCGCAGGACGTATCGGCCCTTACCGTAATTGCCGTCCGCCCGAAGCGCCAGGATGAGGAAGTATTCCGGCGAGATGAGGCGCATCAGCGTCAGCACACGCTCGCTGTTGACGCTGACCTCCTGGACCTCGCCGGTCTTGAGGGCCTCGGCGGCCTGCCGGAGCTGACCGAGCAGGTTGGCGTACTCCACCCAGGTGCCGTTCAGATCCAGGTCGGCCGCCTCCTCCTTCTGATGGGTCTCCACGGAGATACCGTCGAAACCCATCACGCTGCAGGCCAGGGCCCCGTCTACCTGATTGACGACCGACTCGAGGTGCGTGCGGAAGGACATGGCTGCTGGCTTGTAGGAGGGGTGGGTTGTCAGGTCAAGGAGTAGTGGTCGTCATGGGCAGATGGGCCCCATGTCCTGACCGTAGTTGCCGCAGGGAGCCGGGGTGGCGGAGGGAGTAACGCCAGTCGCGCAGGTCTTGGTCGAGGGATTGTAGCCGCTGTTGCCCACAGAGATGGGGAAGGTGACCTCGTTGGTCTCCACCACCTGTCCACCGCTCATGCGCCCCCGCCCCTTGACGGTGACGAACACGGTCACCGGGTCAGTCACACTGCCCTGCAGCACCGTGAGGGCCTTGGGGCCGAGGGCGTAGAACAGCGCGAAGCTGCCCTCGCCCGAGTCGGGGCGGAACACGGCGTAGTACGGGATGCTCTCCTCCGCGGGCAGGGGCAGGCTCGGCTCGGAATCGTAGGAGAAGGTGAGCTCGGACAGGGTGATGTCGCTGAGACCCGGACCCGAGACGGGGACACCGTTGACGCGGGTCTCCTGCACGACCGTGTTGGTCTCGACGCTCAGGCCCAGCAGGTAGCTGTTGCCCGAGGAGATATCGAGCTGGCCCGAGGTCAGCTGGCGATCACCGAGGCTGCAGGATTCACCACTGCCCGACGTCAGCTCGCGAGTGCCAAGAAAGCGTATGGGGGCATCACCCTGGTTGGCCACACAGCCCACCGAGGAGGCCGCCAGCGCCGCAATCATCATCAATCGCTTCATGGACATCGACTCCTTGGACGGCACGAGAGACACCGGTCAGAGAGACTGCGAGATCGTCTGCCGGTTGAGGATGCGAGGCGTGATGAAGATGAGCAGCTCCTGCCGGTCATCGCGCTCTCGGTGGTTCTTGAACAGCAGGCCCAGCACCGGAATCTTGGACAGGAAGGGCACCGAGTTGGTCGTGGTGCTGCCGCGGCGCACGTAGATGCCGCCGATGACGGTGGTGTCGCCGTCCTTCACCAGTACCTGGGTGTTGGCCTCCTTGCGCTGGATGGCGGGCTGACCGTTGGCGCCGGTGTTGGCCGGGTCCGGCTGGTTGTTCTGCGCGTTGATGCTCATCATGATGCTGCCGTCCTGGGTGATGTGCGGCGTCACCTCGAGCGACAGACGCGCTTCGACGAAGGTGGTGTTGGCACCGCTGGCGGACACCTGGCTGAAGGGCAGCGACACGCCCTGGCTGATGCGGGCGGTGATGTTGTCCAGCGTGGTGACCCGGGGCGCGGAGATGGTCTTCACGACACCCTCGTTCTCCGCCGCGGACAGGCGCAGGTTGAGGGCGAGCGCGCCACCGGCCGAGCCGAAGACGAAGCCCAGCGCACCACCCGTGCCCAGACCGGTGCCGACCGGCAGGTTGACGGCGAAGTTCGGCACGTCGGAGACGCCCGGCGAGGTGCCTTCCACGCCACCCGTCACCGCGACGCTGTTGGGGAAGATGAGGCCGGTGGCATTGCCGGTGACGGGCGCGGCCAACGCCTGACCGCCCCACTGCACGCCAAGCTCGCGGCTGAACGTGGTGTTGGCTTCCACGATGCGGCTCTCGATGAGCACCTGCGGCGTCTGCGTGTCCAGGTTGCGCACCAGCGCCCTCGCCTTGTCGGTGGTCTCGCGGATGTCCTTGATGATGAGCACGTTGGTGCGCGTATCCACCGTCACCGAACCACGCGCGCTCAACACGTCCTTCACCCGCGCGGACATGTCGGCGGCGCTCGCGTAGTTCACCGGGACGAGGCTCACCATCAGCGGCTCCTGCGCCACCATCGACTCCTTGCGCTTCTGGCGCGAGGCCGCCTCTTCCTCCAGCGTCTTCAGCGGGGCCACGCGGAGGATGTTGCCGATCTCCTCCTTGCCCAGCGACTTGGTGCGCAGGATGAGATCCAGCGCCTGATCCCAGGGCACGTTGCGCAGGCGGATCGTCACCTTGCCCTGCACGTCATCGGCCACGACGATGTTCTTCTTGGAGATCTCCGCGATGACGCGCAGCAGGTTCTGGATGTCGATGTCCTTGAACTCGAAGGACACCTTCTTGCCGCGGTAGCGGGCCTGCTGCGGAGCGCCCTCGGCGGCGTAGGCGGGAGCCTCGGCGGTGAAGCCGGCGGTGCGCTGGGTGACGGCCACCTGCTCCGTCTTCACACCCTTGACGTTCAGCCGCCACGCGAGGCCACCAGCCACCTGGCTCACGTTCTCCTCGATGGCGCCGTCCGCGGCCACCACCACGCGCACCCGGTTGCCCTCGCCGGGCACCGAGAAGGCGCTGATCATCTTCACCGGCGTCTCCAGATCTCCGGTGTCCAGGCTGCGCTCGAGCCGGCGTGGCAGCTTCGCGTTCTCCAGCGTCAGCACCGCGCTGCGAGGATCCGGCCGCTCCACCTTCCACGCCACCGCGCCGGAGAGCTTCAGGTTCACCCGCCCACCGGAGTCGTTCTCGTCGAAGGACAGGTCCTTGACCTCCACGGTCGCCGGCTGCGCGGCCACGGGGGCGGGACGCAGGGGCTCGTTCTCGGCCACCACCTTGTCGGGCGTGTCGGCCACGGGGGCCGGCTTACGGGCCACCTTGCCACCGAGCGCCACCTCGAGCCCACGGCCCTTGCGCTCCACCCGGTACGCCGGCATGTCGCCGCGCACGTCGAGCACCAGCCGCACCTTGTCCGAGTGCGCGCCCACGCGAACGTCCTTCAGCGACGAACCCGACTGCACACGCGGGGCACGCGCGGACAGGCCCACGCCGTACACGTCCACCGCGAGCCGCGGCGGATCCGCCAGCTCCAGCACCTCGTAGCGAGCCACCTCGCCGTCGGCGCGGATGCTCAGCGTCTCACGGGCGAAGGACAGGGCGGTGATACGCCGGGCCGGGTGCGCCACCTCGCGCTCGTCCGCCTCGGCCGCCACCACGTTCTCCGGCAGCGCGGGGGCCGGGGCCTTGGCCACGGCGGGAGCCGGCTGCTCGACGGGAACCTTCTTTTCCGGCGACTCGCTCGGAGCCGTCGGCCGCGGCGCGGGCTGCACCGCCGGAGCGGGCTCGGCCCTGGCCACGGCGGGAGCCGTCTGCTCGGGCTTCACCTCGGGCGTGGCCTTCGCCTCGGCCGCCACTCCATCCACCGAGATGATGACCCGGTTGCCGTCCGCGCGCACGTCGTACTGCGCGGCCTGGTGCAGCGCCACCAACACCCGGCCCACGCTCGCGCGCTCATCCGAGAACTGGGAGGCCACCACGCCGGACACCGGACCCTCTCCGGTATGGTGCCCCTTGATGCCCGTGGCGTCCGCGGACGAGAGGTCCACCACCAACCGCTCCGGACCACTCAACCGGAACACGGTGAAGGTAGGAGCCCGGGTGCCAGTCACCACCACCTGGGCGCCCGCTCCCGTCTGCACGACCTTCAGGTCACGCAGCGTATTGAGCTCGGCGGCCGAGGCCCCGACGCCCACGATGGCAACCAGCAGCGCGGTCACCATGCTCATCCACTTGCCCCTCGTCACAACGCTCTTCTCGAGCATGCTTCCCCTCAACAAGTCGCTATGGGCAGAGAGAGCCAGGTCAGCCCGGCTCCCACTTCACCGGGCCGCTACGGCTCCCAGTTCTTGCCCGTCATCAGGTCGTAGGCGGGGTTCACCGTGGTGTCCTGCCGCAGTTCCAGCTTCACGGGGTTCTGGATCACCCGCTCGGGCGTGGTGATGACCTCGGTGACGATGACCTCGTCGCGGAGGATCTGCGTCACCTTGCCACCCTGACGCCCCATCCGGGTGTTGCGGCGCACGATGTGGCCGCGCCCCATCGGGTCCTCCACCATGGCCATCGGGTTGGCGTCACCGGTGACTACCGCCACCAGCTTGAGCTGATCGATGTCCCACTGGCACAGCGCCTCGTTGCACGCCAACTGAGGCCCGGTCTGCTGTCCGTCGGGCTTGACTTCCTCGACAGGACTGCGGAACGGGTCGCGCTTGCCCACCGGGTTGTAATTGTAGATGTACGTCGGCGCCGCGGCCGCTGCCACCGCGACCTCCGCGACCTTCGCGGGCGCGGCCTGGGCAGGCGCCGGCGCGGGCGGCGGAGGCACGTACTCGTCCTCGCCACAACCCGCGAGCGCGAGGGCCAGTGCCCCCGAGATGAACATGGAGTGGAACGTCTTCATCCTCAGGTCCCCTTGTCGCCCCATTTCCAGGACCGATCAAGTTTCTGCTACGACTTATTGGGTCTTCGCCTCGACTGCCTACTTCGGCGGCGGCTTCGTCTCGACGAAACGGAACGTGGTGGCCATGAAGGAGCTCTGCAGGAGCACCTTCTCGTTCTTCAGGGTGGCGCTACCGAGCTGGATGTTGTTCACGTTCACGATGCGCCGCATGTTCGCCACCTCCTGCAGGAACATGGCGATCTCGTGATAGTTGCCGGACACCACCATCTTGATGGGGATGCGCGCGAAGAAGTCGCCGCCGCCCACGCTCTCCGGACCCGGCTCCACGCGGGAGATGGCCAGCCCCGACTTCTTCCCGATGTCATTGAGCTGCGCGAGCAGCTCCTCGACGTCCTTGTTCTCGGGCAGCTCGGTGAGGGCCTCGGCGAGCTTCTGCTCCAGCACGTCCATCTCGCGCCGGCGCTCGTTGAGGTTCTGGGCGATCTCGCTCTTCTCCGCGAGGTCCATGTCCAGCCGGCGCTGCTCGGCGCGCTGTCCCTCCGCCTGCTCCTCCAGCGGCTGGATGACCCAGAAGAAATTGGCGGCGGTCATCACCACCACCGCGGCCGCCAGCCCGCCGAACTTCACCGCGGGAGGCGCCTTCACGATCCTATCGAGGTACTTGTCCATCGTGTTCAGGCTCCTCAGATGGCGTAGTTGGCGCTGAGGGTGATGTCGAAATCCACCGACCCCGCCTCACCCGGCTTGGGCGCGGCACCCTGAGCGGTGCTCTTCAGTTCGACGGCGGAGAAGAAGGGCTTGATGTCACCCACGGGGAACTCCTCGATGGCCACGTCCGCGGCCACCAACTCCACGCGAGACGTCTTGGCGTCGCGGCGCTGCTCCACCAGGCGACCGATGCCCTTGGGCGTCCACACCATGCTGTTGAGGTTGCGCATCAACTCGGCCACGTCGTCGTGGCTGAGGGCGGAGCCCACCAGCTTCACGTTGCCGCGCTCCTCGTTGAAGGTCTTGATCCAGGCCTTCTTGGGCAGCGCGGTGGCGAGGGCGTCCAGCAGGCGCACGGGACCGGAGCGGCCTCTGCGCAGCTCGTCCAGCACGGCCAGCTTCTTCTCCACCTCGACCTTGCGGGCATTGATGTTCTTCACCTCGCCGATCGTCTTGTCGAGCTCGGCGATGCGCGCACGGGTGGCGTTCAGGCCAGCGGCCTGCCTCTGGACCACGTCGTCCCGGTCGGAATACCAGAAGAAGTTGCCCACGCCGGCGGCGATGAGCACCACAGCGAAGAGGGCCAGGATCTGCCGGCCCATCTCCTGCTGCACTTTCTTCCGGACGGGCAACAGGTTGATGCGGATCATCATGTGAGTCGGTCCTTCGAACCTTCGAAATCGGAGAAGAAAGGTCAGCCGAGCTTGTCACCCGGACGGCGCAACGCCAGACCCACGGCCACCGCGGCCATCGGCGCCACCTCCATGATGAAGGAGGGGTCGAACTTGCGGTTGTCCACGTCGATCTTCCGGAAGGGGTTCAGGATCTCCACCGGCACGCCCACGCGCGACTCGATGGTCTTGAACAGCGCCGGAATCTTGGCGGTTCCACCAGAGAGGTAGACCTTGGTGAAGTTGGCATCCACGGCGGTGCCCGCGTAGAAGTCGAGCGAGCGCTGGATTTCACCGGCCACCTGCTCGGCCACGCCAGTGAGCACCCGCTCCACTTCCTGGGGGACCACCGCGTCCGAGTCGCCGCGGGTGCCGCCGATCTTCAGCGCCTCGGCCTCCTCGTAGGAGACGTTGAGCTGCTTCTGGATCTCTTCGGTGAACTGGTTGCCACCGATGGTGACGTCACGGGTGAACACCGTGGCGCCGTTGGAGATGATGTTGATGTTCACCACCGAGGCGCCCGCGTTGATGAGCACCACCGTCTCCTTGTCGGGGATGTCGTAGTTGGTGGCGAACATGTTCTGGACGGCGAAGGCGTCCACGTCCACCACCACCGGCTGGAGCCCCGACTCGGAGACCACGGTGGTGTAGTCGTTGATCATGTCCTTCTTGGCCGCGACCAGCAGCACGTCCATCTGGCCGGTGGCGTCATTGCCGCCCGCGTCCAGGATCTGCGTGTCGATGTTCACGTCCTTGACGTCGAAGGGGATGTACTGCTCCGCCTCCCACTGGATGCTCTCCTCGAGCTCCTCCTGGCTCATCCGGGGCATCTGGATCTTCTTGATGATGACCGAGTGGCCGGAGACGCCGATGGCGACCTCCTTGTTTTTGATTTTCAGCTCGGACATGAGCTCCTGCAGCGCCTGGACGATGGCGGTGGAGTTCATCAACGCGCCGTCGACGATGGCCTCAGGAGGCAGCGGCTTCATACCGAAGCTCTGCAGCGCGTAGCTCACCTGGCCACGCTTGCGCTGCTCCTTGAGCAGGATCATCTTCACCGAGGTCGATCCGATATCGAGACCGAGAGCCAGCTTTCCCTTCGCCATACAGTCGTTGCTCCGTGGAGGGGCCACCAGCGTAGCACCGGCTCGCGAGCCCTCCTAAAAAGTGCTCCGCGCCTGCCCGCGTTGCAGGCGGCCAATCTGTCCCCCGGAATCCCACGGCGGTGAACCCACGCCGCTCTGACGAGGCCGATTTTCCGGCTCCGGACGCGTCTCGTCAAATCCGCCCATCCTCCGCCCTGCCCCCTACCGGGCAGGCAGTCACCCTCGCTCCCCCTCGGCGTCCGCGTCGATTCCGTACTCCTTGATTTTATACAGCAGGGCCCGATGGCTGATCTCCAGAACCTCGGCGGCGCGGGTCCGGTTGCCCCGGGTGCGGCGCAGGGCGGCGCGGATGTAGGACTCCTCCAGGTCACGGATGGCCTGCTTCAAGGAGAGATTGGCGTCGGGAGGGGGGCAAGGGGAGGAGGGGGCGGGGTCGGGGGCCGGCTGGGGCGCGGACCAGAGCCGCTCTGGCAGGTTCTGAGGGAGGATCCGCTCCCCCTCGGCCAGCAGGACCGCGCGCTCCATCGCGTTCTCCAGCTCCCGCACGTTGCCCGGCCACCCGTAGGAGGCCATCAGCGACTCGGCCTCGAGGCTGAAGCCGAGCACGGGCGGCTCGCGGTTGAGCTCGCGGTTGAAGCGGGAGAGGAAGGCGCGCGCCAGCAGGATGATGTCCCCGGGGCGCTCGCGCAGCGGGGGCACCCGCACGTTCACCACGTTGAGCCGGTAGTACAGGTCCTCGCGGAACTCGCCCCGCTCCACCAGCCGGCCCAGGTCGCGCAGCGTGGCGGCGAGGACGCGCACGTCCACCCTCTCCGAGCGGTTCTCCCCCACCGGGCGGATTTCGCCCTCCTGGAGCACCCGCAGCAGCTTCACCTGGGCGGCCGGGGGCAGCTCCCCGATCTCGTCGAGGAAGAGCGTGCCGCCATCGGCCTCGCTGAAGAGGCCGCGCCGGGCGGTGCGCGCGTCGGTGAAGGCCCCCTTCGCATGACCGAAGAGCTCGCTCTCGAGGAGGCCCGCGGGGATGGCGCCGCAGTTGACGGCGACGAAGGGCATGGCGGCCCGGGGCGAGCGCGCGTGCAGCGCCCGGGCGACGAGCTCCTTGCCCGTCCCGCTCTCGCCGGAGATGAGGACGGTGGTCCCCACCGGCGCGAGCCGCTCCACCTGCCGCAGCACCGTGCGGATGGGCTCGCTCTCCCCGAGGATGCCCGCCGCGGGCGTGCTCCCTCCGGCCCCCTGCAGGCGCCGGTTCTCCCGCATCAGCCGCTCGCGCTCCTCGGCCTTGCGCAGGACGAAGATGATCTCCTCGGGCTTGAAGGGCTTGCGGACGTAGTCGTACGCGCCGGCGCCCACCGCCTCGAGTGCCTGCTCCTGCGAGCCGTACGCGCTCATCACCACGACCGTCAGGTGCGGGTGCTCGGCGAGGGCCTGGCGCAGCACGGACAGCCCATCGCGCTTCGGCATGCGCACGTCACACAGCAGCACGTCGTAGTCGCGCGCGGCCAATTCCCGGAGCGCCTCCTCGCCATCGGCCACGGCACGCACCTCGTACCCCAGCCCGGACAGCACCAGGGTGAGGACGTGGCGGAGCGAGGGCTCGTCATCGGCGACGAGGATGCTGCGGAAGAGGGCCATGGCTGCACCCCAGGAGTAGCCCACTCTCGCGTGCTCGGCCAGATTCCGCCTCAGACGCCCGGCAGGCGGACGGAGAAGCGAGCACCGCCCCCGGGGATGTTCTCCGCCGTCAGCCGCCCGCCCATGCCCTCGGCCAGGCTGCGCGAGACGGCCAGCCCCAGCCCCGTGCCCTGACCGGGCTCCCGGGTGGTGAAGAAGGGCTCGAAGAGGCGCGGCATCACCTCCTCCGGAATGCCCGGCCCCGCGTCCTCCACCAGCAGCAGCACATCTCCTCCCTCATTCCGGGTGGAGAGTCGCACCTCCCCCTCCCCTTCCATGGCCTGCACCGCGTTGAGCAACAGGTTGATGATGATCTGTGACAGCGGCCCGGAGTCCCCGCGCGCGAGCAGGCCGGGCGTGAGTGCGAGGGACAGCCGCACACACGAGAAGTCCCGTCCGGCCTTCACGAGCTGCACGCACGCCTCCACCACGTGCCCCACATCCACCGGCCCCAGCCGCCCCCGCCCCGGACGACCGATCTCCAGCAGCCCTCGCACGATGCCGTCGATGCGCTGCACCTCATGATCGATGCGCGCGAGGAACTCCTGCACCTCTGGCTCCTGGGTGCGGGCACCGGCCAGCGACAGGTAGCCGAGGATGCCCGCCAGCGGGTTGCCCACCTCATGGGCGACGCCCGCGGCGAGCCGGCCCACGGTGGCCAGCCGCTCCGAGGAGACGAGCTCCATCTGCGCCTGGGCCAGGCGCGCATTGGCGGCACGCAGGGCCTCCACCTGACGCCGGGTCGTCTCCTGCTCGTCCTGGAGCGCCAGGGCCATGCGAGAGAGGGCCCGCTGGATGCGCGACAACAGGGGCCCCGCGCTCTCCGGCATCGACGCGTCCAACTCCAGGCGGCCGAGCTGCTCCACCAGCTCCTCGGTGCGGCGCAGGGGGCGGCCCACCATCAGGTCCAGCACCCCGTACGCCACGACGGTGATCAGAACCAGGTCAAACGCGAGGAGGAAGGGCAGCGAGCCGATCGTGCGCGCCAGCAGGGCGGCCTCCTTCGAGCCGTTCCCCGCGGTATGGAGCACCGCCTCCATCAGCGCGAGGAGCGGCCGATGCAGGGTGAGCCAGGTGAAGCCCGTGCCCACCACGCTGAGCAGGAAGGCGACGCTGGCGACCCGCCACTTCATCCCCGTGCGCCCTTCCTCACCGCATCCCCGTCATCAGGATGTCGAGCGGCACCGGCAGCACCGTGCTCAGCCACGGGCCGATCAGCATCACCTCGAGAGCGGCGAGCGACAGCCAAGGACCGAACGGAATGTTGGTGGGGCCCGGCACCCAGTCATCGTCCTCGTCATCCTCCTCGTCGTCCGCGCCCCGAGCCCCCGCCTGCTCCGGCGCGACACCGGGCTCGCCCTCCGGTGGTGCACCCGACTCGGGAGCCGAGCCCGTCGTCGGCGCGGCGGAGACCTCGGGCACGGGTGACACGCCGGGCTCGCCCACCGGTGGCGTCCCCAGGTCCGGAGGCGTCCCCGTCGCGGGCACGCCAGGCTCCTCCGGCGCTGGCGCCGGTCCCGCCCGCCCGTGAATGAGGAGCATCAGCGAGCCCACCAGCGCGCCCTGCAACGAGGACAGGAAGATGACGCCGAGCAGCGCCTTCCAGGTGAGGAAGGCCCCGATGAGCGCCAGCAGGTACTTGTCTCCCCCACCCAGCGCCTCCTTCTTGAAGATCTTCTCTCCCAGCCACTCCATCCCCCAGAAGATGAGGAACGCGGCCACCGCGCCGATGGCCGAGTCACGCACCCGCTCCAGGCCGAGCGGGATCGACAGGGCCAGCCCGGCGGCGATGCCCGGCAGCGTCAGCTCGTGCGGGAGGATCCAATGCTCCAGGTCGATGAAGGAGAGCGACACCAGCAGCAACACGAGGATGAGGCCGGACACCAGCTCGGGGCTCCAGCCGAAGCGGCGCTGACAGGCCAGGAAGAGCAGCGCGGTGAGCAGCTCGATGGCCGGATAGCGCCAGGAGATGGGCTGGCTACACGAGCTGCAGCGCCCCCGGAGCGCGAGCCACGACAGGACTGGAATGTTCTCGTACCAGGCGAGTTGATGTCCACACTTGGGACAGCGCGAGCGCGGGCTCACGATGCTCTGCCCGTAGGGCACGCGAGCGATCACGACATTCAAGAAACTGCCGAAGAGCAGGCCCATGACGACAACCAGAGCCACGGCCGCTCCCTCCAGCGCCTGATGAGTCACGTTTTCGAGTCCCTTCTTCCGCGAGGAGCTCCGGGCCGCGCAGCATAGGGCGCTCGCGCGGCCCGCGGGCAGACGATTCCTGTCACCTGAGTGACGAAAATTGGCACCCGCATGGACATTTCGCGTCCATCGCCGCGTGCAAGTCCCTGGATCGCCGTCAAGGGGTCATGGGTTTGATCCTGGCACCATTCGTGCTATTCCTCACTTCGGCTTCGGCCGCAACCCATCCCCCTCACCCAGGGAAGTCCATGAACCGTCTGTTCGCCCGGAAGAACCGTGGCTTCACGCTCATCGAGCTGATGATCGTGGTCGCCATCATCGGAATCCTCGCCGCCATCGCCATCCCGAACTTCATCAAGTTCCAGGCTCGCTCCAAGCAGGGTGAGGCCAAGGCCAACCTGAAGGCCTGGTTCACCACCCAGCGCGCGTTCCTCCAGGAGAAGGACCGCTACGAGTCCGACATCAAGATCGTCGGCTACGCCCCGGAGCGCGGCAACCGCTACGCCTACTGGTTCACCGGCACCCCGACCTTCGAGATGCGTGAGGCCGCCGGCATCACCTCCCTGACCTCCGCCACCGGCATCACGGTGGACACCGGCAAGTTCAAGGGCTCCAAGACCGATCCCAACGTACGTGCCCGCCACCCTGACGTTCACCGCTGGTGGCGGTGACGACCCGGCGAACCCGGGCCGCTCCGCGACCTGCCCGGGCTGCAACATCGACGCGTACGCCGCTGGCAACGTCGACAACGAGGCCACGGGCGTCGACACCTGGTACATCTCCACCAAGGACGCCACGGGCACCGCGAATTGCGGCAACGCCGACGAGGCCATGGCCGTCGCCGGTACCCCGTACCTGAACTACAACGACGTGGACTGCGACAAGTAATATCAGTTGACGCTCGGCTACCGGACGGCCCCTCGGGTCGCTAGTGGTTGATGAAGAAAGGGCATCCGGGCATAACCCGGGTGCCTTTTCTGTTTTGGTGCCGCCCTATGCTGTCGCGAACCTCCCTGCCCGCCCTCTTGGTTGGCCTCGTCAGTCTGCTCAGTCTCGCGCTGCTCGCGACTCCCCCCCGCAAACCGCCCCGTGGCCCCCACCAGGAGCCCCTCCTGCCCCGGCAGGAGCTGCTGTACATGGCGGGGCGCGGCCACCTGCAACTGGTGGCGGACTACTTCTGGCTCCAGGTCATCCAGGCGACCGGCAGCGCGCGGAAGGCCGAGGAGTACCGCGACGTCTACGGCTACGCGGACCTCACCACGGACCTGGATCCGAAGTTCGCCTTCGTCTACCCGTTCGCCGCCGGGGTGCTGCCCACCAACCTCGGGCGCGAGACCTGGGTCAATACCGAGGAGTCCACCCGCCTCTTGCGCAAGGGCCTGCCGCTGTTCCCCAACAGCCTCGAGATGAACGTGCTGTTGGCCTACAACCTGAGCAGCTTCCACCAGCAGTACAAGGAGGCTGCCCAGGTGTTGGAGCATGCCTCGACGCTGCCGGGCGCCCCCTCCTACCTGCCCGCCCTGGCCACCCGCCTCTATGCCCAGTCGGGCGAAGTGGAAGCCGGCCTCGCGCTGGCGCAGTCCCTCGCCGACTCGGCGCAGGATCCGTCCACCCGGGAGACCTTCCTGCAGCGCATCCGCGAGCTGGAGCTGGAGGCGGAGCTGCGGCGCGTGGATGCCGCCATTGGCGAGTACCGTCAGCAGTTCGGCGTGGCCCCGCCCGACATCCAGACGCTGCTCTGGCTGGGCTTCCTGATGGAGCCTCCGAATGACCCGCAGGGCGGCGGCTTCTACATCGGTCACGACGAGCGTGCCTACGCAGAGACGCAGAATCGACGTCTCGAAATCTTCACCCCGAATAGCCGGGGCTACCAATGGAAGCGGTAGGTGGAGCAGTGATGGCCATGGATGAACCCTCTCCCATCGAGATCCGAAACCTCTCCAAGACGTACCGGCTCGGCTTCTTCATGAACCGGCAGGTCCGCGCCCTCCAGTCGCTGGACCTCTCCCTCATGCCGGGTCAGGTGTATGGCCTGCTGGGCCCCAACGGCGCCGGCAAGTCCACCACCATCAAGATCCTCATGAACCTGGTGCAGCCCTCCGGGGGAGAGGCGCGGCTCTTCGGCCTGGCGCCGAACAACCGGGAAGCGCGCCGGCGCGTGGGCTACGTGCCGGAGAACCCGGCCCCCTACGAGTACCTCACCGGCCGCGAGTTCGTCACCCTGTCGGGACGGCTGACGGGGATGAGCGGCAAGGAGCTCGATGACCGGGTGTCCGAGGTGCTCGGCATGGTGCAGATGACGCGCGCCGCGAACCTGCAGATCCGCCGCTACAGCAAGGGCATGGTGCAGCGCGTGGCACTGGCGCAGGCGCTCGTCTCCAAGCCGGACCTGCTCATCCTGGACGAGCCCACCTCGGGATTGGACCCCGTGGGCCGCCGGCAGATCCGCGACCTCATCCTCGAGGAGCGCCAGCGAGGCACCACCATCCTCTTCTGCACGCACATCATCCCGGACGTGGAGGCGCTCTGCGACCGCGTGGCGGTGCTGGTGGGCGGACGGCGCGTGCGCGAGGGCAGCGTGGCGGAGCTGGTGAGCTCGCAGGCGACCCACATGGAGCTGACGGTGGAAGGGATGCCGCTGGAGCGCATCCAGGCGCTGGGCATCGAGCTGGAGCAGGCCCGCACGCTGGAGAACCGGGTGCTCCTGCGCGTGAAGGACGTGGACGCACAGCCGCTGCTCAAGCGGACCCTGGAGCAGGGTGGACGGGTCACCCAGCTCCAGCCCGCCCGCTTCTCGTTGGAAGAACTCTTCCTGCGCGCGCTCGAGGAGGCGCGGCAGGGCCCCGTCGGAGGAGAGATTTCGTGATGGGACCGTTCGTCGCCCTGGCACTCAATGGTTTCAGGGAGGCCCGGCGCAACCGGGTCACCCTGCTGGTGGCCATCTTCGCGCTCGCCATGCTGCTCTCCACCACGCTCGTGCTGGAGGTCACGGTCAACACGTTCGACCGAGTCCTCACCGACGTGGGCCTGGGGGCCATGAGCCTGATGCTGGTGCTGCTCACCATCTTCCTCTCCAGCGGGCTCATCTCGCGGGAGATTGAAAGGCGCACCATCTTCCTCATGGTGTCCAAGCCCATCTCGCGCGGCACCTTCCTGGTGGGCCGGCTGCTGGGCAACATGCTCACCGTCACGGTGCTGCAGATCGCCATGGCCGCGCTCTTCTTCCTGCTGATGCGCTTCTACAACTCGCCCATCACCTCCGCGCACCTGGCGGCGATCGGGATGCTGTGGTTCGAGCTGTGGGTGCTCAGCGGCGTGGGCTTCCTGATGTCCAGCTTCTCCAGCCAGATGGTGTCCGCCTTCGTCACCGTCAGCGTCTACTTCGCCGGACACCTGGCCTCGGACATCTACAAGCTGGCCGGCAAGTCCAAGAGCGACGCGGTGCAGGAGCTGGGCAAGTTCGTGTACTACCTGCTGCCGGACCTGTCGAAGCTCAACTACCGTCCGCACGCGACGTACAACGCCGTCATCACCAGCACGGAGCTGCTGACGTCCGCCGCGTATGCCATGGCCTTCACCGGCGTGCTGGTGTCGCTGGCCGTCGTCCTCTTCAACCGCCGGGACTTCCGCTGAGGCGCCCCGCGCGGGGCGGCGGGGCTCAGGGCTCGTCGTCCCGCTCGGACAACCCGTGCTTGGCAAGACGGTAGCGGAAGGAGCGGAACGTCAGGCCGAGCAACTCCGCCGCCCGCGTCTTCACTCCGCTGGACTGCGCCAGGGCCGCCAGCAGGTAGCGCCGCTCGGCATCGTCCAGGTGGTGCTCCAGCGAGAAGCCCGGGCGTAAGGCCACCTCGCCTCCCGAGGGCTGGGCCGCGGCGGCAGCAACCGGCTCTCCCCGAAGCGAGGGAGGCAGCGAGCCCAGCGTCAGCACGTCCCCGTCCGCCAGGGTCGCCGCGCGCTCGACGATGTTCTCCAACTGGCGCACGTTGCCGGGGAAGGCATAGGCGGACAGCACGGCCAGCGCCTCCGGTGAGAAGCGCAACCCGGGCCGCCCCAGTTCCTTGCGCTGCCGCTCGAGGAAGTGCTCGGCCAGCAGGGGAATGTCCCCCGCGCGCTCGCGCAGCGGCGGCAGCTCCAAGGTAATCACGTTGAGGCGGTAGAAGAGATCCTCCCGGAAGCGCCCCGCCTTCACCTCGGCCTCGAGGCGCCGGTTGGTCGCCGCCACCACGCGCGCATGGAAGGGCACCTCCGCCGAGCTGCCCACCGGCTTCACCTTCCGCTCCTGCAGCACGCGCAGCAGCTTCACCTGGGTGGCCGGCGGCACCTCGCCAATCTCGTCGAGGAAGACCGTCCCCTCCCCCGCATGCGCGAGCAGGCCCGGCCGCTCGTGCGTGGCGCCGGTGAAGGCTCCCTTCACGTGGCCGAAGAGCTCGCTCTCCAGCACGCCCTCGTTGAGGGCCGCGCAGTTGACGGGGAGGAAGGGATGGCCGGCGCGCGGGCTCTTGAGGTGGATGGCCTTGGCGATCAGCTCCTTGCCCGTGCCGCTCTCCCCATGGATGAGAACGGTGGAGCGCGTGGGCGCGACCTTCTCCACCAGGCTCCACACCGCGCGCATCCGCTCGCTACGCCCCACGCCCACGATGCCCGTCCCGGGCACCAGGTGCTCGCGCAGCGAGACGTTCTCCCGGCGCAGCATGCGCTTCTCCAGCGCCTTCTGCGCCAGCAGCTTCAGCTCCTCGTTGTCGAAGGGCTTGCCGATGTAGTCGTACGCCCCCTCGCGCATCGCCTCCACCGCCGAGGCCGCCGTGCCGAAGGCGGTGATGACGATGACCTCGGGTGGGTCCGCCAGCGCCCGCGCGGCGCGCAGCACGTCCATGCCGCTCTGCGAGGGGCCCAGCTTCATGTCGGTGACGACCAGGTCCACCGCCGTCGACGAGCCCAGCACCTCCTTGGCCGCCTTCACACCCTCCGCGCACGTCACCTGGTAGCCCGCACGGGTGAGCAGCACCTCCAGGAACTCGCGCATCGACAGCTCGTCATCCACTACCAGCACGTGCACGGCCACGCTCTCCCTTCGCCTCAACCCCGCAGTGGCAGCTGGATGAGGAACTCGGTGCCCTCTTGCGGTGAGGAGCGTACGCGGATGTTGCCACCGTGCGCACGCACGATGGAGTACGCCGTGGACAATCCCAGCCCGGTGCCGCCCTCCCGGGTGCTGAAGAAGGGCTCGAAGATGCGCGACAGGTCCGCCACGGGAATGCTGCCCGCCGAATCCCAGATGCGCAGCAGGGCCGACTCCGCCGCGACATCCAGCGTCACGCGCACCCGCCCGCCCCGGCCCGCGGCCTGGAAGGCGTTGCGCAGGATGTTGATGAGCACCTGCCGGAGCTGATCCGGATCCACCGGCATGCGCACGGGCGCCAGGACCATCTCCACCTGGATTTCCTGGGCGATGGGGTCCACCCGCAACATGTCCACCGTCTCCGCCACCAGCACCTCCAGCTCCAGCTCCCGCCGGGACGGCGGTGGCGGGCGGGCGAAGCGCAGGAAGTCGTCCACCAGCTTGGAGAGCCGGTCCGATTCCCGCAGGAGGATCTCCACCAGCTTGGCCGAGGTCGGGTCCGTCGTCCCGGGCTCCTGCAGGAGGAGCTGCGCCGAGCCGCGCATGGCGGCCAGGGGGTTGCGGATCTCATGCGCGAGCTGAGCGGATAGCGTCCCCAGGGCCGCCAGCCGATCCGCGCGCTTCAGGTCCTCCTCGATGCGGCGCAGCTCGGTGAGATCCTGGAAGACAATGAGCGTGCCCCCGTCCCCCGGCTCATCCAGCCCCGTCACCGTCAGCCCCAGCGTGCGCGTGCCGGCTGGCGTCTGCACCGTCAGCTCCCTGCGGCGCAGGCGGGCGTCCGACCCCAGCGCCCCAGGCAGCACCGACTCCACGAGGGTGCCCGGCGACAGCCGCGGCTCCAGCGCCAGGATGGAGGAAGCGGCCCGGTTGACGAAGGTGACGACGCCCGCCGCGTCACTGGTGATGAGCCCCGAGGGCATGCAGGCGAGGATCTGCCGCTGCAGGGTGTCCAGCTTCTGGAGGTCCGCCTCACGCTCCGAGAGCTGGCCACCAGCGGCCGAGAGCTGGCGCGACAGGTAGCCCGCCAGCACGGCCATGAGGAAGAAAGCCAGCAGGTTGCTGATCAGCAGGAAGAGGATCCGCTGCCGGCTGAGCGGAGCGATGCTCAGGGGCGGCTCCATCCAGCCGTACTTCACCGCCAGCAGCAGCAGCGTATAGGCGATCGCCCCGGCGCCCGCGGCCACGAGCGCGCCCCGACCATCCAGCAGGATGCTCGCGCCGATGACGGCCAGCAGGTAGGTGAAGGTGAAGGGGCTGTCTCCGACACCCGTCAGGAAGACGAGCATCGAGGCGACGATCAGGTCTCCCGCGACCTGCACCACCGCCGCCATCCGGTCCACCCCGCGGCCCCCGCGAAGCATGAGGCCGTAGACCAGGGTGAAGACGTACACGATCCCGATGACCGCGAAGGACAACATGTCCGCGCGGCTGGGCTCTTCGACGGGCTGGAGGAACAGCCGCGCGGCGACGGCCACCAGGGAGAGGCTGGTGGCCACCGTGCGGAACACGGTGAGCCAGACCAGCCGGGTGCGGAGCCTGTCCGCCTCCGGCCGGCCGGCGAGGACCAATCCGCCGACGCTACTTGACGGCACCGGCGATGGCGAAGATGGGCAGGTACATCGAGATGAGGAAGCCACCGACCACGCCGCCGAGGAACACCATCATCAGCGGTTCGATCATCGCCGTCATGCCCGCGACCGCCGTGTCCACCTCGTCGTCGTAGAAGTCGGCGATCTTGTTGAGCATCGTGTCCATGGCGCCGGTGGCCTCGCCCACGCCGATCATCTGCACCACCATGGGCGGGAACACCTTCGTCTCCAGCAGCGGGCCGGCGATGTTCTTGCCCTCGGCGATCTTCCCACGCACGTAGTAGATGGCCTCTTCCACCGAGCGATTACCGGCCGTCTTCGCGGTGACGTCCAGCGCGTCCAGGATGGGCACGCCCGAGGAGATCATCGTGCCGAGCGTACGGGTGAAGCGCGCCACCGCGACCTTGCGGATGACGGGCCCGATGATCGGTGCCATCAGGAACACCTTGTCCAGGAAGCGTCGTCCCTGGGGGTTGCGGTACGTGTACGTGAAGGCCATCACGATCGCCGCGATGATGCCCAGGGCGTGCAGGATGTAGTTCTGCAACCACTCGGACAGGTCCACCACGAACTGGGTGGGCCCGGGCAGCGCCTGACCGAAGTCCGAGAACATCTTCGCGAACGTCGGCGTCACCTTGAGGAGCAGCAGCGCCGTCACGCCGACGGCCACCAGCAACACGATGACCGGGTAGGTCATCGCGCCCTTGACCTTGCGCTTGAGCTTCTCGTTCTTCTCGCGGTAGGCCGCGAGCCGGTTGAGGATGTTGTCGAGAATACCGCCGACCTCACCCGCCGCGCACAGCTGCACGAAGAGCTCGTCGAAGACCTTGGGGTGGTCTCCCAGCGCGTCCGCGAAGGTGGAGCCCTGCTCCACCTTGCTCTTGATGGCGAACACGACCTTGCGGAAGGCCGGGTTGTCCATCTGGCTGCCGAGGATGTCGAGGCACTGCACCAGCGGCAGACCCGCGTCGATCATCGTCGCGAACTGACGGGTGAAGACGAGGATGTCCTTGCCCGTGACGGCCGAGCCGAAGCTGATGTTGAGGTCCGCGTCGAGCAGACCCTTGCGCCGGACCTTGACCGGGTTGAGGCCCAGCGACTTGAGGCGGGCGTTGACGGCCTCGATATCCGAGGCCTCCATCTCCCCCTTCTTCGTCTCGCCAGACTTGGTCTTGGCCTCCCAGAGGAACTGGGCGGTGTTCTTCTGTTTGGATGGTGCGGATTTCTGGGTCGCCGTTGCCGCCATACAGCCCTCCGAAGGGGTGCGCGAGTCTACTCCCGCGCTCTAATTTCGCGAATTAGCGACCGGCAGGACCGGCCGGCCGCTGTCCAGGCACGCCACCGGCGCCGGACAGAAGGTTGCGCAGCTCCTCGGGGTCGCTCGAGCGGCCAAAGGCCTCGTCCTGGGTGATGATCCGCCGCGCCAGCAGCGCCGCCAGGGCCTGATTGAAGGTCTGCATGCCGTACTTCGCCTGGCCCACCTGCATCGACGAGTACACCTGGTGGACCTTGTCCTCACGGATGAGGTTGCGGATGGCGGGGTTGGGTATCATCACCTCCAGGGCCAGCACGCGGCCCGGAGAGCCCGCCTTGGCGATGAGCGCCTGGCTCATCACGCCCTCGAGCACGAACGAGAGCTGCGCGCGCACCTGCGGCTGCTGGTACGGCGGGAACACGTCCAGCACGCGGTTGATGGTCTGCACCGCGCTGTTGGTGTGCAGCGTGGCGTAGCAGGTGTGGCCCGTCTCGGCGATCACCAGCGCCGCCTCGATGGTCTCCAGGTCGCGCAACTCGCCCACCAGCACCACGTCCGGGTCCTGACGGAGGATGTACTTGAGCGCCGTCTTGAAGTTGCGCGTGTCCGCCCCCACCTCGCGCTGGTTCACCAGGCAGTTCTTGTGCGGGTGCAGGTACTCGATGGGATCCTCGATCGTCATGATGTGCTCGTGACGGTCGGTGTTGATCTTGTCGATCATCGAGGCCAGCGTGGTGGACTTGCCCGAGCCCGTGGGACCCGTCACCAGGATGAGGCCACGCGGCTTCTTCACCAGCTCGGCCACCACGGGGGGCAGGCCGAGCTCCTGGAAGGTGAGGATCTTGAAGGGAATGGTCCGGAACGCGCCGGCCACCGCGCCACGCTGCATGTAGATGTTGGCGCGGAAGCGGGACAGCCCCTTCACGCCGAAGGACAGGTCGAGCTCGTTCTCCTCCTCGAACTTGTGCTTCTGGGCGTCCGTGAGGATGGAGTAGCAGAGCTGCTTGGTCTCCACCGGGGTGAGCTGGGCCGTCTTGAGCGGCACCAGCTCGCCGTCCACGCGGAGCTGGGGCGGGGAGCCGGTGGTGATGTGGAGGTCGGAAGCGCCCTTCTCGACCATCGCCTTGAGCAGCTGGTGCAGATTCACGAAAACCGTCCTTCGGGTAGGTGGGGGATGCCGGGGGAGTGGGGTTAGAAGCGGTCGGGCGCGGTGTTGGCCACCACTTCGTCCAGCGTGGTGACGCCGTCCATCATCTTCGCCAGGGCCGACATGCGCAGCGAGCTCATGCCGAGGCGGATGGCCTCCTGCTTGAGCTCGGCGGCGGAGGCACCGTTGATGACCAGCTCCTTGAGGCCGTCCCAGAAGGGCATGACCTCGTACACGGCCACGCGGCCGCGGTAACCACGGTCGTTGCACTCGCGGCAGCCGACCTTCTCGTACAGGGTGAAGGTGCCGAGCTTCTCCGGGGGCACGCCCGCGTTGATGAGGGCCTGCTCGTCCACGTTCTCCGCCGGGCGCTTGCAGGCGGCGCACAGGCGGCGCGCCAGACGCTGGGCCAGAATCAGGTTGAGCGAGGCCGTCACGAGGAAGGGCTCGATGCCCATGTTGAGCAGACGGCTGACGGTGCCCGGCGCGTCGTTGGTGTGCAGCGTGGAGAGCACCAGGTGGCCCGTGAGCGCCGCCTTGACGCCGATTTCGCCCGTCTCGAAGTCGCGGATCTCACCGATCATGATGATGTCGGGGTCCTGACGGAGGAAGGAGCGCAGCGCCGCGGCGAAGTTCAGGCCGATGTCTTCATGCATCTGCACCTGGTTGATGCCGGCGAAGTTGAACTCGACCGGGTCCTCGGCGGTGGCGACGTTGGTGTCGATCTGGTTGAGCATCGACAGCGCCGAGTACAGCGTCGTCGTCTTGCCCGAGCCCGTGGGGCCCGTCACCAGCACCATGCCGTAGGGACGCTCGATGGCCTCCTTGAACCAGGCCAGCGGCTGGGGATCGAAGCCCAGCTTCGTCATGTCGAGCTGGAGGTTGGACTTGTCCAGGAGGCGGAGCACCACCTTCTCGCCGAAGAGCGTGGGGCACACGCTGACGCGGAAGTCCATCTCCTTGCCACCGCCGAGCTTGATCTTGATACGGCCGTCCTGCGGCAGGCGGCGCTCGGAGATGTCGAGGTTCGCCATGATCTTCAGACGGCTGGTGATGGCGTTGCGCAGCTTCATCGGCGGACGCATCACCTCGTAGAGGGAGCCGTCGATCCGGAAGCGGACGCGGAAGTCCTTCTCGTAGGGCTCGACGTGGATATCCGAGGCCCCCTTCTTGATGGCGTCCTGGAGGATGAGGTTCACCAGCTTGACGACGGGCGCGTCGTCCGCGGCGCGGGCCATCTCCTCGATGTTGCCCTCCTCCTCCTCCTTGGCCACCTCGATGTCCTCGGCCATCTCGTCGACGAGGGCATTCATGTCCGGGCCCTTCTCGGCGTAGTAGCGCTCGACGGCATCGCGGATGGAGATTTCAGAGGCGACCACCGGCTCGATGTTGTAGCCGGTGAGGAACTTCAGGTCGTCCACCGCGTAGATGTTGGACGGATCGCACATCGCCACGATGAGCGAGGGGCCGGCGCGGTTGACGGGGATCACCAGGTGCTTCAGGGCCACTTCCTTCGGCACGAGCTTGATGATCTCCGCGTCGATGTCGAAGTCCTTCAGGTTGATGGCCGGGACGCCGTACTGCTTGGAGAGGAAGTCCGTGAGCTTGGACTCCTCGATGGCTCCCGTCTTGATGAGGGCAGTGCCAATGCGCGTGCCGTTCTTCTGCTGCTCCTCCTGGGCTTTGCGCAGCTGCTGGACGGAAATGAGGTTCTCGCGAACCAGCAGTTCACCAAGTCGACCGGACATTTTCAGAGGCCTCGAGCGTTGAAAAGGCTGAACGGCGCCCACCGCGTGACGACGCGAGAGGACACCACAAAAGATGCGCGAACGTACGAGCGCATGAGATGCTCGGATTAAAGGAAGCGACACACAACCCTGTCAAGGCACCGTGTGGGGCCCGCTCTCCCGGCAACCCGTTGAATCCACTCGGAAAATTTCAGTCGGACGCCCGGGCGATCACCGTGCGAGCAGCCTCGACGTCCCTCTTGATCTGCCCCACGAGCTCCGCCACGGAGCCAAAACGGCGCTCGGCGCGCAGCCGCTCCAGGAACTGCACCCGCAGCTCCTTGCCGTAGAGATCACCACTGAAGTCCAGCAGGTGGGCCTCGATGGTGACCTCGTTCACCCCGAAGGTGGGTTTGACACCGATGTTGGCCACTCCGGGGTGCCAGGTCGCCCCGGACTCCCCCCCGAAGCGGACGCGGATGGCGTACACGCCGGCGGCGGGCCGCAGCTCGTTCTGGGTGTCCACGTTGGCGGTGGGAATGCCGATGCTCCGGCCCCGACCCTGGCCGGTGACGACGGTGCCGTCCAGATCGAAAGGCCGCCCCAGCAACCGCTGCGCGGCACTCACCCGGCCCTCGAGGATGTACTCGCGCACCTTGGAGGAGGAGGCCACCACGCCGTCGACGGTGACAGGGGGCACCACGTGCACCTGGGCCCCTCGGGCGGCGGCGGCCTCGCGCAGGGTGTCGGCGGTGCCGGCACGCGCGGCGCCGTAGGTGAAGTCGTAGCCCACCACGATGTGGCGCGCGCCCAGCACGTCCAGCAGCGAGGCCTCGAAGTCGCGCGGCGAGTGGCGGGCGTACTCCAGCGTGAAGGGCTGCACCACGGCCGCGTCCAGGCCGCAGTCCTCGAAGAGCTCCAGCTTGCGCGGCAGCAAGGTGATCAGCTTGGGGGCCAGCTCCGGCTGGAGCACCTTGCCCGGGTGGGGCTGGAAGGTGAGCGCGGCGGCGGGAGGGCCGTGGCGCCGGGCCTCGGCGAAGAGGGCCTGGTGACCCAGGTGGACACCATCGAAGTTGCCCAGCGCGAGCGCACAGCCGGCCAGCTCCCGCGCTTCCGTGACTCCATGGAAGACCTTCATGGGGCGCCGGTATAGCGCCAAAACCATCGCTTTGCCCTGGCCAGACCGCCCCGGCCCGTGAGAAGAGGCGCTCCAGCGTCACCCATCCGTCATGCCTCGCCCCCGCCTCCTCCCTGAACCCGTCGGCCTGCACCTGGCCTCCCTCGAAGCCCCGCCCGACTGGGACGCGGAGTTCGGCTTCTCCGGCCCCCTGGAGCTGGAGATCGGCTCCGGTGCCGGCGGCCACGCCCTGGAGTACTGCCGCCGCCACCCCGAGGTGCGCTTCGTCGCCTTCGAGTGGCGCAAGAAGTACGCGCGCGACACCCTGGACCGTGGCCACAAGATGGGCCTGCGCAACCTGCGCGTGCTCGAGGCGGACGCCCGCTTCGTGGTGCCGCGCATCTTCGCCCCCAACTCGCTGGACACCATCCACCTCCAGTTCCCCGACCCCTGGTGGAAGCGCGCCCACTACAAGCGAGCCGTCATCCAGCCCGAGTTCGCCAGGCTGCTGCTGGACCGGCTCAAGCCCGGGGGCCTGTTCGACATGCGCACGGACGTCCAGGACCGGGGCGTGTCCATGCTCGCCATCCTCGAGGACGCCGGCTTCGTCAACCCGCTCGGCAAGGGTGTGTTCCATCCTTATGACCCCGAGGAAGTTCCCTCCACGCGAGAGCGGCGATACCTGGCCAGCGGCGAGCCCGTGTACCGCGCCCGCCTGCGCAAGCCCGCCTGAGGAGCCGCCGGGCCGGGGGTGACTTGGCAGTCATGCCGCATCCGGGGAAGAATCAGCCTTCCCCAAAGGTCCCGGGGCACGGGGTGGATGGCAGCAACATGGCGGATGGCTCGAGCAAGAAGATGGTGGAGACGCCCCGCCGCGTCGCGTCCGCGAACCTCCTCGCGGATCGCACCATCCTGCTCGTCGATGACGAGCCGGCCAACATCCGCCACGTGCGAGAGGGGCTGGCCGCTCACGGCTACCGCTTCCGCGAGGCCTACGACGGCACCGAGGCGCTGCGCTCCCTGCGCGAAGTGAGGCCGGACCTCATCATCATGGACGTGGAGATGCCGCGGCTGGGCGGGGTGGAGGTGTGCCGCATCATCAAGGCCAATGGCGGCGAGGGCGGCTTCGGCTTCATCCCCGTCATCCTCGTGACGGCGCGGCAGGCCGCGGGCAAGGTGGAGGGCCTGGAGCTGGGGGCGGACGACTACCTGGTCAAACCCTTCGACATGCTGGAGCTGTCCGCGCGCGTGAAGTCCATGCTGCGCCTCAAGGTGCTGCAGGACGCGGTGGTGGAGAAGAACCGCGAGCTGGACCACAAGAACCGCGAGCTGGACCGGGCCAACAGGGAGCTGGCCCAGAAGCGCGAGGAGCTGCTGGCCCTCACCCGCACGGACGCGCTCACCGGCCTCAACAACCGCCGCTACTTCGAGGAGCGTCTGACCGAGGAGTTCGCCCGCTCCACGCGCTACCGCTCGCCGCTGTCGCTGGTGATGATGGACATCGACCACTTCAAGCGGATCAACGACACCTACGGGCACCCCTTCGGCGACGAGGTGCTGCGCCGGGTGGCCCAGACGGTGCGCGGAAAAGCTGCGGGAGGTGGACTTCGTGGCGCGCTACGGTGGCGAGGAGCTCATCGCCCTGCTGCCCGAGACGGGGCCCAAGGAGGCACTCGGGGCGTGCGAGCGCGTGCGCGAGGCCATCGCCGCCATCCAACTGGAGCACCGCGCCCCGGACGGCACGCGCAAGCCCGTGCAGGTCACCGCCTCGCTCGGAGTGGCCAACATGCCCTCCAAGAGCCTGCTGTCCGTGGACGAGCTGCTGCGAGCGGCGGATACCTGCCTCTACGAGGCCAAGGCGGCCGGCCGCAACTGCGTCCGCCAATACCAGGAGCCCCCAGAGTGACACTGCCCCTTGGCGAGCGCGGATCTTTGGCCTACATGGCAAGAACCATGCGCCTGCTGCCCGCGATGTCGCTCCTCCTGCTGCTCCTGCTGGGACTCGGCGGTTGCAACCGACCCAGCTACGACACGCCGGTGAAGGCCTACCAGACCTTCCACCGGGCGGTGCAGCGGCGAGAAGCCAAGATTGCTTATGGCTCCCTTTCGAAAACCACCCAGGATGCCCTCCAGGCCCGGGCCCAGACGGTGGCCCAGGCTTCCGGAGGCGCGGTGAAGGCAGATCCGGTAGCCTTGTTCTTCGCGAATGTTCCTCCGCCCGCCGATGTTACGGAGGTCACTCTCTTGAGCGAGGAAGGAGATGTAGCCAAGGTGAGCGTGGTTTCCTCGACCGGAAAGAGTCAGGTCCGGATGGTTCGTGAACCGTCCGGATGGAAGGTAGACCTTACGGAGTCCCTCCAGCAGCCGTGAGAACAGGCCTCCCCCAGGCCGCTCGCGCATCAGGTAGCCTACAAACGTGAACGATCGGAAGACACGGCGGATTGCCCCCGCAGTCGAGGTCATCCGGCGCCCGGCCGCCACTCCTGGCACCCCCGCGCCAACCCCGACGCCTGCGGCGTCCGTTTCCCCCCGGCCTACGCCAACTCCCACCCCACGGCCCGCCCCCGTGCCGACACCGACGTCCACCGCGGCGCCGAGCCCGTCGGTTCCCGTGATGCCCCGGCCCACGCCCCGGCCCACGCCGACGGCTCCGGTATCCCCGACGGCTCCGGTGGCCGCCACGGCACCGGTGTCCCCGGCGGCCCCCGCTTCCACGGCTCCCGTGGCGCCACGCCCGATGTCCCCCTCCCCCACCGCGCCGAGGCCCGGCCCCTTCGCCGGTCGTACGCCAGGGGCGGGCTCGATGGGCCGGCCCGGGGGTGGATTCGGACGTCCGCGGACGCCTCGCCCGCCTCCGACTCCCGAGCAGATCCTCGCGCTCGCCGTCAAGGAGCACGTGCCTGCCCGCATCGCCAAGGGCGACCTCGAGGGCAAGATGAAGTGCCGGGTGTGGCGCAAGCTGCACGCCGAGGAGGCCAAGCGGTTCGATCAGGTGTACGACCTGATGGCCAAGAACCCGGGGCTGTCCCTGCCGGACGGCTTCGGTGTGCTGCAGAGCGGCCTGTCCGTGGCCGACTTCCTCGCACGCAAGGAGCGCACCCAGCGCAAGGCCGCCGTGAAGCAGGCCCGCGGCGAGGTGGATGACTCCTCGGTGAGCGCCTTCATCAACGGACTGTTGGAGTCGAAGACCGAGCTGGCCGTCGTGCTGGGCGAGCGCACCGTGCTCGACACCCTGTCCACTGTGGAGCCCATCTCCTTCCTGCTCACCCGCAGCGGGCGACTGGAGAAGCTCCAGGTCGTCATGCTCACGCGCAGGTCGGACTGGGATCTGCTCACGCCCCAGCTCGAGCGAGACCCGAAGCTGGCCCAGAAGCCCGCCAACGTCGCGCGTCAGCCGGACAAGCGCCCGTTCTCGGATCCCCGGCCCTTCCTCGACCACCAGGGCGAGCGCGTGCGGCTCACGCTGCGCAACGGCATCCAGTTCGAATCGACGCTGCGCGTGGTGGGACGCTTCGACCTCATCCTCGGTGAGGACGGACACGAGCTGTTCATCCCCCTGCACGCCCTGGTGCGCTTCTCCGCGGCGGATACCTCGGAGGAGATGGACATGGAAGACACGGACATGGATATGTCCGACGACGAGACCGAGCAGAACGCCTAGCCGCGAGGAACGCCGATGACCTCCTTTGTCTCCCGAATCATCAAGCCCTTGCTGGCGCTCACCCTGGCGGCCGCGGTGCTGAGTTCCGCACAGGGCTGCTCCAAGGACCCGAAGCCGGCGGAGCCCTCCGCCCCAGCCGCCGCTGCCCCGGCCGCCGCCGCCCAGCCGGCGAAGCCCGGTGAGCCGCGCACCATCGCGCTCTCCGTCACCGAGAAGGGCTACGAGCCGAGCCCCATCACCCTCAAGCAGGGCGAGCCCGTGAAGCTGGTGCTGACCCGCACCACGGACCACACCTGCGCGACGGAGATCGTCCTCGACGAGTACGGCATCAACACGAAGCTGCCCCTCAACCAGCCGGTGGAGGTGTCCTTCACCCCCGACAAGACGGGCAAGCTCGTCTACGGCTGCGCGATGGGGAAGATGATCAGCGGCGTGTTCATGGTGGAGTAGCACCGCCGCACAGAGGGGGCCGGCCACACCCGCGCGGTGTGGAGGCCCCCTTCGTGTATCAATCCCTCGGCCCCTGGTAGACGACCTCCTCCGAGAGGGGCGCATCCGCCGGCAGCGGGCACGAGATGGGTTGGGCCAGCTTCGCGGCGCGGTGGCGCGCGAGGTGGAAGGCCGGCCAGCCCCCCGGCATCGGCTTGGAGAAGCCGCAGAACATGTTCCGGACGTTCCACGCGAGCACGCTCTCGGGCGCCTGGGCCATGGCGGCGAGCTCCGGCGCGGCGTCCTCGGACAGAGACAGCACCATGTAGGCCTCGTCCAGCCCGTGGCCATTCTCGGAGCGCTCGAGGTTGCCGCGCGCGATGAAGGCGTCCGGGTTGAGCACGTTGAGCGCGGCGAGGAAGCCGAGCGCCCCCACGAAGGCACCGAGGGCGAAGCGCTCCGGGCGCCACCACAGCGTCACCGCGCGCCACGCGAGCACCCCGGCCAGGGCCACCATGAAGACGTGCGTGTACACGCGCAGGTGCGTGTAGCCGTAGACGGACTCGTAGAGCGCCATGCGCTTCACCGCCGAGGCCAGGATGAGCAGTACCAGACCCACCATCGCCGAGCACGCCGCCCGGAAGGCGGTGAGCTGCCCCTGGCCCTGGAGCCGCGTCCAGCGCGCCAGCGCCATGCTGAGGCCCAGCGTCATCATCGACACCGTGAGCAGCTCGAAGAAGCCTCGGCGGGCGTACTCGGCGTAGGTGAGGCCCGAGGGCAGGCGCGCCTCGCCGAAGAGGAAGGCGAGCTGGATGGCGGCGAAGCCCAGGAAGAGCAGGTCCACCAGGCCCAGGAGCGTGAGGCTCTCGGTGAAGCCCAGGCGGGCCACGGCCGGAGCCACCTCCGTCTCACCGGCCTCGCTGCCATGGCGGCGCCGCCGCAGCGCGTGGGCGAGCAGGCCGAGCGCCGCGAACGCACCAGCACCGATGAACACCAGCCGCGCGACGGTGTCCAGGAACGACAGGCCCAGGTCGAAGGACAGCACCCGCGCCACCGCGTTCTCGAAGACCGCGTCCGCCGAGGCGAGCAGCGCGGTGAAGATGAACAGCACGGGCACGGCGAGCAGCGCTCCGCGCAGTACGGGCATCAGCTTCGGCACCTGCTTGCGGGCCGCGGACAGGTCCACTTCCGAGTACACCACTCCCGGAGGGAGGATGGCGGCACGGACGAACGTCCCGAGCGCGGTGAACGGGTAGCTCCACAGCCCGAGCCGCTCCACGCGCCCGGCCGCCCAGAAGTGGGTGACGAGCAGCAGCAGGAAGCCCGAGGCGAGCACGTTGAGCGTGGTGAGGAAGGGGCTCGCGCGCACGAAGACCATGCCGGAGAAGAACATCAGCGGCACGAGCAGCCAGGAGTTGGGACTGGCCCGCTGCCAGCCCTCGCGGCCTCCCAGGGCGAGCAGCGCCGTGAGGAAGAGCACGACGAACAGCGGGAACGACAGGCCGAGCGCGGGCCCATCGAAGAGCACCTCGGCGCAGAGGCCCAGCCCGAGCGCCGCGAGCAACGTCGCGCGAGGCCGGCGCAGCCGGGGAACGGCGGGTGCGGAGGGCGCTTCGACAGTGGGGGTCGGGAAGCCAGTGGCGGTGATCGTCATACGGGACTCCGAGAGCGCGAGTTCGCGCGGTGCAGTGCAAGGTTGGGCCCATCCAGGGCGCTGGCGAGGGCCCGCACGCCGAACGGTCGGTTCGCGGCACCGAGCGGTCGCGAGGTGACTCCGCGTCCAGTACCCGATACCGACGTCCCGCCTCGGGCGTGTCCGGGTCGCCACGGCTGCGGCCGGTGAACCGCACACCCGCCCCGCGTGAAATCCGCGGCGCGATTCACTGCTCGTCTGTTCCGTCCCGACCCCGGACGCCCCGTTTCTCGGCATGACGCTCGAAGGCGGTTAGGCTGCGCCCTCTTCCCCATGGGCGGCGCGGCGGAGCTCTTCAACCGACATGTATTCCTGGACCTCGAGACGACGGGGTTGGATCCGCGCGTCGACGAGGTCATCGAGTTCGGCGCCCTCTTCGTCGAGAACGGTCAGGTGGTGGACCGCTACGTCCACTTCTTCGCCGCCTCGCGCCCCCTGGCCCTCACCATCCGCCGGCTCACGGGCATCGAGGACTCGATGCTCGCTGGCATGCCCCGGCTCGCGGACAAGGTGCCCGAGCTGCGCAAGAAGCTCGCCGGCTGGACGGTGGTGGCCCACAACGCCTCCTTCGAGAAGGGCTTCCTCCCGGAGCTGCTCGGCCCCATCCGCGCCCCGGTGCTCGACTCGTGCGAGCTGATGCACTACCTGCACCCGGAGCTCTCCAGCCACTCGCTGGAGTCCCTGCTCCGCTGGGCCGGCAAGGGCCCTCGCTCGCGGCACCGCGCCATGACGGACTGCGAGGCCACCCACGCCGTGCTCGTCCACGCGATGGAGGGCTGCATCCGCGACGGGCGCGCCGAGGACCTCGCCGACCTGCTGGAGACGTTGGATCCACGCGCCGCGCTGCGGCTGGCGCAGATTGAAGCCGGTGAGTCCGGGCTGGAGCTGGACCTGGAGGGAGATGTCGACCCGGAGGCGAGGCCCCTCGTCTCGCTGCTCACCGGGCTGTGGAAGCTGTGCCGGGCGAGCCCCGCCGCGCTGAAGCTGGAGGCCACGGGTTTCCTCCCCGGCCGCCCCGAGCGCCTGCGGCTCAACGGCACGAAGCCACCTCCCGAGCCGGATGAGAGCACCCCCGTGCTGCCCGTGCGCGCCGAGGAGGTGTCGGCGCTGCTCGGCCCCGGCGGTGCCCTGGAGCGCGCCCAGGAGGGCTTCGCCGCCCGCCCCGCGCAGCTCGAGATGGCCCAGGCCGTGGCGAACACGCTGTCCGACGGTGGGCAGCTCGCGGTGGAGGCCGGCACGGGCACGGGCAAGTCGCTCGCGTATCTGGCGCCCGCGGCCCTCTTCGCCGCTCGCAACGGGCGCAAGGTGGGCGTGGCTCCCCACACCAAGACGCTGCAGGACCAGCTCATCGAGAAGGACCTGCCCCGCCTGCACCGCGCCACCGGCGGCGCCTTCTCGTACACGCTCCTCAAGGGCCAGACGAACTACCTCTGCCGCCGCCGCGCGCTGGACGTCACCCGCGTGGAGCCCGGCATGAGCCACGCCGCCCGCGCTCCCCGGGCCTACCTGCGCGCCCTGATGCGCCGCAGCCTGGATGGAGACCTCGACCGGCTGAGCCACTGGTTCCGCGATCGCTTCCCCGTGCTCATCGCCCTGGCGCCAGCGGTGCGCTCGGAGGCGGCCACCACGCTCGGCGAGCGCTGCCCGCACTTCCACCGGTGCTACTACCACTCGGCGGTGGCCCAGGCGCGAGACGCGGACGTGCTCGTCATCAACCAGTCGCTCGCCTTCGCGTGGCCCCAGCGCTACCCGAAGATGGAGCACCTGGTGCTCGACGAGGCGCACGAGGTGGAGGACGTGGCCACCACCGCGCTCTCCTCGGAGCTGTCGGACTTCGCCTTCAGCCGGCTCACCGAGCGGCTCCACGGACGCGACGGGCGGCGCGGTCTCTTCGCTGAATTGCGACGGGCCCTCTTCGCCTCGCGGCGCGCGGAGGCTCGCGTGCTGATGAGCGAGATTGAAAGCGCCCTGCTCTCGGTGGGCTCTGCCGTGCGGGGGCTGGGCGAGCGCGTGGTGGCCCTGTGCGAGCCGGCCTCCGCGAGTGCCTCCGAGGACGCGGACGAGACCGCCTACGCGCCGGAGCTGCGCATCACCGCCGAGGTGCGGGCCTCTCCCGCGTGGGAGCCGGTGCGCGAGGGCCTGCTGGACGTGCGCGAGTGCATCCAGTCGCTGCACAAGCTGCTCACGGTGGGGCTGCCGGAGATATTGCCGGACCTGGCGGTGAAGATTCCGCCGCTGGAGCGAGAGCTGGCGGGGGCCGTCGCGGAGGTGCTGGAGCTGACGACGCTCGCGTCCGAGCTGTCCGACGAGCCGGCGGAGGGCCGGTGCTACGCGGCCACGGCGGTGCCTCGCAAGCAGCGCTGGAGCCTGAGCGCGCAGCCGGTGAACGTGGCGGCCTACGTGTCGCGGGACTTCGCGCAGCACAAGCGGTCGCTGGTGCTGGCCTCGGCCACGCTGAGCACGGGCACCGAGCGGATGCCGTACGTGCTCGGGCGGCTGGGGTTGGACGGGCGCAACGAGGGCATCCCCGCGCCCCGGATGCTGCGCGCGCCCACGCCCTTTGATTTGCGCAAGCAGGCGCTGGTGGTACTGGTGACGGACGCTCCGCGCGCGCACGAGGAGGCGTTCATCGACTGGGCCGCGACGCGCGTGTCGGGGCTGGCGCAGGTGATGGGCGGGCGGGTGCTGGGGCTGTTCGCCTCGACGCGGCGGATGGAGCGCGTGGGCGACCAGGTGAAGGCGCGGCTGGAGCCGCAGGGCATCGAGGTGATGCGGCAGTCGCGCGGGCACGGACGCTCGCTGGCGGCGCGGCAGGAGAAGGACACCGGCACGGTGCTGCTGGGGACGAAGAGCTTCTGGCAGGGCGTGGACATCCCCGGCCGGGGCGTGGGCTGCGTCTTCATCGACAAGCTGCCGCTGGAGCCCGCCAGCCGCCCGCTGGTGGCCGCGCGCGAGGAGCCCCTGGCTCGTGGAGGCAACGCGCACCTGGGCTTCCTCCACTACCGGCTCCCCCGCGCGCTGCTGATGCTGCGCCAGGGCGTGGGCCGGCTCATCCGCTCGCACGGGGATCGGGGCGTGGTCGTCATCGCCGACCCCGGCCATCCCAGCTACCGGCAACTGCTGCTGGACGCGCTCGCCGGCTACCGCGTGGAGCTGCTCCCCTGGTCCGAGGCCCGCGTGCGCATCTACGCCGCCATCGAGGAGATGGGGCTCATCCGCAGGGCCTGAGTCAGGCCGAGCCCTGTTGTGGCTCCTCCAGAGCTACGAACCTGCTTCAGGAAGCTACCACCCGGCGCGGAGGACTTCGGGCCAGCTCACGTTTCCCACTCGAACGTGTCCGCCGCCTCCTCGATGATGCGGGGCGCCAGCACCTTGAGCAGGTCCTCGGGCTTCGCTCCCGACGCCTGCACCTCCACATCTCCCAGCAGCGCCTGGTCCGGATAGCCGATGCACACCATCCGCACCACCAGGCCTCCTTCTTCCGTGGGCTGGATCTCCGCCGTCACCCGGAAGCCGGAGATGCCGTGCTTGCGCAGCACCCCCTTCGCCGCCGCCTTGCTCTCCTTCGCCGGGGCCAGCATCGCGCCCATCTGCGCCAGCTTCCGCCGCATCCGGGCCTCGGTGACCTTCACCACCTCCGGCCGCAGCTTGCCCGTCTTGTCCTTCACCCCACCGAGCTGCACGTAGACCTTCGGGGGGAGTGCCTTCAGCGCCTGGAGCGTCTCGATGGACGCCTTGATGGCCGTCTGCGCCGCCGCGTCCGTCTCGCTCTTGCGGGCCTTCAAGCACTCCAGCCCGGCCACTTCCTTCAGCTTCCCCAGCGCCTGGGCCGCCGCCGCGCGCACCTGCTCGCTCGGGTCCTTCAGCCCGTCGCACAGCGGCTTGAGTGCCTCTGGATCATCCGAGGACCCCAGGCCCTGTGCGGCCTGGGAGCGCAACCGCGGCTCCTGCCCCTGACCGAGCTGTTTGCTCAGCGAGGCGATCCGGGAATCCACCTGGGCCAGCACAGCACCAGGCAGGGTGAGCAGGACGAGGGCGAGCAGCGAGAACGGGCTCCGCATTCAGGGGACGAATCCTAGCCTGGACCGTGGCGAGAAACGCACGCCTCCGGGCATGGCGCGCCGCGCTACTTCCACTGGAACGAGCTCGAGACCTCCTCGATGGACTCGGGCGCCAGGGCCGCGAGCAACTCCCCCGGCTCCGCCCCGGCGGCATGAACCTGCACGGTCCCGAGGAGCTGCTTTCCCGGGTAGCGCACCCACATCACCGACAGCTTCAGCCCGCCTTCGGGCCCGGGGCGAATCTCACCCACCAGCCTGTAGCCCTGAATCTTATGCTTGCGCAGCACCCCCTTGGCCGCCGCCTCGCTCTCCTTCTCCGGAGCCAGCCACGCCCCCTTCTGGGCCAGCTTCCGCCGCATCCGGGCCTCGGTGGACTTCACCAGTTCCGGAGACACCGTCCCCGTCGTGTCCTTCACCCCTTCGAGCCTCACATACACGCGGGGGGGCCGTGCCTTCAGCGCCCGCAGCCGCTCAAGCGCCGACCCAAGGGCCGCCTGCGCCGCCGCGTCCGTCTCCTCCTTCAGGGCCTCCAGGCACTCCAGCCCGGCCACCTCCCCCAGCTTCCCCAGCGCCTCGGCCGCCGCCGCCCGGACCTCCCCGCCCGGGTCCTTCAGCCCCTCGCACAGGGGCCCGAGCGCCTCCGGGTCCTCCGATTCCCCCAGGACGCGGGCCGCCTGGAGGCGGTGCTCGGGGGCGGCACCCTGCCGCAGCGTCCTCCCGAGGGAGACGGTCTGCGGGTCTGTCTGGGCCAGGACGCCTGCAGGGAGGGCAAGCAGGAGGAGGACAAGGTGGGATGGGGAGCGCATGTCAGGCGGTCGATCCTAGCCCGGTCCACAAGAAACGCAGCGCACCCACCACTTGTGGCATATACCCTCACCATGTCCTCTGTCCTGTCCGCCTCCCAGATTCGCGAGGCGTTCCTCAAGTTCTTCGAGGAGCGCGGCCACCGCCGTGTGGCGTCGTCGTCCCTCGTCCCCCAGAACGACCCCACCCTGCTGTTCACCAACGCAGGCATGGTCCAGTTCAAGGACGTCTTCACCGGCCGCGAGAAGCGCGACTACTCGCGCGCCACCACCTCGCAGAAGTGCGTGCGCGCCGGTGGCAAGCACAACGACCTCGACAACGTGGGCTACACCGCGCGCCACCACACGTTCTTCGAGATGCTCGGCAACTTCTCCTTCGGCGACTACTTCAAGGCCGACGCCATCGCGTACGGCTGGGAGTTCGTGACGAAGACGCTCGGGCTCGACACGAAGCGGCTCGCCGTCACCGTGTTCAACGGCGAGGGCGGCATCCCCTGGGACGAGGAGGCCTTCGAGCTGTGGGCGAAGCAGGGCGTGCCCCGCGAGAGCATCTACAAGCTCGGCCTCAAGGACAACTTCTGGGCCATGGGCGACACCGGCCCGTGCGGCCCGTGCTCCGAAATCCACTACCACCAGGGCGACGACATCCCCTGCGCCGAGGTGGCCGCGGGCCAGCCCTGCAAGGGCGTGGCGTGCGACTGCGACCGGTGGCTGGAAATCTGGAACCTCGTGTTCATGCAGTTCGAGCGCAAGGAGAAGGACGCGCCGCTCATCCCCCTGCCCAAGCCGTCCATCGACACGGGCGCGGGCCTGGAGCGCATCGCCTCCGTCGTGCAGGGCAAGCGCTCCAATTACGACACGGACCTGTTCCAGAACATCCTCGCCAAGGTGAGCGAGCTGGTGGGCAAGCCCTACACCCAGGAGGGCGGGGCCTCCATGCGCGTCGTGGCGGACCACAGCCGCGCGGCCGCGTTCCTCATCTCCGACGGCGTGCAGCCCTCCAACGAGGGGCGCGGCTACGTCCTGCGCCGCATCATGCGCCGCGCCATCCGCCACGGCTCGCTGCTGGGGTTGGACGAGGTCTTCTTCTCCAAGGTCGTGGACCGCGTCATCGAGCTCATGGGCGACGCCTACCCCGAGCTGCGCGAGAGCCGCACCTTCGCGCTCGAGGTCTGCAAGCACGAGGAGGAGAGCTTCCGCCGCACGCTCAACCGCGGCCTGAAGCTCATCGACGAGGAAGTGGCCCGGATGAAGCAGTCCGGGGAGAAGGTCCTCTCCGGCGAGAAGGTCTGGGAGCTCCACGGCACCTACGGCTTCCCGTGGGATCTCACGGAGATCATCCTCAAGGAGCGCGGCTTCGAGGCCGACATCAAGGGCTACGAGAAGCTCAAGAAGGAGGAGGCCGAGAAGGGCACGGACGAGGGCGGCGTCACCAAGGACAAGGCCATCGCCACCGTCCACCTCAAGCTCCTGGAGCGGCTGGGCCCCACCCAGTTCCTCGGCTACGACGGCGAGGGTCACGAGGGCGAGGGCTCCGTGCGCGCCATCATCAACAAGGGTGGCGTCGAGCTGACCGAGGCCACCGCGGGTGACGAGGTGGAGCTGGTGCTCGACCGCACGCCCTTCTACGGCGAGTCCGGCGGCCAGCAGGGCGACACGGGCCGCATCGTGGGCCACGGCGGCAAGTCGGTGGCGCAGGTGGAGGACGCGCAGCGCCCGGTGTCGGGCCTCATCGTCCACAAGGTGAAGGTGACCCAGGGCACCTTCAAGGTGGGCGACATGGTGCAGGCCGGCGTGGACGGCCAGCGCCGCTCGTCCATCCGCGCCAACCACTCGGCCACGCACCTGCTGCACAAGGCGCTCAAGATGGAGCTGGGCGAGCACGTCAAGCAGGCCGGCTCCGTGGTGGCGCCGGACTACCTGCGCTTCGACTTCTCGCACTTCGCGCCCATGACGCACGAGCAGCTCGACCAGGTGGAGGACATCGTCAACACCTGGGTGCGCGAGAACACCGAGGCGCAGACGCGCGTCATGAACCTGGACGACGCGAAGAAGTCCGGCGCCGTCGCCATGTTCGGCGAGAAGTACGGCGAGACGGTGCGCGTCGTCACCGTGCACCCCCAGTCCACCGAGCTGTGCGGCGGCACCCACGTGCGACGCAGCGGTGACATCGGGCTCTTCAAAGTCGTCAGCGAGGCCGGCGTGGCCTCGGGCGTGCGGCGCATCACCGCCGTCACCGGCGTGGGCGCGCTCCAGTACGTGCGCGACACCGAGCGCGAGCTGAAGAAGGCCGCCGAGCTGCTGAAGACCTCTCCCAAGGATCTGGTCAAGCGCGTCGAGGCCACGCAGAAGCGCGTGAAGGAGCTGGAGCGCAAGGTCGAGGAGGTGGCCGTCAAGGCGCAGGCCGGCTCCAGCAAGGACCTGATGGAGCAGGCGCGCGACATCAACGGCATGAAGGTGCTCGCCACGCGGATGGACCCGGCGGACCCCAACGTGTTCCGCGGGCTGGCGGACCAGCTGCGCGACCGCATCAAGTCCGGCGTCATCGCCATCGGCGGCGAGAAGGACGGCAAGGTGGTCCTGCTCGTGGCGGCCACCAAGGACGTGGTGGCCAAGGGCATCCACGCCGGCAACCTGCTGCGCGACATGGCCAAGGAGGTCAACGGCCGTGGCGGTGGCAAGCCGGACCTGGCCCAGGGCGGCGGCGAGGACCCCTCGCGCATCCCCGCGGCCTTCGACAAGCTGTACGAGCTGGTGAAGGGGACCACCCTCGCATGAGCCCGTACGCCCGTGGCCTCGCGGCGCTTCTCTGCTCGGCGGCCCTCCTCGGGGGCTGCAAGAAGGAGGAGCCCGCGCCCGACGAGGACCGCACCCTGGCGAAGCTGCGCCAGGAGGTGGATCGCGTGAACCAGGGGGGGCGACCTCCGGCCCTCCCGAGGCCGCCGAGTCCACCGACCCCAACGCGCGCCTCGCCGGGCTGGCCGCGGGCCATGAAGAGGACCGGGCGAAGCAGCTCACCCCGCCCGGCTCCAATGACACCGTGCACGTGGACTCGTTCGCCGTGAAGCTCACCAACCTGGAGTCGCTGCACTCGCTGCGCGGCACCGGCAAGGTGAGCCTCACCACCGACGAGCTCTTCGTCCGCGCGGAGCTCATCGTCCAGAACGTCGGCGCACAGTCCGAGCATCTCGCGCTCTCGGAGGCGAAACTGGTGGACGCCGAAGGCAAGGAGTACCCCATCGCTCGCGACGCCCAGACCCTCGCCGGCACGCGCAAGCTGGACCGCACCTGGGAGAAGGGCCAGAGAGACTCGTACGTCCTCCTCTTCGAAGTGCCCCCGTCCGCTATCGCTCCCGAGCTGACCCTCGTGCTGCCCGCGAGCAGCAGCACGGCCACTCGCATCCCCCTGCAATGAGCTCCTTCGGGCGGCGGTGACGGACAGTGACGGTCGAGCCCAAGCTCCTCCCGCTGCGCATCCGTCTTCCGTACGCCACGGAGGAGGAGTTCATCGAGAAGTACGGCGCCAACGTCGCGCGCGGGGGCCTCTTCATCGCCACGCGCTCGCCCAAGCCCGAGGGCACGGGGCTCTCCTTCGAGTTGGTGCTGGTGGACGGCGGGCGCCTGCTGCGCGGCGAGGGCGTGGTGGTGAAGGCCCAGCCCGAGGGCCCTCGCGCCGGAATGACCGTGCGCTTCGTGCGCCTCGATGCCTTCAGCAAGGCGCTCATCGACCGCATCGTGAGCCGCAGGAGCCAGCTCAAGGAGGGCACGGCTGAGCCTGGTGCCGCGCCCACGCCCGGGCCGGAGCAGACGCCGGCGGTACTCACCGAGGGAGCGACGACAGGCAAGCGCGGGCGCCCCGTCATCTCGGCGGAGGCGCTTCGCAAGCAGGTGGCGATGTCCGCATCCCAACCCACCGCTCCCGTCGCGCCGAAGCCGACAGCCCCCGCCCCTCCAGAGCAAGGCGTCCCGGTCGCACGCAAGCCGGCCGCCCCCGCTGCTCCGCCTCGGGCCGTTGCCGTCCCGCCCGCGCCCAACCCGGCCGCGCCAGCGCCAGTGGCTCCCGCCGCGCCCCAGCAGGCCGCCACCCGCGCGCAGCAGCCGGCGGCCAAGGCTCCAGCTCGGCCGTCGGCCCCGCCCGCCTCGAAACCGGCCGCGGCCCCTCCGCCAGCGCCGGCGAAGCCTCCCGTCACCGCCGAGCAGCAGGCTCCGGCCACACCACGGCCGCCCCTCGCGGCGCCACCGGAGAGAACCCCGGTCGTGCCTCCCGTGGCGCAGGCGGTCCCCACCGAGCCCTGGCAGGGAGCGCCCTCCGCGCCAGAACCCGCGAGCCCCCCCGCTCCGACGGAGCGCCCCGTCACGGTGGCACCCGAGCGCACCACGCCCGAGGTGCCCCCGCGCCCCACGACCCAGGACCTCATCGCCAACGCCGTCCTGGAGCATCTCGACCCCGGCGCACCGGAGTCCTCCCCGAGCGACTTCGGGGAGCCCGAGTCACTCGACCTCGTCGTCCCCGAGCCTCCCGCGCCCCCGGCACCAGCACGAACAGCGCCCGCTCCGACGGAGCCGCCCGCTCTCGTGACTCCGGAGCCCCCGCGCCCGCCCCGGTGGAGCAGCCCGTCACCGCGACGCCGCCACCATCCGCTCCCGTCACGGCGGAGCCCGCCCCCGCCCCGACCGCTCGTGAGGCACCTTCCCCCATCGAGCCTCGCGAGCGCCCCTCGGCACTCCCGGAGGTCGCCCGCGACGTTCCTCCCATCCCCGAGGAGCCCCGCCGCCCCTCCCCCGAGCTCAAGGGGCGCCGCCGCGCCATCCTCGACGTGCCCGTGACCCCTCCCGTGACGGCCACGCACCCCGAGGTGGTGCTCGGCATCGATCTCGGGACCTCGCAGGCCCGCGTCGCCGTCCACCACCAGGGCACGCTCCGGCTCGTTCCCCTCGGTGAGGCCCAATCCCTCCCCTCGCTCGTGGCGGTGGACGAGACGGGTCAGCTCCTCGTGGGCGCCGCCGCCAGGGCCGAGGCCGGGCGCAATCCGCGCCATGCCGCCCTCGGGCTCCGCCGCTTCCTCGGGCTGCGCGCCCGCTCGCCCCTGGTGCGCGCGTTCGGCGGGCCCCTGCCCTTCCCCATCGCCGCTGGCCCCCATGGCGACATCAGCGTCGAGCTGCGCGGTGGGGGCATCCTCCTCCCCGAGCTCGCGGCCCGGCTCCTGCGCGAGCTCAAGTCCGCCTCCAGCACCTTCCTCGGCCACGAGGCCACGCGGGCCGTCCTCTGCGTCCCCGCCCACTTCGATGACCGCCAGCGCGCCGCCATGCGCGAGGCGGGCGCGCTCGCCGGGCTCAACGTCCTGCGCCTCCTCAGCGCCCCCTCGGCCGCGGCGCTCGCCTTCGGCCATGAGCGGGGGCTCGCCCGCAAGCGCATCCTCGTGGTGGAGATCGGCGGCGGCGGCCTCGATGTGTCCGTCGTGCAGCTCACCGGCGACGACCTCGAGGTCATCACCACCGGGGGCGACCCCACCGTGGGCGGCCTGGACTTCGACGCACGCGTCGCCGAGGCGCTCGCCAGTGAGCTCCAGGCCCAGGGTGTCCCGCGCCCCGAGCACCCGTTCGACTGGGCCCCGCTGCTCGCCGCCGCCGAGGCCGCCAAGGTGGCCCTCAGCGAGCAGGAGCAGGTCTCAGTCCCTCTGCCTGGTGGCCTGCCCGCGCTCACCCTCGACCGCGAGCGCCTGGAGGCCCTCACCGCGGACCTCGTGCAGCGCATCACCCTCGTGGTCCGCCAGGTGCTCGAGTCCAGCGCGCTCACGCCACAGGGGCTCGACGAGGTGCTCCTCCTCGGAGGCCAGGGCCGCTCGCCCCTGGTGCGCCGCCGGCTGGAGGAGAGCCTGGGCGTGCCCGTGCGCGCGGACGTGGAGTCCACCCACTCGGCGGCGCTCGGCGCGGCGCTGCTGGGCCGGGGCCTCCTCGACGCCGAGGCGGGCAAGCCCGGCGCCACCGTCTCCGAGGTGCTCTCCGTCCCCATCGGCGTGGCCGAGCGCGGGGGCACGCTGCGCCGCGTCTTCGAGCGCAACACCCGCCTCCCCGCGGAGAAGACGCTCGTGCTCCCCGTCACGCCGGGGCCGCTCTCGCTCGCCCTCTTCCAGGGGCCCTCGTCGGTGGCGGCGGAGAACGAGTATCTCGGCACGCTCGCGTTCTCCATCGAGCGCCCCGGCGAGGCCGAGGTCCACTTCAGCCTCTCGCAGGACGGGACGCTCTCGCTCGCCGCCACGCTGCCGGGCGTGAAGCGCCACCCGGTCACCCTGGCCGCGGACATGCCCGAGGACGCGGAGCTGGAGGCCGTCATCGCCCGCTCGCCGCTGGAGGGCGAGCCCGAGACGCGTCCGGGCGGGCTCCTCTCCGGTCTGCGCAAGCTCTTCGGGCGCCGCTAGCGGGGAGCTTCGCATCGGGTTGCGTCGAGGGCGTGGGTGCCATCTACTTGCCCCGCCGAGAGGCGGGCTGCAGTCTCAGTCCCTCCCGTCCTACATCTCGCAGCCTCATCGGCATCGTGGTGGCCATGATTGATGAAGCTCGACTGCCCCTGGTCCTGAAGCGATTCGCCTGCCTGGCGGGTGTCGCCGTTGCGCTCTGGGGATGCACCGCGGTGAGCGCCGCGCGCAAGGGTCAGAAGCAGAGCCCTCCCCAGCACCTGCGCGACACGGGGCTGTACCGCGACTTCGGCCAGTACGAGGTCGCCTCGCGCAACCTGGAGTACTCGCCTCAGTATCCGGTCTGGATGGATGGAGCCACCAGGCGGCGCTGGCTCTATCTGCCTTCGGGGAAGTCCATCGACGCCTCCCGCCCGGACGCCTGGGTGTTCCCGGTGGGAGCGAAGCTCTGGCAGGAGCTCTCCTTTGGCGGACGCCGGGTCGAGACGCGCTACCTGGAGCGGCAGCGGGACGGCACCTGGTCGTATGCCTCGTATGCGTGGAGCGAGGACCAGCGCGAGGCGGTGCTCGTCTCCGACAAGGGCCAGCGGGGCACGTTCGAGCTCGGCGCGGGCCTCTCGCACGACATCCCGAGCGTCTCCGATTGCAAGGTCTGCCACGAAGGGCAGCGCACGGAGGTGCTTGGCTTCAGCGCGCTCCAACTCTCCTCGGATCGGGACCCGGGGGCGCTCCACGCGGAGCCTCTACCCGCGCCCGGGGTGGAGCTCGGCTGGCTCGCGCGGCGCGGCCTGCTCAAGCGCCTCCCTCGAGCGCTGCTGAGCACGCCACCGCGGATCTCCGCCGCGACCCCCACGGAGCGCGCGGCCCTGGGCTACCTCCATGGCAACTGCGGCCATTGTCATAACGATGACGGCCCGCTGTCCGGGTTGGGGTTGTCACTCCGGCACTCCCTGGGCGATGACCCCCAGGCTCCCGAGCGCGCCCTCCAGAGCGCGTGGGGGCAGCGGACCCGCACCAGGGCGCCAGGATTGACGCAGGACGCCGTGCTGCGGATAGCCCCAGGACACCCTGAGACGAGTGTGATTGCTCAACGGATGGCATCTCGACACCCGGGACTCCAGATGCCCCCCTTGGGAACCGTCGTCGTGGACGAGGCCTCACGTGCCTTGATATCCCGTTGGATCGCGGAGGGGCCCTCGTCCGCAACGATGCACGAGCCCTCCGGCGGTTCTCCTGGCGCAACCTCGAAGGAGGGGCAATGAAGTCAAGTCGTCTGCTGATGCTGATGGCCGTGGTCGCCGTGAACGTCCCCGTCGTCGCCATGGCGCAGGGCACTCCGAAGGCTGCCAAGCCGACCAAGCCGGCCAAGCCGAGCAAGGCCGTCGCGCGTGGCGAGTATCTGGTGCGCATCACCGGCTGCAATGACTGCCATACCCCGTTCGCGATGGGGCCTCAGGGTCCGGCGCCGGATATGTCGCGGATGCTCTCGGGTCATCCCGAGACGATGAAGCTGCCGCCGCCGCCGGCGGCGCAGGGCCCGTGGATCGCGGCCTCGTCCGCCACCAACACGGCCTGGGCGGGTCCCTGGGGCGTGAGCTACGCGATCAACCTCACGCCGGACGAGACGGGCATGGGGACCTGGACGGAGAAGATGTTCATCGATGCGATGCGGACCGGCAAGCACATGGGCCGGGGCCGGCCCATCCTCCCGCCGATGCCCTGGGGGAACGTGGCGGCGATGACGGATGAGGACCTCAAGTCCGTCTACGCCTACCTGAAGAGCATCCCCGCCATCAAGAACGCGACCCCCGAGCCGACGCCGCCCGCGGGTGGAGTGCCTCCGGGTGGTGCCGTGGGCCCGACGGGCCCCAGTGGGCCGCCGGCGGGCAAGGCCGCCACCGGTGGGCAGCAGCAGGCGCCCGGTCAGAACAAGTAGTCCCAACCCGAGCACCGCTCGGGGCATGAAGAAGTCCAGGTCACCCTGGGCTCATGCCCCGAGCACTCCATGCCCCGACACGCTCCCCGAAATGGGGAACGTCTCGGGGCATTCGACTACTGGATGCTCTTGAAGTCGCTGAGGACGAAGTCGTACGCGTTCTCGTCCGCGTCGTACGTGGCCTTGAAGCTGGTGGGGTGCAGCGTCGCGCGACCAAAGCTCTTGGGCTGCGGCACCGGCAGGGTGAAGCTCTCCTTCTTCTCCATCTGGGCCTTGGTGATCATCGGCTCGATGAAGGTGAGCTTCCCGTTGTAGAAGCCGGAGAGCATCACCTTGTCGAACAGGCCCTCCTTGAAGACGCCGGGGGAAGTGAACTCCGAGGCGGGCAGGGCGTGGTAGCCCATGTTCGGGATGCAGAACGGCTTGGGGTCCGTGTCCGGAGGAACGGCCGGGAACCAGCCATCGGGCACGATGGCCGGGTCGGCCTGCGTGCCGTTGGTGCAGTCCACGGCGGCCACCGTGGCCTTGTCCACCATGTAGAAGTGGAAGTCGAAGTGCGGCGCCATGTAGCGCGCCGGCTCGTGCCCACCCGGCATCCAGTCGAACTCGAAGTGGTTGATGGACGTCGTCTCGCTGACCTGCTTCGGGAAGTCGGCGGTGAAGATGACCGGGTGGTCATGCGTGCTACCCGAGGAGCCCGCGTTCTGGATGGAGGCGAACGGAATGGTGAAGCCCACCTCCGCGACCGCGCCCTTGTCGTCGAGCTTCGCCCAGGTGGTCACCTTGGCACCGTTGAAGTCAACCGCCTGCCCCTCGAGCTTGTCGTCACCACAGCCGACGAGAGCGGTTGCCAGGAGAGTGCCGAGCACTGCGGTCTGCATCTTGTTCATCACGATTATCTGCCTCCAGAGTTGTGCCTCCATCGCGGCGCTCCCAATTCCTTGCATGCAAACTCGGGAGTCCGTGACGGCGCTTGAAAAGTCGCGAACTGTACACTCTGGAGGAGAGACTGCAACTCACGGGGCTTACGGCGATTTCTCACTTCCGCTGCCTCATGCGCATCGAGGACGCAGACCCGGTGAACTTTTCTGCCATGGCTGAAGCCCCATGAGTGACGTTACGGGATGTTGGCAGCCTGGGCTTGCACCCACTCGGCCAGTGCTCTGGCCTGTGGCTCGTCTCATGCGCGGAAACGAAGACGCCCGGGAACCATGGGGCTCCCGGGCGTCAGGACTTCTAGGCTTCAGCGCTGCTTCGGTGGAGGGCTAGTACGTGCCCTTCATCGTCACGTTGGTGTACGCGCTGTAGCCGCGCGAGCAGGCGTACCAGGTACCGGCGCTCGGAGCGCTGATGGTGCAGCTCTCCGTGTTGCCGGAGAGGTACGGGCGGCAGTTGTAGCTGCTGGTCGTCGGAGCGGAGCCGAACTTCACGTACAGGTCCGCGTCACCCGTGGTGCCCGTCTTGCCCGTCTGGTTGAAGACCACCGAGGTCGTCCCGGCCGGCACGACCAGCGTGTTGCAGGTCCACGAGGCCGAGGCGCCCGAGTACTGGGCCGACTCGACGCCGTTGCTCAGCGTGCCACCACCACCACCACCACCCGTGGAGTACGAGCCCTTCAGGCTCATGCCCGAGGCGGCCGAGTAGCCGTAGATCTTCACGTAGTAGGTGCCGGTGCTCGGCGTGGCGAAGGTGCAGGTCTCCGTGTTGCCGGAGGCGTACGGACGGCAGTCATACGAGGAGCTGGTCGGCTCGGCGCCGAACTTCACGTACATGTCGCCGTCACCCGTGCCACCGCTCAGGTTGAACGCCAGGCTGCTGGAGCCCGCCGGCACGGCCAGCGTGTAGGTGCAGCTCCAGGTGCTGGTGTCCGCGGAGATGTTGGTGACGGTCACGCCGTTGGAGAGCGCGACCGGCGTGGTGCAGGCCGGGGGAGGCGGCGTGCCGCTGCCCACGTTCACCGCCTGCCAGGCCGCCGTCACGGACGCGACTTCCGCCGTGGTGTAGCCGAGCGCCGTCGCGGCCTGCTCGGAGTACGTCTTCGCCTGGGCGAAGGTGGTGGAGGCCGTCATGTAGTCCACGTTGGCCTTGTAGAAGACGGCGCCGGCCTTCGCCACGCCGATGCCCGTCACGTTGACGGTGCTCTTGCCGCGCGGGTGCGTGCCGCCCTTGGAGAGCAGCGTGAAGGCCAGGTTGGCGATGCCGGAGCTGTAGTGCACGTCCTTGCTGCCAGCGCTGCTCGACCAGAAGTCGAGCGAGGCACCGTCCGCGGCCGGGTCGTACATGTAGCGGAGCGCATCACCCGGGGTGGCGGGGGTCCAGATGTCGTCGCCGACCATGAACACCGCGTTGGTGGTGGCCCAGGTGCCCGAGGCGTAGCTCTCGCAGTAGGCGCCGAAGATGTCGCTCATCGCCTCGTTGAGGCCGCCGGACTCACCCGAGTAGGTGAGGTTGGACTCGCGCTCGGTCACCGCGTGGGTGAGCTCGTGCGTGGTCACGTCCGCGGACAGACCGAGCATGCCCGAGTCCGTCCCGTTGCCATCGCCGTACACCATCTGGGTGCCGTCCCAGTAGGCGTTCACGTAGTTGCTGCTGTAGTGCACCGTGCTGATGAGCGTGGCGCCCGCGTTGTCGAACGAGTCGCGGCCGAAGTTGTTCTTGTAGCAGTTGTACGTGCCACCCAGCTTGTCGTAGTTGCCGTCGACGTGGGCGTCGCCCGTGGCCGCCTGGCCCTCGGAGCGCTTGAGCGTACCCGGGGTGGAGGAGCCGTTGTTGGCGCTGTACACCTTGCGGTTGAGCGCGGTGTGGATGTCCGTGTCGCGGCCGAGGACGGAGCCATCGCGCGCGCTCACGAAGACGTGGTCACGGATGGGCAGCTCCAGGCTCTCGCCCGTCACCAGCACCTCGTAGGCGAGCTGGAGGCCGCCCTCGGTGCGGTAGTAGACGAGCTGCGCGCTCTCGGCGGTCAGGCCCGAGCCCTTGGTGTTGCGCAGGGCGGCCGTGGTGGCGCCCTCGCGGGAGATGCGCGCGTTGGCCGAGACGTTCGCACCGTCGCGGGCCGTGCCGTTCACCGCGAAGATGCGGCCGGTCTCGTCCACGTGCACGACGAGCTCCTCGCCGAACACCGGCAGCCCGTTCTTCATCTGGGCATAGCGGATGTGGGTGATGCCCTGCTCGTCCACGCGAGTGCTCTTCGCCACCAGGTCCGCGGTCTGAAGGCGGAAGATGGGGGCGATGCGGGTGAGCGAGTCGCCCATGAGAGCGCTCGTGTCACGGGCGGCCATGCCGCGCAGCGACTGGCCCACGGAGCCGAAGTCACCACGCACGAAGTAGGGCACCTCGTCCAGGTGCTTGCCGAGGACCTCGGCGCCGGGAATGGCGCTCAGCGCGGCCTTCACATCAGAAGTGGACAGGGTGCCGACGTCGGCGCTCTCCGTCAGCGCCTCGTTCGACTCCTCCACACCGCACGCCGCCAGGGGCAGGGCGAGGAGAGCAGCAGCCAGGAAACGATTGCGAACCAAGGGGGGAACCTCCTGCTGGCCGGTGACGGGGATGCCACCGCAGCCGCTCGTGGCTTTAGCAGGATGCGTGCCATTCCATAAAGGCCCGTAATTCCATCTAACACCTGCTTACGCGACGGGCCCACTGGTGCATGGGGGTCGCAAGCAGCTGCGTACGTCATGTCTCGATTCTTGACATACCCCGAGCCAAGGGTGCGGAAGAACAGACACTTTGGCGCTCGGACCCACTGTCCTGATTCAGGACACCCTGGAGGAGGAGTCGGGTCATTTTATACCCAAGCGCCCTCCGAAAACCTTCTGGTCCGCAGGGAAGGGCTCGGGAATTCCATTCATTCCAGGTTTCAGGCCGCCTTCGCACCCGGGTGGGCTGACGCTCTACTCGCCCCCGCCGTCCCGGGTAGGCCGAGAGACCGGGCGAGAGCCCTGCGTCCTGTCCGAGTCGGGAACGAGCACCTGGGCTGAAACAGGCCCTGGTCCTTCTCATTCCGGACGAATGACCAGATTTCGCCCAGCAGACATCCGAAGTGACGGGAGGATGCGATGAAGGTTCGTTCGTGGATGGATGGTTTCGCGGTGATGACCCTGATCACCGCCGGGTCGGCGTTCGCGGCCATCGATGCCTCGCGGGTCGACGATGATATCAACTTCGATGAGGAGAAGACGAAAGTCGGCCTGGACGCGCAAGTGGGCGCGGGCGGCTTCACCGGAATCGGGGGGGATCTGACAGCACCGGGCGGGATGCTCGGAATCGCCGCGACTGCCCAGCCCTGGCGCAACCTCGGCCTCGAGGCGGGCTTCGAGGGCCAGCGACTCCCCATCGACGATGATCGCGTCGGGGACGAACAGGCCCTGTACCGCTACAACGTCGACGTGATGGCCAAGGCCGGTCCGCCCCTGTTCAACGATGTGCTGCGTCCGTTCGTGGGAGCGGGCCTGGGCCTCAGCTACCTCAACGTCACCGACGACGCGGATACCCTCTACCGCAACGACTTCGTCGAGGAGCTGGGGGGCTCGGCCGGCGTGGACGTCCAGATCGGCCCGAGCATCTCCGCCGGAGCACGCGCCACGTACCTGATCCTCCTCGGCACGGAGTTCGCGGACCCGGCCACCGGGACCGGTGAGACCGGCGGCAACCTGTTGAACTTCGCCGCGACCGTGGGTGGCCGCTTCTAGCCAATCCCAGGTCGAGTCCCGAAGGAGTCGAGCCCCGTCGCGCCTCTCGTGAAGAGAGGGGCGGCGGGGCTTCTCCGTGCGTCCATGGCGGAGGAGGAGCAGGTGCTGCTACACAAGCGCCACGCGCACTCCTCCGACAAGAAGCTGATGGCCCTGGAAGGGAGCAACCTCTCCGACATCGCTCCGGACCAGGACCTCTCCCAGTGGCTGGTGAGCTCTTTGCAGCCGTAGTAAAAATTTTGCTACATTCTCTTATTACCACACGCCTTAAACTACGATGCACAATCCTCATCCCTCTCACAGTCCGCCTGGTGGTGTAGTGCCGATGATTCGATCCCCCCTGGTTCGTGGCGCACTCTGTGCACTCCTGCTGTCAACGTTGGGCTGTAACCTGCTGAAGACCTCCGACTCGGAGAACGTGCCAGGCCGCGGCGCCCGCGCTTTCGACCCGTACCGGTCGTCCAACTCGGGTGCCATCCGCCTGTCTCTGCAGTGGTACAACGGCTGTGCCGTGATGCCGACGGGCCAGGCGGTGCCGAAGAACTCCGCACCCATCCCCTACCCCGACACGTGCCCCAGCCCCGTGGCCATTGACGGCTTCCCGCCGTATGTGCCGCCGGGGCAGATGCAGCTGGTGACCGGCACCGACTACTTCCTCAACCAGATCACGGTGACGGACGCCCTCGTCAACGCCCACACCGACTTCGGGAAGCCGACGGAGCCGCTGCTCTGGATCACGAAGCAGTCACGCTTCAAGAGTCTGGACTGGAGCGGCGCGGGCCTGGCTCAGGATGAGTGGATCTTCCAGTCCGGGGTTCCCGGAGTCTCCCAGGACCGGTGGCACCGCGTGGTCCTCTTCGACAATGGCGCCTGGCGGCGCGTCAAGGGCGACACCTTCAAGGTGGAGGTCCTGGACTCGGAGGGCACGGTGCGCGGCACGCCGGTCGAGTACTCCCGCCAGGAGTTCCTCGCGGAGTCGCCGTACGCCGGGCACTCGCACTTCGGCTGGCGCATCGAGAACCTCAATCCTCCGCGCTATCCTGGGGACCCGGAGGCTCACCCCCTGTCGGAGATTCCGGGCTGGCCTCCGCAGGCGCCGGTGTACCGGACCACCGCGCGGTTGGATCTCGTCGGCAGCACCAACCCCTTCAAGACCTTCCGCGTCCCCGATTTGAAGGGAGAGGGTGCCGTGCGGGTGACCTGGAGCCAGATGCCCAACGAGCCGTTCTACTTCCCGGTGACGTTCGTGTCCGAGAAGGAGCTGCCGCCCACCTGCTTTGATGCGGCCGGCAACGCCAATACCCCGTGCGGCTTCGGTATCGATCCCAACCTCAACTTCGTCGCGCCGCAGAACGGCAAGTTCTACCAGCCAGGCGAGACGCTGAACGCCTTCGTCGACGTGCGTGACGGAAACGGCGTCCGGTTGCACGCGCCGGACCTGATGCCCAGCGGAGTCGAGGTGACGTCCAACCAGGCCAACGGCATGCTCTATCCGAACCTGCCCTGGATCGATCGCACGCTGGAGCTGGACATGCTCCCCGTCGTCAACATCGCTGGGCCGCTCCACAAGATGTACAGCCGCAGCAACCCGAAGGAAGCCTCCCCCTACTACACGCTGGGGTACTCCTACGCGCTGCCCAGCGAGACGTCGACCACGCCGCTGAACCCCGCCGAGTTCGGCCAGAAGTGGGCCACGCGCTTCGGGACGCAGCTGCCGGCCAACGCCGAGCCCGGTACGTACGTGGCGCTCATCAAGTTCCACCGCTACTTCGGCGGTGAGCGCGTGGCCAAGACCAAGCCCTACTTCTTCCAGGTTGGCACGGAGCAGCGGACCACCTACCCGGGCCGGGTCGGCAACTGCCAGATCTGCCACCGCGGCGTGCTCTCGCTGGACAACCTGCGCCACGGCTTGTCGGTGGACCACGTGGAGGCCTGCAGGACGTGCCACCAGTACGAGACCACCAACGGCGGCAGCGTGATGGAGAACATCCACAAGATCCACATGCGCTCGCCCAAGTTCCCGGAGGCCAAGAACGACTGCACCATGTGCCACCTCACGCGCGAGAGCGCCACGCGCCCGAGCCTCTACGCGTGCGGCACGTGTCACCCCTCGGCGCACGGGACGGAGTTCTTCGCGTCCAAGTTCGTCACCGGGACCGAGCCGAGCCGTTATGGCAACTGCGCCCAGCAGTGCCATGGTGAGGCGGACTCGTTGCCCAAGCTCCACATCCTCCCTGCCCAATGAGAGGCCCTTTCGTCATGACTCGTCATCTTCGATACGCAGCACTCATGGGCGCCTGTCTGCTGGGGATGGGCTGTGAGGAGACTCCCCCCCCGGGTCTGTCCGAGTTCGTCCCGGAAGCGCAGTACGTCGCCCCGGGCAGCTTCAGCCTGCACACCCGCATCTCCGGTCTGGCGTGGGACCCCGAGGCGTACTTCATGACCCTCGCCGCATGCGGGCCCACCTGCCCCATGCCGCCGTTCCTGTCCGAGGGCCTCCCGCTGTTCCAGCACGCGGCGGTGCAAAACGCCGCCATCTCCGCCTTTGATCCGCTCACCCAGACGACCACGGGTGACGCGACGACGACGGATGGGGTGGGCATCTGGGTCCTGCCTCAGGTCCCCAGCCGCGCCACCGCGCCGTACTTCATCCTCGCGGAGGCGCAGGGCTCCCTGCCCTCGGCGGTGGCCGGCCCGCCGCTGCCCAACGTGCCTTCCGCTCCGTACCTGCGGACCCTGACGCTGCGCCCCATCACCACCGTCGCCGGTATGTGCCTGTCCATGGAGGCCGTCCACATCAGCTCCCAGGGCATTCTGGAGGCGGTCGCCAAGTACCTGTCGTCCAAGGGCACGTCCACGCTCGTGTCGGACCTGGTGAACCCCACCCGGTATCACTCCGTGACCGTCCTGGGCCTCTTCCACGGGGGCAACGGCGCGAATCGAGCCCCCGCGGATCAGATCGCCGTCGAGTCCTCCGTGGGGCAGGTGTACCACATCAACTGGGCGCCTCCCGGGAGCGATTCGGACCCGCTGCGCTCCTCGCGTGGCTTCATCGTCACGGAGTCCCAGAAGACGCCGGTGGGCTTCGCCGTGGTGCTGGTCCCCGCGACGTTGCCTCGTCCGGAGAAGATCACCTACACGGTGAAGGACACGAAGGAGGATGACGTGGCGCGCCGGCCTTGGTTCTACCCGCCCATCTCCGCGCCGCCCCAGTCGGGAGTCATCACCTTCATTGGTGCGCAGATGGGCTACCAGCCGCCGTCCATTCCGATCTTCCAGCTGCCACCGCCGCCCACCGCCTGCGTTCCCATGTAGTCGGATGAAGTGAGGGGGAGCCAGCTCCCCCTCACCCCAGGCCCAAGACATGGCTCACGACTTCGACCAGCTCCTCGACCGCGGAAACAGCGACAGCCTCAAGTGGCGCAAGTACGGGGCGGACGTCCTGCCCATGTGGGTCGCGGACATGGACTTCCGCTCCCCGGAGCCGGTGATCCACGCCCTGCGCGAGCGCATCGAGCAGGGGGTCTTTGGCTATCCCCACGAGCCCCAGCCCGGGCTCGTGGAGAGCGTCACCGCATATCTCCTGGAGCACCATGGCTGGCGGGTGTCGCCCGAGGCCATCGTGCTCCTCCCCGGGCTCATCCCGGGCTTCAATGTCGCCTGCCGGGCCGTCACGCAGCCCGGGGATGGAGTCCTGGTCCAGGTGCCGGCGTATCCGCCCCTGCTCCAGTGCCCGAAGAACGCCGGGCTCAGCCTGGACGCGGTGCGCCTGGTGCGGGGCTCCAGCGGCGCATACGAGCTCGACTGGGACTCCTTCCAGGGAGCGCTCCACCCACGCTCGCGCGTGCTGCTCCTGTGCAATCCCCACAATCCCCTGGGGCGCGTCTTCCGGCGGGAGGAGCTCACCCGCATGGCCGAGACCTGCCTGCGGAACGATCTGATCATCGTCTCCGATGAGATCCACTGCGATCTGGTGTTCGGTGGCCACACGCACACCTGCATCGCCACGCTCGGCCCGGAGGTGGAGGCGCGCACCATCACCCTCATGTCTCCGAGCAAGACCTTCAACATCGCCGGACTCAAGATGGCGTTCGCGGTCATCCCGAACGCCGCGCTCCGGGAACGGTTCCTCGCGGCGCGCGTGGACATGCTGCCGTCCCCCAACATCCTCGGAGGGGTGGCGATGCAGGCCGCCTACCGGGAGGGCCAGCCGTGGCTCCGCGAGCTACGGGAGTACCTGGAGGCCAACCGCGACTTCCTCGTGGACTTCGTGCGCCGGTACTTCCCCGGTGTCCGCATGGTGGCGCCCGAGGGGACGTACCTGGCCTGGCTGGACTGCCGCGAAGCGGAGCTTCCGGGGAACGCCACCGCCTTCTTCCTCGAGCACGCGCGTGTGGCGCTCAGCCCCGGGGAGAGCTTTGGCCCGGGCGGAGAGGGCTGCGTCCGGCTCAACTTCGGCTGCCCGCGGGCGCTGCTGAGCGAGGGGCTGGAGCGAATGCGCCAGGCGCTGGAGCGGCGGCGCTGAGCGGGACGCCGGGCGCCTCCCAAGAGGCGCCCGGACCGTTTTCTCAGGAGCCTGTCCCGGGCGTGAGCAGCCAGGCGCTCTCGGACGTCGAGAATGCGGTTGGTCGGAGGACCGACCACTTCCTCGCCACGGCCGACCAGCTCGAGGTGGAACCTGTCCCCCCACTTCTGCTGGACCTCCTCGGGAGGAATCGAGAAGGGAGGGCCAGGGAAGGTGCTGCTCTCGTAGGCCACGCTGAGCAGCAGCCCGCTGGTGCTGGGGGCCAGCAGTTCGCGCTTCATGTGCTGGACATAGCGCTCGCGCATCGCCGGGGGCAGGGCGATCAATGAGGCCCGATCGTAGAAGGCGGCCAGGGGCCCGGTCTGAGCGGTGCTCAGCTCGAAGAAATCGCCCTCATAGAGGGTGATGGGCTGGTCCTTGGCGCGGTGGACCCGGAAGCGGCCTTCGGTGACCGGCTCGGCGGCGGCGAGGCGGTTCTCGGAGAAGAAGGCCTTACAGGCGATCCCGCTGAGCTCGACGCCCACCACTTTGTAGCCCTGAGCCGCCAGCCACAGCATGTCCACGGACTTGCCACACAGGGGCACGAAGACCGTCGCCCCTCGAGCGACCCCCAGCCGCCCGAAGTTCGCGCTGAGGAACGTCTCGACCTCGGGCTGGTGGAAGCTGGTCTGCCCCATCTGCCAACGCTCGTGCCAGAACTGACTCTCCATGCCGTGCTGTCTCCCGTGGTGCCGCACCTCGCGCCCTTCAGCGGATGAGGTTGCGTTGAGTCTCGTCGCGGTGCTTCTTGAGGTAGTGCGTGAAGGGCGTGCCGCCCGTGCCCTGCTCACCCTGCGAGGAGCCCTGCTCGCGGGCTGGCTGGATGATATAGCGGGCCGTCATTTCCATGTGCTTCTGCCGGAAGATGCCCAGCAGCTCGAGGCAGGTGTTGTAGGCCTCCACGAGCTCGGGTGAGCGGTGCGACAGGATGTACTCCCGGAGCGAGGGCCCTTGCTCCATGGCCTCGAGGAAGGCCAGGTGCGCGGGAGGAATGTAGCGGCGCAGCTCCAGCAGGTACCGGTGCAGCGTGTCCTCCGAGGAGTGCCGCACTCCCAGCACCGCGTCGAGCAGCGGCAGGATCATGCTCTGCGCCGCGCTCGCCCCCGCGAACGGCTGCGGCTGGCCCCCGAGCTCCTCCACTCCCTCGTACACCACCGGCATCTCGAGGAAGCCGTGGAGGAAGGGCTGGATGCGGCTGAAGAAGATGGACGGCTCGCAGCGCTCCGTCATCCGCAGCATCACGCGCTCCGTCTCCCGCTGGGCCTCGGCGATGAGCAGCAGTTGCGACAGGAGCAGCTCGGGCGTGTCCGCCACCACCGCTTCCCGCGCGGCCGCCGCGGCCGAGATGATGGGCTCGGCCTGGGCTTCGATGTTCACGTGCACGAGGATGAACCAGGACTCGTCCAGTCCCCCCAGGAACGTCTGAAGCACCATCAGGTTCCCCAGCGCGATGGGGCCCTGGGGATCAATCCGCCGCCAGTTGTTCAGCGCGTGCGAGCTGTACGCGAGCACCGGCGGACGCCCCAGCCGCTTCGCCACCTGCATCCAGGGCACCGCCACGCTGCGCGGGAAGCTCAGCTGCGGCTGCTGCCGCCCCTTCTCCCATACCGCCGCATGCCCGAAGAAGGACAGCAGCATCATGGCCCGCTCCAGGTGCCGAGGCTCCTCCAGCAGTCGGGGTTCCAGCAGTGGCAGCCGCGCGATGTGCTCGCGAGCCCTCCCGGCGGCCAGCAGGCCCGGCAGCTCACTGCCCAGCTCGTCCCAGGGCGCGAAGGCCTCGGGTAGCCGGAGGCAGGGATCCTCCTCGGGCAGAAAGCCTCGCCTGGGAAAGGGCAGGCTCTGGAGGGAGAGCCCCTCCGCACCCGGTCCACACGCCATCTTCGTGCGTTGCTCCACTTCGCGACCCCTTGGGTGCGCACCTGGGGCAGGCTGCCCCCGGCGCTCGGCTTGATTCTATTCGGGGCTGGGCCGCTGGAACTCGCTCAGCATCTCCTGGAGCATGCTCACGCACTCTGGGGTCAGCTGGGCCTGGTTGCGCGCGATGAAACCCTTCAGCTCCACGCACCCCTCCTGCTGGAACCGGCTCAGGTAGGACTGAACGAACTCCTTGCGATCATTGAGGAAGGCGATGTCCGGCCGCACCATGTTGCGAATCACCAGCAGCGAAGGAGAAGCGCGCAGCGGATGCCAGCTCGGGTTGCGAAGGCCCGTCTTCACGTTGGTGGGGAAGAACTCGCCCAGCATGAGCGCATGCTTCACGAAGGAGGGCTTGAGCCGCTCGTGGAGATTGCTGATGAACTCCGGCTCCAGAGACTGGCGGCAGCCCGGTGAAGATCACCACGATGGTCTTGAACTGCCCCTGGCTGAATTCAGTCGGCGCCATCTCCAGGAAGTGATTGCGCAACAGGTGGAACGTCCGCTCCACCTCGTCCAGGCGCAGGTGCGCCTCATGTTGCAGCGTCAGGTGATACAGCCGGCGCTGGATGGACTTCTCCACCCAGGGGCACACCGAGCCCGTGCGCCCCAGATCCGGGTGAGGCCGGGTCAGGAAGTCGCGAGACCACTGCGCCACGACCCTCAGGTACTCCATCTCCGTCGCGGAGCATCCCTCGAGCAGCGCGCCCTCCTCCAGGTTCAGCACATCCAGTGCCTGATACAGCGTCGGTAGCGCTTGCTCCGCGGGCTCCGCCGGGCTTTCCCGTAGAAGCCTGAGTTGCTCCGCGCCGTTTCGCACCGAATCGGAAACAGGCTGCCGAGTCGTGCTGTCGCTGGGACATGGCAAAGGTAGAGGCTGCATCAACGGCACCTCCCGCACGAAGCGTGATCAAGGTGGGTTCAGAGGGAACAGCTCTTTCTCTGACTCCAAGAGTAGGGGAAGAACATTGTTACATAACAATACGAGAAAAAATAGGTTTGGTGAAAAACTCCTCCGAAGGCGCAACTCCGCCCTTCTGAGACATTCTTGTCCCAGCGGCTCACGGCGGAGCAGAGCGGGGCCGCGCGCCTAACGCAGCTCGTCGAGCCAGGCGCGGAAGAGGGCCTTGCCCCCAGCGACGGCGGCGCGCACCTCGCGCTGCGGCCAGCTTTCGACGGTGGCGCCCAGCCCGCGACCGGCGCCGTAGGCGACCAGTTCGGGCATCTCCGGGTGGAACTGCACCGTCCAGCGATGTCTGGGATAGCGGAGCGCTTGGAGTCCCGCCGCGTCCTCCGCCCAGACGGTGGCCCCGGCGGGCACACCCACCACATGCTCGGAGTGCATGTGCATGACCCAACCCGTGAAGTCCGGGAGTCCCGGCAGCTGGAGCGGGTGTACCCCGACCTGGGGATGGGACATCTTCACCACGCGGGAGCCCAGCACACGGGCCAGGAGCTGATGGCCACCGCAGATGCCCAGCAGCGGCACGTCCTGCCAGGTGCCCATCCACTCGCCCAGCCGCAGCCGCCACGGCTCGGTGTCGTTGGCCGAGCCCGCGCTGCCGCCCACCACCACGCCGGCGTAGCTCCTCGGGTCGGGCAGCGGCTCGCAGGTGGCATCCACCACGTGCACCTCATGACCCAGCTCCGCGAACAGCGGTGGGACCTGCAGCCGCTCGTCCGGCAGCGCGGAGCGGCGCGGGTGATCATGAGACATGATCTGCGACAGGTAGAGGACTCGCACGCCCGCTCGAGTGTAGCGGCGTCGTCCTAGCCGGACAAGACCGCCCCGGGCCACGGCGCCTCCGTGGGCGAGGCCAGATGGGGCATCACCTCCTCGGCGAAGTAGCGCATCTGCGAGACGACGTCCTCATGGTCCTTGGCGAACTCGAACCAGAGCATGAGGCGATCCTCCGGGTGGAAGCCCCGGGGATCTCCGGATGAGAGCTGCTCGCGCACCCTCGCCGCATCCCCCACCAGCACACGCGCCATGAGATCCTCCTTGCGGGGAATGTTCACCGTGCCACGCATGCCCTCGATGTAGACGTCCAGCCCGCGAGACGCCATGGCCTCGGCCTTCTTGCAATCCTTGTCGATGAAGATGAGCGAGGTGCGAGGCATGCGGCTGCGGTGCCACAGGCGGCCCCCGGCGAGGCTGCGCTCTCGCATCTCGGCATGAACGGCGTCCAGCACGGCCGGTGGCGTGACAGAGAGGCTGAAGAGGTCCAGATCCGCGTGGCGCAGGCCGAGCTCCCGCGCGAGTGGATCCATCGAGCCCAGCACGAAGCGGCAGAACGCGGAGGCGTTGGCGGGCAGGGCCGGGACGAGCCGGAGAGGCTCGAAGACCCAGCGCGGCTGGTAGCGCAGGCGCTCCGGCGAGGAGCCTGCTCGCGGCGGCAGCTGCTTCACCTCGGCCTGGAAGCGGCTCCAGGCGGCCTCGGTGGGGAAGCACTCCCGGGTGAAGGCATGAGGCGTCACGTCCTCCGAGCCGAGCACCTCCCCATTGCTCAACCGCAGGAAGATCTCCAGGGCCTCCAGGAAGATGAAGCGTTTGTAGTGCTCCCAGAGCAGCTCCTCCTCGCGATCCCGGGGGACGATGCCAAAGGGCTTGTTGATGTAGGGGAAGCGCCCGCTGGCGACACCGATGTGCAGCTTGCGAGGCGTCTCCCGGAGACTGTTGAGGAAGGCGAGGGCGCGGATGCGGTCCGCGGCGGCAATGGGCCCCCCGTTGCCGCCGACGATGTTGTAGATGGCCGTCCCGAAGCCGATGCGCCGGGTGCGCTCGAACACCTGTTGGGCCAGCTGGGGGCTGTCGTTGTTCAGCCCCACCTCCCCCACGTAATAGGGGACGACCGGCTCCTTGTGACGCTTCTGGACCTCACTGGAGAAGTGGGATTCGGCCGTCCACCAGGTGCCGAACCCGAGCTCGTCGGCGACGACGGCCTGCGCGAAGAACTCCTGGAACGTCTGCCTCTCGGACTGCTCCCAGGAGAAGGTCCCCAGGGAATGGAACACGTCAAAGTACATGCGAACCTCCTGCCCGCGCGGCCATCGACACCGGGAGCTCACTCGATCACGGTGACGGGCAGTGCTGTCTCCCGGACTCCCACCTCGGTTCGCTCCACGCGCCAGGCCTGGGCCTTCTCTCGCGAGGAAATGGTGTGGGAGAGCTGGGTGCCGATGAAGTGGAACCCCACGCCATCATCGGCGGCGAGCCCTCCCGGCAGGCCCTCGGCGATGAAGCGGTGGTAGGCCGGCCGGCGCGCCGGCTCGGAGTCATAGTGGGGGCACAGCGTGCCCGGCAGCAGCCCCAGCCCATTGTGGAAGGAGGAGAGCGACCCCAGTGAGTCCGTGAGTCCACCCTCGAACCAGCACATGGCTCCGGCGCTCATCCCGCACAGCAGCACGCCCTGCTCCCAGGCCTCCTTGAGCACCGCGTCCAGCCCGTGCAGCCGCCAGAGCGCGAGCATGTTGAGCGTATTGCCCGGACCGACGAAGACGGCATCCTGCCGGAGGATGAGCTCGCGCAGCTCCTCCTTGCCCCGGCTGAAGAGCGACAGGTGCGTGGGCTGGCAGCGGCTGGCCGGGTAGGCCTGGTAGAAGCGGACGATGAAGTCGGCCGCATCCCCGCTCGCCGTGGGGATGAAGCACACGCGCCTCCGGGTGTTCTCCAGGAGCCCCAGCAGGTAGTTGTCCAGGCGCGGGTTGCCCGGCTCCATCAGGAAGCCGCCCCCGCTCAGGGCCACGATCTGTCGTGCCTCCATTGCCATGTCCTCTCCTTCCGGCCCCACTATAGCAGCGAGCCGCGGCGACTCCTGGGCCCTGGACAGCCCTGGCGGGGAAGGGCAACCTCCGCGCTCCTTCCACCCCCCACGAGGACATCAAGCATGAAGGTCTACAACAATCCCTTCTCGGGTTCCGGATTCAAGATCACCGCCGTCATCCACGAGCTGGGTCTGAGCAACGTGGAGGTCATCACCGTTGACCTGGCCAAGGGCCAGCACCAGGAGCCCTGGTTCCGGGCCATCAACCCCAACGCCAAGGTCCCCGCGCTGGTGGACGGGGATTTCGTCCTCTGGGAGTCCAACGCGATCATCACCTACCTGGGCGCGCTGGTGCCGGAGCGCGGGCTGATGCCGACCGACGCGCGCGGCATGGCCGAGGTGCAGAAGTGGCTGCACTGGCAGTCCTTCGCCTTCTACAACGACACCTTCAAGGTCATCTGGAACACCTACTACCAGAAGCTCTTTGGCCACCCGAAGGACGAGAAGGTGCTCGCCGAGGGCCGGGAGCTGGTGGAGCGTGATCTCAAGGTGCTCGAGGAGTCACTGAAGGACCGCGAGTACCTGACGGGCAAGCTCTCCGTCGCCGACTTCGCGATCGCCTCGAACCTGCTGGTGCGCGACATGGCGGGCATCGACCTCAAGCCCTTCCCCCACGTGAAGGCCTGGGTCGAGCGCATGGAGGCCCGCCCGAGCATGCAGAAGGCCCGGCCGCCGGTGTAGGCGCCTCAGTCCAGGCTCCAAGCCCCCTGCTTCGGCAGGGGGCCATTCAGCACACAGGGCTCATCCCTTGGAGCCGACTGTGCGGACACTCCATCAAAGCGCGAAACGCGCGAGCAGCGCCTCGGGGCGGGGATCCTTCTCCCACGCCTCCAGCACAGCCTGAGCGGGCGAGCGGCCAGATGCGGCCACCTCGGCGAGCGGATCCACCAGGGGGGCATCCTCCCGATCCAGTCGCTCCAGACCCCGGCGCGCGATGGCCACCATCTCCCCGGCCAGCCGGTGGATTTCATGGTTGCCGAGCTTGCCGGCCAGCCCCTGCCGACGAGCGGTGTCGTGGAAGGCCTGGTGCTCCTCGAAGGACAGGCGGGGCAGGAGCCGCTCGGCCTCCTCCATGGCCCCCCGATCGTACAGCAGCCCGCGCCACAGCGCCGCGAGCGCGCCCGTCATCGGCGCCGACACGCAATCCGCGCCGCGCACCTCGAGGACCTTCTTCAGTCGCACCTCGGGGAAGAGCGTGGAGAGATGATCCGTCCAGTCGCTCATGTCGGCGGGGCTGCCCTCGAAGCCCTGCTGGATGAACTGGCGGAAGGTCATCTTCGGGCGGAGGTACTCCTCGCCCCGGCGCAGGAAGAGGATGGGGGCGTCCAGGGCCCAATCCACGTAGGCGCGGTAGGAGAAGGAGCCATCGAAGAAGGAGCGCAGGTAGCCGCAGCGCGTGGGGTCCACCTCATCCCAGACGCGGTTGCGGAAGGACAGGTAGCCCGAGGGCTTGCCATCGACGAGCGGGCTGTTGGCGTAGAGGGCGTTCATGAGCGGCGATAGCCGCGCCACCAGCACCGTCTTGCGCACACAGTCGGCCTCGTCCTCCCAGTCGAGGGAGACCTGACCGGTGGCGGTCATCAACATCATGTTGAGCGCCAGCCGGCCACGCTCGGGGAGGCTCTGGCGCATGGCCAGGTAGCGCGTCTTGGGCATCCACGGCATGTCCGCGGGCGTCACGAAGGGCCGGTAGCCCAGGGCCACCAGTCGCAGCCCGAGCGGCTCGGCGGCGGCCTTCACCTCGGCCAGGTGGGCCAGGTTCTCCGCGTGGGCCTCGCGCGCGGTGCGGAAGGGCGAGCCCGAGAGTTCCAACTGCCCGCCCGGCTCCAGGGAGATGGTGAGCATGCCCTTCTGCAGGGCGATGACGGGCGACTGCGGCGTCTCCCGGAAGGGCGTGTAGCCGGCGGGGGCGATGCGCTCCAGCAGCGCGCCAATCCCCGAGGGCCCCTCGTAGGGCACGGGACGCGCGACCTGGACGGGGTACACGAACTTCTCGTGCTCGAGCCCGAGCCGGTGTTGGGACCGGGGCTTCTCGGCGGACCGGAAACCGGCCAACAGCATGTCGAGGGAGGTGATGGGCTCGGAGGCGTCGCGTTGGAGATCGAGGGACATGTCGGGCCCCTTTATAACCGCCATTGACCCCGTCGCCGTCATTTGCGCATCGTCCCGAGGATGACCCACCCCTCGCCGGTGCCCACCTTCTCCGCCCGGTCCGGTCCGTCGGACTTCTTTCAAGGGCTCGCCCTGCTGGGCAGGGCCTGGGGCCTCATCTTCCGCTCGCCTCGGCTGCTGGGCATGTCCGCCCTCTGTGCGGTCGTCACCCTGGTGGCCCTGGGAGGCCTCTTCGCCCTCCTCTGGACGTACACGCCGCAGCTCCTGGGGTGGCTGTGGACCCTCCCCGAGGCCTGGTATGGCCGCATCCTCTGGTACATCGTCCTGGCGCTGATGTTCCTCGTGCTGCTGGTGGTGGGGGCCAACGTCACCCTGCCCCTGGTGCTGGCCCCGCTGCAGGATCCCCTGTCGGAGATCACCGAGGAGCTGTGCGGGGACTTCTCGCCGCCCCCCTTCCGGCTCGGCCCCTTCCTCCGGAGCCTGGTCACCAGCGTGGCGCACACCCTGGCGCGCGTCTTCTTCCTGCTGTTGGGACTGGCCGTGCTCTTCCCACTCAACCTGGTGCCGGTGGCGGGCAACGTACTCTGGACGGTGCTGGGGACCGTGTGGACGATGCTCTGGTTGGCTGGCGAGCATCTGGCCGCGCCCATGACACGCCACGGGTATCCCTTCGCCGAGGTCCGTCGGGTGCTGGGTCAGCGCTGGCTGCTCTGCCTGGGCTTCGGGGTGGGCGTCTACGTCCTGCTCTGGATTCCCATCCTCAACACCTTCTTCCTCCCGGTGGCCGTGGTTGGCGGCACGCTCCTCTACCGGGGGCTGCGTGCCGTGGGGAACGTTCCTCCCCCTCCCTCCCTGGCCCTCGGGAAATAATCCGCCCGGCCGGTTGTCTCGTTCCAGTGGACCTGAGGCGGGAACGCGGCGAGCCTTCGTGGCGTTCTCCAACGCTGCGAGAAGACAGCGGCTTGAAGCACCGGGAGTCCGTGATTAGGCTTGCCCGGTCGCTCCCGGCGCCTGCTCTTCTCTTCATCTGCTCGGATTTATTGAGTTTTTCACGCATCACCCCCGGGGTCTTCCAACCCCATCCTGGATGAACCATGCCGCGACTTTTTCGCCGGATCACCGCCGTCGCCGTCCTCCTTGGCGCCTGGGCCCTCGTCGGGAATGACCGGGCGCCGCTCCCCCTGACGCTCGGCGCGGCGGAGGCCGGCCAGGGCAGCTCGGACTCCACCCGTATCGCCGGCGAGAAGGGGCAGCACGACCTCTCCTCCCTGCGCGTCTTCACGAAGGTCATCCTCTACGTGAAGGACAACTACGTCGACCCCAAGCGCGTGAAGCCCAAGGAGATGATGATCTCCGCGCTGGAGTACGTGGAGAAGAGCGTCCCGGACGTGCTCGTGGACGGCAGCGCCGAGACGGGCAAGCTCCACGTCAACGTCAACGGCCAGAAGCGCGACTTCGACATCAGCCACGTCGACTCGCTGTGGAAGATGTCCTTCACGCTCAAGGACGTCTTCGACTTCGTGAACAAGAACATGCGTCCCCTGGACGACACCCGCGACGTCGAGTACGCGGCCGTCAACGGGATGCTCTCCACGTTGGATCCGCACTCGGTGCTGCTGCGCCCGGAGATCTACCGGGAGATGAAGCTGTCCACCAAGGGTGAGTTCGGCGGCCTGGGCTTCGTCATCCAGATGCGCGAGGGCAACCTCACCGTGGTCAAGGTGCTGCCCAAGACGCCGGCCTACCGCGCGGGCATCCAGAAGGACGATCAGATCAAGCGCATTGGCGAGGAGTCCACCGTCAACATGGACCTCAACGAGGCCGTGTCGAAGCTGCGTGGCGCCGTGGACAGCCGCGTCTCCATCACCGTGGAGCGCAAGGGCTGGGACAAGCCGCACAACATGACGCTCAGCCGCGCGATGATCTCCATCGAGAGCGTGCAGTCCAAGCTGCTCGCGGGGAACGTGGGCTACGTGCGCCTGAAGAACTTCCAGGGCAACACCACGAGGGACCTCCAGGCGGCCCTCTCCGAGATGCGCCGTCAGACCGAGAGCCAAGGGCGGGCTCAAGGGCGTGGTGCTGGACCTGCGCGGCAACCCGGGCGGCCTGCTCGAGCAGGCCATCCAGGTGTCGGACACCTTCGTCTCCAGCGGCACCATCGTCTCGACGGTGGGCCTGTCGGACAAGCTGCGCGAGGAGAAGCGCGCCCGTCCGGACGAGGGCGAGGACGCCTACCCCATCGCCGTGCTGGTGAACGCGGGCAGCGCCTCGGCCTCGGAGATCGTCGCCGGCGCGCTCAAGAACCTCAACCGCGCCGTCATCATCGGCCGCCAGACGTTCGGCAAGGGCAGCGTGCAGGTGCTGTACGACTTCCCGGACGACAGCGCCCTCAAGCTGACCATCGCCAAGTACCTCACCCCGGGCGACGTCTCCATCCAGGAGGTCGGCATCGTCCCGGACATCGAGCTGGTGCCCGCGGCCGTCACCGACGAGCGCGTGCACGTGTTCGCCCCGCGCAAGACGATCGGCGAGGCGGACCTGGATCAGCACTTCGGCAACCCCAACTCGGACTCCGTGGCCAAGAAGCGCGAGGACGTGCTCGGCCGCGAGAAGCCGCTGGAGTCGCTCAAGTACCTCAAGCTGGACGAGAAGCAGCAGCAGGCGGCCCAGGCCAAGAAGGACGAGGCCGCCAAGGGTCCCGAGGTGGCCAGCAAGGCGGAGAAGAGCCCGCTGCTGGACGTGGAGTCGGTGGGCTCCGGCGAGGAGCTGGACGACCAGATGGACGCCGAGAGCCAGGACGAGGTGAAGGAGGACTTCGAGGTGCAGTTCGCCCGCGACTTCGTCCTCCAGGTGCCCCTCACCGAGCGGCGCGCCATGCTGCAGAAGGGCAAGGCCTTCGTGGAGCAGAAGCGCCGCGAGGAGGAGCAGCGCATCAACGCCGCCATCAGCGCGCTCGACGTGGACTGGAGCGCGGGCCCCACGCCCAAGGACGTGAAGCTCGCCGCCACCTTCACCCCCAGCGCCGACCAGCGCATCACCGCGGGCGAGACGTTCGACCTGGCCGTCACCGCCGAGAACAAGGGCACCGAGGCCCTCAAGCGCGTGCGCGCCTGGACGGAGAGCGACAACTACTACCTCGACCGCCGCGAGTTCCTCTTCGGCAGCCTCGCTCCGGGTGAGAAGAAGACGTGGAAGGTGAAGGTCAAGCTGCCCAAGGACCTGACCTCCCGCCGCGACGAGGTGACGGTGAAGTTCCACGACGACAACGGGGCCCTGCCCACCACGGTCGTCAGCGAGCTGAGCTTCGCCGAGCTGCCGCGTCCCGCCTTCGCCTTCAACTGGCAGGTCGTCGACAACTGCGAGGCCTGCAACGGCGACGGCGTCGCGCAGCGCGGCGAGGACCTCACCCTGGTGCTGGACGTGACGAACACCGGCACGGGCAAGGCGCTCGACTCGTTCGCGCAGATCAAGAATGTCGGCGACCCGAACATCTTCATCGAGAAGGGCCGCTTCAAGCTGGGCGAGATGGCCCCGGGCGAGACGAAGACGGCGCGCTTCCAGCTCGAGGTGAAGAAGGGCTTCCGCGAGGAGAGCTTCCCGCTGAAGCTGGCCATCGTCGACGAGCCGCTCGAGGAGTTCGCCATGGAGAAGCTGCAGCTCCCGGTGACGGACGCCCCGGTGGCGAAGTTCGAGCCGAAGAAGGGCCTGGTGAAGCTCTCGGAGAAGGCCGAGCTGCTGGCCTCGCCGCAGCAGGACGGCGTGGTGCTGGCGAAGCTCTCCCGTCCGGTGCTGCTCAACACCGAGGCCTCGGCCAAGGGCTTCTACCGGGTGGAGCTGGACAAGGACCGGTTCGCCTTCGTGCGCGCCCAGGATGCCCGCGACGCTCGCGGCAAGCCCTCGCCCGCCAAGGACATCTCCTTCGTGGCCCGCCGCTCGCCGCCGGACATCAAGCTCGACGTGGACGCCAGCCAGGGTGGCCTGGTGGCCAATGGCGACAAGTTCACCCTCTCCGGAGAGGTGAGCGACGTCACCGGCCTGCTGGACATGTACGTCCTGGTGAACGACCAGAAGGTGTACTTCCAGGGAGTGGACGCGAACGCCAAGCAGGGCGAGCCGCGCAAGCTCAAGTTCACCACCGAGTTCTCCCTCAAGGAGGGCAACAACAGCGTCCTGGTGGTGGCGCGCGAGAGCACCGAGTTCGCCAGCCGTCGCACGCTGGTGATCCGCCGCCGTCCCGCCGAGGTGGCCCAGAAGGTGACGCCGCCCGCGGCGGCCACGGCCACCAAGCCGACCAAGTCGGCGGCGCCGTAGCGAAGTAGCACGGCTGCTCGGCTGCCTTCCGGGCGGCTTTCGTCGGGGCGCTCCTGCCCCCTCGGAAGCCGCCCGTTTTATTGACGATTTCCTCGCTCACACGCTAGCGTCCGCCCGTTGGCGCCGTTCGCCGGACGTGCGCCTGGGAGGCGGTACTCAGGATGCGGACGTTCAGCCGTTGGATGGCCCTCGCGGTGCTGGTGTGCGGCCCCGCCGCGTACGCGGATCGCAACGATCTCCAGATCACCCAGTTCGGGAACCCGAACCCGTTCGAGAGTGAGGGCTCGACCACGCCCTCGGTCAACTTCAACCCCGCGGCCAACGGCGACTTCCGCGCCTTCGCCCGCACCTTCGCCGCGGCCCTCACCTCGGCGAACCTGATGCCGCCGGAGACGCTGGGACACGCGGGCTTCGCCGTCAACGCGGAGCTCGGCGTCATCTCCCTGCCCTCCTCGGTGCGCCTCCCCACGGAGCGGCCGCAGACGGAGTCGCTGCTGCTGCCCTCGGTGCACTTCCGCAAGGGCCTGCCCTTCTCCCTGGAGCTGGGCGCGCGCGTGGGCTGGGTGGACCGCAGCCGCCTGTTCGCCGGCACCGGCGAGCTGAAGTGGGCCGTCAACGAGGGCTTCACCTGGCTGCCGGACATCGGCGTGCGCGCGCACGTGACGCGCCTGATGGGCAACAACGACTTCAACCTGACGGCGGCCGGCCTGGACATCGGCGTGGGCAAGCAGTTCCCGCTCGGCGGCATGGTGACGCTCACCCCCTACGGCGGCCTCGACCTGGTGGGCGTGATGGCCAACACGGACACGCTCGACTTCGACCAGGCTCGCACGCTCGGCAGCACGCTCAACTCCGCCGACCCGTACGCCGGCCTGAAGAACACCGGCGTCTACGAGGAGGTGAAGTTGACCGAGAACGTCAACAAGCGCTTCTACGGCGGCGTGCGCTTCATCGGCGGCGCGCTGCAGCTCGGCGCCGAGGTGTCCCTCACCCAGCAGGGCCCCATCCCGGTGACCAATGCCCAGACGGGCGAGACGGCGGATCGCTCCCTGCCCGCGGTGCTGGCCTTCAGCACCACGCTCGGCCTGGACTTCTAGGCCGCCTGGCCGTGCAGGGCCTCGCGCAGGGCGCGGGGCTTGTTGGTGATGAGGTAGGAGACGCCCATCCGCTCCAGCTCCCGGGCGCGCTCCGCGTCGTCCACCGTCCACACCGCCACGCGCAGGCCCCGGCGGTGCCAGTCCTCCACGCGCTCGGGGGTGCACTGCCCGTAATACGGGTGCACCGAGTGCGACGAGACGAGCGGGTTCACCAGGTACGCCTGCGGCCCCCAGGGCTTGTCCGGGTCGATGAGGAAGCCGCGGCGCAGTGAGGGCGCGGCGGCCGCCATTCGGAAGAGGCACAGCGGGTTGAAGCTGGAGATGACCACCCGCTCGCCCAGCTCGCGGCGTGTGACGATCTCCGCCACCTTCTGGGAGAGGCCGCCGTCGTCGAAGTGGTCGCACTTCAGCTCGATGTTGATGAGGAAGTGCGAGGGCAGCGCGTCCAGCACCTCCTCCAGCAGGGGGATGCGAGCGGGCGCGAAGCCGAGCCGGCTGCCCACGTCCGCCTGCTTCAGCTTCCACCAGGACGTGGTGCGCACGTCCCAGGGCAGGCCGGCGAGCCGCTCCAGGTGCTCGTCATGGCACACCACCACCTCGCCGGAGCCGCACACCATGGCGTCCAGCTCCACACCATCGGCCCCCTGGGCCACGGCCTCCTGGAAGGCGGCGAGGGTGTTCTCCGGAGCGTCGGCGCTGGCACCACGGTGAGCGAGCAGAAGCATGCTCCCAGTGTGCGACAGGCCGGCCCGGCGGGCGAGCGTCCCGAGCGGGGCCGTCCGGGGGGTGACAGGCGGCTTGCCTCACCCGGGGCTTTGCTGCACTGTGCGCCGCATGCTGGGGCTGCGAACCGGAGAGATCCTCTTCATTGGCTTCATCCTCGTGGTGGTGTTCTCCGCCGCTCGGATGGGACAGCTCGGCAATGCCGTGGGCCGGTTCGTCTACTCGTTCAAGAAGGCCGCCAAGGGGCAGGACTTCGTGGACGTGAAGCCCCTGCCCCGCTCCAAGCGCGGCCAGGACGTCATCGACGTCGACACGAACGACTCCGACTCCCGGCGCAGCTAGCGTTCCCCGGCGCTGCCCGCTCCGGCCAGCAGGCGTGAGGCCTGCTCGCGCAGCGAGGGGTGCACCGAGGTGTCCCCGGCCAGCTCCTCCAGGTCGCTCGCGTTGAGCAGGGGGACGATCTTCACCCCCACCTCGGGCGGCAGGTACGGGTTGAAGACGAGCGCGCGGCGCACCGCGTGGCGCGAGAACCAGCGCGACGACTTCCAGATCTCCACCAGCGGCTCCGGGTCGGGCCGGGCGGCGCGCGGCCATGCGCACCACCAGGTCCTCGGTGAGGCGGGGGTTGATGAGCGCGTTGCGCACCACCGGGGGGTTGCTCACCGTGGCCAGCCGCGAGAGCACGTCCGGATCCCTCGTGAGCCGGGCCTGCTGCTTGAGATGCCCCAGCGACTGGGTGAAGGCCTTGGCGTCCGCCTTGGCCGCCGCGCCCTCGTCCAGCTCCTTGCGGGCTGGCGCCGTCGCGAAGAGGTCCGCCACCGACTGCAGGGACTGCACCTCGGCCATGCGGCGCAGCGAGTCCGCGTAGGGAATGCTCTCGGCCTCCAGGCCCAGCGCCGCCACGAAGGCCGAGAGGACGCAGGTGGCCGGCTCCCAGCCCTCGCGGGCGAGGAAGATGAGCTCGTGGAGGAGCTCGTTGGCGTCCAGCGGATCCCGCTTGGCGAGCTCGCGCGCGGCGGCCTTGCGGACGATCTCCGCACTGCCGCTCAGCGCGTGGAGCCGCCGGACGACGGTCTTGGCCTCCTCACGGCTGGCCATTGCCGCCGTGCCCTCCGGCGTCCCTCCGGCGGCGCTCTCGGCCTGCGGTTCGAGCGTCACCTCGAGCCGGAAGCCGCCCAGGTCCGAGGGGTACTCGTAGAAGACGAGCGACGAAGGGCGCCCGCGCCCCCGGAGCCACCTCCGTGGCGGCGGCGTCCAGCCGGGTGCGCAGCGCGGCGGCCTCCTCGGGCTTCTGGAGCGAGTAGAGCTCCTCGGGCGAGGGCACGGCGCCCGCGAGCCCCTCCGCGCGACTTCACCCGCTGCTCGCCGTCGTACAGCGCGACGCGCGCCTTCACCCGGACGGGGGCGGTGCCACGGTTCTCCACCTCGCCGCGGACGAAGAAGAGCGGGTGGCCGTCGCGGGTCTCGTAGAGACCGTTGGACAGGTCCTTCGCCACCAGGGGACGGGTGGGCGACACCAGCTCCCGCATGCTTCGCGGGCGACAGGGCGGACAGCTCCAACTGGCCGTCGTTGAGCCAGGCGCCGCCCACCGCGACGAGGCCCACCACCAGCACCGCGGCCACCACGAGCTGCGCGGCCACCGCGGCCAGACGCTGCACGAGGCGCGGACCCTGGCCGTCGGAAGCTCTTTCTTCTTCTTCGCGGGCTCCGCGGGCGCGGCGGCGATCACCGGCGGCGCGGTCGTCGGCGTCATCGACGGCAGGTCGGGAGGATCTCCCGGCTCGGAGGCGCCTCCCCCGGCCCCGGGAAGTCCGGAAGGGGGAACGGATTGCGCTCCGTCTGTGCTTCCGCTCGGGCGACGGGCGTCGCCGGGAGCGTCTGCGTGGCACCCCAGTCCGGGATGCCCGACGGTGCGGCCTGCTGAGGCGCACCCCAGTCCGGGATGCCCGACGGCGCGGCCTGCTGGGGCGCACCCCAGTCCGGAATGCCCGACGGCGCGGCCTGCTGAGGCGCACCCCAGTCCGGGATGCCCGACGGCGCGGGGCTCGGAGCCGGAGCAGCGGACGCCGGAGGCAATGCGGCCACGGGGTCGAACGACATGAACGGGTTGTTCCCGTCGAGGCCCTCCATCTCCCCCGAGTCCGGCACGGGCGCGGAACTCCGGGCAGCGGGAGCCGGAGGCAGTGCGGCCACGGGGTCGAACGACATGAACGGGTTGTTCCCGTCGAGGCCCTCCATCTCCCCCGAGGCCGGCACCGGCACGGGCGCGGGCTCCGGGACGGAGGCAGCGTGGGCGTGGCCGCCATCGTCGGCGCGGCATCCGGCGGCAGCGAGAACGGGTCGTCCTCCTCGAAGGAGACCGGCGCGCTGCTCCGAGGCATGACGGGCGCGGGCACGGGGCTCCGGGCCGGCGGCAGCGTGGGCGTAGCCGGCACCGTCGGCGCGGCGTCGAACGAGACGAACGGGTTGTTGCCCTCGAGCCCCTCCATCTCCTCCGAGTCCGGAAGCGGAATGGGCGCGGCGCTCCGGGCCGGCGGCAGCGAGGGCGTGGCCGGCACCGGGTCTTCCGGAGGCAGCGCGAACGGATCATTCTCCTCGAAGGAGACCGGTGCGCTGCTCCGAGGCGGGACGGGCGCGGGCTTCGGAGGCGGGGCCGTGGGCGCGGGCTTCGGAGCCGGCGCGGCGCTCCGAGCCGGGACCTGGACTGGAACCGGAGCGGGCTTCGGAGCCGGAGCCGGTGGGGCACTCCGGGCGGGCACGGGCTTGGGAGCCGGAGCCGCGGCCTTCGGAGCCACCTCGGACGAGGCGAACGGATCGTTCTCGTCGAAGGACAGCGACAGCGAGGGACCCGCCGCGGGTCTGGCCGGGGCCGCCGGCTTCGCCTGGACCGGGCCGAGCGCGAGGGCGCCCGCGGGATTGTTGGGGACGGGGGCCTTGGCGGAGAGCTGGAGCGCCTGGGCGGGAGTGGGGGTGTTCTCGCCGATGAACTCCATCAGCGGATCCAGATCGATCGTCGCCGGAGTCTTCGGAGACTCCGTCGAGGAGACCCGCGGCAGCGAGGTCGGCCCGGAGGGAACACCCCCTCTGGGCGCGGCGATGCCCGGCACCGAGGGCGCCGCCGGGGCGCTACCTGGAGCACCCAGGAGCGAATCGATCGGAGAGGGCCCGGGCGGACGGCCCGCTGCCTTGCCCGTGGGCGTACCGCCCCAGGGGACGCCGGGAGCGGCGGGCGCGGAGGACCGGGGGGCCTCGAGGGGCGTGCCCGCTCGAGGGGTAGCCGGGGGCTTCGCGACGGCAGCCGCCTCGACGGGAGGCACGGCCGGAGCCGGCGCGGAGGACGCAGCGTCCTCACGAGCAACCCGGAAGGTGTGCTGACACTTGGTGCAGCGGACCTTGACCCCCTTGTCGGTCACCTTCTCGTCGGGGATCTTGAACCGCGTCTGGCACTGTTCACACTTGACGATCATTCAGGGCTCGGCCGGTCCGGGAGTATAGGCGCAGAGGGGCCCCACCGCGAGCGTGCCTCCACCCGGCTTGCTCGCCCCCACCCCCTCTGCTACAGGCGTTCGAGCGCCGTTCACCAGTGTGCGATAGTTCGACAGCACCGACGCGGGCGGAGAACGAGACATGAGCGAGCCCGAGCAGGCAGGCGTCCCGGGCAAGGAGCCCAAGGTCATCAAGCGCTACACGAACCGCAAGCTCTACGACACCGTCGAGAGCCGGTACGTCACGCTCGATGAGATCGCCGAGATGATCAAGGAGGGCGTGGAGGTCCGGATCGTCGACAACCGCACCAAGGAGGACCTCACCTCGGTCACGCTCGCGCAGATCATCTTCGAGGAGGAGAAGAAGCAGAACCAGATGCCGCTCGCGGTGCTGCGGGAGATCATCCGCCACCCGGGCGAGTCGCCTGACCGACTTCATCCAGAAGGAGGTCACCCCGCGCGTGGCCTCCATCCGCGAGGAGGCCGAGTCGCCGCCTGGACAAGCTGCTGCGGCGCGAGGACAGGGCGAGCGGGCACGCCCGAGAGGCCGCACCGCCCGCCGAGCAGCCGACCGAGGGGCGTCCGCCAGCGCGGCCAGCGGCCGCTGGCGGCCCGGCGGAGCTGCTCAAGGCGAGCCAGCGCGCGCTCGAGGACTGGCAGCGGCGCATCGACGAGCGGGTGAAGCACGTGGTGGAGAACCTCACGGGCAACCTGCCCGGCGCTGGGCCGCGACATGCAGGTCGCTGACCCAGCGGCTCGAGGAGCTCGAGAAGAAGCTCGACGAGCTGGAGAAGAGCAGGAGTAATCCAGCGCCCTCTCCCGCTCGGGAGAGGGCGGGTGAGGGCCTCCGCCGCCCTCGCCGCTCGCCATCACCCGCGAGCCGCCCCGCTACGCCACGCGGGGCGCCTTCTTGCCGCGCTTCTTCGCGCTCCCGCCGTAGATCTCCGCGGCGATGGCCGCGAGCATCTGCGCGCCGGGCTCCTGGGGGCGTACTCCCAGATGGTCTTCCCGTGGCTCTGCGCCTCGTCCACCTTGACGTTGTAGCCGAGCGGCGTGGCCGCGAGGCGACCGGGAAGTAGGCCTTCAGCCGCTCGAGGATGGCGGTGGCGAGCGCCGTGCGCCGGTAGAGCGTGGGCACCACCTTGGTGATGCGCAGGTCGGGGCGCCCCTCGGTCTCGGCGACCTGGCGCACGGTGTCGGCCACCTCGGCGCAGCCATCGAGCGCGAAGTACGTCAGGCGCCACGGGCACCACCACCTCGGTGGCGGCGACGAGGATGTTGCGCGTGGTGAGGCCCATCGACGGAGGCGCGTCGAAGACGATGACGTCGTAGCCGGCGGCCTCGGCGGGCGCGAGCCGCTCCGCGAGCCGGTGCGCGCGGCGCTCGTGATTCGCGCCACGACGAGGGGGAAGTCCGCCATCTCCTTGTAGGCGGGCAGGACGTACAGGCCCTCGACGGCGGAGGGCTGCACCACGTCCTCCAGGCGCACGCTCGGGTCGGTGAGCAGGTGGAAGACGTTGCGAGGCAGCGTGCGCACGTCCAGGCCCAGCGACTTGCCCGCGTGGCCCTGGGTGTCCAGGTCCACCAGGAGCACCCGCAGCCCGCGCGTCTCGCGCGAGCCACGCGGCGGTGTTCACCGCCAGCGTCGTCTTGCAGGTGCCGCCCTTCTCGTTGATGAAGGCGATGCGCCGCATGGGCGGCCCTACTTCGACTTCCGGGACGAGGACACCGTCGTCACCAGCGTGTCCACCTTCGACTCGACCGAGGACGAGCAGCCGCTCCAGGTCGTCCACCTTGTTGCGCAGCTGCTCCACGTCCGCGGTGGAGGGCAGGTTCATGGCCGACAGCGCCGAGCGCAGCGCGCTGTCCAGCGTCCCCTTGGCGGCGAGCGAGCGGCACACCAGCGTCTGGACCGTCGTCACGAACTTCTCGTTGGAGAGCAGCTGCTGCGCCAGCTTGCCGACGCGCTCCTCGCCGGTCTCGACGAGCTTCTTCATCACGGGGTTGTTCTTGAGCATGGAAGGTCCGTGATCGCGTCGCCGAGAAAGTGCGCGCACTGTCGGGAGGGCCAACGCGCGAACTCTGGAAGGGACGCGACGCGACGTGTCAAGCGGTGGAATCAAGACGCGATAGAGCGCGTTGACACCCCGGGGGGCCGTCCTTACGGTTCGCCGCTCCCGATGGCCGGCCTGTCTCGACAAGACGCCTGTGGATCGTCTCCGGCAAGGGCGGCGTGGGCAAGAGCACCGTCGCCGCGGCGCTGGCGCTGGCGCTCGGCGCGCGCCGGAAGACGCACGCTGGTGTGCGAGGTGAACACGCAGGAGCGCATCAGCCGCTTCCTGGGGCATGAGCCCGTGGGCCCCGAGGTGCAGCATGCTGGAGGACGAACCTGTGGGCGGTGAACGTGCGCCCCCAGGAGTCCATGCGCGAGTACGCGCTGATGGTGCTGCGCTTCGAGACGCTCTACAAGACGGTCTTCGAGAACCGGTGGTGCGCTACTTCCTGCGCTTCATCCCCTCGCTGCAGGAGCTGGTGCTGCTGGGGAAGATCCTCTTCCACGCTGCAGGAGAAGCGGCCGGACGGGCAGGCCGCTGTACGACACCGTCGTGATGGACGCGCCGGCCACCGGCCACGCCATCACCTTCCTGCGGGTGCCGCAGGTGCTGCTGGAGACGGTGCCGCCCGGGCCCATGACCCGGGAGGCGCTCGAAGATGCGCGACCTCCTGGTGGACCCGGCGACGTCACGGCGGCGGTGCTGGTGTCCTGCCCGAGGAGATGCCGGTGAACGAGACGCTGGAGCTGCACGCGGCGCTGCGCGACCAGGTGCGGATGCGCACCGACGCGGCGGTGCTCAACACGGCCTTCCCCGAGCGCTTCACCGAGGACGACCTGGAGGCGCTGGCGGACCACCCGGAGCTGCTGCGCGCTGGCGCGGGCGCACCATGACCGCGCGGCGCAGACGGTGCTCGCGGGATGAAGCTGGAGCGCAACCTGCACGTGCCGGTGTACCCGGTGCCGCGCCTCTTCACGCCGAGCTTCGGGCGCGAGGCCATCGAGCAGGTGGCGGCGAGCCTCGGACGAGCTGGTGCGGGGACGGCATGAGCACGAACCCGCTCTCCCGGCCGCTGGCCGACGAAGCGCATCCTCATCTGCGTGGGCTCGGGCGGCGTGGGCAAGACGACCGTGGCCGCCGACGCTCGCGCTGCGCGCGGCGGTGGACGGGCGCTCGGCCATCGTGTGCACCATCGACCCGGCGAAGCGGCTGGCCAACTCGCCTGGGCCTCTCCGCGCTGGGCAACGTCGAGGCGCGAGTGCCCGACGTCCGCGCTGGAGCCGCGGGGCTGAAGCCGCGCGGCCGCGCTCCACGCGATGATGCTGGACATGAAGCAGACGTGGGACGACCTCATCACCCGGTACGCCCCACCGGACAAGCGCGAGCGCATCCTCTACAACCGCTTCTACCAGTCGCTCTCCAGCGCCCTCGCGGGCAGCCAGGAGTACATCGCGATGGAGAAGCTGTGGGAGCTGCGCAACCGGCGCGACTACGAGCTGATCGTGCTCGACACGCCGCCCACGGCGCACGCGCTGGACTTCCTCGAGGCGCCCAACCGGGTGCTGGACTTCCTCGACAACGAGGCGGCCAAGTGGCTGCTCACCCCGGCGCTCGCGGCGGGGAAGTTCGGCCTGTCGCTCTTCAACCTGGGCGGCAGCTACGTGGCGAAGACGCTCTCCAAGTTCACCGGCACGGAGACGCTGCAGGAGCTGTCCGGCTTCATGCTCGCCATCGCCTCGATGAACGAGAGCTTCCGGGAGCGCGCGCGCGGGGTGCGCGAGCTGCTCGAGGCGAAGCAGACGGGCTTCGTGCTGGTGACGAGCCCGGGCCGCGGAGCGGCTGGACGAGGCGATGCACTTCCACACGGCTGCTGCAGCAGAACCGGATGGAGGTGGTGGCGGTGGTGGTGAACCGCGTGCACCCGATGCCGCGGCCCGGAGCTGTGGGAGGAGGCGAAGGGCCTGACTCCCACCCGGCGCGCGAAGGTGGAGGAGACGCTGCGGGAGCTGACGCTGCTGGCGGAGCAGGACGCGCAGGGCATCGCCCAGCTGCGCGGCGGCCGGCGGCCGGGACGCCGCTCGTCCAGGTGCCGCGCTTCGAGCTGGACGTGCACGACGTCGGCGCGCTGTGGCGCACGGGACGCTACCTGATGGGAGACGAAATGATTCCCACGCCTCCCCCCGCGCTCCCCCAGGGGTGAGCCTCAGGAGTCACGGCACAACCTGTCCACCCGGTTGAGCAGCGTGGGGATGCGCGAGGGCCCGTGCATCCTCCGGACGCAGTCCGCGGCGGCACTCGCGTCCACGCCCACCGCCGTGACGAACAGCGGCCGCTGGCTCTGCCCGCGCAGCACGGGCACGGCGAACGGACTGGCTTGGAACGCCGTCTTGGCCACGCCGATGACCGGGACTCGCCGCCCCAGCGCCTCGTACAGGTGCGCCCCGAGCCCCGGCTTCTCCTCTCCGAGCCACACGTACCCGTCGATGACGACCGTCTCCAGCGGCTCCCGCACCTCGGCGAGCACCTTCAGCAGGTGGGGCAATTCGCGGCGGTAGAACTGTCCGGGCTCATAGGGCTCGGCGGGGGGACCGCGCACCACCACGTGCGAGGCCTCGGCGGCATCGTCCCACTCGCGGAACAGCACACAGGCGGCCACGGTGACCTCGGACCGATAGTCCACATCCAGGCAGACCCGCATCGTCTTTCCTCCAACCCCTCCATGCTCGCCCACTTGCCGGGTGGCAGACCATTCGGGCGGGAAATCCCGGCCGAGGTTAAGCTGGACCCGCCAGGGAACTCCGGGACAGCACCTGCTGTCTTGGAGGCTGGAAACCGAGCTTCGGACCGGAGGACACATCTATGTCGGCCACTTGGCGCAGGTGGGTGTTGGTGGGAGTTCTGGGCCTGGTGGGGTGTCGGACGACAGGCACGGCGGTGCGCGAGCCGCAGGCCGGGTCACCCAGGCAGGAGGTCCAGTTCGAACCGGTGACGGTGACGGCGGACCTGGAGCTGTCGTCACTCAACGACGAGGAGCTGTTCGCGGGCGGCACGTCGGCCTTCGCGGCCAACGACTTCGCCAAGGCGGCGCGCTACTTCGGGCGGCTGGCGGACTTCCACCCCGACAGCCAGCACCGGCGCTCGGCGCTCTACAACGCGGGGCTCGCGCACGAGCGGCTGGAGCAGTGGGAGGACGCGGCGCATGCGCTTCTCCGAGCTGGCCGACGCGCAGACAGGCACGGGCGACGCGCTGGATGCGGCCTACCGCCTCGGCGGAGACGCACTACCACCTGGAGCGCTTCGAGGACGCCGCGAAGGTGCTGAGGCACCATCGCCGAGCGGACGGACCTGCCGGTGGGCAAGCGCATGGAGGCCCAGGTGCAGCAGGGCGTGTGCGAGCTGGAGTCCGGGCAGCCGGAGAAGGCCGAGGCCACGCTGCAGAAGGCCGTCACCGCGTACGAGGGGCTCGAGGACAAGGACGAGGTGGAGGACTACTTCCCGGCGCAGGCGCACTTCTTCCGCGGGGAGATCTACCGGCTGTACTACGAGGCGGTGAAGCTGGACCCGGCGAAGGGCAGCGACACGCTGGCGAACGACCTCAACTACAAGGCCGAGCTGCTGCTGTCGGCGCAGGGCCACTACCTGCGCTCCATCCGGGTGGGCAACGGCCACTGGGCGACGGCGGCCGGTTCTCAGATTGGCGCGCTCTACGAGAACCTGTACGAGCACCTGGTGAACTCGCCGGCGCCGGCCGAGCTGGACGCGGAGGAGGCGCAGGTCTACCGCGAGGAGCTGCGCAAGAAGGTGCGGGTGCTGCTCACCAAGTCCATCAACATCTACGAGCGCACGCTGGAGGCGGCCGAGCGCATCGGCTCGCAGAACACCTTCGTGGACCGGACGCGCGAGAGCCTGGAGAAGATGAAGCGGCTGCTGCTGGCGGACACGGACGCGGCGCCGACTCCCGAGCCCGCGCAGGCCAATCCGCACTCCTGAGCCGGGCCCCTGCCCTCTCGCTCGGGAGGGGAGCGGCCCTCATGGAGCTGCCCTCCCGGGCCATCGCCCCCGGGCTCGCCTCTCGCCAGATTCCGGAAGACCCCGGCGGCGAGGGACGTGAGCCCGGATGAACAAGCTGGAAAGAGCCTTCGAGAAGCTCCTCTGGGCCAGCCGCTTCGTCATGCTGGGCGGCGTCGTCTTCAGCGCGCTGATGGCGCTGGGGGCCTTCTACATGGCGACGGTGGACGCCCTCTCGTTGCCGGGGCTGCTGCGCGACTACACGGGCACGGCGGTCGGAGGCGAGCAGCGGTCGCTCCTGCGCGCCAAGGCCCTCACGATGATCGTCAAGTCGGTGGACGGCTACATCATCACCGCCATCCTCCTCATCTTCTCGCTGGGATTGTACGAGTTCTTCATCGGCAAGCTGGAGACGGCGCATGAATCGCCCCTCGCCCCTCGCCTGCTCCACATGGGGGGCCTGGAAGATCTCAAGGAGCGCATCGCCAAGCTGCTCGTGCTGGTGCTCGTCATCGAGTTCTTCCAGCGCGCCCTGCTCCTGGATTACGACCAGCCGCTCGACCTCGTCTACATGGCGCTGGGCATCGTCCTCATCGGGGTGACGCTCTTCCTGGGCAAACTCACGTCCCGCGGCGCCCCCGGAGCGCACTGACCCCCTGGGACAGTACCGGGGTGAAGGTCTACGCTCCACGCCGCCCATGGAGCCCATCTTCACGCCCGAGCAGCTCGCGGAAATCAAGGCCTACCACCTGCCCCACTACGTCTGGAGCGGGGTGAGCCCCTTCCTCTACCTGGGCGTCCTGGGACTCATCCTGGGCGTGCTCGTGCGGCCCATCCACCACCGCGCCGAGGCCTGCGCGGACTGGCTGTCCCAGCGGCTCGCGTTCCTGCGGACGGCGCCGGTCAGCCGCGCCTTCTTCAAGGCCATGGACCTGCTCTGGGGCGAGTCCGGCTGGGGCACCGCGCTGCTCTTCGCGCTCTTCGTGGACCTCTTCATCACGGTCCTCTACCTCCCGGCGAACATCTACTTCGGCTACGTGCTGGAGCATCAGTACGGCATGTCCGCGTACACCCCGCTCCGCTACGCGCTGGACGAGCTCAAGGACATCTCGCTGGAGGCACTCGCCACCTCGACGCTGGTGCTCGGCCTGTACGGACTGGCCCGGCGGGTGAAGCGCTGGTGGCTCGTGCTGGGAGTCCCCTCGGCGCTGCTGCTGCTGGTGGCCTCGGCGCTCGACCCGTACCGCAGCCGGGTCTTCTTCGACCAGGAGCCCCTGGAGCAGGGCCCCGTGCGCGAGCGCATCACCGCGCTGATGGCGCGAGCGGACATCTCCTTCGCGGACGTGCTGGTGGAGAAGACGTCCGTGGCGAGCAAGCGCGTGCAGGCCTACTTCGCGGGCCAGGGCCCTACCCGCACCATCGTGCTCAACGACACCATGCTCCGCGAGTTCTCACCGGAGGAGATCCTCGCCGCCGTCGCGCACGAGGCGGGTCACGTCCACGAGTCGAAGTGGCCGGGGCGCATCGCCTCGTCGCTGGCGCTGGTGGCGCTCCTCTTCGTCATCGACCGGCTGCTGCGGCAGGCCGCGGCTCGGGGGTGGTTCGGCACCACGCGCTTCGCGGACATCCGCACCCTCCCGCTGCTGTGGCTGCTCATCTTCCTCATCTTCTCCCTGAGCGGCCCTGTCTCCGCGGCCTTCTCGCGCGAGCGCGAGCTCGAGGCCGACCGCTACGCCCTGCGGCTCACCCAGGACCCCACCGCCTTCCGCCGCATGCTGGTGAAGGCCACCCGGGTGAACAAGATGGACCCCGAGCCGCCTCGCTGGCTCGTCCTCAAGGGCTACACCCACCCGCCCATGGGCGAGCGCCTCGCCGCCCTGCCTCCTCCCTGAAAAAGAGTGTCGGCGGGCGGGCCCCCATGTCAGGCCCACCCGCCGACGCCCCCGCCAGACCGCCTGTCGCCCCCGACAGTCCCCTCTCAGCGGCCCGGCGGCTCCCACGCGCCCCCGGGACTACGCCCGGGGCTGCTCCGTCTTCATCTTCTCCACCGCCGCCAGCGCGATGGCCTTCACCAGTGCCTTCGCCCGTCGGCCCGCCGACGTCTCCCCGTTCGGGTCCGCCTCCACCGCGTTCGCGATGTCCGTGAAGCCCTGCCGGTTGCCCTGCCGCAGGTACAGCTCGCCGCGGTTCGTCAGCGCCACCGGGTTGCGCGGGTCCCTCTCCAGCGCCGCGCTGTACTCGGTGATGGCGTCCTGCAGCCGTCCCAGCTTCTGGTACACCGTGCCCAGCGCCGCTCGGCTCGCCGAGTCCTTCGGGTTCCCCTCCACCAGCCCCTCGAAGAGGATGCGCGCCTCCTCGTAGCGCCCCGCTCCCGCCAGGTCACACCCCACCTGCGCGATCGCCTTCGCCTCCTCGAAGGTCATCCCCTCCACCTCCGCCCACGTCAGCTCCCCTCGCACGAACGCCTTCAGCTTCTCCGTCGTCGCCGTATCCATCGCCGCTCCCTCGTACTTGATGACCCGTCCCATCGCCGCCTCACGCGCTCCGCATGTTGGAGAGGGCCGTCTTCGCCATCTCGTTGAACTTCATGGACAGCGTGCTCATCATCTCGAACATCGTCTTGCGCTTCTCGATGAGCTTCTGGAGCCGCAGGTTGATGCGCTCGATGTTCCGGTCCGCATCCGCGGCCTTCTTCTCGTTGCCCTTGTCATTGGAGATGCCGGCCTTCGCGTCCTGAGCCGCCGCGAGGTCATCCATCGTCTTGAGGATGTCGTCGTCCATCCTCTCCGTGAGGGCCATGAGGATGGCCTCGATCTTCTCCTCGAGGCTCATGCTGGGGTCGTTGATGATGCCCTTGACGCTCGAGCTGGCCGAGCCACCCGTGGACGGCGGCGGCTTCGTCGGCTCCTCGGGCCGCGTGCTGCCAACCGGCGGCTGCGTCCCCACGCCGGTACCGGGCGGCGGCGTCATGGGCGCCCCCGAACCCGGGCTCTCGGGCCTCCCGTACTGGGCGAAGTCCGCCTTCACCTTGAGGATCTCGCTCTTGATGTTGTTCAGGGTGATGCGGTCGTTGTTCGAGACATCCTTGACGAGATTCCCCAGGCCGTTCCCCAGGAGGAGCGCGGAATCGAGCCGCTCGAAGTAGCCCGGGTTGTCCACGAGGAAGCGGGCCGCGTCGCGCAGCCCCGGCGACATGCGCGAGTCGTTCGAGATGCGCTTCAGGTCATCCAGGGAGATGGACCCGTCCAGCTTCCCGTCCGTCGCGTCGAGCATGTTGAAGTTCTGCTCAGAGCTTCTGCAGCGCATCGAGGTAGCCCACCATCTTCGGGTCGAGCTGGCTGCCCCCGGTGACGGGACTGGCCTCGTGGGGGCCACTCGTCTCCACCGGCGAGGCCCCGTGCTCCCGGGGCTTCGGCTTCGCATAGCCCTCGCAGGCCTGGCTCTCGTCCTTCGGCATCTTGTACTCGGTGACGGCCGGCGGGTTCTTGCTCAGCTCCTGCGCGAGCCCCATCGCGCCATCGGCCGCCAGCATCACGTTGCCCGTCGCCGCTCCCACCACCGTCTTGATGGCGTTGGTCACCACCGGCGGCAGTCCCAGCGCGTTGCCCGCCGCGTCGAACAGCGCGCCCCCGACAGCAGGTTCGTCACTCCGCCCAGCGCACTCCCCAATCCCTTCAGAAAGTCCATGCTCAGGTCCCCCGCGCGGCCGGGAGGCTCCGTGCCTCCGATGTGCCGCGCCGTGTTCCGCGCCCGACGCATTGCAGCGGCGATGCCGACCCTCGGCCCCGGCACAACTCCAACGAATCCCAGTGGGTTAGCCCGCTCACCGGGCGAGCACGGTCCTGCCCCACGGACGGTGCGGTCCACGCAGGGGGATTGCGGTTAGATTCCGCCGCTCATGCGAACCCTGGGCCTCGACTTCGGCACCAAGACCATCGGCGTCGCCGTCTCGGATGGGCTGGGCCTCACCGCCCAGACCGTCACCACCATCCGCCGCACCAGCCTCAAGGCGGACCTCGCCGCCCTCGGGGAGCTGGTGCGCGAATACGAGGCCGAGTGCTTCGTCGTCGGGCTGCCCCTCAACATGGATGGCTCCGAGGGCCCCCGCGCCGAGTCCACCCGCAAGTTCGCGGACACCCTCACCCAGGCCCTCGGCCTGCCGGTGGAGCTATGGGACGAGCGCCTGTCCACCGTGGCCGCCCAGCGCACCCTGCTCGAGGCGGACCTGTCCCGCGCCAAGCGCCGCGAGGTCATCGACCAGATGGCCGCGCAGTTCATCCTCCAGGGCTGGCTCGATGCCCGACGCCCCGCGTCCTCGGAGGAGTTCCATGCCGACGATTACGACCCGGAGACGTAAGTGAAGAAAGTCCTCCTCGCCCTGCTCGTGCTCGGCGTGCTCGCGGCGCGCCGCCGCGGGCGGCTGGTACCTCCGCCGCGAGCAGAAGATCACCTCCTTCGCGGCCACCCCCGTCACGCTGCCCCAGGAGGGCGTCACCGTGAGCGTGCCCAACGGCACCGGCCCGAAGGCACTCGCGCGGCTGCTCGCGGACGCGGGCATCGTCACCGACCCGGAGCTGCTCTACCTCTACATCCGCCGCGAGCAGGCCGGCCCCCGGCTCAAGGCCGGTGAGTACCTCTTCGAGGGCACCCTCACCCCCGCCCAGGTGGTGGAGCAGCTCGCCTCCGGCAAGGTGAAGGTCTACCGCTTCACCGTCCCCGAGGGACTGCGCGTCGAGGAGATCCTCCCCATCGTCGCCAATTCGGAGCTGAAGCTGGACCTCCAGCGGATGGAGCAGCTCGCGACGGACCCCAACTTCCTGCGCAAGGCCGGCGTGCCCACCATCTCCATCGAGGGCTTCCTCTACCCGGACACGTACACCTTCACCCGCGGCGCCTCCGAGGAGAAGGTGCTGACGAAGATGGTGGAGCGCTCGCTGGAGGAGTACCGGAAGGCGGACGCGCAGCGGAAGAGCGGCGTGAAGCTCTCCTTGCTGGAGACGTTCACCCTGGCCTCCATCGTGGAGAAGGAGACGGGCCAGCCCCAGGAGCGGCCCCGCATCTCGTGCGTCTTCCACAACCGGCTGCGCCAGGGCATCAAGCTGCAGACGGACCCCACGGTCATCTACGCCATGAAGCTGCTGCGTGGGGTGTACTCCAAGAACATCAAGAAGAAGGACCTGGAGACGCCGCACCCGTACAACACGTACACCACCCCGGGGTTGCCACCGGGGCCCATCGCCAGCCCGGGTGCCGCCGCCCTCCAGGCCGCCCTCCATCCGCTTGACTGCGACGACCTCTTCTTCGTGTCGCGCAACGATGGCACCCACATCTTCTGCCCCACCCTGGACTGCCACGAAGCGGCGGTGCGGCAGTGGCAGGTGGAGTTCTTCCGCAAGCAGCGCCGGCAGCAGCGGACGGGCGGCGCGAACTAGCCCCACCCGTTCGGCCCTCGGGCCACCGTGATGTCGCTCGGAGCCTCCGCCAACCCGACGGTCGAGGCAGGGCAACACGCGGAGGGACGCTCTCTCTTCGAGCCAGGGTGTCCACTTTAGGGAGGCAGGGAAAACAACCCCTTCTTCCACGAGGTGGATCATGGCGACGGCGATTGCAGGAGAGAGCGGGAGTGGGCTTCCTGTCAGGCCCTCCGGTGAAGGTGAGCTGGGGCTCCATCTTCGCCGGGACGGTGAGCGCACTGGGTCTGTGGGTGCTGCTCTATGCGCTGGGCCTCGCGCTGGGGCTGTCCTCCATCAATCCGCAGGACGTCGGCAGCGCGAAATCCTCCGGCGTCTTCACCGGCATCTGGGGCATCATCTCCCCGCTGATCGCCCTCTTCGTCGGCGGCATCGTGGCCGGACGTGGCTCGGGAGCCCAGACAAAGGCGAGCGGCGGCATCCACGGCCTCGTGATGTGGGGCCTCACCACGCTGGTGGGACTGTGGCTGATGGGCAACCTGCTGTCCGCCCTGGCGGGCGGGCTGTTCTCCGTGGGCAAGACGGCCGTCCAGGCAGCCGGTTCGGCGGTGGCGGTGGGGGCCTCCCAGGCCGGAGGCGTGGGTCAGGCCGCCCAGAGCTTCGGGCTCGATGCCGATGATGCCCTGCGCCCCATCAACGAGCGCCTGCGCGCCGAGGGCAAGCCTCCCGTGACGGCGGAGCAGATCCAGGCCGCGACCCGCGACGTGGTGCAGACGGCGGTCCGGGAGGGACGCCTCGACCGGCAGCTCCTCGTGAACTCCATCGCCGAGAAGACGGCCCTGTCCCGCGCGGACGCCGAGGACGTGGCGAGCCGGGTGGAGTCCCAGTTCAATGCCTTCAAGGCCCAGGCGGGACAGATGGCCCAGCAGGTGCAGACGGGCGCGCTCAAGGCCGCGGATGTCACCGGCAAGGCGCTCTGGGGCATCTTCGGCGCCCTCTTCCTGGGGCTCATCTCCGCCATCCTCGGGGCCACGGTGGGCGTGAGCAAACGCCAGCGCATCTACGCCGAGGGCGCGGTCGTGACGACTCCGCCGGAGGGTGGCGTGCCTCCCCCGCGCCGCGAGGTGTACCCGTAGGCGCCCTCCCCGAGGGAACCCAGGCCGCGCCCAACAACCTCGCAGCTCGGGCGTTCCCCGCCATCCCGGCCGAGACCCGGGCCGGGATGCGGCCGGGCGTCCATCACGCCCGGTATGCCCCCACGTACAGCCGTCCCCATCGTGACGCTTGGATGCCGGTCCCGCCAGCGTCCAGCGACGAAGGCACGTGACGAGGCATTCCCACGCAACCACGCAATAGGAGGCAGCCATGTTCCAGCGCAGTCAGTTGAAGGAAGGGATGACGGTCCGCAGCTTCGACGGCGAGAAACTCGGCAAGGTGTTTGCCCTGGGAGATGACGCGTTCCACATCGAGAAGGGGCTCTTCTTCCCGAAGGACTATCTCGTCCGGTACGCCGAGATCTCCGACATCCGCGATGGGGAGATCATCCTCATGCACGGCCGCGAGAGCCTGCTAAAGCTGTCCTCCGAGGCGAGGTATGGGGCCACGGAGGGACTCGGGACGACCGCCGGGTACGACACGACCAGCGGAATCGGAACGAGCACGGCGGCCGCGGGTGAGGTAGCCATCCCGGTGCACAAGGAGGAGCTGGACGTCACCAAGCGGGAGGTACAGGCCGGTGAGGTGAGCATCCACAAGGACGTGGTGGTGGAGGAGGAGACCGTCACCGTCCCCGTGCGCCGCGAGCGCGTGCGCGTGGAGCGCCGCGACATCAACCCGGACCGGCCCGCGATGAACGCCTCCTTCCAGGAGGAGACGGTGACGGTCCCCCTGCGCGCCGAGGAGGTCGACATCAACAAGCGCGCGGTGGTGGACGAGGAGGTCATCATCCACAAGGACGAGATCGAAGAGGAACGCCGGGTCGCGGAGCCACTGCGGCGCGAGGAGGTGGACATCCGCACATCCGGCGTGGACGAGGACAAGCGCTCGCTGAACCTCAACCCCGATGAGGATCCCACCCGGCGCCGCTCGTAATACCTGGGCCCGGGGAGTGCTCGGCGGGGGTGCCGCATGGCTCCTCGCCAGCCTCTTCCCCTTCCCGGGGATGCCATTAGAATCGTACGCTTCTGGTGACTGAACTCATGATGCCCCTCTACCCAGCTCCGATGAAGTCCGGTACGCGCTGGGCCGTGGTGCGCCGAGTCCTGCTCGCCCACGGCGGGGCAACTGCCTCGCTTGAGTTCCGCGCCGCCCGCCCCCAGCTCTAGACCCCGGCGAGCGGCGTCCCGTCCCCATCCGAGAGCTGACCAGGAACGCTCCCGCGTAGCCCCTGTCCTGCTCGCCCGCGCGAGCTGACACGCACGCCGGTCCACATGCGCCCTGCCCCTCGGCGCTCTCCTTGTCCCCCTCGATTGACCCCCGGCCGCAGCGCGGCCACTGCACCATGAGGAACACCGCAATGACCCAAGAGCGACGCATCATCGTCACGGAGACCGACCTCGAGCGCCTCCAGCGAACAATCGAGCAGCACGGCGGTGGGCGCAACGCCGAGCTGGCCGAGCTGCTGGAGCAGGAGCTGGCCCGGGCCGACGTGACGAGTGCCCAGGACGTCCCCCCAGACGTGGTGACGATGAACAGCACCGTCGTCTTCGAAGACGAGGACACGGGCTCGCGCCGGGAGGTCACGCTCTGCTACCCACGGGATGCACGCAGCGACGAGGGCCGCATCTCCGTGCTCGCGCCCATCGGAAGCGCCCTCATCGGTCTGTCCGTGGGCCAGTCCATCCAGTGGCCGGTCCCGGGCGGACGCACCAAGACGCTCCGCATCGTGGCCGTGCCGTACCAACCGGAGGCCGCGGGGCACTTCCACCTTTGACGTGAGCGGCGCTTCCGCGCGGCTGCCTGAAGGCCTGACGGAGGCGCCGTGTGCTACGGGGTCCTCGGACGCTCGCGCACGACCTCACGCAGCGTGAGCCGAGCGGATGCGCTGGTACGTCTCCAACGGCAGATGCGCCAGCTGCTTTCAGGCAGTTGGACTGACTTCCACGCTATAAGTGTTGAGACTCTCGGGGCGCCGCATTCCGGGCGGGGGCAACGCACGAGCCAGGCCAGTCCGAGCATCTGTCAGGTTCAATACCTGGCCGATCGCCCCTCGGCGGGCCTGGCGTTTTTCTACAGTCAGAAACCGGAAGGACCTACCCGCCATGAACCCGCCTCCTCCCCACGGTCCCCGCGCTGCTTCTCCCTGGGAGGGACAGGAGGCGGGCCTCCGCATCCTCGATGAGGCGCGCGCGGCCCAGCGGAACGCCATGGGGCCGCCACGACGGCCTCCGGGCCAGGGAGCGCCCTTGTGAGCTCCGATACCCACCTGACGGAGTCCTCCCCCCCCACGCTGGCGGACGTGCTGGAGGCGCGGCACGAGGAGCTCATCGACCGCTGGACCAAGCGGCTTCGCGAGGGGCTCAGACCCGAGGGCCTGACGCAGGTCGAGCTGGAGGACCACATCGGCGACTACCTGTGGCAGATGGCCGCGGTGCTGCGCCAGCAGAAGACCAGTGGGGAGGTCTCGGTGCCCGAGTGGAGCCCCGTGGCCCGGGAGCACGGGAGCCAGCGCCTGCGCATCGGCTTCGACGTCCAGTCGCTGGTGCGTGAGTACCACGTGCTGCGCGAGTGCATCCTCGATCTGGTGGAGGAGACGGGCGCGCGCGTCACCCTCGGAGAGGTGCGGGCGCTGACGGCCTTCATCACCACCAGCATCGCCGAGGGCGTGGCCGAGTACACCCGCCAGCGCGACGCGGCCTGGCGACTGAACGAGGAGCGGCTCCGGATCCTGCTGGACCAGACCCCCGCCGCCATCTACGCCAAGGACGCCGAGGGCCGCTACCTCTTCAGCAACCACCACCTGCAGGAGCTCATGGGGCGCCCGCGCGAGGAAATCCTCGGCCGGGACGACCATGCCCTCTTCCCCTCGGAGCTGGCCGACACCCTGCGGGCCAACGACGCGCAGGTGCTGGTCGGCCGCCCCCGCGCGTTCGAGGAGGTGGTGCACCTGCCCTCGGGCCCGCGCACGTACCTGTCGGTGAAGTTCCCCCTGCCGGGAGCCGAGGGTTTTCCCGCGGCGCTCGGGGGCATCTCCATGGACATCACCGAGCACAAGCAGGCCGAGGCCGAGCGCACCCGGCTGCTGCGCGAGAGCGAGGAGCGCTTCCGCTTGCTGGTGGAGACCGTGGAGGACTACGCCATCTACATGCTCGACCCGGAGGGCCGGGTCGTCAGTTGGAACATGGGCGCCGAGCGCATCAAGGGCTACCAGGCCGAGGAGGTCCTCGGCCGGCCCTTCTCCCTCTTCTACACGCCCGAGGACGTGGCGACGGGGGTGCCCGAGCGGTTCCTCAAGGCCGCGGCCACCCGGGGACACTGCCGCGCCGAGGGGCTGCGCGTGCGCAAGGACGGCCAGCGCTTCTGGGCGGACGCCGTCGTCACCGCCCTGCGCGACGAGCACGGCGTGCTGCGCGGATTCTCCGACGTCACCCGCGACATCTCCAAGCGCAAGCGCGCCGAGCAGACCCTGCTCGAGACGACCCAGCGGCTGCAGGCCATCTTGGAGACGGCGGTGGACAGCATCATCACCATCGACGAGCGGGGCCTCATCCAGGGCGTCAACCCAGCCACGGTGCGCGTCTTCGGCTACACCTCCGAGGAGCTCCTCGGCCGCAACGTCAGCATCCTCATGCCCGAGCCCTACCGCGGCGAGCACGATGGCTACATGGCCAACTACCTGCGTACCGGCGTGCGCAAGATCATCGGCATCGGGCGCGAGGTGCAGGGGCGGCGCAAGGACGGGAGCGTCTTCCCGATGGAGCTCTCCGTCAGCGAGACGCTCCTGCCCCAGGGGCGGCTCTTCACGGGCATCGTGCGCGACATCTCCGTGCGCAAGCGCGCCGAGCAGACGCAGGCCCTCTTCCTCGAGGCGGGGACGCTGCTGTCCCAGTCGCTCGACGTGCCCACCACCTTGAAGAAGCTCGCCTCGATCGCGGTGACGCACCTGTGCGACTACTGCATCGTGGACCTGCTGGGGGAGGACGGGCAGTTGCACCGGCAGGCGTTGGCGGACCGCGACCCGGCACGGGAAGAGCTCATCCTCCGGGCCATGCCCTACCCTCCTCGGATGGAAAGCCAGAGCCCCCTCATCCTCGCCCTGCGGCGCGGGGAGGCCGTGGCCGCGGAGATCACCCCGGAGTGGCTGGATGCCGCCGCTCTCGACGCGGAGCACCGGGCCCTGTTGGAGCAGCTCTCCCCGAAGTCCGCGGTCATCGTTCCCCTGGTGGCCCGGGGCCAGAAGCTCGGCATCATCAACCTCGTCTGGACGCGCTCCCGCTCCACCTCGGTGGCGGCGGACCTGGAGGTGGCCAGGGGACTGGCCGACCGCGCCGCCGTGGCCATCGACAACGCACTCCTCTATCAGCAGGCGCAGGAGGCCATCCGGGTGCGCGAGGACGTGGTGGCCATCGTCAGCCACGACCTGCGCAACCCCCTCAACGCCATCACCCTGTCGGCCACCACCCTGCTGCGGCACGAGGATGTGGACGAGCGCACCACGAAGGCCGCCGGCCGCATCCACGCGGCGGCGGAGCGGGCCAGCGGGATGATCAGCGACCTGCTCGACTTCACCCAGGCGCGCATGGGAGGCATCCCCATCCACCCCAACCCCCTGGACTTCCACGAGCACGTGCAGCGCGTGGTGGACGAGGTGCGGCTCGCCTGGCCCGAGCGGCGCATTGGCGTCCAGGCCAGCGGCGACGGGCGGGGCACCTGGGACGAGGGCCGGCTGGCCCAGGTCATCACCAACCTGGTGGGCAACGCCCTCCAGCACAGCCCCGAGGACACGCCCGTCCACGTCACCACCCGGGGCGAGGGCGAGAGCGTCCTCCTCGAGGTCCACAACGAGGGCGCCCCCATCCCCACCGAGCTGCTGCCGGTCCTCTTCGAGCCCTACCGACAGGGGCCGGAGGCCGGGGCGAGCCGGGGCAGCCTGGGCCTGGGCCTCTTCATCACCCGGCAGATCGTCCTCGGCCACGGCGGCACGCTCGACGTGCGCTCCTCGGCCGAGGAGGGCACCACCTTCACGGTGCGGCTGCCCCGTCACCGGGACTGACGCGCTAGCGACGCCGGTAGACGTGCAGCGGCGCGGAGAAACCGTCCTGCTCCTCGTACACCACGCCATCGAGCGTCAGCGTGCGGCCCTCCAGCTTCACGCCGGCGTCCTTCTCCAGCGAGCCACCGTCGAAGCGCACGAGGTACTCCGGCGAGGCCTCGCGCAGGTGCTTGCGGAAGGTCTCCCAGCGAACACGGGCGAGCCGCTCATCCGGCAGCCCGGAGAAGAAGGCGAGCTGCAGGTCCAGGTAGTTCGGATCCTGGTCGAGCACGGCCGCGCCCCCCTTGGCCGCCACCTCGTCCTTGAGGAAGCGAGCCACCTGCATCAGCGGCACCGGGTTGGTGGAGGTGGGGCTCACCGGCCGAAGGCTGTCGTGCAGGCCGCCGTCGGCGCGGAAGGTGTAGAGGCCCAGGGCCAAGGGCACGGCCACAGCCAGCACCGCGCACAGCCCGGCCACGGCCTTGCGCGCCCCGGCGCCGCGCTGGCCCATGGTCGCCTCGAAGCCCGGCACCACGAAGGGCAGCAGCAGCGCCACCTCCGTCACCGTGAAGCGCCCCAGGGGCTGGAAGTTCAGCAGCACCGCGGCCCGGAAGGTGAAGTACGCGGCGGGCACCACGGATACGAGCACCAGCCAGCGCACGTCCGGCCGCTCGCGCCACATCCGCTTCATGCCCACCATGCCCAGCAGGGCCACGCCCGGCGACAGCGTCAGCAGCGCCACCCCCGGCCAGAAGCCGAGGCTCTGCAGCCGGTAGCCCAGCGCGCCCATCCGGGCGATGCCGTCCCTCACCCAGACCGCGTGGAACTGCTCCACGTCGCGAATGGGGAAGAAGGGGTCTCCATGCGCCAGCTCGTTGCCCTGCATCCACAACAGCGGGAAGGGCAGGCACAGCAGGCCGAAGCCCACCGCGCGGGTGATGGCGGCGATCCGATCCTCGCCCCAGAAGAGCAGCGCCACGGGGATCAGCGGCATGAAGAGCCATGCGTCATAGCGTGTGGCGCACGCCAGGTTGAGCACCGCCGCCGCCCCGAAGATGGGCCCCAGGCGGTTCTCGTCCAGTCCCTCCGCGATGAGCGCGAACACCCACAGCATGAGGAAGAGCGAGAGCGCCTCACTGGCCGCCGTCGTGGACATCTGCACGTGCATGCCCCAGACGGAGAAGGCCAGCGCGGACCACACCCCGGCGCGCCAGTCGAAGAGGCGCCGGGTGAGCGAGAAGAGCGGCACCACCGCCAGCACTCCGAAGAGCAGGCTCACCAGCCGGCCCGCGAGCGCCTTGTCCTCCACCACCTTCAGCGCGGCTCCCACCAGGTACAGATGGAGGGGCCCGAACTGGTAGGCGCCGTCTCCATAGGAGGTGATGAGGTGCGGCGCATTTGCCCAGCGCTCGGCCAGATCCGTGCGCGCCACCGCGTCGCCGTAGAAGTTCTCGTTGAAGGGCATCAACAGCAGGCGCGGCAGCAGCACCGCGGCGAGCAGCAGGCCCAGCAGCAACCGGGAGCTCGGCTCCGAGGCCACATCGGGCACTGCGGAGAGGACAGGGGTGGCGCCGGAGGGGCGCGAGGGAGCGGAGGGGGAGGTCGAAGCGGACGACATGAGGGCGCGCAGAATACGCAGGCCCGGCCCAAAGCCAAGGGAGCAACCAGCGAAAGGGGGTCCTTCCCTACCCCCGGATTACCTGCCTGTTGGGCAATCATGTTAGTTTGAGCCCCGCCCGTCCGACGGGTCATCCGAAAAGGGGGAATCACCACACATGCTGTCCTCTCGCACTCTGCGTCATGTCGTCCTGGCGCTCGCGACCACCCTCGTGGTGGGTTGCGCGCCGACCCTGAAGGTCAACGTCCTGCAGCCCGCCCGCGTGAACCTGGGCTCCGCCAAGCGTCTGACCGTGGTCCAGACCGAGGGCCGTAAAGGCGCTCGCGACTTCGTCATCGACGAGATGACCCGCCAGGCCCGCGGCCAGGGCTACTTCCAGGTGACGGACCGCTCCGACGAAGGCATCGTCGTGAAGGTGGCCGGTCGCTCGGTGCAGGTCGTCAACGCCGGCAGCGGCCCCGCCCAGACCGCGGATGAGATCGGCGTGCGCATCGACATCAACGACTGGGACGCCGAGAAGAAGACCGAGACCGTCAAGGGCACCGACAGCAAGGGCAACCCCACCGAGCGTGAGGAGAAGTTCTACGAGGCCAAGACGGTGGTGAGCGTCACGGCCTTCACCTCGGCGGGCAAGGCGGTGCTGGCCGAGGAGGAGTACGAGACGGTGGCCCGTGGCGAGGACAAGGACCAGGCCATCGGCAACGCGGCCCGCGCGCTGGTGAGCCGGATCTTCTTCGACATCACGCCCAAGTACGTGACGAAGCACATCCGCATGGATGACGACGACAAGGCGCAGAAGCCCATCATCGAGGTGGCCGAGAAGGGCAACGTGCCGCGCGCCATCACCGAGATGGAGGGCTACGTGCAGAACAACCCGCAGAACGCCGCGGCGCTCTACAACCTCGCGGTGCTGCTGGACGCCTCGGGCAAGTACCAGGAGGCCCTGGACCTGTACACCAAGGCCATCTCCCTGTCCTCCAAGGACTTCTACGTGCAGATGAAGGGCGAGTGCGCCCGCCGCCTCGCCGACCAGCAGGCGCTGGAGCAGTAATCCACCGCCGAGCCGGGTTCCACCCACCGGGCCGTCATCGGGACACTGTCTCCCGGTGGCGGCCCGGTTGTTTTACGTGCAGGCAACCCTCCGCTCGCGCCAGCCGCCCAGGTTTCTTCGGCACCCGGTGGACTCGCGCATTCACCCCGGCGCGGCTTTCGGGTGAGATGGAGGGATGCCCGCCGCGCCGGAGGTCGAGGTCGTCGCCCTGGAGAAGACATACCCGCGGCCCTTGTGGGCGTGGGCGCGCCTGAGGGGCCGGAAGGAGACCTCCCGACAGGCCCTGCGCGGCATCTCGTTCGAGGTGCGGGCCGGAGAGGTGGTGGCCCTCATCGGCCCCAATGGCGCGGGCAAGAGCACCCTGTTGCGCATCCTCTCCGGGCTGCTGCTGCCGAGCGCCGGCCTGGCGCGGGTGGCCTCGCGCGACGTGGTGCGCGAGCGCCCCGAGTGCCGCCGCGAGGTGGGCGCCGCGCTCGCCGATGACCGGGGCCTCTCGCCCCGACTCACCGCGCGCCAGAACCTGCGCTTCTACGCCGCGCTCTACGGCGTCCCCCCGCGCGAGGTGGACGCGAGAATCCACGAACTGGCCGGAGCGATGGAGGCCCGGCGCCTGCTGGACAGGGAGGTGCGCACCTGCTCCACCGGGGAGAAGGCGCGGGTGGTGATGATGCGCGCCCTGCTCCACCAACCACGGGTGCTGCTGCTGGACGAGGTGACGCGCTCGCTGGACCCGGGGGCCGCACGCCGCCTGCGCACGCGCCTGCTGTCGGACGTGGCCGCTCGGGGGACGGCCGTGCTCTTCGCCAGCCACGACCTGGCCGAGGTGGAGGCCGTGGCCCACCGCGTGTTGCTGCTGGACGCGGGCCGCCTCGCCGCCTCCGGCTCCTTCGCCGAGGTGCGGCCGCGCCGCCGAGTCCGTCTTCGCCGCCGTCCCGCGGGAGGAGACGTGATGCGCCTGCTGCTCGCCTTCCTGCGCCGCGACCTGCAGATAGCGACGGCCTACCGGCTCAACGCCCTGCTGCTCGTCTCCGGGGGCCTCTTCACCCTCACCCTCTTCTACTTCCTTGCCCGCACGGTGGGCGAGGCCCCGCTGGTACGGGAGCGCTACGGGGCGGACTACTTCTCCTTCGCGCTGGTGGGCCTGGCCACCGCGGCGCTGCTGCGCGCCCTGCAGACGGGCTTCGGGGGCGCGGTGCGCGCGGCCCAGAACGATGGCTCCCTCGAGCCGCTGCTGGGCGCGCCCCTGTCCACCGTCCACGTCATCACCCTCATGGGAGCCTGGCCGGTGGCCAACGCCCTGCTGCGAGCGGTCGGCCTGCTCGCCCTGGGAGCACTCCTCTTCGGTGCCCGGCTGCAGCTCCACCTGGCGGCCTTCACCTTCACCCTGCTCCTGAGCGCCCTCACCTTCTGCGCGCTCGGCCTGCTGTCGGCCGCCTTCGTGCTCGTCTTCAAACGCGGCGACCCCTTCACCTACGCCCTGGACGCGCTCAGCTACCTCTTCGCGGGTGTCCTCTACCCGACAGACGTCCTGCCCCCTCTGCTGCGGGCCGCGGCACGCTTCCTGCCCGCCACGCACGCCCTCCAGGGCCTGCGGGACACCGCGCTCCGGGGCGCGGGGCCCGCGCAACTGTTGCCCACCTGGCTCTCGCTGCTGGGCTTCTGTCTGGTGCTCTGGCCATTGGCCGCGCTCGCCCTGTCCGCGGCGCGCCGACATGTAGAGCAGGCGGGGACGCTGCCCCACAGTTGACCGTCCCAGCTCCGCTCCCCCGCGTACTGTCGTTCACTGATGACCGACCGGGGCCCCCCCCTGCCCCCGCGCGGGCGCACCCTTATAATGGAAGATGCCTTTTCACCCCGTGGAGGCGGGACCCGCCGCACCGGCGACGAGCCCCTCCGACACGAGCTGGCCACGCGGTCCCACCCCGCGGCGGGGTCCCGAAAAGGGCAGGTCGGGCGTTCGTGTCGTGATTGGGACCCGTCATGGGTGGGATTGGAATGACCGATTACCCCCCCAGGTTCACTTTTTGGCCCTCTAAAGGCGCGGAAATCCCGCGCTCCGGGTGGCCCGAGGGAGAGACATGAAGGACGTAGAGAACAAGGGTTCGTGGGTCGCGAGGATCGCCGCGTTGCAGGACGCGAAGACCTACGCGGAGCTCACCTGGGAGGGCTCTTTCGAGGACTACCTCGAGATCGTCCGCAAGAACCCCAAGGTGACTCGAACCGCCTTCCAGAGGATCTACGACATGATCCTCTCCCACGGGAAGACGGAGTACATCGACAACAAGAAGAAGCTCATCCGCTACCACTTCTTCAGTGACGAGAAGTTCGGCGGCCGCGACGCCATCTTCGGCCTGGACGTGCCGCTGATGAAGCTCGTGAACGTCTTCAAGTCGGCGGCCCAGGGCTACGGCACCGAGAAGCGCGTCATCCTCCTGCACGGACCGGTGGGCTCCTCCAAGTCCACCATCGCGCGCCTGCTCAAGAAGGGCCTGGAGGACTACTCCAAGTCCCCCGAGGGCGCCGCCTATACCTTCTCCTGGCTCACCGACAAGAAGGGCCTGGATGGCGCCCCCGTGCGCGAGAAGATGAAGTGCCCGATGAACGAGGAGCCGCTCAACCTCATCCCCCGGGAGTGGCGCTCCAAGGTGCTCACCGAGCTGTGCCCGCCCGAGACCGGCTACACCATCCCGGATGGCAGCGAGCTGTGCCCCGCCTGCCGCTTCGTCTTCAAGGACCTGATGACGCAGTACAAGGGCGACTTCTCCAAGGTGATGGAGCACATCCACGTCAACCGCCTCGTCTTCAGCGAGAAGGACCGCGTCGGCATCGGCACCTTCCAGCCCAAGGACGAGAAGAACCAGGACTCCACCGAGCTCACCGGTGACATCAACTACCGGAAGATCGCCGAGTACGGCTCGGACTCGGATCCGCGCGCCTTCAACTTCGACGGCGAGTTCAACATCGCCAACCGCGGCCTCATCGAGTTCGTCGAGGTGCTCAAGCTCGACGTGGCCTTCCTCTACGATCTCCTCGGGGCTTCGCAGGAGCACAAGATCAAGCCCAAGAAGTTCCCCCAGACGGACATCGACGAGGTCATCATCGGGCACACCAACGAGCCCGAGTTCAAGAAGCTCGAGACCAACGAGTTCATGGAGGCGTTGCGCGACCGTACGGTGAAGATCGACATCCCGTACATCACCAAGCTCTCCGAGGAGGTGAAGATCTACGAGAAGGACTTCAACTCCCGCGCCATCAAGGGCAAGCACATCGCTCCGCACACGCTGGAGATGGCCGCCATGTGGGCCGTCCTCACCCGCCTGGAGGAGCCCAAGAAGCACAACCTCTCGCTCTTGCAGAAGCTCAAGCTCTACAACGGCAAGACGCTGCCCAACTTCACCGAGGACAACATCAAGGAGCTCCGCAAGGAGGCCTCGCGTGAGGGCTTGGAGGGCATCAGCGCCCGCTACATCCAGGACAAGATCTCCAACGCCCTGGTGAGCGACAAGGGAGAGGGCTGCATCAACCCCTTCATGGTGCTCAACGAGCTGGAGGCCGGTCTCAAGGGCCACTCGCTCATCAACAGCGATGACGCCCGCAAGCGCTTCAAGGAGATGCTCACCTCCGTGAAGCAGGAGTACGAGGACATCGTCAAGAACGAGGTCCAGCGCGCCATCAGCGCCGACGAGGACGCCATCGGCAAGCTGTGCGGCAACTACATCGACAACATCAAGGCCTACACCCAGAAGGAGAAGGTGCGCAACAAGTACACCGGTCTCTACGAGGAGCCGGATGAGCGCCTGATGCGGTCGATCGAAGAGAAGATCGACATCCCGGACAGCCGCAAGGACGACTTCCGCCGGGAGATCATGAACTACATCGGCGCCCTGGCGGTGGACGGCAAGAGCTTCAACTACCGGACCAACGAGCGGCTCCACAAGGCGCTGGAGCTCAAGCTGTTCGAGGACCAGAAGGACAGCATCAAGCTCAAGAACCTCGTGTCCAGCGTCGTGGACAAGGAGACCCAGGAGAAGATCGATCTGGTGAAGGACCGGATGATGAAGAACTACGGCTATTGCGAGATCTGCTCCACGGACGTCCTCAACTTCGTGGCCAGCATCTTCGCGCGCGGTGACGCCAAGGAGTAGCACCCAAGGGGGCTGATCGTGTCGCTGCGGATCCACCAAGACCACTCACGCTTCAAACAGATCGTCCGCGGGAAGATCAAAGCCAACCTGCGCAAGTACGTGCAGAAGGGGGAGATGGTCGGGAAGAAGGGGAAGGACTCCATCTCCATCCCCATCCCGTTCATCGACATTCCCCACTTCAAGTACGGCCACAAGGAGCAGGGGGGCGTTGGGCAGGGAGATGGCGAGGTGGGTCAGCAGCTCTCCCCGGGCTCCGTCCAGCCCGGGGACGGGCATCAGGCCGGCCAGGGAGAGGGTGACCACGCCATGGAGGTCGACGTCACCCTCGATGAGCTGGCTCAGATTCTCGGGGAGGAGCTGCAGCTCCCCCACATCGAGCGCCGGCACAACGAGAAGATCGTCACCCAGAAGATCAAGTACACCGGGGTCAACACCACCGGCCCCGAGTCGCTGCGCCACTTCAAGCGCACCTACAAACAGGCGCTCAAGCGGCAGATCGCGATGGGCACGTATGACCCGAACCGGCCCATCATCGTCCCCACCCGCGAGGACCGGCGCTACCGCAGCTACAAGCTGCAGGATCTGCCGGAGACCAACGCCGTCATCATCTACATGATGGACGTGTCCGGCTCGATGGGTGACGAGCAGAAGGAGATCGTCCGCATCGAGAGCTTCTGGCTCGATACGTGGCTGCGCCACCAGTACAAGGGCCTGGAGTCGCGCTACATCATCCACGATGCCGTGGCGCGCGAGGTGGACCGGGATACCTTCTTCCACACCCGCGAGTCCGGCGGCACGATGATCTCCAGCGCCTACAAGCTGTGCCGGGACATCATCAAGGCGGACTACCCGAAGAGCGCGTGGAACATCTACCCGTTCCACTTCTCGGACGGGGACAACTGGAGCGCGGATGACACGCGCCAGTGCATCGAGATGCTTCGCGAGGACATCCTTCCGGGCGTCAACCAGTTCGCCTACGGCCAGGTGGAGAGCCCCTATGGCAGCGGCCAGTTCATCAAGGATCTGCGCGAGGCCATCGGGGATGCCAACAATGTCGCCTTGAGCGAGATCGCGGACAAGGACGCCATCTACGCCTCCATCAAGGATTTCCTCGGCAAGGGCCGCTAAGCGGTCCACGCCCCCCGGAGCTCGCGATGCCCAAGAGTCTCACCCCGAGCCTGTCGAAGCTGAAGGAGGAGATCGAAGGCTATGCCCGCCAGTTCGGTCTCGACTTCTTCGAGACCATCTTCGAGGTCGTCAGCTACGACGAGCTGAACATGGTGGCCTCCTACGGAGGATTCCCCACGCGCTATCCGCACTGGCGCTGGGGCATGGAGTACGAGCAGCTCTCCAAGGGGTACGAGTACGGGCTCTCGAAAATCTACGAGCTCGTCATCAACAACGACCCCTGCTACGCCTACCTGCAGGAGAGCAACTCGGACGTGGATCAGAAGCTCGTGATGGCGCACGTGTACGGCCACTGCGACTTCTTCAAGAACAACTTCTCCTTCCGCCACACCAACCGCCGGATGATCGACGACATGGCGAACCACGCCACGCGCGTGCGCCGGTGGATCGACAAGATTGGCGTGGAGAAGGTGGAGGACTTCATCGACCGGACGCTGTCGCTGGAGAACCTCATCGACCAGCACGCTCCGCACATCCGCCGCAACCCGGACCCCAAGCGGGCCGAGGACGAGATGAAGTCCAACGAGCGGGTGGAGGGCTTCAAGGTGGACCGCGAGTACATGCGCGGCTTCATCAACCCCTCCGAGTTCCTCGACAGCCAGCGCCAGAAGGTGGAGGACGAGAAGCAGCGGGCCAAGAGGTTCCCCGAGCGCCCCCAGCGCGACGTGCTGCTCTTCCTCCTGGAGCACGCCCCGCTCGAGCCGTGGGAGTCGGACGTCCTCTCCATCATCCGCGACGAGGCCTACTACTTCGCGCCCCAGGGCCAGACCAAGATCATGAACGAGGGGTGGGCCAGCTACTGGCACTCCACCATCATGACCCGGCGCGCGCTCAAGGATGAGGAGATCATCGACTACGCGGACCGGCACTCGGGCACCATGGGGACCCGGCCCGGCGCGCTCAACCCGTACAAGCTCGGCATCGAGCTGTGGCGGGACATCGAGGATCGCTGGAACAAGGGCCGCTTCGGCAAGGAGTGGGACGAGTGCGACGACCTGCGCGCGCGCCGCTCCTGGGACAAGAAGCTGAACGCGGGCCGCGAGAAGATCTTCGAGGTGCGCAAGCACTACAACGACATCACCTTCATCGACACGTTCCTCACCCCCGAGTTCGCCATCGAGCAGAAGCTGTTCGTCTACGGCTTCAACGAGAAGCGCAACTCGTGGGAGATCCTCGACCGTGAGTTCCGGAAGGTGAAGAACAAGCTGCTGCAGGGACTCACCAACTTCGGCCAGCCCATCATCGAGGTGGTGGACGGCAACCACGAGAACCGGGGCGAGCTGCTGCTGGCGCACAAGCACGACGGGCAGGACCTGAAGGGGGACTACGCCCGCGAGACGCTGCGCAACCTGCAGTCCCTGTGGCGCCGGCCCACGAGCATCATCACCCGCTACGACAACAAGGGCATGATGCTGCGCTTCGACGGGCAGAACCACACGGAGAAGAAGATCGAGCTCTGAGCGGGCCCTGATTTCCGCCTGCTGGCAAAACCACGGCTCCCCTGCACGGGGAGCCCAGCCAGCCAGGCGAGCGCCCGCTGACAGGTGGGAATCTTCTGCCGGAAGTTAGGCACAGGCCTGTAGCTCCATTACACTGCGCGGGCTCCATGAGACTCGCCGCTACCGTCCTGTGCCTGGGCGTGCTGTTCGCCGCGTCCTTCGCCGAAGCCTCCTCCTACTCCGTCAAGAATCGCCGCATCGAGCCGAACCAGCCGCTCGCGGTGGCCTTGCAGGACGCGGGGCTGCCCCCGGAGCAGGTGGGGGCGCTCATCTCCGCGCTCGAGGGCGTGTTCGACTTCCGCAAGTCGCGGGTGGGAGACCAGTTCCGCCTCGTCATCCGCGGGGGCGAGCTGGACTTCTTCGACTACCGGCAGAGCACGGTGGACGAGTGGCAGGTGCGCCGCGACGGCGACAAGTTCGTCGGCAGCAAGCGCTCCATCGAGGTGGAGAAGCAGGTCGCCCTGGTGTCGCTGGAGATCAACAACTCGCTCTACGAGGCGGCGCTGGCCGCGGGCGAGGACCCCGTCATCGGCATGGTGCTGGCGGACGTGTTCGCCTGGGACATCGACTTCTACCGGGACGTGCGCAAGGGAGACCGGGCGCGGGCGCTGGTGGAGAAGTTCGTCTCCAAGGGCCGCATCCTCCGCTACGGCGAGGTGCTGGCGGCCACGTACGAGGGCGAGTCGGTGGGCAACAAGCGCGTCTTCCGCTACGAGCTGCCGGACGGGCGGGCGAGCTTCTTCCAGGAGGACGGCGCGAGCGCGCGCAAGGCCTTCCTGAAGAGCCCGCTGAAGTACGCGCACGTCACCAGCCGCTTCGGCAGCCGCGTGCACCCGGTGCTCAAGTACGTGAAGGCGCACAACGGCGTGGACTACGCGGCCGCCATCGGCACCCCGGTGTGGTCCGTGGCCGACGGCACCGTCACCGTGGCCCACAACACCGGGGCCGGCGGCAACACCGTCTGCGTGCGGCACGCCAACGCCTTCGAGACGTGCTACCTCCACCTGTCGAAGTACGGCTCCGGCGTGCGCGTGGGCGCCCGGGTGAGCCAGAAGCAGGTCATCGCCTACTCGGGCAACACGGGCCGCAGCACCGGCCCCCACCTGCACTACGCCCTCAAGCGCAACGGCGGCCACGTCAATCCGCTCAACCAGAATTTCCCGCGCACGGAGCCGCTGCCCAAGAGCCTCCTGGCCGACTTCCGCGCCAAGGTTTCCCCTCTGGCCCAGCAGCTCGACGCCGTCTCCGTGGCCGCCGTGGCCGCCCAGAAGTAGGTTCTTCCAGGGCTGTCCGCCTGACCTCGGCTGTAGGGTCCTCCGTGCCCTCCCCTCTCGGGGCGCCCGCGTCTCGCGGGTGTGCCCCCTGCGCACGGCGTGACCTGTCTGATAGGATGGACCGTTACCCCCCCTCGTAACCCCCCATCCCCCCAGATCGCATGTCCGCTATCGCCGAGTTCATCCATACCTCCGAGGAGCTCCACCGCGGGCTCTCCCGGATCAGTGACGAGTTGCAGCAAGGCCTCCCGGAGCGCCTCGCGCGCTTCCCGAGAGATCCCCAGCAGCGCCAGGCCATGCAGGAAGAGCAGCGCGAGCTGCTGCACCGGCGCATCCCCGAGGTGACCGCCTGGCTGGACAGCATCTACGTCCGGCTCACGGAGCTGGACGCCAGCTTCACGGAAGAGGAGCGCGAGCGCGCGCTCGAGCACCACCACTCGGCCGTGCAGCCCTTCTTCCTGCAGTCCCCCTTCGTCCGGCGCGCCGTGGACAAGCCCCTGGGCTACCCCGGGGACTACGTGACGGTGGAGATGGTCTTCGGCAGCGAGGATCAGGGCGTCTCCACCCTGGCGCGGCTGCTCTCCCACTACGCGCTCAACTGCGGGCCGGCCCAGGCGCACCGGGCCCGGCCGCCCTGGCTGCTCGGCCACATGCGCCGGCGGGAGCAGGAGCTGGGACGCCCCCTGCGCATCATGTCCTTCGCGTGCGGGCCCGAGCACACCCTGCGCGAGCACACCTCCCTGGGGGGCACGGGCTCCTTCATCCTGTGCGACTTCGATCCCGCCCCGCTCGACTACTGCCGCCGGCAGTTCGAGAAGCTGGCGCGCATGCCCCGCGGGGGCGTCCCCTCTCCGCAGCTTCGCTTCGTCCAGCTCTCCACCTACCAGCTCATCCGCCAGCGGGACTCCCTGGACAAGCTCCGCCATCCCGACGGCCCCCTGGACGTGGTGGTGGCGGCGGGCATCCTCGACTACCTGAAGGACAACGTCATCTCCCGCTTCCTGGACATGATGGCCTCGCTGCTCGGTCCCGGCGGGCTGCTGCTGCTCACCAACCTGCACGACCAGAACCCCTGGCGGTCCTTCATGACGTACGTGGGCGACTGGAACGTGTACCACCGCTCGCGCGAGCAGTTCCAAGCGCTCTGTGAGGGCACCCCCGAGCGGAAGATGGGCACGTTCGAGCTCACCACCGACCCGTCCGGCACCAACCTCTTCTGGGCCGGCCAGAAGCGCTGAGCCACGCCGGGAAGGCGATCACCACTCCAGCAGGTACTCGGCGTGGTCCAGGGCGATCGCCTTCCCCGTCACCTTGCCGCTGCCACACAGCACGCGAAGGACCTCGGAGAGGCTGCCCTCGTGGAACTGCACGGGCTGCATGTCCCCGCGGAAGATGACGAGCCCCCGGTTGCTCCCGAGGTCCTGGAACTCGCGCGTGCCGTAGCTCACCAGCGTCGAGTACACCGTCCCCACCGTGGAGAGGGCCCGCCGGGGCTCTCCCATGCCGATGAGCTTCATCAGCGTGTTGCCCACGTAGGAGTTGAAGAAGCCCGTCACCGTGGAGAGCCCCACAGGCCCGGAAGGCATCCTCCACGCTGGGGTACTGCGGCTCCAGCACGTCCGCGGCCGTGTAGAGCAGCCGCAGGAAGTCCGCCACCGGGTAGGAGAAGAAGTCCACCGGCATCTTCGCGCCCCGAAGCTGCAGCAGGATGCGATCCACGCCCGCGGTGCCCGTGCGCTGCTCCACCAGCCCGTACACGGACTTGAAGATGAAGCCTCGGACGGTGTCCTCGGGCTTGCAGATCGCAATCCGCTGAGCGAGTTCGTTCTTGTCGCTGGGCATGAAGGAACCTTCCGGGTTCCGAGTGGGGGGCAGAACCTGGGTGCTCCTGCTTCCTACCAGAGTCCTCGCCCGATCGGCAGGACTCTACACACCCTATCCTCGTGCGCCACGAGGCATGTCCGCCCCCATGGCGTGCACTCGCGGCTCCCGAGTGCCCGCTCGCCCTGGGAGCACGCGTTTTTCTTTCGGTGCGAGCGGGTTGCCCGACGGGATACCCTAGCGAGCCCATCTGTTCTCTTGGGTCAACCTGATTTCCTCGAAGAGCGCCCCGAATGTCCAACCTCGCCCCCATCGCCGATCTGCCGCACACCTCCGCGTCCGACACACACGACACGGGGCGTGAGCCCAGCCGCACCGGGTTGGATCCGCACAACGTCCGCCACGGCTTTCTCCAGCATGTGCGCTACTCGCGCGGCAAGAACCCGGAGACGGCCACCGCCCACGACCGCTTCATGGCCCTGGCGCTCGCTGTGCGCGACCGGCTCGCCGACCGCTGGGTCCGCACCGCGCGCACCTACTACGAGCAGGACGTCAAGCGCGCCTACTACCTCAGCGCCGAGTACCTATTAGGTCGTGCGCTGGGCAACAACCTCATCAACATCGGCATGTACGAGGCCGCCGAGCAGGCCATGCGCGAGGTGGGCGTGGACCTGAGCACGCTCGTCGAGATGGAGCCGGACGCGGGCCTCGGCAACGGTGGCCTGGGGCGGCTCGCGGCGTGCTTCCTCGACTCGCTGGCCACGCTCGGCTACCCCGGCACGGGGTACGGCATCCGCTACGAGTTCGGCATCTTCACCCAGGACATCGTCGACGGCTACCAGGTGGAGCGCGCCGACGAGTGGCTGAAGTTCGGCAACCCCTGGGAGATCGTCCGGCCGGAGAAGGCGGTGCCGGTGCGCTTCTTCGGGCGCGTGGAGCACCACCAGGGCGCCGACGGCCGGCCCGTGGCTCGCTGGGTGGGCGGCAAGACGGTCATCGGCGTGCCCTACGACACGCCCATCGCCGGCTACGGCAACAACACCGTCAACACCCTGCGGCTGTGGCAGGCGCGCGCCAGCGAGGAGTTCGACCTGCTGCTCTTCAACGCCGGTGACTACGAGCGCTCGGTGGTGGAGAAGAACGACTCGGAGGTCATCTCCAAGGTCCTCTACCCCAACGACGCCTTCCAGGCCGGCAAGGAGCTGCGCCTCAAGCAGCAGTACTTCTTCGTGGCCTGCTCCATCGCGGACATCGTCCGGCGCTACCTGAAGAAACACACGGACTTCCGCGACTTCCCCAACAAGGCGGCCATCCAGCTCAACGACACCCACCCGGCCATCGCCGTGGCCGAGCTGATGCGCGTGTTCGTGGACGAGAAGCGCCTCAACTGGGACGAGGCCTTCGCGATCACCCAGGCCACCTTCGGCTACACCAACCACACGCTCCTGGCCGAGGCCATGGAGAAGTGGCCCGCCACGCTCTTCGAGCGCCTGCTGCCGCGCCACCTGGAAATCATCTACGAGATCAACCACCGCTTCCTGCGGCAGGTGCAGATCCGCTACCCGTTCGATCATGACCGGATGCGGCGGCTGAGCCTGGTGGAGGAGGGCCCGGAGAAGAAGATCCGCATGGCGCACCTGGCGGTGGTGGGCAGCCACAGCGTCAACGGCGTGGCCGAGCTGCACACCGACCTGCTGCGGCGCGACGTGCTGTCGGACTTCGCGGAGCTGTACCCCGAGCGGTTCAACAACAAGACCAACGGGGTGACGCCGCGGCGCTGGCTGGCGTGGTGCAACCCGCGGCTGTCCAAGCTGATCACCAGCCGCATCGGTGGCGGCTGGGCGACGGACCTGGATCAGCTCCAGAAGCTGGCGCCGCACGCGGAGGACCCCGCGTTCCGCAAGGCCTTCGCCGAGGTGAAGAAGCAGAACAAGGAGGACCTCTCGCGCTACCTGAGGGACCTCTGCTGGGTGGACCTGAACCCGAACGCCATCTTCGACGTGCAGATCAAGCGTCTGCACGAGTACAAGCGCCAGCTCCTCAACGCGGTGCACATCGTGTCGCTGTGGATGAAGGCGCGCAGGGACCCCGCCACCATCATCGCGCCGCGGGTGTTCCTCTTCGGGGCCAAGGCGGCGCCGGGCTACGTCGAGGCCAAGCTCATCATCCGCCTCATCAACGGCATCGCCGAGGTGGTCAACAGCGACGCGGGCACCACGGGCCTGCAGGTGCTGTTCGTCCCCAACTACCGGGTGAGCCTCGCCGAGCGCATCATCCCGGCCACCGACGTGTCCGAGCAGATTTCGACCGCGGGCATGGAGGCCTCCGGCACGGGCAACATGAAGTTCATGATGAACGGCGCGCTCACGCTGGGCACGCTGGACGGAGCGAACGTCGAAATCCGCCAGGCGGTGGGCGACGACAACTTCTTCCTCTTCGGCCTCACGGCGGACGAGGTCATCGCCCGCAAGCGCGCCGGCTACCGGCCGCGTGAGGAGTACGAGCGCAACGTCGAGCTGCGCGAGGCGCTGGATCTCATCTCCTCGGGCTTCTTCTCGCCGGAGGACAAGAACCTCTTCAAGCCGCTGGTGGACGGCCTGCTGAACGAGGACCGCTACCTCGTGCTGGCGGACTTCGCCTCGTACGCGGCGAAGCAGGAGGAGGTGGCGCGGGCCTACAAGGACCAGGAGACCTGGACGCGCAAGACCATCCTCAACGTGGCGCAGTCGGGCATCTTCTCCTCGGACCGCACCATCAAGCAGTACGCCGAGGAGATCTGGCAGGTGAAGCAGACGCCCGTGGGGCAGTGAGCCGCTGATACGCCGGGTGCCCGCGGTGCGCTGTCGCCGCGGGCCCCCTCCCCTCTCCGAGCGCTCAACCGGCCTTGATGCCGGGCAGCCCGAAGTGATGCCGGATGCGCTCGGCCTCGGAGCCGAGCCCGGCCTCCTCCAGCCTGGCCGTCACGAACCGCACGGCCGAGTCCATGTCGGCCACGGCGGCATACGGCATGGGCAGGGGCTTGAGGTAGAAGATGAGGCTCACCGCCAGCCGGATGGGCGCCGAGGTGAGGAGGTTGGCGCTGCCGAGCACCCACTCACGCAGGGCGGCCTCGTGCTGGCGGATCCACTCGGCCTGCATGTGGCGTTGGGCGGCCGAGGGCAGGCCGGCCTGACCCATGTCCGAGATGGTGACGTACTTCTCCCCTCGCTCCACGTAGTAGGTGGACCGGACGAGGTACTCCTCGAACTGCTTGTCCGTCATCGTGCCGGTTATCCGGAGCGTGAGCAGAGGCCAGAGCGAATCGTCGAAGGTAATGATGGCGCTCATGCCAGATTCCTTTTCGTTCAACCCGGCGAGCAGGCGCGGCCTTCCCGGTGACGGTGCGGGGCCCAAGAGAAGAGGCCGCCCCTGTGTGCCCGGGACGGCCTCTTGGAGCTTCAGTGGGACGAGTGACTACTGGGCTTCAATGGCGCTCGTGGAGCCCTGCGGCTGGCGCGCGGTGCGCGTGACGAAGTCCGTCGAGTTGTTGTCGCTGTCGTATCCGTTGCCGCTGTTGGCGTCGCCGCCACCCACCGCCATGGTCGTCGAGGTCGAGGTGGAGACCGCCTTGCGCTCGAGGCTGCCACCCGCGGCGGGGTGAGCAGGCGCCGCCGAGCCCTCGGGCGAGTTCCCGGTGCCGAAAGCCAGCTTGTCCACGGTCTTCGGGTCGTCGACGATGGTCCCGAGACCCGGGCCGATGCGGATGTGACCGCCGCCCGTGGTCGACGCCGACGTGTCGAATATGTAGCTGACGTCCTTGGTCGCCGAACCACTGTAGTTCGCGCCCACGAGCAGGAAGTACCCCCTGGCCTTGATGATCGTCGACCCGGTGAGCACGGTGCTCGCGTTGATGGTGACCGAATTGCTGTAGGACGTGCCCGTGGCGGACTTGTACTGCACCGTCCACCCGTTCAGGTCCACCGGGCTGTTGGTCGGGTTGTACAGCTCGATGAACTCGTCCGTAGCGGCGGAACCGGAACCATTGCCTCCAGAGAACTCGCTGATGACCACGTGGTTCGTCAGCTCGGGAGGGAAGACCGTCACGGTGCCGTAGTTGCCGGCCGGCGGAGTCACGGCCCCGCTCTGGTCGCAATACGTGTAGGGCGAGTAGGTGCCCGTGGCCGGATCCAGAATCCGGTAGCGGAACCCGTATTTGTACATGCCCGCGATGGGGATGCTCAGCGTCCCCTTCACCTCGTCGTCGTTGCTGGACGCGCTGGAGTAAGCGGCATTGGGGTTCGCCGACGTCCACGTCCAGCCCGCCGGGTTGGTGGCGTCCGTGCCGTAGCCCAGCTCGGCGAAGACATGCGGGTAGTGGTCGTTGCCCTTCGTGTTCCTGTCGGTGAGGCCCGGCTCGTAGAACTGGCTGAAGATGGTCCACGAGGAGCCGGGAAGAACGGAGGCCGGGTAGACTCCATCCCCCGACGGGAACGTCTTCGGGTACTGGATGGCGCAGTAGTCCACGGGCGCGCCGGGCGCGATGCCGCACGAGGAGTTGGTGGCGTTGGGCGTCCCGTAGTCGCCGCCCGAGAGCAGCGCCGTCAGCTCGGAGTCACACCAGTACCAGGAGCGCGCGTTGGCCCGCGTCCCCACCACGAGCGACGAGAGGTTCATCGCGCGGCCCGTCGTCTGCGGGAAGCTCGTGGTGTACGTGAAGTCCTCCACCATGGTGCCGCCACTGACGAGCTGGATCTGCCCCGACTTGTCCAGGTCGATGGCCGAGCCGTACGCGAAGTCGGCGGAGACGCCACCATTGGTGGCCAGGTCCTTGTTCTGCGCCAGGACGAAGGTGCCCTTGCCGGTGAGGACCACCGGCACGCTGCCGGAGCCCACCGTGAAGGACCCCAGGGTGGTACCGACACTGGACCGGAAGAAGACCTCGAGGCCGTTGAGGTTGAGCAGGTTGCCCGTGTTGTTGGTCAGCTCGACGTACTCGGTGGTGCTGGACGAGGACGACGTGTGCATCACCTCGGAGACGCTCAGCGCGTTGGCGCTCGGCTTCGCCGCCGTGTCACAGGCGCCCATGAAGCAGACGGCGTCGGTGCCCGGACAGGCGGTGGTCGTCTGCGCCTCCTGGCAGGTGGCGGTGTTGCCCACGTCCACGCAGGTCGACGTGTAGGTGGTGCGCGAGACGCCGTCCGCGGCGCAGATGGGTGCGGTCGCCGTGCAGGTGTACCCGGCGCACGGGTCTACGTTGGTCTTCACGCTCAGCAGGGAGAGCACGCTCGCGTTACCGACGTCGTCCTTCACCCGCAGCGCGAGGTAGTACGTGGTGTCGGGGCTCAGCCCGGTGATGAGGCCCGAATACATGACGCCCGACTCCAGCGGGATAACGGCCACCCCGCTGTCGGAGGCGGAGGCGAACGACGAGTCGTCGATGGGGCTCGTCGAGTAGCGCAGCTCGTAGCTGGTGGCGGCGCCGGCCATACCGTCATCACCCACGACGTTCCACTGCAGCTCCACCCGGATGCTCGTCTTGCTCACTTCGGAGAGCGACGGAGCGCTCGGCGCGACGCCATCCACGATGGAGAAGAGGACACTGGAGACGGGGTCGTACGCGCCCCCCGTGGCCTGGAGCTGGAAGCCCGAGCCCTGCTGGTCCACGGAAAGGGTGGAGAAGGTGGCGATGCCGCCCGAAGGGCTGACCGGCACCATGCCGCCGAGCACGGCCGCGGGGTTGTCGCCACCGACCAGGCTCAGGGAGATCTCCGGCAACGAGACGTCGACGACGTTGTCGAACAGGTCGGTGACGGCCACGGTCACCGTCCCCAGGGACGCACGCACCGTGGTGGGGCTCCCGGGCTGGCCGAGGAACGCGAGCTTCGCGGCCGGGCCGGCATTGACCCGGACGGAGGTCCCCGCCGCCAGGAGGGGGTTGGCCAGCTCCTTCACGGACACGGTCTGGTCATCGACCTTGGCGGTCTTCAGCGTCACGGAGAAGGACTTGTGGCCGGAATCCCCGGTGACGAACGTGTAGTCGGCGGGGAGGACCGCCTTCGCGTCGCTCGACTCGAAGTGGACCGTGCCCGTGTAACCGGTGGCCACGTTCCCGAAGTCGTCCTTCGCGGTCACGTCGACGATGAGCTCGGTGCCCGCGGTCACGGGCCCGGTGGGCGTCACCGTCATGACGAGCTGCATGGCGGAGGCGTGGGAGACCACCACCGTGTCGGAGCCACTCTTGCCCAGGGCCGAGTCCGTCACGGTGATCGTGGTGGACTCGGCCTTCTTCACCGTGAAGGAGAAGACGGCGCTGCCCTTGTCCCCCAGGGTGAACGCGTAGTCCGCCGGAACCGTGGCGCCAGTGGGGTTCGAGGAGAAGCCCACCGTGCCGGTGTAGTCCTCCACGACGTTGTCATGGGCATCGAGCGCGGTGACCTGAGCCGTGAACGGGTCGCCCGCCTTCGCGGAGGCCGGAGCATCCAGCAGGAAGCGCGCCAGCCCGGCCCACGTCACCGTGGTGCTGGCCGTGGCGGTGAACGTCGGCATGTCCTTGTCCTGCGACCGTCACGGAATGCGCGAGCGCGCGCGCCGTCACCAGCGTCACGGGGAACTCCTTGATGCCCATGTCGGCGGCCGTGAAGGTGTACTCGCCCGGCAGCGTGGCCTTGCCGTCCGTGGAGGTGAAGCGCACCGTGCCGGTGTAGCTGGTATCGCGCACGTCGAAGCCGTCGAGCGCCTCGACCGTTACCATGGGCGTCTCGCCCGCCTTCATCGTGGCCGGCAGGCCCGTCAGCACCAGCTTGCCCGGGGGCACGGGGGTCACCTCCACCGCCAGCGTGTTGCTCGTCAGGCCGTCAGCCGAGGACGCGGTGAGGGTCCGCGAGCCCGTGGTGCGCAGGATGACGTCGGCGAAGGTGTACTGCGCCTTGTCGGCGGCGGTGAAGGCGTGGGAGGCCGGCAGCGTGGCGCTGGTGTCATCGGAGGCGAGCGACACCGTTCCGGTGTAGCCCTCCGCGAGGTTGTCGTAGGGGTCCAGCACCGTCACCGTCACGCTGTTCTTGGTGGTGGCGACCACCGAGGCCGGGCCCGACAGCACCAGGCGCGAGGCCGGGGCGTGGGTGATGTTGAAGAAGTTGCTGGTGGCGGGGGTGAGCGGGGTGCCCTCGGTGGTGCTGGCGGTGGCCTCCAGGGAGTAGTCCTTGCCCGCCTTGTCGATCCGCACGGCATTGGCGCCATCGAACGTGGCCACGCCATTGTTGGCGGTCACGGTGAAGGGACCGAAGCCCGAGACGCCCTTCACCGTGAGCGTCACGGTGAAGTTCGCGTTGCCCACGATGCGCCCGGCCGCGTCCTGGATGGCCACCGTGACGGGGGGGAGAGCTGCGGCGAGCCGGCCGTCCCGTTGCGCGGCTGCTCGACGAAGACGAGCTTGGAGGCCGTCGGGAAGGGCGTGGAGGCCGAGCGCGTGACGCTCGCGGCGTTGCCGATGTTGTCCAGCACCTTCAGCTCCACGTAGTAGGTGGTACCGGGAATGAGGCCCGGGAGCGTCACCGACTCGATGCTCGTTGGCCGGCTTGGGCTGGCCCAGGCTCACCGGAATGGCCCCGATGAAGTCCGGCGCGGTGGAGTAGCGGAACTCGTAGCTGCTCGCCTGCCCGAGCAGCCCGTCATCGCCAACCGCCTTCCAACCGACGGTGATGGAGTCGATGCCGTTGACCGTCAGGGTGAGGTCCGGCGCGGCGGGCGCCACGTTGTCGGTGATGGTGAAGGCGTTGCTGGGGGCGGGGGTCAGCCCGACGCCCGAGGCCGTCAGCACGTAGCCCGAGTCATCCTCGGCGATGGAGAGGCCCGAGAAGGTGGCCACGCCATCCACCGGCGACACGGGGACGAGGCCCGTCAACGTCCCAGTGGCCTTGTTGAGGCCGAGCGTCACCACCGGAGCGCTGGCGGCCACCCGGTTTCCAAAGGTGTCCGTCAGCGCCACCTGCACGCCGAACGTCTGGCGGATGAGGCGGTCGGCCGGCTGCCCGATGAAGGCGAGCGTCGTGGCGGCGCCCGCGACCACGCCCACCTCCTGGGTGGAGCCAAGGGTCGCATCGTTTGCGTCCTTCACCGTCACCTGGCGCAGGCCGGCCTGCTTCAGCACGAGCGCGCCGGTGAAGACGTGGCGGCCCGCGTCGGCCGCGGTGAAGACGTAGTCCGTCGGCAGCGTGGCCGAGCCATCATCGGAGGAGAAGCGCACGGTGCCGGTGTAGCCCGTCACCACGTTGCCGAAGGCGTCCAGCGCGGACACCTCGGGGCTGAGCGCGGCACCCGCCGTCACTGTGGCCGCCACCTGCGCCACCGCCAGCGTGGCGGGCGCGGCGGGCGCCACGTCGAAGGACTGGCTCGTCGTGCCCGTCAGCCCCTCGCCGCTCGCCACCAGGGTGTAGCCCCGCGCGGCCTTCTTCAGCACCAGCTCGGAGAAGCGCGCCACGCCGTTCACCGCCGCCACCGACACCGTCCCCTCCAGGGCGGCCGCCGCCGGGCCGGAGCCGAGCGCCACCGTCACGGTGTTCGTGGCCCCCGTCATCGTCTCGCCATCCCCGTTCTGGATGGTGACCTCGAAGGCCCCGAGCACCGCGCCGGCCGTGCCGGTCGTGGGCGCCTGGGTGAAGGCCAGCTTGGAGGCCGGCAGCACGATGAACTCGAGGGAGGGCCGCGACGTCAGCGTCACCGGGCCGCCCTCGGCCTCCACCGAGGCCGTCACCGTCTTGATGCCGGCGACGGTGGACGACACCTTGGCGAACGGCCACGCCCAACGCGTCGGTGGTGCCCGCGGGCTGCAGCACCGTGTTGCCCTCACCGGAGACCGTCACCTTCACGGTGCGGCCTTCCAGCGCCGTCCCGTCCGCCTTGCGCACCGTCACCTTGATGTCGACGATGTCCTTGCCGTTGGCCCGGATCGCCTGGGCCTTGCTGGCCTCCACCGCCGAGCGGTCCGCGTCCGGCATCTCACGCGTAGCCGGGGGCGCAACCGGATCCGCGCCACAACCCGCACCACACCCAACGGACAGACCGAGCAACAGCACGCTCCACGCGATCAATCGCGCGAACGTGGGGGGGCCATGCTTCATGAACAGCTCCAGGCAGGGGAAACCGCCCTCGCCCGCAGGCGGAGGGACAAGAACGAAGTGTCTTTTAACAGACACTTCGCCCCTGGAGAAACCCGAGGCCCGGAGACACGGCCTCCCTACCTTTGACTCACAACCAATTGAGTCCCAACAGAAGGCCGCTCGACCGCTTCACATGCCCATGGCCTGGAGCATGAGACCGGAGCCGAGCAACGACTGGCCTCCGTCGCACACCATGATGGAGCCGGTGATGTACGAGGCCGCATCCGACGCGAGGAAAAGCGCGAGTTGCGCGATGTCCTGCTTGGTACCGAAGCGCTGCAGGGGCAGGGCCTGGATGAGCTTCTGGCGGACGTCGTCGCCGGGGGCGAGCCGGCGCATGCCCTCGGTGTCGTCGATGGGGCCGGGGGTGATGGAGTTGAGGCGCACGCCCGCCCCACCCCACTCGATGGCCAGGGTGCGAGTGAGCATGTCCACGCCGGCCTTGGCGGCGCAGACGTGGGCCTGCATGGCCATGGGCAGGTAGGCCTGGGGCGCGGAGATGTTGATGATGGAGGCGCCCGGCTTGCGCAGGTGCTCGAAGGCGGCGCGGCACGCGTTGAAGGTGCCGAGCACGTCGATCTCCAGCACCGACTTGAAGCCGTTGGAGGACATGCCGATCGCCGGAGCGGGGAAGTTGCCGGCCGCGCCGCACACGAGGATGTCGAGCTCCCCATACGCGTCACGAGCCGCCTGGAAGCTCTTCTCCACGGCCTCGTAGTTGCGCACGTCCGCGGACACGCCCATGGCGGTGCCGTGGGCCTGGAGCCCCTTCACGGCGGCCTCCAGCTTCTCCACGTTGCGGCCGTTGATGACCACCTTGGCGCCCGCCTTCACGAACGCCTCGGCGATACCGAGGTTGATGCCGCTGCTACCGCCGGTGACGAACGCCACCTTGCCTTGGAGCAGCCCCGGCTTGAACACGTCTGCCATGTGATTCATCTCCCCTGGAAGCGCGGAGGCCGCCGCTCGGCGAACGCGGCGAAAGCCTCAGCGAGATCATTCGACTGAAGGAAGGCGGAGTTCCACACCGCCACGTAGCGCAGGCCGTCCGCCACGGACTTGTCCGCGCAATACTCCATCACCTGCTTGGCCCCCTGGACGACGAGCGGCGGATTGTCGGCGATCTTCCGCGCGGTGGCGCGCGCCGCGGTCAGCAGCTCCTCGGGGGTGGCGAAGACCTGGTTCACCAGGCCCATCTGGAGGGCGCGGTCCGCGTCGATGTCCCCGCCGGTATAGGCGAGCTCGCGGGTGTTCCCCTCGCCAATGATGCGCGGCAGCCGCTGCAGCGCGCCGAGGTCCGCGGTGATGCCCACGCGCACCTCGCGCAGGGAGAACTTCGCCTCCCGCGAGCAGTAGCGGAAGTCGCACGCGGCGATGAGGTCGATGCCGCCGCCAATGCACCAGCCGTGCACCGCCGCCAGCACCGGCTTGCGGCAACGGGCGAGGCCCTCGGTGGCGGCCTGCATCTTCTCGATGAGTTGGAGCAGCTTCGTGCGTTCCAGCGCGAGGTTGCCCTCCCCCAGCAGCAGCGGCCCGAGCGACTCCATCATCGCCATCAGGTCCAGACCGTAGGAGAAGTGGGCGCCGTCGCCGCGCAGGAGGATGACGCGCACCGACTCATCCGCGTCGAGCGCCCGGAGTGCCTCGGGCATCTCGCGCCAGAAGTCCGGCCCGAGCGCATTGCCCTTACCGGGGCCGGTGAGCACCACCTCGGCGATGCCATCCGCCTGCTCGATGCGAAGAGACTGGTATGCCGCCGTCATTCAGGCCCTCCCTCGCGGGGTGAGGGCGCCACTTGAGCAGAACGGGTGGGCAGCGTCCACGCCCGCGACGGGCTCAGCCGAACTCGACCACCTTCATGCCGAAGAGCCGCTCCACCGCGAGGATGAGGTCGTCGTCCACCTGCACCTTGAGCGCGATGTTGCCGATGAGGGCCTCGGCCTCGTTGGTGAACAGCAGGCTCACCGCCATCGGCGTGGCGCCGGCGTACTTCTTGGCGAGCTCCGCCAGCTTCGCCATCCGGTCCTCCGTGGCGAGGTCCACCGGCAGCCGCAGCTCCAGCCGCTTGGTGCGCTTCTCGCGCACGGCCTTGAGGCTCTGGATGTCCTCGACGATGAGCTCCGCCACCGGCGTGTCCTCGTCGCGCTGGTTGATTTGAACGGTGCCCGTCACGAGGATGGGGTCATCGCTCTTGAGCAGCTGCTCCCAGTGCTCGAAGCCGGGCTTGGGCCCCGACTTCGTCCACTTGCCGTCCTTGCCCATGACGTTCCGGGTGCCGTCCTTGCCCGGGAAGCACACCAGCTCGAGGGAGCCGGACAGGTCCTCCAGCGTCACCCACGCCATGCGCTTGCCCGTCTTGGTGGGCCGCTCGCGCAGCGCCGCCACGACGCCGGCGATGGTGAGCTTCTCGTCCTTGCGCGCGCGCGCCACCGCGGTGATGGGCCGCGCGTAGCGCTTGAGCTCCTTGTCGTACTGGTGCAGCGGGTGGCCCGACACGTAGAAGCCGATGGCCTCCTTCTCCAGGGAGAGGCGCTCCTTCTCCGGCCACTCCTCCACCTGGACGTAGTCGTCCTTCGTCGCGCCGCCACCCGACCCGCCGCCTCCGAGCATGCCGAACAGCGAGCTCTGCCCCGCGGCCTTGTCCTTCTGGCTGCTGGAGCCGCGGCCCATCGCGCGCTCGATGCTCTCGAAGATCTGGCGCCGCGGGCGATTCTCGAAGTCGAAGGAGCCCGCCTTCACCAGCGCTTCCAGCACCTTCCGGTTCACCTTCCGCGAATCCACGCGCTCGCAGAAGTCGAACAGGCTCTTGAAGGGCCCTTCCTTACGGGCCTCGACGATGGCCTCGATGGCGCCCTCGCCCACGCCCTTGATGGCACCCAGGCCGAAGCGGATCTTCCCCTCCACCGCGCCGAAGGCCATGTCCGACTGGTTCACGTCCGGCGGCAGCACCTGCACGCCCGACTGGCGCGCCTCGCCGATGTGCAGCACCACCTTGTCGGTGTTTTCCTTCTCACTCGTGAGAAGGGCCGCCATGAACTCCACGCGGTAGTGCGCCTTGAGCCACGCCGTGTGGATGGTGACCAGGCCGTAGGCCGCGGAGTGGCTCTTGTTGAAGCCGTACTCGGCGAACTTCTCCATGAGGTCGAAGATTTCACCGGCGACCTTGAGGTCGACGTTGTTGTTCTTGCAGCCCTCGAGGAAGCCGGCCCGCTCGGCCTGCATGACCTCGGCCTTCTTCTTGCCCATCGCGCGGCGCAGCAGGTCCGCGCGGCCCAGGGTGTAGCCTCCCAGCACCTGGGAGATCTGCATCACCTGTTCCTGGTAGACGATGACGCCGTAGGTGTCCTTGAGGACGGGCTCCAGCGCGGGGTGCGGGTACACCACCGGCTCGCGGCCGTGCTTGCGGTTGATGAAGACGTCCACCATGCCCGAGTCGAGCGGACCCGGGCGATAGAGCGCGCCGGCGGCGACGACGTCCTCGAAGCAGGACGGCTTGAGCTTCATCACCATTTCGGTGAAGCCGCTGGACTCCATCTGGAAGACGCCGGCCGTGTCGCCCTCGGCCATCAGCTTCCAGACCTCCGCGTCACCCTGCAGCGGGATGTCCTCGCGCAGGATGGGCTTGCCGCCCGGAGGGTTGCGGTTGATGAGGTTGAGCGCGTTCTGGATGACGGTGAGCGTCTTGAGGCCGAGGAAGTCGAACTTCACCAGGCCCGCGGCCTCCACCTCGTCCTTGGCGAACTGGGTGATGAGGAAGCTCTCCCCCGGGGGCTGATAGGTGGGGACGAACTCCCACAGCGGCTTGTCGGCGATGACGACGCCGGCCGCGTGCATGCCGGGCTGGCGGTGCAGGCCCTCCAGCGCGAGGGAGATTTCCAGCACGTCCTTGGTGGTGACGTCCTTGCCGTCCACCTGCCCGATGGCGGTGGGCTTCTCCATCATCTCCTTGAGGCGCGGCTCCTGCTCGATGGCCTCCTTGAGGGTGATGCCGAGCACCTCGGGCACCAGCTTGGCGATGCGGTCACCCTCGCTGAAGGGCAGCGCGAACACGCGGCACACGTCGCGCAGCACGCTCTTGGCCTTGAGCGAGCCGAAGGTGATGATCTGCCCGACGTTGTTCTCGCCGTACTTGCGACCCACGTACTTGATGACCTCCTCGCGCCGGTCCTGGCAGAAGTCGACGTCGAAGTCGGGCATCGAGACGCGCTCAGGGTTGAGGAAGCGCTCGAAGAGGAGGTTGTACGGCAGCGGGTCCAGGTCGGTGATGCGCAGGCAGTAGGCCACCAGCGAACCGGCGCCCGAGCCACGGCCCGGCCCCACGGGGATGCCGTGCTCCTTCGCCCAGTTGATGAAGTCCTGGACGATGAGGAAGTAGCCGCTGAAGCCCATCTTCTTGATGACGCCCAGCTCCAGCTCCAGACGGGCCTTGTAGGGCTCGCGGTCCACGGGAGGCTGGTTCGCGCGGTAGCGCGCCAGGTCGATTTCCTTGAAGCGCTCCTCGAGGTTCTTGCGCGCCAGCTCCACCATGAAGCTGTCGGCGTCATAGCCCTCGGGCACCTGGAAGGTGGGCAGCATGGGCTTGCCCAGCTTCAGCTCCAGGTTGATCTGCTCGACGATGCGCTGGGTGTTGTGGACGGCCTCGGGCGTGTCCTTGAAGTACTCCAGCATCTCCTGGGGGCTCGTGACGTAGAGCTTGTCCGTGGAGTGCTTCATGCGCTTGCCGTCGGCGAGCGTCTTGCCGCTGGCGATGCACATGAGGAGCTCGTGTGCGCGCGCGTCCTCACGCTTGATGTAGTGCGCGTCCGCGGTGGCGCACAGCGGGACGTCGATGTCCCGGCTGAGCTGCTTGAGGTTTTCGTTGGCCTTCTCCTGCTCGGGCATCCCGTTGGACTGCACCTCGAGGAAGAACTGGCCGGGCTCGAAGATCTCCTTGTACTCGAGCGCCGCCCTGCGGGCGTGGTCCATGTCCCCGCGGAAGGCCGCGCCGGTGACCTCGCCACCCAGGCACGCGGTGAGCGCGAAGAGGCCCTTGCTGTGGTTCTTGAGGAGCTGCTTGTCGATGCGCGGGTGGTAGTAGAAGCCCTCGCGGTAGGCCATGGACGAGAGGTACTTGAGGTTGTCGTACCCGTCCTTGTTCTTGGCCAGCAGGATGAGGTGGTGGCCCACCTTCTCCGTGCGGTCCTGCCTCCCCTTGGGGCCGGCGACGTAGGTCTCCATGCCGATGATCGGCTTGATGCCCGCGTCCTTGGCCTTCTTGTAGAAGTCGATGGTGGCGAACATGTTGCCGTGATCCGTCACGGCCACGCTCGTCATCCCCTTCTCCTTCACCGTCTTGATGAGGTCCTTCATCCGGATCGCCCCATCGAGGAGCGAGTACAGGGAGTGCAGATGGAGATGGGTAAAGGACATGGCTCGAAAGTAGTCAGGAAGAGGGGCTACAGCATCACAATTGTTCAGGGTCGGGGCGCTCGCCAGTTCCCGTCCGGGCAATGCGACCGGGGCCGGAAAATCGGCCTCGGCGCGTTGTGGCATGCCCCATACGGGCCGTGAAGGAGCCATCAGGTCGGGCAGCACACAGCCTGCCACCTGGGGTGGGCTCCGGGCGCTCGCCGGGTCGGTCGCTGGGGAGGCGGGCCCCGCGGAGGGCTCCCGCGCGGGCTTCACACTTCTTTACGCCACGCACAAGCGCCCGAAATGGGCCCCTCGCATCCTGTGAACCGTCGCCGATTGTCGGCGTCCTCGGACAGAGAGCGGGGCCTTCGAGGCCCCTGGAGCATACGCCATGACCACGAAGAACAAGATCCTCGTCGCCGGTTCCGCCGTCCTCGCCTTCGTCCTCCTGACGGGCTTCCGCGGCGGGCACATGGGCTGGGGCGGCCCGCGCGACCCCGAGCGCGTGAAGCAGATGATCTCCTGGAAGGTGGATGACCGCCTGGACGAGCTGAAGGCCACCGACGCCCAGAAGCAGGCCATCCACGGGCTGAAGGACTCGCTCTTCGAGGACGGCAAGCGCCTCTTCGAGGAGCAGAAGGGAGCCCGGACCGAGATGTTGAACCAGTGGGAGTCGCCCAACCCGGACGCCAAGGCCGTGCACGCCCTGGTGGACGCGCGCCTGGACGCCTTCCGCGCCTTCGCCCACAAGGTGGCGGACGCCGCGCTGGAGGCCCACCGCATCCTCACCCCGGAGCAGCGGAAGCAGGTCACCGCCGAGGTCCGTGAGCACATGGAGGCCCGTGGGCACATGAACGGTCGCTAGCACTCATTCGCACCCGATAGCCCGCGGATGCACACATTGAGGGCTATCGGGTGCAGCGCCCCCTCCGGGGCACGTCTTCTGTGAGTACCCTGGAGGGGTGACCCAGAACTACGCAGAGTACGCCCGCCGCATCCGCGGCTACTTCGAGATCGCCGATGTGAACGAGTACGCCCGAGTCGTGGAGGGGGATGTCGAGTACCCACTCTTCCGGCTCATGGTGCCCGGCGAACGTTGGCTGGTCATCACCTCGGGCTTCCACGGCGAGGAGCCCGCCGGCCCGCTCACGCTGGCGCACTACTTCGCCGACATCGCCGCCTACGCCCGCGAGCGCGACGTGGGCCTGCGCGTGTACCCGTGCATCAACCCCTCGGGCTTCGAGGACGGCACCCGCTACAACCGCAGCGGAGAGAAGCCCAACAACGACTTCATGCGCTACGAGACGTCCCCCGGCGAGTGGAAGGGCGAGCTGCCGCGCGACGAGCCCTTCCTGCGCTGGGCGCTCTACGACGGCGGCCCCAAGGAGACGCGCGCAGTGCGCTCGGACATCGCGCGCTACCCCGCTCCCGCCGCCGCGCTGGACATCCACCAGGACAACTATCTGCCGGGTGCCGCTACCTACGCCTATACCTTCGGGGACAAGAGCGCCTACCGGCCCCTCATGGAGGCCGCCTCGGTGCACGCCCGCGTCATCCGCGACGAGAAGGTGGACGAGCACAACCGCACCGACCCGGACGGCCTCATCGAGTACCACGATGGAAGCGTCACCGATTACTTCATGCGCAGCGGCGTGCTCTACACCGCGGCGTTGGAGACGACCACCCGGACTCCGCTAGAAGCCTGCCACGCCATCAACCTCATCTGGATTCGCGGCTTCATCGACCTGGCCGCGCGCTGAAGCACCGGGGAGCTCCACTTGCCACCAGCGGGGGCTCCCCGCACACTGCATCCTTCGATAAGTGTCCTCGACGCTCGTGCGGGAGCGCCAGGGTCGGGCGCACTCGCCTGGAGGAATGCCGTGAGGCGCTGGAATGGTTGGGGACACGCCGCCGTCAGCCACCCGCTGCCGGACTCGGCCGCCGCCGTCCTGGCGGAGCGGGTGGGCGCGGGCACTCCGCCCCGTGATGCCACGCTGAACGAAGTGCTGGCCTCGGTGCCTCCCTCCCGGCTGCCACCCCACCCGCTCGTCTCCACCGAGCCAGAGGTCCGCCTGCGCCATGCGCGCGGGCAGAGCTTCCCCGACCTCGTCGTCCTGCGCGGTGGGCGCGTGCCGGCCTTCCCCGACGGTGTCGCCCTTCCCCGTAGCTCCGAGGAGGTGCGCACTCTCTTCGACTACGCGCGCGAGGCGGGCGCCCGCATCATCCCGTACGGCGGAGGCACCAGCGTCGTCGGCCACGTCAACGTCGAGCCCGGTGATGCCCCCATCCTCACCGTCTCCCTGGAGCGCCTCCATCAACTCCACTCGCTCTCCGAGGAGGATCGGCTGGCCACCTTCGGCGCCGGCGTGAGTGGCCCCCGGCTCGAAGAAACGCTGAATGCGCGCGGCTACACGCTCGGGCACTTCCCGCAGTCCTTCGAGCTGTCCACGCTCGGCGGGTGGATCGTCACCCGCTCGCGCGGCCAGCAGTCACTCGGGTACGGGCGCATCGAGAACCTGTTCGCCGGAGGGCGGCTCGAGTCCCCCGCCGGAACCGTGGTGCTGCCCACCTTCCCCGCCAGCTCCACCGGGCCGGAGGTGCGCGAGCTCGTCCTCGGCTCGGAGGGGCGCATGGGCATCCTCACCGAGGCCACGGTGCGCATCACTCCCGTGCCCGAGCGGGAGGACTTCCACGCCCTCTTCTTCCCCGACTGGGAGCGGGCCCGCACCGCCGTGCGCGAGCTGGTGCAGAGCGGCGCACCGTTCTCCATGCTGCGCCTGAGCACCTCCGAGGAGACGGCCATCAACCTCGCGCTGGCCGGCCATCCGCGCATGGTGGGGCTGCTGTCCGGAGCGCTCTCGCTGCGCGGGGTGGGCGCGAACGGCTGCATGCTGGTGCTCGGCCTGTCCGGGAGCGAGCGCGCCGTGGCGCATGGGTGGCGGACGGCCCTGGACATCACGGGCAACCACGGCGCGGTGCGCATGCCCCTGCTGGGACAGAAGTGGCTCGAGGGCCGCTTCCGGGCACCCTACTTCCGCAACGCCGCCTGGGAGCGCGGCTGGGGCGTGGACACCGTGGAGACGGCGACGAACTGGAGCAACGTGCCTCGGCTGCTCGCGGCCGTCGAGGACGCTCTGCGTGGGGCCCTGGCGGATCGGAGCGAGCGGGTCCTCGCCTTCACGCACCTGTCCCACGTGTACGCGACCGGCTCCAACCTCTACACCACGTTCGTCTTCCGCCTGGGCCCCGATGCCGAGGAGACCCACGCCCGCTGGCGCGCACTCAAGACGGCCGCCAGCCGCGCCATGGTCGCCCACGGCGGAACCATCAGCCACCAGCACGGCGTGGGCACGGACCACCGGCCCTATCTGGAGGCGGAGAAGGGGCCACTCGGCATCTCCGCCATCCGCAACGTGCTGGGAGCATTCGATCCAACGGGCCTGCTCAATCCGGGCAAGCTCGTCTGACAAGCCGTCGGGGGGAGTCGCCACATCATGTCCGCATCCACGCAACGCGAGGCGCTCTGGGGAGCACTCGCACGCCCCTGGGATTTGATCATCATCGGAGGAGGCATCACGGGTGCCTCGGTCCTCCGTGAGGCCACTCGCGCGGGCCTGAAGGCCCTGCTCGTCGAGCAGCGGGACTTCGCCTGGGGCACCTCCAGCCGCTCCACCAAGCTGGTCCACGGCGGCCTGCGCTACCTCGCGAGCGGCGACGTCCCCCTCGTCCGCCAGTCCATCCGCGAGCGCAAGCGGCTGATGGCCGAGGGCAACGGACTGGTGATGCCGCTCGACTTCATGCTCGCCACCCACCAGAAGGAGGGCGGCAAGCACTGGCAGGGCCGTGCCGGCATCTTCGTGTACGAGCTCCTCACCGGCAGGTGGCCTCGGGGCAACCACGACGGAAACCGGCTCCGCGAGCTGGTGCCCTCGCTCGTACAGGAGGAGGGGCTCCTCGGCGTGCCCTATGACGAGGCCTGGGTCGATGACGCGCGCCTCGTCCTGCGCATCCTCCGCGAGGCCGTGTCCGCGGGGGGCTCGGCGCTCAACTACGTGCGCGTCACCGGCCTGCTCCGAGAGGACGGCCGTGTAGCGGGCGTCGAGCTGCAGGACACCGTCGGCCAACGCTCCACCACCGTCCGCGCCCGAGCCGTCGTCAACGCCACCGGCGTGTGGGCCGACCAGGTGCGCGCACACCTGTCCGCCGCGCCGAAGCTGCGCCCGCTGCGCGGCAGTCACCTCGTCTTCTCCTCCAGGCGCTTCCCCCTCACGCACGGCATCAGCTTCCGGCACCCACGCGACGGGCGCTTCGTGTGCGTCGTGCCCTGGGAGGACTCCACCCTCGTGGGGACCACGGACCTGGACCATGGCCCCTCACTGAACGAGGAGCCCGCCATCTCCGCCGAGGAGGTGGCCTACCTGATGGAGGCAGTGGAGGCCCGGTTCCCCTCGCTCCAGCTCACCCGCGACGACGTGGTGTCGTGCTACGCCGGCGTGCGGCCCGTCATCTCCTCCGGCGCGAGCGACCCGTCCAAGGAGTCCCGCGAGCACCTCGTCCTCGAGGAGGAGGGGCTGGTCACCGTCACCGGCGGCAAGCTGACCACCTGCCGCGCCATCGCGCACGATGCGCTGCGAGCCCTGCGGCGCCGGATTCCCGAGCTGGCCTCGTTGAAGTCGGACGGGCCCTTCCTCGACACTCCGCCGTCCCTGGAGGAGGTGCCCCTCGCTCCACCGGCCCGTCTGCGCCTGCGCGGGCGCTACGGAGCGGAGGCCGCCGCGCTGGTGGCCGAGGCCCGCCCCGGTGAGCTCGACTCCATCCCCGACACCTCCACCCTCTGGGCGGAACTGCGCTGGGCGGCCCGAAACGAGCAGGTCGTCCACCTGGATGACCTGCTGCTGCGGCGCGTGCGGCTGGGCCTGCTGTTGCCCAACGGAGGCGAGGCGCACCTGCCCGCCCTCGGCGCCCTCTGCCAGCAAGAGCTGGGCTGGGATGACACGCGCTGGGAATCCGAGACCCGGGCCTACCTGACGCTCTGGCGTGCCCACTACGCCCTGCGTCAGACCTGATGCACCTGGGCCACCAGGGTCCAGTGGGTCCGGTTCGAGCGGACGAAAGAGCAACCCGTCATGGCTACCGGCCGCCGCCGGCCATGCGCTGCATCTGCGCCGTGTACTCGGCCAGGGTGCCCAGGCCCACCGCGGCGCGGCGTGCGTCCACGTTGGCCTCGTCCTCGATGGGGCGCGGCACCAGCTTACCGTCCACCATGTGGAACTGGCTGCCGTAGCGCTGCGGCTTGCCCTCGGCCACCAGCACGCGGTCCGTCAGATACGCGAGGTCCTTCGCCGAGCCCTCGCCGGCCGCCACCGCCTTCTCCAGCAGCGGCAGGCACTCCTTCTGGAAGGCCGGGTCGAGGTCCGCGTGCTGCACCAGGAGCCACGCGGCCTTCGAGGCCTTCTCGCCCACCAGTGTCTTCGTGGGCCAGCCCTCCTGGGCGAGGATCTGCTTCATGCGCGCGGTGTTGCGCATGTCGATGGCCTTCATGCGCTCGCTGGCCGCCGGGTCCTTGAAGTTCGCCGCGGCCGACGCGCGCCGGGCGGTCTGGTCCTCCTCCATCATGCGCAGCAGCTCGTCGCGCAACTCCGGCTTCCGCGCCACGTTCAGCTTCGCCTCGTTGGCGGCCACCCGCTCGAGGATGCGCGCGAAGGCGGGGTCCTCACGCACCGAGACGAGGTCCGGATCCGCCTTCATGTGGCTGGCCTCGGCGAGGCCGGCCTCCGCGGTGCGCTCGAGCCAGGTGAGGGCCTCGGCCTTCTGGCCTTCGAGGGCCGCGGCGCAGGCGGCGTCGTAGAGGATGCCCTGGTCTCGGACGCCCTGCTCCCACGCCTGGCGGAAGAGCGGGAGCGCCTCGGCCGTCTTCCCGCTCATGGCGAGCCCATCGGCCTGGCGCGCCAGAGCGAGGGCCTCGGCCGAGGGAGCCGGAGCCGAGGCCGGGGCGGAAGCGGCGGGAGCAGAGGCCACGGGGGCGGCCTCGGGAGCCTCGGAAGAAGCGGTGTGGACGCAGCCCGCGAGCAGGCTCAGGGCGGCGAGCCGGACGATGAGGCGATTCATTCAGGTATCTCCAGGAGTGGACCCGGGACCGACGGAATGCCGGCCCGAGCCTGCGATAGTAACGAAGGGCCTGACGGGCAATCTGCCGCTTGCAAGCCCGCCATGTCCCTGTCACGAAGGTCCCGGGCTGTCGGGGTTTTCCCACCGGATCCCGGCCATGGTTTGAGCCCAAATCAGTTCAACGGACAGCCCTTGTCCGATAGAGTCGGGAGCCATGAATTTCATGAGCCGGAACCTGTGGATTGTTGGAGGTCTGAGCCTGGCGTTGGGAGCGTGTGGACCGAAGCGCGTGGCGCCGGTGCAGCAGTACAGCCTGGGCATGTCGCGCGCGGAGTACCGCGACTACAACGCCGCCCAGGCCAACATCTGTGACGCGGAGCCGCGGTGGCTCTCGGAGGAACTGGGCGCGGTGAACGGCCTGCTCAACCGCTTCCTGATCTCCACGGAGCAGGCGAAGAATCCGGACGCGGCGGAGCACGACCAGCAGGTGGCGCTCTTGAAGGAGGCATCGGGCTCGCTGGGCAAGGTGCTGGACGTACACCAGCGCAACCTCCAGGCGGTGCAGCGGTGCGGCTTCGCGAAGTCCGGGGGCATCCAGGAGCTGACGAAGCGCGGCACCTCGCTGGTGGAGCAGTCGCGGGCGCGGCTGGCCGAGGCCACCCAGGTGCTGGCCATGGAGGAGGCACAGAACAAGTGGAAGACCGAGGCGCCCCAGCGGGAGCAGACGGCGCGTCAGACGTGGTGCGCGAAGAACCCCGAGGTGGGCACCACCGACGTGTACTACGCGCGCAAGTTCGCCGATGGTCGCACCGAGTGGTTCTTCTGTGATGGCCACATCGTCCAGTCCGCCAGCGGCGCCGAGCCGACCCTCGTGTCGCCCGAGGGCCTGAGCGCGAAGGAGCGCCGCAAGGTGAAGCCGCCGCGCTACCTCGAGGCCGCGCGCGGCTACCCGGCGGAGGAGTTCGACAAGCAGCCGACCGCTGGTGGCGACCCGGCTCCCGCTCCCGCTGCCGCCCAGAGCTCGGACGCGAGCGGGGGCTGAGCGAGCGCGCTACGGCGCGTACGTCACCACCAGGTGGTTGGCGGTGAGCACCATCCGGCGCGGCACGGCGTTGCCGCCCTGGATGGTGAGGTCGAAGCCGAAGGGCGCGCGCAGCACGCGCACGGGCAACCAGCACCAGCGGGACCTGATCATGGCCCCGCTCGGTAGTACCCCTCACGCCCCCAGACGGGACAGGCGCTCGGAGAGGTGCGCGTCGCCTCCGGCATCGAGCCCGCGCAGCCAGGCCGGCAGCGAGCTGCCCGATGACAGCAGGTGCCCCTCGACGTGCGGGCGCAGCTCGCTCCAGCGCTTCTCCCACCCCTCCCCGGAGCCACCTCGCCCCTCGGGCCGCTCCGCCAGCAGCGCGCCCATGCGCAGCGCCAGCTCGGGCTCGCCCAGGGCCTCGGACTGGAGGGCCAGCGCGCGGGTGGCGGCCTGGGCCGGCGCTCCGGCGGGAGCCCGCTTCCACTGCTCCAGCGTCCGGAGGAAGACCGCGGCATCCAGCTCGGCCAGCAGCCCCATGGCCGCCCACAGCGGCAGCCGGGGCTGGTCCCGGGGCGCCACCACCTTCGCCATCAACGCGGTGAACACCGGGCCCAGGGCGGCGTGGCTGGCCGGGTCGAGCCCGCCGAGGGCCCGGAGCGCGCGCCGGGCCTGGCGGGCCTGGAGCGCCACCTTCCAGCTCCGCCCGCCCACGAGGGAGTCCAGCGCGGAGAGCGCCTCGGCGGCCGCGGTCACCTGCGCCGCGGACGGCTTGCCCGCGCGCACCCGGGGAGCCAGCGTGAGCTTCGGCGAGGCCGCGGCCGCGCCCTTCGTCCCCTTGGGGGCCGCCGCTGGCGCCTCCGAGGACACCTCCTGGTAGCCCTCGCGCACCTTCTCGGCCACCTTGCGCTCGTACTCGCGCCGCGCGCCCTCCGGGTCGGGGAAGTCCTTCTCCTTGCGCTGGCCCTCGGTGCCCAGCCGCCCGTACACCACGATGAAGGTGGAGCCTTGGACGTCGGCCATCCAGAACTTCGCGCTGGTGCCCTCGACGAACTCGAACCTGCGCATGACGCTGTCCCCTCCCGTTTGCCGGGTGTGCGGTGCCCTCCGGACGCTACTACGGGCGCCACCGCCTCTCCCACTCCGGTAGCATCGCCCACATGATTCGTTCCGCGACCCCCTCGGACATCCCCACCATCGCCCGGCTCATCCGAGCCCTGGCCGAGTACGAGAAGCTCTCCCATGAGGTCGTCCTGCGCGAGGAGGACCTGCACCAGCACCTCTTCGGCGACAAGCCCTATGCCGAGGTCGCCCTCGCCGAGGACGGCGGGCAGGTGGTGGGCATGGCCCTCTTCTTCCACAACTACTCCACCTTCCTGGCGAAGCCGGGCCTCTACCTGGAGGACCTCTTCGTCCTGCCCGAGCACCGGAGCAAGGGGCACGGCAAGGCGCTGCTGTCGCACCTGGCGAAGCTCGCCGTCGAGCGAGGCTGTGGGCGCTTCGAGTGGGCCGTGCTCGACTGGAACACGCCGGCCATCGAGTTCTACAAGTCGTTTGGCGCCGTGCCGCAGCACGACTGGACCGTCTTCCGCGTCACCGGCGACGCGCTGCGGCGGCTGGCGACGCGAGCCACTTGAGCCCGGTCCCTGGCCGGGCGACCTGCCGCGGAGCATCGCCGCGCGTCAACCCATGAATCAGTGCAACGATGCGTTTTCGCTGCCCCGAGGGCGTGACATCCTCGGGGGAGAGGTCGCATGAAGTCCTTCGATGACAAGGAGCGCCGCACGCTCGTCGACGAGCGCCGTACGCCCGTGACGGACGATCGCCGCACGCTCGTCAAGGACGATCGCCGCACGCTCGCCCTTGGCCCGGGGGACGCTTCAGGTACCCAGAACCGGCCCCAACCTCCGGAGGCACCAGCGCTCGGCCGTGGCACGCCCCTGGACCGCTACGTGGTGCTGGATCCACTGGGCGAGGGCGGCATGGGGATGGTGTACGCCGCGTACGACTCGGTGCTGGACCGGAAGGTGGCGCTCAAGCTGCTGCCCCAGGAGACCGCCGACGGCAGCTCCGAGCCGACCTCGGGACGGGCCCGGCTGCTGCGCGAAGCGCAGGCCATGGCCAAGCTCTCCCACCCCAACGTGGTGGGCGTCTACGACGTGTACCAGCACGGGGCCCTCGTCTTCATGGCCATGGAGCTGGTGGAGGGCCAGACGCTGCTGCAGTGGCTGCAGGAGAAGCCGCGCGGCAAGAGGGAGATCCTCGCGGCCTTCCTGTCCGCGGGCCGGGGACTGGCCGCCGCTCATGCCGCCGGGCTCGTGCACCGCGACTTCAAGCCCACCAACGTGCTGGTGGGCAAGGACGGCCGTGTCCGGGTAACGGACTTCGGTCTGGCGCGCACCCATGACGCACCTCCGGAGCCCCTGGCCGAGGATGCCGCGCCGTCCCCGAGCACCAGCCCGGTCAAGCCGCACAGCCTGCTGGAGCTGGAGCTGACGCAGAAGGGCGCGGTGCTGGGCACGCCGGCCTACATGGCGCCCGAGCAGTTCCGCGGCGCCACCGCGGACGCCCGGAGCGACCAGTTCTCCTTCGCCGTGTCGCTGTGGGAGGCCCTCTACGGCGAGCGCCCCTTCGAGGGCCGCTCCTCCAGCGAGCGCAAGGAGAAGGTGCTGGCGGGCCACACCAATCCCCCGCCGTCCCACTCCCGGGTCCCGCCGTGGATCCACCGCGCCCTGCTGCGGGCCCTCAGCACCGCGCCGGAGGCACGCTACCCCTCGCTGGACGCGCTGCTGGCCACCCTGGAGAGGGATCCGGCCCAGGTGCGCCGCCGCAGGCTGGCCGTCGCGGCTTTGCTGCTCCTCGTCACCGGCTCGGGCGTGATGGCCGGGATCATCTGGCACCAGCGCAAGACGAGCCTGTGCACCGGCGTCCAGGAGAAGCTGGTGGGCATCTGGGACGCGCGGCGCCAGTCCGCCATCGAGAGGGCCTTCCTCGAGACCCGGCAGAGCTATGCCGGGGATACCTGGACGCGCGTGCGCGACGCCCTGAACACGTACACCGCGGTGTGGACGGGCATGCACCAGGACACCTGCGAGGCCACGCGAATCCGCGGTGAGCAGTCCGAGACCGTCATGTCCCTGCGCATGGCGTGCCTGGAGAGCCGCCGACAGGAGCTGGCCGCGCTCACCGAGGTCTTCACCGAGGCGGATGCCACCGTGGTGGAGAAGGCCATCTCCGCCGCCAGCTCCCTGCATCCCCTGCGGGGCTGCGCGGATGTGGAGGCCCTGCTGGCCGAGGTGAAGCCGCCCGAGGACGCCGCCACGCGACAGGCCGTGGAGGCCGCGCGCGCCCAGCTCGCCCGCGTCAAGGCCCACACCGACGCCGGTAAATACAAGGAGGCGCTGGAGCTGGCGACGGCGGTGGCGCAGAAGACGGCCACGCTCGGCTACGGTCCCATCCACGCCGAGGCCCTCTTCATGCGGGCCTGGACGCAGATCATCTCCGGGGAGAGCCAGGGCGTCACCCCGCTGCTCACCGAGGCGCTGTGGCTCGCGCACGCCTCGCGGCACGACACCATCGTCGCCGAGGCTACCGTGCGGCTGATGGGCTACTACAGCTACCGCGGGCCCAAGGAGGAGGAGGACCGCTGGGAGCACTTCGCGCGGGCCTCGCTCGACCGACTCCGGGAGAATGGCGAGCTGCGGGCCATCTACCACAACAACCGGGGCCTCTCGTTCTACCAGCAGGGCAACTTCGCCGAGGCCTACGAGTCCTTCGACAAGGCCTTCGCCCTGGCGGAGCAGCACCTGGGCCCCGCCAACGCGACGACGCTGCGCTACGCCTCCAACTCCCAGGCCGCGTTGGGCAACATGGACCGTGTCGAGGACTCGCTGAGGGCCCTCGAGGCGCTCGTCCGCATGGGGGAGACGAACCTCGGTCCCACCCACCCGTTCCTCACCCAACCCCTGTCGAACCTGTCCAACGTGTATCTCATGCAGGGGCGGCTCGCCGACGCGCGCCGCGTGCTCGACCAGATGCGGGAGATCGGCCAGCAGGCCTACCAGCCCGGCTCGGAGGAGTGGGCGTACTTCCACCTCGCCTATGGCGACCTCGAGAGCGAGGAGGGCCGGGACGCCGAGTCCCTCCAGAACTACGAGGAGTCCGCGCGCCTGTTCCAGGAGCGCACGGGCGAGGAGAGCACGGACACGCTGCAGGCACTCGTGCGGGTGGCCGAGGCCCAGATGTCACTGGAGCGGCTGACCCAATCGCAGCAGACCTTCCAGCGGGTGCTGGAGCTGGCGAAGAAGGACCCGCAGCAGCGCGAGCACGTCTACACCCAGGCGCTGCTCGGGCTGGCGACGCTCCACTCGGTGCGCGGCCAGTACGACAAGGCGCTCCGGTTGCGCCAGCAGGCGCTGGAGCTGCGCGAGAAGTACCTGGGCTCCGAGCACTACAACACGTCCCTCGTCCGCCAGGACATCGCCAGCACCTACCTCGAGCTGGGACAGCCCGCCCGCGCGCTCGTGCTCCTCGAGCAGGTGCTGGCCCGCTTCCAGAAGACGGACCTGGAGACTCCCGCCGGGGCCCTGCTGCTGGCCGGCAAGGGCAACGCGCTGTGGAAGCTGGGCAGGGCCTCCGAGGCCATCCCGCTCCTGGAGCACGCGCTCCAGCTCGTCGAGCACCGGCCGGGACGCGCCGAGTACGTGGCCATCGTCCAGTCCATCCTGGCCCACACCCTCATGGACGCCGGGCAGCCGGAGCGCGCCCTGCGGCTCGCCACGGCGGCGCGCACCACGTACTCCCGCGCCCCCGTCCTCCATGCCATCGAACTGGCCCGGCTCGACGCCCTGCTGAAGCACCGGGCCCCGGAAACGACCTCGGCCCCACCGGGCCCGTCGGCGCAGCCGCCCCCTCCGTGAGGACCGCTGCCCGCCCGAGAGAGGGCGGGCGAGCGGGGCGACTCAGGCGGTAGCGGGCTCGGTGCGCGGCATCGTCACCAGCGCGAGCTGCTTCATGATGCGCTCGATGTGCAGGGAGCAGGCGGCGAAGTGCTTCCAGTCCCTCGTGAGCCACGGCTCGAGCGCATCCCGCAGCTCGGCGAGCGCACCGGACTCCTTGCCCGTCCACAGCGCATCCACTTCCTTCTGGGCCTTGTCGCTGATCTTCCTGCCCGGCTCGGGCGCCTTGGGCATGTGCGCCGCGCCGATCTTCTCGATGCGCTCGGCGAACGCCTTGAGCGCGTCCGGCGTCACGCCCTCGGCCCGGAGGCGATAGGCCATGCCCAGCGAGAAGTACCCGTTGATGCCCTCGCGCATCGAGCCCTCGGGGCTCAACGGCCCCTCCTTCAGATAGTCCCGCGGATGAATGGCGGAGAATTCATTCGGCTGCATGGATGACTCCTCACAGACGCGCCAGGGCGTCCGTCACGCGTTTCTTGAGTCGTGGCTTCTCGACGCTCTCCCAGATCGGTCCCGACCAGGTGAGCGCGTCGATGGGTTTCGTGAGCGCCTCGAGTTGTTGCTTCTTCTGGTCCATCGGCAGGCCCGAGCGGCTGATGCGCTCGGCCTCGGTTCCCACCAGCGCGTTGAGCAGGTCGTACGCGCACACCAGGTAGATGTCCTCCTCCATCAACGGGCCCGTCGGCGGCGACATGCGACCGCTCTCGATGATCTTCTCGTGCTCCCGAGTGACCTGGGCGAACCGCTCCGCGTAGGGAGCCGGCCCCGAGGCCAGGGAGACCAGACGCGAGAAGCCCTCGCGATAGACGGGACCGAGCTTCTTGAGGTCCTTGTGGCAGCGCTCGGCTTCAGGCTGGTAGGGCAGTTTGAACATGTTCGTGTCGGTAGGTGGCGGGCGGGTGCAACCGCCGAGAGCCATCAACAGGCCCGTGAGGACTACTCGTAGGTGACCCAAAGACGTCCCTGACCGGCCGAGAAGTTCGTGTTCCCGTCCACGATGTCCTTGTGGTTCACCCACTGGGTATTGCCGTTCCACGGGTCGGTGAGGAGGTACTGGCGGTCATCCCCCCTGCCGCGCACGTCGGTCAGCATCTGCACGTGCGAGCCACCACCGGTCCACGCCACCACGATGGGGACGTCCTGACCATTTCGCAGGAGCTGGTCGGCACGGTCCATCGCGGCGGTGCGGGCCTCCGGCGTGTCGGGCAGGGTGTTCTTGGTATAGGTCTTGTTGGTGTACGTCCCCACCTTGTCGTTGAGCGTGTTGCCCGTCTCGGGCCACATGCCGATGCCACCGGCCTCGTTGGGGTCGCGCGTCTTGGCGGCACCGCCGTTGCCATCGAGGATGGCCCGCTGCTCGTCCGCGAGCATCCCCGTGGAGCCGAGGGTGTGGATGGGGTCCTTGTGCCCCGCGAGCGCGTAGACGGGGTCGGCGTCCGCCCGGGCGATCTGCATCGAGGTGGGGCCGCACGACATGGTGAAGCGCTGCTGCAGGGCCCCGGCACCGCCGTCCAGGTCGATGAAGGTGGCCTTGCGGACCAGCTCATCGCGCGGCATGCCCTTGATCTGCGCGGAGTAGTTGAGCACCTCCTGCATCGTCGAGGAGGGCTGGCCCACGAGGCCGCGAGCCTTGTCCCAGAAACCCGGGCTGGCCAGCTCGTCCTTGCGCGCCGCGACCGCCTTGAGGACGAGGGCGCGCTCGGTCTGCACGTCCGCGCCGCTCGCCTCGCACACCTTGTCGCGCGCGCTGCCGTAGTCGAGCGTCTTCTTGAGCTGCTCGTAGTCGGACGCCGGCATGGTGATCATCGCCTGGGCCGCGTCGAGCGCCTGCTGCTTGCCGAGCACGCCCTCGGTGCCCGCGGTGCTGCCAGTCCGCGCCCGCGCCACACCATCCGTCAACGTGTGGACGACGTCGTTGGTGATGCGATCCGGACGGGTGTCCTGCAGCGTCTTGAGCTGGAGGTAGGTCGAGAGCGCGCGGTCCGGGTTCTTCGAGGAGAGCACCGTCTGGAGATACGTCGTCTCCTGCTGCCGCGTGGCGGGGTCCATCTTCGCCAGGCGCTCGTTCATCTGCACGAGGTCCCCGGCGGGGATGGTGTCCTTGGGAAGCTTGTCGAGCGTCTTCTGCAGCTCCGGTGGAGTGGTCGCCCCGCCTCCGCCGGGAGCCGGAGAGCCCTTGACGAACTCGGACCGGGCCATCTGGTTGGCGGTGTTCTGCACCGCCGTGTTCTGGGTCGCCGTGTTCTGCACCGCCGGTTTCTGGACGGTGTTCTCGACAGGCGTCTCCGTGCGCTGCGTGGGCATCGACGTCTTGGGTGCGACGCGATCAATGGACATGCGCAAATCCCCCTTTGCTCAAGCCCGGTGACGCTATCACAAGTGGTCGGATGCGAGCGCGCGGCGGATCACCGGGGTGAGCTCTGTCGCCCCGAGCGCGTCCAACGCAAGCTCCCAGCGGCCCTCGGCACAGAGACCGCTCATGCCCGCGTCCTCATAGGCCTGCCGAGCCGCTGACGACAGCGCCTCGCGCACCGCCTCGGCGACCGCGCGACCGGCTTCGTCGCAGCGTTTGCACTCGAGCTCGACACCGAGCCGGCTGCGCCGTCCCTCCTCGGTGAGGATCCACGGACGCTCCATCCACGGCGGCTGATGGCGCATGTGCTGCCGGTGGCCGCACGCGAGGTCGGCGACCCAGTGGTTCTCACTGTCGAGATGGAATCCCGTGATGGGCTGCTTCATCAGCGCCGGCTCCTCTGGAGAGTACCCAGGCGACGGGGCGCCTCCGTCTTGTGCACTCCAGAACACATGCCCAACTTTCCAGGGTCATGAAGACCCTGAGCATGATGCCCGCCTGGATGCTGTACCTGCTCGCGCCGATGATGGCGCTCGCCCAGACCGCTCCGCCCTCCGACAGCCAGCGACAGGACCAGTATGTCGTGAGCAGTCCCGCGCTCTGGCTCTGGGTGGCGATGCTCGTGGTGGCGGCGGCGGCCTTCGCGTTCGTCTCCTTCCGCCTGTCGAAGCGGAGGCAGCCACCGCACCGTCCGAGCACACCCTGACGCGGCTCAGGGCGAGTCCGCGGCGGCCTTGGCCTCGCCCTGCTTGCCCGAGGGGAGATCCGGAATCAGGAGGATCTCGATGCGCCGGTTGCGAGCGCGACCCGTGGGCGTGGCATTGGTGGCCACGGGCTTGGTCTGGCCATGGCCCGCGGCCACGAGCCGGCCCGCCGGGACAGCGGCATGCTCGTTCAGGAAGCGCACCACGTTCACCGCGCGGGCCACGGACAGCTCCCAGTTCGTCGGGTAGGTCGCCACCAGCCGCTGCGAGGGCGGCGCATCATCCGTGTGGCCCGACACGAAGATGGAGCGGCCCTCCACCTTCGCGAGCACCGCGCCCAGCCGCGACAGCACCTCGCTGCCACGCGGGTTGAGGCTGGCCTCGCCCGAGTCGAAGAGAATCTTGTCCACGAGGTCCACCTGGATGCGGCCCGCGGCCTGCGACAGACGGATCTCCCCATCGGCGATCTCCGCCTTCAGCTTCTGCTCGATGTCCTCGTAGGTGGCCTTGAGGCGCGCCAGCTCGGCCTCCTTCTCCGCCACCGTCTGCTGGAGCTGGTCGCGCTCGCTGGACAGCCGGGTGCGCTCGTCCTCGAGTGCCGTGAGCTTCTGGTCCCGCGCCGCGAGCTGCTCCGAGAGCTTCGCCTCCAGCTCCTTGCGCGCCTGCTCCGAGGTCTCTACCTGCGCGCGCGCGTCCGCGGCCGACTTCTCCGCGCCCTCCGCGCGAGCCTTCTGCTCCGACCAGGCTCCGAAGCCGTAGTAGCCCGCGACACCGGCGAGGAGCACCACCAGCACCGTCACCAGCCACGGAACCCAGGGCTTCGAGCCACGACTCCGGGGAGCAATCCCCTTGGCGTACACCGTCTCATTGTCTCCAGACATGGCGGTGAAGCTAGAGGCCCCGCCCGGTGCGCCTCAAGGAGGCACAGGTGAGCGCAGGTGTCTGGAGGTGCAAGGTTCCACTCGTGGTGGACTCAGACGGAGGGGCCGCTCGCCGCGCGCAGGGCGTCGATGAGCTCGTCGGCCGACACCGGGTGGCCCTGCCCTTCCGGCGTGAAGAAGATGCCCACCGGCATCCCCTCCTCGGCGAGCTGCGGCAGCACGTTGTCGATCAACTCCCGCAGCTTGATGGGGCGGGGCTGGAAGCCGGACCACAGCCGCGTGGCGCAGAGGGCGGCGAACTCGGGCGCGGGCCAGAGCGGCAGCACGTCCCGCCCGGCGTCGTCGAGCGCGAGCGCCCAGCCCTCGCCATCGAGCCCCCAGACCTCGCCGGATTCCACCACGCGCTGGAGGAAGTACGAATAGCGGCGGGCAGCGGGTAACCGCAGCACGGCCTGCACACGTTCCTGGCTTTGCTCACGTTCCATTCGTCCTCCCATTCCTCGAAGAAGGATTCATCACCGGTCCGACATGGGCCACGCCACCGGCGACCCCACCCACCAGCGAGGTCACCTCCTCGGCACAACCCCAGGAGAGCGTCACGCCCGCGCCTCCGTGTCCGTAGTTGTGGATGACGCACCGCCCCTCCACCCGCTCCACCTCGAGGCGCACCGAGGGCCGCCCGGGCCGCAGCCCCACGAGGTGTTGCAGCACGTGGATGCGGGTGCCCTCGGGGAGCAGCCGCGCCGCGCGCGCGAGGATGGCCTCGGCCTGCGCCGGGTCGGGCTCCAGCGATGCGTTCCCCTCCTCGGCCGTGCCGCCGAGGATGCAGTCGTGGGTGCGGGGAATGATGTAGGTCATGCCGCGAGTCTCGTCTTCGTCGAGGAGGAAGCGCTCTACCGGGAGCGGCGCCACGCGGAGCACCTCGCCGCGGATGGGGAAGAGCGACTCGTCCCCCAGCAGGGAGCGCGAGCCCAGGCCGGTGCAGTTGACCACCAGCGGAGCCACCGCCCAGGCCTCGTCCAGCGAGCGCACCTCGCGCGGATGGATGGAGCCCCCGAGCTGGCGGAAGCGCGCCAGCAGGTAGGGGAGGTAGCGCGGCATGTCGATGACGGGGGCCTCGAAGACGAAGCCATCCACGTAGCCGGGGAGCAGCTCGGCTGGAGTGGCCCGGCGGAAGTCGGGCACGCACGAGCGCCACCACGGGTCGGGAGCAGGCTCGCGCAGGAGCTCGAGCCCGAGGACCTTGCGCACGCCGGTGTCGGGCCGGGTGGCGAGCGCGCACAGCTCGTCGAAGGTGCGACCGGCCCAGGCGGTGACGCGCTCCTGGGGGAATGCGCGGTACGGGTACCAGACGGCCGCCGCGATATCGGAGGTGGTGTGCGGGGGCTGCTCGCGCGCCCAGATCTCCACCGTGTGACCGGCTTCAAGCAGCCGGACACCACAAGACAGGCCGGAGACTCCACAACCGAGAATGACGACGTGCATGGGGGAACAGGGGAGCGATTCCCAGTTCTAGCGCGGATGGGGCCGGAAGCGTGAATGCCTCCCTCACTCCATGTAATCGAGGGGTGGAGGTATCTTCCCCGGCGATGCCTCCCCCCATCGGTCTGCTGACGGATTTCGGCTTGACGGACACCTACGTGGGCCAGATGAAGGCGGCCATCCTCCGGGTCGCCCCGACGGCCGTCCTGGTGGACCTCACGCATGCGGTGCCCGCCCAGGACGTGAGGGGAGGCGCGTTCCTACTGTGGAGCGCGGTGGAGGCCTTCCCCGAGGGCTCCTTGCAGCTCGCGGTGGTGGATCCGGGCGTGGGCTCGACGCGACGCGCCGTGGCGGCCCGGACGCGGCGGGGAGACGTGCTGGTGGGTCCGGACAACGGACTGCTGGTGCCGGCCATCGAGCAGCTCGGGGGGCTGGCCGCGGCGGTCGAGCTGACCGAGCCCGCGTATTGGGGCCCTCGCAAGTCGAGAACCTTCCACGGAAGGGACCTGTTCGCTCCAGTGGTGGGGCACCTGGCGACGGGCGTCCCGCTGGAGAAGCTCGGCCCCGCGCTGCACCACCTGCAAACCCCCTTCTCCTTCCCACCGCCGACGGAGGAGGACGGGTGCCCGGTGGGCGAGGTCCTCCACGTGGACACCTACGGCAACCTCATCACCAACCTCCCCGGAGCGTTGCTGCCGGCGCGCTTCCGGGTGCACCTCGGGTCCACGGTCATCGAGGGCGCGCCCCACGCGCACTACCAGGTCGTCACTTCCGGTGAACCGCTCTCACTCGTGGGCAGTGCGGGGCTGTTGGAGGTGTCGGTGCGGGACGGCAGCGCGGCCGAGGTGCTCGGCGTGGGCCGGGGCGCACGCGTGCACATCGAGCCGGCTTGACCCTTCCTGTCGAGCGACTCCGTGCCCAGCTTGTCCACGAAGGAGCCATGCGCATGGGGACGGAGCGGCCGAGGCGGAAAGCACCCGGCTGGGCGAAGGCCCACATCTACACGGTAGGCCACTCCACCCGCTCGACGGAGGAGCTGGTGGAGCTGCTGCACGCGCACGGCATCCGGACGCTCGTGGACATCCGCACGGTGCCCCGCTCTCGCACCAATCCCCAGTTCAACCAGGACACTCTTCCGAAGACGCTCGCACGGGCGGACATCCGGTACGTCCACCTGCCACGGCTCGGGGGCCTGCGCCACGCACGCAAGGACTCACCCAATAGCGCGTGGCGCAACGCCAGCTTCCGGGGCTACGCGGACTACATGGGGACCGACGAGTTCGCCCAGGGGCTCGAGGAGTTGCGCGAGCTCACCGAGGACGGGCCGCTGGCCCTCATGTGCGCCGAGGCCATGCGCTGGCGCTGCCACCGCACCCTCGTGGCGGACGCGCTGTACGCACGAGGCGTGGTGGCACTGCACATCACCAGCCGCACCCGCGCCGTGCCCCACGAGCTCACGCCCTTCGCGGTGCTGCACGGCCGGCAGGTGCTCTACCCGGGCACGCCCGAGGCCGGGGCGGAGGCCTCCGCTCCCGCGCCTTGAGCCGGGTTCTCCTCAGGCAGTCTCGCGCACGCGCTGACCGAAGGGCGCGAGCGCGAGGAACGCGAGCTTCAAGTGCTGGAGCGCGAACGGGATGCCGATGATCGTCACCGCGAGCGACAACCCGAGCGCGAGGTGGCTCAGGAAGATCCACACCCCAGCGACCACGAGCCAGAAGACGTTCAGCACGCAGCCAATGCCGCCGCTGCCCTTCTGCTCGGTGATGTCCTTGCCGAAGGGCATCAGCGCCAGACCGGCGATCTTGAAGCACTGCACCCCAAAGGGGATGCCCACGATGGTGAGGCAGAGAAGCAGGCCGCCGAGCAGGTACTCGAGCCAGATGACGAACCCACCGCCGAACACGATCCACAAGAGGTTCAGGAGCAATCGCATGTCCTGCACCTAAATGGGATTGGGCCCATCATTCAAGGGCCCAAGTACCTGGAGCCCGGCGCACTGCTATGCTCGGAGGCGATGAAGCGCGCGTCGGAACCCGGGGGACAGCCAATCATGCTCGCGCTGTTCGTGTTCGCCGTGGCGGCGCTCCTCTTCGGCTCGCCCCTGCGCCAGCTCTGGCTGCGCGAGGGCGCCCCCTGGTACCAGCCCTTCACCGTGTGGCTCGGCGTCATCGGGCTCGGGGCCTGGGCCGCACGCCGGAGCGGCCATGACACTTGAGCTCGGCACGCTCGTCGTCGCCTCCCTCGTCTATCTGCTGGTGCTCTTCCTCATCGCCTACGCCGCCGAGCGCGGGCGCATCCCCGCCCGCCTCACCCAACACCCGCTCGCCTACGCCCTGGCGCTCGGCGTCTACGCCACCTCCTGGTCCTACTTCGGCAGCGTGGGTGACGCCGCTCAGCACGGCTTCCGCTACCTCGCCATCTACCTGGGCGCCACGCTGTCCTGTCTGCTCGTCCCCGTGCTGTGGCGCCCGCTGCTCAAGCTCACCCGAGAGCTGCAGCTCACCTCGCTCGCGGACCTCTTCGCCTTCCGCTACCCGGGGCAGGCCACCGGCACCCTCGTGACGCTGGCGCTGCTGGCCGGCACCCTGCCCTACCTCGCCCTGCAGGTGCGCGCCGTCGTCGAGTCCGCGCGCGTCCTCAGTCCCTCGGCCTCCGCCACCACGCTGGGCCTGGGCTTCTGCGTCACCACCATCGTCTTCTCCGTCCTCTTCGGCGCCCGCCACCTCACCCCCCGCGAGCGCCACGAGGGTCTCGCGCTGGCCATCGCCTTCGAGTCGCTGGTGAAGGTCGTGGCGCTGGTGCTCGTGGGCGTCTGGGCGGTGGCCTCCGTCTTCGGCGGCCCGGGCGGTCTCCAGGCCTGGCTGGACGCGCACCCCGAGGCCCTGCGCGCCATGCAGCAGCCCGCGCGCGAGGCCTCCTGGACGCCCCTGCTCATCATCTCCTGCGCCGCGGCCTTCCTCATCCCGCGCCAGTACCACGTCGCCTTCACCGAGAGCCCCGAGCGAGATGCCCTCTCCACCGCCACCTGGGCCTTCCCGCTGCTGCTCCTGCTGATGAACGCGGCCGTGCCGCTCGTCCTCTGGTCCGGCGCGGCGCTGGGCCTGCCGGGGCCTGCGGACTTCCACGTGCTCGCCGTGCCCACGGCGCGCGGGGCCCACGCCCTCGCGCTGCTGGCCTTCCTCGGCGGCATCTCCGCCTCCAGCGCCATGGTCATCGTCACCACCCTGGCCATGGCGCCCATGTGCCTCACCCATCTGGTGCTGCCGCTCGGCTACGCACGGGCGCCGGGCAACCTGTACCGCCGGTTGCTGTGGGCCCGGCGCGTCCTCATCGCCGCCATCATCCTCGCGGGGTACGTCTTCTACCTCCACCTCGACCGCCGGGCCGGGGGGCTGGCCGACCTGGGGCTCATCTGCTTCGTCGGCGTGGCGCAGTTCATCCCCGGGCTCCTGGGTCTCCTCTTCTGGACGCGGGCCACGCGCGTGGGCTTCCTCGCGGGCCTCGCCTCCGGCACCGCCGTGTGGGCCGTGCTGCTGCTGCGACCGCTGTGGACCGGCCACGGCCTGCCGCCGGAGGCCACGGCGATGGCGGCGCTCCTGGGCTTCTCCACTGTCGAGCCCTGGGGCTTCGTCACCTTCACCTCCCTCACCCTCAACGCGCTGGCCTTCGCGGGCCTCTCACTGGCCACACGCCCCTCGTCCGAGGAGGCCGAGGCCGCCCGGCTGTGCGCGCGCGAGGCCCCTTCGCTCGCCGCCGGCAGCGTGACGGCCGGCTCCCCAGACGAGTTCCGCCGCCAGCTCGCGCCCGTGCTGGGCACGGAGGCGGCCACCGCCGAATTGGACCGGGCGCTCGCCGAGCTCGGGCTGTCCCGTGATGAGCGCCGCCCCGCCGAGCTGCGCCGATTGAGGGATCAGATCGAACGCAACCTGTCCGGACTGCTCGGCCCGGTGCTGGCGCGGCTGGCGGTGAGCGAGGCGCTGCAGGTGGACCCGCAGGCGCGCACGGCGCTCGCCGAGCAGCTCCGCTTCGTGGAGGAGCGGCTGCGTGACGCGCGAGGGATGACGGGTCCGATGCGCGAGTTGGAGGCGGTGCGGCGCTACCTCCAGCGCATCCTGGAGGAGTTGCCCCTGGGAGCGTGCGCGTTGGGGCCGGACCAGGACGTGGTCATCTGGAACGCGGCGTTGGAGCGGCTGTCCGGACTGAAGTCCGAGGAGGTGCGAGGCCAGACACTCGCGCGCCTGCCGCAGCCCTGGGGCGAGCTGCTCTCCCGCTTCGCCTCGGGCCCGGACGCGGATGCGGAGGCCCAGGTCCGACTGGACGGACGCGAGCGCATCCTCCGGCTGCACCGCTCGCTGGCCACGCCCTCGGGAGGCACGAAGGCGGAGCCCGAGCATCTGGATGGCGCGGTGCTGCTGCTGGAGGACCTGACCGAGCGCAAGGCGATGGACGCGCGGCTGGCGCACCAGGACCGGCTGGCCTCGGTGGGGCGGGTGGCCGCGGGCGTGGCGCATGAGATTGGAAACCCGCTGACGGCCATCACCAGCGTGGCGCAGAACCTGCGCTACGAGGAGGACCCGGCCGAAGTGCGCGAGCGGGTGCAGCTCATCCTCCAGCAGGCGAAGCGCATCGACGCCATCGTGCGAGCGCTCGTCACCTTCAGCCATGCGGGCGAGGCGGGAGACCAGGGCGTGCACAGCACCCGGGTCCCGCTGGCGCCACTGCTGACCGAGGCCGCGCAGCTCTCGCACCTGGGCCGCAAGGGCGCCGACGTGCAGTGCGTGAGCCACTGCCCCGAGGGCCTGGAGGTGGTGGGCAACGCGCAGCGGCTGGAGCAGGTCTTCGTGAACCTCGTCACCAACGCCATCGACGCCTCCCGCGCGAGGCGGCCAGGTGGAGCTCTTCGCCGAGGAGGCGGGAGAGCAGGTGCTCGTCCGCGTGGTGGACCGGGGCCACGGGATTCCTCCCGAGCTGGCGCAGCGCATCTTCGAGCCCTTCTTCACCACCAAGCAGCCCGGAGAGGGCACGGGGCTGGGGCTCGCCCTGGCCTCCAGCATCGTCCGGGAGCACGGCGGCCTGCTGGAGGTGGACAGCCCGCCCGGAGCCGGCACCACCTTCACCGTCACCCTCCCGAAGGCCGTGGCCCGACAGCTCGCGGGCTGACATGACGCGTCTCGTCACGCCGTTTGGAAGTGGACAGAAACCCGGGCAACGGGACTACCCTCTCGGTCAAGCCTTCCGAGGGATTCGCCCAGTTCCCGCGAGCGGCCTCGGAAGGGGGGGCAGCAGCCATGAGCCGCATCCTGGTCATCGAGGACGAGCCCGTCATCCGCACCGAGCTGCGGCGCCTGTTGACGCGAGCGGGACACGACGTGGCCGAGGCGAGAGCCATCCACGAGGCCGAGACCGACTACGCGCTGGACACGTTCGACCTCATCCTGAGCGACCTGCGCCTGCCGGGCGCGCCGGGCACGGACGTCATCGCCAAGGCGCCGGGCGTGCCGGTGCTCATCATGACGAGCTACGCCACGGTGCGCTCGGCGGTGGATGCCATGAAGCTGGGCGCGGTGGACTACATCGCCAAGCCCTTCGACCATGACGAGCTGCTGCTCCAGGTGGAGCGCGTGCTGCGCGAGGGCCGACTGAGCCGGCAGAACGCCGCGCTGAAGCGCGAGGTGGAGCGCGCGTACGCGGTGAGCGGGATGGTGGGCACCTGCGCGGCCATGCGTGAGGTATTCGAGCGCGTCCGCAAGGTGGCGGCCTCGCCGGCCACGGTGCTGGTGCTGGGCGAGTCCGGCACGGGCAAGGAGCTGGTGGCGCGCGCCCTCCACGCGCAGAGCCCCCGGCATGACGGGCCACTGGTGGCCGTCAACTGCGCCGCCATCCCCGAGGGCCTGCTGGAGTCCGAGCTGTTCGGCCACGAGAAGGGCGCCTTCACCGGAGCACAGACGGCGCACGCGGGCCTGGTGGAGAGCGCGGACGGGGGCACGCTCTTCCTCGACGAGATTGGCGAGCTTCCCGCCCCGGCCCAGGCCCGCCTGCTGCGGATGATGCAGGACGGAGAGGTTCGACGCGTGGGCGCCACGCGCTCGCGCAAGGTGGACGTGCGCATCGTCGCCGCCACCCACCGGGACCTGCCCAAGCGCGTCCAGGAGGGCGCCTTCCGGCAGGATCTCTACTTCCGCCTGCGCGTGGTGGAGATCAAGCTGCCGCCCCTGCGCGAACGTGGCGAGGACGTCCCGGCGCTCGCGAAGCACCTGCTGGAGAAGGCGTGCCAGCGGCTCAACCGCCCCCCCGCGACGTTCTCGCCCGAGGCGCTGGCGACCATCGCCACGCACCCCTGGCCCGGCAACGTGCGCGAGCTGGAGAACGCCCTCGAGCGGGCCGTCATCCTCGCCGATGGCCCGGTCATCACGCCCGGGCTGCTCGCGCTGGAGCCCGGTGGCAACAGCGCCTTCGAGACGCCGGAGCTGCCCGATCCCGGCATCGAGGGCAGCGCCTCGCCCGACTCGCTGGAGGAGTACTTCCGCCGCTTCGTGCTGGAGCACCAGGAGAAGTTGGGCGAGACGGAGCTGGCGCGCCGGCTGGGTATCAGCCGCAAGGCCCTCTGGGAGCGGCGCCAGCGGCTCGGCATTCCTCGCATGCGCGCCTGATGAAGCGCTCGTCAGTCCCCGCAGTGACCAATCCGTGACAGTCCGGGCGTGTTCTGCCCTCAACGTCCGCACGCGCCGGGCCCGTGGGCCGAGCGCCATCCCGTGCTCTCTTGTGCTTCCAGACGCTCTCCCGGAGTTGGGGGGAGCAGGGGAGCCGCGTCCATGCACAGCACATCCATCGTGGGAGTCGGGCTGGAGGGGACCCGGACACCGAAGCCGTCCGTCCCCTCGCCGCCCCGCCTTGGTCCATGGGCATGGGTCCTGGCGCGGCTGGACGCATGTCTCCCGGAGTCGCTGCGCCAGTCTTGTCCCGTGGAGCTCAGTCGGGGCCGGCTGCTGGTGGGCATCCTCGGGATGCTGCAGCTGCTCAACCTGCTGGTCCTGTTCTTCTACGTGCGGTTGAGCCCGGACCCGTGGCGCACCGGCTTCATCCAGATGGCGTGCCTGGTGGGCTTCACCGGAACGCTGTGGAGACTGCGCCGGGCCTCGTCGCTCCGGTTGCCCTCGCTGGCTCTGTGCTTCCTCGTGACGGCGTCCGTGATCTCCGAGTCCTGGTTGACCGGACAGCAGTTCGTGGCCGTGAACGTCATGGCCATGCTGGTGCCGATGCTGAGCGTGTACCTGCTGGGACTGCGCTGGGGCCTGTTCTTCACCGCGCTCATCGCCGTGAACACGGGCATCCTCCACCCCCTCGCCTTCCCGCCTCCGGGAGGCCCGATGCTGAACGCCTTCTCGGCGATCTTCGTCCTGTGCGGCTGGCTGGTGAGCTGGATGTTCCTCGCCTCGCGCGAGGGGGCACACGCGGCGCTCGAGCAGGCGCTGCGGACGATGCGCGACAGCGAGGGCAAGCTCGTCAGCCTCTTCGAGAGCACGGATGACCCGGTGTTCTCCCTCGACACGCGGGGGCGGATCATCACCACCAACCAGGCGGGGAAGGAGGAGTGCCACCAGCTCTTCGGGAGCGAGCCGACCCAGCTCGGGTCCATCTTCGACGTGCTCGCACCGGAGCATCGGACCCTCTGGAAGGAGCGGCTCGAGCAGACACTCAGTGGGCAGCGCGTCCGCTTCCAGGTGGACACCCTGGTGCAGGGCCGACTCCGGGTCATGGACATCAGCCTCAACCCCGTCTTCGGGGCCGAGGGACACCCGGTGGGGGTCACCCTCTTCGGGCGGAACATCACCGCGCTCAAGGAGGCCGAGGCCCGGCTGAGCGAGCTGCACCGCAGCCTGCTGGACGTGTCGCGCCAGGCGGGCATGGCGGAGATGGCCACCGGCATCCTCCACAACGTGGGCAACACGCTCAACAGTGTGAACGTGTCGGCGGGGGTCATCTCCGAGCGGCTGCGCTCCCTGCGAGTGGCCGGCGTGTCCAGGGTCTCGGGGTTGCTGCGCGAGCACGCGCACGACCTGGGCGCCTTCTTCACCCAGGACCCCCGGGCCCAGCAGCTCCCCGCCTATATGGAGACGCTCTCCGAGCAGCTCGTCGCCGACCAGGAGGCGCTGCTGGCCGAGACGCGGGCGCTCAACCAGAGCGTCGAGCACATCAAGGCAGTGGTGAGCATGCAGCAGTCGCAGGCGCGCTCCTCCGGCATGCTGGAGCAGATATCGGTGCCCCAGCTCCTGGACGATGCACTGCGCCTGCACACCCTGTCCTTCGGGCGCCTGGGCATCCAGGTGCGCACCGAGTACGCCGCGGTGCCGCCCGCGATGGTGGATCGGCACAAGCTGCTTCAAATCCTGCACAACCTGCTGACCAACGCGCGGCACGCGGTGCTCGACAACGGCGGACCGGACAAGCTGATCTCCGTCCGCGTGGCACAACACCCCCAGGGGTGGCTGCGCATCGAGGTGACCGACAACGGCGTGGGCATCCGGCCGGAGCACCTGCCGCGCATGTTCACCCAGGGCTTCACCACGAAGAAGGATGGGCATGGCTTCGGCCTGCACATCAGCGCGCTGGCGGCCGAGGAGATGGGCGGCTCGCTCACGTGCGCGAGCGCGGGCACGGGCCAGGGAGCGACCTTCTCCATCGAGCTCCCCCTCGAGGGCCAGGAGCCCAGGGACTGACGCCCGCGCGCGAGCGCTACCGGATGTGGGACGGGTCGTCCGGCACCACCCACAGGTACAGGGTGGTCCCGTCGGATTCGACGGTGCGCTCCGGTTCCCAGCCCTCGATGTCGAAGGCATGCGAGACGATGCGCGTCCCCGGCTTCAGCTCGCCCAGCAGCTTCGGCTTGAGCTGGGTGTTGACGCTCGGCAGCAGGTACATCGTCACCACCGTCGCGTCGCCGATGTCCGCCTTGAAGATGTCCTCCTGACGGAACTCGGCGAGGTCCTGCACGCCCTCGGCGCGAGCGTTGGCCTCGGCCTCCTGGATGCGCTCGGGGTTGATGTCGATGCCCACCCCGTGCACGCCGTACCGCTTCGCCGCGGTGATGACGATACGCCCGTCTCCCGAGCCCAGGTCATAGAGCACGTCCCCCGGCTTCACGTCGGCCAGCTCCAGCATGTCGTCCACCACCTGCTGCGGGGTGGGCACGTACGGCACGTCCGGCGGCTTTTCGGGCAGGTCCGAACGTCCCAGGTTGTACGGCACGTACAGGGGCGCCGCGGATTCATCCTGGTCCTGGTTCTGGTCCTGTGACTGAGCCAGCGCCGAGAGCCCCAGCGCGCCCACGCCCATCAGCGCTACACCGAACGCGGCTTTCCGAATCTCCATGTCTTGCGACCTCCAGGTGAGGGGTTTCCTCGCGGGCGGGCCTTCCGCCGGTGCATGAGCGCGAGCGGAATCAGGCCCGTGGCCAGCACCACCACCCCGACAAGCGCCCCCGCTCCGGTGTACGCGAGACTCGAATAGAGGAGATACGCGCAGGTCGCGCAGAACAGCAGCGGGGTGAGCGGGTACAGCGGCACGCGGAAGGGGCGCACCACGTCCGGCTCGCGCCGGCGCAGCACCAGCAGCGACACGCCCGTGAGCAGGAAGAAGAACCAGAAGACGGGCGCGGTGTACTCCACCATCGTCTCGAAACCGCGCCGGGTGATGGCGCCCACGCCCACCAGGACCAGGGCGATGGCCCCCTGCACCAGCAGCGCGTTCACCGGCGAGCCCGCGCGCGCGCTCCACCGCCCCAGCGGGGAGAACATCGGGAAGTCCCGCCCCAGCGCGTAGTGGGTGCGCGAGCCCATGAGAATGGTGGCGTTGGACGAGGTGAGCACGGCCGCGCAGATGAGGAGGCTGATGAGCCGCGCGCCCGGGGCGCCGGCCACGTGCCGCAGGAGATCCGCCGCGACCGCCTCCGATTGCCCCATGCCCGCCAGCCCCAGCGCCTTCAGGTAGGCCACATTGACCAGCAGGTAGAGGCCCGTCACGGCCACCAGGCTCCACAGCAGCGCGGACACGATGCTCCGGCGTCCCGCCATGCAGCTCGCTGGAGATGTAGGCCGCCTCGTTCCACCCTCCGTACGTCAGCAGCACGAACACCATCGCCAGACCCCAGGCGGCATGGCGCGGCCCGTCCTGAGCCATCTCGGCGGCGGGTGGCGGCGCGGCCGGTGGGAAGAAGAGCCCCGCGACGATGACCAGCCCCAGTCCCACCACCACCATCACCGTGAGGAGGTTCTGCGTCCACTTGCCCAACCGGATGCCGGCCACGTTCAACCCGGTGAGCACCACCACCGAGAGCGCGGCGTAGATGGCGGAGGAGTGCTCGCCCAGCGGCAACAGTTGCGAGGCGTAGTCCCCGAAGATGAACCCCAGCAGCGCGATGGAGCCGGTGGGAATGACCGTCAGCCGCGCCCAGGCGAACAGGAAGGCCAACGAGTCCCCGAGTGCCCGCCGCAGGTAGTGATAGTCCCCTCCGGCGTGGGGCCAGGTGCTGGCCAGCTCCGCGTAGCACAGGGCCCCGATGAGGGAGACCAGCCCGCCGAGGCCCCACAGCAGCAGCACGGAGGCCTCGCTCGACGCGTTCGCCGCCACCATCGAGGGCGTGCGGAAGATGCCCGCCCCCACCACGATGCCCACGATGAGCGCGATGGCGTCCGCGACGCGCAGGCTCGGCAGGGGGAGCGCCGCGGACCCCTCCGGCGGAGCGGCCGTGTCGAGGCGCGCCTCGCCTGGCCGCCCCTCCCCCTGGTCCCGCTCACGCCTCATCAGCTCCACCCCCTGGATGTGTGAAGGGATGGACACCTCCCGGGAACGAGGCAATGTGCCCCGCTCCACCGAGTGCTCGGCGAGGGTCCAGCGGGGCGAGCCGGCGTTACCGGGGTGACGCATCCGTTACCTTTCGAAACGTCCGACGCGGTGTGGCAGGCGCCAACCCCGCGAGAACATTCATGCTGCGGCCTGGAATGAGCGTTGCTCATGGAGGCTCGCGTGCGACCCCACACACCGCCTCGACCCACCTCTCTCGTCGTCCTCCTGGCCGCGATGGCGGCCCTTGTCCTTCCCACCCCGGCTCACGCCGTGAAGGTTCCGCTGGGAGAAGGCCCGGCCACGCTCAACGTCAATGTGCTGGCACAACCCTGGGTGCAGCTCTCCAAGGACGGCGCACCCGCCGGCGGCATGGGCACGGACTTCTTCCTGAGGCGAATCCGCCTCCTCGTCTTCGGCAACGTCACCGAGCGCGTCTCCTTCTTCATGGAGACGGACCAGCCCAACCTGGGGCGTGACGGCAACTGGGACCCGGCCTTCTTCGTCCAGGATGCCTTCATCTCCGTGAAGCTCACGGAGAGCCCCCAGTTCTTCATCGACGCGGGCATGATTCTCGCCCCCTTCACCCACCACTCGCTGCAGGGCGCCGTCGCGCTCAACACGGTGGACTACCACGCCTCGCTCGTCCGCTTCCCGCGCAACGAGGGGAAGATCTGGCGCGATGCGGGCGTGCAGTTCCGCGGCTTCGCGGGGCCGCTGCACTTCCGCCTGGGCGTCTTCAACGGCATCGAGGGCACGAAGGCCACCGACACCGCACCCGCCATCAACCCGGACGACATCCCGCGCGTGGCGACCCACATCCGCTACAACTTCCTCGGCAAGGAAGAGAGCTTCTTCTTCAACGGCATCTACTTCGCGGACGCGCCGAAGCTGTCGGTGGGCGTGGGCGCGGACTACCAGCCGCGTGCGGTGCTGGCCGCTGGCCACGAGCGGGATGACCTGAACGTGGGCGTGGACCTCTTCCTCGACTACCCCATCGCCGAGAACCAGGAGCTCGTCTTCCAGACCAATGCCTTCCGCTACTGGCAGGGCCGGGAGAACACCAACAGCGGCTTCGGCATCTTCGGCGAGTTGGGCTACCGCATCGGCATCATCGAGCCCGTCTTCTCCGCCGAGTACTTCAACGCGGACGTGGCCGACACGGACTTCCTCGCGCTGCGGCCCGGGCTCAACGTCTGGATGATGAAGCACACCTTCAACTTCAAGGCGGAGGTGGCCGTCCAGCGCCAGCAGATGCCCGCCACCGCCGCCGCCGAGGCCAGCACCACCACCGCCGTGGTCGGCACCGCCCAGCTCCAGCTCTTCTACTGAGCCCCCTTCCCCCGAGCCCCCAGGAGACACCGGATGATCTACCCACCGAAGGAAGATTTCCGCCGGACCGCTCGCATCCAGAGCCTCGAGGACTACCAGCGCCTCTACAAGAAGAGCATCGAGCGACCCGAGGAGTTCTGGGGTGAGATGGCCCAGGCGCTCACCTGGTTCCACCCGCCGGACACCGTGGTGGACGCGGACCCGGACCAGGTGGACTTCGCCTGGTTCGGCGGCGGCCGGCTCAACGCCTGCTACAACGCGGTGGACCGGCACGTGAGGGAACACCCCGGCAGGCCCGCCATCATCTGGGCACGCAACGAGCCGGGACAGTACGAGCTCATCACCTGGCGAGATCTCAAGCACAACGTGGGCCGCGTGGCCAACGTGCTCAAGGCGCACGGCGTCCAGAAGGGCGACCGCGTCTGCATCTACCTGCCCATGGTGCCGGAGCTGGCCTACACCATGCTGGCGTGCGCGCGCATCGGCGCGGTCCACTCGGTGGTGTTCGCCGGCTTCTCCGCCGAGTCCCTGCGCGAGCGCATCCTCGACTCGGGGGCCCGGGTGCTCGTCACCGCCAACGAGGGTCCGCGTGGCGCCAAGCGGATCCACACCAAGGCCATCGCCGACGAGGCGGTGGAGGGCCTCTCCCAGGTGCGCGTCGGTGCTCGTGGTGCGCCGCACCGAGGCGGACGTGCCCATGCAGGCCGGCCGCGACTGGTGGCTCGACGAGGAGATGAGCAAGCACCGCGGCACCTGCCCCGTGGAGTGGATGGCCTCGGAGGATCCCCTCTTCATCCTCTACACCTCGGGCAGCACCGGAAAGCCCAAGGGCGTGATGCACACCACGGGCGGCTACCTCGTCTACGCCGCCACCACGCACCGCTACGTCTTCGACCTGCAGCCGGACGACGTGCACTTCTGCACCGCGGACATGGGCTGGATTACCGGCCACACCTATCTCGCTCTACGGGCCGCTGGTGAACGGCACGACCACGGTGCTCTTCGAGTCCGTGCCCAACTACCCGGACGCGGGGCGGCTGTGGCAGGTGGTGGACGACCTGAAGGCCACGGTGCTCTACACCGCGCCCACCGCGCTGCGCGCGCTCATCCGCGAAGGGCGACGCCTTCGTGAAGAAGTCCTCGCGCAAGAGCCTGCGGCTGCTGGCCTCGGCGGGCGAGCCCATCAACCCCGAGGTGTGGCGCTGGTACCACGACGTGGTGGGCGAGGGCCGCTGCCCCGTGGTCGACACCTGGTGGCAGACGGAGACGGGCGGCGTCCTCATCGCCCCCCTGCCGGGTGCCACGCCCTGCAAGCCCGGCACGCGCCACCCTGCCCTTCTTCGGCGTCGAGCCGCTGCTGGTGGACGACGAGGGCCGCGTCCTCGAGGGCAACGGCGTCACCGGCAACCTGTGCATCGCCCGCACCTGGCCCGGCCAGGCCCGCACCCTCTGGGGCAGACCACCAGCGCTTCATCGAGACGTACTACTCGCGCTTCCCCCGCCTCTACTTCACCGGGGACGGCTGCCGCCGCGACGAGGACGGCTACTACTGGATTACCGGCCGCGTGGACGACGTGCTCAACGTCTCGGGGCACCGCCTCGGCACCGCCGAGGTGGAGAGCGCCCTGGTGGCCCACGAGGCCGTCGCCGAGGCCGCCGTGGTGGGCTTCCCGCATGACCTCAAGGGCACGGGCGTGTGCGCCTTCGTCACGCTCAAGCCCGAGTACCAGGACACCAGCCCGGAGCAGATGGTGGGCGCGCTCAAGGAGCAGGTGCGCCACGTCATCGGCCCCATCGCCACGCCGGACCAGGTGCGCATCGTGTCCGGCCTGCCCAAGACGCGCTCCGGGAAGATCCTCCGCCGCATGCTGCGGAAGATCGCCTCGGGCGAGACGGAGGACCTGGGCGACACCTCCACCCTGGCCGAGCCCACCGTGCTGGACGAGCTGCTCACCCAGCAGAAGCAGTTGCAGTCGCGCCGCTGACCCACCCCCAAGGAGAAATCCCGCACCATGTCCCAGAAATCCAAGGCCGATGAGCTCGAAGCCCTGGCGGCGGCGCGCTGGCGCGTGGCCGCCGTCCTCACCGCCGCCACGCTGGTTTCCTACTTCGGATTCATCCTGCTCGTCGCGTTCAACAAGCCGCTGATGGGCAAGCAGATCGCCCCGGGGCTGTCGCTCGGCATCCTCCTCGGAGCACTGGTCATCGCCACCGCCTGGGTGCTCACCGGCATCTACGTCTGCTGGGCCAACAACCGCTACGACAAGGCCCTCCACCAGTACCGCCGCTGAGCCCGGAGCCACTCGAATGAATCCACAGCAGACAACGACCTCGATCGGCGAGCCCAACGCCATCGCCATCGCTCTTCTTCCTGGCGTTCGTGGGCCTCACGCTCGCCATCACGTACTGGGCGGCGCGCAAGACGAAGACGACCTCGGAGTTCTTCACCGCGGGCGGAGGGGTGAGCGCGCCTCCAGAACGGCTTCGCGCTCGCCGGCGACTACATGAGCGCCGCGAGCTTCCTGGGCATCGCCGGCCTGGTGGCGCTCTCCGGCTTCGACGGCCTCATCTACTCGGTGGGCTGGCTGGTGGGCTGGCCGGTGGTGACGTTCCTCATCGCCGAGCCGCTGCGCAACCTGGGCAAGTACACCTTCGCGGACGTGGTGGCCTACCGGCTGAAGCAGACGCCGGTGCGCATCTCGGCCGCGGTGGGCACGCTCACCGTGGTGAGCTTCTACCTGATCGCCCAGATGGTGGGCGCCGGCAACCTCATCCGCATGATGTTCGGCCTGTCCTACGAGATGGCCGTCTGCATCGTGGGCGTGGTGATGATCCTCTACGTGCTCTTCGGCGGGATGATCGCCACCACGTGGGTGCAGATCGTCAAGGCGGTGCTGCTGCTGGCGGGCGCGACGCGTGCTGGCGGTGATGGTGCTGGCGAAGTTCGACTTCAGCCCGCTGGAGCTCTTCCAGACGGCGGCCAACCAGTACGGCCCGGAGGTGCTGGCGCCGGGCAAGCTGGTGTCGAGCCCGATGGAGGCGGTGTCGCTGGGCCTGGCGCTGATGTTCGGCACCGCGGGCCTGCCGCACATCCTCATGCGCTTCTACACGGTGCCCAACGCGAAGGCGGCGCGCAGCTCCGTGTTCTACGCCACCGGCCTCATCGGCTACTTCTACCTGGTGACGTTCATCCTCGGCTTCGGCGCCTCGGTGCTGGTGGGCCGCGCCGCGCATCACGGGCGTGGACAAGGGCGGCAACATGGCGGCGCCCATGCTGGCCGAGGCGCTGGGCGGCACGCCCTTCCTCGGCTTCATCTCCGCGGTGGCCTTCGCCACCATCCTCGCGGTGGTGGCCGGGCTGACGCTGTCGGGCGCGGCGGCGCTCTCGCACGACCTGTGGACGAGCGTGGTGCGCAAGGGCAAGGCGCCGGAGCACGAGCAGCTCCGGGTGGCCAAGCTGGCCAGCCTCGCCCTGGGAGTTCTCGCCATCCTCCTGGGCATCCTCTTCAAGGGGCAGAACGTGGCCTTCATGGTGGGCCTGGCCTTCGCCATCGCCGCGAGCGCCAACTTCCCCGCCCTGCTGCTGTCCATGGCCTGGAAGGGCTTCACCACGCGCGGCGCGGTGGCGAGCATGATCACCGGCGCGGTCAGCGCGGTGGTGCTCATCTTCCTGTCGCCCACGGTGCAGGTGGACCTGCTGGGCAACAAGGACGCGCTCTTCCCGCTGAAGAACCCGGCCCTCGTCACCATGCCGCTGTCCTTCCTGGTGGGCTGGATGGTGTCGATGATCTCCCCCGAGCCCGAGGCGTCCGGCCGCTTCGCCGAGGTGCGGCACCGCATGCACGTGGGTGCCGAGGTCGAGGCGTCCCACGCCACCGCCAAACCCGCGACGGAGGCTCCCGTGGCGACCCCGGACGCCCAGACCACCTGAGCACCCGCGGCGGGGACGGCATCCTCGTCCCCGCCGCTTCCCCCTTCAGTGGGACTCCTCCTGCCGGTCTGGCCTCAGCGGCAGCTCCACGATGAAGGTCGCTCCCTCGGAGGGACGACTCTCCACGCGGATGCGCCCATCCATGGCCTCGATGATCTGCTTGGAGATGAACAGCCCCAGCCCCAACCCGCCGTAGTGTCGTTCCGACACCGCGCGCCCGAAGCGGCTGAACAGGCGGGATAGGCCCTCGGGGGCGATGCCGATCCCCTCGTCCCGGATACTCAGCACGGCATGCCCCGCTTCGACCTTCGCGCGCACGTGGATGGGCCTGCCCGCGCCGTACTTGGCCGCGTTGGAGAGCAGGTTGACCAGCACCTGCTCCAACCGGAGCAGGTCCCAGTACCCGAGCACCGGCTCCGTGGGGGGAAAGTCCACGGAGCACTCAGCCAGGGAGAACACCTCCGAGAGCCGATCCAGCACCTCGCGGATGAGCTGGGTGAGCTCCATGTCGATGGGCTCGAGCCTCAATCGGCCAGCGGTGATGCGGCTCACGTCCAGGAGGCTGTCCACGAGCGAGGAGAGCCGGCCCACCTGCCGGGCGGCCACCGAGAGCCTCGGAGCAACGGACTCCCGACACTCCCCGGGCAAGAATCGGTCGATGAGCTGATGCTGGAGCTTGAGCGAGGTGAGCGGCGTCTTCAGCTCATGGCTCGCGATGGAGAGGAACTCGTCGCGCAGACCCACGGCCTGCCGGGTTTCTCGAAAGAGGCGGAGGTTCTCGAGGGCCATGGCCAACCGGTGGGCCAGTTCCTCCGCGAGCGCCAGGTCCTCCTCGTCGAACCGCCGCTGGGGCGGGGCGGCGGCCAGGATCATCACCCCGAAAACCTTCCCACCGGCCCGGCATCGGCACGGTCATCACGGAGTGGGCATCCAGCGCGTTCATCACGTCCAGGTGAGCGGGGCTGACGGCGAACCGTCGCCGGACCTCCGGGTTGTTGAAGTCCCGGACGAGGATCGCCTCGCCGGTGCGCACCACCCCCAGCAGAGGGCTCGTCCCACCGCCACCGGGCACGATGAACTTCATGGCCTCCTGGACGAAATCCTCCTTCGACGGCTCCCGGTGCGCCCCGGCCAACCGTCGCAGGCTGCCGTCCTCCTCCACCACGGTCATGATGCAGTAGGTGGAGATGGTGGAGGCGGCGAGTCGGGCAACCCGCTGGAGCATCTCCTCGGTCTTGTCCAGGCGCTCCGCGAGGAGACGACTGGCCACCGAGAGGAAACGGGCGCTTGCCTCCGCCCGCTTGCGTTGGGTGATGTCCAACACGGTGCCGATGAAGCGGCAGGGCTGGCCCCTGGCGTCGAACTTGACAGTCCCCTGGGCGGCGATCCACCGCTCGACGCCATCCTTGATGCCGATGAGCCGGTACTCGACGTCATAGCGCCCGCCACTCTCCGCACGCAGGACCTGCTGGACGACCTGATTCGTGCGTTCCCGGTCCTCGGGGTGGATGGTGGAGAGAAACAGGTCGTAGCTCACCGGGGTCTCCGAGGACACGCCGCAGAGTTCCTTGGTCCGTGCGTCCCACAGGAGCTCGTGGGTGACCAGGTTGAAGTCCCAGGTGCCGATGGCCGCCGCCTCGACGGCCATCCGCAGGCGCTCCTCGCTCTCCCGGATGGCCTCGCTCGCGCGCTGCTGGTCGGAGATGTCCTCGACGTATACGCAGACGCCCACCACCTCCACGCCGTCATGGATGGGGTAACAGCTCAACCGGGAGCACCGGCGTTGGCCAGCGGGTGGCCGCGCCTCCCATTCCCCGTCGAGCTTCACGAGCGGCTGACCCGTCGCGAGAACCTGATGAAGGCCATGGAGGATGGTCCGCGTGGCCTCGCCAGGCGAGAGCACGTCAGCGAGCGTCTTGCCCAGGTGCGCCTCCGCGGGCAGTCCATTCATTCCCGCCAGGGCGGCATTGATGCGCTGAATCCGGAGCTGCCGATCCAGGAAGGCAATGCCGATGGGCGCGTTCCACAGCGCCTCGAGCTGAGCCGTGGCCAGCTCGAGCCTCGGCGTCGGCTTCGGCAAAGCGTCATTCATCTCCGTGCCCCATCAGCTCCGTGCCCCCATGTCGGTCTTCGTAGAGATATTCTGGAATCAACATCACTCGACCCGGGGAGGAACAATACCGAGCCCCGCATCGCACACTCGTCCCGCCGAACGAGAGGCTGTCTCTCCCGTACTCGCTCGGTAGAAGGAGGGAGGGGCGAGCGCAATACTCCCTCCATCCCATTCGCGCCCTACTCTAGATGGCTGGAGGAGCCCTGACATGCGCATCCGAACACTGTTCCTGCTCGTTCCCCATATCACCCTGTTGGCCCTCGCCGGCTGTGCTGGCTCCCAGGCAGGCACTCGCGAGGACTCCGCCACGACGGGTGGGGCCTCCCAGCAGCAAGGGATGCAGGCCATGGCCGGCATGTGCCCCATGGAGGTGCAGGGCACGAAAGTCGAGGCCGCCGACACCGACAACGGTGCGGCGCTGACCTTCACCACCACGGGCGATGTCGCGGAGTTGCGACGGCGCGTCACCGCCATGGCGGAGAGGCACAACGCCATGGCGGAGAAGCATCAAGCCCACCACCCCGGCGGGCAAGGCATGACCGGGTGTACCTGCCCCAGGCAGGAGGGCGAGGCCAAGGCCTGCAACTGCCCCTCGCCCGGGGCCGGACCGGGGCAGGGAGGCTCCGGGTGTCCCGCCTGCGAGCAGCAGGGAGGCCAGGCTTGCCCCCACTGCCCGATGCACGGCGCTGGGGGCCCGGGCATGAAGAAGGGCATGCACATGCCCGCATCGCGCGCCACCACCGAGGAGGTGCCGGGCGGCATCCGGCTGGTGCTGACGCCCGTGGAGGCAACGCAGCTCGACGCCCTGCGCGCGAGCGTCCGCCATCACGCCGAGCGGATGGGCTCGGGCCAGTGCCCGATGATGCAGGCCCCCCCGGCGCACGGCGGCTGAACGAGGAGCCTCCGCTCCTGGCGGGACTGGGTCTCCCCCACCGTGAAGGAGGCCGCGGAGTCCCTCTCCTACGAGGAGGCCCTCGAGAGGCTCCGCGGGGCCTGCGGTGGCGCCCCGACGGGACTGGGCGCCTGGGTGCCCTGAGGGTTCAGAACATGTCGGGGATGGCCGGCGGCGGCCCGGAGAAGAGCGCCGCGGCCGTGCGCAGGGAGACCTCGTCGGCCTCGAGCGCCCCCGCGAACTGGAGGGCCGCGGGCGAGAGAAAGCCGGTGTAGAGCGGCGCGAGCGCCCGCACGTGCAGCCGCACGTCCCCGTCTCCTCCGGGGCGCACCTCGGCCTCTCCGTCTTCCACCTCCAGCACGAAGCGACCGCGGTTCTCCGGGAAGAGGTCGTCATCCACCTCGAAGTGCAGCGCCCCCGAGATTCCGACCGGATAGCCACGGGCCTGGAGCACCGCGGGCACGTCCAGCACGCGCAGCATCCAGTGGAAGAGGTGCTTCACCTGGTACGTCTGCTCGCGCAGGAGGAAGAGGATCGGATCCACCGGTCCACCACGCCACACCGCCTCCCTCGCGAGCGAGCCGTGGTCGCCGATGAAGCTCAGCAGCCGCCGCCCAGCCGCCGGAGTGAGCGCGACCAGGTCGGTGAGGTTGAGCTCCTGCTGGAGCTCTCTCGGCTGCAGGGGCCTGCGCGTGAGGTAGAGGTAGCCCTCCACTCCGGCGCTGCCCTCCACGAGGTAGCCGTAGGCCGTCTCCCCCTTGGGATGGGTGACGCGGTTCCAGGTGTACGCGGTGCGGTCGAGCCACCCCTGCTGCCGCTGCGCATAGCGGCGGTAGACGTCGTGGATGGCCGGCATGTCGGATGCCTCGATGGGCCGCAGCGCGAGGGTGCGCTCGTGGAAGTCGAGCCCCGAGACCTGCACGCGAATCTCGAAGCGCGAGCCGGCCTGCTCGAAGCCCACGCGCCGGTAGAGCGGCTGGGTGGCCGGGTAGAGGCTGGCGAGGGGGACGCCCTGCGTCCGCAGCTCGCGAAGGCCAGCCTGCATGAGTCGAGTGGCCGTGCCCTGGCCCCGACGGGCGGGCGCCACCCCCACTCCACCGATGCCCGTGACGGCCACCCGGCGGCCTCCGAACCACTGCCCCATGGGAATGAAGACGAGCGTGGCGACCGCCGAGCCGCCCTCGCGCAGCACCTTCAGGTGCCCGTTCCCGGCCTCGACCTTCTGCCTCCAGGGGGGCAGCTCCTCGGGGGGCATCCCGAAGGCCTGGGAAATGATGTCGTCCGCCGCGGCGAGCTCTCGCTCACCCTGTGGCGTGCCGAAATCCGCTGCTGTCGAGTCCATGCCGCCCTCCCGGGTCACAGGGGGCGCAGCCTAGGACATCGGTGTCCTGCCCGCCCCACTTCCAGGCGGGCCGTTGACTGGACAAGGCGTTTTCAATGGTTACAGGGAGGGCGTTCGCGCCCCCGAGGGGGCGCCCGGAGGCGATATGTCGGTCGAGACCCAGCGAGAGACCCACAAGTTCCAGGCGGAGATCAATCAGCTCCTGAACCTGGTCATCAACTCGCTCTACAGCCACAAGGAGATCTTCCTGCGCGAGCTCGTGTCGAACGCGTCGGACGCGCTCGACAAGCTGCGCTTCCGCTCGGTCACCGAGCCCGAGCTGCTCGAAGGAGCCTCCGCCCTCGAAATCCACATCCTCCCGGACGAGGAGAAGGGCACGCTCACCATCGAGGACACCGGCATCGGCATGACGCATGACGAGCTGGTGAAGAACCTCGGCACCATCGCCCACTCCGGCTCGCGCGAGTTCCTGGAGCTGGCGGCGCAGCGGGGCCAGAAGGACATGAACCTGATCGGCCAGTTCGGCGTGGGCTTCTACAGCGCCTACCTGGTGGCCGATCGAGTGGAGGTGGTCAGCCGGGCGGCGGGCAAGGACTCCCAGGCGTGGCGGTGGGCCTCGGACGCCAAGGGCGCCTTCACGCTGGAGCCGGCCGAGCGCGCCACGCGCGGCACCTCCATCATCCTCCACCTCAAGGAGGACCAGAAGGAGTTCCTCGACGACCTGGCGCCTGCGCGCGCTGATTACGCAGTACTCGGACTACGTGAGCCACCCCATCAAGCTCCAGGTAGAGAAGACCACCGGAGAGGGGGACGCGAAGAAGACCGAGGCGCAGCTCGAGGTGGTGAACAAGGCCAGCGCCCTGTGGCAGCGGTCGAAGAGTGAGATCACCGACGAGCAGTACGCAGGAGTTCTACAAGCACCTCACGCACGACTGGGAGCCGCCGCTGGCGTGGACGCACTTCCGGATCGAGGGCAACCAGGTCTTCACCGGGCTGCTCTTCCTCCCGAAGCAGCCGCCGTTCGACCTGAACAGCCCCACGCAGCACGGGGTGCGCCTGTTCGTCAAGCGCGTGCTCATCATGGACCGGCTGCGAGGAGCTGCTGCCGCAGTGGCTGCGCTTCGTGCGCGGCGTGGTGGACTCGGACGACCTGCCGCTGAACGTGTCGCGCGAGCTGCTGCAGGACTCGGCGGTGGTGCAGGCCATCCGCAAGCAGGTGACGAAGAAGACGTTGGACATGCTGGAGAAGCTGGCCAAGGACAAGCCGGAGGACTACGGCACGTTCTGGAAGAGCTTCGGCACGGTGCTGAAGGAGGGCCTGGCGGTCGACACCGAGCACCGCGAGAAGCTGGGCGCGCTGGTGCGCTACGAGAGCTCGCGCGAGGAGGGCCTCACCTCACTGGCGGACTACGTGTCGCGGATGAAGGAGGGCCAGGAGGCCATCTATTACGTCTTCGGCGAGTCGCGGAAGGCGGTGGTGGACTCGCCGCACCTCGAGGCGCTGAAGAAGCGCGGGTACGAGGTGCTGTACATGACCGACCCGGTGGACGAGTGGGCGGCGCAGGGCCTGCGCGAGTACCAGGGCAAGCCGCTGGTGTCGGCGATGCACGCGGACCTGAAGCTCAAGGAGACGGACGAGGAGAAGCGCGAGAAGGAGGAGCGCGCCAAGGGGCTGGGGCCGCTCGCGGACCGCATGAAGGAGGTCCTCAAGGAGCACGTGCGCGAGGTGCGGGCGTCGGATCGGCTCACGGACTCGCCCTGCTGCCTCGTGGTGCCGGAGGGCGGCTCGCACGCGTTCGTGGAGCGACTGCTGCGTGAGCGGGGCCGGAGCGTGCCTCGCACCAAGCGCATCCTGGAGGTCAACCCGTCGCACCCCATCATCGAGCACCTGCGCGCGCTGAACGAGAAGGAGTCGGGCTCGCCCCAGGTGACGGAGTGGGTGGAGATGCTCTACGACCAGGCGCTGCTCACCGAGGGCAGCAGCGTGGAGGATCCGAACCGCTTCGCGCGGCGGATGACGGCGCTGATGACGCAGGTGGCCGCGAGGCCCGAGACGCCGGTTCAGCACAACTGAGGAGCGTCATTCCAGACCGCGGCGGCGGGCCTCGGCATCCATGATGCGCTTCTCCACCTTCACGCGAGCGAAGTTGGAGAAGATGCCCCCCGGCTGCTTCGCTGGCAGCGAGCGCATCTGCAGCCGGAGATCCTCCAGCGTGTTCTCCGCCCGGTCCCGCCGGGCGAGCAAATCAGCGTTGGAGGCGAAGCGAATGGACAACATGGTGTCCACCTCGAGCCGCCCGTCCAGCTCGCGCTCCAGCAGCTTGAGGGAGATGGCGCACGGCGCCTTGGCCGTCAGCGCCTTCTCCACCAGGGTCCGGACGTCCAGCGCCGCCGTGCGCAGCGCGTTCATGTCCGCCGCGGCCTCCAGCCGCTCCATGCCCGTGGCCAGGTCCGCCAGCAGCGGAGTCATCGCCTTGCGGCCCGGCGGGGCCAGCAACTGCGTGACGTAGGCATCCATCCCGTCTCCGCCGGCCTGCTCCACCACCTGCCGCAGCAGGGGGAGCCAGTCCGTCTTGAGCTGCTCGCGCACGCTCCCCACCGTCGCACGCGACTGCGCGACCTTCTGGAACGCCTCGTCCAGGCCGTTCAGGATGGCCGTGGACGGCAGCACGCCACGAGGCGCGGCGGATCGGTCGTACCAGAGGCCCTTGCTCACCTCGGGGGCCACGCCGGTGAAGGCCGGGCGCCCGGGGTTGGTGCCCTCCCCGGTGAGCGCTGGCAGATTGGGGTTGGTGCCGCCGCGCGTGGGGAGGGCGGGGCGCCCCGGACTGGTGGGCCTCTCGGAGGCCTCGAAGCCGTCCCGACCCGACCAGGCGGGACGTCCGACAACGGTGCGCTCGGTGTCGCGCGTGGGGGTGCGCGGGAGGACGAGCTTCCGCGGCTGCAACTGCGTGGGGGCCTCGTCGATGTCGAGCGGCACACCCGGGGTTGGGACCTTCGGCTTGGACGGCGGAGGCGGCATGGGCACCCTCCCGACCCATGTTGCTACGACCGGGCCCGGTAAGGAAAGCCGGCCAGAGTAGGATGGTGGGCGGATGCCGCGCGCCCCCACCGCTTCCCCCGTCCTCGACGAGGAGGAGCTCGTCCACCAGTTCCCCGGTCTCGACCGGCGTGCGCTCGGTGCGTTCTACACCCCCGCGCCACTGGTGGAGCGCACGCTGGCGCTCGCCCTGGCGCACGCCGGGGACGGGCCCCTCGCGGTGGTGGACCCGGCGTGTGGTGCGGGCGCCTTCCTCGCCGCCGCGGCACGCGCCCGCCCCGAGGCCTGGCTCACGGGTCTGGAGCTCTCCCCCGAGGTGGCCCAGTCCTGCCAGGCCCGCGTGCCCGGCGCGCACATCCGCGTGGGCGATGCCCTGCGCGGCGGGCTCGAGCCCCTCCTCGACGCGCTCCCCCCAGGTCATCGCGAGGTGTGGGTCGGAAACCCGCCCTACAACGGCACCTCCGCGCTCCTGAAGGACCGCGACGCCTATGCCCGACTCCGGGCCCTGATGCCCATTCTCGTTCCCGCCGGGCACCAGCCTGCGCGATGACTTCGCCTTCTTCCTCCTGCTCGCCGCGCACCGGCTCTCCTCCCGCCCGGGCGTGCTCGCCTTCATCACCCCTTCCAGTCTCCTCGACGCCTTCCTCTATGCGCCCCTGCGCGACACCTTGCTGCGCACGCTGTCGCTGCGCGAGGTGGTGGACCTCGGCCCCGGTGTCTTCGCGGGCACCCAGGTGCGCACCTGCATCACCGTGTGGACCTCGCCTCCGGATGCGCGGCTCCGGCCCGTGTACTCCCGGCACCCGCCCGCGCCGATTCCCTTCACTCCCGAGGCCCCCGAGTGGCGCCTCGTGCCCACGCCTCCCGAGGCGGCGGAGTTGGACGCTCGCTGGCGCTCCGAGGGCGAGCCCCTCACCACGCTCGTCCCGGTGAGCCTGCCGGGCGTGAAGACGCGCTTCGACGAGCTGCTGGTGGATGAGGACCCCCAGCGACTCCTCACCCGCCTCGAGGACTTCGCGCGCACGCCCCTGGAGTCCCTCGAGGACTTCGCCCGCTCCCATGGGATTCCCGAGTCGCTGCTGCCCAAGCTGCGCGCGTTGAAGGAGGGCCCGCCCGTCGCGGTGGACCCCGCCTGCGTACGCCCCTTCTTCCGCTACGCCGGAGCGCGCCACCGCGGCACCCTCCCTCCCGAGGCCCGCGCCTTCTGCTACCTGGATCGGCGCCTCATCCTCCGCGGCGACCACCGCCTGCGCGGCCCGTGGGATCCACACCGCGGCGAGGTGAAGCTCCTCTTCAACGTGCGCGAGCTGCCCCTCTCCGCCGCGCTCCTGGAGGAGGAGGGCTGTGTCCACGACCACCGGCACGCCCGCTTCGCCCCCCTGCTCGTGCCCCTACGCGTGCGCGACGAGGGGCTCGACATCACCCGCGTCACGCGCTCGGCGGAGGCCCTGGGCCCGCTCGTGCCCAACCTCTCGCCGAGAGGGCTCGCCTGGGCCGAGCAGCTCGGAGGCCCACTGGCCGCCTACCAGGTAATCGTTCGATTCCTCAACGGCGCCGAAGTGCAGCAGCGCTGGGCTCCCGTCTACGGCGCCTCCCGTGTGGTCCACGTACCATTGGCTGCTCTCCAGCCTTGAGGAACGCGCCCGGCGCATTAGTGTCCACCTTCACTCTCGTTCCAACGGAGACACTCCATATGAAGACTCGCGCACTGCTGACCGCTGCTGTCCTCTGCCTCGCCGGCCCAGCCTTCGCCCAGGGCAAGGCCCCCGCCGCCAAGGAGAAGGCCGCTACCAAGAAGGAGGAGAAGACCGCCGAGAAGGCCGAGCAGAAGGCGGAGGGAGCCACCGCCCGCGCCGAGCTGAAGGACCAGAAGGGCCAGACGGTGGGAGAGGTGACGCTCACCGAGACGCCCCACGGCATTCTGGCGAAGGGGACGTTCTCCAACCTCCCGCCGGGCGAGCACGCCATCCACATCCACGAGACGGGCAAGTGCGAGGTGCCCTTCAAGACGGCCGGCGGTCACCTCAACCCGGACAAGAAGAAGCACGGCATCCTCGCCGCCGAGGGCAAGCACGAGGGAGACCTGCCCAACCTCCACGTGGGCGCTGACGGCAAGGTGCAGTTCGACTTCTTCGCCCACGACCTCAAAATGAAGGACGTGCAGGACCTGGACGGTGCGGCCGTCGTCGTCCACGCCACCGCGGACGACTACAAGAGCGACCCCGCCGGCAACGCGGGTGACCGCATCGCCTGCGGCGTCGTGACGAAGTAGCAGGAGGCGCCGAGCCCTCCACTCACCTTCGGAGGGCTCGGATGTCCCTGTAGCCGCCCCCGCGGACGGCAATGGAGTGCCCTGTGGGAGGTGGATGAGTTGGTGAAGTGAGTTGCCAGCACGGGCCGCCTCCGAGCAGCATGCGCTTCGGAGGAAGAACCTGATGAGCAGCCTTGGCAACTCCGACCACGAATCAGGAGCCGTCCGGCCCCCCAGCAACCTTCGCACCTACACCCTCGCTGGGCGCCGCGGTCTGCGAATCTCCCCCATCTCACTCGGCGCCGGCACCTTCGGCGATGGCTGGGACCCGGCCTGGCAATCGCCCCCCGACGAAATCGATCGCATCATCGATGCCTACCTGGACGCGGGCGGCAACGTGATCGACACGGCGGACCGCTACCAGAACGGCCGGAGCGAGGAGCGCGTGGGCGCATACCTGCGCAAGTCGGGCCGGCGCGACGACGTGGTGCTCGCGACGAAGTGCGGGTATGGCGCGCCAGGTGACGTTCACCAGGGTGGGAACGCACGGCTGACGCTCCAGCGCGCCCTGGAGGCGTCGCTTCGAAGGCTCGGGACCGACGTCATCGACCTCTACCACGTGCACCTGTGGGATACGTTCACGCCGGTGGACGAGGTGATGGCGACGCTCGACGCGTTCGTGCGGGCGGGGAAGATCCGCTACGTCGGGCTGAGCAACGTGCCCGCGTGGTACCTCGGGCGGGCGCAGACGCTGGCCGAGTGGCGCGGCTGGGAGCCGGTGGCGGTGGTGCAGGTGAACTACAGCCTGCTGGCGCGCACGGTCGAGTACGAGTTCGTCGATGCAGCGCAGGAGCTGGGTATCGGCCTCACTGCCTGGAGCCCGCTGGCGAATGGCCTGCTCACCGGCAAATACCGGGTGAACGAGCAGGGCCAGTTCGAGGGGGATGGGCGGGTGACGAAGACGTGGATCACCGACAACACGGTCGATGCATCTGCCCAGACGAAGCGGGTGCTGGACGCGCTCGTGGCCACGGCGGCCGAGCTGGAGCGAACGCCCGCCCAGGTCGCGCTGAACTGGGTCATGAACCGGCCGGGCGTCGTCTCCACCATCATCGGTGCGAGAACCGAGGCGCAGCTCCGCGACAACCTCGCGGCGTTGGATTTCGAGCTGCCAGCAGCGCTCGCGGCCCGGTTGGAGGAGGTGGGGAGGCCCCCCGCGCAATACCCCTACTCGTTCTTCACCGATGCGTTCCACGACTCCACGGTCCGCTCCGGCCTTCCCGTGCAACGCGAACCGCGTGGATATCGCGGTCGCGGCTTTCGCTGATATCCCAGGAGCCGTTCATGAGCGCGGCGCACCCTCCCCGACGGCTGGGAGTGGCCATCTTCCTCGGCGCCCTCGTGCTGAACCTTCTCGTCAGCTACGGGGGAATCCGCTCGGCGGACAGCGAGGTCGTCTTCTCGCTGTGCGAGTCGCTCGTCACCCGGGGCAGTCTCGCCGCGGAGGGGACTCCGTTGTGGGAGGGCTTTGGACTGGCTCCCGGGAGGGATGGCCGGCGTTATCCCGTCTTCGGGCCGGGTGAGTCCTTCGCCTGCGTGCCGATGCTGGCGCTGGTGCGCGGACTGAATCGCACCGACTGGTACGAGTCGGGTCTCCTGCCGCCCCTCCATCCCAGCCATTACGTCCCCGAGGGGCTCAACCGCTTCCTCCTCGGGGAGCCGCTCCAGGACCTGGCGCCCCACGCGGACCGGCTCGCGCTGCCCCTCCTGAACGTCCTGGTGGGGGCGCTCGGGGCGCTGGTGTTCTGGCACATCGCCTCGCGGCTCTCCCGCCACCCGGCGGCCGCGCTCGGAGTGACAGTGCTCTACGCCCTGGGCACCCTGGCGTGGCCCTACGCGGGTTCGGCCTTCAGCGAGCCCCTGGCGACCCTGCTCTCCCTGGCGGCGTTCGGGTTGCTCCTGCGAGCGGAACAGGCCTCACCCTCCTCGCGACTCTGGGCGGGCCTGGCGCTGGGTGGCGCCATCGCGACCCACATCACCACCCTGCTGTTCGTTCCCTTCTTCGCGGCGCTCGCCTTCCGGGGCGCGGAGGACCGCTGGCGCAAGGGCGCCTTCTTCCTGACGGGGCTGGGCGTCGTGCTGCTCGCGCTCGGCTATTACAACCACCTCCGGTTCGGCTCCCCGTGGGAGACGGGGCGCCATGTGAGCCCCGAGCTGGCGTTGCGCTACAGCTACGGCGAGGCCGTGGCGCCCTGGGAGGGCCTCTTCGGCCTCACCCTGAGCAGTGGCAAGGGGCTCTTCTTCTACTCACCCGCGGTGCTGCTCGGGCTGCATCGCTTGGCCGACGTTCCATCGCGAGCACCGCTTCCTCTCGTGGATGCTCGCGGGCGCCGCGCTGCTGCGCCTCGTCTTCATCGCCACGCGCAGCGACTGGCACGGCGGCTTCAGCCTGGGCCCGCGGCAGCTCGTCGTGCTCCTTCCATTCCTGCTCGTCCCGGTGGTGCCCTGGCTGGATCGGAAGCTCGAGGAGGGCAACCGCCGCGCGCTCCGCCTGTTCGCCGGCTTCTCGGTGCTGTGCATCGCGCAGCAGGTCGCCTTCTGCGTGGGCGAGGTGTTCTCGTACTTCCACATGATCCGCCGGGCCTACTCGGCGCAGGGCATCAACATCTTCGCGGACAATCGCATCTACCTGGACTGGGAGCTGTCCCCCCTGCTGTACCTGCTCGACGGCAAGCGCGGGCCGTGGCTGCTGTCAACGCTGCCGGTGGACAACTACGCCCTCTGGGGCCTGCTGACCGCCCTCCTCACGGTGCTCTACTTCATCGGCCTGCGCCGGGTGGTGCGGACGCCCAAGGGGGCCCTGGTGCCTCCCGGCGAGCGAGCTTCCTAGAGGTCTCCTTCCGTGAAGCGGCCCCACCGGCAGCGCCGGTGACGAGGTGCGCGAGGAGCGCTACGTGCTGGCCGAGGCGTTGGCGAGCGGCAGGACGGGCACCGTGAAGAAGAACGTGGTGCCCTGGCCGGGCTCGCTCTCGACCCAGATCCGGCCCCCGTGGGCCTCGACGATGCCCTTGGCGATGGCCAGCCCGAGCCCCCGCCCCCGCCGGTCCGCGGAGTCCGCCTGCCAGAACCGATCGAAGATGTGCTGCCGTTGCACCTCGGGGATCCCCGCGCCGGTGTTCATGACGGAGAAGACCACCTCGTCACCCTGTACGGTGGCGCATAGGGACAGACGTCCGCCAACGGGGGTGAACTTCAACGCGTTTCCCAGGAGGTTGGCGAACACCTGGAGGATGCGGTCGCGATCCGCGAAGATCAGCGGCAGGCCGGGGCTCACCCTCTCCTCCAGCAGGAGCTGCCTGTCTTCCGCCTGCAACTGCACCGACTCGACGGCCTCGTGGACGATCGACGCGGGCTCGACCGCACTGCGCTGAAAAGAGAGCCGCCCCTCTTCGATGCTCACGATGTCGAGCAGATCCTCGATGAGCTTCCGCATGGTGCGGCTGGAGCGCAGGATGCGCTCAACGGAGGCGTGGAGCCACTCGCAGCCGCCCTCCTCCCCCACGCGCTGGGAGATCTTCCGCACGGCGAGCTCGATTGCCTGTAGCGGGCTCCTCAAGTCATGGGAGACCACGCCGAGCATCTCATCCCGCGCCCGCACGGCGCGACGCAGCGCCTCCTCGACCTCCTTCAGAGCCGTGATGTCCTCGTTGACGACGACCGCCCCGGCGAACTTCCCGCGCTCGTCGTACAGCGGCATCGCCGAGTTGATGATCGTCTTGTACGTGCCGTCGAAGCACTGGATGCGGATCAGCTCTCCGAGAGAGGTCTCCCCTTTCTTCAGTGCGCGCGCCAGCGACCACTCCTCCGGGGAGATCGGCTTGCCAGTGTCCACCCACCACCCCTTGTACACGCCAAGCTCGGGCCCGCCGACATAGTGGGCGCCGCCCCAGACGCGCAGCCCGGCGGGGTTCGTGCGGATGAGGCGCCCGGTATGGTCCGCGATCCACACCCCCACGGGGAGGAGCTCGAAGATGCCGTTCAAGAGGCGTTCATTCGCACGGATCGCCTCCTCGACCTGCATCCGTTCGCTCACATCCTGGAACACGCCGACGCCGCCAATGATCTTCCCTTCGGCATCGCGGATGGGCGCGGCGCTCCCGAGGATCGGGATTCGCGAGCCAGGCGAGCGCTCGATGATGTACTCGACACCGACGACCGTCTCACCACTCCGAAGGACCCGGTTCGAGGCAAACTGCTCCAACGGAACGGGCGTCCCGTCGCGAAAGAAGACGCGGTCCCGGTACTGCTCAGTGCCTCCCGTGGGCGAGAACGTCGGGCCGAGGAGCTCTTCAGCCCGCTGATTGCAGGAGATCCCGCCATCGGGACTGAAGAGGAGCACTCCCACCGGAACGGTGTCGAGCACCGCCCTGAGCCAGCGCCGCTCCTCTTCGATCTCACCCATGAGGCGCTCGCGTTCTTCTTGAGCGCGCGTGCGCGCTGACACATCCCGGACAAACGCGAGCCAACGCTTGTCGGGCAGCATCCGCGCACTCACCTCGATGATCGCCGGAGTACCGTCCCCGCGTCGAATCTTCCAGTCACTGACGTCCGAGGTCCCGGCGAGGAGCTTCTCCCGGACCGCGGACAAGCGCGCCAGCTCCTCTGGCACGACGAGGTCCGCGACGGTCATCGAAAGCATCTCCTCTTGCGTCCGACCGAGCATCTCGCGAAGCCTCGGGTTGACCGCGGTGTAGCGTCCCTCCGAGTTCGCGATCGCAATGCCGTCGGACGCCTCCTCGAAGATGGCCCGGAGGCCTTCCTCACTCTGGCGAATCGACGCCTCCAGGCGCTTCTGGTGGGTAGTGTCGCGCAGTGCGATGACGAGCATCGTCTCCCCGTCGATCGGCGTCTCGGCCATCATCGCTTCTGCGGGAAATTCCTCGCCGGTCTTCCGCTGGAGGACGATCTCCCGGTGCATGGCCGTCCTCTCCTCCATCCCGTGTGTGGCCGCGAAGGAGGGCATCTGAGCGCGATGAGCGGCGCGAAGGCGCTCGGGGAGGAGCACCTCGAACGAGCCTCCGATGACCTCCCCGGCACTCCAGCCGAAGACACGCTCGGCGGCCAGGTTGAAGGCCCTGATGTGCTGTCCGGCATCAACCGTGATGAGGGCGGAAGGCGCATTCATGAAGAGCGTCTCCATGCTGGCCGCATGGGCGCGCAACCGTTCCTCCTCCTGCTTCCGGTCGGTGATGTCGAGTCCGACGGCGAGCGTCTCCTCGACCTGGCCCGCCGGGCTCACGCGCGGCGTCGTGGCCCAGGCGACCCATCGCACGGTCCCCTCGCGCGTCGGGAGCGGCCCCTCGAACCGACGAGGAGCGGACGATGGGATTCCCTCGAACCCTGGAAGGCTCCCTCGCCCACGGACCTCGGCGAGCGTCCAGCCCGTGGCCTCCTCGCAAGCACGGCTCCAGGAGAGGAGCCGTCCGGAGGGATCGAGGCTTAGAACGAGGACGCCATGGACCGCTTGAGGATCGAGCATGCCCCTCCAACACTGGCACCCAGCGCGGCCAAGTGCAGGCGGTTCCAGCCCCTCCCGCCGATCCGACAGGGGTTGGATGCGCTCGCGCACGGGACACAGCTCCTGGTGCTCGGCCCGTGGATTGTGCACCAGATTCGGCTGGAGAGGAAGCATCCCAGCCGGTTTCCCCACGGGCAGGAGGGCTAGCGGGCGGGTACGCCGCGGCTCAGAGCGCCTCGCAGTAGCCGTAGTTGCAGGCGGGCGTGGACGACGGACAGTCCGCCGGCCCATTGCACGGCTTGCACGAGGAGGCCCCGTTGGCCACCAGGTCGAAGTAGCAGCCGCAGCGCGAATCGGTGGAGTACGAGCTCAGCGACCCCATCTCCGACGTGCGCTTCACCTTCATGGCGCACTTGGGCACCAGGTGCTTCTGGATGATGACGTCCAGCAGCTCCTTCTCCAGGCGGGCCGCGGCGAAGCGGCTCACGAGCACGGCGGCGGCCGGGCTGGGCAGGCCATTCTCGGTGCGCGTGTAGAAGTGCACCGGGCCCCAGATGGGGTAGTGCCCATCCCGCACGTTCTGCTTGTCCTTGGCGAAGGGCGTGGAGTCCGGCAGGAATCCGCAGGACTGGCCGGAGGCCTGGAACGCCAGGATGCGCAGGTTGCTGCGCTCCTCGTCCGCGATGTCCGTGGAGATGATGCCAATGGCCTTCTCGGCCGTGCTCGCGTCCAGGAGGACCTTCATGTTGCGGCGCACGCCGTCACTGCCGCCCCGGTCCACCCCCCACCACTTGTCGGCGGGCACGCCGATGGCCCGGGCCAGCATCTGCTGCGTGCCGGAGCTGGCGTTGCGGACGAAGTACAGGTTCGGGTCCGTCCATGGGGCGGCCGCCCCCTTGTTGCCCCCGGTGCCGAACACCATGTACGCCGCCTCGGCGCTGATGCTGCGCTGAGAGGAGGCCGCCGGCACCACGAAGGTCATCGGCTGGATGGGGCCCTCGTAGTCGGCGATCTGCACGTTCGCGGGTGCCGTCATGTCGCACGTGGAGGCGTAAACGTCCGAGACGCCCACATCCACCACGTTGCCCTCCGGTGCCAGGAAGCACTCCTGCGCCGAGCCGTCCGCGTTGAAGAGGATGGCGTAGTTGGCCGCCTTGGAGCCGCTGGCGGGAATGTCCTTGATGATCTGCTGGCTCGGGTCCGTGCTGTAGATGGCCTTCACGCCCGTGCACGAGCCCTGCGACTGGTAGACGATTCTCCAGGCGGGCGACTCCTTGGCGAGCAATGACGCCACCACCCCGAGGAACGGACGGATGGCGGAGGAGCCCGCCACGTAGATGGTGTTGGGGCCGGCGCAGTTGACGGTGGGCGTGTTGGTCTGCGCATGCGCCACGGTGCTCACGAGGGCCAGGGCGAGCAGGCCGGTCCAGAGCCCCGGCGCGAGCCGGCGAAGGTCGTATCTCATGCTGCGGATCTCCATGGTCAGGGCTTGGGAACGAGCGGAGGCAGGCTGGCGCCGTTACAGAGCCCCAGCCGCGCGCAGTTGTCGAACGGGATGCACTGCGCCAGGGTGCACTGGTTGCGGTACTGCTCCTCGGAGGAGGGCTCTCCTCGGAAGCAGCCCGGCGGGCCCAGCCCGGAAGGCACGCAGAGGCCTTCCTTGCAGACGGGATAGGAGCCGAACCGGACGCAGTCGTCGTCCGTGGCGCACTGGTCGGCGTTGCCGTCGATGACGAGCGAGCAACCCGTGCCCGCCAGCAGCAATACCGCCAGCAAGGCCCACCCCGGCCAACGGCCATGGGAAGAGCACCTGTCAGATTGAGGGTACATGCACATGCCTCGTGAAATGGAGGGAAGCCAGCGGCCCGGAAGCGGGCCGCGGCGCTAGAAGGACCCCGAGACCCCCACGCTGCCCGGCCCCACCCCCACCTGCACTCCGGCGGAAGGAGTGGGCTCCGGCTCACGCAGGAGCGTCATCCAGGTGGACACCCCGACGGCCACCAGCGTGGCGCCCGCGAGCACGTCCGTGGTGAGCGCCAGGGTGCGCGTCCGGCCGCTGGCCTGGTCGAGCTCGGCCCGGCTCACCCCGAAGGTGTCGCGCCGGGTCTTCAGGTCACTCGAGGCATTCAGCGCCAGCACGGAGGAGACACCCGTGGCCACCGCCAGCCCCCCGGTGATGCCCCACGGCACCCAGGGAGAGACAGGCTGGGACTTGACGACCTCGGGCCGCGGAGCCTCGGGCGCGGGGCCTCGGGCCGCGAAGCCGGCGCGGGCGCGGCGGAAGCAACCGGCGCGGGCGCCGAGGGAGCGGCGAACTCCAGGGACACGTCGAGGGTGTCCCGGCCCGCCACGTCCACCACGCGCGTCACCGGCGGGGTGCCCTGGAGCGAGGCGGAGATCTTCCGCCGCCCCGCGTTGAGCAGCAGCGGCTCGCGCAGCGGCGAGGTGCCCACCGGCACGTCATCCACGGAGATCTCCGCCCCCGGCTTGTTGACGGTGACGCGCACCGTGGCCACACGCACCTGGAGCCGGTCGATCTCCCGCTGGACCTCCTCGCGGCGCTGGGCCGGCAGCTCCCCTCCCCCTTCGTCGAGGTAGCGCTGGAAGCTGTCGAGCGCGCTGGCGTAGTCCTGGAGCTGATACTGCACCTGGGCGATGTTGTAGAGGAGCCGGTAGCTCGGCGCGAGCTCGTAGGCGCGCTTGAACTCCACCAGCGCGGCCGGGAAGTCGTTCTCCTCGTAGAGCTCCCGCCCGCGCTGGTAGCGGTTCTGGGCTTCCTCGAGAGTGGCCTTCTTGGTGCGCCCCGCGGCACCGGCACTCCCGCCCGACAGCGCCAGCACGAGGGCGAGCGCGATGGACCTGGACAGACGCATCATCATTCCTTCCATGGGTTGGTCGAATCCAGCTTGCGGTTGCTGCCGTTCCACGGGTCCTCACCATCGAGGCCACGCTTGGTGTCACCGCTCCAGGGGTTGTCCGCGTCGAGGCCGCGCTTCGCCTTGCTGGCGCCAGCGGCCGGCTTCGACGGCAGCTCGGCGAATCCGTCGTCGGCCGGCGCCACGGCCGGCTGCGGCGGGGCGGGAGCCCGGACCTTGGAGACACGCTCGCGGCGCACCACCAGGCTGCGCCGCTGCAGGTTGAGCTTCCAGCATCAGGTCCTTCTCGAAGCGGATCTGCTTCACCAGCGGCGCGAAGCCGGCGGCGGTGGCGCGCAACTCGTGCGAGGCGCCGTCCTTGGGGAAGCTGCCCGTGAAGGGATTGGACGGCAGCACCTCCCCGTCCAGCTGCACCACGGCGCCGCGCGGCACCACCTGGATGTGAAGCTCGACCACCTCCGAAGACGGCTCCTCCGCGTGCGCGGGGCGGCTCGACCGTCTCGGGACCGGGCGAGGCCACGGCCTGGGGCAGCGCGGCCGGGACCTCGGACGGTGGAGTGGGCAACGGAGTGGGGGGAGCGGGCGCGGGGGCCGGTGCGCTGGCCACCGGTGCGCTGGCCACCACGGCGGGTTGCACCTGGGGCTGGGGCTCGCGAGACCGGGAGCTGAACACCAGGGCCACGCCCCCGACCACCAGCAGCAGGGCCGCGCCCACGATGGGCAACACCCAGCGACGCCGGGGGGCGGCCCGCACCTCGGAGACGACATGCGCCTCGGTGAGGGACTCCGATTCGATCACCTGGGAGCGCGGCGCGGACAGGGTGGCCTCGGGAGGAGGAGGCGGCGGCCTCACCGGCGTCGCGGGCACGACGACACCGGGAAGGCTCCGGCGCGGCTTGCTGCCACTGCCGGGAGCCGGCGTGCCGAGCGGCCCCGAGCCACCGGACGGCAGCGAGAGCTGCGAGATGAGCTCCGCGAGCTGGAAGGCGCTCACCGGCTGGCCTTGCCCGAGCAGGAACTGCTCCAGGTCCGCCTGCATCTCCCGGCAGCTCTGGTAACGCTCCTCGCGGTCCTTGGCCAGCGCCCGCTCGATGATGCGCTGCAGGTCCTCGGGCACGTCGGCACGCCTGACGGATACGGGCGTGAAGGGCGAGTGGAGGATCGCGTTCATCAACGCGATCTCGCTGCTGGCCTCGAAGGGCTTACGCCCCGCCACCAGTTCGTACAGCACGACCCCGAGCGCGTAGATGTCACTGCGCAGGTCGAGCGACTCGTTCCTGAGCTGCTCGGGCGCCATGTAGGGCACCTTCCCCTTGAGCGTGCCAACCTGGGTCTGGTGCACCTGATTGCTCGCCTTGGCGATGCCGAAGTCCACGACCTTCACGGACCCCGTTCGCGCCAGGAGGATGTTGTCGGGGCTGACGTCCCGGTGCACCAGGCCCAGCGGCTCACCGGTGTCGGGGTCGGCGAACTCGTGCGCGTAGGCGAGCCCCTCGCAGATGGCGGAGACGAGCTTCGCGCAGTGGGGCAGTGGCAGCGGCCGGCCCACCGCATGGGCCCTGCGCATCAGCGCGCGGAGGTTGGGGCCATCGATGTACTCCATGGCCAGGAAGTACACGCCGTCCGCCTCGCCGAAATCGAAGATCTGGACGATGTTGGGATGGTTGAGCTGGGCGGCGAGTCTGGCCTCGGACAGGAACATCTCGACGAACTGGGGCTCGTCGACCAGATGCGGGAGGATCTGCTTCACCACCAGGGTCTTCTCGAACCCCATGGGCCCCGCCACACGCGCCCGGTAGACCTTGGCCATACCGCCATGCCCAAGCTCTCCAAGCAGCTCGTACCGGCCCATCCGCGGGCTGTTCGGAACACTGTCTCGGGCGTCCAGCACCTGTTACCTCGGCGTCAAAATTAGCGTGCGGATAGCCTCTTTCTGGCACGCTGTCGAGATACCCAAGATACAAGACTTTGACTCCACGCGAGCAGTGGTGAAGTCATGTCACGATCTTGTCACATATTCGGTGATAGGGATTTGTTCGCGATGAAGTGTCACGGTTTTGTCACGCCAAAGTTCGAGCTCATCGAGGCGGAGAAGACCCATTTCCCCGTGGACATCATGTGCCAGCAATTGGGCGTGTCGCGCTCGGGCTAATTTCGCCGACTCCTGGCAGGCGCTCAGTATCACCTCTATCGGAGCGACAGAGGTGCGGCCCTGGCCACGCTAGATGCACAGCTTGCGCGGCAACCCCAGAGCGTTGGGGCCCTCGCCTTCAAGGCGGAAATGATGGAAGACGCCGGCGAGTTGCTCCAGGCCTAGAAGCTTTACAATGCAGCGCTCGAGGCTCATTTCACGAAACGGCCCAACGCCCAGCATCCTCCCTTGGGGCTGATGGAGCGACGGGCCGCGCTCAGCAAGAAACTGTTCCCGGAAACGTTCAAGTAATCCTGAGCACGGTGTCGCTTCGTGTCGGCGGGCCGCGGGAGCCCTCGTGCCGGATGAACCGCCCGAGCGCGGAAAAGGGTTGCCTCGGCGGCCCGTCGCGTCAATCCTCCGCGTTCCCGCGGACGAGGGAGGGCAAGACCGCATGCGTGGGACGTTCGGACTCCTGATTCTGGTGACGCTGGCTGGCTGCACCTCGGTGGACGTGGCCCGGGTGCCGTCGCTCCGCGACACGCGTGACGTCTTCGTCACAACGGGGGACGTGAAGGGTCCCTACCAGAGCCTCGGTGTGGTGCAGGCCACGCGGCGCGGCGTGCTTCTCTTCGGCTTCGCGGACCCCGCGGGCACGGACCTGGAGGACGGGCTGCACGAGACGCTCATCCCCGAGGTGCGGCGCCTGGGCGGCGACGGCATCATGAACCTGCGCTTCCAGCAGACACAGTACACCGTCCCCACCCGCCTCCTCTTCACCCTGCTCTTCTTCATCCCGCTGCCGAGCGAGGTCACCCTCAGCGGCGAGGTGGTGAAGCTCGGCCCGGGTGCCGCGCCGCCGTCGGCCGGTACCCCGTCGCGTTGAACCCGTTCCGCTCCTGGAGAACCCGGTGAGACTCCCGATCCTGCTCCCGTTGCTGCTGTGCGTCGGCTGCAGTGCCGTGTCGCGCGGCTCGAAGCTGTCGGACCGTCCGCCCGATGGCGAGCGCGGCCTGTACCTGAGCACCGGCGGCGCGCCGAGGCCCTACCGCACCCTCGGGTTTACCCAGGTGCTGGGCTACGGCGTGACCGTGGCGGGCGTCTCGGACCTGGGCAACGCCGCCCTCGACAACACCATCAAGAAGACCCTGGTGGACACGGCCCTGAGGATGGGCGGCGATGGCGTCATCAACATCGAGTTCGAGGACGAGAACCCGCCCACCGACGTGGAGCGCGCGGCGGACCTCTCCGAGTCCATCACCAACGTGGCGAGCGGTCGCGGTGGCGGCGTGAAGACCCGCAACCGCAATGTGATCGTCACCGGCGAAGTCATCCAGTTCATCTCCTCCCAACCGTGAGAGCTCCTCCCATGCGTCTCCTCCTCGCGCTCGCGCTCGTGGCGCTCACCGGCTGCACCGTCATCAACACCACCTCCGTCCCGTCCGACCGCAGCGGCAGGGACGTCTTCGTGTCGGCGGGCGACATCCCCGAGCCCTATGAGACGCTCGGCGTGGTCCAGGCCACGCGCTCGGGCGTGCTGCTCTTCGGCTTCGTGGACGTGATTGGCACGGACCTCGACGCCGGCTTCAAGGACGTGCTCATCCCCCAGGTGCGGGAGATGGGCGGCGATGGCGCCATCAACGTCCGCTTCCGCCAGACGCAGTACCTGCCGGTGACGAAGGTGTTCGGCGCCATCTTCTTCTTCATCCCGCTGCCCAGCAGCGTGACGGTGACGGCCGAGGTGGTGAAGCTCCAACGCCGCGCGGACCTGCCCGCCGAGAGCTCGGCGCCCGTCGTCTCCCGCTGAAGGGAGCGCCCCTGGCGGCGCACGCCAGGCGTGCAGCGGAGCAGGCGCCGCGCTCCTCGGTCGCATGAGCGGGAGCGCGGCCGGCCTCGGCCGCGCCTACGTTTGCTTCGTGCACCTCGAAGAAGTCCACATCCAGCCGGTATCGATGGACCGCTTCGATCCGCTCATTGGCCCGGAGCGGGCGGCGGAGCTGCATGCCGCGGTGGAGCTGGCCCGGCGGGTGCTCCACGGGCGCGTCGTCTTCAACGTGAACTCGACCGCCGTGGGCGGGGGGGTGGCGGAGATGCTGCAACCCCTCCTCTCCTACACACGCGGCGAGGGCATCGATACCCGTTGGCTCGTCATCCAGGGCAACGAGGACTTCTTCCGCATCACCAAGCGCCTGCACAACCGCTTCCACGGGGCGCCCGGGGACGGCGGGCCGCTCGGTGAGGCCGAGCGGGCCACCTACGAAACCGTCCTGAAGGAGAACGCGCTGGAGCTCTCGGCGCTCATCGCGCCCCGGGACATCGTGCTGCTGCACGATCCGCAGACCGCCGGGTTGATTCCCCTGTTGCGGCGCTTGGGGGTACTCGTGGTGTGGCGGAGCCACGTCGGGACCGAGCAGTGGAACGACTCCGTGCGCTCCGCCTGGAGCTTCCTCCGGCCGTACGTGGAACAGGCGTCGGCCGTCATCCTCACCCGCGCCGAGTACGCGCCGGACTGGCTGCGACACCCCGTCATCATCCCGCCCTCCATCGATCCGTTCTCGGTGAAGAACGAACCGATGGCCGAGGAGACGGTCCGCGCCATCCTCTGCCGCGTGGGCATCCTGAGCGGGAATCCGGAGACGCCCGCCATCTACATCCACCGGGACGGAACACCCGGTCGCATCGACCACTACGCGGACCTGCTGCGCGCCGGACCACCGCCTTTGCCCGAAGTCCCACTGGTCGTGCAGGTGTCCCGGTGGGACCGGCTCAAGGACATGATTGGCGTCATGCACGGCTTCGCGCGCCGCGCTGGCACGCTCCTGGGCGCACACCTCGCGCTCGTGGGCCCGAACGTGAGCAGCGTCTCCGATGACCCCGAGGGCGCCTTGGTGCTCGGCGAGTGCACCGCGGCCTGGCGTGCGCTGCCACATGCCGTCCGGCGGCGCATCCAGCTCGTCTGTCTGCCGATGGTCGACCGGGACGAGAACGCGGCGATCGTCAACGCGCTCCAGCGGCACGCGACCGTCGTCGTGCAGAAGAGCCTCGCCGAGGGGTTCGGACTCACCATCGCGGAGGCCATGTGGAAGGCCCGCCCCGTCATCGGGAGCGCGGTCGGGGGCATCGTGGAGCAGATCGTGGATGGCGAGAGCGGGCTGCTGCTCGACCCGCCCACGGATCTGGACGCCTTCGGCGCGGCACTGGCGCGGTTGGTCTCGGACCGCTCCTTCGCCGAGCGGCTGGGGCAGAACGCCCGTCAGCGGGTAATCGAGCACTTCATCGTGATCCGGCACCTCATCCAGTACGCGCGACTCTTCGACAGTCTGGAGCACGCGCAGCAGGCGCCGGAGACCGCCGCGGGTAGCCCACCCTCGTGAGCAGAGACGGCCCCGCGCCGCTGCTAATGCCGCCCCAATTCCCTGTCCCAGGCAGCCAACTGCACGGCCACCGTGTATTTCTCGGCGCTGGAGAGGTCGTCGAAGTCCTTCGGGGGAAGCGCGGAAAGGCGCTCGCGCAGGAAGTCCGGGTCGCTGAGCACCTCATGGTGCTTCAAGTCGTTGTCCCCCTCCACCAGGACAGGCATCAACCGGAGCACGGCCTCCTCGCACTCCTCGCGGGTGGCGCGAGCCATGCGCTCCACCGCCAGGGCCATATGCTCGCGGACCAAGGCCGGGCCTCCGGGGCACCAGGCATCCAGGGTCTTGCGGTAGATGTCCGCTATGAGCTCGTCCAGCGTGTACTTCTGATCGAACGACCAGAACGCATAGCGAGGGCCCTGGAGCACGTCCCAGAAGCGGAGCAGCGAGGCGAGCCGGTTCGCCATGCGTTCCGCGCTCCGCGGGGGGAGCGGAGACACGGTATAGTAGAGGGCCCCCCACGGGGTGCTCAGGCAGAAGGACTCAAAGGCCGCTTCAGTGCGTTGACGCTCCTCCTCCGGGACGCCTTCATTCAAGCCCATGAAGACGCTGGTGAACTTGTACATCCGCCAGCGCGGGCGGGGGGTTGGGTCGAAGTCGGCCCCCGAGTGCATCAACAGGACCTCGCCGGGCGGCACCTGGCGCATCTGCCGGGGCTGGGGAAAGGCACCGGTCTTGAGGTACTCCCGGGCCCACCAGCGGCCCTCGGCTATCAACTTGCGGAGGATGGCGGCGTTGGTGCTGTAGAGCATCGCTGGAAACTCGAGCACCGGGGAGTGTTCCGTGTTCATGGCTTTTCGCCCTACCACAGAGGTCAGATGCTCCTCAAGCGACAGGCACTTCGCTCACTCCGAGGGCGGCGGATGCCTCCTGCCCGCTCAGCGGCAGTCCACAGGCAGGTAGACTTGGCCCTGGAAGCCCTTGGGGCTTTCGCCCCCTTCATAGGCAGCCCGGATCGCCTGCGCGGCCAACTCACCGCGCTGCTCTATTTCTTCCCCGGGCAACTTCTCTTCCTTCTGGGCCGCCCGCTCCTTCCAGGAAGCATGGGGCTGCTTGCGCCGGTAGCTCCAGCGATACAGTGTCACTCCGGGCTCTGGCGTGCGCCAGGACAACTGCCAGAGTGCTCCCCCGTTCTCGAATTCGAGGAAGAGCGACCCCTCGAAGCCGGTGCCTCCCATGAGCTTATTGTCAGGCTCGACGGCCTCATTCAGTGCCGCCAGGTAGCGCCCCGCCTGTTCTCTCCCTTCCACGCGCGACTGCTCATTGTCCGGCTTGAGCTCGAACAGCACGAAGAGACGGGTATCGGTGATGTCCGGGCGCAAGCGCCTCACGAACTCTGAAAGACGCTCGGGGTCCCCCAACTTCCCCTCCTTTACAATGTCGTAGAGGTTGACGGTGTCGAGGAAGACGCGGTTGGTGGGATGCTGCACGCTGTACGCTCTGCCAATGGCGTAATGTGCGGCCTTGCCAAGAAAAGCGCCCCAGGGCTCCCTGGAGTCCGGCTGACGGCCAGGGAGCTTGTAGGAGGGCGGCTCCGCCTGGGCGCCGAGGGCCGCCACGAGCACCAGGAGAAAACCCGCCAGCCCCAAGGTGCTCCTGCTTCATGTCCAACAGGCTCCTCCCGGTGCGGTGTAAGGATGGGGAGGGAACCATGAGGGGCTGACATGCCGATGACGACCGTGGGCCTTGTCGAGGGACGGGCTACACGTAGCCGAAGCGGCGGCGCAGGAACCACTCGGCGCCCAGCAGGCCCACCAGCGCCATCAGGTAGTACCACCGGTCCCACAGCGGCTTGTCCTTCGCCCGGCCCACCTCCACCACCGGCGGGTCCAGCAGCGGCACGTCATCCGGCAGCCCGTCCATCGGCAGCCGGTACGACTTGCCCCCGGTGTACTTCGCGATCTGCTCCATGAGCGCCGGCCGCACCGAGGCGTCCGACAGCTCCGGGCCCACCGCTCGCACCGCCACCGCGTCCTCGCCCTTGCCCAGGTCCGTCTCGCCCTTCTTCGCCGTGGCCACCAGCTTGTACGGGCCCGGTGCCGGCGGAGCGAACTCCAGCCGCACCACGCCATCCGGCCCCGTCTGCCCCACCTGCACCGCCACCGGCTTCTGCGTGTCCACCGACACCAGTTCCACCCGCACCTGCGCGTCCTGCGCCGGCTGGTAGTCCGACGTCCTCGACGACACCACCACGCCCACCGGCTTGCCCGGCTCCACCGACGGCGGATCCGCCGTCACGTTCAGCGTCGTCAGGTCAGGGTCTCTCACGAGCCAGCGCAGCGCGTTGCCCCAGAACCGGTCATAGGTGCGGCTGGGCGAGCCCTGCTTGTGCGACGTGAAGGCCCAGTACCAGCTCGCGTCCGTCGCCATCACCAGCGCCCGGCCCCGGCCGTAGTCCCACACCGCCACCAGCGGCGCGTTCTTCCCGTCCACCGTCATGTGCGGGTGGTCCATCAGCACCGTCGCCCCCGGCTTCGCCCGCGTCTGGTTCGCGCCCGGAATCGCCGGCAGCTCCGCCCACGCAACCTCCGTGCTCGCTCCTCCCGAGGCCATCGCCGTCACCGGGTGACGCATCCCCTCGGGCGTCAGGCGCGCCTTGAAGGGCTCGGCGTTGGCCGGGCCCGCGCCCTCCACTGGCAGCGCCTCGTACAGCGTGGGCATGCTCGCGCGGCCCTCGCCCAGCACCGCGTCCCCGCCAATCAGCACCAACGCTCCGCCGTTGTGGACGTAGCGCTCCAGGTTGCGCTCGTACTGGGCAATCGACAGCGACTGATCCGCGTAGCCGAAGTTCTGGAAGATGACGACGTCGAAGGTGTCCAGCTTCGTGTCGAAGATCTCCTCCATCGGGAACGGAATGAGCGACAGCTCGCGCTCCTGGCTCACCACGCCCGGGTCATCCGACATGGTCCGCAGGATGTAGAAGGACACCAGGTCCACGTTGGCGTCCTGGCGCAGCAGGCCGCGCAGGAAGCGCTCGTCCCACGAGGGCCGGCCCACCACCAGCAGCACGCGCACGCGGTCGCGAATCACCTTCAGCACGAAGGAGCGGGTGTTGTTGTCCCCCACCGCCTCGTCCGGGAAGACGGGCATGCTCACCGTGTAGACGAAGCGCCCCGTCTGGTCCGGCGTGAAGGTGAAGCCCACCGGCTTCACGTCGTCCGAGGACTCGAAGCGCACCGACTTGCTCGCCACCACCTTGCCTTCCTGCTTCAGCACCACCGGCACGTCCTGGCCCGAGAAGCCCCGGCCGTGCACCTCCACCTCCACGGTGATGGAGTTGCGCACGAAGGCGAAGTCGTCCACCTTCACCCGCTCGACGGCCAGGTCCTTCAGCGCCTCCTTGCCCACGAGGAAGGTGGACACCGGCACGTCCAGGTCCGCCAGCGCCGCGCGCGCCCGGCCCACCGCCCCGCCCGCCAGCTCCACGTTGTCCGCGCCGTCACTCACCAGCAGGATGCCGCCCAGCTTCTTCGTGCCCTGCGCCCCCGCTCCCGCCGAGCGCAGCGCCGACAGCAGGTCCGACGTGCCCGCCCGCGCCGGCTCCTTCGCCAGCGCCTCGGCCGTGGTGGGCGACAGCTCCGGGTCGAAGCCGTACACCTCCACGGTGTAGCGGTCCTGCAGCGCCGCCAGCCCCGGCGCGGCCTTCTCCAGGAAGGAGGCCACCTGCGCCGAGCGCGTCATGCCCCCCGGCTCCACCGGGAAGTTCATCGAGGCCGAGCGGTCCACCAGCACCGCCACCCGGTTCTTCATCCGCGCCACCTGGAGGTTGCGGATGCCGGGCTCGAGCAGGAAGAAGAGCGCCGCCACGCCCGCGCCCGCGCGCAGCGCCCACAGCGCCCAGCGCCGCCAGCGCGAGGGCTCGCGCCGCACGCCCCACGCGGCCAGTCCCACGCCGAGCGCCAGCGCCCACGCCCAGCAGCACCAGCGCCCAGACGGGCAGCGGCGAGAGGCTGACGAGCTTCCAGGCATTGAAGGGAGTGGTGTCCATGAAGGGGGCGAGGGCCTCGGGTCAGCGACGCTTGTTGAGGATGAGGGGCAGGTGGACGGCGTCGTCCTTGTAGTCCAGGCAGAGGGCGTACATGCACAGGTTGATGCCCAGCCGGATGGCCAGCTCGCGCTGGGGCTCGCCGCCCGGGGAGACGTCGAACTCGTAGTCGCCCGCCTCGCTCGCGGCTCCACGCGCCCGCCACGTCGTTCTGCGAGTACATCACCGCCGCGCGCTTGCCGAGGTTGGCCGCCAGCAACTGTGGCTTGTTGAGCAACCGGCCCGGCGCCGAGTCCAGCAGGAAGAAGCTCTTGAAGACGACGTGGGTGGAGGGCACCGGGGCGAGCGGGCTCTGCGGCAGCACGCGCGCCATCTCGCGGCGGAAGCTGGCGTCGAAGCCGTCCCCGTCGCTGCCGTCGTTGGCGTCCGCCAGGAGGAAGCCGCCGAAGGTGAGGTAGCGCCGGAGGTTCTCCACCTCCGCGTCGCTGAAGGGCGGAAAGCCCCCGTCCCCGCCCAGGTAGAGGAAGGGGTACTCGAAGAGGTCCGGGCTGGAGAGCGCGAAGGGGCGCGCGTCCGGCACCACCTCCACCGAGGTGCGCCGCTGCAGCTCCCACGCAATCCGTCGGAGGCCGGACAGCCGGGCGTCCCAGCGGCCGCCGTGCCGGGCCACGGCGGGGATGAAGCGGCTCTTCTCTCCGAAGGCGGACGCACGTCCAGCCAGCAGCGGGACGAGCGCCGCGCTGCCGAGCAAGAGGTGTCGACGGCTGAGGGGGCGCGGGGGCATGGGGTTTCTATATACCGTCGACGCGCCCTTGCATTCCCCGCTATAGAGGTCCCCCATGGCGAAAGGCGGACAGACGCCGAGAGATCCTGCTTCCCCCCGGATGCAGGCGGCGTGGAAGCTCAAGGAATCGGGGGACGTGGTCGCGGCGCGCCGCGAGGCCGAGCGCATCCTGGCGGACACTCCCAGCCCGGACGACAAGGCCCAGGCCGAGGAGCTGCTGCGCCGCAGCCATCACGCCCCCCGTCCTCTACGGCTTCGCGGCCCTGGCCGCCTTCATCCTCGTGCTGCTCGTGGTGCTCGCCACCACGCGCTACTAGGGGCTCGTCGTGGACACGTACCTCCAGGCCCTCAAGGCCTACCAGACCTTCAATCCCTCCGGCTGGGTGGCCATCTACCGGCTGCTCCCCATGTGGGCCGGCATCGTGTGCGTGCGTGGTGGGGCTCGCCCTGCTGCTCTTCGGCGGCGAGGTCGCCTCTTCCGAGTGATCGCCGGCCCCATGGGCGCGCTCATCGGCCTGGGCTGGACGGGCGTGCTGACGGCGAAGCTCGGCCTCACCGCTGGACCCGCGCCTGCCCACGGCCGCCGCCGCGGTGCTCGCGGTGCTGGGCTTCGTCTTCCCCCCGGCCATCGTCTACGTCGGCGTGGGCATCCCCATGGGGCTGCTCGGCGGGGAGATCGCCGGGCCTAGCGACTTCCTGTTCGGCTTCGCGCCGGGCCTCATCCTCGGCGGGCCTGGTGGCGGTGTTGCTGCACCGGCAGGTGTCCGCCATCCTCGCCTCCGTGCTGGGCGCGTGGCTGCTCGTCATCGGCGCGCTGGCGGCCCTGCACCCGTTCGGCGGCATCGTCACCGCCATGGCCAGCCAGCCCTGGGGACGTCATCATCGCCGCGGGCCTCTTCGCCATCGCCGGGCAGCGTCTACCAGATCGCCGTCCGGCCCTCGCCCGAGGAGGCCGGAGCGCCAGCAGGCCGAGCGCGAGCGGTTGAAGCTGCGCGAAGGCCGAGCAGCGGCCGCTGGAGAAGCGCTGGGGCGCCGAGTGGGCGCGGGATAGACCAGCGCAGAGAGTCATCCTTTACCTCCACCGGGGCCGGCGCATACATTCCGCGCCCCCTTCCACCCCCCCCGGGACGAGCGACACCGATGGGCCAGGCCAGACGCAAGGAGAAGAACCTCGAGGTGACAGGAGCCCCAGCGCTCCGAGGCGCGAAGGCGCTCCCTCGGAGGCCCCGACTCCCGAGCCCTGGAAGAAGCCCGCGGGGACTCTCCGCCGGGGCTGGGCGGTGCTCGCCGCCGTCATCCTCTTCATCCAGTTCCCCCTCATCCACTACGCCCTGCTCCGGGGCGAGGCGCGACACCACCGCCACCGTGCCCTACAGCCAGGACTTCGCGGACCCGGGCGTGGTGCAGCGCGACTTCTTCTCCACCGGCGGCCACTGGCGCGTGGTGGACGGGCAGCTCCTCTCGCCCGGCGTGAAGAACAACCCGCTGTGGCTCCAGGCGAAGCTGCCTCGCGACGTGGCCGTCGAGTTCGACGTGCGCTCCGAGTCCCCCGAGGGCGACATCAAGGTGGAGCTCTTCGGCGACGGCACGGACCACGCCTCCGGGTACGTCTTCATCCACGGCGGGTGGAACAACTCGCTGTCCATCATCGCGCGGCTGGACGAGCACGGGGCCTCGCTGGAGTCGCTCCAGCGGCGGGCGGGCGGCAAGGGTCTGGTGGAGACGGGCGTCTTCCGCCAGGACACGCACATGCGCGTGGAGGCCCGAGCCCTACCCGGTGGAGATCGGTCGCACCTATCACTGGCGTATCGAGCGCCGGGGCTCGCTGATACGCTGGTTCATTGATGGCAAGCCGTTCATGCAGTTCGATGACCCCCTCCCGCTCGAGGGAAAGGGTCATGATCGCTTCGGGTTCTCCAGTTGGGAGGCCCAGCTCTTCTTCGACAACCTGAAGATCGAGCCGCTGTGAGCCGGGTAACGGCCAGCGGCGATATTCAGGACCAGGGGTAACAACGTGCGCAGAGTCGGAATCTTCGGCTGGGGCGTCGTCGCGCCCCGCTCGCGGAACATCGAGCCTTCGAGCGCAACCTCGCGTCAGCGAGAGCTGGCTGACTCCCTTCGAGCGGCTTCGGTCCCGACAACTTCCTCGTCGGCAAGCCGGACTTCGACTTCGCCGAGTACAAGCCCTGGATCGACGAGCGCTTCCCCGCCAACCGCTTCCCCCAGCTCGAGAAGAAGATGGGCATGCCGACGAAGTACGCGATCGGCGCCTTCATCCAGGCGCTGCGGCCAGAACCCGGGCCTGGAGCAGGAGCTGCAGGCGCTGGGGCACCCGCGCCCACGTCTACGTCGGCACCGGCCTGGGCGACCTGCCGCACCATCCACGACAGTCGCCGCTGGACCTGCACCGCGCCCAGCGGCGGTGGGACCGCTTCTGGGCCGCGCCCGAGCGCAACAGCGCCCTCGCGCCGCTGGCCGGCAGACGCGCGAGCCGCTGCCGGAGCCTGCCGCCCGAGCCCTCCGACGCGTGGACGAGGCCGACCGCGACGAGGCCGAGGAGCGCCTGGTGGCACTTCTGGGCCGGCCGCTCCCCGAGCTGCGCGAGTACCTCGCCGAGCTGCAGGAGATCGAGGCCTCGGCGTCGAGGGCGACGTGGAGACCGCCAAGCTCGGCCGTGATCAAGGAGAAGCGGACGCGCAACCAGCGCCTGCAGAAGAAGTGGGGCGCCCCGGAGCCGCCCTGGAACGAGGTGTCCGTCCGAACCTGCTCTGGAACATCCACAACACCGCCGGCCTCGCAGATCTCGATGCTGGGCCGCATCACGCGGCATGACGTTCGCGCCGGTGGCGGCCTGCTCCACGTTCGGCTACGGGCTGAAGCTGGCGATCGACGCCATCCGCCGGGGCGAGGCGAAGGCGGTGGTGCTGGGCGCATCACCGATCCGCCGCCGCACGCCGCTCACGGTGGGCGGCTTCTACAACGCGCGCGTGGTGACCGCGCGGACGGCGCGGTGTCCAAGCCGCTCACCGGCCTGCGCGGCACGCACGTCGCCGGCGGCTCGGTGGTGTGGATCGTCGGCGACCTCGAGTACTTCACCGCCAAGGGCTTCCAGCCGCTGGGCATGGAGCCGCTCGCCGTGGGCGTCACCTCGGACGCCGACCACATCATCACGCCCTCGAAGGAGGGCCCGATCACCGTGGCGATCCGCGAGGCCCTCGGCCGCGGGCGCGGCGCCCGCCCGAGGACGTGGGGAGCTGGGACCTGCACGCCACCGCCACCCCGGGCGACTACCTGGAGGTGGAGACGCTGCGCGCGCGTGCTGCCGGAGACGGTGCTGGTCACCGCGCGCAAGGGCACCTTCGGCCACGGCATGGGCGCCGGCGGCGGCTGGGAGCTGACGGCGCAGTACCTCGGCTACGCCCGGGGCAAGGTGTTCCCCACCCCGCTCACCGAGGCCGAGCTCAACCCGGAGATCGGCCGCGTCCACGAGCCGCTTCGTCTTCGACCAGGGCTGCGCCGCGCCCGCAGGGCTCGCCGGCAAGCTCTCCATGGGCGTGGGCGGCATCAACGCCTGCGTCATCTCGCGCCCCTGGGGCGCGAAGTAGGACCCCGACCGCCGCGCCTCCTCCGGGCAGGCGCTGGCGGAATCCCCGCAGCCGCCGCAGCAAGGAGCCGGGCCTCACCACGCCGGGCTCCTGAAGAGCGGGTCTACCCCGGCGCCTAATCGATGTGCACGGTGTCGCCGACGATGCGCACCCTGTCGAGGGTGATGCCCATCATCTGCCCCAACAGGTCCTTCGCCAGCTCGCGGGCCGTCTTCATCTGCTCCGGACGCCCCTTGTCACGCCCCTCGTTGTAGAGGCCGAGGATGAGGGTGCCCGAGAGCACCACCGACTCGTACATCTCCTGCTTCTCCCGGTCGGACATGCGCCGCTCCTTGAGACCCATGGCGATGGCGGCGTTGACCTGCTCCAGCATGCTCTCCTGCTGCGCCTCGGACAGCTCCTGGCCGTTCTTGAGGGCGTAGTAGGAGGTGATGAAGAGGAAGTTGAAGGCACCGGCGAGGTTGTTCTTCAGCCGCTGCTCATCGTTGTCCTCGAGGAGCTGGTCGTACCCCTTGAGCAGCTCCAGGAGGGCGCCCTCCAGCTCCTGACGATGCTCCACGTCGAGGTCCTGGATGCTGGCCGCCACCCGCTTGTGGATGACGGGAGCGCTCACGGAGCGGAACGACGACACCGAGAGCGGCAGCTTCTCCGGTGCGACCGTGGCGTCCGACTGCTGCCCACCGGCCGCCCCCCGCCACTGCTTCTGGAAGGCCTGTTTGAGGTTGCCGTTGACGAAGGAGCCGCTGTTGTACTGCCTGTATGGGCTGGACTGCGCGCCCGCATCCCCGGCCGAAACGAGCAGGACGCATCCCGCTGCGATGGCCAGGACCATCCTGGAAACTTTGTTCATGTCCCCCTCCACACTGCTGAGTCGAAACGACTGAAACGAAGCGCTATCCGGGAGCCAGCCAACTCCAGCCCGCCGGCTCGGGGACGCGGAGCATCACCACAGCGGATGCGCCAGGGCAAGCCACGCGGCGAATGCGCTGGCCACCCACGCCCCGGGTTGGTAGCAGCTTCCCCCATGCGCCTCACCCTCCACCGTGGCGTCAGCCTGGCCGTCCTCGCCTCGGCCCGCACCGAGGCCGAGCACCACGAGGACCTGGGTTGCAGCATCCAGGGCCCCACCGCCCGGCCCGTGCGTCAGGCCCATGTCCTCCTCAAGCAGCGGCTCGCGGAGCTGGGGCCGGAGCGCTCCCTGCGCGAGGCGAAGTCCCTCGTGCGCTGGCTGGAGGAGACGCCCCGCTACGCCGCGCTATGCGAGGGTGACAAGCGGCGCGGCGGCCGGCGCCTGCTGCGGCCCGAGGTGCTGTTCCCCGACGCGACGCGGCACAAGCCCCGCGTCCTCCACCTGCGCCAGGAGCAGCTGGGGCTCGACTTCCCCGTGAAGGCCCGCGAGTGGCCGGCCCTGGCCGAGCTCTTCGCCTCGCTGGCGCGCGGAGCCACCCGCGCGGAGTTGCGCGCCCTCTCGGCGGTCCCCGCGGTGGGCGAGCTGCTCGCGGACCTGTCGCAGCGCGGGCTGGCTGGTCCGCCACGAAGGCGCCGGTGGAGGTGCCCGCGCCCGGCGCCCTCTTCGTCGGCCACAACACCGTGCTGGTGGCCAGCACCCAGGCGCGCGTCCTGGTGGATCCGTACTTCCGCCCGGCCAGCGGGTTCGACCCGCCGGACTACCAGCCGATGCAGCCGAGGGACCTGGGCCAGGTCGACGCGGTGCTCATCACCCACTCGCACGGGGACCACTTCCACCTGGGCTCGCTGCTGCAGCTCCCCCGCGACACGCGCATCTTCGTCCCGACGGTGGAGCGCGAGAGCCTCTTCTCCACCGACTGCGTGCTGCGGCTCGAGCAGCTCGGCTTCACGCGCGTCGAGGCCCTGCGCTGGGGCGAGGAGCGGCCGTGGGCGACGTCACCGTGCGCGCCCTGCCCTTCTACGGCGAGCAGCCCACCGACGGCGAGGGCCTCTACCCGGGCCTCTTCAACGAGGGCAACACCTGGCTGGTGCGCACGCCCGACTTCTCCGCGGCCTTCTTCGCCGACACCGGGCACGACGTGCGCGGCGACATGCGCGCCGTCTGCCGGCGCGCTGCGGAAGGAGGCCCCGGTGGACGTGCTCTTCTGCGGCGTGCGCGGCTTCCGGCTCAAGCCGCTCTTCTTCGGCTTCACCACGCTGGACGCCTATCTCGTCGACGTGCCCCTGGACGCGCTCGCGAAGCCGCAGCAGCTCATGGCCGGGCCGGAGGAGGCCCTGCACTACGGCGAGTTGCTCGGCGCGCGCTACGTGGTGCCCTGCGCCGACGGTGGGGCTCCCTGGTACTGGCGCGAGGGCATGGGCCCGCGCTACCCGGGCTATCCCGGCGAGCCGGTGAGCGGCGCCAGCACCCTGGACGAGAACCCGGACGCGGACCCCTACCCCGAGCGGCTGAAGCAGGTGCGCCGGCAGGTGGGTCATGGGCCCCAGGCCCTGCTACTGCGCCCGGGTGAGTCCCTGGCCTGGCGAGGCCGCAAGGCGCCGGAGCGCCTCCAGCACCCCGGCTTCGTCTGGCCCTTCGGCGGCATGCAGGCACGGCGCGGCGCGTGAAACGGACCGCTCAGGTTCCTTGCTGCTGGGCTCCGAGCTCGGGCCCGAGCTCCCGGATGGGCTCCTCGGGGATGGTCTTCAGGTTGAGCAGACCCGCCAGGACGTGCAGCTTCTCGTGCACCGATTCGTTGGTGAACTCGTGGAGGTCCGTCAACGCCTGGGCGTAGTCCGTGAGCGCGGCCAGCCACTCGTGCAGGCTCTCCGTGCTCGTGGGTTTCGCACGGGCCGCTTCGATTCGCGCGAAGGCCTCGTGCAGCCGGTCAGCAGCCTCATCTACATGCTTGGGGAGTGCCATGGTCCCTACCCTCTCTGCTTCACCATGGGACCGCCCCGCCCCGACGTGCCAGGGCGCGCCGCAAGCCGGGTCGATGAGCGAGCACACGAGCCCGAGGAACCTGGGCCCGCCATGCACACGCGCTGGAGCGGACGGATCCTGAATCTCTGTAGCGCGGACCGGGAGGACGGTCGCGACAGAGGGGAAAGGGGGTCGACATGCGAGGACGTGAGCGCATCTGCAAGAAGCACATCAAACAGGCAGGCTGGAGCGTCGCGAACGAGGGTGAACAGGGGCAGAGCTACCACCTCGAGCTCCACGGGCCCCGAGGGGAGCAGATGAAGGTGGATGCCCCCACCAAGGCCCGCGCCTACCGCCATGCGGAGCGGCAGGTGAACGGCTCGGAGCCCGGAATGGCGCTCTGGGTCGGACAGGCCTGACCCACCTGGGGGGCAGCCGACCGGGCTGGTCCATCCCGCCCTCGACTGCCCTCGGGCCTACTCTACACGTCAGGACATTGAGGGGCGCGTCATGAACGTTCAAGAGACCGACAAGCCGCAGGAGGGCCAGGAGATCAAGCAGGCATCTCCTGACGAGCAGTCGAGCAAACCGAGCAAGGCACCGCCTCCGATGCAAGCGGATCAACGTCCCCCCATCGAGCGGGGCGCGCACCTGCTGGCGCTGAGCACACTCAAGAACGCGGAGATTCCCTTCGTGGTGGCGGGCGCCTACGCGCTCCACCTCTACACGGGCATCTATCGCGACACCAAGGACCTGGACATCTTCCTCAAGCGCGAGCACGTGGAGCGCGCGATGGAGTCCCTGGGGAGCATGGGCTTCCAGACGAACATGCACGACCCGGTGTGGATCGCGAAGGCCTACGCCAACGACGAGTACTTCGCCGACCTCATCTTCAGCTCGGGTAACGGCGTGGCGGTGGTGGACGACTTCTGGATTGAACGGGCCAATCCGGGCGTCGTCCATGGGCTGCCCATCCTGGTGGCGCCGCCCGAGGACATCATCTGGTCCAAGGCCTTCGTCTGCGAGCGCGAGCGCTTCGACGGTACGGACATCAACCACCTCATCCTCGCCCGTGGCAAGCAGATGGACTGGAAGCACCTGATGATGCGGTTCGACCCGCACTGGGAGGTGCTGCTGGCCCACCTGATCTTCTACCGCTTCAGCTACCCGGGCCAGCGCGACCACGTGCCCCGCTGGGTCTGGGACGAGCTGCTGGATCGGGCTCGCGACCAGCACAACGAGCCCGAGAAGAAGAAGCTCTGCCGGGGAATGTTGATCGCCAAGGGGCAGTACAGTGTGGACGTCGAGCACTGGGGCTACGCCGACGCCCGCCTGGAGGAAGTGCCGACCTTCCGCGACTACAAAAAGGACTGAGGCGCGCGACACGGCCCTTGCTCGCCTGGCAGTCCACCACTAGCAAGGGGGACCCTCGTTCCCCTGAACCGAGGCCCTCCTCGATGTCCCTCTCCACGCTCTGCCTGCGCTGCGGCCTGTGTTGCGACGGCACCCTCTTCACCCACGTGCCGCTGCTGCGCACCGAGGTCGCACCGTTGCAGGCGCTCGGGCTGCCGGTGAAGGAGCGCGAGGACGGCACGCCGGTGCTCCCCCAGCGCTGCGCGGCACTGGACGGGAGCCGGTGCACCGCCTACGCGGAGCGTCCCGAGGGCTGCCGCCGCTACCACTGCAACCTCTTCTCCGCGCTCGCCGAGGGTGAGGTGTCCCTCGACGAGGCCCTCGCCGTGGTGGACCGGGCGCATGCCCTGCGCGCCTCGACGGGCCCGGAGCGCGGGCCCGAGCTGGAGGACTACCTCGACCGACACTTCCGGGGTCGCAACCGGCGCTCCACGGCGCAATAGCCCGCGGTGATTCGTAGCGTGGGCGACGGAGCGGGCGGGGATTGATTGGAGCCTCGGGAGGGCGTCGTTAGCCTGACGGGCATGCGCTCCTGGATCTTCGCCGCCGCGTTGCTGTGGGTGTCCTCGTCCGGCTGTAGCCACTCCTCCACGAAGACGCCCGCCGATGCCGGGCAGGGCTCCGGACAGGATGCCGGACAGGACGCCGGGCCTCGCACGGAGCCCCCCGATGCGGGCCCGAGCGACAACAACCCGAGCCCGCCCGTGGGAGCCAGCGTGCAGGTGCCCGTGACGGTCCCCGAGGGCCTGCGCGACTCCCCGTTCAACTCACCGCGCACCCTCACGGTGCCGCCCGGCTTCTCCATCTCCGTCTTCGCACGCATCCCGGGTGCACGCTTCCTGGCGGTCGCGCCCAATGGAGACGTGCTGGTGTCACAGCCGGACACGGGGACGGTGAAGCAGGTGCGGCCGAGGCCCGGACAGGCGCCCGAGGTGCTCGACTGGGCCACCGACCTACGCCGTCCCCATGACATCGTCTTCCACACCCGAGGGGGCACCACCTGGGTGTACGTGTCCGAGACGCACCGGGTGACGCGCTCGGTCTGGGAGCCGGGCGACACGCAGCGCCGCGACGCCGAGGTGCTGGTGGACGGACTGCCGGACTCGAGCTCGCCCGAGCTGAATGGCCGCTACGGGCACGAGTTGAAGAACATCGCGGTGGACTCGGCGGGGCGCCTCTACGTCTCCATCGCCTCCACCTGCAACGTGTGCCAGGAGGACACGCGGAGCACGCCCGAGCGCGCCACCCTCTACCGCTACGGGCCGGACGGCGGCGCGGGGCAGCTCTTCGCCCGGGGCCTGCGCAACGCAGAGGGCCTCGCCTTCGTGCCCGGCACGGACACCCTCTGGGTGACGGTGAACGCGCGCGACAACATCCCCTACCCGTTCGACGACGGCACCGGCCAGTACGGCAAGGTGCTGGCCCCGTACGTGGACGATCACCCGCCCGAGGCCCTCACCCACGTGCGCGAGGGCGGAAACTACGGCTGGCCCTTCTGCAATCCCAACCCGGACACGTCGAGCAAGCTCGAGCAGATGCCCTTGGATCGCGACTACGACCTCAACCGCGCCGGGAGCGTGGACTGCGACCGGATGGAACGCTTCGACCAGGGCATCCAGGCGCACTCGGCGCCGCTGGGGATGTTCTTCCTCAACGGCACGGCCTTCCCCGCGCCCTACAACCCGGGGGTGGTGGTGGCCTACCACGGCTCGTGGAACCGCACGCGGCGCACCGGCTACAAGGTGACGTACTTCGCATGGGACACGGCGGCGGGCCAACCCACCACGGAGATGGAGCTCGTCACCGGCTGGGTGTCACCAGACGGCAGGAGCGTGTGGGGCCGCCCGGTGGACGTGGGCGTCACCGCCGACGGAGGCCTGCTCATCAGCGATGACCAGGCGGGAGCGCTGTACCTGCTGCGCAAGCAGTGAGAGCCCACGTCTTGATCGAGCCGGGCCTCGAACCGCAGCACCGTCGCGGTGTCGGCGGCAATCACCCATCGAGGCACATTCGCGCTCATGTGCTTCTTTCCCTGGCAACCGGATGACTCGAAAGGTAGCATCCGCTCCCCACATTCCAGCCACCTTTGAAGTCACGACAACTTCAGAGGTCAAGCCACCTGGAGGAGCACATGAATCGAGATCAATTCCTGACGTGGTCGGAGACCGTCCTGCTTCCCTGCGCCGCGCCGGGCGCCATTCCGAGTGGGGGTGGCGCCTACCGGAGCATCCGCACGGCCCCGAGGCAGTACCTCGGCGTCGATGTGCTCCAGGATGGAACCCTGCGCGTCTACCTCTACTCCAACAGCTCCGCGCTCAAGGAGCGCTGGCTGCGGCTGAAGCTCGCCCTGGAAGCGGGTGGCGCTGGCGCTCCCGTAACGCTGGACTCGCTCCCGCCGGAGGCGCGCCCCCGCCTCTACGTGCGCGACAACGGCGAGGAGCAGCGCGGCTTCTTCGGCTTCGAGTGGCGCCGCGGCTCGCGCGACCTCCTCCCCGAGCAGATGCCGCTGACCCAGTATGTGGAGTGGCTGCGCGAGGTGGCGCTCAAGGGGTGAGGGCTCGGCGCCTCCACCCCAGATGCCCCCTCATCCCTTGGGCATCGCCACCAGGTCGAAGTCCGGGATGTGCTCGCGCATGTACTCGCGCATGCGGTTGATGAGGGCGGCTTCGATCTGCCTCGCCCGCTCGCGACTCACCCCGTACTTGTCCCCGATGTCCTGCAGCGTCAGCGGCTCGTCGGAGATCAGCCGGTTCTCGAAGATGTAGCGCTCCTTGCCTTCCAGCGTCTTGGCGAACTCCTGGAGCTTCTCCCGGAAGAGGGACTTGAGCTGCTCGTTCCCCAGCCGCTCCTCCGCGCCCTGCTGCGCCGAGGGCAGGAACCGCTCCCCCCGCGTCGCCGACGAATCCTCCCCTCCCACCGGCGCGTCCAGCGACACCTCGTCGTGTCCCAGCCGCTGGTCCATCTCCATCACGTCCTGCTCGGTGACGTTGAGACGCTCGGCCAGCAGCTTCGGCGTCACCTCGAAGCCCTGGGCCAGCAACTTCTCCTGCTCCTGGCGCAACTTGAAGAAGAGCTTCCGCTGGGCCTCCGTCGTCCCCAGCTTCACCATCTTCCAGTTGTCCATGATGTAGCGAAGGATGTAGGCGCGAATCCACCAGGCCGCGTAGGAGCTGAGCTTCACCCCGCGCTCCGGGTCGTACTTCTTCACCGCCTGCATCAGCCCGATGTTGCCCTCCTGCACCAGGTCCAGCAGGGACAGGGGGTTGCGGTGGTACTCGTGCGCCAGCTTCACCACCAGGCGCAGGTTGGCCGCCACCAGGCGGTAGGCCGCCTTCACGTCCCCCGTGTCCCGGAAGTGCCTGGCCAGTGCCACCTCCTCCTCTCGGGAGAGCAAGGGGTGGCGCGTCACCTCGGCCATGTACGACTGGAGGGGGTCCGCCCGGGTCAGCCCCGACTCCCCCGCCTTCACCAGGGCCGCCGGAGCGCGCGCGGGGGCCTCCTCCACCTCGGCTTCTACCTCCTCCAGTTCCTCGGGGGCGGGCTCCAGGGCCTCCGGTTCCAGCTCGGCGGATTCCGCCTCCACCGCCTCCGCTTCCTCGGGGGGTGGGGCAGCGGCGGGCCGCTTCGCCCGGGTCCGGGAGCCTGGGCTCCCCGTTTTCTTCCTCCCATTCGCCATGGGGAGTTTCCTTATGCAAAGTGAGCCGATTGTTGCCAGAGGGTAATGCAGGGGTTATGCCCCTGTCTGATGAGCGACATTCAAGACCCGGAGCAGCCGGGAACCACTGCCGAAGCGTCGACCCGCCCCGCCGAGTACGTCGCGGATGTCAGCTTCGAAGACCTGAACCTCTCCGAGCCCCTGCGGCGTGCCATCGCCGAGCGCGGCTATACCCACCCTACCCCCGTCCAGGCCAAGGCCTTCGGCCCCGTCATGGCGGGCAAGGACCTCATCGTGCGCAGCAAGACCGGCACGGGCAAGACGGCCGCCTTCGGCCTGCCCCTGCTGGAGAAGATTGCCGCCGAGGACAAGCGGGTGCGCGCCCTCATCCTCTGCCCCACGCGCGAGCTGGCGATCCAGGTGGCCGAGGAGCTGTCCTCCCTGGGCAAGCACAAGGGCGTGAAGGTGGCGGCCATCTACGGCGGCGCCTCCATGAAGCAGCAGGAGGACGCCCTGGAGGAGGGCACGCAAATCATCGTGGGCACGCCCGGCCGGGTGTTCGACCACATCAACCGCGGCAACCTCAAGCTCGAGGGCTGCACCCACGCGGTGCTGGATGAAGCCGACGAGATGCTCAACCAGGGCTTCTACGAGGAGGTCACCCGCATCCTCGACCGCCTCCCCAAGGACCGGCAGGTGCTGCTCTTCAGCGCCACCGTCCCCACGGACATCCAGAACCTGATCGCCCGCTACACCACCAACGCCGAGACGCTGCTGCTCTCCGGCGACGTCTTCACCGTCGAGCACATCCACCACATCCGCTACGACGTGTCGGACGCCTTCCCCAAGCCGCGCAACCTCATCTACGTGCTGGAGGCGGAGGAGCCGCAGAACGCCATCATCTTCTGCAACACCCGGGATGACACGGCGCTGGTGACGGCGGTGCTCAACCGCAATGGCTTCGACGCGGACCTGCTCAACGGGGACCTGCCGCAGAAGGAGCGCGAGCGGGTGATGGGCAAGGTGAAGCGCGGCGAGGTGGCCTTCATGGTGGCCACGGACATCGCGGCGCGCGGCATCGACATCTCCGGCCTCGAGTACGTCATCAACTACTCGCTGCCCGAGGACCCGGCCGTGTACCTGCACCGGGTGGGCCGCACCGGCCGCATCGGCAACAAGGGCACCGCCATCAACCTCTTCTCCGGCCGCGAGCTGGCCACGTACACCGTGCTGGAGAAGAAGTACGGCATCAAGTTCGAGAAGCGCGAGATGCCCGCCCCCGAGGAGGCCATGCGCCTGTGGGCCGAGCGCCACGTGCGCGAAATCCGCGAGGCCGCCTCCGGCTCCATCTTCGAGGGCTTCCTCCCCCTGGCCACCCAGCTCAAGGGCCGGGCGGACGCGGATGACCTCATCGCCTTCCTGCTCAAGTACTTCTTCAGCCACCTGCGCATGGAGAAGGCCCTGGCCGCCGGGGAGACCGAGCGCACCGAGCCGCAGGAGCGCAAGCCCGAGAGCCGCCGCAAGGAAGGCGGCAGGGACCGGGAGCGCCCCCGCGAGAGGGAGCGCGAGCGGGAGAGGCCTCGGCGCGAGGAGCGTCGGGAGGTCCGTGGGGAGGCCGGCGAGCGGCGTGAGCGGGTCGAGCGGCCCCGCCGTGTCGAGCGCGAGCGCGGCCCCGGAGGGATGGAGGCCGGCCCCGGCGAGGTGAAGCTGTGGATCAACCTGGGCACCGAGGATGGCCTCGGGCCCGGCAGCATCGTCACCGCCCTGGAGGAGGCCGGCGCCCCCGCCAACAAGGTGGTGCGCGCCGACCTCAAGCCGGGCTTCGCCTACGTCTTCATCGCCCAGGAGGACCTGCCGGGCTTCGAGGCCCTCAACGGCAAGCAGTACAAGGACAAGGCGCTGAAGGTGGAGAAGAGCCGGCCGCGCGGCGAGCGCGACCCGAACCGGCCGCCGCCCTCGCCCGACGCCGGCCCCGGCGAGGTGAAGCTGAAGTTCAACCTGGGCACGGACGACGGCCTGGACGACGCGAAGTTCGTCACCGCCCTGGAGGCCGCTGGCGCCCCCGCGGGCAAGGTGCTGAAGACGGTGCTGCGCCCCGGCTACGGCTACGCCTACGTGGCCGAGGCGGACGCCCCCGCCTTCGAGGGTCTCACCGGCAAGCAGCACGGCGAGAAGGTGCTCAAGGTGGATCGGCACCGGCCCCGCGGCTTCCGCGAGCGGCCGCCGCGCGCCGAGCGTCCCGAGCGCACCGAGACGCCCGAGGTGCCCGGCCAGGCGCGCCTGTGGGTGGGCCTCGGCCGCTCCGAGGGACTGGATGAGGCGGCCCTCACCGGCGCCCTGGAGACGCTGGGTGCCCCGGCGGGCAAGGTGCAGCGCGTGGAGCTCAAGCCCACCTACGCGTATGTCTTCGTCGCCGACGAGGACGTGGCCGGCTTCGAGGCCCTCAACGGCAAGCAGCACGGCGAGAAGACGCTGAAGATCGAGCGCGCTCGCCGCCGGTAGTCGGCTCGCTCGGAGGGCGGGGTTGCGGCCCACACCGCCCCCGCCCCGAGCACCCCCCGGATGGCCTGGACTCGCCCCGCCGTGTCCGACGACCGCTCGCCGCAGGGAGGCACGGGCCATACCTACACGCCACCGGCAGCACTGCCTCACCGGGCACCCAGAGAAGGCCCTGGAGTACTTCCTGCGGGCGGCCGAGACAGCGCTGATCGACCTGGAGTGGACCGACCGCTGCCCCGCGCTCGCGCCCCTGCGCGCGCTCCCGGGCTTCGCCGAGGGCCGACGTCAGGTGCGAGCCCGGGTGGCCGCCATCTGGAATGGGTAGGCCTCGGGGGCGCGTCAGAAGTCCTCGCGAGCCTCGGCCAGGGTGTACTCCTTCCGGGCGCGGACGAGCGGCCCTGTCTTCTCCACCAGCCACGCGGGCGCGCCCTCCGGCAGGTAGAAGGACTCCTCGAAGGGCGACAGCCCCAGGTGGCGCAGGTACTCCTGGAGCATGTCGAAGGTGAACCGGTCCCTCACCCGGCGCGACTGGTACTGCTCCGGTTTCTCGAAGGAAAAGGGCTCACCGAACTGGTCGAAGGCCCAGCGGCCTCCGTCGTTGAGTGCGCTCACGGCGCGTATGCAGTTGAGCCAGGCCGTCTGGTGCGGGCCATACATGGCGAGCGCCACGGCACCATAGCGGCCCTTGTCGTTCCGGATGGTATTGGGCACGGCGACCACACGCAGGCACCGGCAGCCCAGCGTCCGAGCCATGTAGCGCATGGGGCCGGCGGCATCGGTCCCCCGCCAGCCGTTCTCGACGTACGCCGTCCAGGGGCCGCGGGTCGGGATGAAGAGATGCCGCTGCGTTTCGGAATCCGTGAGGGGCAACAGGGCGGAGAGAGCCTGTTCCAGGGAGCCCGTCACCGGGCGAACCTCGACGGCGACACCATCGGGCGCCAGCAGCCCTGCTTGCCACGCCGCGTAGGCGCGAGCGGCATGCTCCGCATCGGTCTCCAGAAATCCCATCTCCGAAGTGACGGGCGCCCAGCGGTCGTCCAGGAGCAGTCCCTTCATGTTCTCGGTCATCCGCTGAGCCTCGCCCCTCAGGGCACGATGAGGAGGATGGTTTCCGCATCCGGGTCGTTGGATGTGGTGCGCGACTGGTGGCCGGGACCACGGCCCGACGTGGGCGCGTCATACTCCACCTGATAGCGGCGGCCTTTATAGTCGAACTGCAGGTCCGGGCGGTTGACCCCGACGCGCTGGCCGTTGCGATACGTGAGTTGCTGCTGGTTCACCCGGATGTTCGTGGCGCCTATGTCATCCAGGTATTGGATGTCCGCCTGAAGCTGCGCGTTCTGCGTGGGGCTGGAGCCAATGGGACGGCTCACCTCTCGTGCGCCGGGCACCTTCGGCTTGACCGCGATATCCTGAGGCAGGCGTGGGCCAGGAATCACTGGCCGTGTCGGGTTGTTGCCAGCGAGCGCCTGGACCAATCCTGGCGATGGCGCGGGTGAGGCCGACGCGGGAGCGGGCGCTACTGGCGCGGGAGCGGGTTCGAGAGGGGGTGCGGCGGATCGCGACACCGGCCGTCGCGGCGCCGGAGCATTCCCCCCGAGTCCCTCCTCCCGAGAAAACGGACGAAGTGCTGGCGCCGAGCCCACCCGCACCACGCGCGAGAAGACTCCCTGCAGGACCTTGGTCCCCGTCAGGGTCAACAACAGGACCTTCAGCTCGCGCTGGACCGTCTCCGCCAGTTGCGTCCGAACCTCGAGCATCGCCCGGGCAATGCGAGGCGTGGTGGCCGGAGAGAAGAGGGTGGGCACGATGAGCGCGCCTCCCGCGCCCCTGTAATAGGCATACCTCGAGGGGCTCGACCCGGGGACATTGGCCGCCGTGTCCACCAGGGCCGTATCCCGGTCCGGGTAGATGGATGCACTCAGCGGTTCCGCGCTCTCGAGTCCCAGGTCCACATGAGACTCCGGGACAAGCACGGGCTGCGGCAGCCCCTCACAGTAGAGAAGATACCCTCCTGCGGTGAGGACAAAGCCCACGGCGGTCACACGGACATCGACGAAGTCCCGATGCGCTCGGGGGTCAGCCAGCCCTTGAGAGGCCCGAGGCAACTGGACGCCGCTCTGGCGCAGTTCCGCTGCCCGCCGTGGCGTGGGGGCCTCGAAATCGACGTCGACGGCCTGCTGCCCGAAACCTGCCGTATCCCGGTAGTGCTGAGCCGCGACAGGGCTGTTCTGCGCGTACCACGCAGGCCCCACCAGGTCGGGCTTCGCTGCACATCCCGCGAGAAACAACAGGAGCGCAAGCCCACTCAACCCACGGAGCCACCACCCCCTGGAATGGCAATACGTCACGAGGCGCATGAATCCCTTCCCGTTCGAGGCGAGTGCTCAGGGTCCACGGGGAGCCCTACGAAGCAACGATGCAGAACCCACGTGGAACCCTGAAGGACGCGAGAGGTAGATGGCAGCGGGCTCGCCCGGCACCGATGACGCAGCGCACCACCCACATGACACGGGACCAGAGAAGCGCGCCCTGGATTCATCAAGCCATCGTCGAATTCGTCAAAGATGACGCTTGCGCTGGGCCGTCTTGCTGGTTACCTAGGGTCCATGCCCACGCCCCCCAGACTCTTCGGCGAAGCCCTCCGCGCAGCTGCGGCTCCCTGGCGCGAGGAGCTCGGCAAATCCGACCGGGACCGGCTCGATGCCTTGCTCGGCCTCGCCGTCAGGGAGCACATCCCTCTGTCCGACTGTCTCGCGGCGCTCTTCCCGGGCACGGAGACACGGAAGGCCCAGACCGCCCTGACCTCCTTCCGCAAGCGGCTCAACGATGCCGCGAAGGGAGAGGGCCGCGCCGACCTCGGTCTTCGCTTCCAGGTGGACACCAAGAAGCAGAACCCCCCCACCGAACGCCTCTGCTGGTTCACCGGACCCGATCCCGCCGTGATGAAGGCGGAGCAGGTCTCCGACCAGCTCACAGCCGATGTCCAAGGCATGCCCTTCGTCCCGTCCCGAGGGATCACCACCACCGGGAATGCGATGGCCTCGGGAAAGCGGGTCATCCGCTTCTTCGTCTCCTACGCCCACGACAACAGGCAGCTCGCCGAGGCGCTCGTGAAGGACCTGGGCACCCATTTCGCCGCATCCGCCCGCTACGCGCTCATCCCCTGGATGGACCGTGACATCCTGGTGGGTGAGCGCTGGAAGGAGAGCATCGAAGAGGCCATCAAGGACTGCGACTTCGGCCTCATGCTGCTCAGCCCGGCCTTCTTCGCGAGCAGATTCATCAAGGCGCACGAGCTGCCCCGGTTCGTGGGCGCTCCGGACAATCCCAGACTCAAGCCCGTCCTGCCCGTGGGATTGGTGCCGATCACGTTCGGCAGGCACGATCTCCAGGGGCTTGAAGAGCACCAGATCTTCCGATTCCAAAACGAGCGGCTCGAGGGGCGCTACTACGATCAGATGCCGGCTGGCGCCCGGAGGCGCGAGTTCGTCCGCCAGCTCCACCTCGCCATCGAGAAGCGCCTCGACGCTTTTTTTTTGACTCCCCCTCCCGGCACGCCCCCCTCCCCTCCCAGGCCCGAGGCACGCACTCCTGACCTCCTCGCCGACCATGTCCCGGTTCCGGAGGAGACCCCCAACCACCAGCGCAACAAGGGCCTCCCGCTCGCCCTGGTGGACCTGGAGCGGCTCGACACCGGAGGACTCGACCTCGCGGAGCACGTCCAGGCGCGCGACGCGCTCGACGAGCTCGAGTCCTGGGCCACCAACTCCGCCGCTCCGCCATTCTTCGCGCTGCTCGGGGAATATGGCATTGGCAAGACCACCACCCTGAAGCAGCTCACCCGTCACCTGCTGGAGGAACGCAAGTCCAGACCGGAGCTGCCGCTCCCCATCTACGTGGACCTCCGCGCCTACGTCGGCGAGACCCGGGACAGCGTTCCCACCATCGAGCAGCTCCTCGCCCGTGTGATGGAGCGGAGCTGGAAGCTGCGGGACCGCAACATCACCCCCCAGGACGTTCTGCGCCTCGTCCGGGAGGAGGGCGCGCTCATCCTCTTCGATGGTCTGGACGAGAAGATCGTCCACCTCCAGCCCGACCGCGCCCGTGACTTCATCCGCACGCTCTGGGCCGTCCTCCCTGATGCCGCACGAAGCGAGGACCCCCTGCCGCCCGGGAAGCGCCGGGGCAAGTTCCTCATCTCCTGCCGCTCTCATTACTTCCGCGACGTGTTGAGTCAGAACTCGATGCTCGTCGGCGAGGATCGCGAGGGCTTCGAGCGCAACCAGTTTCCCGCCCTCTGCCTCCTGCCATTCACCGAGGAGCAGATCCGGAGCTATCTGACTTCGCTCCTCGGAGACGCGGAGCGTGGGGCGGAGGCGTTCGAAGTCATTGCCTCCATCCACAATCTCCGGGAGCTCGCGCAACGGCCCTACCTGCTCACCCTCATCAGCGGCCGCCTCGGAGAGCTGGAGACGCTCCAGGCCCAGGGCGAACAGGTGAATGCCGCGCGGCTGTACGAACTCGTCGTCCGCTCCTGGCTCAACCGCGACGACGGGAAGCACCAGCTCGACCCCGTGCACAAGAGCCGCATCATGGAGGACCTCGCCGCCGCGCTCTGGCGTGACGGCAGCAAGCAGTGGGACGTGGAGCGCCTCGAGGCATGGTTCGACGAGTATCTCGCCGGGAACCCCGCGCTCGCCGCGGCCTACGCGAACAAGGACCGCGCCGTCCTCAAGGAGGATCTCCGCACCGCCACCTTCGTGCTGCGGCCCACCACGGAGGAGAAGCACTTCCGCTTCGCCCATACCTCCCTGCAGGAATACTTCCTCGCCGCCCACCTCAAGCGCGCGCTGGTCGAGGGACAGGTGGCGCGCTGGGACCTGCCGAGGGTCTCCCGGGAGACGCTGGACTTCCTCGGGCAGCTCCTGGCCCTCGAGCCCCGGCCCGAGGCCCTGCGCTCGCTGGAGGCCATTCTGGGCGGCGAGTGCCTCGCCGCGGCCGTGCTCGCGTTCGCCTACTGGCTGCGCGCCCTCGAGCAGGGGCACCCGGTGCCCGCCCCGCAAGCGAGTGAAGCTCGCCGGGGCGGACCTGGAAGAATGGCACCTGCGCGGCCGCGGCCCCGCGCAGCCGCTGAACCTGCGCGGGGCCGACCTTTCCGGCGTGCGAGCTCAATCGCGCCGGGTCGAGCACGTGAACCTCGCCGATGCCGATCTCACCGCGCTACAGGCGAGGCAGGCGCTGTTCTTGAAGGTGAGCGCGCCGCGAGCGCGAGCACGGAATGCCGATTTCCGCGGGCTGCGGTGGCGGGAGGGCTCGCTGTTGGGCGCGGAGCTCCGCGGAGCACAGCTCGCGGGTTGTCAGTTCATCCGGGTGGACCTCGCCGGGGCGAGCCTGCCGGAGGGATGGGAGCGCCACGCCACCGTCGTGGAGGAACGCCGAAGCGCTCCCCCTCCTCGAATGGGTACGCCGTCCCTGGCGGTGCTCCTCGGTCACGCCAACTACGGTGAGGGCGTGCGCGTGGAGTCCAGACGGCCAGCGCCTCCTGTCTGGCTCTTCCGACAAGTCCCTGCGGGTGTGGGACGCCGCGTCCGGCGACTGCCTTCTCACCCTCTCCGGCCATGCCTCCCCGGTGACGGCGTGCGCGTGGAGTCCGGACGGCCAGCGCCTCCTGTCTGGCTCTGACGACCACTCCCTGAGGGTGTGGGACGCCACGTCCGGCGACTGCCTTCTCACCCTCTCCGGCCATGCCTCCTCGGTGAATGCGTGCGCGTGGAGTCCGGACGGCCAGCGCCTCCTGTCGGGCTCTTCCGACCACTCCCTGCAGGGTGTGGGACGCCACGTCCGGCGACATGCCTTCTCACCCTCTCCGGCCATGCCTCCTCGGTGAGGGCGTGCGCGTGGAGTCCGGACGGCCAGCGCCTCCTGTCGGGCTCTTCCGACAACTCCCTGCGGGTGTGGGACGCCGCGTCCGGCGACTGCCTTCTCACCCTCTCCGGCCATGCCTCCTCGGTGACGGCGTGCGCGTGGAGTCCGGACGGCCAGCGCCTCCTGTCGGGCTCTTCCGACAACTCCCTGAGGGTGTGGGACGCCGCGTCCGGCGACTGCCTTCTCACCCTCTCCGGCCATGCCTCCTCGGTGTTGGCGTGCGCGTGGAGTCCGGACGGCCGGCGCCTCCTGTCGGGCTCTTTCGACCACTCCCTGAAGGTGTGGGACGCCACGTCCGGCGACTGCCTGCTCACCCTCTCGGGCCATGCCTCCCATGCCTCCCCGGTGACGGCGTGCGCGTGGAGTCCGGACGGCCGGCGCCTCCTGTCGGGCTCTTTCGACAACTCCCTGAGGGTGTGGGACGCCGCGTCCGGCGACTGCCTTCTCACCCTCTCCGGCCATGCCTCCCATGCCCCCCGGTGACGGCATGCGCGTGGAGTCCGGACGGCCAGCGCCTCCTGTCTGGCTCTGACGACAGCTCCCTGAGGGTGTGGGACGCCGCGTCCGGCGACTGCCTTCTCACCCTCTCCGGCCATGCCTCCTCGGTATTGGCGTGCGCGTGGAGTCCGGACGGCCAGCGCCTCCTGTCTGGCTCTGCCGACAGCTCCCTGAGGGTGTGGGACGCCACGTCCGGCGACTGCCTTCTCACCCTCTCCGGCCATGCCTCCTGGGTGAATGCGTGCGCGTGGAGTCCGGACGGCCAGCGCCTCCTGTCTGGCTCTGACGACAGCTCCCTGCAGGTGTGGGACGCCGCGTCCGGCGACTGCCTTCTCACCCTCTCCGGCCATGCCGATTCGGTGTGGGCGTGCGCATGGAGTCCGGACGGCCAGCGCCTCCTGTCTGGCTCTTCCGACCACTCCCTGCGGGTGTGGGACGCCGCGTCCGGCGACTGCCTTCTCACCCTCTCCGGCCATGCCTCCCCGGTGACGGCATGCGCGTGGAGTCCGGACAGCCAGCGCCTCCTGTCTGGCTCTGACGACAGCTCCCTGCGGGTGTGGGACGCCGCGTCCGGCGACTGCCTTCTCACCCTCTCCGGCCATGCCGATTCGGTGTGGGCGTGCGCGTGGAGTCCGGACGGCCGGCGCCTCCTGTCTGGCTCTTCCGACAGCTCCCTGAGGGGGTGGGACGCCACGTCCGGCGACTGCCTTCTCACCCTCTCCGGCCATGCCTCCTGGGTGAATGCGTGCGCGTGGAGTCCGGACGGCCAGCGCCTCCTGTCTGGCTCTTCCGACCACTCCCTGAGGGTGTGGGACGCATCCTCGGGCCAATGCGTCTGGTCCAGCCATCTCTTCCCGGAGGGGCAAATCGCGTCAATCGACGAGGTTCACGGACGCGTCCTCCATGCATCCCCCGAAGCCTGGCGCTGGCTGGGCTGGCGCTGGAACGACCCCGCCACTGGCCAGCTTCGTATCCTCCCCGCTGAATCCCTTGGCCCACTCCCCGCTTGATTGGCTGCGCGGTGCCTCGTCCGCCCGGCGGTGACGAATCGAACCACAGGGGTCATCCCGGGTCCGCCGCCCCTCACCCCGACCCTCTCCCGGACGGAGAGGGAGGGGTTTGCGGGGTTTTCGCTCTCCTCGCCCGGTGGTAGTGCGCCACGCACAGCTCCTTGGCCAGCACCGGCTTCCCACAGCCCGGCTCCTTGCAGCGGGGAGCCTCCTCGGGGCGGCGCCTGTCCGGTGGCTCCCGCTGGCCGAACATCGCCTCCGCCACCGCCAGCAGCCGATCCACCTCGGCCCGTCCCAGCCCGCGCGCGCGCACGAACTCCACCAGCCGGTGCGCCCCCGCCGCCTCGTCCTCCTCCACCCGGAAGAGCTCCGCCAGGGGCACGCCCAGCGCCGCCGCCACCTGAACGAGCGTCTCGTAGCTGGGGCTGCGCTCGCCCCGCTCCAGCAGCGACGCGAAGCTCACCGAGATGCCACACCGGGCGGCGAAGTCCTCCTGGGTCAGCCCCCGCCGCTCGCGCAGGGTGCGGATGCGGCGCGCGAGCCCCTGCAGGTGCCCGCTCGCATCCTGGGCTGACGGGGAACTGGAGCGCATCGCCAACCCATGTTAGCGCACCCCTTCTGTTAAGGTCTCGCGCCGTCGCAGGTCCCCCGCGCGAGGGACGCCCCAGGAGAGCACCCCGGCCATGCACGCCGTCGAAGCGATTCACCACTACTTCCGCAAGGCCGCTCGCATCATGGACGTGGGTGAGCGCATCGAGACGCTGCTCGCCACGCCCCTGCGCGAGGTGAAGGTCCAGGTCTCCATCGAGCTCGACAGCGGGGAGATCCGCACCTTCCACGGCTACCGCATCCAGCACGACAACAGCCGCGGCCCCATGAAGGGCGGCCTGCGCTACCACCCCACCATCAACCAGGACGAGTGCGTGGCGCTCGCCTCGCTGATGACGTGGAAGACGGCCGTGGTGAACCTCCCCTATGGCGGGGCCAAGGGCGGCATCGCGGTGGACCCCACCCAGCTCAGCTTCAAGGAGATGGAGCGCCTCACCCGCAAGTACGTGGACCAGATTCAAGACGTCATCGGTCCCACCCGGGACATCGCCGCGCCCGACGTCAACACCAACCCCCAGGTGATGGCGTGGATCATGGACCAGTACTCGCGCTACCACGGGCACTCGCCGGCCGTCGTCACCGGCAAGCCGCCGGAGCTGTACGGCACCAAGGGCCGTGACTCGGCCACCGGGCGCGGGCTGCTCTACATCACCCGCGAAATCCTCCGGGACACGGGCATGCCCATGAAGGGCACGCGCTTCGCCATCCAGGGCTTCGGCAACGTGGGCAGCCACACCGCGCAACTGCTGTCGCAGGACGGAGGCGTGGTGGTGGCCGTCGCGGACGTGTACGGCGGCGTCTACAACCCGCAGGGCCTGGACGTCCCCGGCCTCTTCGAGCACGTAAAGCGCACCGGCACCGTCACCGGCTTCGGCGGGGGCCAGGCATGCAAGAGCGAGGACGTGCTGGCCGCCGACTGCGACGTGCTCATCCCCGCCGCGCTCGGCCATTCGCTCAACCGCACCACCGCCAACGCGGTGCGCGCCCGGCTCATCATCGAGGGCGCCAACGGCCCCACCGACCCCGAGGCCGATGAGATTCTCGAGAAGAACGGCGTGCTCGTGGTGCCGGACATCCTCGCCAACGCGGGCGGTGTGACCGTCAGCTACTACGAGTGGGTGCAGAATCTCCAGCACCTCTCCTGGGAGGAGGACCGGGTGAACGCCGAGCTGGAGAAGACGATGAAGGAGGCCTACGACCGGGTGGCCCAGGTCGCGCGCTCGCGCAAGGTGACGTTGCGCACCGCGGCATTCATCCTGGCGATCGGCCGCGTGGGCAAGGCCACGGTGCTGCGCGGCATCTGACAGACGAGCAGGCGGGCGTCTCCCCGAGGCTCCCGCCCCTTTCGCCCGGGCAGCGCTTCGGTTATCAGGCCCGACACAAGCCCATGGTCACCCTCCAGCAGATCGAAGACGCCCAGCAGCGCATCGGAGAATGCCGTCTACCGCTCTCCCTGCCCGAAGTCGGAGCAGTTCAAGGAGCTCACGGACTGCTCGGCGCTCTTCTGCAAGCTGGAGAACCTGCAGCGCACGGGTGCCTTCAAGGAGCGCGGCGCCCTCAACAAGCTGCTCACCCTCACACCGGAGGAGCGGGCCCGCGGCGTCATCGCCGCCTCGGCGGGCAACCACTCGCAGGGGCTCGCCTACCACGCGGGCCGTTTGAGCGTGAACGCCACCATCGTGATGCCGGAGCGCACCCCGCTCATCAAGGCCACGCGCACGCGCGGCTACGGCGCCACGGTGGTGCTGCACGGCACCAACTTCGACGAGGCCTACGCCGAGGCCCTGCGCATCCAGGATCGCGAGAACCGCGTCTTCGTCCACCCCTTCAATGATCCGCTCGTCATCGCCGGCCAGGGCACCATCGGCCTGGAGCTGCTCGAGCAGATTCCGTACATGGACATGGTGGTGGTGCCCATCGGCGGCGGCGGGCTCATCTCCGGCGTGGCGTGCGCGCTCAAGGAGACCAACCCGCGCATCAAAATCATCGGCGTGCAGGCCGCGGCCATCGCGAGCATGAAGGCCTCGGTGGACGCGGGGAAGCTGGTGGAGCTGCCCGCCGGCACCACCATCGCGGACGGCATCGCGGTGAAGCGCCCCGGCGACTACACCTACGAGATGATCCGCCGCTACGTGGACGACATCGTCACGGTGGACGAGGAGGAGATCGCCAACGCCATCCTCCTGCTGCTCGAGCGAGAGAAAACGGTGGTGGAGGGCGCGGGAGCGGTGGGCCTGGCGGCGCTCATCCACGGGAAGATTCCCTCGGCGCGCGGCCGCAAGGTGGTGCTGCTCATCTCGGGCGGCAACATCGACGTCAACCTCGTCAGCCGCATCATCGAGCGCGGCCTGGTGAAGGACGGGCGACTGGTGCGGCTGAGCGTGCGCATGCCGGACCGGCCGGGGATGCTCGCGCAGCTCACCGCGGAGATTGCCCAGCAGGGCGCCAACGTGGTGGAGATCTACCACAACCGAGCCTTCTCCAAGGCGGGCCTGGGCGAGGTGGCGGTGGAGGTGACGCTGGAGACGCGCGGGCGCGGCCACATCGTGGACCTGATCGCCAGCCTGTCGCGGAACGGCTGGCAGGTCGCGGAAGAGACCTGAGGCGCTGGCCCTCACTTCTGGACGTCCAGAAGCAACCCGCACTCGTAGTCGGCTACGAGTGACGCAGCAGTGAACCTGCTGGGTTGTCCGATACGGAGGGGTGTCAGTGGGGAGGCTTAGGGTGTCCGAGCAACCCGAGTCTCGGAGGCCCCATGAAGCGCTCTTCCGTGGTGCTCGTCCTCCTGTCCCTGCTGTGCCTGCCGGCGTGCATGTCCTTCGTTGGCGGGCCGTGGGGCATCCCGCCATCCCAATTCCAGTTCCGGCCCATCGTTCCACGGAGGGTACCTGGGCCCGGTGGGTGGAAGTCCGCCCGGGTCACCGTCCAATTGGTACACGTGACGGACCAGGGGGTTCGCAGGAACGTCTGGTGCACCATCGACGTGGAGGTGCCGGAGGTCAATTTCCGCGGAGTCGTGACTGACGAATTCGCCCAATGGGAAGCCGCGAAGGCGTCGGATATCGCCTCCGAGCGAACACTGAGACGAGAGGGGCTGTTCTCGGCGGAGCTGTGCGAACATTTCAGGAAAGAATTGGAGAAAGAGCTGGGAAGAACCGTTGATGGTGCTCGCGTCATCAGGCCCAATGACCTGGACTCGCACATGGAATTGAAGGCGCCTCCGGTGACCTGTCCCCCCCTCGGTTGCTGGAACTGGTCCACCAGTACTACCCGGCCAATCTCCGGGATGCCGACGAGGGCTACGCCGAGTCGGCGCAGTACCAACGCCTTCTGCGGACACGTCAGGAAGCCCTGAACAACTCCGGACCCTGGAAACATCTGCTCTCCAGGTTGACAGAGGCGCTGCCCGGTTGCCGTGTGGAGGACTGGAGCGTCCTCTTCTCCGATGACAACTGCTGGCGTGCCCGGGTGTACCTCCCCGAGGTTCATCCAACTCGAGGGCGGAGGTGCAGGAGGTCCGGGCCGTCGTGGTGCTCGTCAGCATCCTGGCGCCGGTATACGTGCGCTATAGCTCCTTCCGAAAGGTCTTCGGACGGCAGGTGGAAAAAGACGAAGCTCTTCTACGAGGACGTGCCGGAGACGAAGCCCTACGCGGACACCATGGAGGCGCTGGTGCGCTCGGAACTGGGCGTTCAGCCCCTGCCTCTCGATACGCTCTTCACCCCGGTTCCCGACATCCAGTGCCGCAACACATCCCTTGGTAAGGCCCAGCTCATCGACTGCCTCTTCACCGTACGACCGCTGGTAGAGGCGCGTCCCACCTCGTTCAGGGCGCCCACTTCGCTCCGGGGCACCGGCTCGGCGATACTGCGCCCCATGCGCGCCCTGCTCCTCGCCGCCCTGCTCTCCGCCAACCCACCCCCTCCCCCCGCGCAGGCCCAGAAACTCGCCGCCCAGCGCGCGTGGGAGGACCTCTACCTCGCCTACTCCTCCGCGGATCCCAAGGGCTACGAGGCCCCTCAGCGCCGCACCATCGCCGCCTCCCTGCTCAAGGGCTGTGAGGCCCTCGCCGGCTCCGACGCGGTGATGGCGTACTCGCTCGGCGAGCGCGCCGTGGCCTTCGAGGAGACGGCCGGAGGCCTGCGCTGCCTCGCCCGCACCGCGCTCGCCAGCGACCAGCGGGGCTCCGCCGAGGAGGCCCTTCGCCAGGGCCTGGAGCACTTCCCCAAGGAGGGCCACTTCGGGCTGGAGCTGGGCCGGCTCCTCCTGGAGGACAAGGATCCGCGGGGCGCCCTCGAGGTGCTCGGCAAGGTGCCGCCGCGCTCGCCCCAGGCCGCCAAGGCCCGGGCGCTGATGCAGAAGGCCCGCAGCCAGTCCTCCGAGGAGACCCAGGCCCGCGCCCAGGCCCGCGCCATCGAGCAGCGCTTCACCGGCGAGACCGAGGACAAGGGCAAGGGCTCCGTCCAGTCCGCCTCCGCCTCCTCCGGCCTCTCCTATGAGTCCGGCGTGAGCGCCGACGGCATGCGTACCCGCGCCAACGGCCGCTTCGTCGTGAAGTACTTCAACAACGAGCGCGACTTCGGCCAGCGCGCCGACTACGAGGGCCGCATCGTCTCCGCGCTCGACGAGGCCTACGTCCATACGCGCCAGGTGCTCGGCGAGGCGCGCGAGGCGCCCGTGGACGTCATCCTCTATACCCGTGAGGAGTTCAGCACCCACCAGGGCTCCGCCCTCTCGCGCATGGTGGCCGGGCTCTACTCGGACGGCGCCATCCGCATCAACGACGCCGCCGAGCTCACCCAGCAGACCAAGGCCACCCTCGTCCACGAGTACGTCCACGCCGTGGTGGATGACCTCGTGAACCTCGCCGGGGGCGGCCAGCAGGTCCCCATCTGGCTCAACGAGGGCCTCGCCGAGTACGTGGAGTGGCGCTACCTGGGCAGCGACAAGCCGCCCCAGGCGCTGGCCGCCCGCATGCGCGCCGCCGCCCAGGCCGGCCTCCTCCCGAGCCTCTCCTCGATGGCCGGGCAGGCCCTCATCCAGCAGGGCGACCCCGGCATGGCCTACGGCACCTCGGCCATCGCCGTCCGGGAGCTACTGCGCGATGGAGGGCCCGAGCGGCTGCTCGGTCTCATCCGCGAGGTGGGCCAGGGCACTCCCTTCGAGGAGGCCCTCCAGCAGCGCTACGGCCGCAGCCTCTCCCAACTGGAAGAAACCGTCACGTCCGCCCTCTCGCGGAGGTAACGAGCAAGCGGATTCCCCGTCCGCGAAGTTTACCCCTCCTCCCGAGTCTCTTAGACTCGCGCGGAAATTTTATTCGTATAGGCGCTGCGACTGGAGCCCCGGACTCGGGTCAGCAGCGAGGTGACGGATGTCGGACACGCGTGCGGCGATGAGGGAGTTTCGCTTCCTGGATGAGAAGCGGACGCGGGGAATCCTTTCCCCCGCGGAGGAAGCTCGTTGGAGCGAGCTACAGGGGCTCCTGGCTACCCAGGGTGTGCCCACGCAGGAGTCCGCCGAGGCCATGGACCCCGCGCAGCAGCCCCAGGGCTACTACGGCGCCGATGGTCAGTGGTACGCCTACCCCGCCGACTACTCCCAGTCCGGCTACGCCGCGCAGGGCTACGATCCCCACCAGGGCTACGCGCAGCAGCCCCAGGGCTACTACGGCGCCGATGGCCAGTGGTACGCCTACCCCGCCCAGGGCGAGGGCGGCTACGACCCCAACCAGGGCTACGCGCAGCAGCCCCAGGGCTACTACGGTGCCGATGGCCAGTGGTACGCCTACCCCGCCCGGCGAGGGCGGCTACGACCCCAACCAGGCCTACGATCCCAACCAGGCCTACGCGCAGCAGCCCCAGGGCTACTACGGCGCCGATGGCCAGTGGTACGCCTACCCCGCCCAGGGCGGCTACGACCCCAACCAGGCCTACGATCCCAACCAGGCCTACGCGGCCACGCAGGGTCAGCCCTACGCCGATCCGCAGCAGGCCTACGCGGCCGGCTACGCCGAGCAGCAGCCCTACCCGCAGACGACCACGGACGTGCCGCAGCCGGCACAGGAGCCGACCCCGCTCAGCCTCGAGAACGAGAACCTCGACATCCCCGCGCTGAACGGACCCGCGCCCTGGGCAGAGCCCACGCCGGAGCCCGCCGCGCCCGTCGACGAGGCCCAGCCCGAGTTCGAAGCCCAGCCCGAGTTCGAAGCCCAGCCCGAGTTCGAAGCCCAGCCCGAGTTCGAGGCCCAGCCCGAGTTCGAAGCCCAGCCCGAGTTCGAGGCCCAGTCCGAGCTCGAGGCCGAGCCCCTCGACACGGCCGAGCCCGTCGCCGAGGACGTCTTCGAGGTCTCCGACACCGACGTCACACCCGTCAGCGAGGCCACGCCGATCCCCGAGCGGCTCGAGGAGCCCGAGTCCGTCGACATGACCGGCTGGGAGGACCCCACTCCCGCGCAGGCCGAGTCCCCGGCGGATCTGCCGATGTTCGAGGCCTCGCCCGAGCCAGAGCCCTCGTCGCCCATCGAACTGGGCGAGGACGACTTCTCCGCACTCAACTCCGACCTGGGGGCTCCCGCTCCCGCGTCCGCACCGCCCGTGGTCGAGGAGGAGCCCACGACTCCGGTCCGGACCATCGAGGTGCAACCCACCGACATCGAGCTGCTCGAGGGCGCCGTCGAAGAGCAGCTCACGCCCGAGCCGGTGCTCGCCGAGGAGCCCACCGCTCCCGTCGCCAACGAGTGGGACTCCGCGCCGCTCGCGGTGGACATGGAGTCGAGCACCGCCGCGACCCCACCGCCGCATGCCGACGCCGAGACCTCGGAAGTCGCCCTGCTCGATCAGAGCCGGATGGAGATCACCGCGTCGTACGCGCTCCCCGCGTATCCGACGGGTGACGTCGCCCTGCTCGAAATGGATGTCACGGCGCCTTCCGCCCGGCCCCTGCCTCCCCTGGAGGAGACCGAAGCGGTCGACGAGACACCCACGTTCGACGTCTCCGAGCTCGAGGCCACGCCCGAGCTGGAGCCAGCCCCCACGCTGGACATGCCGTGGCAGACCGACGCCGACACGGCGGCGCTCGATGCGAGCCCCGCCCTGGAGTCCGCACCGCACGCCGAGCCCAGCCGCGGAGGAGCCCACCTTCGACGTGGCCGACCTCGGTGCCGAGATGGAGCCGACGCCCGCCCCGGCTTTCGCGGCCCAGGAACACCCGACCACGCTGGAACTGCACCCGGTGCAGGTCGCGCCCGATCTCCAGGCGGACACGATCGAGCTCGCCGACACGTACGAGCCCGGGGCCGTGCAGCCCGAGCACAACACCCTGACCTGGGGCAGCAACGAGGTCGTGCCCTCGGGCGAGCAGCCGTTCGACCTGACCGGGGACTCGGGCGAGCCCGTGCCGCTCGTCAACGCGAACGAGTTCCTGGGCCACGCCGATGAGGCCGGGACGTCCGTGTCCTCCGAGCCCGTCCCGCTCGAGACGGCGGATGCCGACGCGAGCTGGAGCGGAAACGAGGGCTCTGGAGAGAGCCTCCAACTCGAGAGCGCCGCGGAGTACATGAGCACTCCGGAGTTCACCTCCGCCAGCGCCACCTGGGGACACCAGCCGGGGAGCGAAGAGCTCACGGCGGAGACGAACGCCACGCCCGAGAGCACCACGGCGTACGGCGACAGCCAGAGCGCGGATGCCGAGCTGCCCTCCATCGAGGCCCAGCCCGAGTGGAGCGCGTCGGCCGAGGAGCCGGCGCCCATCGAGGTCCAGGCGGAGTGGACCTCCACCGAGCCCGCTACCGTAGAGCCATCCGCCGAGGGCCAGACCGACTGGTCCGCACCGGTCGATGAGCAGCCCGTCCTCGAGGCTCAGCCCGAGTGGAGCGCATCGACCGAGGAGGCGGCGCCCATCGAGGTCCAGGGCGAGTGGTCCACACCGGCCGAGGAGCAGCCTGTTGCCGAGGCTCAGCCCGAGTGGGCCACTCCCGCCGAGGGCCAGACCGATTGGTCCGCACCGGTCGAGGAGCAGCCCGTCCTCGAGGCTCAGCCCGAGTGGAGCGCATCGACCGAGGAGGCAGCGCCCATCGAGGTCCAGGGCGAGTGGTCCACACCGGCCGAGGAGCAGCCCGTTGCCGAGGCCCAGCCCGAGTGGGCCACTCCCGCCGAGGAGCAGCCTGTCCTCGAGGCACAGGCCGAGTGGTCCACACCGGCCGAGGAGCAGCCCGTCCTCGAGGCTCAGGCCGAGTGGGCCACTCCCGCCGAGGAGCAGCCTGTTGCCGAGGCTCAGACCGAGTGGGCCACTCCCACCGAGGGACAGACCGACTGGTCCGCACCGGTCGAGGAGCAGCCCGTCCTCGAGGCTCAGCCCGAGTGGGCCACTCCCGTCGAGGAGCAGCCCGTTGCCGAGGCCCAGCCGGAGTGGGCCACTCCCGCCGAGGAGCAGCCTGTTGCCGAGGCTCAGCCCGAGTGGGCCACTCCCGCCGAGGGCCAGACCGACTGGTCCGCACCGGTCGAGGAGCAGCCCGTCCTCGAGGCTCAGCCCGAGTGGGCTTCTCCCGCCGAGGAGCAGCCTGCTGTTGAGGCCCAGTCCGAGTGGGCCACTCCCGCCGAGGGCCAGACCGACTGGTCCGCTCCCGCCGAGGAGCAGCCTGTCCTCGAGGCGCAGACTGAGTGGGCCACTCCCGCCGAGGAGCAGCCTGCTGTTGAGGCGCAGCCAGAGTGGGCCACTCCCGCTGAGGTCCAGGGCGAGTGGTCCACACCGGCCGAGGAGCAGCCCGTCCTCGAGGCTCAGGCCGAGTGGACCACTCCCGCCGAGGAGCAGCCTGTTGCCGAGGCTCAGGCCGAGTGGACCACTCCCGCCGAGGGACAGACCGACTGGTCCGCACCGGTCGAGGAGCAGCCCATCCTCGAGGCTCAGCCCGAGTGGAGCGCATCGACCGAGGAGGCAGCGCCCATCGAGGTCCAGGGCGAGTGGTCCACACCGGCCGAGGAGCAGCCTGTTGCCGAGGTCCAGCCCGAGTGGGCCACTCCCGCCGAGGAGCAGCCTGTCCTCGAGGCACAGCCCGAGTGGACCACTCCCGCCGAGGAGCAGCCCGTTGCCGCGGCCCAGCCCGAGTGGGCCACTCCCGCCGAGGAGCAGCCTGTCCTCGAGGCTCAGCCCGAGTGGGCCACTCCCGCCGAGGAGCAGCCCGTCCTCGAGGCTCAGCCCGAGTGGGCCTCTCCCGCCGAGGAGCAGCCTGCTGTTGAGGCCCAGTCCGAGTGGGCCACTCCCGCCGAGGGACAGACCGACTGGTCCGCTCCCGCCGAGCAGCCCGTTGCCGAGGCCCAGCCCGAGTGGGCCGCTCCCGTCGAGGAGCAGCCCGTTGCCGAGGCCCAGCCCGAGTGGGCCTCTCCCGCCGAGGGGCAGACCGACTGGTCCGCTCCCGCCGAGCAGCAGCCCTGGATGGCCGCCGCCGAGCCGTCGGCCCCCGTCGAGCTCCAGCCCGAGTGGGCGTCCGAGAGCTCCACGCAGGACTGGAACGCCGCTCCGGCAGCTGAGCCCCAGACGGACTGGAACGCTCCCGCCGAGGCCCAGCCCGAGTGGAACGCGCCCGTCGAGGAGGTGCAGCCCGAGTGGGCCAGCGCGCCCGCGGAGACGAATTGGAACGCGCCCACCGAGAGCCAGGGTGAGTGGAACGCGACGGCCCAAGACGCCGAGCCGCCCCTGAGCCCCGATACGAACGCGTCCCTGTTCGGCACGAGTCCGACCTGGTCGGCCGAGGAGTCGGAGGCCGGTGCGCAGGAGCAGTGGTCCGGCCAGCAGCAGGCGCCGGCGTGGGGTCAGGGCGACGGCGCGTACGGCACGCCCGTCGAGGAGCTCTCGGGCTCCGAGCAGACTCCCGAGGCCGACCTCCCGGTCATGGAGGCCGAGCCCGAGATGCCCGAGATCGACCTGGGCGAGCCCGAGGCCGACCTCCCGGTCATGGAGGCCGAGCCCGAGATGCCCGAGATCGATCTCTCGGAGGACATCGTGGAGTCGCCCCCCGTGGCGGCTCCGGTGGCCCCCGCGCCGGTGGCCAGGACCGCGGCCCCCGCGATGCCTCCGCGGGCTCCCTCGGTCCCGGCGATGCCCCCGCCCCCGCCCATGGCGCCTCCGGCTCCCGTGGCGGCTCCGAGGGCGGCACTCGTGCCTGGGGCGCCTCCGCCTCGGTCCACGCTCCAAGCCATCCCGACGGTGCAGGCCTCGGCACAGTCGGCGTCCGCCGTGCCCATGGCCCCCATCAACGCCTTCATCGAGGGCGAGCACCGGGTCATCATCCACACGGTGGAGGGCCAGGTGAAGCGCGGTGCCATCCGCGACGTGGACCTGCTCGACGAGGCCATCCCGCTCGAGCAGCAGACCGGCTTCGCCCCCGAGCACATCCCGGTCACGCGCGTGAAGGCCATCTTCTTCATGCTCGCCACCGGCAGCCGTCCGCCGCAGCCGGAGGGGCAGAAGATCCGCGTCACCTTCAATGACGGTCGCCAGGTGGCCGGCTTCTCCCACGACTACAAGAACACCGGGCAGGGCTTCTTCGTCATCCCCGCGGACACGCGCACCAACACCTCGCGCATCTTCATCTACCGCGCGAGCGTGCAGGCCGTCGCCGAGGGCTGAGCCACCCCGCCCAAGCCCGTGAATGAACGAGGGGCCTCGTCACCGAGGCCCCTCGTTTTGCTTGTTGAGCCACACGTGCAGGTCGCGGAGGTCCGGCTGCGTCGGATCGTTCACAACTGCCGGCGAACGCTCGGGTCCGCACGTGGAAGTCCCTCGAGGAGAACGGCAGCCTGTCCGAACGGGTGCTGCCGCAATGGTGATCTCCTCTACGTCTGCGTATCTCATCTTCCTCGGACTGATCCTCGTCGAGCGGCTCTTCGAGCTGGTCGTCTCCAAGCGCAACGCCCGCCGGGCGCTGGAGCAGGGAGGCCGGGAGGTCGGTCAGGGGCACTACAAGGTGATGACGCTCTTCCACACGGCCTTCCTCCTGGCCTGTGTGGGCGAGGTCCTCTACTTCCAGCGCGCCTTCCCGGGCCTGCTGGGGTGGCTCAGCCTGGCCGGAGCCGTGGCCGCCCAGTTGCTGCGCTACTGGGCCATCTCCACGCTCGGCGAGCGCTGGAACACGCGCATCATCTTCGTCCCCGGGGCCACGCCGGTGACGCAGGGTCCCTACCGCTTCGTGCGCCATCCCAACTACGTCGCGGTCATCATGGAGATGGTGTTCATCCCGCTCATCCATGGTGGGTACCTGACGGCCCTCCTCTTCACCCTGGGCAACGCGGCGCTGCTCTTCGTCCGCATCCGCGCCGAGGAGGCCGCGCTCGGTGCCGAGTACCAGCGGGCTTTCGGCGAGCGGCCCCGCTTCATCCCTGGAGGCCCCCAATGACGGACGTGGCAGTGGTGGGAGGAGGGCCCGCGGGGCTGGCGGTGGCCATCCACGCCGCGCGCCGTGGGCTCTCCACGGTCCTCTTCGAGCGACAGTCCCTGCCGATGGACAAGGCCTGTGGTGAGGGCCTGATGCCAGCGGGGTTGCGCGAGCTCGAGGCCCTCGGAGCCCGTGAGTACCTCTCCCCGGAGGACTGCGCTCCCATCGTGGGCATCCGCTACCTCCAGGAGGACGGCACGGCGGTCGAGGGTCGCCTGCCGCCCCCGGGAGGCCTCGGCATCCGCCGGCTCGCGCTGTCGCACGCGCTGGAGAAGGTGGCTCGGAAGAACGAGGTGGAGCTCCGGGAGCGCAGTCAGGTGACCCAGGTGGAGCGCACCCCCGAGCGCGTCCTCTTGACGACCGCCGCCGGCGAGCAGTTGGAGGCCCACCTCCTGGTGGCCGCGGATGGGCTGGCCTCGCCGTTGCGACGCGCCCAGGGGCTGGAGCAGGGGCCCGAGCATCCTCCCTCGGGCTCACGGCGCTACGGCCTGCGCCAGCACTTCCGCATCCGCCCCTGGACGGAGTTCGTCGAGGTCCACTTCGCCCGGGGCGTGGAGGCCTACATCACCCCTGCGGGCTCGGAGCGCGTCGGCGTGGCCTTCCTGTGGGATGACGGAGGGATGGAGGGCCGCGTCTCCTTCCAGAACCTCCTGGCGCGCTTCCCGGTGCTGCGGTCCCGGCTCGAGGGGGCTCCCGAGGACTCCAAGCCGCGTGGCTCGGGGCCACTGCTGCGCTCCGTCCGCTCCCGGGTGCTGGATCGCTTCGTGCTGGTGGGAGACGCCGCGGGGTACGTGGATGCCATCACCGGCGAGGGGCTGACGCTGGCCTTCCGCTCCGCGGCCGCGTTGGGGACGCTGCTGCCGGACGTGCTCGCCCGCGGGGCGACGCGCGAGTCCCTCGTCGCCTACGAGCGCGCCATCCAGCCCTTCTACCGCCGCTATGTGTTCTTCACCCAGACGCTGCTCGCCGTGGCGCGCCGCCCCTGGCTGCGGACCCGGCTCATCCGACAGCTGGCCCATGCCCCGGCCCTGTTCGAGAAGACGGTGAACCTGGTCATCGAACCGTGAGGGACCGCCCCAAATGAAAGAGGGGCCCCGGTACCGAGGCCCCTCCGGACTACCGCCCTGTCCTGCTCAGGCGATTACTTGCTGTCCTTCGCCGCCTTGGCCGGGGCCGCCTTGGCCGGAGCCGCCGCCGCCGGGGCCTGCTTCTTGTTCAGCTCCAGGTCGAGGGTGATGGAGACCTCCTCGCCCACCACCACGCCGCCGGCCTCCAGGGCCTTGTTCCAGCCCAGGCCGAAGTCCTTGCGGTTGATCTTCGTGGTGGCCACGCCGCCGCGCTTGGTGTTGCCCCAGGGGTCCTTCGCCTCGGCGGTGGAGCCATCCACGTCCAGCACCACCGGCTTGGTCACGCCGTGCATGGTGAGGTCGCCCGTCACCTTGAGGTTGGAGCCGGCCTTCTCCACCTTCGTCGACTTGAAGGTGATGGTGGGGTACTTCGCGGTGTCGAAGAAGTCCGGGCTGCGCAGGTGCTCGTCGCGCTTGGGCTCGTTGGTGTTGATGGAGGTGGCGTCGATGGTGGCCTCGACGGTGGACTTGGTCATGTCCTTCTCGTCGATGGTGGCCGAGCCAGTCAGCTTGCCGAAGTGCGCCGCGCACGTTCGACACCATCATGTGCTTCACGGTGAACTGCGCGCCCGAGTGGGCCGAGTCGATGACGTAATCGGCGGCGAACGCGAAGGAGGGGGCGGCGAGCACGAGGGCGGCGACGGCGGGCTTCAGGGACAGCTTCATGGTGTTTCTCTCCAATGGGTGACTGCGTACCGCGGGTTTCATCCACGCAGCGCGAAGCCGCGTATCTTGGGGATGCTTCATAGCAACCCCCGGGCCACCCGGCCACCCATTCCAACACCCTGGAATCACTAGAATTTTCCACTTTCGCTCGCACGGAAACTCTCAAAACGATAGAGAATACGCTCATCTTGAGAGGGAGGAGCCATGGCGCCGAGACTGGAACTGGACCTGAGGGAGCTGCTGTCCTTCGAGCCGAACGGGGGGCTCATCCACTTCGCGGGCCAGCGGGTGCTGCTGTTGGACCCGGTGGTGCTGGGGCTGCTGCGCAAGGAGCTCATCTCCACGGTGGGGCTGATGGCGACGCGAGGCATCTTCACCCGGCTGGGCTTCGCGCACGGCTGGCGCACGGCGGAGACGATGAAGAACGCCTTCCCCTGGGAGGACGAGGCGCAGTGGCGCCGGGCGGGCGGGACGGCTGCACACGCTGCAGGGACAGGTGGTGATGGAGCGGGTGGAGCGGGGCGCCGAGGAGGGACCGGAGCCCTTCGCGGAGGCGCTCTGGCACGACTCGTACGAGGCGGAGCAGCACCTGCTGCAACTGGGCAAGGCGGAGGAGCCGGTGTGCTGGTCGCTCACGGGCTTCGCCAGCGGCTACATGAGCTACTGCAACAACAAGCCCGTGTACTGCATCGAGACGCGCTGCGTGGGGAAGGGAGACCCGGTGCTGCCAGATTCTCGGCAAACCGGAGGAGGAGTGGAGCCCCGAGTGCCGCGAGTCGCTGCGCTTCTACGAGACGCAGTGCATGGAGGGGGCGCTGGCGCAGGTGACGGACGCGCTCAAGCAGGCCGAGCGCAAGCTGCGGACGAAGCGCCAGACGCTGGCGCGGGTGTCGGGCGTGCCGGAGGACCCCGCGGGCATGGTGGCGCGCACCGAGGCCATGCTGCAGGTGCTGAACCTGGCGCGCCGGGCGGCGAAGGTGGACTCCACGGTGCTCATCACCGGAGAGAGCGGCGTGGGCAAGGAGCGGATTGCCCGGCTCATCCACGAGGAGTCGAGCCGGGAGCACAAGGCCTTCGTGGCGGTGAACTGCGCGGCGGTGACGGAGAGCCTGCTGGAGAGCGAGCTGTTCGGCCACGCGCAAGGGGTCCTTCACGGGGGCCACGCATGACCGGCCGGGCCTCTTCGAGGCGGCGCACGGAGGCACGCTCTTCCTGGACGAGGTGGGCGAGGTGCCCGCGTCGATGCAGGCCAAGCTGCTGCGCGTGCTGCAGGAGAAGGAGGTGCGGCGCGTGGGGGAGAACCAGAGCCGCAAGGTGGACGTGCGGGTGGTGGCGGCCACCAACCGCAACCTCGCGGCCGAGGTGGTGGCGGGCCGCTTCCGGCAGGACCTCTACTACCGCCTGCGGGTGATCGAATTGCGGGTGCCACCGCTGCGCGAGCGGCGCGACGACATCCTCCCGCTGGCGCGGCTACTGCTGGCGGAGGCGACGGAGCGGCTGGGGCGCCGGGTGTCGGGGCTGTCACCGGACGCAGCGGACCAACTGCTGCGCTATTCGTGGCCGGGCAACGTGCGCGAGCTGGGCAATGCCATCGAGCGCGCGGTGGCGCTGTGCGAGGGCTCGCGGGTGGAGCGGGACGACCTGCCGGAGGAGGTGCGCGCGGCCCCCCCGAGCCTGCTGCCGGGGGACTCGCCGCGCACGCTGGAGGCGATGGAGCGCGAGTACATCCTCGCGGTGCTGGCGCGCAACGGAGGCAACCGGGCGCGCACCGCGGAGCAGCTCGCCATCGGCGTCGCCACGCTCTACCGCAAGCTGAAGCAGTACGGAGAGGCGGAGCACCCCAACTGAGCGGCTAGTTGAGGTACTTGTCCGACGGCCGCTCCTCGGAGATGACGCGCAGGTGGCGCGAGCGACCGCGCAACTGCCGCTGCAGCCGCGCGTGCTGGAAGCGCAGCCACAGCTTCCGGGGGCTGCCGCCTCGCATGTAGATGAAGGCGATGCCCAGCGCGAAGAACTCGGGCACCTGGGTGCTCCAATGGCTCGTGAGCGCGTTGAGCACCACGAAGCCGGCGCCGATGCCCGCCAGCACGTTCCCGGTGACGGGGATGCCCCAGAAGTTCGCCTGCCCGCGCCCGATGGACAGGCCGTAGGCTACCCAGGCGATGGTGCCCATCACGAACCCACCGGGATAGCCGGCGGGCAGCGGCACCACCAGGGACAGGAGCGCGGTGAGGAACCCGGCGAGCACCGTGCCGCCCCAGAGCACCCACAGCAGGCGGCGCGAGCCCCAGCTCATCTCCAGGCCCCCGCCGATGGAGTAGAGGATCATCGCGCCGAAGATGATGCCCAGCGGGCTGCGCTCGATGAAGGCGTAGGTGAAGGGCTGCCACAGCCACAGCCGGGAGAAGACACCGCCTGGCGACAGCAGCAGCAGGTCCCCGAAACCGCGCGCCAACAGGGATACCACCGAGCCCACCACCAGCCCGATCGCCAGCCTGGCCGCCATGGATTCCACGCCGGCGAAGCCGAATCCTCCGCCGCCGCCGCCAAAGCTCCGCATCGGTCTCATCAAATCGTCCTCCACTCGGGACACCCGAGAGTCGACCAAAGGTGGGGGAACCCGGCCCGCTTCGCAACCGATTCGTCCACTTCCGGGTGCCCCAAACGGAGAAGGGCGCCCATCCCCGTCATCGGGGAGAGCGCCCAGCGAGCGACGTCACGGTGAGACGTCCAGCTCAGGACTTGTGACGGTAGAACAGGGTGATGGTCAGGCAGTGGAACTCCTTGTCGGAGGACTGCGTGACAATCTTGTCCACCACGTCGACGTTCTGGTTCTCCTTGAGCCACTTGGTGATGTTCTCACCCATGTTCTCGCGGTCACGCGCGAGCGTGGTGGAGAACACCTTGACTCCCGTGAAGCTGATGACGGCCATTCCGACCTCGTGTAGACCAGAGATTCCGCACGTTTACCGCGAGTCTTGACCGTCATCAAGGAAACGGCCCCAAATTCCGGCCCTTCCCGTGCTCCGCGGGCGAGCTCCCACCCTACCCCGCAGGGCGGGCGGGCAGCCGGAGACGTAGCCCCGGCCGCCCCCCGGATGGACCTCAGCGAGCGATCGCGGCGCGGCGGGCCTGACAGGTGACCTCGTCCTTGCACGAGGGCCCGATGCCTTCCGGGTGGGGCCCCAGCGGCGTCTTGTCACTCTCCTCCACGCTGCACAGCACACACTTGCGCTTGCGGTTGCGGCGCTCGGCGCGCCGCTGCTCGGCGATCGCCTTGGCCCGCTCCCGGGCCGCCTTCGCATCCAGCTCGTTGCTCATCGTCATCTTCCGTTGGATTCGTCCAAACCGTCAGGGTCAGAGCGCCTCGATCAGCAGCGCGATGCCCTGGCCACCGCCGATGCAGGCCGAGCCGATGCCGTAGCGGGCGCTCCGACGCTTGAGCTCGTAGGCGAGCGTCATGGTGATGCGCGCGCCCGAGGCCCCCAGCGGGTGGCCCACCGCGAGGGCGCCGCCATTCACGTTCGTCCGGTCGCGCGGCAGCCCCAGCTCCTTCTCCACCGCGAGGTACTGCGGGGCGAAGGCCTCGTTCACCTCGAAGAGGTCCACGTCCCCCAGCTTGCACTGGGCGCGCTCGAGCAGCTGGCGGATGGCCGGCGCCGGGCCGATGCCCATCACCTTCGGATCGCACCCGGAGATGCCCCAGTTGACCAGCCGGGCGATGGGCGTGAGGCCGTGCTTCTGCGCATAGCTGCGCGTGACCATCACCATGGAGCCCGCGCCGTCGCAGATGCCGCTGGCCGCGCCCGCGTGCACCACGCCGTCCTTCTTGAAGACCTTGGGCAGCTTCTTCAGGCCCTCCACCGTGGTGTCCGGCCGGTTGTGCTCGTCCCGGGCGAACTGCGTCTCGCCCTTCTTCGTCTTCAGGGTGACGGGGGACAGCTCCTGCTCGAAGCGGCCCGCCTCCTGGGCGGCGGCGAAGCGCTTCTGGGAGAGCACGGCGTACTCGTCCACCGCGTCCTGCGAGAGGGAGTAGTCCACCGCGAGCTGCTCGGCGGTGAGCGCCATGGGGTTACCGGTGTAGCTGTCGGTGAGGGCGCTCCAGAGCATGTCCTCCATGCCGCCCTTGCCCAGCGGAATGCCGAAGCGGGCGCCGCGGATGACGTGGGGCGCCTGGCTCATGGACTCGGTGCCGCCGGCCAGCACGCAGTCGGCCTGCTCGGTGAGCATCATCTCCGCGGCGTTGACGAAGGCCTGGAAGCCCGAGCCGCACAGCCGGTTGACGCCCAGCGCCGGCACCGGAATGGGCACGCCGGAGCGCAGGCCCACGTGCCGCGGCAGGTAGATGGCGTCCGCGCTCGTCTGCACCACGTTGCCGTAGATGACGTGCTGGATGGACTCGGGGGACACCTTCGCCTGGGCGAGTGCCGCACGCGCCGACTCCACCGCCAGGTCCGTGGCGCTCAGGTCCTTCAGCGCGCCGCCGTACGTCCCGAACGGGGTACGCTTGCCGGACACAAAGTAGATTTCCTCGGTCTTGGACACGCTCTTCATCGTGGGGGGCTCCAGACAGGCTGAAAAGATTCGTTCTTCCTACTCTTGGCAGGCGCGCGGTGCACGCTCAAGGTGCATCACGTCGAGTGCCCGCCTCTCAGGAAGAGGCTGGCGACGATGGCAAGGGCGACGACCGTCCACAACAATCCTTGGAGGTTCTGTCGTCGAATCTCCCTTTGGCCGGGTCCCCGGTACCATGCCTGCCCGGCTCGCAGCCGGGCGTCCGAGGAGAAATCCTCCGTGGGAACAAGCCCTTGGAGTCGCTCCTGGTGGGCCCGCAGCAGGCGCTCGGGAGAGGCCTCCGCGAGGCCTCCAGAGCGATAACGACCGGGGACCTCGAATCCCGGCCGCGGGTAGCCGAAGGTGAGCACGCACCCTTCCGGGGCGAGCGGGGTGAGCAGGTAGAGGCGGGGCTTGCCGTCCGACGTGAAATGAAGGGTGGCGAAGGCGCGCTCGGAGGGGTGTGAAAAATCGTAGGCACGGGTGCCACGCCGGAAGCGGGGCTTCTCCTCATGGACGCCGAGCGGGACAAAGCCGAGCGCCCGGAGCTGGCCGGCCAGTGGAGCGAGCTCGAGTGGCAGGTCCATCCGGTCCGCGGGAGCCACGGGCCGGACGCGGACGCTGTCGGGGAAGAGGAAGAGGACAGCGCGCCAGAAATTGAGGAACAGCAGCATCCCGGCCATCCCCAGTATGGCGAGCGCGATGAGGAGCTGGACGATGGCGTTCATGGCGGGGCTCCCAGGGACAAGGGGCGCGCACCCTACCTCGCGTGCAACCCGGGAGGAACCCGGCCGCACGCCTGCTGAGCGAACCTGCGGGAATACCCTATCGGCCGGCATGCACATCGTCATTCCCAGCGGGGCACCCCTGCACCGCGGGAGGATGGCGATGCGCGCGAGGCGACTCTCGAGACTGGCCGGTGTGCTGACCCTGTTGGCGCTGGCGGCCTGCGGCTCATCGAAGCAGCAGGAGGACATGTCCCCGGACTACCGCGCGCTCAAGGACGCCACGGTGACGCTCTTCCCCGGGCACTGCGCGGGCGTGGTCGTCGCCGACGGGCGCCACGCACTCACCGCCGCGCACTGCATCGACATCGCCCCCGGAGAGCGCCAACCGGTGGTGCTGCGCACCGGGCAGATGTTGAGCGGCGTCGTGAAGCTCGTGGACACCGCGCGGGACGTCGCCGTCATCCGCTTCGACGAGGCGGCTCCGGTACACCCACTGACCGTGGCCACCACCCTGCCGATCCCCGGCTCGGGGCTCCTCTTCGCCGGCCGCAACGACCGTCCGAACGAGCCGCAGGAGGTGGAATTGGAGCGGCTCGGGCGCTGCCCCTCCCTACCGGGCGTGCCCCAGGCGCTCTTCACCAGCCTGCACGGCGAGAAGGGTGACTCCGGCGCGCCGGTGGTGGACCACAAGCTCCAGGTGGTGGGGCTGGTGCATGGCGGCGCGGCGTGCAGCGTCGCGGCCCCCACGGCGGGGATCGCGCCCGTACTGGACACGCTCGTCGCGGAGGTGGCCCGGCCCGGTGCCGAGCAGGGCGTCGGCGGCAGCGGAGCCGCTGGCAAGTAATCCGCTGAAGGAAAAGACGGGCGACCCCCCTTCCCTATCCAGGCAAAGCGCGCGAAACTGAACAGGTCCGCGGTCAGGTGTACGGACCTGCGGACCTTCGTGGAAGTGGAGAGCCCCGTGAAGCCCAGAGTCCTGATCGTGGATGACTCGTGGTCCATGCGCCAGACGCTGCGGCTGCTACTCTCCCCGGACTTCGAGTGCACCCTCGCGGAGAATGGGCTGTCCGCGCTCGAGCAGGCCCGTCAGCAGCCGCCCGACATCATCGTGTCGGACGTGAACATGGACGGCATGGACGGGTACGAGCTGTGCCGCCAGGTCCGTGCCGAGCCCCCGCTCCAGAAGGTGCCCTTCCTCTTCATCAGCGGCCACGCCCCCCGCCCGGGAATCCCCGAGGCCGGCGACGCCTATCTCATCAAGCCGGTGCAGCCCACCGTCCTCATCGCGCGGCTGCACGAGATGCTCCAGCCGCGGACGCTCGCCGCGGCCCAGGTCCAGGGCTAGCGCCCGCCGAGAGCTCTCACCTCAGGGGTTCCACCACACGGCGCCCTTGCCCTCCATGGCTCGCACCGCGCGCTGACGCACGTCGGCGAGCTGCTCGGACGTGAGCGGCCGGAAGGATGCGGCGGCGGCGAGCGCGGCGTCCTGCTCGTTGGGGAAGCTCATCCCCAGCAGCGCCACGTCCGGGTCCAGGTGAGCGTGTAGTGCACGCACTCCTCCACCCCGAGGTGCGGCAGCGTGGGCTCGCTCGTCTCGGCCCCGCCGGAGCTGACCTTGCCGCGCGGGCGCGTCTGGAGCGGCCGGCCGTAGCCCTCGGTGTCGCCGAGCAGCTTGCCGGCGCCGAAGGTCTTGAAGCACACCGTGCCCACGCCCTTCGCCGCGCCAGGGGCAGGATCTCCTCGACGTAGCGCGGGTGCACGAACGGCCCCACGGGGAACATCACCACGTCGCAGCGGCCGGACTCGAGCGCGGCGCGCAGCACGTCCGGGTGGTGGCTGGAGATGCCGCGGAAGCGCGCCTTGCCCTGGCGCACACACCGCTCCAGCTGCTCCATACCGCCGCCCGGCGCGGCGAGCCGCTCCCAGGCGTCCAGCTTCGAGAGGCCGTGGAAGACGAAGAGGTCCACCGCCTCCAGCCCCAGCCGGCGGAGGCTCTCCTCCACCTGGGGCGCCACCGGCTGGTCGAGGAGGTCGATCTTGTCGATGACGAACATCCCCTCGCGCCGGCCGTGCCGCAGGGCCTCGCCGACGATCTCCTCGCTGTAGCCCTCCTCGTAGCTGGGGGCGGTGTCGATGAGGTTGAGCCCCGCGTCCATGGCGCGGTGCAGCGTGGCCACGCACCGCTCCAGGGGCACCGAGCGGTCGGCCAGGTCGCCGATGCCCAGCACGGTGGCGGTGAAGCCCGTCCGGCCGAGCTGCCGGCGGGGCTGGAAGCGGGGAAACGGTCGTTCATCGGACATGGGAGCCTCAGTCTGAATGATGGGAAGGATATGCACCGGTGTGGGTCTTACATACCCCCAAGGTTCAACCTTCAAGACGAAGGGCTATGCTCCGCCGCCCTTCTTCCCCACTTTTCTTCCCGAGGTGCTCCGCGTGATCAACGCCATCGTCCGCGTTCCCCCGCCGCAGAACGAGCCCATCCTCTCCCACGCGCCCGGCTCGCCCGAGCGCGCCGAGCTCCAGGCCACCCTCAAGCGCATGGCCTCCGAGCAGCTCGAGATTCCGATCGTCATCGGCGGCAAGCACCTCCGCTCCACCAAGACGGACACGGTGCGGATGCCGCACAAGCACTCGCACGTGCTGGCCACGCTGCACGAGGCGGACGCCAGCCACGTGGAGCAGGCCATCCAGAACGCCCTGTCGGTGAAGGAGGAGTGGGCGCGGATGCCCTTCGTGGAGCGCGCGGCCATCTTCCTGCGCGCCGCGGAGCTGCTGGCCACGAAGTACCGCCCCATCCTCAACGCGGCCACCATGCTGGGCCAGTCGAAGACGGCGCACCAGGCGGAGATCGACGCGGCGTGCGAGGCCATCGACTTCCTGCGCTACAACGTCCACTTCGCCCAGCAGCTCCTCTCCGAGCAGCCGGTGAGCTCGGCGCAGACGTGGAACATGATGGACTACCGTCCGCTGGACGGCTTCGTGTTCGCGGTGGCGCCGTTCAACTTCACGTCCATCGCGCTCAACCTGTGCACGGCGCCGGCCATCATGGGCAACGTGGTGCTCTTCAAGCCCTCGAACACGGCGGCCTACAGCAACTGGTTCAACATGGAGCTGCTGCGCGAGGCGGGCCTGCCGGACGGCGTCATCAACATGCTGCCGGGTGACGGCCCCACCATCGGCAACCCGGTGATGGCCAGCCCGCACCTGGGTGGCATCCACTTCACGGGCTCCACGCCGACCTTCCAGAACATGTGGCGCACGGTGGGCGAGAACATCGCCCGCTACAAGCAGTACCCGCGACTGGTGGGCGAGACGGGCGGCAAGGACTTCATCTTCGTGCACGCCTCGGCGGCCGAGGACCTGGACGCGGTGGCCACCGCCATCGTGCGCGGCGGCTACGAGTACCAGGGCCAGAAGTGCTCGGCGGCCTCGCGCGTCTACGTGCCCGAGTCCCTGTGGCCCAAGCTCAAGACGCGGGTGCAGGAGATGATCGCCGAGCTGCGCATGGGCGACGTCACCGACTTCCGCAACTTCATGGGCGCGGTCATCGACGAGAAGTCCTTCAAGCGGACGTCCTCGTACATCGAGCTGGCGAAGAACAGCGGCTCCGAGGCGAGCATCGTCGCCGGTGGCGAGGTGGACCGGAGCGAGGGCTGGTTCGTGAAGCCCACGCTGGTGCAGCTCACCAACCCGAAGCACCGCATCATGCAGGAGGAAATCTTCGCGCCGGTGGTGGGCCTGTACGTGTACCCGGACGCGAAGCTCGAGGAGACCCTGCGTGAGTGCGACCAGAACGCCACGTACGCGCTGACGGGCGCCGTCTTCGCGAGGGACCGCAAGGCCATCAGCATGATGATGGACAAGCTGCGGCACGCGGCGGGCAACTTCTACATCAACGACAAGCCCACGGGCGCCGTGGTGGGCCAGCAGCCCTTCGGTGGCTCGCGCGCCTCGGGCACCAACGACAAGGCGGGCTCCATGCTGAACCTGGTGCGCTGGACGTCTCCGCGCACCATCAAGGAGAACTTCGTCCCGCCCACCCGCGTCCCCTACCCCTTCATGGGGCAGTAGGGCTCGGGAGGATGTGCGCGGGGGAGGCGGACCGGCAGCGAGGTCCCCTCCCCCCCGCCCGCCGAAGCCTCCTCGACTGGGAGCGGGAGGCGCTATGCTCCGCGCCATGCCAACTCCTCACATCTCCGCCGCGCCGGGAGACTTCGCCGACGTGGTCATCATGCCCGGCGATCCGCTGCGGTCCCGCCACATCGCCCAGCGCTTCCTCCAGGACGCGCGCGAGGTCACCTCGGTCCGCAACATGCTCGGCTACACGGGCGTCTACCGCGGCCGCAAGCTCTCCATCATGGGCCACGGAATGGGCATCCCCTCCGTGTCCATCTACGCCACCGAGCTCATCCAGCACTACGGCGCCCGCGTGCTCATCCGCGTGGGGAGCTGCGGCGCCATCCGCCAGGACGTGAAGCTGCGCGACATCATCGTCGCGGTGGGCGCGGGCACCGACTCCAACGTCAACCGCATGCGCCTGCAGGGTTATGACTTCCCCGCGGTGGCGGACTTCACGCTGGCCCGCCAGGCCGTGGAAGCCGCCGAGAAGCGCGGGCGTCCGGTGCGCGTCGGCTCGGTCTTCACCTCGGACCTCTTCTACGCCCCGGGCGGGAGAGAAGTACGAGCGGCACGAGCGCATGGGCATGCTCGCCGTGGAGATGGAGGTGGCTGGCCTGTACGGCGTGGCCGCCGAGTACGGCGCCCGCGCGCTCGCGCTGCTGACCGTCTCGGACCACCTGCGCACGAACGAGCACCTCAGCCCGACCGAGCGCCAGACCACCTTCGACGAGATGATCGAGCTCGCCCTGGACGTCGCCGTCGCTCAGTAGGCGCCGGTGCGCCGAAACACCGCTGGAAGCGTCTTGAGGAGGATCTCCAGGTCCAACCAGAGCGACCAGCGGTGGATGTACTCGCAGTCGAGCCGCACCACCTCCTCGAAGTCGGTGATGGAGCTGCGGCCGCTGACCTGCCACAGGCCGGTGATGCCCGGAAGGGCGCCCAGCCGGCCGAAGTGGTGCTCGCGGTAGGTGGCCAGGTCCGACTCGAAGAAGGGCCGGGGCCCCACGATGGACATGTCCCCGCGCAGCACGTTGAAGAGCTGGGGCAGCTCGTCCAGGCTCCACTTGCGCAGGATGGCGCCCACGCGGGTGACGCGCGGGTCATTCGGAATCTTGAACAGGCGCGCGTCGCCGCTGGTGTTGAGGTGGGCCAGCTTCGCCTTCTCCGCGTCCGCGCCCACCCGCATGGTGCGGAACTTGAGCATGCGGAAGGTGCGGCCCCCCTGCCCCACCCGCTCCTGGGCGAAGAAGATGGGCCCGCGTGAGTCGAGCTTGATGGCGAGCGCGATGAGCGTGAGCAGCGGGGAGATGAGCAACAGCCCCAGGCCGGCGCCCAACAGGTCCACCATCCGCTTGACCCAGAGCTGCTGCGCGCGCAGCGAGGGCACCGTCAGCTCCATGAAGGAGAGCGAGCGATAGGAGACGGGCGAGGGGCGCACCCAGCCGAGCCGGTCATAGCGGGACACGGCGAGCAGACGGCCACCGGCGGAGATGACCGCCTCCAGCAGCATCCGGTGCTGGGCATCGCTCACGAAGCCGCAGAGCACCACGGTGTCCACCGGGTTGTCCTTCAGCACGTTCCAGATGTCATCGACGGAGCCGAGCACCTTGTCCTGGGTGCCACCGGACGAGGCCGGGGGCTGGGGAGAAATCCACCCCACCACCTCCATGACGGCATGGAGCGACAGGCGCTCGCGCACGCGCTGGCTCGCGGGGTCGTCCGGAGAGCCCACCAGGAGCACCCGCTCGGCGGGCGAGTGGTAGAGGCGGAGGATGCGCGGAGATGAGGAAGGAGAGCGAGAGGCGGGTGCACAGGACGGTGAGGCCCAGGCCGGCCACGGCGGCCATGTAGTGCGCCACCACGGAGACGATGTCGCGCAACCACAGGTCGCGCCAGAGCACGAGGCTCACCGCCAGCGCGACCCCGCTGAGCATCCTCCGGGGAGAGCGCCAGTCATCTCCCGAGTGGTAGGCGCCCGCCACCAGCAGGCCCACCACCAGACCGACCGCCATCTGCCATCCACCATAGGCGCCGAGCGCGGGCACCACCCAGCGGGTCGCCTCGTCGAGGGGCTCGATCAGCAGGCCATCCAGCGCGGCGATGAGGGCGGCGCGGGCCATGAGGAAGGCGGCGGTGTCGGCGGCCAGCAGCAGCAGCACGCGCGCGACGGCACGCACCGCATGCATCAGCAGCGTGCGGGCAGCACGCCGCTGCAGGTGGACCCGGGGAGGAACCAGCCAGAGGGGCTTGATCGAGGCGAAGCGTCCCGAGGGGGAGGCCGTCCCCGTCGAAGGTGGCACGGGCGAGGCAGGGGGGCTCACTGCAACAGTGTGACACCTGGATTCCTCGCGCAGTCCATCGTCTCCACGTGAAGGCGCATTCGAGGATCAGCGCACTCCACCACCGGCGGCATATTCCTATTGGACCCGACCGGGCGAGCAGGCTCGCCACGCGACCACCTCGACAGGACTCCTCCGCCATAACGGACATCCTGTTTGACGGATGTATTGACAAGATGGCGGACGAGGTCCATCTTGCTGCTCGCAATGACCTCCGTGACCGTTACCTGTCGTCGAATGTGGATGCCGAGTGGTGGGCGCCTGCCCGCCTCCGGTTGACCGACGTTCGTCGACCCGTGGCGAGTTCGCAGAGCCCACCATCCCGCGAGGATCGGTGGGCTCGGTCGTTTCAGGCCTCCGGTGTCCTCGCGGCTGCTTCAACCCACCCGAGGAGCCCACCGTGAGCACGACCCCGTCGCAGTCGCAGCACTTCGAGACCCTGGCCCTGCACGCCGGCTACGAGCCCGATCCCACCACCGGCTCGCGCGCCGTGCCCATCTACCAGACGACCAGCTACCGCTTCCGCAACGCGGAGCACGCCGCCAATCTGTTCGCCCTCAAGGAGCCCGGCAACATCTACACGCGCATCACGAACCCCACGACGGACGTCTTCGAGAAGCGCATCGCCGCGCTCGAGGGCGGCGTGGGAGCGCTGGCGGTGGCCTCGGGCCAGGCGGCGGAGACGCTCGCGCTGCTCAACATCCTCAAGGCGGGTGACGAGTTCGTCTCGGCCACCAGCCTGTACGGCGGCACGTACAACCTCTTCAAGGTGACGCTGCCCCGGCTGGGCATCCACGCGCGCTTCGTGGACGCCAACGATCTGGAGTCGGTGCGCGCGGCCATCGGCCCGAAGACGAAGGCCCTCTACATCGAGGCGCTCGGCAACCCGCGTCTGGACGTGCCGGACTTCGAGGCCCTGGGAGCCATCGCGCGCGAGGCGGGCATTCCGCTCATCGTGGACAACACGGCGCTGAGCCCGGCGCTCTTCAACCCGCTGCGCCACGGGGCGAACATCGTGGTGCACAGCGCGACGAAGTACATCGGCGGCCACGGCACCTCGATTGGTGGCGTCATCGTGGACGGCGGCAACTTCCCCTGGAACAACGGCCGCTTCCCCGAGTTCACCGAGCCCAACCCGGGCTACCACGGGCTGCGGCTGCACGAGGCCTTCGGCCCGGCCGCGTTCATCGCCAAGGCGCGGCTGGAGGGACTGCGGGACCTGGGGCCCGCGCTGAGCCCGTTCAACGCGCACGCCTTCATCCTCGGGCTGGAGACGCTGAAGCTGCGCGTGGAGCGGCACTCGGAGAACGCGCTGGCGGTGGCGAAGTGGCTGCGGCGGCACCCGAAGGTGGAGTGGGTGCGCTACCCGGGGCTGGAGGAGGATCCGTCCTTCGCCCTGGCGAAGAAGTACCTGCGCAACGGCGCGGGCGGACTGGTCACCTTCGGGGTGCGCGGGGGACTCGAGGCGGGACGGCGGCTCATCGACGGCGTGAAGCTGTGGAGCCTGCTGGCGAACATCGGCGACACGCGCTCGCTCATCATCCACCCGGCGAGCACCACGCATCAGCAGCTCACCCCCGAGGAGCGCCTGAGCACGGGCGTCTCGGAAGGGCTGGTGCGCCTGTCGGTGGGCATCGAGCACGTCGACGACCAGCTCGCGGACCTGGACCAGGCCCTCTCCGCGGCCTGAGCCCTGCCCGAGTCCCCTCCCCTGTCCCTCCGCACGAGGGACGGGGGCGGGTTCACGTGCGCCCCACTCCCCTCTCCCTCCTGAACAGGAATCCGTTCATGTCCCCATCGCCCTGTGTCTTCGATCTCCCGCTTCCCGACCTGCCGCTCGAAGCAGGCGCTCGGGTCATGTCCCACGTGACTCGTGGCTGGTGGTGGGGACCGGAGCAGGACCTGCCGTGGCTCCGATCCCGCGCCCACGTGCTCCCGGAGGAGATGGTGCGCGAGAACGCCCTGCGGGTCGTCCGCCGCACGAAGGAGGAGCTCCGCCGCCTCACCGAGACTCCACGCCGGGAGGGCCCCACTCGCCCCGACGCGTCGGTGCCCACGGTGCTGCTGGTCCACGCGCTCACGGGCGACATGCGCGCGGGTGGCGCGGGCGGCTGGTGGGAGCCGGTCATCGGCCCTGGCCGGGCGCTGGACCCGGAGCGGGTGCGCCTTCTGTGCTTCAACAACCTGGGCTCCTGTTACGGAAGCTCGGGCCCCGCGGACGAGGGCTTCCCGCGACGCGTGGACGACAGCCGCTTCGGACCGCCCGCGCCCCTGCCCAAGGGAGACCTGAGACTCAATGAGCACCACCTGCCCGCCACCCTCACGCCGTGGGACCAGGCGCGCGGCATCCTCCAGGCGCTGGACGCACTGGGCATCGAGCGGGTGGCCCTCGTCACGGGCGGCTCGCTGGGAGGAATGATCGTCCTGTGCCTCGCGGCGCTGGCACCGGAGCGCTTCGAGCGGATCGCCCCCATCGCAGCCTCCGAGGCGGCGAGCCCGTGGGTCGTCGGATGGAACCACGTGGCACGGCAGGCGCTGCTGCTGGACCCGGAGTTCCCGGAGGCGCCCGCGCGCGGCCTGGAGTTGGCGCGACAGCTCGCGATGCTCACCTACCGAGCCGAGCCCGGCCTGGAGTCGCGCCAGGGCCGGCACCGGCCTCGACCGGGGGACACCGCCGCGCCCGGCTGGTCGTCTCGCGCGCTCTACCCCATCCAGAGCTACCTGGAGCACCAGGGCGCGAAGCTGCGGGCGCGCTTCGATGCACAGTCGTACCTCGCGCTGCTGGGAGCCATGGACCACCATGACCTCTCGCGCCCGCCCGACGGAGACACGGGAGAGACGTGGGGCCCCGCGCGCATCCAGGCGAGCGCCCTGTGCGTGGGCATCGACCGCGACCAGCTTTTCTACCCCGAGCACATGAAGCACCTTGCCGAGCGCCTGCGCGCCCTGGGTCGCCACGCGGAGTACGCGGAACTCTCCAGCGCGCACGGCCACGACGGCTTCCTCATCGAGTGGGGGCCGCTCGATGCACTGCTCCGGAGAGCGCTCGCCCTGCCCCCGGGCGGAGGCGCGAAGGAGCCTCGCCCCCGGAGCGAGAGCACACGCACGGTGGTGAACCTGCTCCTGCTGGGACGGGGCACCGTCGGTGGCCACCTGCTGGAGCAGCTCCGCGCGCAGCAGCCCGTGCTGGCGCGGGAGCACGGCGTGGAGCTCCGGGTGGCCGGCATCATCGACACCCGGCACCTGCTCTTCGACGAGCGGGGAGTCCCGTTGAGCCAGTGGCGGGAGCGGCTCGAACTCACGCGCCGGAGCGACTCGGGGGCCACGGAGGTGCTGGATGCGCTCGAACGACTGCGCGAGTTGCCGGTGCCGGTACTCGTGGACTGCACGGCGGCCGATGGAATGGAGCTCCTCTACGCGGAGGCCTTCCGGCGAGGCATCCACGTCGTCGGGGCCAACAAGAAACCGCTGACACTCCCGTGGGAGTCACGGGAGCAGCTCTTCGCCACGGCCCGGGCGCACCACCGGACCTGGCATTACGAGACCACGGTCGGCGCGAGCCTCCCCGTCATTCGCACGCTCGCGGACCTGGTGCGCACGGGCGACCGGGTGCGACTCATCGAGGGCGCCCTGTCCGGCACGCTGGGTTTCCTCAGCGATCAAGTCACGCAGGGCACGCCGCTGTCCCGGGCCGTCCGGCTCGCACGCGAGCGCGGCTACACCGAGCCACACCCGCGCGATGACCTGACGGGGCTCGATGTCGCGCGCAAGGCGCTCATCCTCGCGCGGGAGCTGGGGCTCGCGGTGTCCCAGGAGGACGTCCAGGTGGAGCCCTTCGTGCCGAAGCACCTGCTCGCGGAGGAGGACGTGGAGCGCTTCCTGGGCTCACTGGAGGGATGGGACCGGACCTTCGCGTCACGGATGGAGGGCCTGCGCGCCGAGGGCCGGGTGCTGCGCTACCTCGCCCGGATCGAGCCACCCGCGAAGGAGGGCCGGCGCCCGGTGCTGAAGGTCGGCCCCGTGGCGGTGCCCCCGGAGCACCCGGCGGCGCGCCTGCGCGGCTCGGAGGCCTTCGTGGCCTTCACCACCGAGCGATACTCGGACTTCCCGCTGCTCGTGCAGGGCGCGGGAGCGGGAGGCGCCGTGACGGCGGCGGGCGTGCTCGCGGATATCCTGGAAGTAGCATCGGAAGGCTTGACCTGAAAGGTCACCCGCCGCACATTCAGGAGCATGGGACGACACACGACAAAGGGTGGGGACGCCTTCCCCCGGGCGCCCACGCAGGAGGAGTGGGAGGCGATGGGACCGGAGGAGCGGGCTCGGGTGGTGGAATCCCTGCCCGGAGAGGTGACGTGGGACGAGATGGCCATGCCGGAGGGCGACAGGCACTTCCGGGCCAAGGTGCGCACGATGGACGCGCTCAAGGGATACTTCGCCCACCAGCGGCGCAAGGTGTACCTGGGCGCGGAGCTACCGGTGTACTACCCGGGAGAGCGGCGCTTCGCGCCGGATCTGCTCGCCGTCCTGGACGTGGAGACACACGAGCGGGAGAAGTGGATCGTCAGCCACGAGGGCAAGGGGCTGGACTGGGTGATGGAGGTACACGTGGGCGGCGACCGGAAGAAGGACGCCGAGTACAACGTGGAGCGCTATGCCCGGTTGGGCATTCCCGAGTACTTCATCTACGACCGCTCGAGGCAGAGGCTGGAGGGATACCGGCTGCCGGAGCCCGGGGCGAGGCAGTACGAGCGGATGGAGGCGAGGCAGGGCCGGTACACCTCGGAGGTGCTGGGGCTGGAGCTGGAACTGACGGGGGATGAGCTGAGGTTGTGGTCCGGCAACGCGCTGCTGCTGGAATCCGGGGAGCTGCTGGAGCGGCTGAAGGAGAAGTTGCAGGAAGCGCAGCAGCGAGCGGAGGAGGAGACGCGGCGGCGCGAGGAAGAGCGCGACGCCGCGAGGAAGCGGAGCGCCGTCTGGCGGAGCTGCGGGCCGAGTTGGAACGCCTTCAGCACGGCGAGGAGTGAGGACTCCCCTTCTGGCGGCCTGGCCGCGCCCTCAGGCCATGCGCTCGATGCGCTGGGAGTAGACGGGGGCCTCCGGCTCCTGGGTGAAGGCCCGGAGCTTCCGGTAGTCCTCGTACTCGGCCTGGAGGGTCAGCACGTCCCCCGCCTCGATACGTGTCTCGCCGGTGGGGTGCAGCATCTCGGAGCCGTCATCCTTGTGGCGCATCGAGAGCGCCAGCCCTCCGAAGCGATCCCGCACGTCCGAGATGGTCATCCCCGGCAGCCCGTCGCGCGCCTCGAAGACGGACACCACCATCAGGTGCGTGCCGATGCGGAACGAGTGGATGATGCGCGGGTCCAGCGCCGCCAGCGCCATGGCCGGCGCCGCCAGCGACGAGCTGCTCAGCGCCTCGGCCTTGAAGGTGTCGCGCACCTTCGCCACCAGGTCGTCGTCGAAGAGCCGGATGACCACGCGGATGTCCGGGTTCATCCGCCGCGCGTCCAGCGCGATGTTCAGGTTGGCCAGGTCGTCGTCCGTGGCGCAGACGATGGCCGCCGCCTTGTGCACGTTGGTGCGCGGCAGGCACTGCGGGCTGCGGATGTCGTCGATGAGCAGCGGCACCTGCTCGTCGCGCAGCACCGCGACGAACGTCGCATCCTCGCGCTTCTCGACCACCACCACGTCCTTGCCCAGCGCGCGCAGCTGCGACACCACCCGGTACCCCACGCGCCCCGCCCCGCACACCACCACGTGCCCCTTGAACGTCTCGGCGATCACCTCGAACCACTCCTTGTCCTGCCGGTGCCTGGCGAAGAAGAGGTACGCGAAGCGCACCACGCCGTCGACCAGCACCGCGATTCCCACCGGCGGGATGATCATGTCCAACAGCATCAGCAGGCTGTCATCCACGTCCAGCGACGGCTGCCCGTAGAGCAGGAAGTAGACGTGACGCAGCGCCTTGCCCAGGCTCACCGGGTGCCCATCCGGCGTCACATGGCGCCAGCGGTACACCAGCGGCATGAAGCCGAAGAGCAGCACCGCCATGAGGACCGTCGTGCGGAAGCGGCGCAGCAGCGCAACGAGGTAGCGCGCGTTCATCGCCAGGCGGCGGCGGGGAGTCACCATCGCCACCCTCCGTACCATGCCCGCGCCACCTCGGCCACCGCGGGCTGGGAGGCTCAGGCGCCCGTCGTCGGGGTGATGCCCGTCTCGGCTTCCTGCTTCGCCCGCTTGCGCTCGATGAGCCACACCGCCAGCACGCCCAGCTCGTAGCAGAGCAGCATCGGACCGGCCATCAGCGACAGGTTCACCACGTCGCCCGTGGGCGTGAGGATGGCCGCCGCGATGAGGCACACCACGAAGGCGTGCCGCTGGTACTTCATCAGGAAGCCCGCCCTCACCACGCCCACCAGGCCCAGCAGCGCCATCACCAGCGGCAGCTCGAAGATGATGCCGAAGGACGAGCACGAGCAGCAGCACCAGCGAGAGCTGCTCGTTCATCGTCAGCATCGGCCGCGTCCACGCTCGCGCCACGTGGCGCGCCTTGCCCAGCGCCGAGCTCCTTCTCCAGCCGCCACAGCCCCGCCGAGCTCCTCGGCGCGCGTGGGCGCCACCCCGGCCAGCAGGCTCGCCGCCTCGTCCAGGGCCTTGCCCGACGCCGCGTAGTCCTCCTTCGCGTACGCCTCCACCGCCTCCGCCCGCTTCTCCACCGCCTGCCGCAGCACGCTGCGCGCCGGCGCGCCGAAGCCGTCCGCCGCCGCGTCCACCAGCCGACCCAGCCCGTCCAGCCGCGCATCCAGCTCCACGCGCTCCGAGGGTGCGCCGCGAGGCCTCCCGCGTCTGCCCCACGCCGTCCGCCTTCAGCGCCGCGCTCGCCTCCTGGGCCAGCGCCCCCGCGCGCTCCGCGTCGCCCAGCCGCAGGAAGCGCAGCGCGTCGTCCGCCGCGCAGCCGCCCCACGTCCAGCCGCTGCCGAGAGCGCCGTGCTCTCCTCCTCGTTGAGGAGGAACTTGAACATCGAGCGGCAGCACCACGAAGTAGCAGAAGAGCGCCCCCAGCCATGAAGGCCAGCGAGCCCATCGCCACGAAGGGCGCCGCGTAGCGCGCGCTCCTCCGGGTAGAGCCCCGGCGAGACGAAGCCCCAGATCTGCCAGAGGATGACGGGCGTCGTCAGGAAGATGCCGCAGTAGACGCCCACCTTCATCAGGACGTTGATCTCCTCGATGCCCGATGTGTAGACGAGCGCGCGCCCCTCGGGCGGCAGCGCATCCAGCACCGGCTTCATCAGGAGCCCGAAGATGGGCTTGGCGAAGACCAGCGCCGCGGTGCCCAGGATGAGCACCGCGGCCGTGCACCTTGAAGCAGGCGGGAGCGGAGCTCCGTCAGGTGCTCCGACAGACTCATCCGAAGTTCGTTATCCACGGGCGCGAATCTCGAGGGCTAGCCGCTCTTCGGGGTGTTGCGAGCCACCGTGCCCGGAATGGGCTCGAGGCGGGGAAGCGCGTCCTGCTCCGAGGCTCCGGCGGCGGACGGCTCGGAGGTGGGAGACGTGGGGGACGGAGTGTCGGCGGCGGCGAGCTCGGGGCCCGGCGTGGCGGTCGCGGCCAGGGCCTGGGCGTCCGGAGCAGCAACCGGCTCGGCGGCGGGCGGGGCCACGGGGACCGGCGAGGGCATCGCGGCCGGGATGGGCGGGGAAGCTTCGGGCGCGGCTCGTCGAGGAACTCCTGGTCCATCTTGTAGAACTCGCGCTCCACCACGGTGCGCACCTCATCGGTCTGCCGGCGGAACTCGCGCACGAACTTACCGATGGCGCGCGCGAACTCCGGGCAGCCGCTGCGGCCCGAGGATGAGCAGCGCCGCTACCAGGATGAAAACCAGTTCGCCTGCACCGATGTTGAACATGAGCGGGTGCTCCCAGAAAACCGCCCCGGGGTTATCGCGCCCTGGAACGCGGGGTGCAACCCGATTGGTCCGGCCCCTGTCCGTCTGCCCTACAATCAAGAGCGGGGCGTCGCGCCCCCGGTGCTCACGGCCGCGACGGCGCTCGCCCCCGCGGGACTCCGGCCGCCTGGTCGCGCTCGCGGATCCGACGCTCCACCAGGAAGAACATGACCGGCAGTGTGAGCGAGAGGGCGATCGACACCAGCACCACCTGGGTCATCCCGCCCAACTGCCCGTCCGGCAGGTCCGTCAGCATCTGCGAGGAGAGGAAGGCCCCGCTCGCGGCGCCCAGGTGCTGCACGGCCGACTGGAAGGACATGAAGCGCGCGCGGATGGCCTGCTCCGGCACCTTCGAGGCGAGCGTGCTGTAGGCCACGTTGCGCACCCCGTTGGACAGGAAGAAGAGCGCGAAGCCGGCCACCAGGGGCACGCTGGCCGACGGCTGGATGAAGAGCACGTAGAGCGTGGCGATGAACAGCACCACGCCCACCGTCCCCACCCGGAACGAGCCCAGGCGATCCACCGCCTTGCCGGCCATCCGCAGCGTCACGAAGCTCACCAGACCGCCGACGAAGTAGATGGCCTCGAGCTGCTCGCGCGGAGTGCCCAGGTTGTGCTGCACGTAGCCGGAGATGTTGGGGATGATGACGAAGCCCGCCACGTTGAGCAGCGCCGTCATCGGGTAGGACAGCAGCACGTCCGAGCGCCCGAGCAGCTCCCGCACGAGTCACGGCTTGGGCCCGCTGGCGCTCCAGGTGCCCGCGCATCGGCGGCAGGAAGAAGATGGCACCGGCCGACCAGCAGCAGGCCCAGGCCCGCCACGAGGAAGAAGGGCAGTGCGCCAGTCACCCCACTCGGGCCACCTTCAGCGCCAGGGGCACGCCCAGCACGGAGGCCACCGAGAAGGCCCCCATCACCGCTCCCATGGCCCGCCCGCGCCGCTCCGGAGGAATCAGGTCCGCGATGATGGAGAGCGACAGCGACGTGGCCGGGCCGCCGAAGAGGCCCGCCACCGCCCGCGCCAGCAGCAGCGTCGTCAGCCCCGTGGCCAGACCGCCCGCCGCCGTGCTCACCACCAGCCCCAGCATCGCCACCGCCAGCGCCTTGCGCCGGTCGAACCGGTCCAGGAAGTAGCTGCCCGCCACCCCGCCACGCACGCCGCCGCCGTGTAGGCCGCCGCCGATGGTGCCGATGTGCGAGGTGGCGATGCCCAGCCCCGCGGCGAAGTCGGGCCCCAGCGGCATCACCATCACGAAGTCGAGGATGTTGACGAACTGGACCGCGCCGATCAGGAAGACGACGGCACGCTCGGAAATGGCGCGGGAGGACATGAGCCTCCTCATACCTTGAAACGCCGGCTCTCGGCGCGAAGCACTTCGGACTGCCGCTGCAGGCTGTCGATGGCCTCTTCCAGCGCCTTCACCGAGCGCGTCTGGTGGTCCGACACGCCCTTGATGGCCTCCACCGCCTTGAGCACCTGCTCGCTGCCCTTGGTCTGCTCCTTCTGGGCACGGTTGAGGTGGGTGACCATCTCGTTGATGTTCTCGATGGAGCGGGTGATCTGCTTGCTGCCGTGCGCCTGCTCCTGGCTGCTGCGCTGCACGTGCGCGGTGATGGCCTTCATCCGCTCGGCGCTCTTCATGATCTGCTCGCCGCCCTTGGCCTGCTCGTTGGAGGCCTTGGAGATCATGCTGCACCGTCTCGGAGATGCGGTGGATGGCCTGCGTCACCTGCTTGCTGCCGCGCGCCTGCTCCACGGTGGCCCGGGCAATCGCCTTCACCATCTGCGTGGACTTCTGCGCGCTGTCGTTGATTTTGCGCAGGGTGCCCTCCGCCTCGCGGCCGAGCTGCACGCCCTCCTCCGCGTTGCGCACGCCCTGGTTCATCACCTGCACCGCGTTGCGGCTCTCGTCCTGCACGCGGCTGATGAGGTCGGCGATCTCCTTGGTGGACGCGCCGGTGCGCTCGGCCAGGTCCTTGATTTCATCGGCGACGACCGCGAAGCCCTTGCCGTGCTCGCCCGACTGCGCGGCGATGATGGCGGCGTTGAGCGCCAGCAGGTTCGTCTGCTCGGCCACGTCGTCGATGACGTTGAGGATGTTGCCGATCTCCGAGATGCGCCGGCCCAGGCTGTCGATGACGCCCGAGGCCGTCTGGCTGGAGCCCTTGATGCGCTCGAGGCCGAGCATCGTCTTGCGCAGGGCCTCCACGCCCGTCTGGGCGTCCTCGGACACCTGCTCGGACAGGCGCGCCGTCTCGTTGGCGTTGGCCTCCACCTGCCCGATGGAGCTGTCCATCTGGCTGATGGAGGAGCTCGTCTCCTCGGTGGAGTCGCGCAGCTCGTCGATGTTCTTGGCGACCTCCTTGATGGAGAAGGTCATCTCCTCGATGGCGCTGGTGGTCTCCTCCACGCTGGCGGCCATGGCCTGGACGTTCTCCGCCACCTCGTCGTTGGTGGCCGCCATCTCCATGATGGAGGAGCTGCTCTCCTCGGCGCTCTGGTAGAGCACCTCGACGTTCTCCGCGATACCGCGCAAGCTGGCCAGCATCTCCTCCATGGAGGAGGACGTCTCCTCCACGCGCCCCTGGATGGTGGAGGCACCCGAGGACACGGTGGTGCCGGCGCGAGAGAGCTGCTCGATGACGTTGGAGACCACCTCGGACACGCCGCGCACCTGGCCGAGCGTCTTGCGCAGCGACTGGCCGATGCCGTCGAGCGCCTGGGCGAGCTGACCCATCTCGCCCCCGTCTTCCATCGCCACCCGGCCCGTCAGGTCTCCCTCGGCCATCTTGCGCGCCACCGCCATCATCCGATCCAACGGCCGGAGGATGAGCACGTGCGTGACGACGAAGATGAGCCCCATCACCAACACCAGGCCGATGATGAGGGCCGCCACCAGCAGGATGGTGAGCTTGCGCAGCATGTCCCGCAGGGGCGAGGAGTCCACCACCACCACGACCCGGCGCGGCGTCAGCTCGCCCGGTGACGTCTGCACCGCCTGCGTCACGAGCACGTCCCCATTGGGGATCTCCAGCGACGTGGGCGCCCCCGGTTGGGACACGCGCGAGAGCAGCGACTCGAGCCGCTCGGGCCGCTCGCCACCATCGAGGAGGACCTCTCCGGTGCCAGAGACGAAGGCGGCATAGGTGAAGTCCTTGTCCGATTCCGCCAGTCCACCCACGGCCCGCATGGCCTGCGTGTCCGATTCAGGATGGGCGAGGATGCTCGCGAGCTCCTGGGCCTTGGCGTGGCCATGGTCCAGGAACCGGGTCTCGAGGAAGTCCGAGACCATCCAGGAGATGGACAGGTGGAGGGCCCCGAGGACGAACGCCAGGGCCAGGGTGAAGGTGACAAAGAGGGCGACCCGGAGACCGGGTTTCTTCAGGCGTCGGAACAAGGCCTCGGGACTGTAAGAAGGTTGAGCCTCGAAGGGCAAGAAACCGACAGTCCGGACCGGGACGCCCGCCCCTGACTCCCGGCACATGGAGCGAGGAGGCAGGCACACGCGCCGTGTTCGCGCCATACTGCTTGGGTGGGAGCCCGCGCCATGACCCAGACGCTGCTGCTGACCGACCCTCTCTTCCTCCGGCACGATCCGGGCGCGGAGCACCCCGAGCGGCCAGCGCGGCTGGCGCGCATCCTCCACCTGCTCGACACGGAGCCCATCCATGGGACCGAGCGGCGGACCCCTCGCCCGGCCACCGAGGAGGAGCTCGCCGCCGTCCACACGCCCCGGCTGCGCGCGTACCTCAAGGGGCTGCGCGGCCGACACGAGGTCATCGACCCGGACACGGTGACGTCGCCGGACAGCTACGACGCGGCGGTGCTGGCGGCGGGGGCCTCGGTGCAGGCGGTGGAGGAGGTGCTGGCGGGCCGGGCGCACAACGCCTTCGTGCTGGCGCGGCCGCCGGGGCACCATGCCGAGCCGGACCAGGCCATGGGCTTCTGCCTCTTCAACAACGTGGCCATCGCCGCGGAGGCCGCGCGCCGCCTGGGTGCCGAGCGGGTGCTCATCCTCGACTGGGACGTGCACCACGGCAACGGCACGCAGGCGGCCTTCTGGACGCGGCGGGACGTGCTCTACATGTCCGCGCACCAGTACCCGTACTACCCGGATACGGGCGCGCCCTTCGAGGTGGGCGAGGGCCCGGGCGCCGGCTACACCGTCAACTGCGGACTGCCGGGGGGCGGGACGGACGCGGACTACGGGGCGCTCTTCCAGGACCTCTTCCTCCCGGTGGCCGAGGCCTTCCGGCCGGACCTCGTGCTGGTGTCCGCGGGCTTCGACGCGCACCACAGGGACCCCCTCGGCGACATGCAGCTCACCGAGCGCGGCTTCGCGGCCATGTGCACGGCCATGAAGGAGCTGGCGGGGAGCGCGTGCGGCGGGCGGCTGGTGCTGGTGCTGGAGGGTGGCTACTCGCTGGAGGGCCTCTCGCGCTCGGTACACACCTGCGTGGAGGTGCTCGCGGGAGAGACGAAGGACAGCTTCCCGGAGGGGGTCTCACGGGAGGCGGCGGCGGCGCTCCAGCGCAGCCGTGAGGCACTCAAGCGCTACTGGCCCGTGCCAGGCAGGTAGGCGAGGCCGAGGTGGAGACCCATATGACGACCGATGGTGTTGGGGTGAGACGTGGATCGTGAAGCCGTGGAGAAGTTGCAGCGCGCGGGACTGAAGGTGGAGCAGCCCGAGATGCTCCGGGTGGCCATCCAGCGCGACGAGAACAAGAAGGTGATGACGCTGCGTGGGGAAGTGCCGGTGATGGGCAACGAGGGGCTGGTGCTGGTGACGCTCCAGCCCATCTCGAAGCTGTGGACGGGCTCGGCGGTGCCGCCGGACCTGTCGCGGACGCCGCCACCGCAGTACCAGCCCTTCCTGCTGCTGCTGGAGTCGACGGCCGCCAACTACTGCGCGGCCATCGGCAAGCCCGAGACGGATGACGAGTTCGAGCGGCTCTACCGCCAGCTCCGCCGCCGGCCGGACGGGGATGACCCGCACCCGCTCTTCTCGTACCTGCAGGGCGCGGTGCGCCTGTACCTGTCGCTGCGCGACGTGAGCCAGGCCGAGTTCGAGGCGGTGGTGAACCGGCTGAGCCAGTCGGCGAAGTGGCACTCCTCGCACGTGGGCAGCACCAACTACTACCGCGAAGTGCTCAGCGGGCTGTTCGGAGCCTGAGCGCGCGAAGGAATTGAAAGGAGCTTGCCGATGATCGACCTGTACACCTGGACGACGCCCAACGGGCACAAGGTGTCCGTCACGCTGGAGGAGCTGGGCCTGCCCTACTCGGTGCACCCGGTGGACATCGGCAAGGGCGAGCAGAAGCGACCCGAGTTCCTGAAAATCAATCCCAACGGGCGCATCCCGGCCATCGTGGACCGCGAAGAGGGAGACTTCGCGGTGTTCGAGTCGGGGGCCATCATGCTCTACCTCGCGGAGAAGGCGGGGAAGCTGCTGCCGAGCGACCGCAAGGGTCGCTCGCGGGTGACGCAGTGGCTGATGTTCCAGATGGCGGGGGTGGGCCCCATGCAGGGGCAGGCCAACGTCTTCTTCCGCTACTTCCCGGAGAAGATTCCGGCGGCGATCGCTCGCTACCAGAACGAGACGCGGCGGCTCTACACGGTGCTCGACACGCGGCTGGGGGAGAGCGAGTACCTCGCGGGCGAGTACAGCATCGCCGACATCGCGAACTGGGCGTGGGTGCGCGTCCACGCGTGGGCGGGCGTGTCCATCGATGGGCTGGCGAACCTGCAACGCTGGCTGGCGGCCATCGAGCAGCGGCCCGCGGCGCAGAAGGGGCTGGCCGTGCCGCACGTGCAGAAGCTCGACACGGACGCGGACCGCGAGCAGGCCGTCAAGATGGCGCAGACCCTCGTGCAGCGGTAGGCGCGGGCCGGGGCCACACGCCCGGGAGCAGCGTCGCGGGCATGATGCTCGCCACGAAGGTGGCCGTCCCCCCCTGGGGTCCCGAGCCATCCGAAGTAAGTCCGTGCGAGCGGAGGCCGCCGGACATGCGCTCGCGCAACTGGTCCGATGGCAGGGTTGGTCGGAATAGCGGATTGAGGCGGGTCGACGGGAGGGCATGGCGATGTCCTCCGCCTGTGCTCGGACCAGTTCGTGACGAGCGCGCCGGGAGGTCGGCGAGTCTCGAGGGACAGGGGACCCTCCGGACTCGATGTTGAGCAACTTGTCCACTTAAGAGCAGTCGATAAATCGGCTGGAGCCAGCCTGCCGCGCCAATGAATCCAAGCACTTAGCAGCTCCGCCGGGTAATTTATCGATAGCTCTTTAGTGGACAAGTTCGCGAACTTCGCGCCCGGATGGCCGGGGGTTCTCGGAGGACAGGACACCCCTCCGGGCTCGGTTCCGAAAAACCTGTCCGACAGTCGGACAGGTTTTTGAAGAGCGCGGCCGGGAGGCCGACGTCTCTCGCGGGTCGTGGCCGGCCTGCGCGCGGTGCTGAGACGCTGGCGCTGTTCGTCGCCCCTGAAGGGACTCACGTCTGATGGCCTGATTCCGGTTTCCGCCGGAGTTCACCCTCACGTAGCCCGTCATCTCCACGTTCAAGCAGCACTGCCCCAGGTTCCACGCCACCACGCCCCACCTCCGTCCCCCCCAAGGGTCGCTCCCCCGGCGGAGACCCGCTCACCCGAAGACACCGCACGGGCCTCCCGACGAGCGAGCGCGCAGCCCGCGTCACCCGACCAGGCCCGTAAGCTCACCTCGCATCCAGCGCCCGACCCCCTGCCCCCTGGCGGAATCGCACTGTCCCAGGCACGACGCGCGCGCCGCCTGCCGCACCGCGCCAATTCTCCTCCCCTCCCCCGCCCTTCCGTGGCAGGAAGGCCCCGACATCCGGAGGAGACACATGGCGGAGATGAGCTATCGGACGGCGCTGGTGACGGGGGCCTCGAGCGGCCTGGGACGCGGGCTGGCGCTCTGGTTCGGCCGGCGGGGCGTCAAGGTGTACGCCGCGGCCCGGCGCCGCGAGAACCTGGAGGCGCTCGCCAACGAGGCCCGCGCGGCCGGAGCCACCGTGGAGCCCGTGGAGCTGGACGTCTCCGACGCGGACGCCACCCTCGCGCGCATCCGCGAGCTGGATGCCGCCAGCGGCGGGTTGGACCTCATCGTCGCCAACGCCGGCTTCGGCCAGGAGACGTCCGGCAAGCGCGTCAAATGGGAGACGGTGAAGCAGACCATCGACGTCAACGTCACCGGCGCCGCCGCGACCCTCTGCGCCGTGCTGCCGCAGATGGTGGAGCGCAAGCGCGGTCACGTCGTGGGAGTGGCCAGCCTCGCCGCCTTCCGGGGCCTGCCGCGCAACGCCGCCTACTCCGCCTCCAAGGCCTTCCTCCACACCTTCATGGAGAGCCTGCGGGTGGACCTCAAGGGCACCGGCGTCAACGTCACCTGCCTCTATCCCGGCTTCGTGAAGAGCGAGATGACGGCGCAGAACAAGTTCAACATGCCCTTCCTCCTGGAGACGGAGGAGGCCGTGGAGCTGATGGGCAAGGCCATCCTGCGCGGGGAGGCCCAATACGCCTTCCCCTGGCAGATGGCCGGCATCATGGGCCTGGTGAAGAGCCTGCCCAACGCCCTCTTCGACGCCGCCATGCGCAAGGCGCGCTGACGGCCACGGCGCGCCGCTACGGCGCGCCCATGATGAAGTCCTGCACGCCCACCTGGCCCTTCTCCGGGACCACGTCCTCCGGTTCCGTACCCTTCTTGAACCAGATGTTGGTGGCGTCCTTCGAGCCGGAAGACGCGAGCTTCCCCGTCTTCTTGTCGATGCGCAGCAGCTTCAGGTTCTCGCGCAGCCACTCGGGCGGCCAGAACTCGGACTGGGGCCGGGCCGCCAGCGCCGGCTTCATGTAGTTGAGCCAGATGGGCAGCGACGCGCGGCCACCCGTCTCGTAGCGGCCCAGCGGGTGCTCGTTCTTGTCGTAGCCCACCCACGTCACCGTCACCAGGTCGCGCGTGAAGCCGGCGAACCACGTGTCGAACGAGTCGTTGGTGGTGCCCGTCTTGCCCGCCGCCGGCTTGCCCAGCCGCTGCGCCGGCGCGCCCGTGCCCTCCTGCACCACGCCGCGCAACAGAGAGGTGAGGATGTAGCCCGTCTCGGGGCTCATCACCTGCTCACCCGGCTCGAACATGCGCGCGTAGCCCGCCGCCACCCGGTCCTGCAGCGGCGCCCAGGCGTCGTCGTACGCCGTGTGGTCCTCCAGCGTGCGCCCGAAGCGATCCTCCACCTTGCGGATGAAGTACGTGGGCTTCTTGCGGCCGTAGCGGTCGAAGGTGGCGTACACGTTGGCCAGGTCGTACGGGTACACGCACGAGGAGCCCAGCGCCGCCGAGAAGTCCATGTTCATCGGCGTGGTGAGGCCCAGCTTCTCGCTCCATGCCGCCATGTTCTTCACGCCCACCGCCGCGAACGTCTTCACCGCGGGGATGTTCATCGAGTTCACCAGCGCCGTGCGCAGCAGCACGTCCCCGAGGAACTCGTCGCTGTAGTTGTCCGGCTTCCAGCTCACCCCGTTGTCCGGGTCGTGCTCGACGATGGGCGAGTCCACGATGATGGTGGATCCCGTCCACCCGAGCTGCTCCAGCGCCGCCGAGTACACCAGCGGCTTGAAGGAGCTGCCCGGCTGACGGCACGCCTGGAAGGCCCGGTTGAACTCGTTGGCGTCGAAGTCGTACCCGCCCACCATCGCCGTGAGGTACTGGCGGTGCGGGTCGATGGACACCAGCGCGCTCTGCAGCTCGGGGTCCTGCTCCAGCCGGAAGAGCGGCACGCCCTCGGGGACCTCCTTGTCCAGCTTCCTGTCGAACTGGACGTTGTCGTCCGTGAGCTCCTTCTTCACCACGTGGCGAACCACGATGACGTCGCCCACGCTCAACACCCGCTTGGCGGAGGTGAGCATCAGCCCCGGGTAGTAGCCCTCGGGGTTCACCTTGCGCGCCCAGCGCATGCCCAGCAGCGGCAGCAGTCCCTTGTGCGGGCCCACCTGCACGTCCGCGCCCTCGGCCTCCACCTTCGTCACCAGGGCCACGTACAGCTTGCCCTCCTGGAGCTTCTCGTCGCCCACCGCCTTCTTCGCCTTCTCCAGGAAGGCCTTGCGCTCCTGCTCCGTGGCGAGCTGCAGCACCGGCCCGCGGAAGCCCTGGCGCTTGTCGATGGACAGCAGGCCATCCAGCACCGAGTCCTGCGCGGCGCGCTGGCGCTCGCTGTCCATGGTGGCGAAGATCTTCAGGCCCTCGTTGAGCAGCACCTTGTTGCCGTAGCGCTCCACCACGTCGCGGCGGACCTGCTCGGTGAAGAACGGGGCGAACTCGTGGAAGACGTCCTCCACCGGGTACACCTGCACCGGCTCCTCATCGGCCTGCTTGCGCTCGGCCGCGGAGATCATCCCCTCGTCGAGCATGCGCCGCAGCACGTAGGAGCGGCGCTTGCGGGCCGACTCCGGCCGCAGGAAGGGCGAGTAGCGGCTGGGCGCCTGGGGCAGGCCGGCGATGAGCGTCATCTCCCCCAGCGTCAGGTCGCGCACGTCCTTGCGGTAGTAGTTCTCCGCCGCGCTCTGCACGCCGTAGCTGTGGTGCCCGAGGAAGACGTTGTTGAGGTAGAGGTAGAGGATCTCCTCCTTCGTCAGCGCCTCCTCCAGGCGCCGGGCGAGGATGGCCTCGCGAATCTTGCGCGTGAGGTTCTTGGCGGTGGCGCTCTCGTAGCCCTCGGCGGCGATGAGCACGGCCTTCGCCGTCTGCTGCGTCAGGGTGGAGCCACCCTGCATGCTGCCGCCCAGGCCCAGCTTCTTGCGGATCGTCTTGAAGCCGGCGCGCGCCGTGCCCAGCACGTCCACACCGTGGTGGTCGAAGAAGCTGGAGTCCTCGCTGGCGATGAAGGCCTGCACCAGCCGCTTGGGGATGCGCTCGTAGGGCACCACCTTGCGCCGGTGGTGGTAGAACTCGCCGGCCAGCACCGCGTCGTCGGTGTAGACCTCGGTGACGATGGGCGGCCAGTACTGGTCCACCCGGGGGATCTCCGGCAGCCCCTGCGAGAAGTGGTAGTACACACCCGCCACGGCGATCACCGCCGCGGTGGCACCGGTCAGCGTGGCCCACGCCGCGAACTTCAGCAGCCGCACCCACCAGGAGCGCTTCGGCGGCACGCCATCCAGCACCAGCTTCGACTGGGAGCGATCGGTCTTCTCGGAATTCATACTCATGTGGGGTCCAGCGCGGCGCGCTTGAGCACGTCCTTCAACTCCGGGGGCAGTTGCGCCTCCACCGCCACCTTGCCCCCGTGAGCCGGGTGGGGAAATTCGATGCGCTCGGCGTGCAGGAACAGACGTTTCAGGCCCCAGCGGGCCTTCACATCGCGGTTGAAGGCGAAATCACCGTACTTCTTGTCTCCCGCCACCGGATGGCCGATGGCGGTCAGGTGCCTTCTTATCTGATGAGTGCGTCCGGTCTCGATGACGCAGGAGAGGAGGGCTGCCTCGCCTGATTGCTTGATGACCTTCCATCGAGTGACGGCCTCCTGCATGTTCACCCCGCGTCGGGCCTTGGACTCGGCCGTCTGCTGGTGCTCAGCGAGCGGGAGATTAATGACGCCCGAGTCGCGCGGCATCTTCCCCTTGACCAGTGTCAGATACCGTTTGGCCGGATGTCCGTGGGTGAAGATTTCCGTGAAGTGGACCATCGCCGGCCGGCGCTTGGCCACGAGGATGACCCCGCTCGTCTCCCGGTCCAGCCGGTGCGCGGGGCTGGCGGCGAAATCGTTCCTCACGGCTTTTGGCCCCAGGTGGGCGCGCACGTAGTCCACCAGCGTCCCCCCGGTAATCCCACTGCCGGTGTGGACAGCCATCCCACTCGGCTTGTCCACCGCCATCATCCAGTCGTCCTCCATGAGGATGATGAGCTCGCTGGGGTCCACGGGGGGAGGGGGTGGGGGCTTGCGCTCCTCGGGGGTGGCCGGGGCGAGGAGCTGCTCCTCGGTCCCCCGGATGGAGACCATGTCGCCGGCCGCCAGGGGTTGTTCGGGCTGAGCCCGTTTTCCGTTCACCCGGACCTTCTTCACGCGAATCATCTTGAAGAGGTGCGAGGTCGGTACATTGGCGAGCTTCTTCCGGAGGAACTTGTCCAAACGGATGCCCGCGTTGTCGTCGTCGATTCGGAACTCGATCATTTGACTGGCGCACGGACCAGACCACACCGATAAATTCGGGTCCATGCCGAAAGCCCCCTCGATTGAACAGCTCCTACAGAACGGAAGCGCGGAGTGGAACCGGCTGCGCAAGGCCGGCAAGGTGCCCACCGAGCACACTGGCGCCACCTTCGCGCAGCTCTTCTCCGCCAACACCGACCTGTCGGGTCTGGGACTGGTGGGCAGCGAATGGGAACGCTGCGACCTGTCCAAGGTGAATTTCCGAGATACAGACCTCTCCAACGCCTACTTCCACGGCGGTCGCCTGCAGGACTGCGACTTCCGCGGCGCCAACCTCGAAGGCGCCACCTTCGAGAAGCTCAAGCTGCTGCGCTGTGACTTCACGGGCGCCAAGGGGCTCGACGAAGCCGACTTCGAGGACGTGGACATGGACCGCGTCGTCGGACTCGAGGGCGAGGAGGCCCCGCCGCCCCCTCCGCCCCCGGTGCAGGGCATCACCGCCTTCACCCGCGAGCAGCGCGACAAGGTGATGGGCCCCGGCGGTCTCGCGGGCCCGTCCATGCCCGAGCTGCCCGCGGAGAGCGAGCTGCCGCCCTTCAAGCCCCAGGACAACCCGGGCCAGCTCTTCTTCCGCGCCCTCAAGCGCCTGGGCGCACCGCCGCTCTGGGTGCTGGACGTGCCCGGCCTGCGCCCGCTGCTGCCCGCGCGCATGCCTCCCGGCTCCTCCCTGGAGACGCTCTACCGCGAGGCGGTGAAGACGCGGCTGGAGAACAAGAAGCCCTCGGCGGACCCCAGCGCGGTGGAGAGGGCCCAGCGCTCGCTGCGGCTGGGCAGCAAGGACTCCAACCTCGCCGCCATGTACCTGCGCGAGGTGGGCGTCGTCCCCGACTTCCGCTTCTCCGCCGCCAAGGTGCTCAAGGACGCCCTGCGCGAGGAGCTGCAGGTGGATGACATCACCGGCTCGGTGGACCCGCGCACCACCGGCGCCCTGCTGGAGCTGCGGCTGCCCCACGAGGTGGTGGAGCACACCCACGAGGTGCGCCGCCGGCTCGCCGCCACCCAGCTCTACACCGCCCTGCTCGAGGCCGGCTTCAACCCGGAGAACAACTGGGAGGAGGCGCTGGAGTCGGCGGACGCCGCCATGGAGCTGGCCCAGCTCGCCACCGGTGAGGATCGGCAGGCGCTGCTCGAGGGCTTCCAGGTGTTCTCCGCCCTCCCCGAGGAGGCCCGCCTGCGCCGCCTGGCCTACCTGGCCGAGGCCCTCGGCCACCTGGAGCTCCTGGGCCGGCTGCCCGAGGGCATGGAGCCGGCGTGGCTCACCGGCCCCGAGACGCGCGAGTGCCACGACCGGGAGATGACCTACGTGCAGTCGCTGCGCGCCGAGGACATCCCCGCCAAGGTGCCCGCGCTCGCCAAGGCCGAGCTGGGCGTGCCCGAGGGCGAGGTGCCCGAGGAGAGCGAGGAGGACCTCTTCGTCCACCTGCGCTGCGACGTGTGCGGCAAGGAGAAGCTCATCGTCCAGTCGCCCGGCGAGGAGTAACGGCCGGACGCACCCGCGGACGGGGGGAGTGAACGACTCGGGACACTCCCCCTGTCCCATCCGGTACACCCGCCGGGCGCCAGCGGCCATGACTGCCCTGATTCCAGGGGTTTGGCGCGCGGCACGAGGAGTGCTTAGGGGAAGGCACATGAGCCGTCGGGCTCATGACATTGCCCTCGAACCCCGGAGCACCCTCCATGAAGCGAATCCAGATCCTCGCGCTCAGCCTCTTCGCGCTGGCCTTCGGCCTCGTCACCACCGGTTGCGGCGGCGGCGACAGCAGCGTCACCATCAAGCTCACCGACGCCCCCGGCGACTTCAAGGCGGCCGTCGTCACCATCTCGGAGGTCTATCTCCAGGGTGAGGGTGGCAGGGTGGTGCTGCGTGACACGCCGGCGACCACCAACCTGGTGAGCCTGGCCAACGACACCGCGGACCTCGTCAAGGACGCCATCGTCCCGGCCGGCTCCTACAAGGAGCTGCGCTTCGTCATCTCCGGCGCCTACATCGAGGTCGAGCAGGCCGACGGCAGCACCCTCATCTACGCCACCTCCAACGACTACGCGGGCCTGCCCGCGGGCGCCAAGGTCGCCGGCATCCTGCAGACGCCGAGCTTCAGCTCCTCCGGCCTGAAGGTGAAGTTCGACGGCGACGTGGAGGTCTCCGGTGAGCAGAAGGTCATCCTGGTGGACTTCGACGTCTCCCAGAGCTTCGGCAAGGATCGCGGCCAGGGCGACAAGTGGGTGATGAAGCCCGTCATCAAGGGCGCGGACATCACCTTCAGCGGCAGCGTGACCGTCACCCTGACCAAGGACGCGGCCGTCACCCTGCCCTCCATCAACGGCCAGGCCGTGACGCTGGCGGACTTCAAGGCCACGCTCAAGGGCACCGAGACCAGCCCCGACGGCGCCTCCGCTCCCGCCGCCGAGGAGATCGCCCTGACGGACGCCAACGGCGACGGTGTGTTCGAGGCCCAGTTCAAGTTCCTCGTGCCCGGCAACTACGAGATCAACTTCGCCGGCCCCGCGGGCGTGAGCTTCACCACCAACCCGGCCGTGCCGGCCGCCGTCACCATCGGCTCGGGCCAGGACCAGACGCAGGCCTTCACCCTCAAGTCGGCCTCCGCCCAGTAACAGGTGGTAGGAGTCAGCGAATCCCCCAGGAGTACCCCCTGAAGTAGCGGCCGGGGATACGGGACGGCACCGTATCCCCGGTCGTTCTTTTTGGGGCTCAGAGAAGTGCGAGCTGCTTGGGCTGTCCGAGGGCGCGCGCGTCCAGTCCCTCGCCGCGCAGCACCTGGGCCAGCTCCTCGGCGAAACCGTGGAGGGTGATGACGTCCCGGGCGCCGGTGGCCTTCACGTAGCGCACCAGTGACGGGCAGTCGGCATGGTCCGACAGCGGGAAGGCCACGTCCGCGCCGTAGCGGCGACAGGCGCCCGGCCCATCCAGCGCCCAGCCGGTGAGGACGGCGGTGGCGCGCGGCCAGAAGGGCGCGAGTGCCCCACCCCGCGCCAGGTGCGGCGGGAAGAAGAGCACCTCGCCCGGCTCGACGCGGCCCTCGAAGCGCCGCAGCGGCTCGATGGGGACGCCCAGCTCGCCGTACAGCTTCGTCACCTCGTAGATGGAGGAGTGCGCCACCAGCGGGAAGCCGCGGTCCGCCAGGTACTTCATCGCCTCCTGGCTCTTGCCCAACGGGTAGGCCAGCAGCACCGGCACCGCGCCCCGCTCCTGGTGTCGGCGCACCCAGGACTCCACCTGCTCCAGCACCTCCTCGCGGGGCGGGAAGACGTAGCGCGGATGGCCGAAGGTGGACTCGATGACGAGCAGGTCGCACTCGGCCACCTGGAGGGGCTCGGCGGTGAGCGAGGGAGCGAGGTTGAGATCCCCCGTGTAGACGATGCGCTTGCCGTCCTCGCGGATGACGCGGAGCTGGGCGCTGCCGAGGATGTGGCCCGCGGGCAGCAACTCCAGCGTCAGCGAGCCCAACGCGAAGGGGCGGCCGAAGGGGGCGGGCAGCGGAGCCTGGAGCGGACCCAGCCGGTGCGACATGAAGCGCAGGGTGGCGGCGGTGGCGATGGTGCGCTCGTGCCGGGCGATGTGGTCCGAATGCGCGTGGCTGACGAAGGACAGCGGGGACTTGCGTTTGGCGTCCAGGGACAGGGGCGTCCCCGTCAGGTGCAGTCCGTTCCTTCGCAGCTCGACGCTCATGGGAAGCGCTGGGTATAGCGGTTCCCGCCGGGCATGCACGCCTTCTCGTCTGAGCCGTCAGCCCGAGCGCCGGGCAGGCAGGAGGACGGGCCAGCCGCGCTCCGGTAGCGGGAGGCTCAGGCGCTCGCCGGGCGCAGGCGCCCGAGGAAGTGGCCCCCCAGCTCGGCCACCAGCACGCCGGCCACGATGAGGCCACCGCCCACCCACTCACGCACGCCGAGCACCTCGTAGCCGAGCGCCACCGAGTACACCCCCGCGAAGACGGGCTCCATGGAGCAGATGAGCGCCACTCGCACGGCGGTGGTGCGCGCCTGCGCCCACGTCTGCACGCAGATGGCCACCGCGCTGGCGAAGAGGCCGCAGAAGGCCGCGGCCCCGACGAAGGACGGCGTCCACTCCACTCGGGCCCCAGTGAAGGGCAGGCAGAGCGCGGACAGCCCGGCCACCACCCAGAGCTGCACGGCCACCAGTGCCACCACGCCCGACTTCGGCGCGTAGCGCTCGGTGAGGAGGATGTGGAAGGCGTAGGCTACCGCGCAGCCCAGCGTCAGCCAGTCCCCCGAGGACAGGCCCTGCTCCGCCCCCACCTGCGCATCGGTGAGGTAGCGCAGGCCCACCGCCGCCAGCACCACGCCCACCCACGAGGAGGCGCGCGGCCTGCGCCGGAAGAGGGCCAGCCCCAGCACCGGGACGAACACCACGTACAGCCCGGTGATGAAGGCCGAGCGCGAGGGCGTGGTGGACACCAGCCCCACCGTCTGCAGCACGAAGCCGAGAAAGAGGAAGACGCCCAGCAGCAGCCCCCGGCGCAGGGCGAGGGGGTCGAGCATCTCGCGCCGCGCAATCCCCGTGAGCGCCAGCGCGCCGATGCTGAAGCGCAGCGCGAGGAAGGAGTACGGGTCTCCGTGGCTCAGCGCCCCCTTCACCACCACGAAGGTGATGCCCCAGAAGGCGGTCATGAGGGCCAGCGCCCCGTCCGCCTGGAGGCGCGCACTGCCCTCCGGGTGGCTCGGGACGTCGGTCGTCATGGAAGGAGAGGTGCTGCTCACGGGATGTCGCTTTTGGCCTACCCGCCGGGCCAATGCAACGGGGAGGCCCCCCCACCCAGGGTGAGCACCATCACCCTCCGGGTGCCAGCGAGCTCCACCTCGCGAAAACCCCGGGAGCGGAAGAGTTGGAACAGACGCGTGTCCCGGGTGGGAAGCTCCACCCACAGCTCCGACAGTCCCCGGGAGCTCGCCTCTTCGGCCAGGGCGCGCAGGAGGGACGCGCCCACGCCCAACCGGCGCGCCACGGGGGCGACCACCACCCAGCGAACCCGGGCCCTGCCCCCACTCCGTCCCGCCTCGCGCTCGGGAGCCTCGGCGTACCCGAATCCCCAGGAGCGGCCCCTCTCGTCGAATGCCCCCACCGCCAGCCCCGCCCTCTCAGCGAGCATCGAGCCCAGCTCCGCCGCGGCATGAGGCAGGTGATGCCCCATGAAGACGAGCAGGGCCTCCTCTTCCCCGGGCCGGAGCGGGCGCACCGTCAGCGCGCCGAGCCACCGGGCCCGCCCGGACCGCGACCACGAAGACGTGGCCCACTCGCGCACTTGCTGCCGGGCGCCACGAAGCGCGGGACTCTGGAAGGTGGCGCTCCCCAGGCGCTGGGCGGCATGGAGGAGCGGGCGCGCGAGCACGGGGACCGGAAGCACCAGTCCCCGGGTGCGGACGCGGACGACCCGACCCAGCAGCTCGGCGGATGGGTCCTCGCGCCCCAGAAACGAGGCGGTGCGCAGCGGGGACGTGCTCGTGACGAGGTGCGCGGTCAGCCCTCCCCCGGCGCGGGCCAGCATGGCGATGTCTCCGGGCGCCACGGCCTCCGCTCCACACCGGAGCACCTGGACGGCATCGCCACTGCGCAACAGGGGCCACATGCTCCGGCCCAGCCCGCGCACCCAGAGGCGCGTGCCCGGGGGGCTCGCCGCGAGAAAGGCCGCCAGCTCAGCCGTGGGAGGACGGGAGGCCATGCACCCACGCATCGAGGAAACCCGCCACGGCCGGGTCCTTGCGGAACGTCAGGCGAAAACCGGGAACGGGCGCCATCAGTGCACCCAGCCGCGACAGCGTGCCGGCCCCAAGGCTCAGCCCCTCGGCATCTCCTCCCTGGAACACCTGCCCGAGCAGCGGCGCCACCAGGGCGGACGGGCGCACCGGGGTCAGCGACTCGGCCTGTCCCTTCTCCAGGAGCAGGAAGGCCCGCGACCGTGCCTCGGCGCGCGTGGCGGACAGGTCCGGATCCGAGCGAAACGGACTGCCGCACACGAGGCCGCCCGGCAGCAGCGCCACCACCTCGTCCGAGAGCAGCGCGGCCCGTCCCGACTGGACGCACAACCGCGAGAGGGTGGACTTGCCGGCGCCACTGGGGCCCAGGGCCACCACCGCCTCTTCGCCAAAAGCCACGCCCGCGGCATGCAGGCAGAGACCTCCCTGCCGGAGGATGGCGAGCTGGAAGAGCGCACGCAGCGCGAGCTCCGCCGGGAGGAGTGACAGGGGCGCATCCGTCACCAGCCCGTCCTCCTCCACCCGGACGGAACCGAGCGCCGGCTGCTCCGGCTGGAAGGGCCGGGCCCCCGCGCCCAGGTCGGACAGCCGCCTCAGCCGCAGCCTCGGTGGCTCTTCCGTCAGGAAGGGCTCGTAGCCACACCGAGGGAGGGCCGCGTCGAGGAGGGCCTCCTCGACCTCACATGCCCAACGGCCGAAGCGCAGCCGAGCCATCCCGCGGACCTACTGGCACTCGGGACGTGGATCGTAGAAGGGATCGCAGTTCGTCGGCGCGAACAGGTCCGGCACGAGGATGCGCTCGGACCGCACCCGCGGAGGACGGTAGGGCTTCTTGGGAGCTGGCTGCTGCGTTTCCGAGCGCATGGCGAGGTTTCCTAATACCAGATGACGATCTTCCCAGGGGTATCGAACGGGTCACCCGCCGCCACGTCCGGCGCACCATCCCCGTTGAAGTCTCCCGTCACGACACCCACGCCCAGCGTTTTGATTCCCTTGAATCGAGACTGGTTGAAACCCTCTCCGGCCACGGAATCGAACGGAGCCCCGGAGCCCCCCCGGTTGTAGAGGACCCAGGCCGAGGAGCCCGTAGTCGCGTTCTCGCCAGCGATGAGGTCCGGCAACCCATCCTGGTTGATGTCCGCCGAGGCCAGCGAATAGCCGAAGAAGCGCTTGCCCGTGATGCTGCTATCGGAGGCTCCCACGGTGATGGACTTCTCCGACTGGACGAACCCCGTCGCCCCACCATCCGGGAAGACGCGCAGGATGCTCGTCTCCGGTTGACTGACGACCAGGTCCTTCGCGGGTCCACCGGTGAAGTCCACGCGGCCCACCACGTCCACCCCGAAGCCGTTCTGGCCTCCGGAGCTGCTCGGGCCACGAGTGAGGGTCTGGAGTGCGTCCGCGACCGTCAACGTCCGCTCCGCCGGAGTGGCACCGGTGCGAGCCTCCAGGACGCTCCCGGGATAGATGTAGACGCGGTTGATCGTGTCGAGGGGCGCGGAGAGCGAGAGCTCCGGCTTGCCATCGCCGTCGAGGTCTCCGACGTTGGCCTGACCTCGCCGCCGGCCGAAGAGGATGGTCCCGCTCGCCGAGAGGGTCGCGTCTCCTTCGAAGATGCGATCCGCGTTGTCCACGGGCACGAAGGACACGCCGCTCTCATTGCCAGTGGCGGCTGCCACCCAGTCCGCCCGGGTGCGCCCGAAGAAGAGATAGACCATGCCCCGCCCAGCAACCGAGTTCTCCCGGTCGGCACTGAAGAGCACCTCGGACAGCCCATCCCCGTTGAGGTCCGGGAGAATGCGGGCCGCGAAGCCGAAGTTCGTCACGCTCACGCCAGCCCGGCCCCGGAACTCGATGGGAGTCGGATCCACCGGCAGGCCCGTACGGCCGAAGTAGAGGAAGGCCCGGCCTCGCGAGCCGGACCAGAGGGGCGCGCCCACCAGCAGGTCCGGTCGCCCCTCTCCGGAGGTGTCGCCCACGTTGCCCACCGCCACCTCGGCGCCGAAGCCCTGGGTGGCCGGCACGGACGTGGGAGGCCACAACGTCAGGGGCGTATCGCTCGCGGACAAGGGGTCGGAGTAGACGTGGACGGCCCCCACGTTCGTAGAGCCCGCGTAGCTGGCCTTCGAGTCCCCCGTCACCAGCTCGTCCTTGCCATCCCCGTTCAGGTCACCGCTGGCCAGGACGAGACCGAAGAAGCCGGACGCGTTCGTGGGGTTGGTGAGAACCTTGCTCGAGAGGTTGTCGATCGTCGGGCTGGAGATGGCACGGAAGGCCGAGACGTTGCCCACCTCGTCGCGCGCGCGGACCTCGATGAAGTACTTCGCCAGCGGAGGCAGGGTGAGCCGGTAGGCCGTGGTGTCCGCGGGCAGCAACGTCCCGGTCTCCTGCCGCACCTTGGGCCCGGAGTACGTGGCCTCGTCCGGGATGCCCGTCTGCAGCAGCGTGTCGGTGGTCCAGCGCAGGTCGTATCCCACGGGAGTGCCCGTGCTGCCGTCGTCGCCGCTCGGCGTCCACGTCACGTCCACCCAGGCCTTGCGCGCCCCACCGTCGGGAATCTTCGCGATGAAGTCCACCTGGGCCGGAGCCTGCACATCCACGGTGACGTTGATGGTGTACACCGTCTCGTTGAGGGCCGCGTCGCGCACCTTCAGCTCCAGCGGCCCGGCGGTGCCCTGCGGCAGGGTGAGGGGAATGGTCAGCGACTCGGGACTCATGGAGACCGGCAGCGACGCGAGCTCCGTGCCCCGATAGAAGACGCGCAGCCGACCCCCAATGGCCCCCGCCACCGTCGCGCCGGAACTCCGCATCCGCATCCCCGCCCACCGTGAGATCCTCCACGTAACCAGCGCCCGGCAGGTTCACGTTGGACTTGGACACATAGGTCAACGTCGTCAGTGCGGGAGAGACGGTGTCGAAGTTCGGCGGAGTGATGTCCACCGTGTAGTCGACGAAGTCGCTCGTCCGGTTCCCCGCCGAGTCGACCATCTCCACCGTCAGCCGGGACTGCTCGCCATCCGGCAGCGACACGTCGAAGGAGAACTCGCCCGAGAGCGGATCCGCCATCGTGGAGCCCTGCGCGGTGCTGCCCTTGGAGAGCGACACCGTCCGGCCCGCGCAGCGCGTGGTGCGCCCACGCACCGTGGTCTGCAGGCCCGCCGCGCTCGCGTTCCCGTCATCCGCTCGGTTGAAGGTGACCGGGGTGCCCGCGGGCGAGGTGAGCGAGACGTCGCAACCCACGAGCGTCACCGTCACCGCCGTCGAGAGCGCCGAGCCGACGTTGCCCGCGGCGTCCACGGCCTGCACCGACACGTCCTGCGTGCCGTCGGGCAGGTTCACGGTGCCCTGCGCCACCCCGCTCAACACCGGGAAGGAGCCCACCTGCTGCGGCGCGTCCGTCCCAAGCTGGGTGAAGACACGCACGTCGAGTCCCTCGCCGCCCACGACCTCCACCCGTACCGTCACCAGCGAGGAACTCAGGGTGGCGCCAGAGGCGGGGCTGACCAGCGTGAGACGCGGAGCGTCCAGGTCCACCTTCACCGGCCTGCCCACCGATGTGCCCTTGTTGCCCGACAGGTCCTGGGCCGAGAAGACGAGCATGTAGTCCCGCGTACCCGTGGCCGCCACCGTGAAGTCGTGGGTCACCGCACGCCCCACGGGCGTCTTCGTCACCACCGTGCCCACGGGCTCCAGGCTCAAGGAGACGCCACCGGGGCCCACGTCGGCGCTCGTCAGCGCGCTGGCCCTGAGCTGGTAGTCCGGCGCCCCCGGGTCCGCATCGTCCGCCGGTCCGACCGTGAGCTTGCCCGGCGAGGTGGGGGTGATCTCGGGCACCACCCGGTCCAACCGGAAGGAGGTGAGCGCCACGGCGTTGACCGGATCCAATGGATTGGGCGGCACGGCGGCCACGGTCCGGTTCACGTTGCCCGCATCGTCCGTGAGGAAGACCACCAGCGAGTAGTCCGCCTCCTCGCTGGGTGGGAGCGCGGAGAGCGTCACCTCGGTGAGGTCTCCCGTGGACGTCGCCTGGCCGTAGAGGGTGTTCTTCGCCGCGTCGCGGACGTGGACCGGCCGGCCCGGGACCAGCCCGGTGGTGGACACGCGCAAGGACCGGGGCACCCGAGGGCCACTCCGTGGCATTCACCCTACGGTCCCCGTTGACGTCGCCCTTGAACTCGAGCGCGGTGACCTCCGGACGCCTGCCGTCCACCAGCAGCGACACGGGCGCGGACTCGTCGAGGTGGCCGCCATCGTCGAGCACCACCTTCAGCGAGTACTTCCCGTCCGGGTAGGAGAACAGGGCGGTGGAGTCCGGTACGCCGGAGGCCAGGGTGAACCAGCCGCTCCCGTCACGGCACGGAGTCGCCGCCGGAGTGAGCGCGATGCTGGTGCACACGTCCACCGTAGCCGACGGGGAGGCACCGTTGAGGCTGTAGGCCAGGGGATGCTGAATGCCGGGCGTGGTCGGGTCGCGATCCGACCCCAGGTTGTAGGTGGTGGAGGCGCCCGGTGAGGTGAGGGTGATGGCACCCGGCGAGGTGTCCACGGTGTACAGCGCGCTCGCGCAGGCCCCGGCACCGGCCCCGTTCACCAGCACCGCGCGCAGCACGTTCACGCCATCGGCGAGCTGCACGCCCGAGAAGGTCTTCCCGGTGTCGGCGTCCGTCACGGCGGAACTCGCCACCTGGGCGGTGTCGCGGAAGAGCTTCAGCTCACCCACGGCACCGGCGGAGAAGGCCAGCGTCATCGGCACGAGGAGGTTGCCATCCAGCGCCGTACCGTCGGCCGGCCCCAGCGTCCGGGAGGCATCCGGCGAGGCGAACGTCAGGGAAGAGACCGCGAAGGCCGAGCTGACGGGCACCTCCACCGAGGCCTCGTTGCCCGCGAGGTCCACCGCCCTCGCGGAGAACGAGCAGGAGCCGCTGGCGGGAACGGTGACGTCTCGCAGCGTGGCCCGGCCCAGGGCCTCCGCGCTCGCCGTGAGGGTGGCGGGCAGCCCGCAGCCCTGGACGAGCACCTGCGCGAAGGGCTCCGTCACCGCCTCGAGCACCACCTGGGTGCCGGGCAGCGGGGAGGTGTCGACGAAGGAGGGCTCGATGCGACCCTCGGGCGCGTCGCGCACGGTGACGGCGAGCGTGGGAGGCGAGGTGTCACGGGACACAGTGACGGCCTGGCTGACAGCGCCCCCGGCACACGAGGCCACCAGCTTCCAGGCGCCGTCCCCCGACAGGTTGAGCGAGACAGAGGCCGCGCCGCCCGAGGCCGTCCCCGGCACGTTCTCCGTGGCGCCAGGCCCCTGCGCGGAGAGGAGCACGGGCCCGTTGTTGTTGAGCGCCTCCACCCTCACCACCACCGGATTGCCACCGGCAGGCAACACCGAGCCCGGAGCGGGCTCGACGATGCGGCAGTCCGGACGGCCCGTCTGCACCTGCGTCGTGGCGAGCCTGCACACCTGGGAGCCGGCCACGTTGCGCACGCAGGCCTTCACCGAGTTGGACCCCTCGGCGAGCGACAGGGGGAAGCGCGCCACCCGACCCACCCCACTCTCCTCCACCGTGCGCGCGCGTTGGGGCTGGCCGAGCCGGCCCGTCACCGTCGTCCACAGCTCCACCTCCGTGCCCACCGGCTGGTCGTCCAGCTTCACCACCGCCTCGGCCACTGCGGGCTGGCCCGCGGTGGAGGTGGTGACCTTGTCCGGCACCACCAGGACGGGCGCGGGCAGGGCACTCGCCACCACCACCGCGAGGGGCTTCTCGGTGACGTTGCCACCGGAGTCCGTGATGCTGAGCAGGAAATCGTGACTGCCGTCCCCGGGGACGGTGACCTCCGAGAAGGTGGCCAGCCCCGCGCGCACCGTGGTCGTCAGGGCCGTGGCCCCCGAGCGCGACAGCGTCGCCGTGGCCCCGTCCTCGGCCGAGCGCACCACCGCCTCCACTTTGAAGGTGGGCGTGGTCACCGCGGACACGGGCGAGGCGAGGGCCAACCGAGGCCCCTCGGTGTCGAACGTCAGGCCGCGCGCCGGAGAGGTCACATCCCCTCCGGACCGCTTCACCACCGCCACGCACTGGGAGAGCTGGGCCTCGCGCACCGGCTCGGAGAGCGTCACCCGGGCGCTGGCCTTGCCATCATCTCCCACCGTGAAGGGCACCGGCGCGATGCCGCACACGCCCGCGCACGAAATGAGGCCACTGGCCCGGCGCAGCCCCGTGGCCCGCAGCTCGAAGGCCACCTGGTAGCCTGGCTGCAGTGGCTCCGCGTCATCCGCCTCGCGCAGCACCTGGCCCTCGACGGGGCTGACGATCTCCAGGCCCGGGGGCTCCACGCCCACCGTCACGCTCTGGTTGTTCGTGGCCGTGCGCTTCGAGCCCTGCTCCTCCACCGACACCCGCAGCACGTTGGTGCGTCCCGGCAGCGTCACCCCGGGGAAGCGCACCCGCTGGCCCTCGAGCACCGCGGCCGGTCCCGCGCGCCAGTCCGACTCGCCCGCGAGCTGCACCTCCAGCTTCGCCGTGGACAGCGTCACCGCGCGCCCAGCCGAGTCCGCCGCCACCGCCACTACGTCGTATTGGAAGCCCTCGGCCGCCGGGTCCGCGTCATCCCCCAGGGCCAGCCGCTGGCCGTCCACCGGCTGTTCGAACGCCACCGTCAGCGAGGACTCCACCGGCGGCGTGCCACACGTACACCCCGCCATCCACAGCGCACACACCGCCAGAAGCCACTGCCATCGTGCTCGATGCATGACTGCCCCTCGTGCCTCTCGGGTCCCCCCAGGGGACCCCGCGTGCCGGCCTTCGACCATCCCGGACCTCACGACCCGAGCACCAGCACCTTCTTGTCCACCAGGAGCCTCACGAAGGTGACCGTGTCCTCACGGCACACCGCGGGCTCCACCTCGAACTCCTCGCACAGCGCGGCCACGATGTCGCTCAAGGTGCGCCGCCCGTCGACCAACTCGAGGATGCGCTCGGCCACCTCGGACACCTCGCCGCCCTCGTCCTCGAACGTGTGCAGGGTGTCGTCGGGGCCCACCGCCAGCATCCGGTCTCCCACTCGCTGCACGCCCACGTCCGGGTGGAAGCGCGGCACCGCATCCATCCCCTCACCCATGTGCGTCTGTCCCACAGGCCCTCCTGGCCCGCCAGTCCTGTGCGAAGTGGGTGCGATGCTACCCGGTCCCCATCCCCCAGGCCAGGAACGTGGCCTGCTCGCCAGCCCTGTTGTCGACTAGTCGAGACCCGCTATGACGGAGACACGTGCCACCCTTCGGGTGGCCGGAGGGAACCTGGAAGAATCCATGAACACGGTGCCAGAAGGCGAGATGGCCCCCCAGCGGGGCTGGTGGAGTCGCAATTGGAAGTGGGTGGTGCCCACGGGCTGCCTGGGGCTGCTGCTGTCCTGCGGCTGCCTGGGTGCCGTCTTCATCGGCGCCATCACCCAGTCCCTCCGGGGCTCGGGCGCCGTCGTCGAAGCGGTGGCCCTGGCGAAGCAGTCCCCCGAGGTGCGGCAGGCGCTCGGCGAGCCCATCGAGGCGGGCCTGATGGTCCAGGGCAGCATCCAATCCAGCGGGGGCCAGGGCTCGGCCGACGTCACCATCCCGCTCGATGGACCCAAGGCGGATGGCACCCTGCGCGTGGAGGCCTACAAGGACGGGGAGACGTGGAAGTTCACCACCCTCCAGGTGGAGGTGCCCGGACAGCCCCCCATTGACCTGCTCGGAGCCAGGCCCGCGCCGCCCGCCAACACCGTCCCCTTCCCCGACACGAGCCCAGAGGAAGAGCCCCTGCCCGAGGAGCAGGAGCCCGACCACGAGGAGGACATCGAACTCTAGACGCGGGAGACCCCGCAACGCCGAAGGGGCGGCGCGAGGAGAAGTCCCCGCCACCGCCCCTCCTGGAGTCAGGGCCCGGAAGACCGGGCCCCTCTTCACGAGCGACTAGCCCTTGGCCTTGTGGATGGCCTCGCGCAGCGCGGGCAGCACCTTGAAGAGGTCCTCCACCAGCCCGTAGTCCGCCACCTGGAAGATGGGGGCCTCGGGGTCCTTGTTGATGGCGACGATCGTCTTCGAGCTCTTCATGCCCGCGAGGTGCTGGATGGCCCCGCTGATGCCCGCGGCGATGTAGAGCTGCGGCGCCACGACCTTGCCCGTCTGGCCCACCTGCAAGTCGTTGGGCACCCAGCCGGCGTCGCACACCGCGCGCGAGGCGCCCACCGCGGCGCCCAGCTCGTCGGCCAGCGCTTCAATCTCCTTGAAGTCGCCCTTGGTGCCACGACCGCCGGAGACCACCACGCGCGCCTCGGTCAGCTCGGGCCGCGCGCTCTTGACCTCCTTGAAGTCGACGAACTTCGTCTTGCCCGTCTCCACCTTGGGCGAGAAGGCCTTCACCTCGGCGGCGCCCTGACCGCCCTGGGCGGCGGGGAACTCGGTGGCGCGGATGCTGATGACCTTCACCGGCGTGGTGAGCTTCACCTCGGCGAAGACGTTGCCCGCCCACATGGGCCGGTGGAAGGTGATGTCCGCGCCGCTCCCGCCAAAGCCCATGATGTCCGTGGCCATGGCGGCCTGCAGGCGAGCGGCCACGCGGGGCATCAGATCCTTGCCCTGGGCGGTGGACGCCATGCCCACGTAGTCGGCACCGATGGACTTCGCCAGCTCGGCGATGGCCGGGGCGTACGTCTCGGCCAGGTAGTGCTCGAACTCGGGCGCCGTGGCGGTGTGGACCGCCTTGGCCCCCAGGCCCTTGAGCTCCTCGGTGACCTTGGAAGGATCCTTGGAGAGCAGCACCAGGTGCAGCTCCGCGCCCGCCTTCTCGGCGAGCTGCTTGCCCGCGCCAATGGCGTTGAGGGTGGCCTTGCGCAGGTTCCCGTCCGGCTGCTGCTCCGCAACGATGAGAACGATCGGCATGTTCGGCTCCAATCTCGAAGTAGTAGGGGTCCCGGTCAGACGACCTTCGCCTCGTTGCGCAGCTTGTCCACCAGCGTCGCCACGTCCGGCACCTTGATGCCGGCCTTGCGCGGAGGCGGCGCCGCCATCTTCAGCACCTGCACCTTCGGGGTGACGTCCACGCCCAGCTTCTGCGGCGTCAGCTCCTCGATGGGCTTGCTCTTGGCCTTCATGATGCCGGGGAGGCTGGCGTAGCGCGGCAGGTTCAGGCGCAGGTCCGTGGTGACCACCGCCGGCAGCGCGCACTCGACCGTGGCCAGGCCGTTGTCCACCTCGCGCACCACGCGCACGCTCTTGCCGTCCGCGCCCACCTGCAGCGCCGGCACCTTGTTCTTCTCCTGCTCGCTCTCCAGCGACTCCACCTTGGAGGCGAAGGTGGCCTGACCCCAGCCCAGGTACTCGGCGAGGTACTGGCCCACCTGGTTCTGGTCATCGTCGATGGACTGCTTGCCCAGGACGACCAGGTCCGGCTTCTCCTTCTCCACCACCTTCTGCAGCAGGCGCCGCCACGCCCATCTGATCCAGCGGGCCCGTGTGGTTCACCCACACCGCGCGCGCGGCGCCCATGGCCAGCGCGTGCCGCAGCTGCTCCTGCACTTCCTTGCCGCCGATGGAGACGACCACCACCTCGCCGCCATGCTTGGCAACGAGACGAAGTCCTTCCTCCACACCAATCTCATCGAAGGGGTTGATCTTGTACTTGAGCCCCTCCTGAACGATGCCCGAGCCGTCCGGCTTCACCTTGATTTTGGACTCGGGGTCTTCCACGCGCTTGGCGGTGACGAGGATCTTCACGGTCGTCCTTCTCCTTCGAGCGGGTACTCCCAGAAATGGCGTGACGGGCGCGAACTCATGACGCAACGCGCCGCGTCGCGGGGCGTTGATTTACGCATCAACGCCCCGCTCCGGCAACCGGGAAGAGCAAGGAGCGGACAGTTTTTCTTGGCTACTTGAACAGCTCGCGCGCGATCACGAGGCGCTGCACCTGGCTGGTGCCCTCGTAGATCTGGATGAGCTTGGCGTCGCGCATGAGCTTCTCCACCGGGTATTCCTTGATGTAGCCGTAGCCGCCGTAGATCTGCACGGCGTCGGTGGCGACCTTCATGGCCATGTCGGCGGAGAAGCACTTGGCGTAGGAGGACTGCAGGCGTGGCCCGCTGGCCCTCGTCCAGCAGCCAGGCGCTCTGGTGGCACAGCAGGCGCGCGGCCTGGATGTTCATGGCCATGTCGGCGAGCATGAACTGGATGGCCTGGTGCTCGCGGATGGGCTTGCCGAACGTCTTGCGCTGGGCGGAGTACTCCAGGGAATACTCGAGCGCGGCGCGGGCGATGCCCACCGAGAGGATGGCGGTGATGGGACGGCTGTTGTCCAGCGTCTCCATGGCGATGCGCCAGCCCTCGCCCTCCTCGCCGATGCGGTTGGCCACCGGGACGCGCACGTCCTCGAAGGTGAGCGCCACGGTGTCGCTGGCCCGCTGGCCCATCTTGTTCTCGTGCTTGCCCACGGTGAGGCCCTTGGGACGGCCCTCGACCACGAAGCACGTAATCCCCTTGTGCTTCCTGGCCTTGGTCCACGGTGGCGAACACCGTGTACTGGTCCGCGTGGCCACCGTTGGTGATGAAGCACTTGGAGCCGTTGAGGACGTAGTGGTCGCCGTCGCGCACCGCGGTGGTGCTCATGCCGGCCACGTCCGAGCCCGCCTCCGGCTCGGTGAGGCAGAAGGAGGCGAGCTTGAACTTCTCGGAGAAGGGCGTGAGCAGCCGCTTCTTCTGCTCCTCGGTGGCGCCCACGATGATGGGCAGGTTCGCGAGGTCATTGGCCGTGATGGAGGTGGCCATGCCCGCGCAGCCCCAGGCCAGCTCCTCGTAGGCCAGGAGCTGGTCCAGGTGCGACATGCCCAGGCCGCCACACGACTCCGGGAGGGCCATGTTCAACAGGCCGTTCTCCCAGGCCGAGGCGATGATCTCCCGGGGGAACTCGGCGGTCTCGTCATGATGGGCCGCCTTGGGACGAATGACCTCCCGGGCGAACTTGCGCGCCATGTCCTGCAGGGCACGCTGGGATTCGGAGAGCTGGAAATCCATGGAACCACCCTTTGAATCGAGGAAGACGGGCACAATGTCTCGATGACTGGGTGGGCGTTGTCAACTCCGGGACCTCCACCGGTTGCTCGGACGCCGGACTGTAAAGTTGAAGGTAATTTGAATGTAATGGATCTCACTGCCATGCCGTGCCATCTACCCACGGTTTGAGAACCATTGAGGCGCCGGAATACCGCCGGCCCTCAGTATTCGAGGGGGAGTTCCTACATGCAATCCTGGTTGAAGCTCGCCGGCACGTCCGTGCTGGTATTGGGTCTGTTCGGCTGTGGGGAATCCGAGGAGGGAGTGGCGGCGATGACGCTGACCCCCTCGCCTCGCTACATCGACGACACGGGCCAGAGCACCACCCTGCGCATCTCCGCCACGGACGCGGCGGGCAAGCCCGGAACGGGCGACGTGCTGCTGACGGCGGGCGCCGGTTTCCTTGGCGCTGAGAAGCAGAAGACCCTCACGGTGACGCTCGACGAGCAGGGCAAGGGCACCGCCACCTTCAACTGCCCGGTCGCCCAGGACACGGGGTGCAAGGGCTTCGTGCGCGTCGAGGGTGACTGGAACCAGACCAGCAACGGCACCAGCGTGCAGGTGGCCAGCACCACCGGCGGCACCGGCGGTGGCACCGATGCCGGCACCGGCGGCACTGGCGGGCACCGATGCTGGCACCGGCGGCACTGGCGGCGGCACCGATGCCGGCACCGGCGGCGGCACCGTGACCGTGGGCCCGCCGGCCAACATCGTCTTCCTGCCCGCGAGCGCCAAGTCGCAGCTCGGCATCCACTCCTCCGGCCTGGAGACCGCCACCCCGCTGATGTTCGTCGTGCTGGACCTGGCGAACAACCGCGTGAAGGACGCGGAGGTCACCTTCTCGGTGACCGGCCCCGCTGGGGTGTCGCTGACGGCCCTCTTGTCCAAGACAGACGCCCAGGGTCAGGCCACCGTCCTGCTCCAGTCGGGTGACGAGGTGGGTGTGGCCACGGTGACTGCCCGGGTGACCGGCACCAATCTGTCGGTCAGCACGCCCGGCACGCCCATCATCGGTGCCCGCATCTCGGATGAGGGCCTCGTGGTGTCGTGCGACCAGATCAACCTGGCGGCCAACGCGTCGGATACGCCGCCGCGCATCGACCTGACCACCGACTGCAATGCCAAGCTGGTGGACCGCTTCACGAACCCGGTCACGCTGCCCACCAGCGTGACGTGGTACTCCGAGGCCGGCTCCATCCAGAGCCCGGTGACCACGGAAACCAGTGCCGCGAAAGCCGCCTTCAGCACCGCCGGCAAGTGGCCGCCCGTTCCGGTCAGCCCAATCACGTCGTTGGTGCCGGAGGAGACCGAGCCGTCCGTCGACAGCTACAACCCGCGCGACATGCTCGTCACCCTCATCGCCGTCACCTCGGGTGAGGAGGAGTTCTACGATGGCTCGGGCGTGTCCAACGGCGTGAAGAACGGCAAGTGGGATGTGGGCGAGTGGTTCGTGGACGTGCCCGAGCCCTTCGTGGACGCCAACGACAACCAGGTCTACGACCGGGGCGAGCAGTTCATCGACACCGAGCGCGTGGATTGCGCCACGGGCACGCGCCAGCCGAAGAACGGCACGTGGGACGGCCCCAACGGATGCTGGGACGGCAACGTCATGCTGTGGCGGCCGACCCACATCGTCTACAGCGGCTTCAACACCCTCGAGCCGGCCCCCCGCTGGACCCTCCTCATCGGCCCGGGCAGCACGCCGCTCCCGTCCTCATACACCGTGGCCAAGGGCAGCGCCTCGACCATCAACGTCACCGTCACCGATGGCTACCTGAACCGCATGTCTCCGGACGTCTCGACCATCACGGCGGGCAAGGTCGGTGATCGCGGCGGGGTCGAGCTGGCCTGGGTGGATGGCCTCATCAACTCGCGGACCTACGGCTTCCAAATCATCCACGAGCGCGTCGAGGTCACGCCGGACGCCAGCCAGCCGCGCGGCTACAAGTACGTCGGCCAGTGCGATCCGAGCAAGGTGCCGCCGACGGGAGCGAGCAGCGATCCCAAGCTCGCCCGGTGCGTGCGGCAGTACAAGTTCGGCAAGTTCGGTCAGGGCAACGAGGCCACCGTCTTCCTGAAGGGCCTGCCGACGACCGATACCTCTCCCCCGCAGAGCGTTTCCGTCTTCCTGAACGCGGGCAACCCCTTCAGCACGGCGACGCACTCCTTCACCGTCACCTTCTAGCAGTCGGCGGACCCACCGCCTGAAACACGACGGCCACCGCGCTCCACTCCGGAGCCGGTGGCCGTTGTCTTTGGCACCCAGGCCCGGGAGCGCGAGGCCCCCGGGCCCGCCGCCACTCAGGGCTTCACGGCCTTGGGCACCTTCTCCCAGTCGGCCAGGAACTTCTTGATGCCGGCGTCGGTGAGCGGGTGGTTGGCGAGCTGGGCGATGACGCTGTAGGGGATGGTGGCCACGTCCGCGCCCATGCGCGCCGCCTGCAGCACGTGCACCGGGTTGCGCACGCTCGCCACCAGCACCTGCGTGGCGAAGTCGTAGTTCTGGTAGATCTCGATGATGTGGGCGATGAGCTCCATCCCGTCCTGGGAGATGTCGTCCAGGCGGCCCACGAAGGGCGAGATGTAGGTGGCGCCCGCCTTGGCGGCCAGCAGCGCCTGGTTGGCGGAGAAGCACAGCGTCACGTTGGTGCGGATGCCCTCGGCGGTGAGCGCCTTGACGGCCTTCATGCCCTCCACGCCCATGGGAACCTTCACGACGACGTTGTCGTGAATCTTGGCGAGCTGGCGGCCCTCCTTGATGAGCTCGGGGGCCTCCAGGGAGACGCACTCGGCGCTCACGGGGCCATCCACGATGGAGCAGATCTCCCGGATGGTCTCCTCCAGCCCGCGGCCCACCTTGGCCAGCAGCGACGGGTTGGTGGTGACGCCGTCCAGCACGCCCATCGCATGGGCCTTGCGGATCTCCTCCACGTCGGCGGTATCGATGAAGAACTTCATCTCGTCCCCTCTCCAGGTTCAGGTGAGGCTGTTAAGCCTGTAAGCGAAAACCGGTGGGTGCAGAGCTGGGCTCCAGTCCGCCCGCCGGGCGAGCAGGCGCGTAGCCGATGCCCCCCGGTGCGTCAAGCTGGCAGGCCCGGCCAGCCCGGGGGTACAAGGGCGCCTCACCATGGCCCGAGCCCCCCGAAACGCCGCCCGGAAGCCCCGCCTCCGAGCCCTCCCCGGTCAAGCCACTCCCGCCCCGGAGCCCGCCCCCCGGGCCTCCCACGACGAGCGCGAGGCCACGCTCGCCTACGCCCGCGGCGTGCTCGAGGCCGAGGCCCACGCCATCCTCGGGCTGACCGAGCGGCTGGGCGACTCCTTCCTGCGCGCGCTCACCCTGGTGCGCGACTGCCCGGGCCAGACGGTGGTCACGGGCATGGGCAAGGCGGGCCTCATCGGCCAGAAGCTGTCGGCCACCCTGGCCTCCACCGGCATCCGCTCCGTCTTCCTCCACCCCGCCGAGGCCGTGCACGGAGACCTGGGCCGCGTGGCTCGGGGCGACGTCATCCTCGCCCTGTCCAACAGCGGCTCCACCGAGGAGCTGGTGCGGCTGCTGCCCTCCTTCAAGCGGCTGGGCGCCCCCGTCGTCGCGATGACGGGAGACCCGGAGAGCCCCCTGGCCCGCGGCGCGGACGTGGTGCTGGACATCGGCCGGATTGAAGAGGCCTGCCCCATGGGCCTGGTGCCCACCGCCTCCACCGCGGCCCTGCACGCCATCGGCGACGCGCTCGCCATGGCCGTGCTGCGCGCCCGCCCCTTCGGCTCGGCCGAGTACGCCCTGCTGCACCCCGGCGGGAAGATTGGCCGCTCCGTCATGCGCGTCTTCGAGCTGATGCGCTCCGGCCCCGCCAACCCCGTCGTGCGCGACACCGCGAAGCTCTCCGAGGCCGTGGTGGTGATGACCAACACCCCGGGCCGTCCGGGCGCCACCAACGTCGTGGACCGCCAGGGGCGGCTCGTGGGCATCTTCACGGACGGAGACCTGCGCCGGCTCGTCGAGCAGGGGCGGACGGACTTCGACCAGCCCATCCGCGCGGTGATGGGCAAGCGGCCCCGCTGCGTGGGCCCCGAGGTGCTGGTGCTCCAGGCCACCAAGCTCATGCGCGAGTTCCGCGTGGACCAGCTCCCCGTCGTGGACGCGGAGGGCAAGGCCGTGGGCCTGCTCGACGTGCAGGACCTGCTGGCCGCGCGCTACTTCTAGGACCCGACATGCCTCCGTGAGTCGTTTGGCTGGAGGTGACTCCCAACGTCAACTATCCTGACGCGGGAGCACCATCGGAGGCGACATGCGCGAGAACGGAAGCACGGGAGGGGAACCCTGGGGGCCGCACTGGCTGTTGCCCCCCGGGACGCGGGTGGCGGGCTTCACCGTGGAAGGGCTGCTGGCGTCCGGGAGCTTCGGCACCGTCTACCGGGCGAGGCGGGACGGGCGAGCCTTCGCGATCAAGCTGGTGCCCTGGGAGCCACGAGGCGACCGAGAGGTGGACGCCCTGCGCCGGGTGCGGCACCCGAACGTGGTGGGCTTCCATGGCTACGGCCTCTGGCCGGACGACGCGCCCCGCTTCCTGGTGCTGGCGCTGGAGCTCGTCGAGGGACGCACGCTGGAGGTGTGGGTGCTGGAGGAGAACCCCTCCGCGCTCGAGCTGGTGAGCCAGGTACTGCGGCCGCTCGCGAGCACCCTGGTGGCAGTGCATGCCGAGGGCGTGGCACACCGGGACGTGAAGGAAACCAACGTCATCATGCGCGAGGCGGACGGGCAGCCGGTGCTGGTGGACTTCGGCGCGGCGGGGTACGAGGGCGCGCCGCGCCTGACGATGCGACTGCCACCGGGCACCCCGGAGTACCGCAGCCCCGAGGCGCTGCGCTTCGCTCGTGAATGGGAGGGCGAGCCCTACCCGTCCCGGCCCGGAGACGACCTGTGGGCACTGGGCGTCACCACCTACTGGCTGCTGACGCGCACACTTCCCTTCGGTGACCGGAACGACCTGGGACTGGTGCAAGCCATCCTCCAGCGGACCCCCGAGGCTCCGCACGAGCGCAACCCGCGAGTGCCTCGGGCCCTGGGCGAGCTGTGCCTGCGCATGTTGGAGAAGGCCCCCGAGGCCCGGTACGCGGACGCCCAGGCGCTCGCGAAGGCCCTGGAGGAATTGGAGTCCCTGGCGGATGACTCCTGGCATGCGCCGCTCTTCCCGGGGGACAGGAAGAAGAAGAACCCTGTTCCCGCCCCTCACGCGGGAACGAAGTGGTGGCCCTGGGTTGCCATCGCTGGAGTGGTGGTGGGACTGCTCCTCCTGCCCGCGGCTCCGCGGCACGCGCCGGTCGAGGACGCACCGGCCACCCCACGCGATGCGTCCCCCGCGCCGCCCCCGCCGCGACAGGCCAGCACTGGCCAGGAAATGGCGCCGGCCGGGCCAACGGCAGAAGTTGTGTCCGGCGCGGAACCCGAGAGGTCACCCACCCCCGCGCCCGTCGCCCGCGCGACGCACAGCGAGGAAGTCCCGATGCTCAAGTCCAAGAAGATCCGTTCCATGGCCGCCGCCGGTGCCGTCTGCGTGGGCGCCGCGTGCGCGAGTGGTCCGCAGCAGCGCCCGCCCCCGGTTCCGGAGAACTGCCCAACCGGTGCGTGGGAAGCGCAATGGGAGATAGGCATCCGCCCGTTCGAGGCGCGACTCGCCTACTTCTCGCCCACAGAGAAATCCGCGGTCGTCCAGGTGCAAGAGGGAGACGTCACCGTCTGGATCGCCGACTCCGGTGACTTCCCGGACGACATTCGCATGTCCGGGCGCATCTACTTCGACCAGGGCCGTATCCATGGCCGCTTCACCCAGGCTTTGTACCCGACCGGGGAGGTGATTCCCGTGTGCTTTCAGCTCATGGGCCTGGCCGGCACTGAGATGGAGCCTGGCAGCACGTCGGACAAGGTCCTCATGAGATCGCCCGTCGAACTCATCGCCGTGACTGGTTTCAGCACCAGATAGGCCCGTTCTGAAGGCTGCTCCCCATGCTCCCAGCATCCCCGCAATCCGTGCTGATCTTCGTCCTTCTTCAAGGCGCCCCCGTCTCGCAGCCCCCCGTGGATGCGCCTTGCGAGGACATACGGCGTATCGAGTTGTCGTTACAACCCACGGCGGCAACCCGCGAGGTCTGCGTCAGCCCAGGGTTCGTGACGAGCTTTCTGTTCGATACACGCGCTGAAGTAGACATCCAAGAGGAGGTGCGCTTCGTGGAGGTGATGCGAGGGCGCGGCGGCATCGGTCTCGTTCCTCCACGGGACATGGCTCCTGGAGAGCGCCTCCGGGTCACGGTTCGCTTCGGAGACGACGCTCCCCAGGAGAGCGTCACCTTCGTCCTGGTGGCCTACTCGGAGCAGGCCACGCGCCAGGTGGAGGTGTATCGTGACCAGCGCCCACGAGAGACCTACCAGCACGAGATAGCCCAGGAGCGCACGAAGGTCCGGCAACTACTCTCGGACCTCCATCAACTGCGGTCACAAGTCGAGCAGGCCAACGACTTCCGAGGTCTCGTCTTCGGTAGGATGCTGATGCTGCCGGGCATCCTCAAACAGAATATTCCAGCGACGCTGGTGGACCACTCAGAAAGCGACCTCACCGTCAAGTCCGGCACCAGCTATCGGTCCGACAAGAGCGTGGCTGTGCAATTGAGGCTGGAGAACCTGAGCGAGGAGCCGTGGACGGTGGTGGAGGCGGCTCTCACGGTCAATGGCGAGCCGCAGAAGGGGCTCATTTGGGTGGCGGAGAACATTCCTCACAACAAGACAGGCCAGGTCATGGTGGAGGTTGACGCCCAACGGGACAAACTCCAAGGCAGCGCCACGCTGACCCTGCGGGGGAAGGACTCTCGCGTCATCACCCTTTCAGGGATCACGTTCCCGGAGGACGTCGCTCCGACGACGAAGGCCCCACAGGACTTGCCCCGGTAACGAGTCGCGTTACTCGCCGGCCGGCGCGGGTTCGGGAATCTCGATGAGGCCCGCCCGGTCCAGCAGCTCGCGCACGCGCGTGGTGAAAGCCACGTGCTCGGGGTTGCTGGCCGTCATGGGCTCGGGGGAGAGCACGAGGAGCCAGCCCAGCGTGCCCACCGGCTCGATGCGCACGGGCGCGGGCAGTGGCGGCAGCTTGCCCCGCCGGCGCGACAGGTACGTCAGCCAGCCCACCCGCACCTCGAACCTGCCCTTCTCCACGAGGTCCACCATCTCGGCGGAGGTGGCCATGGCGAAGTCGGGGTCCCACGCCGTGGCCATGCTGGTGAGCACTTCGGCTCATCAGGACGGCGTCGCGCACCAGCCGCTCCCATACCGCGCCTCTCCCCGGTAGGGTTGGAGCAGGCACGAATTGGGCCCCCCCAGGGGAGTATTTGCCACAGGAGAAGTGGATGATGGATGGCCTCCTTCTTCGCGTTCCACACCCTCTGGCGGAAGCCCATGTCTTCGATGACTTCCTTGTCGACATCCGTGCGGTGCCTGCCCTTCAGGAAGAACTCCTCCAGCTCCTTCACCTCCGGGCGGACAGGCTGGCCCGGCAGCTCGCGGGGGAAGCCACGGCCCGCCCGGTACCACTGGGCGAACGACGGGTCACACCGCGCCAGCATGTGGAAGAAGAGCTCCGCGCGCCGGGCACACTCCAGCGCCGTCTCCTTCCGCGGACCCCAGTACGCCCCCACGTAGTACCTCTCCTGCATGCGTGCTCCTCCCCTACCGCGCTGGTCGCGTATGGCGGACGGTGATGTTGGTCCATCCTTCTCTCTCGAAGATTTCGCGAAGGAACTCCGCGACCTTGGCATCGGCGACATGCCAGGTCAGCGGCAGTCCCAACCGCGCGAGCCAGCTTCGATTGCTTCTCGGCTTGCTTCATCATCTCGTCGAACTTGCCGGAATTCTCGTACCAGTACTTGGGCGTGCCATCCGCGTTGAAGAAGGAGCAGTAGCCGGGGCCCTTGGCCTCCAGCAGTTCCTTGCCCCTGATGCCGTCGAACTCCACCTTCCCAATCATGTACACCCACCACGCGGGCCGCCCCGTCACCTGCTCCTGGTAGTCCAGGGAGTCCTTTGAATCGGTGGTGGGCTTCTTGTACGTCCACCTGCCGGGCCCCTGCGTCGCAGCCGTCTGGGTGGACTTCCCCGCCTTGCCGCTCCCGCCGCCAGTGTTTCCCGGGCCGCTGCTGGCCATGTGGAGGATGGAGAGCGCTCCCAGGTCCATGCCCACGGTGGCTGTCGTCGTGCCCCCCGCCACCACGACTCCGCCCAGCACCATCTCGCCCTCGGCCGTGAGCGACAGCACCGGCAGCTCCGCCCCGAGCCCGCCCAGGCGACCCACCGTGGCCTCCGCCCCCCCGAGCATCATGATGATGTGCGTGGACAGGCGCGCCGCCTCGCGTATCTGGTCCTCTCGGGACATGGCGCCGTAGCGCGCGAAGTATTCGGGCGAGGAAGCAATGAGGAGCGCCACCGTGGTGGGCAGTTGCGCAAGCTCCTCGACGGTGCGGATGGGGTGGAGGATGGACTGGGCCAGCGCCACCGCCATCTCCCCCATGGCCAGCTCGGCCCCGTCGAGCGCGGCGTTGAGCGGGTCCCTCCCCAGACCCAGCTCCGCCAGGGGCGGGCTGTCCGCGCGACGCAGGGCCTCGGTGACCGGGTAGAAGACGCCACCGCGCGAGAAGTAGAAGGCACCCACCCGAAGCCGGCCCACCTTCCACTCGCCCTCCACCAGCTCGAGCGGACCCATGCGCTGAATGGGGGTGCCGGTGAGCGCGGCCACCAGGTAGCCGTCCGGACGCACCAGCACCAGCAGCCAGAAGCGCTCGGCACGCCACTTCAAATCGGCGTACTCCACCCGCTCGCCGCCTTCGAGCACCTCGCGCAGCAGCCACGACAGCACCCGGTGCGGGGCGAAGCTCCTCTGCGTCACGGGCGTCTTCGCCAGCCGGCCCAGCAGTTGGCGCGCTTGTTCCACGTAGAGCGCCGCGCCCGCCGGGTGCCGCGCCTCTTCCTCCAGGCCGCTCGCCTCCTGCACCACCTGGAAGGCATCCGCCATCTGCTCGGGGAAACCACCCCCGCCTCCCTCCGCCTCCACTGGCGCGGGAGTGACTGCCACTTGTCGAGGGCCGGAGCTGTCACGCGACGAAGCGGGCCGCGAGTGGAGGCCGAAGCCGCTCACCAGACTCCCGCGCGGATGGCCCGTGGCGCACCCTTCGAGGAGCACGAGCGCGACCAGGGCCAGGAGGACCAGGCCGCGCGAGCCAACAAGACGAGTGGACATGCTGCATCTCCCCCCAGCCTCATGGGCTGAAAACCGACCCCCACGAGTCTCCGGGAAATGCAACCGGCCATGTCAATGAATGCGTGCGGCATTGGCTCCGCCGCCTGGAGCCTCACGACGGCGGAGCTCCCTCCGGCCTCTACCCGCCGAAGACGTCGGCGAGGTAGCGCTGCTGATGCTCCAGCTCGCGCAGCCAGGCGGCGGCCTCCTCCGCTGTGCAGCCGGTCCGCTCCTGGTGGATACGGGCCACGGTCTCGCGCACCGCGGGCGCCATGTAGCGGCCGTCTCCGCAGACGTAGAGGCGCGCCCCCGCGTCGAGCAGTGCCCCCACCCGCTCCCGCTCCGCCCACAACCGGTGCTGCACGAACGTCACGCCCTCGCGCTCCTGCCGGAAGAAGGCCGGGAACACCTCCACCACTCCCCGGGCTTGCCACGCCTCCAGCTCCTCGCGGTAGAGGAAGTCCACATCGGGGTGGTCGCACCCGAAGAACAACAGGGCCTTTCCGAGCGACGTGCCCCGCTCGGCCAGCCCGGCCCGCTCCTGGATGAACCCACGGAAGGGCGCGAGCCCCGTGCCCGCGCCAATCATCACGACGGGGACGCTGGGGTCCTCGGGCGGCCGGAACGGGGAGTGCGGCTCCCGGATGACGGCCGGAATCCGCGTGCCCGGCTCGACGCGCGCGAGGTAGTTGGAGCACGTGCCCCGGTAGCGGCCCCGCCCCGACAACGCCGGCGCATCGAGGACCGCGACGGTGATGGAACAACGCTCCGGCGTCTCCAGCGGCGAGGAGGAGATGGAGTAGCGGCGCGGCTTCATCGGAGGCAGCAGCTCCAGGAACACCCCGAACGGGAGCTCGCAGGCGGGGAAGTCCTCCAGCAGGTCGAGCACGCTCACCCGCTTGTCGAGCACCTGCTTCCGGTACTCCTCCGGGTCCGCACCGCCCTCGCCCGCCAGCGCGAGCAGCCGCTTCTTCTCGGGCGGGCACGCGGTGTACTTCGCCAGCAACTGGAGGTCTCTCCTCGTGGCGGGCGCCGACAGCTCCACGTAGAAGCCGAGAAGCGCGCGCACCATCACGGGACTGTCGAGCGGCAGCGTGCTCTGATCCTCCCGCGTGCGCCGGATGAGCACCGTCTCCGCCGGGTCCAGCTTGAAGCGCCGTGCCGCCCGCTCCACCTGCTCGGGCGCGTTCTCGGGGAGCACCGCGAGGTGGTCTCCCGTCCGGTACGACATCCCCTCGGGCAGCCGCACCTCGAGGTGACGCTTCGAGCGGCCGAAGGGGGACGTCACGTCCACGAGCTCGCGGTTGGCCACCACCTCCACCGGCACCACGCCATGGGCGGTCTCCAGCGGATCCACCGTCTTGTCGAGCCGCTCCACCTCGTAGCGAGGCGCCTGGCTCGTCTCCGCCGTCTCCACCCCGAACGCCTCGCCCAGCGTGGGCCACACGCCCTGGTACCAGCCGTCGAAGTCACCGAAGAAGTCGGCGCGCGCGTCCGCCTCGCCCCGGGTGAGCATCCGCTGCGCACCCGCGGCGGCCAGACGCTCGTCCACGCGCTTCGGTACGGACTGCCACGTCGCGGCCCAGTCCCGGTTGCCGCAGCCGAACACCGCGTAGCTCACGCCCTCGAGCGCTCCGGGCTGGAGCTCCTCCAGCCACTGGCAGAACGCCTTCGCGTTGTCCGGCGGGTGGCCGTTGTAGGAGGCCGTCACGATGATGACGGCGCCCTCCCGAGGCAGGCGCCCGACGTAGGAGTCCATCGTCGCGACGGTGGGCGCGTAGCCCTGCACCCCCGCGTCACTCGCGATGCGCTGGGCGAAGGCCTCCGACGAGCCCATGTTCGAGCCGTACAGCACGAGCAGGGGTGTGCCGTGCCGCGCCACGGGGCCGGAGGTCCAGGTCGGCTTCGCCGGGGCAGCCGGGGTGGCCGGCCGCAGGTCCACCACCGTCCGCTCGCCGTCGCCGCGCGGACGCACGCGCATCCGGAAGTCCTCCGGCTTGAGCGTCAGCGTCTCCTTGATGCGAAGCTGGTACCGGGTGTGGTCGATGAGTTGGAAGCGCTGCAGCAGCATGGCGAGCACCAGCGTCGCCTCCTGCATGGCGAACTGGCGGCCGATGCACGCGCGCTGCCCGTTACCGAAGGGCTTCCACGCGTTGGGCGGACGCGCCGCGACGGCCTCGGGGGTGAACCGGTCCGGGTCGAAGCGCTCCGGCTCCGGCCAGACCTCCGGGTCCCGGTGCAGCATCGGCGTGAGGACCATGAGCGGCTCGCCCTTTCGCAGCGGCCAGGTGCCACCCAGAACCGTGTCCTCGCGCGGACGAAGGGTGAAGGCGGGCGCCGTGGGCCACAGGCGCAAGCTCTCCCGGAGCACCTGCTCCAGGTAGGGGAGCTGGTGCATCTGCTCGAAGGTGGGGCGCCGCGACGGGTCCCTCCCGAGCACCCGGTCCACCTCGGCGGTGGCGCGCGCGAGCACGTCGGGGTGCTTGAGGAGGTGGTAGAGCGTGAAGGACAGCAGCCCGCTCGTCGTCTCGTGGCCGGCGATGAGGAACGTCACCACCTGGTTGCGGATGTTGAGGTCGTCGAGCCCCTGGCCGCTCACCGGGTCCACCCCCTGGAGCATGAGGCTGAGCAGATCCTTGCGCGCGGTGGCATCCCCGGAGCGGCGGCGCTCGCGGATGACCTGATCCACCACCTCGTGCATGTACACGATGTCGCGCTGGTACTGCTGCCGCGTCATCAGCATCAGCCGCGTCTGCAGGGGCAGCCGCCGGGTGCGATCTCCCGCCTCGGCGAGTCCACGCACCATGGCATCCACGAAGGGGTGCATCTCGCGCTGGTAGAAGCTGTTGAAGCGGTAGCCGAACCCGCAGAGCGCGATGGTGTCGAGCGTCAGCCGCGTCATGTTGTCGGGCACGTCGAGGTCCGCCTCGGGACCGAGCCGCTCCCACTTCTCCATGAGCTGCTCGGCGATATCGAGCATCAGGTCGAAGTAGCCGCGCATCGCCTGGGCTCCGAAGGCGGGCAGCAGGATGCGGTGCGCGCGCTCCCAGTTGGGTTCCTCGGTGTGCGCGGTGAAGAGCCCGTCCCCGGCGAAGTCGCGGATGTTGTTCAGCGCGACGCTGATGAGCTTGTCGAAGCGCTTCTCGTCGCACACCTCATCCACCAACTCATGGGAGCCGAGGACGAGGAGGGACCTGCCCGGAAAGGCCAGCCGGAAGAGCGGACCGTGCTCGCGGCTCAGCCGCATCATCGACTGGATGGGCGTCTCCGCCTCCAGGTCGGGGATGTTGCCCACCAGGGGGCGGGGGCGGGGCTGCGGGATGGACGCCTTGGCCGAGGCTGTGCGCATGCGGGGATCTCCTGTCCCAAGGGACTTATATGTCAATAAGCCTTATCGAGCTATAAGCACCCGGACGCGGCGCGTCAACCGGGACAGCCTGAAGACAGGAGTGGAGTGCCTGGCGGGCAGGTGTGCTGCCGTCTTGCCTGCCGCTCGGGCCGAGGCTTACTCCTGCTTGCGACGGGACGAGCGAGGCTTCCGCTCGGTCGGCCGCTCGCCCGGGGCCGGGGGGGAGAGGAGGCCCTGCATCACCAGCTCCACGACGAACTCGGCGTACTGACTGATGGTGCGCTCGTCCCTCACATCCATCCCGAAGGCACGCCGGGCCGTCTCGGGCTCGGCGAAGGCCTGGGTGCTCGCGCCGATGATGGCGAAGTAGGCGAAGCGCCAGTCGATGGGGCGGATCGTCCCGTCCTCCACCGCGGCGGAGAGCTCGCGCTGGAGGAAGGACCGCGGCTCCGAGAGCCACTCCTCGAAGAGGGCCTCGAAGGACGAGCCTCCCGCGCTGCTCTCGGTGCGGATGAGGCGGGCGAGCTCCGGGCGGCGGCCATTGAAGGACACATAGGCCCGCAGCAGGTGCGCCAGGCGGGTGGCCCGATCGGCCCCCTCCACCTCTCGCATGGCCTGTCCGAGCACCTCGTGGAACTCCTGGAAGAGCGCCTCGAGGACGGCGTTCCAGAGGCCCTGCTTCGAGCCGAAGTGGTGGTGCACCAGCGGCTGCGTGACTCCGGCCAGCCGGGCGATGCCCGCCGTTGTCGCCCCCGAGTAGCCGCGGTTCGCGAACTCCCGGGTCGCCGCGGACAGGATCTTCCGCACGACCGCTTCCTGCGAGGTGGTGCTTGCTCACAACCCCATGGTGCGGGCTCGCGCGCCCGCTGGCCAGTCCCCCGCGACCGCCAGGGGCTTTCTCATGAGCCGAGGCGCCTGCGCAGGGTGCGGATGGCCCATGCGCTGAAGAGGATTCCGAACGTGCCCAGGCCCAGGAGCAGGAAGGTGCGCTGCTCGAGGAGGCTCTGGCCGAGGTAGACCGTGCCCACCGCGTACGGAAGCTCCGCGAGCGCGAGGACGAGCAGATACCTGCGGAGCCCGTAGCGCGCCAGACCGAGCACGTAGCCAGGAATCTCGGAGGGGACCGCCAACTGGAAGAGGAGCACCAGGCCGAAGGAGGAGTGCCGGGAGATGCGCTCCTCGTAGTGGGCGAGCACACGGTCGGAGGCGAACCGGCGGACCACCGGCCGGCCCCAGAACCGGGCGATGCCGTAGGCGCAGGCGCCGCCCAACATCCATCCGCCCCAGAGCAGGAGCACGCAGACGGCCTCCCCCCAGGTGTGGAGGGCCACGGGCAGCAGCACCGCGCTGGAGAAGAAGGCCAGCATGGCCGAGAGCGCGGACAGCAGGATGAAGAGCGACACGCCCCAGAAGGGGTGCTCGGCGATGACCGGCTCGGCCTTCACGAGGACCCGTTGCAGGGTGGACTGGAAGGCCTCGGACGACGCGAGGAGGGCCAGGCCGATGAGGAGCAGCCCGAGGAAGAGCGCTCGCGCCCACCCGTTCGGCAGTCGGTGTGTCCGGCGCATGAAGGCCATGCGCAAGCACTACCCGGAAAGCCGCGTCAGCGCACGGCCCCCGGGACGGAACCGTCTTACTGCGACAGCTTGGCCTGCAGGGACGCGCGGGCGGCGTAGTCCGGCGCGGAGGCCGCCAGCTTCGACCAGAGCGCCTTCGCGCCCTTCAGGTCGCCCTTGGCCTTCAGCGCCTCGCCGAGCTGATCCACCGCCGCGGGGTCCGAGCCCACCGCCACGCCCCACACCCGGTCCGCCGTGGGCTTGCCCAGGCCGACGAGCGTCCATGCCAGGCCCGCCTTCACCCGCCCGTCCGGACGCAGCGGCATCACCTGCCGGTACGCCTGCAGCGCCTCGTCGAAGCGACCCTTCGCCAGCAGCTCCTCGCCCTGCTCCACCGTCTTCGTGAGCTGGGCCTCGAGCTCCGGCGTGTGCTCGACGTTCTGCATCGCCTGCATCGTCTCTTGCGAGATGGTGGGCGCCGCCGTGTCACCGCCACCGGCCATCGGGCCACCGGCCGCGCCGGCCATCGGGCCCTGCGCCATCATCGGCTGCGGCGAGAGGTCGAGCTTCGTGGCGCGGATGCGCCGGTCCTCGGCGCGCGAGGCCAGCAGCTTCTTCATGCCACCAGCCTTCACCGTATCCTCCGTCATGCGGCTCAGCTTGCGCGCCAGCGATGCCCGCGCCGAGTCCGGGTGCGCGGCGAGGAAGGCCTCGAAGCCCTCGTGGGCCGACTGCAGCGCCTTCAGGTCCTCGCCCTTCGTCTCGTACAGAAGCGCCGAGCGCCCGAAGAGCGCGTCCGCGGACGAGGGCGCCACCTCCAGCACCCGCTCGTACACCACCAGCGCGCCCGCCGCGTCACCGGAGAGGAACATCGCGTTGGCGCGCATCGACTCCAACTCCAGCACCGGATCCAGCGCCGCGCGCGAACAGGCCGCCGCTCCCGCGGTGTCGCCCTTCTTCGCGCGCTCCGCGGCCGTCGTCGACATGGACTCCATGGGCGTCTCCGCCGAGAAGCCGCAGTTGGCCTCCGCCGCGCCCGGCACCGCACCCTTGCCCAGCTTCTTGCGCTGCGCCAGGAACAGCTCGCGCACGTCCTTCGCCTTCTGCTCCGCCTGGAGGAAGTAGGGGATGGCGTCCGTGGGTCGGCCGTTCGTGTAGTAGAGCTTGCCGAGCGAAGAGGCGATCTCGAACGTCTTCTCCCGCTCGCGCAGGCCCTGCATCTGGTCGAGCTGCTTGAGCAGCTCCTCGGCGGAGGGCGGCGCCCGGCCATTCATCGGCGGGTGGCCCTCGGGCATCTGCCCCGAAGGCGGGGCGGCGGACTGCGCCGGGTCGAGGGACGGGTGTCCCGCGGGCATCGCCCCCATGCTCCCGGGAGCAGCGGCCGTCGGCTGGGTCCCCGAGCCGAGGGGGGGGTGCCCGGCGGGCAGGTTGGAGGGCTCGGCGGCGAGCAGGGCCGCGGTGGCCAGGGCGAGGGAGAGGGTCATTACTCGGTTACCGGGGAGAGGGTTTCAGGCCACTGGGTGGCAAGGCAGCGGCGCACATCCTGGGGGTCGAGCTGCGTGAGCAACTCCTGCACCGTCATCCCCAGCACCGGGTGCTCGGCCTCGGGGGCGAGCTCGGCCAGGGGCTCCAGGGCGAAGCGACGCTTGTGCAGCTCCAGATGCGGCACCTGGAGGTTGGGGTCCGCGACGATCTCTCCGTCCCACAGGAGGATGTCGAGGTCAATGGGGCGCGGGCCCCAGCGCTGACCCCCCGGATGACGACCGAGGTCGCGCTCTATCTGCTTCAGGATGCAGAGCAGCCGCTGGGGAGGCAGCGAGCACTCCAACGCGACCACGGCGTTGAGGTAGTGCGGCTGGGGAGGGCCCACGGGGGCACTCTCGAACAGGGAGGAGCAGCGAAGGACCGCCACTGCATCGATGCGGGACATCGCATCCAGGGCGGAGACGAGTTGGGCTTCGCGGTCTCCCTGATTGGAGCCCAGCCCTACGTAGACGATGGCGCTCAAGGCTCCATCTCAACAGGATTGGTCAGGGTCCCGATTCCCTCGATTTCCACTTCCACCGTGTCGCCGACCTCCAGCCGGCCCACGCCCGAGGGCGTCCCCGTGCTGATGAGGTCGCCTGGCAGGAGGGTCATGATGTGGGAGATGAAGGACACCAGCCGGGCGGGGCTGAAAATCATGTCCGAGGTGCGGCTGTCCTGTCGCACCTGACCATTCACCCGGCAGAGGATGCGCAGGTCCGCCGGGGACAGCCCGGTGACGACCCAGGGCCCGGTGCAGGCGAAGGTGTCGTAGCTCTTGGCGCGGGTGTGCTGCACCTCGCGGCGCTGGATGTCGCGCGCCGTCACGTCGTTGATGCAGGTGAGGCCCCAGATGGCGCGGGCGGCGGTGGCCTCGTCCACGTTCTTCAGGCGCTCGCCGATGAGCAGGCCCAGCTCCGCCTCGTAATGCACTTCCTGGCTCGCCTTGGGGATGCGGATGGGCGAGCGGTGCGCGTTGAGCGCGGTGGAGGGCTTCATGAAGATGAGGGGCTCGGGCGGGACGGGCTTGCCCATCTCCTCGGCGTGCTTGCGGTAGTTCTGCCCGATGCACACCACCTTCGAGGCCTCGGAGGGCACCAGCAGCGTCACCGCGCGCAGCGCCACCCGCCGACCCGTGTCCTCTCCGCCGGCCCACGGCGCGCCGGAGAGCACCGCCACCTCTTCTCCCTCGATGCGGCCGAAGTGCGCCCGGCCCTCGAGCTGGAAACGGCAATAACGCGTCGTCATGCGCTCCTCTGGAAGCCGAGCACGTCGGCCATGTCGTAGAGCCCCGGAGCACGGCCCGTCACCCAGCGCGCGGCCCGCAGCGCCCCGAGGCCGAACTGGTCCCGGTTCGTGGCCCGGTGGGTCAGCTCGATGCGCTCGCCCTCTCCGAGGAAGTACACGGTGTGCTCGCCCACGACGTCCCCGCCGCGCAGCGTCTGCACGCCAATCTCCTTCTTCGGGCGCGCCCCAATCTGCCCGTGCCGCTCGAAGGTCAGATCCTCCGTGCCCGCGCCCCAGCGCCGAGGCGAGCACCTCGGCCAGCTTCAGCGCCGTGCCCGAGGGCGCGTCCTTCTTCATCCGGTGGTGCGCCTCGAGCACCTCCACGTCGTAGCCCTCGCCCAGCACCCGGGCCAGCTCGGCGGCCATGCGGATGACCACGTTCACGCCCACGGAGGTGTTGGGGGCCAGCACCACGGGGATGGACTTCGCGCTGGCGGCCAGCTCGGCACGGGACTCGGGGGTGAAGCCGGTGGAGCCGATGACCATGGCCACGCCGCGCTCGGCGCACTGGCGCGCGTGGGCCACGCTGGCCTCCGCGCTGGTGAAGTCGATGACCACCTGCGCCCGTCCCACGTCGAGCACCCGGCCGAGGTCATCGCCCACGGTGAGGCCAAGCGAGGTCGCCCAGGCGCGCGGCCTGCCCGGCGTCCTGGCCCACGGCGGTCGAGCCCGTGCGCGCGGTGGCTCCGGCCAGCTCCAGGTCCTGCGCGTCGCGGACGAGGCGCAGCAGGGTGCTGCCCATGCGACCGGTGACGCCGGTGATGACGGTGCGGATCATGGTGTCCTCGGCCCCGTGACTCCGGGTTCAGCCCTGGAGGAGGCCCAGCTTGCGCAGCTCGGCCTCCAGCTTCTTCGCGTTGGGCTCGGTCATCGGCACCAGCGGCAGACGCAGCTCCGGACCAAAGAGCCCCAGCTTGTGCAGCGCCCACTTCACGGGGATGGGGTTGGACTCGACGAAGAGCAGATGGTGCAGCTCGTTCATCCGCACCTGGAGCTCGCGAGCCTCCGCCATCCGCCCCGCGCGCGCGGCGGCCACCAGGTCCGCCATCATCCGCGGCGCCACGTTGGAGGACACCGAGATGACACCCTTGCCGCCGCAGGCGATGAAGGGCAGCACGGTGAAGTCGTCACCGGACAGCAGCGTCAGCCGCTCGCCGCACTTCTCCACCAGGTCCACCGCGCGAGCCATGTTCCCCGTGGCCTCCTTGATGGCCACCACCTCGGGGATGTCGCACATCCGCAGCGCCGTCTCCGGCAGCAGGTCCACCCCCGTCCGGCCCGGCACGTTGTAGGCGATGATGGGGAAGCCCGGGTGCGCCTTGGCGATCGCCCGGTAGTGCTCCACCAGGCCCGCCTGCGTGGGCTTGTTGTAGTAGGGCGTGACGATGAGCGTGCCGTCCGCCCCGGCCTCGCGCGCGCGCTTCACGCCTTCAATCGTCTCCGCGGTGCTGTTGGAGCCCGCGCCGGCCACCACCGACACCCGACCCGCCGCCTCCTCCACCACCACCCGGATGGCGCGGAAGCGCTCCTCGGGGGACATGGTGACCGCCTCGCCCGTCGTGCCCATGGGGATGAGCACGCTCGTCCCCCGGCGATCTGCTGCCGGACGAGCGCACGGTAGGCGGCCTCGTCGAGCGCGCCATCCCGGAAGGGGGTGGCGAGCGCGGTCATCGAGCCTTCGAAGGTCTTCATGAAGCGGCTTATATGTTCAGGGCCGCTCGCCGCGCCAGAGGTCCTCGACGCTCTCCCGCTCGCGCACCACCCGCCAGGCCTCCCCGTCCACCAGCACCTCGGCCGGCCGCGGGCGCGAGTTGTAGTTGGAGGCCATGCTCATGCCGTAGGCCCCGGCGCTCATCAGCGCGAACAGGTCGCCCTGCTTGGGGAGCACCAGGGGGCGCTGGCGGGCCAGCACGTCGGTGGACTCGCACACCGGCCCCACCACGTCCACCTCCACCGCCTGGCCGCGGCGCTGGACGAGCGGCTCGATGCCGTGGTGGGCGTCGTAGAGGGCGGGGCGCATCAGGTCGTTCATGCCCGCGTCCACCACCACGAAGTGGCGGGCCGGCGTCTTCTTGCGGAACAGCACGCGGGTGACGAGCAGCCCGGCGTTGCCCACCAGCAGCCGGCCCGGCTCGAAGACGAGGGTGGCGCCGGTGTCGCCCACCGCCGACAACGCGGTGCGCGCGTACTCCTCGGGCGAGGGCGGCGTCTCCGACGTGTAGGTGATGCCCAGGCCACCGCCGATATCCAGGTAGCGCAGCGCGTGCCCCTTGGCCTTCAGCGCCGTGTAGAGCCCGCCCACCTTGGACAGCGCGGCCTTGAAGGGCGCGGTGCGCGTAATCTGGGAGCCGATGTGGCAGTCCACCCCCACCGCCTCCAGGCCCTTCATCCGCTTCGCGCGGGTGTAGAGGGCCATGGCCTCCTCGAAGGGGACGCCGAACTTGGACGTCTTCAGGCCGGTGGAGATGTGGCGGTGCGTGCCCGCGTCCACGTTGGGATTGACGCGGATGGCGAAGGGGGCGCGCTTGCCCTTGGCGCGGCCCACCGCGTCGAGGAGCTCCAACTCCTCGGGGCTCTCCACGTTGAAGAAGAGGATGCCGGCGTCGAGGGCCTGGGCCATCTCGTCCACCGTCTTGCCCACCCCGGCGAACACCGATCTTCCCCGGCTGGCCGCCGGCCGCCTTCACGCGGGCCAACTCGCCGCCCGAGACGATGTCGAAGCCACTGCCCTGCTCGGCCAGCAGCTTCAGCACGGCCAGGTTGGAGTTGGCCTTCACCGCGTAGCACACCAGGTGCGGGTGCGACCCGAAGGCCTCCGTCACCACCCGGAAGTGCCGGCGCAGGGTGGCGGTGGAGTAGACGTAGACAGGGGTGCCCACCGCCTCGGCGATGGCGGGCAGGGGCACGTCCTCGGCGTGGAGGACGCGCTTGCGGTAGCTGAAGTGATTCACGGAGTTCCGGCGTCCGGAGGGGGAAGCGACGAAGGCAGCGGACCGCTCGGCGGGTTGGCCGGCGGTTGCGCCTCCGCGGGAGGAGCCTGCGTCTCCGAGGTGGGAGGAGGCGGCTCCTCGGGAGGACGGGGCGGCGCCTTGATACCGCAGGCCGCCCCCCCCAGCGTGAGCAGCACGACGATGACGTGCAGTCGCCGCATGGTGTGCCCGCCTAGAAACGGATGCCCAACACGCCACGGACGGACTGGGCCGTCGCCAGCTCGGCGGGACGGAGGGCCTCCTCCACATCCTGCAGGCCGCTGAGCGGGAAGAGCACGGACCACTCCACCTTCGCGATGAAGCCATCCTCCGTCTCGTAGCGGGCCCCCAGGTTCGTCTCGATGCCCAGGGCCCTGCTCTCGTTGGAGGGCGTGGACTCGGGGTAGAGGGCCTGCGAGTAGATGACGCTGCCGAAGACGTCGAAGCCCTGGGTCAGCGTGTAGCGCACCGTGGGCTTGAGGTAGAGGGCGTCGGTGACGGTACCGACGAGCTCGCGCCAGAGGATGTTGTCCACGCGGTAGGCGCGGTTGAAGCGGAAGTTGCGGATCATGCTGTCGGAGCAGCCGCCTCTGCCGCAGGCGAACTGCGGGCCGTCCACGTCGCCCGGCTCGGTGTTGCCCGAGCCCTCCTGGCCCGGGTAGGCGCCGAAGCCCGGCGCCCGGTCACCCGAGGCGAAGCCCACCTCGGCCTGGATGTTGAGCTGACCGTTGAGCAGCCGGTACTCGCCCTGCAGCACGCCGCCGAAGTTCAGCACGTCCAGTGCCTGGTTCTGGCGGGCGCCATCAACGGAGACCACCGTCTCGACGTTGCCGAAGTAGGCAGCCGCCTCGAACTCCACGCGGAAGTTGCGCTCCTCGTAGCGCAGCCACACGTCGGGGATGTAGAGGGTGGCGTCGCGCCGGATGAGCCCCAGACTCGGGTCCACCGCCCCCTCATCGTTGCGCGCCTGGCTGTAGCGCTCGTTGCGCCAGGAGAAGTGCACGCCGTAGTTGAGGACGCCCTGGTTGTTGTCCAGCTTGGCCTTCACCTGCTGCGGGGTGTCGCGGCGCGCCACGGCCAGCACCCAGCTATGGCTGTCGTCCGCGTTGGTCGCGTCGTACTGCGGGCCCTCGGAGCTCTTGTTGTAGAAGCCGGCGCCCTCGTCGTTGAACTCCAGCATGGGCGTCACGTAGAAGCCATCGAGGGGCTCCGTGACGAACATGACGCGGTCCACCCGGTCCCCGAAGTCGCAGTCCAGGCACGAGCCGTCGTTGCGCAGGATGCCCAGACCCCACTGCGCGTTCATCCGACCGAAGCGCAGCAGACCCACCGGCGTGGACACCTCGCCGTAGGCCTCGCGCACCATCACCGAGTCCTTGATGGAGTTGATGGCCGAGCGGGGCGGAGTCTGCCCGTCGTTGAAGATGTCGAAGAGGTAGAAGGCGTTGTCGGGGTAGCTGCTCAGCGGCGTGGAGCCCAGCAGCACGTTGTCCAGCGCGTCGAGCTGGACCTTCACCCGCACCTCCTCGGAGATGTTGAAGGTGGGCTCCAGGCGCAGGCGCATGTCGGCGCCGGACTGGGTCCGCTCGGTGGCGCGGGGCGAGTGCGGGAAGAGCTCGCGGCCGGGCGCCCGGCCCAGATCGAACTGATAGAGGAGGTTGGGGCGCAGGCGGTAGTAGCCGTCCATCGTGAAGATTTCCAGCTTGCGCTTCTCCTCCACCCACTCCTCCTGCCAGTCACTGGAGAGCGACTGGGTGGCGAGCTGGGCGCGGATCTCCTCGCGCATCTCCTGCTTGGCGGCCTCGAGGCGCTTGTCCACCTCCTGGCGGATGCGCTCCTCGGTGGAGTCGGCGCCCTCCTGGGCCGGAGTGGCGGGCGCGTTCTCCTGGGCGGGAGCCGGGGTACCGGTCTGCGACTCCGGCGTCTGGGCGGTGGCCGTAGCGGAGGCGACGAGCAGGGCCGCCAGCAGGGCGTTGGACGACATAGAGGGTTCTTCTCCGGTGCCGCGCGAGTGCGGCGGGTGCAAAGGGCCGGCGAGTCAAGCGGAGTGCGCCGGGGGTGTCAACGACGTCGAGAAACCGTCTTCCGCCGTGCGTCCGGGGGTTTACGGCCCGGGTGCAGTGGCTGGCAGCGCGGACAGCAATGGGTGGTGCGCCCTCCCTGGAGGAAGGACTCCACCGTCGCCCCACAGCGCGCGCAAGGCGTCCCGGCGCGACCGTAGACGAGGAAACGGTTCTCCGCGCCATCCTCCAGGTACGCGGGCTCCTCGCCCTGCTGCTCCTCGAGGCCGAAGGCGATGGAGGCGTGGATGGCATCCGCCAGCCGTTGCCACTCCTCGGGGGAGAGGGACGCGGGCTTGCGCGAGGGGTGAAGGCCGGCGCGGTAGAGCGCCTCGGCGGCATGGATGTTGCCGAGTCCCGTGACGCGTCCCTGGTCCATCAGGGCCACCTTGAGGTCCTGCCGGGAGGTGCCCACGGCCTGCTGGAGTTGCTCGGCGGAGAGGCCATCGGCGAGCGGATCCCTCCCCAGCTCCTTCACGGCCTCCAGCGAGTGCAGGCGCGAGGCGGCGCAGGGCTCCATGCGGCCGAAGAGGCGCGAGTCGGCGAAGTGGATGACGTCGCCGGAGTCCAGGTGGAAGCGGGCGCGGCTGTAGGGGACGGGGACGCCCTCGGGGCGGCGGACGAACCGGCCCGTCATGCCCAGGTGGGCCAGCAGCCCCCGGCCCCCCTCGAAGGTGAAGAGGAGGTATTTGCCGCGCCGCTCCAGGGACTCCAGCCGGCCTCTAATGGAGGCGAAGTCCTCCCGGCGGGCCCCGCGGAAGACGCGGGAGGCGTCCGCCTCGGCCCTCACGACGCGGCGACCGTCCAGCCAATGGACGAGGTTGCGCCGGGCGATTTCGACTTCGGGAAGCTCGGGCATGGCGGGTGCGGCATACCACTTCACTTCTGGACGTCCAGAAGCACACCACGCTACTCTCTGGGTGGAGGACTCCTATAGGCGGGAGTATACTTCACCTCAGCCGTAGGGCTGAGTGGGATGACCTCGCCCGTCGAACAATGTATTTCTGGATGGCGTTCCGACGCGACTCGAAGGCATCCTGCCTGGACGATGAATGACAAGGAGTTGCTGGAGAAGGCGCTGCATGTGGCGAAAGAAGCGGGCCTTCTCCTGCTCCGCAAGTACGACTCCGTACCCCCGTTCGGGCTGACCCTCGACCCGGCAGGTGACAATCCAAGAACCTGTTTTCCCCGGGACCAACTGCCACGCGCCTCATGGGACGAGCTGCTCGACGCCACCATCGCGCATCTCGAGAGCAGCATCGGTTCGGCCGGTGTCGGGGCAATCGCACTCGTCACCACGCTCGAGTCAGGAAGCGAGTCCGGCATTGGCGTCCAGGTCGAGACACACGCCTCCTCGCTGTTTCTGGTGTACCCCTACAGCGGAACCGGGCAGAGCCGGAGCCTCGGGCAACCCCTGACGGCGAAGGAGTTGCTCGTTGGCCCGCTCCTGGCAGGACGCCGAAGGCGCTGGTGGTCCTTTTTCAGCCGGAAATAGTGTCCTGACGGGCTTGAGTGGTTGACGTCTACATCTCCCGGTTCTCAAGAACTCGCCCGCCATGCCGCGCCAGATTCGACGCTGTTCCGGAGGGAATCTCGTCCTCGTCAGTAGACGATGCAGTCGAACTTCTCGATGACGGCGCGGATCTCTTCGAGCGGCGCCTCAAGCCTTTCAGCCAGGACGGGGGCGTAATAGGTCAGCGATTGGGTAGGGGCCGGTTGGGTGTGAAGCTCATCCACGATGACACTTCCAAAGAGACCCGGCCACTTGACGCCGCGTAGCTCGGGGGCGCGGCGGATCGGGTCCAGGAAGGTGAAGCAGGGCCACTTGGGAAAGCGAATGGTGGCGGGGTCGCACCCCATGATGCGGCAGCCATCCAGGCGGGCCTCGGTGAAGTCGCAGTCCTCGATAGAGCCGTGCTGATACCACGGTTCACTCCCGTACTCAGGCCAGTGCCCGAAGTCGCACCCAGAAAAACGCCCCTTGAAGCGACAGCCCTTCAGGGATGCGCCTACCCAGCTCTGATGGTTCTTCAACTCCTGCTTCACCTCGAAAGAGCAGTCGATGAACCTGGCCCCGAGGAGGTGCAGGCGTCTCGCGGATACCTTCAAGACGACAGTGCAGTTGCGCAGCGTCAGGTTGGGGCCGAGGAAATAGAGCGAATCCTTGTCCGTCACCTCGAACCGCTCGTTTGCAATCTCCCTGTCCGCGACGAGGACGTTCTCCAACCACCCCATGGCCGCCCCTTTCAGAAGGTGAGCATCCGGAAGAACTCGCCCGCCATGCGCCTGCCGTGACGCGCCAGATGCGACTCCGTTCCGGAGAGGCTCTCGTCCGCGTCAGTAGACGATGCAGTCGAACTTCTCGATGGCGGCCTTAAACGCTTCCGGGGTGGTCTCGTATCGCTTCGCGAGAGCCGAGGCCAGGAGGGTCACTGCCCTCGTGGACGAAGGGTCCCTGTAACGACCCTCGACGTGAATCGGGGTGAAGTTCCCCGGCCACTGGACGCTGTTGAGCTCACGGCTCCTGCTGATGGGCTCCAGGATGGTGAAGCAGGGCCACCTGGGAAAACGCAGGGTCTGCGGGTCACATCCATGGAACCGGCAACCGTCCAGGATTGCCTCGGTGAAGTCGCAGTCCTCGATGGAGCCGTGCTGATACCACGGCAGGCTCATGTATTCAGGCCAGTGGCCGAAGTCACACCCTGTCAACCGCCCCTTGAACCGGCAGCCCTTGAGGGACGCAGCCAGCCAGCCCTGGTGATTCTTCAACTCCTGCTTCACCTCGAAGGTGCAATCGATGAAGCGGGGCTGCTTGAAGCTCAGGCGCCGAGCGGACACCTTCAGCATGAGGGTACAGTTCCTCAGCGTCAGGTCGGGGCCGAGGATGTAGTTGGCCTTCGTGTCCGTCAGTTCCAGTCGCTCGTTTTCGATTTCCCGGTCCTTGAAGATGACATTGCCGAGCGAATCCATCGCCGCCCCTTTCAGAAGGTGAGCATCCGGAAGAACTCGCCCGACATGCGCCTGCCATGCCGCGCCAGGTTCGACTCCGTTCCGGAGAGAATCTCGTACCGGGTGCCCGTTGCCGGGTCAACCACATCGACCCCCTTGCTCAGGCTGAAGTCGTAGAGGTGCTCGAACTGCTCCTTCACCTTGCGCTGTACGTAGCGTCCCCGGGCCTCGCGCTCCAGCAGCCGCGCCAGCCAGTATTCGCCCCGCTTCAGTGCCCGGTCGATGGCATCCAGTTCTTGCGGCGAGAGCTTGTCAGGCCCCCATTGCTTCGCGGCCCGGGTGATGGCCTCCTGGAACATGTCCCCCACCGTGTCCTTGGCGGGGATGTCCGCCACCGACTTGCCGCGCGACAAGTGCCAGCGCTGGCCATCGCTGAGCGCCACCTGCTGGTTGCCGCCCCGGTGCCGCAGCACGGTGGTGGCGGAGCGGCCTCCCGGGGCCTGTCCCGCCCCATTGCCCTGCCCCTTCTTGAACATCACCACGGCCAGGGGGCCCTGGGGAGAGGTGGCCACCGTCTCCGCCGCCGCCACCGCCCGGGCCAGCGCCGTCTCCTGTACCAGCGCCGTCTCCGCCGCCACTTCGGGCGCCAGCAGTGCCGCCCCGCCCTGGGCCTCGAACTGCGCCCCCGCCAGGGAGTAGCCCGGAAGCGACTTCACCCGCGCGGCCACCTGCCCCAGCGTGTGTCCGGCTGAGGGTGGCCACCGCCAGAATCATCGCCCGGGCCGAGTCCTCGCCCAGCACCCTGCCGAATTCCTCGCCCGCCGCGCGCAGCTCCGCGAAGGTGGTGGCCTCGTGGGCCGCGTTGGCCATGCGGGCCCAGCCGTCCATCAGCCCGTACACCGTCTCGAGGCCCAGGTAGCCCATGAGGAGGAGGGTCAGGCTGGCGGCCACCGCCTTGGTCGTCGGCTCGGGCACCATCCACAACATGCAGTAGAGGGCCACCGTCCAGACGACCATGGAGACGAGCGCCCGCACGTCCAGCAGCTCGCGGGATAGGGCCGCCTTCGTCTCGTCGAGCACGTTGCCGAAGGCCAGGGCCAGGGCCAGTGTCCGCCGGTCGTCCGTGCGCAGGTAGGGCCCGTCGTCCAGCAGGCCCATGCAGTCGCCGCCGCCCTGCCCCTCACACCACCCGAGGTACTTCGCCCTCAGCGCCTCCTCCGCCTCGGGGGTGAGGGCCACCGGGCCCTGCTGCCTCTCCGGCACCAGCGTGTAGGCCCGGCCCCGGTACATCTCCAGCCGCCAGTCCCCCGCGCTCGCCACCGTCTCCTCTCCTCCTGGCGGCGGCGGCAGGAGGCGCAGCAGTTCGAGGGCGGCCTCCCGGGGCGTCTTCCCCCCGAGCCTCACCTCCCGGTAGAGCCGCTGCACGGCCCGCTGGAACTCGGCCGGAGGGATGGGCACCGGCCGGGTGGCCACCGCGCCCGCTTCCAGGAAGCCCAGCTCATACACGCTGGCCCCTTCCAGGCCGGGCTCCGCCGTGTCGGCCACATGCTCTCGGGGGGCCGGTGGGGGCACGAGCGCCCTGTAGCGGTAGCCCGCCAGCATATCGCCGCCAGGGCCGCCCGTGGCGCACGCGGAGAAGAGAAAGAGGACGAGGAGAAACCAGCCGCCCAACAGGGGGCGCAGCCGCGCGCCTAACGGACGCGGGCCATGAAGACGGGGAGACACGGCGCACCTCCAGGAGCGACGCGGCGTACACGCCGTCGCTCCGGGATTACACGGAAACGCGGGTGCGCCCGTCAAGCCGTTGGGTAAGCCAGTGTCTGAAGGACTCAATAGGTAGGCAGGTAGGCCGCGAACGGAACCGCGGCCCCTCGCGCGGCGGCGCTACGGGAACGTCACTCTCTCCAGGATGACGGAGCGCCCGTCCGCGTCCCACAGCGTCAGGGTGTTCGCGCCTCCCGGGCCTCCTCGTAGAAGGCCACCAGGCGCGTGTGTCAGGCGAAAACGCCAGGACACCGACGCGGCGACAACGGCTGAATCAGCGACCAGAGCCGCCTCACTTCTGGACGTCCAGAAGTAATTATGCATTTTAAATGCAACATAACTTCCAGACGTCCAGAAGTGAAGCCGCCAGAATGGGGGAAAACGGGGCCCGTCCAGGGGCGGAGACTGGCGCGGGAGCGCTCTGGATGGCGCCGTGGCACGCCGGCCGCCACTTCCACCGTCCAGAAGTGAAACGCCCGGGGGCTGCCTTCGTTCTCGCACTCCGGAATGCGCGCATCAGAAGCATTTCTTACTTGTTGCCGCGCTCACACCTGCGCGAAGACACGTCCCGAAAGACGGCGTCCCCCCCAGTACAAGGGACGCCCTTCCACTCAACCGCTTCTCTTCATCGGAGGCCCCACATGGCCGACATCCAGAAGAAGTACACGCCGATGCAGTTCACCCACCTCAAGGGTCTCAAGGGCATCAGCGACGCGGTGCTCGAGTCTCACTTCAAGCTGTACGAGGGCTACGTCAACCGCACCAACAAGCTCACCGAGCTGCTCTCGGGCCTGCAGGCCAAGGGCGAGGCCCTCGGCGCCAACCCGGCCTACGCCGAGATGACCCGCCGTCTGGGCTTCGAGTACAACGGCATGGTCCTGCACGAGTACTACTTCGGCAACATGAAGCCGGGCGCCACCACCACGCCGGGCGGCAAGCTGAAGCAGGCCATGGAGCAGAGCTTCGGCTCCTACGAGAACTGGCTGACGGACTTCAAGGCCGTGGGCACCTCGCCGGGCATCGGCTGGGCCGTGACCTTCCAGGACCCGCGCACCGGCTGGCTCTCCAACCACTGGATCACCCTGCACGAGAACGGCAACATCGCCGGCTACACCCCCATCATCGTCATGGACGCGTGGGAGCACGCCTTCGTCCCCGACTACAAGCCCTTCGAGCGCGCCAAGTACGTCGAGGCCTACTTCCAGAACCTCGACTTCGAGGCCTGCGAGGCCCGCCTGAAGAAGTAGTCCTTCAGGTGCTTTGCTCTCGGCGGCGGATGGGCTCGACACAGGCCCGTCCGCCGTTGTCGTTTCAGGGCTCCCCCCGCTACTTCTTCCCGGTGCCGGAGCGCCCCTTCTTCCGCCGGGTCCGCGGCGTGGCCGTGCTCTCCACCCGCTTGCCTCGCGCCTCTCGCGCCTCTCGCGCCTCTCGCGCCTCGCGGGCCGCCTGCTGGCGCATCCGCAACGAGCCCCGGGTGAGCTCCCGCACCTCGCCACGCACCGGCTCGGGAGCCTTTTCGGCCGCCCTGCCCGCTCGGGCGGTCCGGGGCGCGGCCGCCTTCGTGGGTGCCGGAGCCTCCGCGGGCACCTCGCGCAGCCCCCGTGCCATGGCGCGCCGGTCGAGGAAGGCCAGCATCCGCTCGCGGTGCACGTCGTGGTAACGCTGCGGCTCGAAGCGGATGGTGCGCGCCTCGATGATGTCCAGGACGGACTCCACCTCGCTCTCGACGGGGCGGGGTCCAGGCACGGAGAACTCGGAGAAGCTCTCCTGCGAGACGACCTCGTCCGCGTAGTGCAGGGTGGACAGGACGAGCCCCCGCCCATGCGGCCACACCGCGCACAGGTGTCCCTTCATGTGCATCACCAGCCGTCCGATGCCGACCCGGCCCGCGGCGCGCAGGGCCATCGCCATGGCCGCGTAGGGCTTCCAGGCGCCCTCGCCCGGCATGAGGTGGTAGGTGATGTCGAAGTAGATGGGATCGATCTCGGAGAGCTCGACGAAGTCCTCCAGGGCGATGGTGCGGCTGGAGCGGGGCTCGAAGGCCTCCAGCTCGCCCTGCGACACCTCCACGTAGCGGCCCCGGCCCAGGTCGTAGCCCTTCACCACGTGCTCGTAGGGCACCTCCTCGCCATCGGCCGAACACACCCGCTTCTGCTGGATGCGGGCTCCGTCCGCGTCGTGCAGGAGGTGGAACTGCACCTGTTTGGGAGAGACGGCACCGTAGAGCCGCACCGGAACGTTCATGGGCCCGAAACCGAGCGAGCCGGTCCAGACAGGACGAGACATGTGGGGCCTCCCTGGCACCCGGGTGGGCGCCGTCTCCTAAGGTCCGTACCGCTCGGGCGGACGGCAAGGCACTCCGCGCACCCGGACGGGGGCCCGCAGGGACGGTTGCTCCCGGCGACCTCGCATATCCGTCCACGGTGGACGTCCCAGAAAAGACATCTTACGGAAGGCTTGCCGGGGCCACTCGCCGCTGAGTACGAGGCCGGGTCATCCGGCAGTCACACAACCAGGAAGGAAGCGGCATGCAGCGGATTCTCTTGGCGGTTCTGGGCCTCACCCTGACCATGAACCTGACGACGGGGTGCGCGACGCTCAAACGCGCGAACGTGGGGCGCACGGCGGCGTCCATCTTCATCTCCGACGAGCAGGAGGAGCAGCTCGGCCGGCAGGTGAAGACGGAGCTCGAGACGAAGGAGAAGATCAAATACGTCGAGGACCCGGTGGTGGTGGAGTACGTGCGCACCGTGTCCACGCGCCTCCTCCAGCAGGCGAACAAGGACCGGCCGAACGTGAAGTGGAAGGTGAACGTCATCGACGATCCGAAGACGGTGAACGCCTTCGCCACGCCGGGCGGCTACCTGTACGTGTACACCGGCCTGCTGCTGGCGGCGGACAACGAGGCGGAGCTGGCCGGGGTGCTGGGGCACGAGGCCGGACACGTGGTGGGCCGGCACTCGGCGCAGGCGCTGATGCTCCAGTACGGCCAGCAGGCCCTCACCGAAGCGGCGCTCGGGAAGGACGCGAACACGGTGGCGCAGATCGCCGCGAACCTCGCGGGCACGGGCACGGGGCTGGCCTTCAGCCGCAGCAACGAGACGGAGGCCGATGAGCTCGGCGCGAAGTACACGTCGGCGGTGGGCTACGACCCGCACGGGCTGGTGACCTTCTTCAACAAGCTGGCGGCGCAGGAGGGCAAGACGCCGGGCGTGCTGAAGTGGCTGAGCACGCACCCGCCGAGCGCCGACCGCGTGACCCATCTGAACGCCTACATCTCCCAGAAGGGGCTGTCGGGCAAGGACCTGGGGGCGGACCGTCTGACCCCCATCAAGCAGCGCCTGAGCAAGTAGGCCCCTGCTTCAACGCACCGGGGGAGGCGGCCCCCGCACCTCCCCGTCGGGCTCATCGTGGAGCTCGGCGGGGGGCTCGACCTCGGACGAGGCGTGCTCCGCCATGCGTCGGCGCCAGCGCCAGAAGGCGAGCCGCTCCCGTCCCGAACGGCGCCCCTCGACGGGGCCGCCCTTGAGGTGGGGCAATTCGAGGGGTGGGGGCTTGCCGGCCGCCCGCGCCGCCTCGGCCTCGGCCTGCTCGAGGACGGCATTCACCTCGCCGCCGAGGATGAAGATGAGACCGGTGAGGTAGAGCCACAGCAGCAGCACGACGGCGCCACCGAGGGAGCCATAGGTGACGTTGTAGCGGCCGAAGTGCTCGACGTACTGCGTGAAGCCCCAGGTGGTGAGCAGCCACAGGAGGCTGGCGAGCAGCGCGCCCGGGGAGAGGAACTGGTAGCGGTGCCGCACGGCGGGCAGGCGCCAGTAGCACAGGGCCAGCATCAGCATGACGAGGCCCGCGGTGAAGGGCCAGCGCAGCCACGTCCACACGGCCTGGTAGAAGGCGAGGACGTGGAGGTGATCGGCGATCCACTCGCCCAGCCGCCCGCCCAGGAGGAAGAGGGCGAAGGCCAGGGGGAGGACCAGCGAGCCCGCCACCGTCATGAGGATGGCGAGCCCCTGCGTCTTCCAGAAGGGCCGGTACTCGGGGACGTCGTAGGCGAGGTTGAGCGCCCGGCGGAACGCGTCCACGCCGCGCGAGGCCGACCAGAGCGCCACCAGCAGGCCAAGGGTGATGAGGCGGGGCCGGCTCTGGGTGACGAGCGACTCGAGGTGCTCCCGCACCACCCGCAGGGCCTCGGCCGGCATGAGCGGGCCGAGCCGCTCCATCATGGCGTCCACGGCTCCCGGGGCGAACGGCAGGTACGCCGCGAACGTCACGAGGAAGAAGAGGAACGGGAACAGGGCGAAGAGGAAATAGAAGGCGAGCTGCGCCGCGCACTCGGTGACGGCGTCCTCCCGCAGCTCCACCCAGAGACGTCGGAAGAGCTCACGCCATGTCAGGTGCCTGGGCTTGCGGAACCCCATCCATCCTCCGTGTGGTCCCGGGGAGCGGCAAGGAAGGTGGGCACGAGTGGGCGCCCCCGCAGCCCCCCCGCGCCAGAAAGGGAGGATGCCTGCTAGCCTCCCCTTCCACCATGCATCCCCTACCGCTCGTCATCTTCCTGACGCTCGCCGCCGGTCCCAACCGTCCCATCCCCGCGGGATGCCGCGAGGACCATGGAACGTGCCGCGAGGACTGCACCATCGAATACGGTGGCGGCACGACGAAGTACCGCCAGCTCACCGAGTGCCTCGTCCGCTGTGAACAGGCGCAGAAGGAGTGCACCGACGAGCACTACTTGCGCCTGGACGCGCAGTTCGACCCGACGCCCCCGCCCCCAGAGGATCCGGCCATGAAGCCCGCTCAGGACTCGGTGCGCCGTGGCGTCTACCGGGCCTCTGAGGCGGAGCCCCCCACCCCCGTCGAGCCTCCCGAGCCCGCCGCGAATGAGGAACCCGTCGCCGCGCCCGAGCCGAAGTCGCAGCCCGCGGCCCCGGCGAAGCCCGTATCGGAGCCGGCGTCGAAGGACAGCGCGGACGACACCAGCTCCGACGAGCCCGAGCCCGAGCCCGAGCCGGCGCCCGCGCCGAAACCGGCTCCGAAGCCCGTGGAGCCCACGAGGCCACAGCCTCCACCGGAGCCCAAGAAGAAGGACATCTCCGACTGGGACCCGAACGGGGACTGACTCGCCCGACTACACGGACCGAGCGCCAGAGGAGGCGGGAGAGTCCCTCTCGCCGCCCTCCACCGACACCGGAGCTGCCCGCTCGACGGGAGCTCCCTGCGTCAGCCGCACGCCGGCGATGACCAGCACGCCACCGACAGCCAGCTCCCAATGCAGCGGCTCACCGAGCACCAGCCACGCGGCGAGCGCGGTGGCGGCGGGCTGGAGGTTGGAGAAGATGGCCACGCGAGAGGCGGGCACCTTGGACAGGGCGTAGTACCAGATGAGGTAGGCCACCACGGACGTGAGGATGGCCAGGTAGGCGATGCTGCCCAGGGCGGGCGCGCTGACGGCGAAGGTGCGCGCCGGCTCCAGGGCGAAGGGCATCACGGGCACGAGCAGCAGGGCCGCGGCCACCATGCTCCACGAGGTGGAGCGCACCGGGCCGTAGGTGGCGGCGAAGGGCTTGCCCTCGGTGGTGTAGCCGACCCAGGCGATCACGGCCCCGAGAATGAGGAGATCGCCCAGGAGCGAGCCACCCGCCGACGCGAGCCCGCGCCCCAACAGCAGCACCACCACCCCCGCGAGCGCGGTGAAGATGCCGAGCGTGGCGAGAGAGGACGGCCGCTCGTGCCCACGCGCGAGGCTCAGCAGGTACACGCCGAGCGGAGTGAGCGCGTAGAGGAGCGCCGCGTGGGACGCGCTGGAGTGGGCCAGCCCGTAGAAGAACAGCATCTGGTTGATGGGGCCAGCGAGCAGGCCGAGCAGCAGCACGCGGCGCCACTCGGAGCGGGGCGGCAGCTTGGGGCCGGGCGTGAAGGCGATGAGCAGGCAGAAGACGGTGGCGCTCAGCAGGAAGCGCCACAGCACCACGGTGATGGGTGGGAGCTCCGCCATGGCCCGCTTGCCCGCCAGATAGGTGCCCGCGCTGATGGTCACCTGCAACAACATCGCGGCGTACACCTTGCCGAGCGGCGCCTGGTGAGAAGAGAGAGTCCCGGTGGTGGATGCGCCCATCTTGGAGCGCCCAGTATCAGATTTACGCGTCCAGGTGCAGGAGCGCCCACCGAGCGGCGTGGCGCACCTGCTCGCTCGGGTCCTCGCGCAGCCTCTCCAGCAGGGCACGGGCGTCCTGCTGCTTCGCGGCGCCCAGGGCGTACACGGCATTGCGGCGCAGGCCGTCGTACTTGGCCCGTCCGAGCGCCGTGCCGGGGATGAGCTGCTCGTACTGCTCGGGGGTGAGCGCGGCCAGCTCCCTCACCCCGAGCTCCGCCACCGCTCGCGGCGCGAAGCGCTCGTTCGGCGTCAGCACGGGGGAGCGGTTGAGGGGACACACGTCCTGGCAGATGTCGCAGCCGAAGATGATGTTGTCCATCTCCACCCGGAAGGACTCGGGCACCTCGGCGTGGCGGTTCTCGATGGTCTGGTAGGAGAGACAGGCCCGCGCATCCACCCGCCCCTGGCCCAGCAGCGCGCCGGTGGGGCAGGACATGATGCACTTGCGGCAGTGGCCGCAGCGGTCCTCGGCGGGGCCACCCGCGTACGCATCCACCTCGGCGTCCAGGATGAGCGCGGACAGCAGCACCCACGAGCCGAAGGGCTCGGTGATGAAGCACCCGTTCTTGCCCACGTAGCCCAGCCCCGCGCGCGCGGCCCACACCTTCTCCATCAGCGGGCCCGAGTCCACGCTGCCGTAGTGGTGCACCTCGGGGTACGCCTCCGAGAGCCGCTTGCGGAACGCCTTCAGCTTGTCGCGCAGGGTGGAGTGGTAGTCCCGGCCCCGCGCGTAGCGGGCGATGGGCGAGCCCGCCGTCTTCGGCTCATCGCGGTAGTAGTTGGTGGCGAAAGCAATGACCGTCCGCGCCCCGGGGAGCAGCTGGGAGACATCGAGCCGCTCGGCCGCCCGGGTGCTCATCCAGTCCATGTCCGCGGCGCAGCCGGCCTCGAGCCATTCGAGGAGCGTCCCGGAGGGGATGGGCTCGGCGCGAGCGAAGCCCACGAGATCGAAGCCGACCTGCTGGGAGAGCTGGCGGAGATGGGCGGTGGGCAGCGGCGTCACGGTCCCATACATAACCGCGTCGCCGCCTCAGGGGAGCCCCTACGGTGCTACTTGCCGGATTTCTCCGGTATCCACTTCACATCCTCGACGCCCACCCGGTGGTTGGCGACCCGGGCCATGATGAAGAGCAGGTCCGAGAGACGGTTGAGGTAGACCACCGCCTCCTGGGCGGCCTCGCCCTCGCGCAGGGCGGCGACCACGCGGCGCTCGGCCCGGCGGCACACCGTGCCGGGAGAGGTGCAGCGCGGCGGCCGCCTGGCTGCCCCCCGGCAGGATGAAGTGCGTCATGGGAGAGAGCTCGGTCTCGAAGGTGTCGATGGCCCGCTCCATGTCCGTCACCCACTCGGGCTTGAGCTTGGGGATGTGCTCGGACGCCTTGGTGCCCACGGGCGTGGCCAGCACCGCGCCCACGGTGAAGAGCTGGTCCTGCAGCCGTTGGAGGAGCGCGTCCAGGTCCGTGGGCATGGACAGCGAGCGCGCCAGCCCCAGCGAGGCGTTCAGCTCGTCCACCTCGCCGTAGGCATCCACGCGCGCGCTGTCCTTTCGCACCCGGCCCCCGCCGAACAGCCCCGTCTCCCCCGTGTCACCGGTCTTCGTGTAGATCTTCATGGCGCCTCGTCTAACCGCCTATTGGCAGTTCGTCACGGGAGTCGCGGGGTTGCCCGTGTTGCGCACGTCGTGCTGGAACTTCGGCCACGCAGCGGAGGCGTCCGGTCCCGGACTGTCCACCACGACGGCATACAGCCGCCCGTCCATGTTCGACGGGACGTAGAGCACCCCGGGGCGGTTCATGATCGGCGCGCCGGTGGTGGCATCCCGCGCGCAGTCGAGTGACAGCTCGCTACCTTCCACGCCCCTGCCCAGGTCCGCGCTCCAGCGTGGAGACAGCTCCGTCGTGGACCAGGCCATCAGCGCGCTCGGGCCGCTCGAAGTAGCGAGCGTGTACAGCGTCCCATCCCGTCCAAGCACGGGAGTGATGCTCGAGGAGGGAAGCCCTTTACCGATGGTCGTCGTCCCACCGGCCAGCGGGAACTTGTGCAGCTCGTAGCCGGAGTAGTCGAAGACGGAGAAGAACGCCTCGTTCCCACTGCCCACCGAGATGCCGCTGATGCTGTTCGCATTGGGGAGCGCGTCTCTCAACGTCGACGTGCCTCCACTCGTTGGGAGGGAGAAGAGGCCGCGCGCGTCGACCTGGTTGCCCACCCCTGGCACGACGAGCTGGGAGCCCACCAGGACCGGGCTGCCCAGAGTGCCATCGAACTTCACCGGCCAGTCGCTCCGGGGCAGGCTGCCGCCGAACGTGTAGCTGACCACGTCGGTGAGCCCACAGCAGGTGGCGCTGTCGGCCACATAGAAGACGTTCGTCCCCTGAGACACGAAGCCAGGGGCCACCGGCACCTGGAGCTTGGTGGTGCTGGTGCCGAACTCGAGGCACCGCTCCGCGGCCAACGCCGCGTCCGGACGGATGGCCACGAAGCGGCTCGGGGCGCCACGGAGGAAGCCCACCACCGATTCCAGCTCCACACCGCTGGCGTTGGTGGTGAGCAGGGTGAGCGAGCCCATGAGCTCGCTCGCCCCGGACCATGAGGTACCCGTGGGCGGGCACCTCATGTGGGAAGTGCCCTTCTCTCCGTCATACGCATACAGCCCCAGGGAGGAGGAGGTCGACCCCGCCGCGACGTAGACGAGCTCCGTGAGCTGTCCAAAATCACTGTCCCGGGTCTGCCCCACCACCGGCGTACTGATACGGTTGCTGGTGGTCGGCCTCACCTCCCACTTCAGCTGTCCCTCGGAAGAGAGGGCCACGAGGGTGCTCCGGGTGGAGAGGTAGACATTGCCCCGGGCGCCGACGGCTGGCGTCGAATCGATGTTGTCCGAGATGAAGTAGGCCCACTTCCAACGCGTCACCGGAATGGAACCGTTCTCCGTCTTCGTGTTGCCCACCAGGTCCCGGGCGCTGGCCACGAGCTTCATCTGCCCGCGGAACACATCGAACCGGGGCGTCCACAGCTGCACGTTGCCCTTGACGCAGAGGTTCGCGGCGCACGGCGCGGTGGACGTCACGGTCACCGGCAGGCTCACGCCGTCGGTCCCCTGTACCGCGAGGGTGAGAGACGTCGGGTCGACGAAGGGGTCCCTCACCTGCACCTCGACCGGGACCTCCTGATCGCGCCGCCACGGATACGGCCCACCGAACCCCGTGTCCGGGTACGTCGTCCGGCCCGAGGGGTCATTCGGGAAGGACGGAGGAGGAATCACGAACGTGATGGCGGGGGGCGTGAGATCCACCTTCACGGTCACCGTGGCGCTCGGGCCACCCTCCGGCACGGCCGCGCTCAGCGTGTAGTCGCCATCCCCTCCCGGGGGCACCCACTTCACCTCGTACACGTTGTCGACCACACTCAGGGAGGAGAAGGTGCCGCCCAGCCCACCCCCGACCCGCGTGTCGCTGAAGACGAGCTGGGACGGGAACCTCGGGTTGGAGGCGAACTCCGGCTTCACCTCGACCCGCACCCGCAGCGTCACCCCCTCGCTATTCGAGGGGCTGCCCTCCACCGGCGCCAGCACCGTCACCGAGGCGAAGCGGGACACACAGGACTCTCCGACGTACTCCTGCGTGGCCGCACAGGTGCATGCCGGGCCACCAAAGTCCTCGTCCTTCTGCCCGTCGCAGTCGTCATCCAGGGCATTGCACGTCTCGGGCGCACCGACATAGCGGGAGGCCCGGGTGTCATCGCAGTCGAGCGCATTGGGCGCATGGCCCGCCGGCTGCAGGCAGCTATCGATGCCCGCGGACCCCGGAGCACCCTGGCCATCGCGATCCTCGTCCGGGTGCCACTGGCCGGGCTTCACGACACAGGTGCGCCCCCCGCCCGACTCACAGGCCCACGTCCCCTTGCAGCCGGTGGTCATGTCGCAGAGGGCACCCAGGAAGAAGTCCTCGTCCGTCTGCCCATCGCAGTCATCGTCCCGGTCGTTGCACACCTCGGCCCTGGGGCCCACGTCCCCTTCGCAGGCACCCCAGTTGCCATCGTTCCCACAGCGACGCTGACCCTGCTCGCACTCGCCAGTGACCTTGCCACAGGCCTCCGTGGTGCCTGGCACGCACTCGTGGGGGACGCTCGTGGACAGGCATATTCCCCCGAGGCACTCATACCCCTGGGCGCAGGGGTGCGCCTCGTTGCAGGCGCGGATCTTCTCCTTCTCGAGGTCCCCCAGTTCCGGAACGGTGCACCCCACGAGCAGCATCAGGGCCGTGGCCCACGTGAAGCGTTTCATCGGGTCTCTCCAGAAGAAGGGGTGGCCGCGTCGGCGGGCATGAGGAACCAGGTCACCACGGCTCCGGCGACGGCGAGCCCGGCGGTGCCCAGGAGAACGTTGGCGGCGGTGGCGCTGCTCCGCGCCTGCTGATGATGGGAGAGGAAATCGTCCTGGAACTCCGCGGTACGCGCGGCTTCCACCTGGCCTTGGGACGACAGACCGAAATACGTCCCCAACCCTCCGGCCACCGCGCCCGCGCCCACCAACGCCAGCGGCACCACGGGCAGTCGGCGCGGCCGCGCCTCCACCGTCGGCGTGAGCGCGGGAGAAGGCGGCGCGGAGGGCACGAGCGCGCCCACCGGCTCGGATTTCTGCTCGGGCCTGTCGGTGGAGGCCGTCGGTGCGGGGACCTGGGGAGTCGGCTCGGGGCCCACCGAGGGAGCCACGACCGGGCCGCTCGTGGACGCGGGCTTCTTCTGCCCCGGCTTGCTGGTGGCGACCGCTCCCCCCTTGTCCGCATCCTGCATGCGGTCCAGTTCCTGCCGCGCGCGCTCCCGCTGCTTCTCGAACTCGACCTCCACCTTGGGGGAGACGCGCAGGGGCAGCTTCGCCTCGGGGCTCAACAGGAGCGCCGTCTTGAACGTGTCGCGCGCCTCCTGCCACCGTCCCATTTCCGCGAGGATGATGCCCTCGTGGATCGCGATGGAGACGTCCTCCTCGACGCCTCGCGCCACGCGCTTGGCCCGCTCGAGCTGCTTGAGCGCACGCTCGTATTCGAGGCTCTCATAGAGCCGGACGGCGGCGGTCAGGTAGCGCTTGAAGTCATTGGCCGCATGGGCGGAGCGCAGGGGGCTCCCCACCCACAAGAGGGCCAGGACGAGCAGCGCGAATGCTCGACTATTAGACAGGCACATGGCGCGGCATCCTACCGCGCATCCACGAGCGAACAGAGGCCGTGGCGACTCGGAATCCATCGATGTTCATGCACCCATTCACACCCGGCCATGGGCAGAGTGGCGGATGCTGGGCGATTTCTTGCCCGAGCCTTTTCCCCACCTGAGACTACATCGCCCCATGAAGCAATATCTGGCCCTGCTCGAGCACGTCCTGAACCACGGGACCCGGAAGAGCGATCGGACCGGCACCGGAACGCTGAGCATCTTCGGTCATCAGATGCGGTTCGACCTCACGCAGGGGTTCCCGCTGGTGACGACGAAGAAGCTGCACCTCAAGTCCATCATCCACGAGCTGCTGTGGATGCTCGCGGGCGGCACCAACGTGAAGGACCTGCAGAAGCACGGCGTCACCATCTGGGACGAGTGGGCGGACGCGGAGGGCAACCTCGGCCCCATCTACGGACACCAGTGGCGCTCGTGGCCCAAACCCGGCGGCGGCTCCATCGACCAGATGACCCAGCTCGTCGAGCAGCTCCGCGAGAATCCGGACTCGCGGCGGCACATCGTCAGCGCGTGGAACGTGGCGGACCTGGACGCGATGAAGCTGCCGCCCTGCCACATCCTCTTCCAGTTCTACGTGGCGGAGGGCCGGCTCTCCTGCCAGCTCTACCAGCGCAGCGCGGACATCTTCCTCGGCCTGCCCTTCAACATCGCCTCCTACGCGCTGCTGACGATGATGGTGGCGCAGGCGACGGGGCTCCAGGCGCACGAGTTCATCCACACCACGGGTGATGCGCACCTGTACCTCAACCACCTGCAGCAGGCCCGCGAGCAGCTCCAGCGCGAGCCGCGGCCGCTGCCCAGGATGACGCTCAACCCCGAGGTCCGCTCGCTGTTCGACTTCAAGTACGAGGACTTCACGTTGAGCGGCTACGAGCCCCATCCCGCCATCAAGGCGCCGGTCGCCGTATGAGGATCTCCGCCATCGTGGCGATGGCCGCCAACCGGTGCATCGGCAAGGACAACGCCCTGCCCTGGCGGCTGCCGGCGGACCTCAAGCGCTTCAAGCAGCTCACGATGGGGCACACGCTCGTCATGGGTCGCAAGACGTACGAGTCCATCGGCCGGCCGCTGCCAGGAAGGAGCACCATCGTGGTGACGCGCCAGCGGGACTACGCGCCCGAGGGCGTCCAGGTGGCGCACTCCCTGGAGCAGGCGCTGGAGCTGGCACGCGGCGACGAGGTCTTCATCGCGGGCGGCGCGGACCTCTACCGGCAAGCGATGGACCGGGTGCGGCGCCTGTACCTCACGCGGCTCGACCGCGAGTACGCGGGCGACGCCTTCTTCCCCGCGCTGGACCTGTCCGGCTGGAAGCTCGTCGAGGAGGCACACCACCCCGCCACCGCTACCGAGCCGTCCTTCTCCTTCCTCACCTACGAGCGGTAGACGCGCGCACCGTCGGGCAGGACACACCCCCGTCCGGCTGAATTTTGATTTTGATTCTCAAAATTGAAATATGGGGCTGGGACTGGTAGAGGGTGGACCGTGAAGCGCATCGGCCTCCTGCTCCTGTCCCTGCTGCTCGCGGTCCCCTGGCGCTCCGCCGAGGAGGGCGCGTCGAGGCGCGCACCTGGCACCGGCTGGTCGGCATCCTCCAGTACCTGGAGGCGGACTACCCGCTGGCGGTGCGAGCCGAAGTCGGCCTTCGAGCTGGCCGAGCAGCGGGCCTTCGCCGCGGAGGCGGTGGCCGCGGCGGCCCGAGCTGGGCCCGGAGGGCGAGCGCTTCGTCCCGCGGGTGCGCGCGCTGCAGGAGCAGGCGTGGCGGCGGCGGCCCCCGAGGGCGTGAGCCGCGACTGCGCGCGCTGGTGGAGGAGCTGGTGCAGGCGGGGGGCCTCGCGCGCGCGCCGCGCACGGCGCCGGACCTCGCGCTGGGCCGCGAGCTCTACGCCGGCGCGTGCGCCGACGTGCCACGGCCCGGACGGGCGCGCGCAGGTGCCGCTCGCGAAGACGCAGGAGCCGCCGCCTTCCAACTTCCACGACGCGGACGTGATGGCGGGGCTCACCGCCTACCGGGCCTTCAACACCACCGCTTCGGCATCCCCGGCACCGCCATGGCCGGCTTCCCCGCCCTGAGCGAGGAGCAGCGCTGGAGCCGTCGCCTTCTACCTCTTCACCCTGCGCCAGCCCCCCTGCGAGGGCACGCCGCCGCGCGCCCGCTGGAGCAGCTGGCCACCTCACGCGACCCGCAGCTCGCGCAGGCCTTCGGCGGCGAGGCGCAGCTGCCCTGCCTGCGCCGCAGCTGCCGCGAGGCGGACGAGGGCGCGCGCTGGCCAGCGCCCGCGCCGACGTGGAGCGCGCGCTGCGGCTGGGGCAGCAGGGAGACCTGGCGGGCGCGCGCTACGCGCTGCTGGATGCCTACCTGAAGGGAGTGGAGCCCGCGGAGGCCACCCTGCGCCTGCGCAGCCCCGGGCTGGTGCAGGAGCTGGAGCGGGCTTCCTGGCGCGCGGCTACGCCGCCGAGCAGCGGCAGCCCGACACCTGCAGGCGAGGGCCGCGTGCCCTGTCGCCGCCTGGACAAGGCGCGCCGACGAGGGCGCGCCCACGCTTCCTCTCGGTGTTCTGGCTCACGCTGCTCATCCTGCTGCGCGAGGGCTTCGAGGCCACCCTCATCGTCGCGGCGCTGCTCGCGGTGCTGCAAGAAGCTGCAGGCCCCCGCGCAGGCGCGCCTGGTGCACGCGGGCTGGGTGTGCGCGCTGGTGGTGGGTGCGCTGGCCTTCCTCTTCGGGCGCCAGCTGCTGGCCGGCGCCAACCGGAGCTGATCGAGGGCCTCACCGCGCTCGTGGCGGTGGCGATGCTGCTGTACTCGGCGCTGTGGCTCAACGCGCGCGCCCACATCAGCCAGTTCATGGGCGAGCTGCGCCAGAAGATGCAGGGCGCGCTCGGCCGCGGCAGCCGCGTCGGCCTCTTCGTCATCTCCTTCAGCGCGGTGCTGCGCGAGAGCGTGGAGACGGCGGTGTTCCTCCAGGGACTGGCGCTCGACTCGGTCGAGCGGGGTGGCCGTGGGGCTGGCCGCGGGCGCTGGTGCTCACCGCGCTCGTGCTCTTCGTGCGCCGCGTGGGCTACAGGCTGCCCATGAAGACGCTCTTCAAGGGCGTCCACGGTGCTGATGGTGGTCACCGCCGTCATCCTGCTCGGCAAGGCGCTCCACGCGCTGCAGGAGGTGGCGGTGGTGCCGCCTCAGCCCATCCCCTTCGTCACGGTCGACCTGCTCGGCGTCTACCCGGATGCCATGTCGCTCATCCCGCAGGCGGTGCTGACGGCCATCCCGCTCATCTGGCTCGTCATCAAGCGGCGCGGCGGCACCACGCGGCTGGCGGACGCCTCGTCGCAGGGGTAGGCGTCACGAGGCCAGCAGCGACTGCACCAGCCCGCGGAGCTCCTGGGAGGAGAAGGGCTTCTCCAGCCGGTGGTTGCTCACGCGGCCCAGGAACGCGCGGGCATTCGTCGTGAAGGCCCCTCCCGACAGGAACACGAACCGCTCGGCCAGCTCCGGCGAGTGGCTCGCGAGCTCCTGGTGCAGGTCCATCCCGCTCATCTCCGGCATCATCACGTCGCACAGGATGACGTCGAAGCGCTCACCGCCCGTGAGCCGCGCATGGGCCTCCCGCGCGCTCGTCAGCACCACGACCTCGTGCTCGCGCTGGAGCGTGCGGCGGATGGCCATGCCGATCAGCGGCTCGTCGTCCACGACCAGGATCCGCCCCCGCCGCGACACCGCGGGACGCCAGGGCGGGCGGCGGCGCCTCGGCGGCGAGTGAGGCCGGGAATGGCGGCGGGCAGGATGACCCGGAAGGTGGCTCCCCTTGCCCGACCTCGCTCTCCACCTCCATCCGTCCGCCGAAGCCGGTCACGATGTCGTGGCAGATGGACAGGCCGAGCCCCGTCCCCACTCCGACGGGCTTCGTCGTGAAGAACGGCTCGAAGAGCTGCTCCAGGTGCTCCGGCGGACATGCCCGACGCCCGTGTCGCGCACCTCGATCAGCCACGCCCTCGGCATGGGGCCGCGTGACGATGCGGATCTCATTCCGCTCCACGTCCCCCTCGGGGATGGCCTGCGCCGCGTTGACGAGCAGGTTCAGGAACACCTGCCCGAGCCGGCCCTCGTTCGCCGCGACCACGAGCGGCTCGGTGTAGTCCGCACCAGCCGCGCGCGGTGACGGATCTCCGTTCGAGGCCATGCTGATGGCGGTCTCGAGCACCCGGTGGACGTCCACGGGCTCCGGCCGGGCGTCCTCTTCCGTGCGCGAGAACATCTTGAGCTGCCGGACGATGTCCCGCACGCGGCCCGCCCCGAGCTGCGCATCGGAGAGCAGCTTGCGGACGTCCTCCCGGTGGCCGGCGGGCAACCCCAGCTCGGGGAGCACCTCCGACTCCAGGTGGGTGAGGTTGGCGATCGCATAGGCGAGCGGGTTGTTGATTTCGTGAGCGATGCCCGCCGCGAGCGTCCCGAGCGAGGCCATGCGATCCGCGCGCAGAAGCTGGACCTCCATCTGCTTGCGATCGGTCAGGTCGTGCACGATCCGGATCAGGCAGGGCCGGCCCTCGAACATGCCAGGAACCTGGGAGATCTCCGCGGGAACGACGCCTCCGGACTTGCGAAGGATACGGACCTCCCACGACGACACCGCCTTGCCCGCCCGCAATGCCTCGCGGACCTCGCGAGGGACCGACGCGAAATCCTCCGGGTGGATGAAGGCGGTCGCCAGCTCCGCCGAGGACAGCCCCAGGAGTTCCTCCGGAGAACCGCACCCGAGCAGCGTGACGAGCGTGGGGTTGACGTAGACGAGCTGGTCGCCCTGCAGCACGGAGATGCCATCGGGCAGCCGCTCGATGAGCGTGTGGAAGCTCACCTGGGAGCGGCGCAGCGTCTCCCGCGTGCGCGAGTGCTGGAGCGCATAGCGGATCGCCCGCTCCAGGAGGGTCGGGAGTGAGCTGGGACTTCACGAGGAAGTCGTCGGCGCCGGCCTCCAGGGCCCGCTGGTCGATCTCATCATCCCCCAACCCGGTCAGCAGGATGACCGGGCCGCGCCAGCCCCGCTGCCGCACCTGCGCGAGCAGCTCGAGCCCCGTCATCGCACCGAGGTGATAGTCGAGCAGGCACACGTCGTGGCCCCCGGCCTCCACCGCGGCGAGCGCATCCTCTCCGGTCGACACCCACTCGAGCACCATCCGCCCCGAGCCGATGGAACGCAGGGTGTCGCGCGTCACCACGAAGTCGTCCTCGTCGTCCTCGACGAGCAGGACCCGAATGGGTGGCTGGCCTCTCTCAGTCTTCATGGGGAGCCGTCGCGTCACCTGGAAGTGGTCTGACTGAGAGGCAGCCTGACGATGAAGGTGGCGCCCTGGCCGGGGGTGCTCCGCGCACGGATGCTCCCACCGTGCCGCTCGGCGATCTTCCGGCAGATGGCCAGACCAATGCCCGTCCCCTCGTACTTGTTCCGTCCGTGCAGGCGCTGGAACACGTTGAAGATGCGGTCGAGGTACTTCTCCTCGAAGCCGATGCCGTTGTCCTCCACCTTCAGCTCACAATGTCTGCCGTCCGGGTCCACCGTGCCGCTGATGGAGATGACCGGCGCCACCTCGTCCCGGCGGAACTTGAGCGCGTTGCTCAGCAGGTTCTGCAGCAGTTGCATCATCTGCAGCGGAGCCGCATCCACCGTGGGCAGCTCCCCCACCGTGACGGTCGCGCCCGCCTGCTCGATGGTCTCCTCGAGGTCTCCCACCACCCCGCGCGCCACCTCCGTGAGGCTCACTCGCAGCAGGGTCTGCGACTTCGACGAGACGCGCGAGTAGGACAGCAGGTCGTCGATCAACTTGCGCATGCGCGCCGCGGCGTTGTTCAACCGCTCGAGGTAGTCGCGCGCCTCGGGGCTCAGCACCTCGGCGCACATCACCGTCAGGCGCTCACTGAAGGTCTGGATCTTGCGCAGCGGCTCCTGCAGGTCGTGCGAGGCCACGGTCGCGAAATTCTCCAGCTCCCGGTTGGACTGCTCCAGGCGAAGCTGGGTCCGCTTGAGGTCCGTGATGTCCATCAGGCTCATCGTGAAGCCGATGATCTGCTCGCCAGAGCGGATGGGCCCCACCTTCACCGCGAACCACTCGGGGCCGGTGGAGGCCACGGAGCGGATCTCATAACCCGTGGCCTCACCGGTCGTGAGCACCCGTCGGACGTGGCCCCGGACCATCTCGTGCTGATCCGGCAGGACGACGTCATAGAGGCTCCTGCCCACCGTCTCCGAGGTGTCGTAGCCCGGCACGGTGTAGTTCAGGAAGCGGATGCGTTCGTCGGCGTCACACGTCATCATCATGATGGGCGACTGGGCGACCAGCACCTCGACACCGAATGGCTCATGGGGCTTGATGCGGCGCGCCTCGAGGCTGGTGGCGAGGGTGTTGAGCGCCCCGGCCAGCGGAGCGAGAGGCCCCTCGCCGACGCGGCACCGCACATGCGGCTCATCGGCGACCAGTCTGGCGACCAGGTCGATCAGCTCCCCGGTCGTCGTTTCCCCAGAGGATGCAGTTCCGACAGCCTCACCAGCCGGGGAATCGTTCCCCTCCGCTTTCCGACGCGTGTCCAAGCAAATCCCTCGCGAGACGCCTTGTTGCGCACCGTCTCGAATACAGTAGCGCCAGAAAAAGGGAGCGAAAGCGTAGCATGGGCACCGTGAATGTAAAGGCGGGCCACGGCCAGAAGAGGGCCTCGAGGGAACAAAAGTCCCCTCCTCCGCTCAGGTTGGGAAGTAGCGGCCGGCGGCCTCTCGCACCCGGCCCTCGCCCTGCAGCTTCAGCAGCACCGCCAGTGCGCTCCGCTCAGCCACTGGGTACAGGAACGGAGGCGTCTCCGCGTAGGCCCGCGCCACCACCTCGGCCAGCGTCGCGCCCCCGGTTGGCACCGCCTCCACGATGCGAGCCTCGCGCGCGGCGCGGTGGTCCAGGTACTCCTGAAGCTTCCCGGGCCCGTCCGGAATCGCCGTGCCGTGCGACGGGTGCAGCGTCGTCACCGGCCAGTCCCGCAGCCGAGCGAGCTGCTTCAGGTACTCGCCCATGTCGCCCTCGGGAGGATCGATGACGATGGTGCCCACGCTCGCCACCATGTCGCCCACCACCGCCGCGTGCGTCCGCTCGTCCACGAGACACAGGTGGCCCCGCGCGTGACCCGGCGTGTGCAGCACCCGCCAGCGCTGCGGCGGAGTCCCCGCCAGTTCCAGCACCTCGCCGTCCTCCAGCAGCCGCTCCGCCGGCACGTCCAGCCGATCCGCCGTCCGGGCGTGGCACCACAGCGGCACCTTCAGCCGCTCCATCACCCGACGCACCCCGCCCACGTGGTCCTCATGGTGGTGCGTCAGCATCACCGCTCGGACCCGGCACCCGTCCGCCACCAGCCCCTCCACCATCGCCAGGAGCCGTGCCACCTCGGCCTCGTCGTCCGTCCCCGGGTCCACGATGAGCAGCTCGCCGTTGCCCAGCACGTACGTGTTGGTGTGCGTGGCCGGCGGCAGCGTGGCGGTCCGCAGCGGGAACACCCGCACGCCCTGGTGGAACTCGATGCGCTGCGCGATGAAGTCCGGGCAGTGGGGCTGCTCGCACAGGCGCGCCCTCGCGCCCTCGGCCGTGTCGAAGCGAGCCATCACCCGCAGTACGTGCAGCGCGGGCGGGTGCAGCAGCGCCGTCCCCTGCTCCCAGCGGGCCAGCGCCTCGGCGGGCGTCACCCAGGCCGCCTCCGACAGCTCCCCGGGCCACCACTCCGCCAGGGCGTGCGCCGGCGCCTCCACCAGGTAGAAGAAGGTGTCGAAGCGGACGGGCGCGAACTCGGGCGTCACCCAGCGCCCCGCCTCGGGGAAGTCCTCCGCCCTCAGTGCCAGCTCGTGCCGCAGCAGCAGCTCCGCCCACGAGCTCCGCTTCTCCAGCAGCGCGCGGCGCGCTTCCCGGAGCTGCTCGGCACTCAGCCGCTCGGCGCCCTCGGCCACCAGCACCCCGGTCTCCTCGAAGAGCTCGCGCGCCGCCGCCACGCGCAGCGCCGCCTCCTCGCCCCGAGGCCCCGCGCACCGGCACCGCCGCGTCCGCCTTGTCCACCTTGCCGCCGGGGAAGGCGTAGAAGCCCCCCGCGAAGGCGAGCGCCTTCTCGCGCTTCACCCAGAAGACCTCCACGCCCTCGCGCGCCTCGCGGTACAGCACCACCACCGACGCGGGCCGCGTCGCCGCGACCGGAGGCGGCGGAGGCATCCCGGGAATCGCTTCGCTCATGATTGCACCGTCTGGCCCAGCAACCGGACCATCATGTTGCGCGCATCTTCAATCTGGTCCGGCCGCACGTACAGGCGCGACAGCCGGACCGAGCCGCTGTAGCGCTGGTAGAGCGGCGTGTAGCGCGCCACCTCCGTCAGCCGGCCGGTGGATGCGTCGATGATGTAGAGGCTCGGGCTCGTGCCCTCCGCGAAGTACTTGGAGAGCACCCCCTTCGACTCCACCGTGAAGTGCTCGAAGCCGCCCGTCACCAGCGCGCTGCGCAGCACGTCCAGGTCGTAGCCCACGTCGCGCTCGGTGAACTGCGCCAGCAGCTTGAAGCCCTGGCGCGTGGCGATGCGCTGGGCCCACGGGTTCTTCGAGCGGCGCAGCGTGTACCAGAGCGCCACGTCGTCGCAGAAGAGGAAGGCCTCCGGGTCGGAGGGAATCTCGAACTCGCCGGGCGCCTCCTCGTAGTAGCGCCGCAGCATGTAGTCGAAGTTCACCGAGGTGTGGTGGTAGTACACCGAGACGAACATGTGGTAGCGGCTGAGGAGGAAGTCCTCGAAGGCGAACGCCGCCGCCCGGCTCAGCGCCAGGTACGCCCGGCCGCCCTTCTCCGCCGGGTTGAGGTTGGAGACGATCCAGTCCATGTCGTACCGGCCGTAGTTCACTCCCGTGTAGAAGGAGTCGCGCAGCAGGTAGTCCATGCGGTCCGCGTCCAGCTCGCCGGACACGATGGCGCGCAGCAGCGGCGTCCAGTCCACCCCGGCGTGGGAGAAGTTCGGCTCCTGCGGCGGCCGGGCCCCGGTGATGAGCGCCACCGCCGCCGAGGGGGTGATGCCCAGCGGCCCATAGCGCTGCTCGATGATGGGGGTGAGCGAGCTGTCCAGGAGGAGCTTGGCGGTGAAGTCTTCGTGCGTGGCCTGCTCGCCCTCCGCCACGGAGTCCAGCCAGGGGGGCAACCTCAGGGACGCGCGCGGCGGGGCGATGCGTTCCGAGGCGTGGGAGAGGGGCATGTGCCCCAGGTCGTGACACAGCACGGCCAGACGCACCGCGGCACTGAAGCGCGCGCGGACATCGGAGGGAAGCGAGGAACGGCCTGCTACAGCGTGGAACAGCCGGGAGGCGACGTGCATGGCCCCGAGCGAGTGGGCGTGCCGGGTGTGGGTGGCGCCTGGGAAGGCCAGGTCGCCGAACCCGAGCTGCCGCACATGGCGCAGCCGCTGGTAGTAGCGGCTGTCGATGACGGCCTTCTCCTCGTCACTCACGTCGATGGTGCCGTGGATGGGGTCGCGAATCCGCATGGTTCTCCTCTCATACTTCCTGGGACTGCACGGCGGCCAGCCAATCAGCCACAGCAGACTGTCATCCCCCCAGGGGACGTGCTAACCCTGAATGCACTCAGCACCCCGCATGCACATCGCCATCCTGTACAACCGAGACCACGAGCTGTTGGAGGACGACCCGGGTCGGGAGGCGCGAGAAGACGTAACGCGCGTGGCCGCCGCGCTCTCCGAGGCCCTCTCCCGAGGCGACGTCCACGCCGAGCCGCTCGCCGTCGAGGGCTCCCGGCTGGAGTTCGTGGACCTGCTCGCTCGGATGCAGCCCGACCTGGTCATCAACCTCTGCGAGTCCATGGCCGCCGACAGCCGGGGGGAGATGATCGTTCCCTGCCTGCTGGACATGCTGGGCCTGCCCTTCACCGGCTCGCCCGCCCTGTCGCTGGGCCTGGCCCTGCACAAGGACAAGGCCAAGGAGCTGCTCCGGGCGCGCGGCGTCTCCACCCCGGGCTTCGCGCGGGTGGAGCGGCTCGAGGACGTGGGCACGGTGGACCTGCCCTTCCCCCTCATCGTCAAGCCCTCGCGCGAGGACGCCAGCGTGGGCATCAGCAACGACTCGGTGGTGCACGACCGGGCCGCCCTGGGCCGCGCGGTGGAGGCGGTGCTGCGCACCTTCCACCAGCCCGCCATCGTGGAGCAGTTCATCGCCGGGCGTGAAATCTACGTCCCGCTGCTGGGCAACCACCCGCGCCGGGCCCTGCCGCTCACGGAGATCCGCTTCGGGAAGATCTTCGAGGACCGGCCCAACATCGTCACCTACGCGGCGAAGTGGGAGACTGACCTCGGCCGACTACCAGCAGACCCCGTCGGGACTGTGCCAGCTCGAGGACCCCGCGCTGGAGGCCCGCATCGTCCAGACGGCGATGGCGGCCTTCGCCGCGCTGGAGTGCCGGGACTACGGGCGCGTGGACCTCCGGGTCTCGCCCCAGGGCGTGCCGTACGTCATCGACATCAACCCCAACTGCGACCTCCACCCCGAGGCGGGATTCGCCAAGGCCGCGCGCGCGGCCGGCATCGACTACCCCGCCCTGGCCACACGACTGGTGGAGATCGCACTCGAGAGAACCCATGGACATCAGACCCCTCGAAGGAAAGGATCGGGAGCCACTCGCTTCGTTGATCCATCGAATCGAAACGTTCTCGCCGGAAGAAATGACGGTCGCCGTCGAGCTCGTCGATCTCGCGCTTCAGCCGAATAACCCCGACTACAAGATTCTCGTCGCGGACCGGGACGGGAAGCTCGTGGGCTACGTGTGCTACGGCCCCACGCCGATGACCGAGGGGACGTACGACCTGTACTGGATCGCCTCGGACCCGACGGTGCGCGGCCAGGGCGTGGGCGCCTCGCTGATCGCCGGCATGGAGGGGGACCTGCGCCGTCTGAACGCCCGCCTCATCCGCGTGGAGACGAGCGCCACCGAGGCCTACGGCCCCACCCGCGGCTTCTACGCCTCCATGAAGTACACGGAGGAGGCGCGCTATCCGCGACTTCTACAAGGTCGGCGACGACCTGATCATGCTGACCAAGCGAATCTGAGCGGCTCCAGGTCCCCACACCGGAGCACGGTGAGTGATGCGACTTCCCAGAAAAGCCCTCCTCCCGATGGGCGCCGCGCTCCTGAGCCTGGCGCTCGTGCAGTGCAAGCAGCAGGACAAGGCGCCCGAGGCCGCCCCCAGGGCCCAGACGCAACAGGTCCAGCCAGCCCCCCAGGCCCAGGCTCCGGCCGAGCGCTCCGACGTGCTCGCGGCGCGCCGGCCCCAGGGCGGCGAGTACATGGGGCTGTACCTGGTGGACAAGAAGGTGGGCTACGTCTTCACCGACGTGGCTCCCGTGCCTGACCGGACCGACCGGGTGCGCAGCATCAACGAGCTCCACTTCAAGGCCCAGGTGGGCGCGCGAATCTCCGAGCGCATCCACCGAGAGGAGCGCATCTACGAGGCCCGGCCCGGCGGGAGGCTCGTGGCCTTCACCATCGAGCAGCGCGGGGACGGCGGCAACCAGACGCTGGTGGGCACCGCCACGCCCACCGGAATGAGCGTGGTGCGCAAGCGTCCGGGGATGCCGAACGAGACGGTGAACCTGCCGCCCACCACGGAGGTGGTGGAGGACGCCGACCAGGTCCGCGTGGCGCTGCTGCGCCAGAAGAAGGTGGACGGCCACGCGCTGGATGGGACGGACCTCGGCACCTACCCGGTCAGCACCACGGTGGAGGGCACGGAGGAGCGGCTCATCAGCGGGGTGAAGGTGAAGCTGGGAAAGACCGTCACCCTCTCGCAGAAGGAGAAGGTGCCCGTCACCACCTACGTGACCGACGACGGGCAGGTGCTGGAGGTGCAGTTCGGCGAGACGATGCAGGCCCGCGCCGAGCCCGAGACGGTGGCGAAGCGGCTGGACCTGGTGGAGGTGTTCGGCCTCACCCGCGTGGTGCTGCCCAAGGCGCTGCCGGAGCAGGCGCACGCCATTCCCGGGCAGGTGACGCTGGTGATGACGAACCTGCCGGAGAAGTTCCATCGCGACACCTACCGGCAGAAGTACCAGCGGCAGCCGGACGGGCGCGTGCAGGTGACGATGTCCGCGCGAGCCCCCGAGCCGAAGAACCTCAAGCCCCGGCCGCTCGCCGACCCCGAGGGCGGTGAGAACCTCAAGTCCTCCATCATCGTCGAGAGCGACAGCCAGCAGATCCGCGAGCAGGCGGAGCAGCTCGTAGGCGGCGAGAAGGACGCCTACTCGGCGGCGAAGAAGATCGTCACCTGGGTGGCGACCACGCTGCAGAAGGACTACGGGGCGAGCGCGGACCGGGCCACGGACGTGCTGCGCCAGCGCAAGGGGGACTGCACGGAGCACTCGCTGCTGGCGGTGTCGCTGCTGCGCGCGGCCGGCATCCCCGCTCGGCGCGTGGACGGCGTCGTCTACATGGTGAACCAGGACGGCGTGCCCGCGCTGTACTGGCACGAGTGGGTGGAGGCCTATGTGGGCGAGTGGACCCAGATGGACCCCACCTTCAACCAGGTGGTCGCGGATGCTACCCACTTCGGCGTGGGCCACGAGGCGAACGCGGAGATCACCCCCCTCATCGGCCAGCTCAAGGTCGTCGAGGTGAAGTAGGACCGGGCCTTGGGGACCCCCTTTGCAAGACGTTCGGAAGTCGACTATTCAACCCCCGTCTTTGTGACATTTGGATGGGGGTTTTCGTGAACAAGTTGACTCAGAAGTTCCTGGTGGTCTCGCTGCTTGCCCTCGCGGGTTGTGAGCATGAGGCCAACAGCGGCCGGCTCGTGGGCTTCATCGTGGATGGCCAGACCGGGCAGCGGCTGAACTTCTTCCAGAAGGACGGCAACAAGAACAACCTGGACGACGACGCGGACAGCCAGAGCCAGGTGTACGCGGTCATCGACGGCGAGTTCCGTCGCGCGGAGCCGTGCGGCAGCGGCGACGCGAATGACGACAACGGTATCGAGGCGGATGGGTGCTACCAGATCGATGGCATCCCCGAGGGGATGATCGTCCCCATCTTCGCGCAGGCCCCGGGCTATGAGCGGTTCGTGGGGCAGTTCTCGTACCCCCTGCTCGACACGGACCAGGAGCGCGCGCAGCACGTGGGGAACATTCGGCTGTTCCCCAAGGGCTTCGCGATGGACTACCGGTTCAACGTGTCCTTCAACAACCAGCCGGTCGCCAAGGCCCAGGTCATCTGCCAGTACCTGAACGAGAGCAGCAACTCGCTGAGCGTGGTGGGCGACTTCGACAGCTTCCTCAAGCCGAAGAACACCGGCACCACCACGGTCACCGCCACCTCGGGTGATGACGGCGTGGCGGTCATCCCGGGCGCGCAGCTCGTCAATGGCGCCGCCTACCACTGCGAGGCGGTGCTGAGCGAGGCCCTCGACGGGCGGACGCTGGCGGGCCAGGGCGACATCACGGCCGGTGTGAGCCAGGCCGAGCAGCGGATGGCCCTGGCGGCCAATACCGCGACGGACTCCTACCTCTACGCCGTGCGCTCCAACGCGGACAACGCCGACACGCTGATGGGCGGGAATGGCAAGCTCGTCATCAGCTTCAACCGTCCGGTGGAGATCGTCCCGGGTACGGTTGACTGCCAGGTGGCCACCGCGAGCATTCTCTACCCGGACGGCGACACCACGACCGGCCTGCTCAACGGGAACAACCCAAACAACAATGCATCGGAGCAGGTCACGACTGACCTTTCCGCCGATGGGCTCACGCTGACGGTGGGATTCAAGGCGGAGTCCGCGTTCGACCCGGATGACCGGGGAACCTCCATCGCCTTCAGCGGCATCGTGCTGCGCCCGCGCGGCAGCGGCGACACCCAGCAGGTGCGCAGCATCGGTGGCGTGGGCACCTGCTCGGCGGCCGCTGGGCTCTCGACGACGCCTCTGGCGAATCAGCGTCTCACCACGGATTACCGCTTCCCCGAGGACCAGCCCAGCACCATCAATCTCTACTAGAGCCATTGATGCTGTCCCGGGGCGAGCATGCATTCCATGCTCGCCCCTTTTTTTGCGGCATAGCTCATGCCGAGCATTTCCATGAACTGCGTCAGCTTCCCTTCAAGCAGGTCCGTGAAGGAGCAGCGCTGAGCATCCTGTCCTCTGCCCTGCTGATGGCTGGCCCGCCGGTCCTGATCAGCTGGATGCGAAGGACAGACCGTCTCACATGACGGACGCCAGTATGCGATCCGGGATACATCTTGGGTCTCTTGGCCGCGTAAAGGCGCGAAATAACAGGGGCGTGGTACTGGCGTCCGAATTGCTGAGCCCCGGACAGCCGCACTCCAGCGGCCAGCCCGCAAGCACCTTCACCGAGGTTTGCGAACAACCTTCGGCCGCCTCGGCCAGCTCCGGTCTTGCGTGGTCTCACCCACTGCGCAGGTCCGCTTCTTCTTGAACCCACTTCAAGGAGCATACGCAATGCGTTTGAAGCTGTTATTGCCACTCATCGTTACGGCGACTCTTGGACAAGCATGTATCGAATTGCCTGATATCGACAGTCCAAGCAATGCGGGAGGAGACAACCCGAGCAATGATGACGATGCGGGAACAACGCCCCAGAAGCACCCACCTGAAGTGATGGAAACCCGCCAAACAGCCAATTCGATTCCAGGTGGAGGTATCATCACCCTCCGCATCGGTGCTCGGGACCCACAGGACAGCTTGCTCGGTTTTTCGTGGGAAGCCAGCGCTGGAACGCTCGGCGCTCAAGCGAGCACCGCGACCTCCAGCGAAGTGGGTTGGACGGCACCGACCTGTGGCTCCTCGCCCCTCCGAAGCAACAGCCACCATCACGGCCACCGTAACCAACGCACTGGGCCTATCCATCACCAAGAGCTTCAACGTCAAGGGGACCTGCTACTCGCCGGAGATCGCAGAAACCCAACAGTCGGCCCTCGGTCGCATCGGACGGAGCAACGGTCACGCTTCAGTCTCACCGCGCGTGACCCCCAGAGCAGTGCGCTCAGCTTCTCGTGGCGTTCCACTGGCGGAAGCCTCGGCACTCCGACAAGCACAAACACCGTCAGCGAGATTATTTGGGCAGCGCCGACCTGCAGTTCTTCATCTCCGAAGGCAAGCGACCACGACCATCACGGGTCACGGTAACCAACGCACTGGGCCTCTCCACGTCTGCGAGTTTCAACGTCACGGCCACTTGTCCGAGGTGGCTCCCAACCCCCGTCATGGCCTCGGCTCGCGCTGCAGCCACACGGCCACCCTGCTCTCATCAGGGAAGGTACTCGTAACGGGCGGAGCCGCGAACATCGCTACGGCAGAGCTATACGACCCGACCACCGGCACATGGTCTTCCACCAAGCAGCATGGCCTCCGCTCGTTCCTTTCACGCCGCCACCCTGCTCAATTCTGGCAAGGTACTGGTCACAGGCGGGACCAGCGATGGCACAACCTTCCTGCAAACGGCGGAGGTGTATGACCCTGCTACTGGCACCTGGTCATCCACTGGCAGCATGGCTTCTGCCCGTTATCGCCACACCTCCACTTTGCTGCCCTCAGGTAAGGTGCTGGTCACGGGCGGATACAGAGGCAGTGGCGACCGCAACTGCAGCGGAAATATACGATCCCAGCACTGGCAGTTGGGCTTCTGCTGGCAACATGACCGCAATACGCACTGGGCACACCGCTACCGTTCTCAACTCTGGCGAAGTGTTAGTGGCTGGTTACGGCTCGGCGGATTTGTATAACCCGACTACCGGCACATGGAAGCCCACTCCCACCCGAATGGTCTTCGATCGCAACGGCCACACCGCCACCCTACTACCCTCGGGCACTGGTACTCGTGACGGGTGGAGAATCAGCGGCAGCAGCAATCTCTCCACAGCAGAGGTGTATGACCCAACCACTGGAATCTGGACCTCTACCGGTAGCATGGCGTCCGTACGAGCCTATCACACCGCCATATTGCTTCCCTCAGGCAAGGTACTGGTAACAGGTGGATCCCAAGATTCGGGCGGTGCCGACAAAGTCGCCACGGTGGAGTTGTATGACCCAACCACTGGCACCTGGTCTTCCACAGTCAGCATGTTGGCGGCCCGTTCGCGTCACACCGCCACCCTGCTGCACTCGAATAACGTGCTAGTCGCTGGCAGCAGCAACAATCCCATGGCTGAAGTCTACGAGCCTTGATTCTCGCCCTGAACCCAGAGGGCGGCGAGTCCTGCGGAACTTCAGCTATCGCATCCGCTGCTGGACAAGAGCCATGCCATCAGGGTGTGGCTCTTGTCGCTCGAGCGCGGTCATGACCGCATGTGCTCAACACCCCGCTGGACACCAGGGCCAACTTCTTCGCGAGCTCGCCCGTCTCCGTGATGGGCGGCTCGCAGGCGAAGTGGCGGCACAGGTACGCGGCTCCCCGGCTGCCCACCGGCTCGCGTCCCTCGAAATTCTCGCACATCGACGGTGGCACCGGCGCTCCCGGCTCCTTCCAGGCGAAGCCGAACGTGGGGGCGTAGGTCGTCCGTGTCACCGCCAGCAGCGGCGCCACTGCTTCTCGCGTCCCCGCGAAGGTGACGCTCGGCGCTCCCTCCACCAGTGCGTCCGCGGCCATGCCCAGGTGCCCGTAGCCCATCGGGTTCTCCCGGAGCTGGTCCCGCATCCGTGACACGTAGCTCTCCGGCAGGTCCAGGTACTTCTTGTTCCCCGTGAGTGCCGCCAGCGCCACCTGCGCCTCCGTCAGCGTCGAGGCCCCCGAGGGGAAGGCGTTGTCGAACGTCGCGTAATTGGCCACCACCAGGTCCTGCTGCCCCACCGGTGCCGTCAGATAGGCCTGCTTCCGTGCATCCCAGAAGTGCGCCTCCGCCACCTTCACCAGCGCCTCCGCCGCCTCCAGGTACTTCGGCTCGAAGGTGGCCTGGTACAGCGCGGTGAGTCCCGCGGCCAGGTCTCCGTAGTCCTCGATGAAGCCAGGAATGCGCGCCTGCCCCTCCTGGTACGAGCGCCGCAGGTTCTGTCCGTCCCACAGCTCCTTCAGGACGAAGTCCGCTGAACGCCTCGCCAGCGCCACCCAGTCCGCTCGGTCGAAGACGCGCCCCGCGAAGGCCAGGCCCCGAATCATCAGCCCGTTCCACCCCGCGAGGATCTTCTCGTCCCGCCCTGGCTTCACCCGCTTCTCCCGCGCCTCGAAGAGCCGGCGGCGTGCCTCGCTCAGTCGGCGCTCCACTTCCTCCACCGGGAGCTGCAAGTCCCTCGCGAGCTCCTCCACCGAGACCACCGCCTCCAGCACCGTGGCACCGTGCTCGAAGTTGCCTCCCGGGGTGATGCGGAAGTGGCGCAGCGCCACCTCGGCCAGCTCGGGCGGGAGCACCTCGCGCACCTGCTCGGGCTTCCAGACGAAGAACTTCCCCTCCTCGCCCTCGCTGTCCGCGTCCTGGGTGGCGTAGAAGCCGCCGCGCGCGTCCGTCATCTCGCGCCGCACGTACTCCGCCGTCTCCTCCACCACCTTGCGCCACAGCGGCCGCGGCTCCACCTGGTACGCCTCCGTGTACAGGTGCAGCAGTTGCGCGTTGTCGTACAGCATCTTCTCGAAGTGCGGCACCGTCCACCGCTCGTCCACCGAGTAGCGGTGGAAGCCGCCTCCGAGCTGATCGTAGATGCCGCCCCTCGCCATCCGCTCCAGCGTCAGCAGCACCGCCTTCTTCAGCGCCTCGTTGCCACTGTTGCGCCTCCAGGCCCGCAGCAGGATCGCCACGTTCATCGGGTTGGGAAACTTGGGCGCTCCGCCAAAACCTCCGTTCACCCCGTCCACCCGGCGCAGCATGGACTCGCCCATCGCCACGATGTCCTCGGCCTTCAGCGCCGACGGAGCCGCGTCCAGGCCGTAGCTGGCCAGCTCGCCCAGCCCCTCGCGGAACTCCTCCGACTGGCGCCGCACGTCGTCCCGCTTCGTCTCCCAGGCGTTGTGCAGCGCCTCCAGCACCTTCGGGAAGCCCGGCCTCCCGTACTTGTCCTTCGGCGGGAAGTACGTGCCTCCGTAGAAGGGCAGCAGTTCCGGCGTCAGGAACACCGTCAGCGGCCACCCGCCTCCCTGCCCCATGAGCTGCACCACGCCCTGGTAGATTTGATCCACATCCGGCCGCTCCTCGCGGTCCACCTTCACGTTGATGAACCACTCGTTCATCAACCGGGCGATGGCCGGGTCCTCGAAGGACTCGTGGGCCATCACGTGGCACCAGTGGCAGGCCGAGTAGCCCACCGACAGGAGGATGGGCTTGTTCTCCGCCCGGGCCCGCGCGAAGGCCTCGTCACCCCAGGCGTACCAGTCCACCGGGTTGCTGGCGTGCTGCCGCAGATAGGGCGAGGGCTCTCTCGCGAGGCGGTTTCGCGCACCGGACGACGGCGTCTGGGCCATGGGGCTCTCCTGGCGTGGGGGGAAGGACGGGGTGAGATAAGGGACACCGACAGCGCGGGCAAGCTTCTCCAAGGGTATGTGTCCCCCGGTACGATGCGGAGCGTTCAGGGACGGGCAGAAACAGGCTGGGCAAAGGCCCGCAAGTGCGCTTTGTCCAGGGACGTGGTCGACCCCCGCCCCACCCGAGTCCCCTCCCCCGTGACGCTCAGCCTCGTGCTGCTGGTGCTGAGCGCCGGAGTGCGGCTCGTGCTCGCGCTGGGCACGGACGTCTACTTCGACGAGGCCTACTACTGGCAGTGGGGCCGGCACCTCGACTGGGGCTACTACGACCACCCGCCTCTGGTGGCCTGGCTCATCGCCGCGCTCGGCATCCGGCTCTCGGCCCTGCTGTGTGGAGCGGGGACCGTCGCCGCCGTGTGGGGGCTCGCTCGCGACGTGTATGGCGACCACTCGGCGGCCTGGCGCGCGGCCGCGCTGTGGAGCGTGGTGCCCGCGGGCATCGTCGCCGGCGTATGGGCCACCCCGGACACGCCCCTGCTGCTCTGCTGGGCGCTCGCGCTGTGGGCGCTGTATCGCGAGCGGTGGGTGCTGGCGGGGCTCGCCTGTGGGCTGGCGCTGCTGTCCAAGTACCCGGGCGTGCTGCTCTCCGTGGCCTTCGTCGCCGCCTGCGTGCGCGCACGCCGCCTGCCCGCCGGAGCGTGGCTCACCGCGCTCCTCGGGGTGCTCCTCTTCCTGCCCGTGGTGCTGTGGAACGCGCGGCATGAGTGGGTGGGCTTCGCCTTCCAGCTCAAGCACGGCCTCGGAGGCACGGGCGGGTGGCGCACCTTCGGCGAGTTCCTCGCGGGCCAACTCGCGCTCGGTGGCGCGGTGCTGCTCCCGCTGACACTCGTGTACGTCTTCCGAGGCCCCCGCGAGCAGTTCCTCCTGCGCGCGGCGGCGCTCGCTCCCCTCCTCCTGTTCGGCTACGCCGCCCTCCGCACCCGAGGCGAGGCCAACTGGCCAGCGGCCGCGTACCTCTCCGCGTGCGTGGGCATCGCCGGCATGCGCCCCGGGTGGTTCCGCGCCGCGGCCCTCGCCAACCTCGCCGTGGTGCTCGCGGTGGGCTCACACCTGCTCTTCCCCGTGCTGCGCTTCCAGCGCGACGTCCTCCTCGCGCGCACCCACGGGTGGGCGGAACTGGCGCAGCTCGGAGAGACCTCCCAGCTCTTCCCCGGCCTCACGCGCGAGGACGTGGCCGTGGTGTACGCACCCAGCTACCAGCTCGCCTCCGAGGTGGCGTACTACGCCCGGTTGCCCGTGGACACGGCAGGCGGGGCCCGCCGCAGCCAGTACGACCTCTGGCCGAAGCCGCCAGTGGCACCGGGGCAGGATGTGCTGTGGCTCTCCGAGGGCCGGGAGCCTCCCGAGGAGCTGGTCGCTCGCTTCTCCTCGGTGGAGGGGCCGGTGGTGCTGCCCGCCGACTTCCGCGGGCGACTCGTCCACACCTTCTCCGTCTGGCGCCTGCGCGACGCGAAGCCCTGAGGACCCGGAGGCAAGAAGACCGAGGCGGGGAGACAGGTTCAAAGCCTGTCTCCCTGGCCAGCATTCAGTACGCCTCGGCCGGACTCTCCCAGGCCGCCGAGCTGGACGGCTTCTCCGCGCGGCTCGACGTCAGCTCCGCGAGCATCCGCTCCCCCTCCAGCTCATCGATGGGGGTGAAGCGCTCGAGGTCCGGGCGGTAGGCATGCACCCGCGCGTTGCCGATGTCGAACCACCAGCCGTGCAGTCGCAGGGTGCCCGCCGCCAGGCGCTCGCGCACCAGGGGATAGGAGCGCAGGTGCTCGATCTGCTGCAGCACGTTGAGCTGGCTGAGCCGGTCCGCCGGAGGCAGCCCCTCGCCCACCTTTCCACCGCGCTCGAAGGCGGCCAGGGCGGGGCGGCCCACGTCCAGCCAGCTGCTGAGGTTGGGAGTCTTCTGGTCGTTGTACCCCGCCAGCACCGCCTTCATGGCGCCGCAGCCGGAGTGCCCGCACACCACGATGTCCTTCACCGGCAGGCTCAGCAGGGAGAACTCCAGGGCCGCCGCCTCGGAGCGGTCGCTCAGCGACAGGCCCGCCGCGTCCGAGGGCGGCACCATGTTGCCCACGTTGCGCATGACGAAGAGGTCACCCGGGTTGGTGGACGCGAAGAGGTTGGGCACCACGCGGCTGTCGGAGCAGGCAATGAAGAGACAGTCGGGGGACTGTCCATGGGCCAGGCGCGCGAAGGTGGCGCGGTAGGCGGGAAAGCCGTGACGCTGGAAATCGAGGAGACCCTGAACGAGCTTCTTCATCAGGCACCTTCCGTGGAAAGAGTGGGAGTCGTAGAAGAGGAAAGGGAAGCAACGGACCTGGAGGCGGCGGCGCCCTTGCGCGTCCACACCTCCTCGAGCGACTCCATCCACACCTTGCCGCCCGTCTTGCGGTGGTTCTGGCACCAGCTCTCCAGCGCCTCGTAGCCGGAGTGGTCCAGCGTCTCCACCGCGAGGTCCAGCTCCACCTGCGCGCCATTGGGCACCTTGGCGAGCGCGGCGGACAGCTTGGGCACGCCCACGAAGGTGAGGGCGCCGCCCACGCGCACCTGGAGCACCTCACCCGCGCGCTGCACCTCCACGTGCACCCGGCCCAGCCGCCACAGCAGCCGCGCCACCGCCACCGCGAACCCCAGCGCGATGCCGGCCAGCAGGTTGATGCCCACCACGCCGGCCACCGTCACCAGGTACACGGGCAGCTCCCCGCGCCGGCGCAGCTCCTGGATGTGGTGCATGTTGACCAGCTTCGCGCCCACGTGGACGAGCAGGCCGGCCAGCACGGTGAGGGGCACCAGGCCCAGATACGAGCCCAGCAGGGAGACGAAGAGCAGCATCCACACGCCGTGCAGGATGGCGGACGCGCGCGTCTTGGCCCCCGCGGCGATGTTGGCGGCGCTGCGCACGATGACGCCGGTGATGGGCAGGCCGCCCATCAGGCCCGAGAGGGTGTTGGCCATGCCCTGCGCGAACAGCTCCTTGTCCAGGTTGGCGCGCGGGCCGGTGTGCAGCTTGTCGGTGGCCACCGCGCTCAGCAGCGACTCGGCGCTGGCCACCAGGGCGAGCGAGAACACCGCGGTCGCGAAGGCGCCCCAGTTGCCCTGGGGCAGCGAGGGAAGCTGGAGGCTCTCGAAGAGACTCGCCGGCCAGCTCCACCCGCTTCACGTCCGCGCCCCACACCGCCGCGGCCACCGAGGCGCCCACCACCGCCACCAGCGGTCCGGGCACCTGCTTGAGGCGGCTCTTGGGCATGACCTGCCACAGCACCAGGATGCCGATGGTGACGAGCCCGAGAATCGTCGCGGGGCCGTGCAGGTCGGCGAGCTGCCCCGGCAGCTCGCGCAGGTTCGCCCAGGCGTTGGACTGCGGCGCGCCGCCCAGCACGATGTGCAGCTGACCCAGGACGATGAGGATGCCGATGCCCGCGAGCATGCCGTGGATGACGGCCGGGGAGATGCCCAGCGCGGCGCGCGCCACCTTCAGCCCGCCGAGCGCCATCTGAATCAATCCCGCGGCGGCCACCGCCGCGCAGGTGGCGGCGAAGCCCAGCTCCTGGATGAAACCGAACACCATCACCGCCAGGCCCGCGGCCGGACCGCTCACCAGCAGCGGCGCACCGCCAAACAGCCCGACCACCAGGCCGCCCACCACCCCGGCGATGAGGCCGGACATGATGGGGGCGCCCGAGGCCAGCGAGATGCCCATGCACAGAGGAAGAGCCACCAGGAAGACCACCAGGGAGGCGGGCGCATCGCTCGCCAGCACTCCCCGGAGTGAGCCGGCGGCGCCGACTCCCTGCTCGTTCGATTTCATCACCTGACCGCCTCCACGATTCGCAGGCGCCACGCTCCTTTCGGAAGCCATGGCGCGTTGTCCGGGCCCTCCTTCGCAAAGGGCATGCCGGGGCGATGGGGCCCGGTGTCCCTCGGAAGAGGGCCGGGGGCGGCGGTCGGCACTTCAAGAAATTTGAAGTCGCGGGTCTCGCGCTGAAAAAGCCTTGAATACCCGCCCTGTGGGCGAGCGAGCAGGCGCGGTCCTCACGGCAACAACAGTGTCACTCCTCGCCCAGCCGGCGCAGGAAGGTGGGGTAGGAGATGCCAAGGGCCCGGGCGGCGTCCATCCGGCGCCCCCCCAGGCGCGCGAGCACGTGCCGCACGTAGCGCTGCTCCACCTCCTCCAGGGGAAGCGGCGGGCCCCCCACCACGAAGGCGTTGGGATCGGCCACGGCGGATGGACCCCGGGCGTCCGGCGCGAGCGCCTCCAGCTCCAGGGAGGAGCCGCTCTCGAGCACCAGGGCGCGCTCGAGCACGTTGCGCAGCTCGCGCACGTTGCCAGGGAAGGGATAGCGCTCGAGCCGCTCGCGCGCGGCGGCGGAGAAGCCCACCGGGCGGCGACCCAGCTCCGCGCACAGCTCGGCCACCAGCGACTCGGCCAGTGGCAGCACGTCCTCGCGCCGCGCACGCAGGGGGGGAATCTCCACCTTGAAGACGCTCAGACGGAAGTAGAGGTCCTCGCGGAAGCGGCTGGCGGCCACCTCCTCGGTGAGGTTGCGGTTGGTGGCGGCCACCACGCGCGCGCTGCTCGTCAGCTCGCTGCTGCCGCCCAGCCTCCGGAAGGCGCCCTTGTCCAGGAAGGTGAGCAGCTTGGCCTGCAGCGCCAGCGGCAGCTCGCCCACCTCGTCGAGGAAGAGCAGGCCGCCGTTGGCCACCTCCACCAGGCCACGCCGGGCGGTGCGCGCGTCGGTGAAGGCGCCCCGCTCGTGGCCAAACAACTCGCTCTCCACCATGGTGTCCGGCAGGGCGGCGCAGTTGACGTGGACGAAGGGCCCCTGCTCCTTGCGCAGCGCGTGCAGGTGGCGCGCGAGCACCTCCTTGCCCACGCCCGTCTCCCCCAGCAGGAGGACGGGGCTGCGGGGCGCGGTGGCGATGCGCTCCAGCATCTCCAGCGTCTGCCGCATGGCGGGCGAGCGCGGCACCAGCAGGCGCCGCCGGCCCTCCAGCGCGCTCTCCGCCCGGTGCAGGCGCTCCTGCAATCGCACGTCCTCGGCGGCGCGGCGCGCGCGCAGCACCAGGTCATCCAGCTCCACCGGCTTGGCCAGGTAGTCGCGCGCCCCCGCCTTGATGGCCTCCACCGCGCTGGCGATGTCCCCGTGCGCCGTCACCATCAGCACCACGGTGCCGGGCTGCTGGGCGCGCAGCTCGGGCAGGAAGGTGAGCCCGTCACCATCTGGCAGCCGGCGGTCGAGGATGACCAGGTCGGGCGCCTCGCGGGCGAGGGCCGCGCGCGTCTCGTGCAGCGAGCGGGCCGTCCGCACCCGGAAGCCCTCCTGGGAGAGGACGGAGGCGGCGAGCGAGGAGAAGGTGCGATCGTCATCCACCAGCAACAGGGAGGTACTCATGCGGCGCGCTCCAGGGGAAGCCGCAGGCAGAAGCGGCTGCCGTCAGGCAGGCGAGTATAGGTGAGGCTGCCTCCGTGAGCCTCCACGGCGGCACGAGCCATGGGCAGCCCCAGGCCCACGCCCTTGGCGCGCGCGGTGGCGAAGGGCTCAAACAGACGTGGCTCCAGGTTCGTATCCACGCCCCCCGCGTTGTCCTCCACCATCAGCACGGCCTCGCCGGCCTCGCGCGCGAGCGTCACCCGCACCCAGGGACCCGGCAGCAGCCCCGTGTCGCGAGCCACCGCGCCAGCCTCCACCGCGTTGCGCACCAGGTTGTCGATGGCGGACACCAGCAGCGCCGGGTCGGCTTCCACGGTGAGGCCCTCCGCCAGCGACGTGGTCACGGAGACGTCCTCGGACTCCGGCAACAGACGAACCGACTGCAGGGCCTCCTCCACCAGCAGGTGCAGCTCGCAGGAGCGGCGCGGGGCGACCCGCTGCGGTGCCCCGAAGGACAGCAGCGAGCGGGCCAGGTGTCCCAGCCGCTGTATCTGGGCACGAAGGGCGGGCAGGGCCACCTCTCCACCGGACGCGGCGGGCCGGAGCAGGGAGAGGGCCGCCTGGATGCCGTTGAGGGCGTTCTTCACCTCATGGGCGATGAGCTGGCTGGCGGCGCCCAGCGCGGCCATCGTCTCCTGGTGCCGCAGTCGCTCCTCGGCGGCGAGCAGCGAGTGATACGAGCGCCGCAGCAGGAGGGTGTAGATGAGGATGCTGCCGCCCAGCAGGGCGAGGTGGAAGAGGAGCTGACTGAGGAACCGGCGCCGCAGGAGCGCGGTGTCCCGAGCCTCGTCCTCCAGCACGGCCAGCAGCATGCCGCCCACACCATCGGGGACCGGAACCGGGGCCGCCGCGCCCAGCATGCTCGTGCCTCCCAGCACGATGAGACCAGGAGTCTCGATCAGGGCGCGCAGCTTCGAGGGAGCTCCCCGGAGCCCAGGCGAACGGTGGAGGAACGGGCAGCAGCAGGTGCCCGTCTCCATCCAGCAACAGCGAGACGTCCCCGCCCGCCATCCGGACCCCCGGGAGCGGGCGCGCGCCCGAGCGCAGCTCCCCCACCAGCACGCCCGTCACCTTTCCGGAGCGCAGGATGGGCACCGCCACCACCAGCGGCCCGCCCTCCCCCTCCAGCAGGTGGATGTCCGGGACGCCCTCGGACAGCACCCGGCGGAACCATGAGCGGGAGCTCAGAGGAGAGTCACCCAGTGCCATGTGGGGCGGGTCGCTCCACACGCGGCGCCCCTCGGGGGTGAGCAGCGCCACCCCCTCGGAGAAGAGGGGCGAGTGGTAGAAGGCACCGTCCAGCACGGAGACGTCCGATGCGGAGAGGCCTCCCTCGGGGGAGAAATGCGGGTGCTCGGCCAGGCGACGCAGCTCCGCCTCCAGCAGGCCCAGGTGCACCCCCAGTGCCTCGGCCTGCACCTGGGCCTGACTGGAGAGGTGCCCGAGGACCTCCTCGCGGGCGTTCTGCACGTCCTCCCGGTAGGCGAGCAAGGGGCTGGCCAATGCCGCCATGCCGAGCAGCGCCAGCCCCAACAAGGCGGAGCGGCCGGCACGCTGCTGCGCCCGGGCGAGCTCTCCTGGAGCGAGGGCTGGCGAAGGAACCGGAGGACGGGGCGACCGGGGCATGCGAGACATCATGCGCCAACCGCCCGGGTCGACGCCTTCTTTCCGTGCGCCTCCTCCAGCGGCCTCCAGCACGACGCCGCGACCGGAGCCCTTCGCGCGGCAAACAGAGGGAGGGGGCAGGCGGGCCCTGGAGAGCCCGGAGGGTGCGGTGCTTCTGAATGATTCCGTGCACCCGGCCTTCCCCCTACACTGCGCCCCTCCGCATGAACCTGCTCCTCGTCGCCGTCGGATTGTCCAAGGTCGTCTTCGGTGGGCTGGTGGCCGCGCTCGGCATCTGGCTCGCGTTCCGCGGCCTCAACCGACTCCTCGGCACCAATCCCACCGTGGAGCTCCAGCAGGGCAACGTGGCGGCCGGCATCGTCCACGCCGCCAGCCTGCTCGCGCTCGGGCTGCTGGTGCAGAACGCGGTGAACGCCACCTTCGACGCGGTGGACCTCACCTTCCGCGGCGCCTCCCTCCAGCCCGGGGCGTTGGTGCGGCTCACCTTCTTCGCCCTCATGCACGTGGGCGTGTCCCTCCTGGTGGGCACCGGCGTGCTCGCCCTGGGCATGCTCCTCTTCGACCGCATCACCCCCGGCATGGACGAGCTCGCCGAGGTGCGCCGCGGCAACGTGGCGCTCGCGCTCGTGCTGGCCGCCATCCTCCTCGTGATCGCCCTGCTCACCGCCCCGGGCCTCCAGGCCGCCCTCAACGGCCTCATCCCCTTCCCCGAGCTCCCCTCCTCCACGTACCGCCCCCCCTCCTGACTCCGTGGACTCCCCGCCGTCCAGCCCGGGGAAGACGCTCCTCAAGCTCTTCCTCGTCCTCTTCACCGCCGCGAGCTGCTGCTTCTTCCTGGGGCTGCAATGGCTCGTCTCGCTGGACGTCCACTCGATTGTCCCCGGCCCCGGCCCCGCCCCCGCTCCCATCCAGGAGCCCGTCCCCGACCCGACGCTCGAGACCTCGGGCTCCCGGGGAGTCCACCTCGGACTGGCCCTCATCCCCGCCTCCACGCCCCTGAGCCAGGCGCGCACCTTCGAGTGGCGCGCCGAGTCGCTCGCCCCTCCGGAGTACCGGGTGGGCTACGGCCTGGGCGAGTCCCTCGAGCGCTCGCTCGCGAGCAACCACGTGGCGTACGGCCGCAAGATGCACTTCCGCGCGCTCGGCCCGGACCGCTTCACCTACCACGCGCCCCCGGGATGCCAGGCGGACATGCGCTGCATCTACGAGGAGCTGATGCGCAGCAACGCCGAGCCCGTGCGCATGCTGGGCAACCGCTTCGTCGAGCACATCCGCGCGCAGCGCCTCGGCCCCGTGGAGGCCGCCGAGCTCATCGTCACCTTCGTGCAGCGCATCCACTACGCGCAGCCCGATGACCAGCCCTTCGGCATCCTCCCGCCGGCGCTCGTCCCCGCGCAGAACCGAGGGGACTGTGACTCCAAGGCCGTGCTCGCGGTGATGCTGCTGCGTCAGGCGGGGCTCGACGCGACCATCCTCTACTCGGATCCGCTCTCGCACGCCGCCGTGGGCGTGGCCGTGCCCGTGCGCGGCCATGCCTTCCGCCTCGGCGGCCACGTGTACCGCTACGCCGAGCTCACCACCGAGGGCTGGCCCCTCGGGATGATTCCTCCCCAACACGACAAGCCGCACCTCTGGAAGGTGCTGCCCGCGGAGTAGTCTTCACCGCACGGGCGCGTTCATCAGCCCCAGGACGTAGGCGTCGTACTCCTCCTTCATAGGCAGGGACTCGTCCACGCGCAGCCGCCGCCGGGTGGTGCTCACCTTCTGGCCACTGCGCGGGTCCACGCCCTCCTTCTCGTACTGCTCCCACGTGATGCCCGTGCCTCGACGCTGCCAGAGCGGCAGCTCGTTGAAGTTGATGCCCCGCTGGAAGAGGAGCTCGTTCTTGAAGCCCACCGACTTGCCGTGCAGCGCGCGGGAGGCCTGCGCCACGCTCTGGCCCTCCTTGCGCAGCGTCCAGTAGCACCAGCCGTGCAGCGCGCAGCGGGCCGCATCCGCCTGCCTCCAGCGGAAGTAGTCCACCACCGCCTTCTCGTTCACGCCCATCCACACCCGGCTGTCGAACACGGCCGGCACCCCCGCCACATGCGTGAAGGTCGCGCTGGCCACACCCGCCGAGATGGACACCAGCTTCTCCACCTCGCGGTCGAAGAGCGACCACTCCGGCCGGAAGAGCACGGAGATTTCATCGCTCTCGGTGTACGCGTAGAGGCCCTGCAAGTCCTCCAGCAGCGCCGAGGCGGTGCGCACCATCTGCTGGTGCAGCGTGGCATCGAAGGGCTTCTCGTACCGCTCCTCCGTGAAGCGCGAGAAGCCCCGCCCGTCCACCCGCAGCACACACCACGCCCCGCGCAGCAGCCGCAGCGAGTGGAAGAGCTCGCCCTCACGCATCCGGCTTTCGAACTCGTTGGGATTCATCGTCCTGTCTCCACTCCCTCACGTGGAAGCCGCCCTGGGGATCGACCCGCACGTGGAACAACGCATCGAAGCCCTCGGCGTACGAGGGCCATCTCAGTTTCCTGCTCGTGATGTGGAGCGCCTTGTCCTCCACCCGCGCCCGCCCCACCCTCCCCGCGTTGCGCGCGAGGCACGTCTCCAGGTCCGACTCGAAGGCGTAGCCCACCACCCGCGCGCCATGCTCCCGGCCGATGGCGATGAGCGGCGCCCGGTCCTCGACCAACGGGTTGGTGTTGTCCACCACCACCGAGCGTCCCTCCGCCAGCGCCTGGGCGATGAGCCGCTGCTGCCGGGCCTCGCGCCTGCGCGCGTTGGGCCACAGATCCTTGCTCACGTGGACGTGCGTGGCCGCGAGGCGCTCCCGGTAGAAGCTGCTCTTTCCCGAGCCCTGCAGGCCGATGAAAAGAACCAGTTCCATGGCGCGTCTCCTCCCAGACGGTGTGCACGCCCGGGCCCTGACGTCCACGCTGGACCCGGGCAAGTGCTCACCTCCAGGCGAAGGACGGCCCCGCTGGGGGCTCGCCCCCCGTGCTCACGCCGAGGTCATCCGCGTCTTCAACCGAGCCGCCTCCACCCGTTCCCCGGCGGCATCCAGGATGGAGGCGGCGCGCGCGTAGTTCGTGGCCGCCTCCGCCCGGCGCAGGTTGGACTCGTCCACCTGCGCCGCGGACAGCAGGAAAGGCACGGCCCGCCGGGACTCCCCACCTTCCAGCCAGTGCTGCGCGATGGTGGCCGGGGCCGCTCGCCTCCGCTCCAACTGTTGGGCCAGGCGCCGGTGCAGCAGCGCCCCCAGCGCCGAGGGAATGGTGCCGCGCACCGCCTCCAGCACGAGGTCGTGGGTGAAGCGCTCGCCCCGGAGTATCTGCGCGGCCTCCAGCTCGCGCAGCGGCTCGGCGAAGGACAGGGGGCTCACCTCCAGCACCTCGCCGGCCAGCTCCAGGCCGAAGTCCATGAGGGCCAACGCCACCACCTGGGCCAATTGCAGCGCCAGCGGGGACAGCCGCTCCAGCCGCTGCTGGATGAGCTGGCGCACCCGCCCCGGAGGAGGCAGCCGCTCCGGCCACCCCCGCTCCAGGCTCCCCGACTCCATCAGGTGCTTGAGCGTCTCGGTGATGAAGAGGGGGTTGCCGCCCGTGTAGCGCGTCATCTCCCCCGCCAGCCCCGTGGCCCCTGGCAGCGCGAGGCTGTCCAGCAGCTCGCCCACCGCCGACGGCGACAGCGGCTCCAGGTACAGGTACGTCGCCAGCCCCGCCTGCTCCAGCCGATTCGTCATGGAGGTGGCCTCGGGGCCGAGCTCGCCAAGGCGGCAGCAGTCGATCATCACCGGGAAGTCGCCGGTATCGTGGAAGCGGGCATGGGCATAGGCCCCCACCTCCAGGCTGGCGGCGTCGGCGAACTGGATGTCGTCGGTAACGACGGAGGGCAGGCCCTCGCAGCAGCGGCGGAGCACCTCGCTGAGGGCATTCAAGTAACGGACCCGGTCCCCCTCGTCGCGCAGCGAGGAGATGTCGTCACCGGGCTCGGCGCACTCGGGGATGATGCGCGCCAGCTCGCGGCGGATCCACGGCTCCAGGCCCTGCCGCACCGAGGGCCGCTCGGCGAACGTCTGCCGGACGTGCCGCACGAACAGTGAGTAGGGCACCTCCGCGTCCCCGGGCCGCCCGGCGAACACGGTGTAGCGCCCCTTGGAAGCCGCGAAGTCCAGCGCGAGGCGTGACTTGCCCACGCCCGGCTCGGCCATCAGCAACATGACGCGCCGGGCCTGAAAGGCCTCCTCCATCTGCGCCCACTCCCGCGCGCGCCCCACCAGCACCGGAGGGCGGAGCACGGTGAGCGGCAACGTCCGTCCAGGCGTGTCACTCACGGCGCGAGGCCGCACCTGCCCGCGCTCCACGTCCCGAGCCAGCGCGAGCGTGTCCGGGTGCGGCGCGGCGTCGTACTCCTCCCGCAGCATCGTCCGGCAGCGCTCGAACAGGCTCAGCGCCGCCATCCGATCCCCCGCGAAATAGTGCAGCCGCATCAACCGCCGGTAGGCCTCCTCGGAGAGTGGATCCAACCCCAGCAACCGCTCGGCGAATTGCAGCGCCCCGGACAAGTCGCCCCGCTGCTCGCAGGCGTCCGCCTCGGCGCTGGCGGCGCGGCGCCGCAGGGACTCGAGCTGCTCGCGGGCGCGGAGCAGCCATGCCTCGAAGTCCGGGCAGTCGTCGAAGTCCAGGGTGCCCAACAGCGAGCCCGCCTGCGCGAGCGCCTGGGCATGGCGACCGGCGAAGACGTGGGCCTCCAGCTCCACCGCGTCGGTGGCCACGCGCTCGGAAAGGGAGATGACATCTCCCCCGAGCACCAGGTCCGCCCCGGTGGACACCCGCAGCCGGCGCAGGAGCTGGCGCATGTTGTTGCGTGCCGTGTCCTCGCCGGAGCCGGGCCACAGCATGCCCGCCAGCCGGTACTTGGGCGTGGGCCCCTCCAGCGCCAGCCAGGCCAGCACCGCCGCCACACGCCGCTGAAGCTCCAAGGGCTCCGCCAGCCCCAGAAGCCGGGCGCCCCCGAGTACTTCCAACCGCCAGTCCGTCACGACGTCATCCCCCCAACGCCGCCCGGCGGAGCAGCCACGGGCTCTGAGAGCCTCTCACGGGCTCCTCAGGTCCAGAACCCCGTCGGCTGCCCGAGGAGTGAGGCCCCGGCCTGGCCAAACCACCCCTCAGCGGCAGCCGCATGCTGCCTGAAGGTGTGGATGTCACGGAAGCGCCTCTGCAAGGACGAGCCATCCCGGAGCGAGCTGGCCCCCCCTGCCTGGTAGCAGGTTCCCACTACGCTGGCCGCCGTCTCCGTCACCCAGGCCAGGGTGGCCGAGAGGCGCGGAGCAATCGCGGCGGTGGCGGCGGGATTTTCCACGCACGCGGCCCAGAACTCGTCCGACGCATCGCGCAGGAGCGCCCGGGCGGCCCGGACGTCCATGTCGAGGCGGCCGAGCTGGAGCTGGAAGACGGGGGACTCGGAGAGCGAGGTGCGGGCATACAGCCGCCGCTTGCCCGTGGAGGCGAGCGTCACCAGGTCATCCAGCGCGCCCTGGGCGATGCCCAGCACCACCGCGCCCATGTGGAGGACGAAGTGCGCCAGCGGCGCGACGAAGCCCGGCCCCTGCACGCTGGGCGTGCCGAAGAAGATGTCGAGGGATTGCTCCTCGGGGCAGAAGAGCCCCTCCATGGCGATGTCGTGGCTGCCCGTGCCCTTGAGGCCGAGCACGTTCCAGGTGTCGAGGATGCGCACCTCACTGGCCGGCAGGAGCATGCCCCGCGTCTTGGGCACGCCCGGCATGGGACCGGGGAGCGGCTGCCCATCCTCGAGGACGACGCAGTTGCCGAACAGCCAGTCCGCGTGCTGGCAGCCGGTGGCGAAGCCCCAGCGCCCGGTGACGCGATAGCCGCCCTTCTCCGCCACCGCCTGCCCCTGCGCGTTGAAGGCGCCGCCCACGATGACGTCCGGCCCGCCCGAGTAGATGGCGTCGAAGCGCTCACGAGACAGGAGCGAGAAGAGGTGCGGGCTCTCCGAGCCGAGCATCACCGTCCAGCCGGTGGAGCCATCCGCCCGGGCGAGCGTCTCCAGGACCTCGTTGCCGGTGCGCAGGTCCACCTCGAGGCCGCCGTGGCTGCGGGGCAGGAACATCCGGAAGAAGCCCGCCTGCTTGAGCTGGCCGAGCAGCTCCAGCGGCAGCCGTCGCCCCGCCTCGATGTCCGCGGCCCGGGCCGTAATCACCGGAGCCAGGTCATGCGCGGCCGCCAGCACCTTCGTTGCCTCGGCATTCTTCATTGCGTCACTCCCGGGTTGCGGGCGCAGGAGTCCCCCCATGTCGCCCTTCAAGTGGAGGACAGCATTACCGGGAGGGGTGTGACGGGCTCGTGACGGCTCCACCCCGCCCTGGTCACAACGGATTGTCAGGCCTGATTCCCCATGGGAGCCTGACCGCACCCAGGGAGGGAACCGTGGACATCACCACGCTCGACAAGACGAACGAGAAGGTCCGGCTGGACGCCATCTCCGAAGCACCCCCGAAGGGAGCGGACAAGAACGCGGCGAATACGGAGTTCGAGTCGCTGGGCGCGGAGCTGTTCGACCTGCAGGACCTGCTGTGGGGCGCGCGCATGAACTCCGTGCTCATCGTCCTCCAGGGCCGTGACACCGCCGGCAAGGACGGGGCCATCAAGCACGTCGCGGGCTTCCTCAATCCCCGAGGCGTCAGCGTCACCTCTTTCGGCGTCCCCAGCGAGGAGGAGCGGGAGCACGACTTCCTCTGGCGCATCCACCGCCACACGCCGCGCCAGGGGGAGCTCGCCATCTTCAACCGCTCCCACTACGAGGATGTGCTCGTCGTGCGCGTGCACGACCTCGCCCCCGAGTCCCTCTGGAAGGAGCGCTACGGACACATCCGCGACTTCGAGGAGCTGCTCGTCGAGCACGGCACCATCGTCCTCAAGTTCTTCCTCCACATCAGCCGCGAGGAGCAGAAGAAGCGCCTCCTCGAGCGCGAGCAGGAGCCGCGCAAGGCCTGGAAGCTCAACGCCGGGGACTGGGAGGACCGAGAGCACTGGGACGACTACACGGCGGCCTATGAGGAGGCCCTCTCGCGCACGGCGACCAGGAGGGCCCCGTGGACCATCGTGCCCGCGGACTCGAAGTGGTACCGGAACCTGGTGGTGGCGCGCGCGCTCACCGAGGCGCTCCGGCCCTACCGCAAGGACTGGCAGAAGCGGCTCGACGAGGTGGGCACGCGCAAGAAGGCGGAGCTCGAGGCCTGGCGAAAGGGCCGGTAAGTGCGTCGCCGGGCTCCTCCGTCCATGCATCCGGAAACCGCCACCGCCCCGCGCGTCCCGCCGCTGCTCGTCCCCGGGCTCGCACTCGCCACGGCGGCACTGCACCTGCTCTTCGCCCACCGCTACGGCTACTTCCGGGACGAGCTCTACTTCATCGCCTGCGGCCAGCGGCTCGACTGGGGCTACGTGGACCAGCCGCCCCTCATCGCCGTGGCCGCCCGGCTCGCCACCGCGCTCTTCGGCGCACTCGCTCCCGGCTTGAGGGTGCTGCCCGCGCTCGCCGCCGCCGGCCTCGTGGCGCTCACCGGGCAGCTCACGCGACGCCTCGGCGGCGGAGCGCTTCGCCGTGGCGCTCTCCGCCGTGGCCACCGCGCTCGCCCCCATCTTCCTGCGTTCGAGGGCCACACCCTCACGATGAACGCCTTCGAGCCCCTCCTCTGGACGGGCTGCGCCGCCGTGCTGGTGCACATGGTCCGCACCGGGCGAACACCGGCGTGGCTCGCCCTGGGTGCGCTCGTCGGCGTGGGCCTGCTCAACAAGTACTCGATGGGTTTCTTCACCGCGTGCCTCGGGCTCGGCTCCTGCTCACTCCGCGCGCGCGGGCTGCTGCCAGCCGGTGGCTCGTGCTCGGCGTGCTGCTCGCCATCGCTGCTCGTGCTGCCCAACCTCCTCTGGCAGCACCAACATGGCTGGCCCATGCTCGAGCTGCTGCGCAACGGGCAGCTCTACAAGAACGCCCCGTTCGCAGCTCGGCGAGTTCGTCCGCGGGCAGCTCTTCATGCTCCACCCGCTCTCCGTGCCGCTGTGGCTCACCGGGCTCGGCTTCCTGCTGTTCGCCCCCGCCGCCCGCCCCTACCAGGCCCTCGGGCTCACCTACGTCTTCCTCTTCGGCCTGCTCGTCTTCCTGCGTGCCAAGGACTACTACCTGGCCCCCGCCTACCCCATGCTGTTCGCCGCGGGCGCGGTCGCCGCCGAGCGCCTCATCTCACGCCCGGTGCTGCGTGCCGCGGTGCTCTCCCGGGACTGGCGGGCTTCGCCGCCCTCGCGCCGCTGGCGCTACCCGTGTTGCCCGTGGACACCTTTGTCGCCTACCAGCGTGCCCTGGGCCTCGAAGCGCCCCGCCACGAGCGCCACACGTTCGGCGCCCTGCCCCAGCACTACGCGGACCAGCACGGCTGGGAGGAGCTCGTCTCCTCGGTGGCCGGGGTGTACCAGCGCCTGCCTCCAGAGACGCGGGCGCGCACCGCCCTCTTCGCGCAGAACTACGGCGAGGCCGGCGCACTCGACTGGCTCGGTGGCGCCCAGGGGCTTCCTCCGGCCCGCTCGGGCCACAACCACTACTTCCTCTGGGGGCCCGGCGAGGAGCCCGAGAACATCCTCGTGGTGGGTGGTGACCTCGAGGAACTCCAGCCGCTGTGCGAGCGCACCGAGGTCGCCGCGCATGTGCCGCCCAATCCCTACGTGATGCCCTACGAGGACAATCTGCCGATACACCTGTGCTCGGGGCTGAAGGTGCCGCTGGCCACGCTCTGGCCAGACCTGAAGCACTACGAGTAGACCCACCACCTCGCGGGCCGAGCCGTGGACGAGACTATTTCGACTCGTTGGCGAGGTACTGGTCCGCCTGGGCTTCCAGCTCGCGGGCAACGGAGGGGGAAACCCGGGAGAGGATCTGCCATTCCAGCTCCAGGTCCCGAACGAGCACCGGACGGGCATTCGAGAGAGGGTCGCCCTTGACCATCATCTGAACGCCCGTTTTTTCATCCGTCCGGGGGAGGCCGGGTGGGCCGAGGTCCGCCCGATGGTGGTGTGGGTGAGGCGGTACGCGTTCAGCACGAAGCGGCCGTCATCGAGCTGCTTCCCCATGATGAAGCGCCGCTCCATGACTCCCCCGACGTCGAGGCTCTGGTCGATGCTCACCTTCCAGGCGGTACGCACATAGAGAGGGTCCGTACTCGGCACGAGGGTGTAACCCCGCTCCTCGAGGAGCTCGCGAGCCATATCCAGGACCTGCTCGGAGGGGAGCCGGTAGGCGACGTAGGCGGCACTGCGCTCGAGCAGGCCCTGGCGCTCGGTGGCACAGCCCGCCACCCCCAGGAGCAGCCAGCCGAGGAGCGCCACCGGGAACAGGGCATGGGTTCGCTTCCACTCGGACAGCCGGCGCGGGGAGTGCATCCATCTCTCCTGACGTAGATGAAGCGGGATGCTCCTGAAACGTGCTGGCGAGGCGCACATATCGAACGTCATGCACCGCGTCAGAGGAGAATGTGCGGACCCGTGGCAGAGCGATGACGTGGCGCGAGTAGACAACGCGCATGTTCCTCCACGCGCTCGGACACTTCCACCCGGAGACGGTCATCACCAACGGGTTCCTCCAGGACCTCGGCCTGGAGACGGACGACGCATGGATCGTCGAGCGGGTCGGCATCCGCACCCGGCACACGGTGCTGCCGCTCGACTACATCCGCGAGACGCGCAACCGCGACGTTCGCGGGGCGCTGGAGGCGGCGCGGTACTCCAACGCGGAGACGGGCAGGCGCGCGGCGCTGATGGCGCTCCAACGCGCGGGACGCGACGTGAAGGACGTGGGCATGGTGGTCGCTGGCGGCTGCTCGCCCGACGAGTGCATTCCCGGCGGAGGCCTGCCGCATCGCCGAGGCACTGGGCATCGAAGCGCCCGTCGCTGGACCTCAACGCGGCCTGCTCCTCCTTCGGCGCCCAGTTGCACTTCCTCGCCGGAATGCGGCCGGAGCGACTGCCGGACTTCATCCTCGTGGTGAACCCGGAGAACTCCACCCGCGTGGTGGACTACTCGGACCGCTCCAGCTGCGTGCTGTGGGGCGATGGCACCAGCGCCGCGTTGCTCAGCCCGCGAATCCCCGGTCCCTGGCGCATCACCCAGACCCTGCTCGGCGGAGACCCCTCGGGCGCGGACAAGGTGAAGGTGCCGCGCGCCGGCCACTTCACGCAGCAGGGCTCGGCGGTGCAGACCTTCGCCATCAAGCGCGCGAGCGAGACCTTCCTCAAGCTGCGCGAGCACTACCTCGCGGCCTCCCCGGGACGCACCGCGGAGGGCCTGAGCCTCATCGGGCATCAGGCGAACCTGCGCATGCTGGAGGCGGTGCAGCGGCGCACCGAGGTGCCCGATGCGCGCCACTTCTTCAACGTGGAGCACCGCGGCAACTGCGGGGCCTCGGGCGCGCCCACGGTGCTCTCGGAGAACTGGGACAACCCCGCAGGTGGGAGACGCCGTGGCGCTCGCGGTGGTGGGCAGCGGCCTCACCTGGGCAGGCGCCCTGCTCGAGCGCTGCCGCGCGTAGCGTCAGTCACGAGCCACGAGACGCCACGAAAGGGATATTTTCCCCCGGGTCCGGAATCAGGAAGGATGCGCGGCCCGTCGGGCGGAAGCCCGTCCCCACCTCAGTCCCGGAGCTCTCATGCCGTCCTGGCCCATCCTGTCCCGAGCGCTCGCGACCGCGGCGCTCCTTCCCGCGCTGGCGCTGGCCTCACCGCCCCCGGCCGAGAAGGAACCGGCGCCAGCCACGGCCGCGAAGCCCACCGCGCGCCCCTCGAAGCAATATGCCTACGAGCAGTTCATGGAGACGATGCAGATGAACGGGGTGGCCTTCACCTCGGACGAGAAGAAGCTCGTCTTCTCGTCGAACCAGACGGGCATCTTCAACGTCTTCAGCGTGCCGGTGGGCGGCGGCAAGCCCACGCAGTTGACCCGCTCCACCACGGACGGCTTCTCCCTCGTCGGCGCCTTCCCCCGGGACGGCCGGGTGCTGTACCAGCACGACCAGGGCGGTAACGAACTGCTGCACGTCTACGTGCGAATGCCGGATGGCAAGGAGCGCGACCTCACCCCCGGCGACAAGCTGCGCGCCACGTTCCTCGACTGGAGCCAGGACGGGTCCGCCTTCTACGTCCTCGGCAACGAGCGCGATGCGCGCTTCATGGACCTGTACCGCTACGACGCGAAGACCTACGCACGCACGCGGCTGTACCAGAACGACGGGGGCCATCGGGTGCGCGGCGTCTCTCCGGACGAGAAGTGGATCGCCCTGGAGAAGCTCCGCACCACCGCCGACAGCGACGTATGGCTCTACCACGTCGATACGAAGGAGCTGAAGCACCTGACCGCGCACCAGGGCACCGCGCAGTACTCGGTGGCCGACTTCGACCCGGCATCCGGTGCGCTGTACGTGCTCACCAATGACGGCGCGGAGTTCACCCGCGTGGTGCGCTACGCGCCGCCCGCCTGGACGCCGGAGGAGGTGGAGAGGGCGAACTGGGACATCCTCTCCACCACCTTCTCCCGGACGGGCGCGTACCGCGTCACCAGCATCAACGAGGATGGCCGCACCACCGTACGACTCCACGACATGAAGGCGGGCACGCAGGTGGCGCTGCCCCAGTTTCCCGAGGGGAACATCAGCTCAGTCATCTTCGCGCCTGGCGAGAAGCGCCTGGCCTTCTTCCACGAGGGTGACCGCTCGCCGCAGAACCTCTACGTCTACGACCTCACCACCCAGAAGGCCACCCGCCTGACGAGCACCCTCAGCCCCCACATGGACCCGGAAGACCTGGTCGAGTCGCGGGTGGTGCGCTTCAAGTCCTTCGACGGGATGGAGATCCCCAACATCCTCTACAAGCCGCACCAGGCCACGCCGGAGAACAAGGCGCCCGCGCTCGTGTGGGTGCACGGCGGCCCCGGAGACCAGGAGCGCAAGGGTTACGCGGTGCTGATGCAGTACCTGGCCAACCATGGCTACGTGGTGCTGGGCATCAACAACCGCGGCAGCTCCGGCTACGGCAAGACGTTCTTCACCGCGGACGACCAGAAGCACGGCCGCGAGCCGCTGCGCGACTGCCTGGAGGCACGCAAGTACCTGGCCAGCCTGCCGTACGTGGACGGCTCACGCATCGGCATCATCGGCGCCAGCTACGGCGGCTACATGACACTGGCCGCCCTGACCTTCCACCCGGAGGCCTTCACCGTGGGCGTGGACGTCATCGGCTTCTCCAACTGGCTGCGCATCCTGAAGGACATCCCGCCCTTCCGGGAGGACGCCCGCGAGGCCCTCTACCGCGAGGTCGGCGACCCGGTGAAGCAGGAGGCAATGCTGCGCGAGGTGTCCCCCTTCTTCCACACGGAGAAAATCCGCAAGCCCCTGCTCGTCGTCCAGGGAGCCAACGACCCGCACGCAGTGAAGGCGGAAACGGACGTCCTCGTCGAGGCCGTGCGGAAGAACAAGGTGCCCGTCGAGTACATTGTCTTCCCCGACGAGGGCCACGGCTTCAGCAAGAAGAAGAACGAGGTGGAGGCGTCCACGCGCATCCTCCGCTTCCTGGACCAGCACCTGTAAGCAGAGACGGCGTGGTGAATCCTTCCAGGGCCGCCTTGGCTCTGACTCTCGGGGAGGCCGGCGCGGTCCGGCCCCCAGGAGGACGCACATGGCGAGGTCGACTTTGGAGGAGCGCGGGCTCACGGCGGCTGCGCGCTGGAGGCGCTGGGGAGGGATGGCGCTCGGTGGCGTCGTGGGCGCCGGCGTCCTCGTGGCGCTCGGGCAGGCGTATGCTCGCGTGGGGGGCACGTGAAGCATCCTGTGTCGCCCGGCGGTCGCCGGGCTCTATGGAGCCGTGATGGGCGCGCTGCTGGTGGCCAATGTTTGGAGGAGCAAGTCATGAAGTTTCGCTGGATGGGGTGGAGCGCCGCGTTGGCGCTGGGTGCGGGCGCGCTGGCCTGCGCGCCGGTCGCGCCGCGCGTGCTGGAGCCGGTGCCCCCGCCGCTCGCCGACAAGGTGAAGGCCGCCGAGGGCGCGATGACGACGCTGCAGCAGCGCCTCTTCCTGCGACTGTCGGAGGAGCTGGCGCGCGGGGGCCCCGCCTCGGCGGTGACGGTCTGCCGGGACGAGGCACAGGCGCTCACCGCGGAGGTGGCCCGCGAGCAGGGGCTCGAGGTGGGGCGAACCAGCCACAAGCTGCGCAACCCGAAGAATGCCCCCCGCCCCTGGGTGGCGCCGTACGTCGCCGCCGCCGAGGGCAAGCAGGCCGCCGAGGTGAAGCCGGTGGTGGTGGACCTGGGCGACCGCGTGGGCGTGCTCAAGCCGATTCCGATGGGGGCGCTGTGCGTCCAATGCCACGGCGCCGCTGACGCGCTCTCGCCCGACGTCGCACGCGGGCTGAAGGCGAGCTACCCGAGGGACGCCGCGGTCGGCTTCGCCCCGGGCGACCTGCGGGGATTCTTCTGGGCAGAGGTTCGCAAGTAGGTGGGGCGCGGCCTTTGCGTTACGGGTGCCGCGCGCACAGCACGGTGGACCGGCTCCGCTCCAGAGGGAGGTTTTCGGCACCGGAACGCGGTTGCCCTCCGTCAGGCCGTTGTACACCGAGCCAGCAATCAAATACCTGAGCACCTGGGGGGCATTGTTGCTCTTCAGTTGCCGCCCATGCGCCACTCCCATATCGAGGACTAACAAGCATCCAGACTTCCAAGAGAGGACAGAGCTCATCCTCAATGTGTTTGTCCTCGGAATACTTGTAGTTCATCGCGGCGCAAACGTCGTCGAGCCACGACCCATTCAATGTCATGTCGAACTGACCAATGCGTCCCGCCAGCTCGGACATGCGAAAACGGCTCATCTGGAGCGCGTCATGTTCCGTCAACGTTGGCGCCAGGAGCGTCTTCGGCTCAGCGAGTTGAGGGGGGCTTCAGTCTACATGCGCCTCTGTTGTCAGTCGACGTTGATTATTGAATCAAGGTGGAGCTGAGTCGGAGAGTGGAACCGAGTCGGCCGGGCAGTCACAGGCTTGCCCCCTGGGCTGCTTTCCCGACTCCTCGTGCTGAGCCAGCCCTCTCGGATTTATCGTGAAATGATAAATACGTGACATGAGCCACGTGCCTCCTCTCGTGCCCTCACGACCCGCCATCGGTTCGGACTCACGACGAACCCGCCCTTGGCGTGTGCTCATCGTCGATGACGACGACTTCAGCCGGAAGACGGCCGAGGCGCTGCTGTCTCCCGCGGGCTACGCGGTGCTCCCCGCCAGAAACGGCGAGGAGGCCCTGCGGATGGCCAGCGACTCCGACCCCGACCTGGTGCTGCTGGATGTGATGATGCCGGGCCTGGACGGCTTCGAGGTCTGCCGCCGCCTGCGCGAGCGCCCATCGACGAACTACCTGCCCATCATCCTCCTCACGGCGCTGGATGGCCGGCGCGACGTCATCCTCGGGCTGGAGGCCGGCGCCGACGATTTCCTCGCCAAGCCGGTGTACGGGGCGGAGCTGCGCGCCCGCGTGGCCAACCTCCTCAAGGTGCGTGCCTACTACCAGCTCCTCGCCACCCAGCGCGATAGCGCCCTGGCCACGGTGGATGAGCTGCGTCAGCAACTGCTGCGGACCGACCGCCTGGCCACGCTCGGCACCTTCGCCGCGGGTGTCAGCCACGAGCTGAACAACATCGCCCAGGTGCTGCGGTGCGCCGTCTCCGAGCTGCCCGCCATGCCCGCCGACGCCGACGACCCGGACGGCGGGGACACGCGCGAAGTGCTCGCCCAGGCGACCGAGCACGTCACCGAGCTGGCCCGCACCGTCCTGCGCATCGCCCGTCCCCAGGAGGTCGGCACGCCCGAGACCAACCTGGGGCGGACGCTCGGCGAGGTGCGGGACATGTTGCGCCTCACCGGTCGCGCCCGGCACGTGCGCCTGTCACTCGCACTGCCCGAGCTGCCCTGCGTCATCCGCGCCAACCCGGTGCATGCCCAACAGGTGTTCCTCAACCTGCTCGCCAACGCCGCGGATGCCCTGGGCAACACGGAGCGGCCGGAGATCGAGGCCGGGGTGCACCACCTCCCCGACGGGCGCATCGAGGCCTGGGTGCGGGACAACGGCCCCGGCATGAGCGAGGCGGTGCTCGCCCGCGTCTTCGAGCCCTTCTTCACCACCAAGCCCGTCGGCCAGGGCACGGGACTGGGGCTGCCCGTCGTCAAGCAGCTCGTGGAGTCGTGGGGCGGGCAGCTCCACATCCACAGCCAGCCCGCCCAGGGCACCCGCGTCATCATCGAGGTCCCGGCCGTCTGCGCCCCCCCTCACAGCTCGATTTCCTCCCCATGAAGACACCTCCCGCGACCTCGTCCTCCCGCCTGATGCTCGTCACCAACGAGGTCGGGCGCGTCCTCTCCTCCTGCGGCGGGGGGGCGCGGGTGTTCGGCACGGCTCCCGAGGGACGCACCCTGGCGGAGCTCTTCGGCGAGGAGCCCGCGCGCACGCTGCTGTCCGGAGGCTCGGGCGCCAGCCTGCCGTGGGCAGCCCCCGCGTCCGAGGGGGCGACGCCCGCCACGTGGCACCTGTGGAGCCAACCATTCGTCGGCGGTGGCGTGCTCGTCCAGGCGAGGGGGCTGGAGGGCTCCTCCGTCGAGGTGCCCTCCGCCTGGGAGCGCCGCATCTCCCCCCGCCTGCTGCGCGTGAGCGAGGACATCATCGACCAGCAACGCGCCTTCATGCTGTCCATCTTCGACGCGGACCCCAACCTCATCTTCGTGAAGGACCGCCACGGCCGCTTCGTCTTCGTGAACCAGGCGGTGGGAGACCTGTTCTTCACCTCGCCGGATGAAATCGTGCTCCAGCACAACGCGAAGGTGCACGCCAACGAGGAGGAGCTCAAGGTCTTCGACGAGGTGGATCAGCGCGTGCTCACCTCCGGCGCGGAGGTCATCCTGGAGGAGAGCTTCTCCAAGGCCGACGGCGTCGTGGAATGGTTCACCACGAGCAAGCGGCCCCTGCTGGCCCCCAACGGGGAGACATTCGTGCTCGCCATCTCCACGAACATCACCGAGCGGCGGCGCGTGCAGCAGCTCCTGCACGACACCAACCAGCGTCTGGAGCTGGCGGTGAAGGCGGGACAGCTCGGCCTGTGGGACTGGAACGTCACCGAGGGCACCGTCTACTTCTCGCCCACCTGGAAGGCGCATCTCGGCTACGAGGACCACGAGCTGCCCAACGTCTTCGCCACCTTCGAGGAGCACGGGCACCCGGAGGACCTGGGGGAGGTGATGCGGGTGGTGAACGCCCACATCCAGGACGCGGCCAAGGGCGACCGGTACATGAACGAGTTCCGCATGCGCGCCAAGGACGGCTCCTGGCGGTGGATCGCCGGCTACGGCCAGGTGGTGCGGGACAAGCAGGGCAAGGGGGTGCGCATCACCGGCTACCATGTGGACATCACCGAGCGCCGCCAGCGCGAGCAGGAGGAGGAGGCGCTGCGCGAGGGCCTGCGGAGCACCAACGAGCGGCTGGAGCGCCTGGCGAGGATGAAGGACGAGTTCCTGGCCAACATGAGCCACGAGCTGCGCACGCCCCTCAACGCGGTGCTGGGGCAGGCCGAGGCCATGGCCGAGGGCATCTTCGGGCCGGTGACGGAGTCGCAACAGGGCGCGCTGCGCACCATCGAGGAGAGCGGCCTGCACCTGTTGTCGCTCATCAACGACGTGCTGGACATCGCCAAGGGCAACGCGGGCCGCCTGGAGCTGGAGCTCGAGGAGGTGCCCGTGGAGGAGGTGTGCCAGGAGAGCCTGCGGCTGATGCGCGAGCAGGCGCGGCGCAAGGGCATCTCCGTGGCCTACTCCAGCGACGGAGAGGCGCGCGTGCTCCAGGCGGACCGGCGGCGCTTGAGGCAGATCCTCCTCAACCTGCTGAGCAACGCGAAGAAGTTCACCGCGGAGGGCGGGCGCATGGGGCTGGAGGTGTCGTCCCGGGATGGAGGCAGGAGGGTGGCCTTCTCCGTGTGGGACACGGGGCCCGGCATCGCCGAGGAGGACCAGCAGCGCATCTTCGAGCCTTTCGTGCAGCTCGACGCGGGGCTGGCGCGCCACAACGAGGGCTCGGGCCTGGGGCTGGCGCTGGTGGGGCGCTTCGTGGAGATGCACCAGGGGACGCTCCAGGTGGAGAGCGCGCTGGGCCGCGGCAGCCGCTTCACGGTGCTGCTGCCCGTGGAGCCGTCCTTCGCGAAGGCGCCGCCGTGCGGCCCGAGCGCCGAGTCCGCTCCGGCCCCGGCGCGGGCGCGGACGGACGCCATCGTGCGGCGCACCGTGCTCATCGCCGACGACAGCGAGGTCAACACCCGGCACCTGCAAGGCTACCTGGAGGCCCACGGCTACGGCGTCCACATCGCCCGGGATGGCGTGGAGGCGGTGAGCCTGTGCCGCGAGCTGATGCCCTCGGTGGTGCTGATGGACATCCAGATGCCCCGGCTCGACGGCCTGGAGGCCATCCGCTCCCTGCGCGCGGAGCCCGCCACCGCCTCGGTCCCCATCATCGCGCTCACCGCGCTGGCCATGCCGGGAGACCGCGAGCGGTGCCTGTCGGCCGGGGCCAACGAGTACCTCGGCAAGCCGGTGCGCCTGCGGGAGGTGCTGGAGCTGATGCAGCGGTTCGAGACGCGGGGGTGACCTCGAAGAGCTCGCTGCCCGTGACGCACTGGGGTGGCCCGCGCGTAGCGTGAAAGTGATGATCGGCGCGCAGTGACTCCAGACCGCCGGGTCATGGCCTCGAGCCTGGGGCAGTCCAGACATTTGGCGCCCCATGAACTCCCACCTCCTTCGCACTGTACTCACCGTCATCCTCTTGGCGGCCTGCACACCGAACTCCTCCGACCCGGGGACGAACGCTCACGAGGGAGGCCCGGACACCATGAGCCCGGCCGCCGTGGTCCCCGCGGGGGCGACGGTCGTCACCATCACCCTGGCGGACACCCTGAAGAGCCAGTTGCGCGCCGCTCCAATCTTCGCGAGGTACGGCATGCGCGCCACCTTCTACGTCAGCAGCGGGCGCATCGGGTTCCGCGACATACACCTCACGCTGGAGGATCTGCGTGCGCTCGCGGCCGCGGGGCATGAGGTGGGCAGCCACACCCTGGAGCACGAGGATCTGGAAGAGCTTCCCCCGGCGGAGGCGCGGCATCAGATCTGTGACGACCGCGTCGCCCTGATGGGTCTGGGATTCCCCGTCACGTCGTTCGCCTATCCCTTCGGCTCGGACACGCCCTCCGTGCGGCAGATCCTCATCGACTGCAATTTCAACAACGGCCGCGTCACCGGCCGCATCCGCAATCCCACCGGCTGCGCGAGCTGCCCGCTCGCGGAGAGCATTCCGCCCCCGGACCCGTTCCGCATCCGGGCGGTCACCTCCATCGAGTCGAGCTGGACGGTCGCGGACCTGCAGAGTCTGGTGCTCCAGGCCGAGAGCTCGGGCGGAGGGTGGATCATGATCACCCTGCATGAGATCTGCGATGGCTGCGCCACCTACAGCCTGTCCGAGGCGAAGCTGGATGCGTTCCTCGCCTGGCTGGCACCCCGCTCCGCCCGGGGCACCTTCGTGATGACCACGCACGAGGTCATCGGCGGACCGCTGAAGCCCGCCATCCGGAGCGATGGAGGAATCGCCGACGCGGGTGTCTTCGACGCGGGAACGCCGGATGCGGGAACGCCGGATGCGGGAGCGCCGGATGCCGGCACCGACGCGGGAACGCCAGGAATGGTCATCCCGCTGCGAAATCCCTCGCTCGAAACGGACAGCAACGGGGACAACGTGCCCGACTGCTGGAAGAGACAGAACCTCGGCTCCACCTCGGGTGGCTGGTCACGCATCGCGGAGCCCCACACCGGGAGCTGGGCACAGCGGGCGCGCATCAGCAGCTACACCAGCGGGGACCGGAGGCTTGTGGTGCTCCAGGACACCGGGACCTGCGCACCCACGGCGATTCCAGGGCGTTCCTACCGGGTGTCCGGCTGGTACAAGACCGACTCGCGCGCCGCGTTCGTCGCCACCTACCGCGCCTCCAGTGGCACCTGGGTCTCCTGGACGGCGGGGCCGGACCTGACGCCGAGCGCCATGGTCTACAGGCGGGGTGAGTGGGTGACGCCGCCGCTGCCCGCGGGGGCCACGCACCTCAGCGTGGGGCTGGCGCTGCGAGGAGTCGGATTCATCCTCATGGATGACTTCACCCTGGAACAGCTTTAGGGCCTGCCTGACGCGCCATCCTGCGCGCGGCCATGAATGCCCAGGACCTCCTCGCCCGACTCCAGGATGCATCTCCCGACGGTCCATCGCTGGCTCGGTGGTGATGCGGTGCTCCGCGGAACACACCGCTCAGGTGCCGCCACTCCTTGTGTGGGTCAATCCCTCTGCTTGTGAATATTCCAGTTTTCCAATATATTGCGACTATGTCGTTTATTGAGGAAAGCGGGAATTGACATGGCAGGCGGCTTTTTCAGGTTTTTCAGTGGTGCGGTTCTCTCTCTCGGTGTCATGGCCACCGGCTGTGGCGCGCCCGAGGGTGGGCGTGACGGCGCGCAGGCCATCGCTTCGGCGGCCCAGGCTTCCGAGCTGCGCATCGTGACTCCAGAGGCGCGGACGATGTCCGAGGAGGCCCTGTCCGCGCTGCGGCAGTCCATCCAGGCCCGTCCGGACCTCGCGGGCCCCGTGTCCCTCATCAGCCTGCGTCAGGAGGGCGCCTGGGCACTCGGCACGCTGACCACGACGGACCTGTCCCGTCCGCTGCCCGAGGGCGAGGAGTCCCACCTGAGCTTCGAGACCTTCCGCGCCGTGCTCCTGGTGAAGACCGGGGAGGGCTGGCAGGCGGCGATCGAGGGCGACGAGAACGTCCAGGCGCTGCTCGCGCGGGTGCCTGAGTCCGAGCTGGTGCCGTCCGCCCGGGAGGCCCTCTTCAAGCGCGGGGATCAGCTCCAGCAGCAGGTCCAGGCCCAGGCCTACTCGGGCTACAAGTTCTTCTGGCCGGCGGGGGTCGCCTTCCAGGTGACGCAGAGCTGGCATGACACCTACACCTGGGGCGGGCGCTTCCCGGCCAGCACCAGCCTGGACTTCGACGTGGTGGGCGCGGCCAACTCGGACATCCTCGCGGGGGCCCCGGGCACCGTCACCTACGTGTGCAACGACGGCACGCAGGTGCTGCTGGGTATCACCACCAGCGGCACCACGGAGCAGCTCGGCTACCTTCACCTCGACAGCGCCACCGTGGCCGCGGCTGGCATCGGCCAGGGCTCGGTGGTCACCCTGGGCAAGAAGCTCGGGCGCATGGTGAATTCGGATGGCGGCTCCGTCATCACCAGCTGCGGTCAGTCTTACGGCACCCACCTGCACATGTACTTCCCGTACAAGCCCATCACCATCGACGGGAAGACCTTCTCCGACAGCAACGTCAACTGGGGCGTCAACCTCTACTCGAGCCAGGGCAGCGGCGGCGGGACGACGGAAGTCATCGTCGATGATACGAGCGCCGGCTTCACGAAGTTCGGCCCGACCTCGTACTGGTACCAGGCCTCCATCGGCTATGGCTCGCACATGTGGTACACGTATGTGAATGGCTCCACGAAGAGCAACTATGCGCAGTGGAAGCCGTCCCTGCCAGGCGCTGGCACCTACACGGTGTATGTGTATGTCCCGAACAACTACGCCACGTCGCAGCAGGCGCAGTACCGCATCTACCACAACGGTACGAACAACTACGCGACGGTGAACCAGAACGCGTACTACAGCGCCTGGGTGAGCCTCGGCGCGCACTACTTCTCCGGCAACGGCACCGAGTACGTGGAGCTGAGCGATGCCACCGGCGAAGCGGCGAGCACGTACCGGATGATTGGCTTCGACGCGGTGAAGTTCGTGAAGTAGTGCGGCACGGGCTCACGGGTCTCACACGCCGTATGGCCTCCGTGAAGAAGAAGCGCTACAAGCAAGCCCTTCTCTCTTCCCGGAGGCCCCATGGCCAACGACATCAAGTCCATCGATATCGGCGTGAGCGTGCAGATGATGGACGGCACCCCCTGCGCTACCTGGTCCTTCGACGAGGAGAAGGGTGACGGGGACGCCACCCAGGTGAAGCTCTACAGCGGGCAGGAGTACCGGGTGACGTACCGGCTGCGCGATGCCTCCTCCTGGAGCCTCTATGCGGTATCGCTGCGCAGGGTTTCCGACTCCAACGCCGGCTTCGTGACCCTCACCCAAGGCGAGACGACGCAACCCCAGCAGCTTCCGGATGGAGCCGGGACGCTGACCGTCAGGGTGTTCAATCCGGACGCGGTCACCCTGGACATCTCGAACGAGCTGTCCTCCGGCAGCGAGTCTCTCACTCTGGGCCTGTCCTTGACGGTATCCGCCAGGAAATCCCAGGGAACCCCCAAGCAGTCGAGCCAGGATCCGCAGATGGTCCTCGAGCCGAATCCCCCGCCGCCCCCCACGCTCGTGGGAGCCTGACAGGCGTCGGGTGCGAAGGAGCCGCTACCGACCCTCTCGAGTCGAGAAGGCGCCTCCTCCAGCGACGAGCGAGCGGCGGACACGCAACGACTCCTCGTCCGCGTATCCCATCCTGTCCAGCGCCTCGAGCAACGGGCGGGCCTCGTCCTCGCGGCCAAGCCCCAGCAGCAGCCGGGCCCGGACGTCGAGCGCATGCGGCTCCGGGGATTGCTCCTCGGGGCCGAGTAATGCGAGTGCCTCTTCCCATGCCGTGCGTGCACGCGAGGAGGCTCCGGCGCGAGCCTCGAGCAGCCCGAGCTGCCACAGGCCGGACGCCCGCCACAGCGAGAAGTTGCGCTCCGCCGGAGCCTCCGCACACAGCTTCTCCAGCACCGCCAGGGCTTCCCGCAGGTGGCCGCGAGCCCGCGCCTCCTGGCCCTGCGCCCCATCCACGGCCGCGAGCGACATGTGGCCGCGCGCCAGCGCGAAACGCCACCCCCGGTGCTCGGGCGACTTCGCCAGGAGCTCCGTGGCGGTGCGCAGCTCCTTGTCGAACAGGGAGCGCGCGGTGGCCAGGTTCCCCAGCACCCGGTGGCAGCGGCCCACCTTCTCGTAGCGAATCAGCAGCTCGCCACGCCACGTGACGTTCTCCGCGTCATGCTCGGCGAGGCGCCGGGCCATATCGAGCTCCGCCTCGTACTGCGCCAGCGCGCCGCGCGTGTCCCCCTGGAAGAGCAGGATGTCCCCCACGTGGCTGCGGGCAATCCCCAGCAGGCGCCGCAGGCCCGCGTCTTCCGGCGCCCCGGCGGCCAGGGACTCCAGGAGCGTGAGGTTCTGCCGGAACCACTTCAGCGCCTCGGGCAGCGCCCCCCGGCTCCTCGCGGCGTCACCGAGCTTCGCGTACACCTGGGCCAGCTCGCGCTGGAGCAGCACGTCGTCCGGACGCTGCGCGCGCAACGTCTCCATGATGGTGGCGCTCGCGCCCAGGGCGCTGCTCGCCGCCTGGACGTCTCCCAGGAGTTGCTGGATGGAGGCGATGTTGCTGTGCGCGTAGGCGAGCTCCAGCTGCCAGTCGGTATTGCGCGCATCCATCGTCACCAGACGCCGCGAGACGTCGAGGTAGGCCTCGAAGTGCCGCAAGGCGCCTTTCAAATCCTTCTGCTGCGTCAGCGCGAAGCCCACCCAGTACTCGCTCTGGCCGAGCGCGAACAGCCACGCGCCATTGTCCGGCTCACGCGCCACGAGACCTCGGGCCACCTGGAGCGACTCGAGAAAGGCCCGCGAGGCCTCCGCGAACCGCCCCTGGCCGAAGCGCACCTGACCGATCTGCCCCAGCACCTTGGAGCGCTGCATCAGCTCCTCGGAGGACTGCTCCTCTTCCGGCACCGTGGCGAGGTACTCCAGCGCCTTGTCACCCACGTCCTGCAGGATGCCGAGCCTGCCGAGGGGCTCGAGCTTGCCGTACAGGTCTCCCAACATGAAGGAGATGAGCCGATCCGCCTGATGCCGCCGCAACTCCGCCTCCGCACGGGCGGCCTGCGCCTGCTCCCCGGCACGGACCGCACGCAGGGCGAAGACAGACACCACCGCGAGCATGAGGGACAGCGCGGCGGCCCCCCACCCGGCCAGCGCGCGGCGCCTCCGGGCCTGCTCGAGCGCGAGCCGGGTGCGCCGTTCCGCCTCGCGTTGTGCGCGGCGCCGCTCGAGGCTTCTCAACCGCTCGGCCACCTCGCGCGCATCGCTCGTGCGCCGCCCCGGGTCGCCATCCACGAAGCAGGCGATGTCCTCGGCCAGCAGCGCGTCCTCCACGTTCCGCTGCCAGCCGGGCGCGAGCAGGCGCGAGAAGTCCCCCACCACCATTTGATAGAGCAGCACGCCCAGGGAGTAGATGTCGGCCTGGAGGGTGGCGTGCTGGCCACTCATCAGCTCGGGGGCGAGATAGCGCAGCGTTCCGGCGTCATGGCTCGCTCCCGGCCCATCGGCGGAGGTGAAGCCAAGCGCGGTGATGCCCTGGGCCTCCAGCACGCTCCGGTCCGTGAGCAGGCCAATGCCGAAGTCCGTGAGGCGGATGGACGGAGGGCCCCCGGGGACGGAGTGGACGAGCACGTTGGCCGGTTTGATGTCCTTGTGGAGGATGCCCACCGAGTGGGCCGCGGCGAGCGCGGTGGCCACCTGCGCGACCAGCTCCAACCGGGTCCCGAGCGGCACCTCGCCCAGTCCACCCTGGCGCGCCGCCCAGTCGATGAGCGAGCCGCCCGCGGTGTACTCGGACTCGAGGAAGTAGGGAGGAGCGTCGAAGCTCCAGTCGAGGATGCGGGCGATGTCCTCGCGCTCGCCCAAGGCCTCCTTGAGAAGGCGGAAGAGCGTCACCTCGCGCTGCAGCGCACGGAGCCGCTCGGCCTCGAAGCAGAACTTGAAGACCCGGCGCTCGCCGGTGACCGCGTGCGCCGCCAGCCACACCTCGCCAAAGCCACCCTCCCCCAGCCGCTCCAGGAGCCGCCAGTGGGGACGGCGCGGCAGGGCCTGTCCCTCCTCGGGCCGCCAGTCTGGCATCGACGCGTCGCCGGACGCGGGCACATCCGGGGCGGAGGCGGGTGAGACGGGAGCCACCACGGCATCCCGGGCGTGCGACGCGGTGGGCTCGTCACCGGACAGCTCCCCCGATGCCGGAGTGGACCGCGGTAGCTCCCCCTCGCCAGAGAGGGGCGGAGCCTCCACTGGAACCCGGGCGGCCAGCGCCGCGAGCTCCGCTGCCACCAGGCGCGCGCTCTGGGGCCGGCGCTCGGGCTCCTTCTCGAGCAACCGCTCGACGAGCGCCACCAGCTCTCCGGGCGCTTCGGGCCTCGACTCCGTGAGCGGCACGGGCGCCTCGCTCGTCACCCGCCGCAACGTGTCGAGCATGTTGGCCCCCCGGAAGGGCGAGCGGCCCGTGACGAGCTCATAGAGGAGCACGCCGAGCGCGAAGATGTCCGAGCGGTGGTCCACGGAGCGGCCACTGGCCTGCTCGGGTGACATGGCGTGGACCGTGCCGAGCAGCACGCCCTCTTGCGTCAGCGCGGGCGACGGGGAACTGCCCCACAGTGGCAGCGCCAGACCGAAGTCGAGAATCTTCGCCTGACCCGCGGACGTGACGAGGACGTTCTCCGCCTTGAGATCCCGGTGCACCAGGCCCTTGGCGTGGGCCTCGCCCAGACCGTCGGCGACCGCGCTGGCGAGCCGCAGGGCCTGGGCGAGCGCGAGCGGCCCCCGCTTCAGGAGCGCCGCCACCGACTCCCCGGCGACGTACTCCATGACGATGCAGTCGCCGTGCTCGGTGTCGAGGATGTCGTAGATCTGGACGATGGCGGGATGGTTGAGGCGTGCGGCGGCCTGCGCCTCCCGGCGGAAGCGGGCGCGGGCCTGCGCCTCGATGGGGCCATCCGCGCGGATGCGCTTGAGGGCGACGTGACGATGCAGGCGCTCGTCGTAGGCGAGATAGACCTCGCCCATCCCACCACGGCCGAGCAGAGACTCGATGCGGTATCCACCCAGGCGGAAGATGTCGGGAGTCTCGCTCATTTTACGACGGGCCTCCCCCGCCAGCCGGCAACCTAGTCCGCCCCCTGGAGGGCAAGCCAGTGCCGCGAAGGCAGTGGCTTGCTGAAGGGTCCGGGGAGCGGAGAGGCCCTACCTCTCATCCGACCGAGCGGCTAGCTGACGGTGAAGGAGAAGTCCCACAGGTTCTGCGAGACGCCCTCTCCGGTGTACGCGGTGTAGAACTGGTTCTGGAACGTACCGAGCGCCGGCGACGTCGCGGTCGCCGCGCCGACAATCTTGCTGAACTCCACCTGGTTGCTCCATGCCGAGCCATTGAAGGCGCATCCCCAGATGGAGGCGGTGTGCGCGCCCCGGTAGATGAGGAACATCGTGTTGCCGAGCGTCGCGAGCGCCGGCGACAGGTACTCCTCCGCGCCGTTGACCTTCTCCAGGTTCGTCTGACTGGACCAGTTCGTGCCATCGAAGGAGCAGACGTAGAGGTCGCTCCCGGTGTAGCTGGTGCTGCTGGTGCCGCCGTAGGCCATGTAGAGCCTGCCGTTGAAGGAGGCCAGGGCGGGCCCGGACGAGCTCTTCGCGTCGTTGGCGCTGGTGATCTTGGTCTGCGAGCCCCAGTTGGTCCCGTCGAAGGAGCAGCAGTAGAGGTTGCTGGAGCTGGCCCCCTTGTAGGCCATGTACAGCCGGTTGTTGTACACGGCGAGCGCCGGCGACGAGTCGCTCTCGGCGCCGTTCTGGTCGGTGATCTTCAACTGGCCCTGCCAGGTCGTCCCGTCGAAGAAGCAGCAGTAGAGGTTGCTGGAGCTGGCCCCCTTGTAGGCCATGTACAACCGGTTGTTGTACACGGCGAGCGCCGGCGACGCGCTGCTCTCGGCGCTGTTCTGCGCCGTGATGTTGATCTGCGGCTGCCACTTGCTGCCGTCGAAGTAGCACGAATAGAGGCTCTTGGAGGTCAGCTCCCCCACATACGCCATGTAGAGGCGGTTGTTGAACGAGGCCAGGGCGGGTGCGGCGCTCGACTTGGCGGTATTCTCATCCGTGATGTTGGTCTGCTTCGAGCAGTCGACGGTGATGGTGTACGAGGAGGAGGTAGTGGCCGCGGATGCGTTCGACATGGTTCTTCCTGCCTTGATGGGGTTGGTACAGGTCCGCTCCGGGAGCGGCCCAAGCAGGTAGAGCAAGTCAGGTGCCAGCTTCTGTGGCCCAGCCGGGGAGCGCCCTCTCCCCTCGTGGGCCCTCTCTTCGTCGCTGTCGGGAGCGTCTTCGCGCCAGGCCCGCACAAACCGTCGGGCGACAGGATGAAACCGTTCGGTTAGTGCCGCACGCGTGCGGACCGAAGGGGCTCAAAAAAAAAAAAAAAAAAGCGGGAGAGCTGCGGCTTGAGGCCGAGGTTGCGGATGAGCCGGTGCAGCGAGTTGACGTGGATGCCGAGCAGGGCCGCCGCCGCGCGGTAGTCGCCCCGGGCCTTCTCCATGGCGTCGAGGATGCTCTTCTTCTTCGTGGAGGTGACCGTGGCCAGGAAGTCGCCAGGTGCGGAGCCACCGCCCTCGAGCACCTCGTCGGGCAGGTCCTCGGGTTGGATGAGCTCATCGGCGCCCAGCACCACGGCGCGCTCGATGACGTTGCCGAGCTGGCGCACGTTCCCGGGCCAATCGTAGGACTCGATGGCGCGGAGGGCGGCGGGCGAAAGGCTCACGGCGCGGTGGCGCAGCCGCTCGCCATGAAGCCGGGCGAAGTGGCGTGCCAGCAGGGGGATGTCCTCGCGCCGTTCACGCAGGGGCGGCAGGGTGAAGGAGATGACGTTGAGGCGATAGAAGAAGTCCTCGCGGAAGCGGCCTTCGCGGAGGGCCGCTTCGAGGTCCCTGTTGGTGGCGGTGATGAGGCGCACGTCGACCTGGAGGGGGCGGGTGCCGCCCACACGCTCGAACTCGCGCTCCTGGAGCACGCGCAGGAGCCGGGCCTGGAGTGCCGGAGGGATTTCGCCCACCTCGTCGAGGAAGAGGGTGCCGCCGTGGGCCAGCTCGAGCTTGCCCTCCTTGCGAGCCACGGCGCCGGTGAACGCGCCCTTCTCGTGGCCGAACAGCTCGCTCTCCAGCAGCGTCTCCGAGAGCGTGGCGCAGTTGATGGCGACGAAGGGCGCGGCGGCGCGCGGGCTGGCCCTGTGGAGGGCGCGCGCGGCCACCTCCTTGCCCGTACCGCTCTCGCCGCGCAGCAACACCGTCGAGTCGACGGGCGCGGCACGGGAGATGAAGCGGAAGAGGCGCTGCATGGCGGCGCTCTCGCCCACCACGCCGTGCTCCAGGCCCGCCCCCTGCAAGCGCTGGTTCTCCCGCTCGAGACGGGCCAGGTGCTGGGCATTGGCCAGACCGTGGGCGGAGATGACGGCCGCCGCCGTGAGCAGCTCCAGATGGTGCTCGGTGAAAGCGTGGCCCGAGGAGGTGTCGAAGTAGAGCAGGCCCAACGGCCCCAGGCGTCCCGGCAGGGGCGCGCACAGCACCGAGCGCACGGCGGCCTCGTGCAGGCTCTCGGCCTCGCGCAACCCGCCGTCCACCGCCACGTCCGAGTACAGGCACCCCACCCCACCGTCCAGGACGCGGCTCACCAGCGTGGTGCTGACAGGAAAGGACGTGCCGCTGGCGCCGCGCCGGTCGTGGGAGGCGGCGGCCACGGTCTCCCGGGTCCCCGGCTCGCACAGCAGGACGCTGCCGCGCTCCGCCGGAAGCACGGCCAGGAGCAGCTCGAGGACGCGCGCCGCCAGACGCTCCACCTGCTGGAGCTCGTGCACCGCGGTGCTCAATTCGAGCAGGGCCTGGAGGTCCGAGGCGATGAGGCCGGGGCCCGGGCCCACCGCCTCGGCCAGTGCCGCCCGGAGCCGCCGCGGCTGGAGGTACAGCACGTCCTCGGGCCGTCGCTGCACGGTGCTCCACGAGGCGGCGTCCGGAGGCGAGGCCACCGTCCCAGCGGCGAGGGCCGGCACGTCGTCGCACAGGAAGAGGAAGGAGCTGTCGCCCACCTGGAAGACATCGGTGTGCTCCAGCTGCCGCTCACGCGTGGGCACTCCATTGACGAAGGTGCCGTGGCGGCTGTCGAGGTCCCTCAGCAACCAGTGCCCGCCCGCGGTGCGGAGCTCGCAGTGGCGGCGCGACACCACCGGATCGGCGAGCCGCACCTGGCAGTCCGACTGGCGGCCGAGAACGAGGGGTTCGAGCCCGAGTTCCCAGGTGGAGCCTCGATGAGAGCCGCTCAGCGCGATGAGACGAGGGGTCAACCGTCACACTCCTTGACGACGGAGTGGACTATAGCGCGACGGTGACCTGGAGCCGCGTGTTCAGGAAGCCCCTGGCGTCACGACGGGGCCGGGCGGCTCAGGTGACGGCCTGCACGAGCACGGTGAAGGCGTCGCCAGGCGAGGCTCCTCCGCTGGGGCTGGCGATGTAGTAATTGTCCGCCCCGGGGAGCACGGGCAGCACCTGGCCGTTCTGCACCTGGTGGAGCACGGTGGGGTCCTTCCCGGAGACATCCTGCTTGACGTCGAAGCGGAGGCCCGTCGGGTTGTCCGAGCTCAGCAGGCTCCAGCGCAGGGACTGGGTGCCCGGCGGAGGGAAGAGGCGGAAGTTCTCGCTCGAGCGCGCCTTCTGTCCAGACAGGGGCTGGTTGGAGGAGCGCACCACCACCTGCCAGAAGCCCGGCGGGAGCTGCACCAGCGAGGTGTTCAACCAGGGCTGGAGCGACTCGGCCCCCATGTAGGGCGGCATGAACGTGTTGGCGTTGGCCTGGGGATTCCAATTGGCCGGCGCGAGGAAGACGGCGGTGCCTCGCTTCTCGCTGTAGGCGCTGGCGCCGAAGGTGGAGATGTTCCACAGGGTGGGCTGGTAGAGGTCGCTGTAGTCCGCGTTGTGGCGGGACATGGGCGCCTGCCACCCCTCGAGCTGGAGGAAGGCATTGGCGTTGGACGAGTTGCAGCTCACCTGGGAAACGGTGAGGCCCACCAGCCACGCGAGGTTGAAGGGCGTGGGGTCCGGCGGCGCGGTGTTCTTCGTCACCGAGGGGTAGTAGTAGCCGCAGACGTTGGTGAGACTCGTGTAGTGGGAGTTGCCGGGGTCATGCTTCTCCCCGCTCGCCAGCGGGCCGTCACGGAAGGCCTGGAAGAAGTCCTGCACCGCCGTACCGGGCGCCAGGTCGAACGGGTTGTAGACGACGACCATGTGGGCGCCATGGACGAACAACTCCAGGAATTGCGCCACGGTGGCGTAGTTCCATTGCCCGCCTTGAAGGAAGGGGGACTGCGTGTAGCCGCTCAACTGGTAGCGGGGCGGCGCTCCGCTGCTCTGGCCCAGGTAGCCCAGCACCGGCACGTAGAGCGACAGCGCGTTCTGGCGGATGAAGTTGGCCAGGAAGGCGAAGGTCTGCTGGTCCTGCGGCTTGAGGTGGCTGAAGTCCGTGGCGTTGTACGGGTCTCCCTGCGACTGTTGCCACCCGGCGAGCCACACCGGCGGAATCTTCTGCACCTCCGAGGAGAACTCCGCCGTGAAGGCTCCCCGCTGGATGGCCTCCTGCAAGGGAGCCAGCGTGCGCACGTCGCTGTCATAGAGGCTGTTGATGAACTCGCTGATGTTGCTGTAGTCCGAGTTGATGGGGACGACGGGCATGCGCGGACTCCTGTCTTCAGGGAGAAGGGCGGGACGCCCCTCGCATGGAGGCGTCCCGCGGGTGCCTGTGTGGCTCAGACGCTGGTCTGGAAGCTCACCGTGAAGGGCTGGTTGTCCGAGTTCTTCGGGTTGGCGATGTAGTAGGCCTTGCCGGTGTCCAGCTTCAGCGACGAGCCGTTCTTCAGCCCGCTGGCGATGACCGGGTCGCTCGCGCTGGACTTGTCCTGCATGAGGTCGAACGTCAGCCCGCTGGCGCCGCCGCTCACGCCGAGGGTGAAGAGCGTGCCATCGGACATGACGCGGAACTCGGCGTCCGCCCAGCTCGAGCGGTGCTTCTGCCCGGGGAGGATGGTGGCGGAGGAGGAGATGGAGGCAATCGCGGTGGACATGGGAAATGCTCCTGTGTGTGCGGCGTGAGGTCCTGACGGCCCACCTGGTGGAACCGCTGGACAGGCCTCCCCAGGAGCAAGGGGCATGCCGAACAGGAAACACTTCGGGGAATGAGGCCGTCCCTCGGGGCGCTCACGAGACTTCTGGCCAGGGAGCCGCGGGGAGCAAACCGTCGAGCGAGTCCGACTAACCGATCGGTTTGTCCCGGACGTACGTCAGGACGCGAGTCTCAGCGGGCGCCCGCTCAGGGGACCTGGCCGGCACACACGCCGCTGGTGGGCGGGTTGTCCGGGAACTTGCTGCACATGTCGATGGCGGCGGGCGCGGAGAGCTCCCATTCCTCGCGCAGCAGCACGCCACGCACCGTCTGGCTCTGCTTGACGTAGGCATCGAGCATCTGCGTGGCGGCGGTGGAGATGGTGGCCTGCTGCTCCGGCGTGCCGGAGCTGGCGAAGGTGGAGTGGTAGGCACCGTACAGCCAGAGGGCGAACTTGTCGCCCGCGGGCATCCGGGTCATGGGGATGAGCCGCCAGGAGGCGGGCTCGTCGCCAAACTCGGAGGCATCGTAGGTGCCCGTCATCGTCATCACCGGCGCGGTGATGTTGCTCCACGAGCTCTCGTCGAGCCCGACCTGTCCTGGCCCCTGGGGCGACAGGGCCACGAAGGCCCGCAGCCGCGTGTCCGCGAAGACCCTGTCGGTGCCCTCCGGCATGTCCACCTTCGCGCCGGCGAGCGCCATCACCGTGTACGCGCCGAACGAGTGCCCGGCCACCGCCAGACGAGAGCCGTCCAGGTGCGTGCCCGAGGGGCCCACGAGTGCCTCGAGCTGCGCGAGCGAGTCGATGAGGAACGAGACGTCCCGCGGGCGGCGGACGCGGTTGAGGGAGTTGCTTCCGGCGGCGCTCAGCCGGCGCTGGCACTCGGGGCTGTTGAACAGCAGGCCGGCGCACACGGAGGAGTCCGAGCCGCGGTGGGTGACATGCACCGCGACGTACCCGGCCCGAGCGAAGGCCTGGCCCAGGTACGCGAGCCCCTCGCGCGAGCCACCCAGCCCATGCGAGACGAACACCACCGGCAGGTTGCCGGCGCCCGCGGGGTAGTGGAGGCGCACCGGCACCTCGCGTGGCGCGCCTCCCTCCGGGCGGCTGGCGTCGTAGAGCGTGGCATCCACGGTGGTGAGGGTCGCCCCCGCGGGCAGCGGGCCGGCCTCCCCGAAGAGCGACTCGCCGCGGGCCACCGTCCACGCATCGAGGAAGCGCTCGGTATTCAAGGTGAGGGTGCCGTCGCGCAAGCACATGTCATTGGCGCGCATCTGGTCCGCGTCGAAGCACCCCAGCGAGCCCTTCACGCGCTGGCTGCCGCGCAGGAAGGACAGGTTGCCATGGATGTCCAGGTAGCGACCCTGGTCGGTGAAGGACACCGTGTCCCCCACCGGCGAGGTGACGGTGAGCACGTTGGAGGCGCGTGAGAGGGTCCCGCCCCCGGCGAGCGGCCGGGTGGCGCCTTGCGGCAGCAACACGCGCTGGCCATCCACCTCCAGCGCATCTCCGTCCGCGCGGTAGCGCACCCACGCGGGACCGACCTGGAGCGCGGCCGCCACGTTCACCGTGAAGCTGCCCCAGGGCAGGCCCAGCTCATCCGCCCGGCGGTGCTCCTTCTGGAGCATGAGGCGCCAGGGGCCCTCGTACTCGACACCATCGCTCTGCAGGCCCACGAAGAAGCCGGAGCGCTGGTTGTCGTAGCGCAAGCCATCGCCGCTCGTCTCGTGCGGATCACCCACGCTCGAGAAGCTCGTGCCGACGATGACGGACTGGGGCGTGCTGCCCGGGGTAGCGGGCTCCTGCGAGTCCGGCGGTGCGCAGCCGGCGAGGAGTCCCAGACAGAAGGTGGTGGTACGGGCAAAGCGCTTCGAGAAGAGAGGCATGTTGGTTCCCCGGTGGAGACGTTGTGCCTCTCAACCCGGGAACCCACCGCGAGTTGCGGAGAGTCCTCATTTCTTCCAGGTGGCCACGGTTCCTGGCACCTACCTGCTCAGGGACTCCTTCTCCAGGAGCAGGTAGGTGTTGTACGCGTTGGCCCGGTTCGCCGCTTGAAACGCGGGGTAGCCGGAGAAGCGGCTCCAGTCGGCCCGGCCATACGCCTCCTCGAAGGGGACGAAGTCGTCCACCGCCTTCTTCATCACCTCGCGCAGGTAGGTGAGGTAGTCGCGGGTGAGCTCGAGGTCGGCGGCGGGCCGCGCCGACACCTTGCCGTGACCCGGCACCATGGCCTTCGGCGCGAACGCGAGCAGGCGGTCGATGGCCTCCAACCAGCGCCTGCTGTCCGCCTCGCCCACGAAGGGGATGCGGCCGGTGAACATCAGGTCGCCGGAGAAGAGCACCCCATCGGGGCTCACCTTCATCATCAGGTCCTCGGGCGAGTGCGCGGGGCCGAGCTGGATGAGCTCGAAGCGCACTCCCCCCAGCTCGAACGAGGTATCGCCCTCGAGCCACACGTCGGCGGGGACGAGCCGGGTCTCCGCATCCACCCAGGGCGCGAGCGACTTCCTGCGCTGCTCGAGCCGCTCCCGGGCCAGGTCGGAGTCGAGGTAGAGCCTGCCGTCGCGGTGCGCCCACACCTCCGCGCCAGCGTCCTTGAACGCCTGCAGGCCGTAGACGTGGTCGGCGTGGAAGTGGCTGACGATGACGCGCTTGATGGGCTGCCTGGTGATTTTACGGATCTGCCGGAGGAGCTCCTCACCCAGGGCCGGCGTGCCGAGCGTGTCGAAGACGACGACGCCAGCCGGGGTGACGACGAAGCCGGCATTGGACATGAAGCCCTGGTTGCCTCGCGAGGCCTCACTCGCCTGGCCTCGCACGTAGTACGAGTGCGGACCCACCTGGAGCGGCTGCACCTTGACGGTGACGCGCCCACCGGCGGTGGCCTGGGAGGCCGTGGCCACCACCACCACGGCGGCCACGCGCAGAACGGCTCGGAAGAGTGGCGCGAGCATGTCCCCTACCCCAGGAAGCCCGGGTTCCCCGCGATGTTCAGGAGCTTGGGAAGCTGGGGTTGCCGCGCCACGAGGGTCTTCTGGGCGCGCAGGTAACGCGCGACCACGTCCCAGATGGGCTCGCCTCCCGCGCTCCTGGCCTCCTCGGAGACCGGAGCCCACCCCGCCACCTTGTACTTCTTGCCCGCCTCGAGCGACTTGTCCCCGAGCCGCAGGTCCTGGATGCGGTGGCCCATCCCCGCCAGGGGGTCACAGGTGTAGCTCAGTCCCCCCACCGCGCACCATGTCGCCCCCCTGCTGGTAGTAGGGGTCCGGGTTGAACAGGTTGTCGCAGACGTCCTCGAGGATCGTCTTGAGCTGCTCGCCGGAGAGTTCGGAGACGGTGGTGTAGGGGTAGGTGATGGCCGTCTGATCGAGCACGTTCTCCATCGTGATCGTCTGGCCGGGGAGCAGGGACGTCCCCCATCGGAAGCCGGGGGAGAAGGAGAGCTGCGCGTCCTTCTCGGCCATCAGCGCATCGAGGATGAGCTGGTCGAAGGTGCCGTTGAAGTTGCCGCGCCGGTACAGGAGCCCCTCGGTCACGGCCAGCTTCTCACCCAGCCGGGCCTCGTAGGGCTCGCGGTGCCGGGCGATGAGCGCGGCCATCTCGGCGTCGGGGGGCAGCAGGTTGGCGAAGACGGGCAGCAACCGGTAGCGGAAGCCGGTGACCTTGCCGCCCTTCACGGAGAAGTCGAGGACGCCGAGGAACTTGCCGTTCGAGCCGGCGTTGGTCACGAGCGTCTTCCCGCCGGCGTTCTTGACGAGGCTCGGCTGTGGCATCCCGTCATGGGTGTGCCCACCGAGGATGGCGTCGAGCCCGCGCACCCGCGAGGCGAGCTTGAGATCCACGTCCATCCCGTTGTGGGACAGCAGGACGACGACCTGAGCGCCCTTGCCACGGGCCTCGTCGATCACCTTCTGCAGGTTCTCCTCCTGGATGCCGAAGGACCAGTCGGGCACGAAGTAGCGCGGGTTGGCGATCGGCGTGTACGGGAAGGCCTGGCCGATGATGGCCACCGGCACTCCGTTCATCTGGCGGATGACGTAGGGCGGGAACACCGGATCGTCGAAGTCGGTCGTCTTCACGTTCTGCGCGACGAAGTCGACCTTGTCCTTGAAGTCCTTGGAGATCACCTCCTGAACGCGCTCGGCGCCGTAGGTGAACTCCCAGTGCCCGGTCATCACGTCGACACCGAGCAGCTTGCAGGCGTCGATCATGTCCTGCCCCCGGGTCCAGAGCGAGAGCCCGGAGCCCTGCCAGGTGTCTCCCCCATCCAGCAGGAGCGAGCCGGGGCGGCTGGCGCGCACCCGCTTGACGAGCGTGGCCAGGTGGGCGAACCCGCCAACCTTGCCGTACACCTCCGCCGCCTTGGCGAAGTCGAGGCTGGTAAACGCGTGCGCCTCCGCCGTGCCAGCCTTGAGGCCGAAGTGCTTCAGCAGCCGCTCGCCAACCAGGTGCGGCGGCCTGCCCAGCGCCTCGCCGATACCGATGTTGACGTCCGGCTCACGGAAGTAGATCGGCTGGAGCTGCGCGTGGCTGTCGGTGATGTGCATCAGGTGCACGTTGCCGAAGCGGGGCACGTCGTACAGCGCGCCTGCCTTCTTGGGGGAGGCGGCGAGCGCCTCGGAGCGAAGGAGTGGGAAGCCGGCCGCGGCAGCAGCGGCGAGGGTCGAGAGGAATTCGCGGCGGTTCATGGTAGGGGCTCCCTCACTTGTTCACGGGCGATTCCGGGTCGAGCAGAAGGGCCATCACGTCCTTGAGCTGCTCCTCGGTGAGGATGCCCTGATGGCCGAAGCGCGGCATGTCCGAGCACGCATTGAAGGCCTGCGAGTTCCAGAGCTTGGCCCAGGTGTACTTGAGGATGGGCTCGCTGGTGCCTCGCAGCTTTCCGTACTGGTAGAGCGTCGGGCCGATCGTCCCGTACGCGAGCTCCTTGGGCGAGAGCTGATGGCACGCGTAGCAGTTGCCACCAGAGGGCGCGGCCGGGTCGTCGCTGAACTGCTTGCCGACACCGGTCTGGGCAATCTTCTCGCCCTTCTCCCAGCTCCCGAGGAACTTGCCATCCGCGGGGTACTTGACCGACGCGAGCTGGGCCTCCGCGAGCTTCTTGGCGGCATCGCTCGCCAGGGGCTTACCGGCCGCGTGCTGCGAGCAGGCCACCTGCACCTCGTCCTGATTCAGCCGCTCGACCGACGCCTGTCCCAGGGTCTGGAATGAGGCCTTCAACACCTCGATGGCCGCGGCGCGGGAGTCCTTCGCCGGCTTCTTCTTCTTGTCCGCGGCGGCGGCGCTCCCGAAGGCGAGCATGGCCGCCAGGGCCCCCACACCGAGCCCGATTGCTCTGCGCTTGTTCATCGTATCCTCCTCCTCCGGTTAGCGCTTGATGGCCGGGGCGGCCATCTCGCCGCCGTTCGCACTGGCGGCCAGGTACAGGGTGAGCGCGGTGATGGCCTCCGAGACGTACCTGGGCTCCGGGAAGCGCTGCTGGCGGAAGCAGTCGTACAGCCGGTGTTGCATCGTCCGGACCTCCCCCTGGGAGACGCGGTAGGCGGGCCAGGTGGTGAAAGCCTTACGGGCCCCCTCGGGACTGGTCAGGTTGGGGAGTTCCTGCAAGCGGATGCGCCTACCGTCCTGGGAGTGGCAGGTGGCGCAGGCGAAGTCGTGCGGCCCGGCGCGATAGAAGAAGATCTGCCTGCCGATCTCGTACGCCTCCTTCTCCTTCGGGTGCTTGGTGGAGACCTGGAGCTTCGCCCCGCGTGACTCCGCCGCGATCCAGGAGACGAGCGCCTCCATGTCGGACTTCTTGTCGCCCCCCGCGAACGGGCTCTGGGTCGCCTCCTCGAAGGAGAAGCCCTGCAGCGTCATCATGCAGGTGACGAGGCGCGACTCCACGTCCTGCACCTTGCCAGCGTCCGCGAAGTACCTGGGGAGCCGGGCATAGGCGCCCTTGACGACCCCCGGCCCCAGGCCCAGGTCGCACTGCTCGAGCGAGACCTTCTTCGGCCCACGTGCCGTCTTCCACAGCTCGGCGCCGCGGAGCTCCCACAGGTCGGCCGGGTTGTCGTCCTCCAGCATGTCCCGGTACTTGGCGATCTCATCGGTGGCCGAGTCCTGGGCGGACGCGACCGTGGCGGCCAGCAGCATCCCGGCGGCGAGCAACACGAAGCGTGTTCGGGGAAACAAGAACTCCTCCTTGCACAGCAAACGAAGCGGGCACTCATCCACTGGCCACGCGCCCGGAGGCCGCGGCCCTGACGCGTCTGGTTAGGGACGGATGTACGCGTAGCCCTCCCTGGCCTGCAGCCGGGCGATCTCCGCGACCCCCGAGGGGACGATCTTCGCCTCGGGCAGGACCTTCGCCTTGTCGAGCTTCCGGGTCTGCAGCGTGAAGTTGCACACGCGGAACTCGACGCCCTGCATGCTCAACTCCTCCACCGCCACGTTGTAGGAGTTCTTGTTCTTGTCCATGGCGCCCTCCAGCAGGAAGTCGATGCCGTCGGCATGGGCGACGACGACGATCTTCACCCCGGGCTCGACGACCAGGTGGTTGCGGATGGAGCGGATGGCGCGGCTCGCCTGCTCCGGGCCCTCGTTGAGGTGGTAGACGACCTTGATCGGTGCGTCGGCGGCGATGGCCCTGGGCGCGAAGAGCAGGAGGACGGAGGCGAGGACCACGAGCGGGAGGTGGAGGGTGCGCATGGAGATGAGGGCTCCGGTTCAGCTGATAGCGGTCTCGTCCGTCCGCTCCTCGCCCTTGTTGTCCACCCATTTCACGGTGAGCTTGTCCCCCTTCTTCGCACCGGTGAAACGGAACCCGAGGAACGGGTTCTTCGAGACGGCCGGGCCCCACTGGGCGGCCAGGACCGTCCTGTCGCCGTGGGTGACCGTCACGCTCTGGATGAAGTGGGCGGGGATGATGGTGCCGCTCGCGTCCTTGCGCTGGCCCGTCTCCATCGTGTGGCTCATCAGCACCTTGACGAGCACCTTTCCATCGGCCTGGAGATTGGCCCGGATCTTCATTGGGTCTGCCATGTCGGATTCCTTTCTGGAGGTTCTCTCGGATCGTCCGGCGTCTCGTCAGCCGCCACAGCCGCCCAAGGTGACCTTGATTTCCTTGCGGGCGAAAAAGTACTTCCCGTCGGCCTGGACCAGCGCCAGCAGGTACGAGGTCTGGCCCATCTTCACGCGGGTCATCACGTAGGGATCGGTCCCTTCGGGGATGTCGAACTGCGCGGTGAGCGCGCTCGGGTTCTTCTCGACCAGGAGCGAGATGGACTGGGTCTTCGCGATCTTCGATTCGACCGTGATCGGAACCACGGCGCCGTTCTCGGCGATGTCGGGCGCGATGATCTCGATGTCCTTGCTCTCGGCCGGGGCCGAGCCACCGACGGCCTTCATCACGTCATCGAGGCTCTTGCCCTCGAAGGCGACCTTGTTCCAGTCGGCGGCGAGGACGGTTCCCGGCCCAAGCAGTCCAGCGGCCCGGGCGAGCAGAAGCACGCCCAGACTACCGCCGGCTTTGAGGATGAGGCGACGCTGTTCATTCATGATGACTGACTCCTTGGGGTTGTTGGGTCGGTGCACCGGACAGGATCCACCGGATGAGGGTCTTCAAGTCCTCTTCGGGCACATGGGCCTGGGGAGGCATGGGGAGCTGCCCCCACGTCCCGGCGCCACCACTCTTGACCTTGCCGAGGAGGGTGGCCTCCGCGCCGGCGACGGTCCCGTACCGGGCGGCGATCTCACGGAAGCCCGGGCCGACGACCTTGTTGTCGATGCCATGGCAGGCGACACAGGCGGATCTCTTCGCCAGCTCGAACGCGGCGCTGGCGGCATCCGGGGCCGCCGAAGAGCTGGCGGCGGCCTTGCCCCGGCGATTGCCGCTGGTCGGCGCGAAGCTTCGCATCTGCTCGGCCAGGTCCCCGTGGAACCCCTGAGCGTGCGCTGGCAGCTCCGAGGTGAGGGTGACCTGGGCCGCGCAGTTCTTCATACACGCGCTGTTCTGCACGTCCGGCTTGCCGTCCTTGCGCATGAAGCCGTGTTGGGTGGTGAAGCCGTTGCGGTTCGGCATCTTCACCTGGAGGATGGACTTCTCGTCGAGCGTCGCGTCCGCGGGGAGGATGTCGTTGAGGTGGAGGACATACGCGGTCAGCGCATAGACCTCGTCGGGCGTGAGCGTCTTCGGCTGGGTGAAGGGCATGGCCCGGTTGATGTAGTCCCACAGCGTCATCACGGTGTTGAGCTTGGTACCCACCGTGCGCAGGGGCTGGCCGCTCGAGAGGGTCGACGCCCGGCCCCGCTCGATGTCGCCCTGCTGCACACCGCCGGCGATCGCCATGTACTGGTTGTCCTCACCGAAGGTGCCGTGGCAACTCGCGCACTTGACGTCGTAGAGTTCCTGCCCGCTCGAGACCGAGCCCGAGCCCTTCGGCAGGCCCTGCCCGTCCGGCCGCACGTCGATGTCCCAGCCGGAGATCTCCCGCGGCGTGGCGGGCCGGCCAAAGCCATACACCGACCCTTCCGCGCGTGAGGAGGAAGGCAGCCCCAGCCCCACCGTGGCGCAGAGCGTGAGGAGGCCCGCCGCGAGCCTCCTGGGCCCCCGAAGCGAGCGATCAGGAGACCTGGACATTGCTCACCTCCCCGGACTCGGCGACCCGCCAGGTCTGGATGGCGTTGTTGTGGTAGATCGACTTCGTCCCGCGCACGGCCCGGAGCTGGTTCATCTTCGGCTGCACGTACCCGGTCTCGTCCATCACGCGGGACTGCAGGAGCGCGGGGGAGCCATCCCACCGCCAGTCGATGCGGAAGCGGGTCAGCGCCTTGGACAACACCGGCTCCTGCAGCCTGGCGGTGCGCCAGTTGCGACCGCCATCGGTGGAGACGTCGACGCGCTTGACCTTGCCGCGGCCCGACCAGGCGAGGCCGGTGATTTCGTAGAAGCCCTTGTCGAGCAACGCCTGGCCACCCGAGGGCGAGGTGATGACCGACTTGGCCTCCTGGAGCCAGGAGTACTGGCGGTGCAGACCGTCTGGCATCAGGTCGACGTAGTGCAGCGACTCCTCGCGCGTGTTCCACGGCTGATCGCCCACTTCGATGCGGCGCAGCCACTTCACGCTGGATACCCCCTGGACGCCCGGGACCAGGAGCCGCAGCGGATAGCCATTCTCGGGCCGCAGCATCTCGCCGTTCTGGCCATAGGCGACCAGCACGTCATCGAGCGCCAGCTCGATGGGGATCGTCCGCGTCAGCCCCGCGCCGTCACTGCCCTCGGCGAGGATGAACTTCGCCCGCTTCTTGTCGTAGCCCGCTTCCTCGAGCAGCAAGGAGAGTGGCACCCCCGTCCATTCGCTGCACGAGAGCATGCCGTGGGTGTACTGCACCGTCGGCACGGCGACGTTGGCCCACTCCATGCCGGAGTTCGCGCCGCACTCGATGAAGTGGATGCGCGACACCGAGGGGAAGCGCAGCAGTTCCTCCATGGTGAAGATCAGCGGCCTCTTGACCAGCCCGTTGATCATCAACCGGTGCTGCTGCGGATCGATGTCCGGCACGCCGGCGTGGTGGCGCTCGAAGTGGAGCCCGCTGGGGGTGATGATGCCGAAGAGGTTCTGCAGCGGCGTGAACCCCACGGAGGAGTGGGGCGTCGGCGTCAGCCCCGGGTTCTCACGGCGGCGGATGTTCTTCTCGTGGGGCGACGGCAGGCCATACGGGTTCGTGAGGATGGGGGAGCCGAGCATCTTGCTCCACTCGGGCACATTGGGCGGGAGGTTCTTGTCGAGCGATTCCCTCACGGCCTGGCTGGTGCGCTCGGCCGCGCTCGCGCGCACCGAACCCGCCGCGGCCGCGGCACTGATCGCGACGAGCGCCTTGCCGAAGAACTTCCGCCGGGAAAGCTCGGCGGGCGAGAGGAAGCTCTCGGCCGCCGGCTGGATCCGGCCCCGGGAGCCCGAGTCCGCGTCCGCTTGCGGCGGCTGCCCCCTTCCGTGAGCGTCTTTGACTGCCATTCCCTGCCTCCTGACCAACGGATGGCCCCGTCGTCCTTCGCGGAGCGCGCATCACCGGAATGAATGGATACGAAAATCGGAACTCGACCCACCCAGGTGGGGAGCCGGACCTACTTTTTGCCCTTCTTGGCCGCCTTGCCCTGCTTCGGCAGGAAGTCGAGGACGTAGTAGGTGAGCGCCCAGCGCTCCTCCTCGGGGAGGGTGCTGAAAGCGACCATCGTGGAGCCGGGCAAGCCCGTGGAGATCGACTGGAAGATCTCCTCGGGCTTGTTGCCCTTCTTGAACGGCTCGGAGACGAAGTTGCGAGGCTTCGGGTTCAGGTACGCGCCCGTGGGCCCTTGGCCATCGCCCTTCTCCCCGTGACAGGCCTGGCAGTTCCGGGTGTACGAGGTCTTGCCCTTCTCGCGCAGCTCCGGCGTGGGCTTCGGCGACGCGGCCCACACAGACGAACCCAGGCACACCGCCAGAACGGTCACTCCCAGCTTCTTCAGCGTCACTGCTCTCTCCTGACTTCATGGTTTCGAGCGAGGCGACACGCCACGCGTCGAAAGTGAGAGCCAAATCGCAGAAAAAGGATTCACCACATCCATCAGGACGCGATGAAACGCGGCGCGTCATAGGTGACGCATCGCGCCACATGGAAAGCGGCACATCAATGGAAAACGGGTGTATCCTGTGTTTCCTTCCTTCGAGCACCCATGAGAGCCCCCTCGAAAGCCATTGGAGTCCTGGCGTGTGTCGCGCTGCTCGGGCTCACGGCCTGGCGGTATGTCGCGGACTCCGAGAGCGGCGCCGCGAGTGCCTCCAGGCCCCCGGTCCCCGTCGCCTCGGGGAACTCCCAGGCACGGTCCCTGGTGACAGGGAAGGAAGGGACGACTGCCGCGGCGGCCGGAGGCCCCACGGAGGCTTCCTCTCCTGATTCACGGGAGCTCGAGGCACGGCTCCTGGTGGCACAGGCCAGACACAGGTTGGGCACGGCCTACGAGCGCGCCGCCGCGCGGGGGGATTTCGCACTCACCCCCAGCCGTATCCTGAAGAGCCTCCTCGACAGGCGCTGTGGGGCCCTGCGGCGCCACACCGAAGAGCTCGCCCCCTACCGGGCCCGGCTCCTGCCGGACGGTGCCGACCCGTGCCACGCCCTCCTGTTCTCCTATCTGAAGGAGCGCTTCGCCCTCCCCGATGACATCACCCAGGAGCGGCTCTGGAGCATGCTGGAGCGGGTCGACGCCGAGTACGACCGGCTCGTGGTGAGACAGCTCCCGTTCGCTTCGGACGATGCGTTCCTCGCCGCCCATGAGCGCTTCCGCGAGGCGCGCCGCGACCTCCTCGGCCCATCACTCGACCAGCGGCTCCTCGGCCTCTCCGATGAGCTCTTCCAGCTGCCCTACCGGGTGGACCATCTCGTCACCGACTCCCAGGCCCCGGTGGAGCAGAAGCTCGCCGCCTACCAGGAGCTGCTCCAGCGGCTCGAGCACGAGCACGGCGTGCGGCTCGCCTCCGTGGTGGAGCCGGTGGAACTGGCGAAGTTCGAGCTGCGGATCCGCGAGACGGCCGGTCCCGTCGAGCCGGAGCAGCAGCGGGCCGTGCTCGAACGCCATGCCGGCTCCGAGTCCACCGGGCGGTATCTGGAGCACCAGCAGGAGCAGCGGGACCGGAGCGAGCGCCTGAGCGCCTTCAACCAGGAGCGGGCGCGGCTCCTCGAGCAGATGACCCGCTCCGGTCTGACACCGGAGCAGTTGCGTCAGCGGATGCCCGCCATCGATCGGCAATTACTCACCAAATACCAATTATGAAAGCTCGCATGCCCAACCTCCCCTCTTGCGTACTGACTGTCCTGCTGGGGCTGGCCGTCCCCGGAGCCGCCCTGGCCGACTCCACCCCCTCGTTCGACAGCTATTACTCGAACCATCCCCGGGAGTGGTTCGACGCCTCGAGCGAGGTGGATTACTTCAACACCGCGCTCACCCGCTCCTGGCGGCTCAACGAGACCTGCGACGACGCCGGTGCGTTCACCGTGGCGTCCTACAACATCTTCCACAACGTCCCGTTCGTCACCGACTTCGGCGACGAGATGGAGCAGAGCCTCGGCAAGGTGGCCAAGTGCGCGGACATCCTCCTGTTCCAGGAGGCCTGGGACTACGATGACATCATCCTGGATGGTCCCAAGGCCGACCTGGCCGCGCGCGGCTACAGCATGATGACCCCCACCGGCTATTACTGCGATGACCCCGCCGACGGTGCCATCGAGAACGACTGCAGCGGCCTGGTGATGTTCTACAAGAGCGGCACCTCGCTGGTGAAGGAGCTCGGCTTCAAGGCCTTCAGCAACGTGACGGGCTTCGACGCGTACAAGGAGAAGGGCGTCTGGGGGGCGATCTTCGCCAAGGAGGGGCGCTACTACTACGTCTTCGACACCCACCTCACCTACGGCGACAACAGCCACCTCGATGGACATGCCGGCTCGGACAGCTCCCGCATCTCCAACATGCAGGAGTCGCTGGACTTCATCCGCGGACTGGTGAACGCCAACAAGGCCAGCTACCCCCCCGCGCTCGTCCTCTTCGGGGGCGACTTCAACGCCGACTTCGACAGCACCGTCGCCAGCTCCAAGGGCTACCAGCTCCTGGTGCAGGCATCCGCCAGCGGGGCGTTCCTCGAGCCCTATGCCTACCGCGGCACCGGCGCCGTGATGGGCGGCTTCGAGCTGGCTGGCTTCAAGTCCAACTGGCCCGGCACGACCATCGACAACGGACCGAACAGCATGGCCAGCGGCAACAAGGGCGACTTCGACACCGTGCTGCTCGGCAAGCCCAGCTACTTCGGCACCTGCCCGGCGGCCAGCATCTCGTATAGCGGCTGGGCGCCCGCCTGGCAGACGCTCGATACCAGCCAGCGGAAGTGGCCCTTCTACACCCACTCCGACCACTACGGCCGGTGGCTGAAGGTGAAGCCCGGTTGCTAGGCACCAGGGGCGCAGGTGGCGCTGCTCGCCGCGCTCGGCGCCCTGCTGGTGGGCGTCTCGGCCCACCTCATCCTGCTCTTCCCCGCCAACCTGCTCGGCCTCGTCGCCGGGTTCGCGTGCTACTTCCACGTGCTCGGCCGGAGCGGGACACCGCGCGCCGGGTTCCTCTCCGGCTACCTGTTCGGCCTGCTGCTGGCGGCCAGCAGCCTGTATTGGCTCGTCGACGTCCTCTACGTGCTGACGCCCCGCGAGCGCATCGCAGGCGCCGCCGTGCTCGGCGGGTTCCTGCTGCTGGTCGCCCTGCCCTACGGCCTGTGGGGGCTCGTGGCGGCCCCGCTGGCACGCCATCCGCTGGCTGTGTATTCGCAGGCCCTCGGGCTGTGGCTCGTGCAAGGGCTCGTCCACGACGTCTGGCTCGGCTTTCCGTGGCTGCATTCCGGCTACTGGCTTGCCCACGGGCCATTCGGCGCCTGGCTGGGCCTCGTCGGTGCCCACGCGGCGGGACTGCTGCCGCTCCACCTCGCGGCGTGTCTCGGGCTCTGGAGCAGGCTCCCAAGGGCCCGGGCCCAGTTCCTCCTGGCGGTGGGGGTGTTCAGCGCCGTCCTGTTCATTCCGGGGAGCCCCCGCCCGGATGCGGGTGCCAGGCCCGTCCAGGTGGCCGTCGTCGCCATCGACGAGGCGAACGCGGGCGACCGCGAGCGGGATGACCTCGAGCTGCTCACCCGGTACATCGTAGCCACCCAGCGGGCCGAGGCGGAGTGGATCATCTGGCCGGAGTCCGTCATCCGCGATGGCGACGCGAGCATCGGCCCTCTGCGCGAGATGCTGGCCCTGACGGGCCGGAGGCTCTTCGCCGGTGCACTGCTGCGGGCTCCCGCCGGGAGGTACAACACCCTCGTCGAGCTGGGGAGCGGTGAGCCGGTCTATTACAAACAGAAGCTCGTGCCATTCTCGGAGTACCTGCCCGGCGAGACCTTCCGGCGACTCTTCGCATGGCTCGACATCAACACCCTCAAGACGCAGGTGATGGCGGGGAGCGAGCCCCAGCCGCCGCTCGACGTGGACGGCGTGGCTGTGATTCCCCTCATCTGTTACGAGGCCGCCTTCACCGGGTTGATCCGGCCGGACGAGCGGCCCGCGGTGCTGCTCCACATCGGCAACGAGAGTTGGTTCCGAAGCGGCCTCCTGCATCGCATGACCCTGGCGATGGGCGTGGCCCGCTCGCTCGAGTACGGACTCCCGCTCGTGCGCTCCGTGACGGGCGGGTACAGCGGCTTTTTCGATCCCTCTTCCGGTGGCCGCTGGGTGGATGCGGAAGACCGCGGCGCGGAGGAGAGCCAGCGTGCGTGGCTCATCCCCCGGCCGGTGGCGACGCCCTACGGCCTGATGAACCGCGGGAGATGACGCCCTCCCGCGGCGGCAGGCGCTGGAGCTCGAGACCCTGAAACCTCGGGGCTCAGCCCACCTTGCTGGTGATGCCCAGCGTGTCCGCGTAGCTGTGGAGCCCACGGATGTGGTTGCCACCATCCACGGCGAGGGTGTCGCCGGTGATCCACGACGCGAGGTCACTGCACAGGAACGACACCACCTTCGCCACGTCCTCCGGCTCGCCGCACGTCTTCCCGAGCGGCGTGTGGGCGAGGAATTCCCGCCCCATGGGCCCCTGCAGGAGCCCGGCCCCATCGGCGAGCGGCGTGTTGATGGCCCCCGGAGCCACGACGTTCACCCGGATCCCATACCGCCCCAGCTCCGAGGCCGCGACCTTCGAGAAGTTCGCGAGCCCCGCCTTGGAGGCGCAGTAGTGGGAGAGCCCATCCGTCACGGCCGTCTGGTTCAGCGAGGAGATGTTGACGATGGACCCTGGCTGCTTCGCCGCGACGAGCGCCCGCGCGAGCGCCCGGGTGAACAGGTAGGGCCCCTTCAGGTTGGTGGCCAGGACCCGATCGAAGTCCTCCTCGCCCAGTTCGAGGATCGGGGTGATCGTGGCCGTCCCGGCGTTGTTCACCAGGATGCCCGGCAGACCGAACTCCCGCGTGGCGACCTCGATCGCCCGGCTCACGTCCTCCGCCCGGACCACGTCTCCCGCGAAGGGCACGGCCCGCGCACGCCCCGCCATCGCGCGGTTGAGCTGCTCGGCCGCCGCCTCCACCTTCTCCAGGGTCCGGCCAAAGAGCAGCACATTGGCTCCGTCCCGCATGAGGCGCGAGGCGACTCCCAGCCCGATTCCCTGCCCCGCTCCCGTCACGATTGCACTGCTCGATATGAGCTTCATCCTGGCTCCTCTTTGTCTCGGTATATTGAAAAACTACATGGCCTGTGAGGGGACGGGGATTGGCCCCGGCTCGGGCCTCGCGGCCACGCTCAATCTACACCCATACGAGAGGGGCCCGCCTGGACCAGCTCTGGAGACACCTGCGGTACCCGGTGGTCCTCGCCGATCGCCCCCTGGCGGTGCCGTCAGGTACGACATCACTCCGCGGACCGGAGCACCTCCTGGAAGAGCTCGACCAGCTTGTCCAGTCGCCGTCGGTCGTGGCGCCGCGAAGGCGTGGCCGCACGCAAGACAAGGGGCGGCAAGTGATAGTCAGGAAGCACGTGTACGAGCTTCTCCCGGCCGCTCGCCGCGCGCAGCTCCCCCCTCGGGCGAAGGCCAATCCCAAGCCCACCATGGAGAGCGGCCACGAGCACGCGGCTGTCGTTGCACTCGAATCGGCCGGAGATCTCCGTCACGAGCTCCCGTCCGGACTTGTCGACGAGCGTCCAGTATCGCTGTCGCGCAGGTGAGAGAAACCGCAGGCACTCGTGCCGTCGGAGTTCCTCCGGGCGCTTCGGGCATCCCCGCTCGCGGGCGTACGCGGGGGCGCACGCGAGCACGGGGGTGAGGACACCGATGCGCTGGACGCGGTACGTGGCGTTCAGCTGCGTGTCAGCAGACAGCGCGAGGTCGATGGCATTCGCGACGAGCTCGAGGCGCTCGTCCGTCACGAGGAGTTGCACGGCGAACTCCGAGTGGGAGCGCAGGAGTGCCCCCAGGCGCTCGATGAGCCCGTACTCCGCGAGGAGCGTCGGCACCGCGACGCGAATGAGACCGGACAGCGTGTCGGGCTCGCTCACGAGGTCGCGCTCGGCGGCCTCGACGGTGTCAAGCAGTGCCAGGGCTCGCTCCCGAAACCGCATGCCGCGGGGCGTGAGACCGATGCGCCGCGTGGACCTCTCGAGCAGCCGTACCCCGAGACGTTCCTCGAGGGCGGCGAGCCGGCGACTGACCAGGTTCTTCGTCATCCCGAGCACTGTCGCCGCCTTCGTCAAGCTGCCCGACTCGACGACCTGGAGGAACACCCGTACCTCTTCGATGCTCTCGATTCGCATCCTCGGATTGTCTCGGAATCTGGGACACTGTTACACAGGATTGTGCTCTTTCGTGGGACGACGGAAGGGCCTATTCCTGGGAGGACGAAGGGAAGAGACAACGCGCTCGTGCCGACGCGGCGTCCCCCCGAAAAGGAAACACCGTGAATACTCCCCGCCTCCCCATGCTGAGGGCGCTCGTCTTCGCGCTGCTCTCCGGCTGTGCAACGAGCCCCCACTCCGTCGCGGAGCACCGAAGCAGTCTCGCCACCAGCTCCGTCGATGTCGGGGCTCTCGCCTACGTCGACGCGGGGCCGAAGGACGGTGAAGTCATCGTGCTCGTGCACGGGATACCGACATCGAGCTATTTGTACCGGAACATCATCCCCACGCTCGTGGCGAAGGGGTACCGCGTCGTGGCGCCAGATCTCGTCGGGTTCGGCGCCAGTGTGAAGCCAGAGGGCGAGGAGGCCTACGACTTCAAGAAGCAGTCACGACGCCTCTTCACACTGCTCGATGCCCTCGGCATCCGCCGCTTCAGCCTCGTCGTGCACGACCTCGGCGGGTTCGTGGCATTCGAGAGCCTCGATACCGACGCGACGCGCATCGAGCGGCTGCTCGTCCTCGACACCACGGCCTATCTCGACGGGTTCTCCCCCCCGTCCGAGATGCGCGCGCTGGGCGGTTGGCGGGGTGGAATCATGTCGGCGATGATGTCCGGCAGCTTGCTGGGCCGACAGTTGACGGGCTCGTTCATTCGCGATCATGTGGCCTACCCGGAGCGCATCGACGACGCCGCCATCGACAACTACTGGTGGCCGATTCACGAGGGAACAACGATGCCCATGCGCGCCGTCGCCAGGAGCTTCGATGCCATCATGGCGGAGTTCCCACGATACCAGGCCGCGCTCCGGAAGTTCGAGGGACCGGCGATGCTCCTCTGGGGAAAGAAGGACGAGGTCCTCGACTTCGCGAAGATCAGTCGCCAGTTCGCCCGGGACCTTCGGATCTCCCCGGAGCATGTCCGCGGTATCGACGATGCGGGGCACTTCCTGCAGGAGGACCATCCCGAAATCGTCGCCCACACCATCGTGGAACTGATGTCCCTGGCACCGCACGGCTCTTGAAGGTTGGCCGGGAGC